>JAWQNE010000077.1:0-209 GCA_033741175.1 Mycolicibacterium sp. 120270 | reverse complement strand
AGTTCACCTGCTGGCGGATCAAGCTGGCCGGTCACGACGCCGCCATGTTCGAGGCGGCGCTGAATTCGCATCGGGATGCGTTGATCGCGGAGTGGAAACGCGACCAGAACATCGACGAGGCCACCGACGAGAGCGGTGACAACAGCGCCGCGGTGCGCCGCGGGCAGCGCCCACCCATGCCGAAAACCCTGGATGCGTTCATGCGGCTG
>JAWQNE010000076.1:0-254 GCA_033741175.1 Mycolicibacterium sp. 120270 | reverse complement strand
TGCGCGGCGGTGGTGGCATCCACCCAGGCGGGCAGGCGTCGCATCGCCTCGCGCAGGGTTTTGACGTGTTCGCCGGTGATCAGCCCGGCGGCCTGCGCGGCCGCCACCGCGGGCAGCACCGGCGCCAACGCCTCCCCGAGCAGGCTGGTGCGCGGTCCCAGGTCGGCGGCCTCGTGCAGCCGCCGCGACGCCTCGGCCGACGAGAGCCGCCAGCGGATGCGCAGCACCTCGTTCCAGGATTTGGCGCCCATCAG
>JAWQNE010000075.1:0-266 GCA_033741175.1 Mycolicibacterium sp. 120270 | reverse complement strand
ATCTCGCCGCGGTGGTGCATCCGGTGGTGATACGGGCAGACCAGCACCAGGTTGTCCAGTTCGGTTGCCCCGCCGTCTTCCCAGTGCCGGATGTGATGGGCGTGCAGGCCGCGGGTGGCCCCGCAGCCGGGCACCGCACACGTGGGATGACGGTGCTCCAGCGCCCGGCGTAGCCGACGGTTGATCAACCGCGTCGTGCGCCCGGCGCCGATGGGTTGGCCGTCGCGTTCGAACCACACCTCGCAGGTGGCATCACAGGTCAAATA
>JAWQNE010000074.1:0-273 GCA_033741175.1 Mycolicibacterium sp. 120270 | reverse complement strand
CCCCGATATCGCACGACCGGGCCGGAAGGAACCCGGCACCACCTTCTGACCGTAAAACAACTCATGACGCAACCCCGAAGGATCCGACAGCGTCACAAACCCCAACACACCGCGGGCCGCGCAGTCCTCCTCGGTTCCCACCTCAAACCCAATACCCTGCCGATGCAACAACTCCCCAGCAGCCTCAACCGCCTCCTCGCTGCCCACATCCCACCCCGCATACAACATCCGGTTGCGCTCCCCGTGATGCACAGCCAACCGGTGATCGGCGTC
>JAWQNE010000073.1:0-311 GCA_033741175.1 Mycolicibacterium sp. 120270 | reverse complement strand
GGGCCGACTATATGGAAGACAGCGAAGCGGATCGTTGGCTATTCCGTTCGCTGAGACAGATAGCGGACGCGATCTCGCATGATCTCGATCAGCGTCGTGCAAACTTGCTCAACCCAGCTGGGCACGTCGTTTAGCGAATACACACATACGCAGTGCCGCTGATCGCTGTTCGTCTGCGACGGTCACATGATCAGCTAGCGGTATGGAGATCTGTAACCCGACTTAGGACAATTTAGTGTGCATGGCCCTCGTTGATCTTGGCGATGGCTTCGCGGAGGTCCTCGGGTAGTGGGTCGACGGCGGTCAGGACT
>JAWQNE010000072.1:0-413 GCA_033741175.1 Mycolicibacterium sp. 120270 | reverse complement strand
TCTGTGCATCTTTGTATGTGGGTTTCTGTATTTCTGTGTGTCTCAAGCGCAACGGCTGTTATGAATAGATAGCAAACTCTCGGCGTCGTTTTGCTGAGGATGAGGCTCGGCGGAGCCGAGCTGTAAAAGTTAGCTGTGAGCATGATTGACCGTGAAAACTAGTGTAGTACAATCGGATACATGGATAGAAAGCGGACGGCGAAGCCGGGACGCGTCACACCGAAAACGGTTGGTATAACGCAAGATTCGAGCACAGCTGCAGCGAAGCGGGGAGGGCAAAGCCCGACCCAAAACAAAGAAACAGCGAAAATTGTTGAAATACAACATAACTCGGTAACTCGCATAGGGCGCGCTTGCGCGCCCGGTAGCCTTTGCCCGCCCTTGGGCGGGCGCCCGTGGCTCGGCGAAGCCGA
>JAWQNE010000071.1:0-459 GCA_033741175.1 Mycolicibacterium sp. 120270 | reverse complement strand
TTGGGGTTGTCGTTCCAGGTGTCGATCCAGGCGCGGATATCGGCGTTGAGTTGCCGTACTGAGGTATGGGTGCCTCGGCGCAGTTTCTTGGTGGTCAGTTCGGCGAACCAGCGTTCGACCAGATTGAGCCATGACGAACTGGTCGGGGTGAAGTGCAGGACGAACCTGGAATGGTTTGTCAGCCAACGCTTCACCGCAGGTGTCTTGTGAGTCGAGGCGTTGTCGAGGACCAGATGCACGTCGAGGTCCTCGGGTACCTCGGCGTCGATCTTTTTCAGGAATGCCAGGAACTCGGTGGCGCGATGGCGCGAATGCAGGGCACCGATGACTTTGCCGGTCGTGAGGTCCAGGGCGGCATAGAGGCTCGAGGTGCCGTGGCGGACGTAGTCATGGCTGGCCCGCGCCGGGCTGCCGGGCAGCATCGGGAACACCGGTTGGGTCCGGTTGAGCGCTTGGATC
>JAWQNE010000070.1:0-475 GCA_033741175.1 Mycolicibacterium sp. 120270 | reverse complement strand
CGCAGTCGTTGGCGTCGTGCGTGAACTGGCGTACGAGTTGGCGCCGAAGATCCGGGTGAATGGCGTGGCTCCAGGCGGCACGATAACGGGCCTACGTGGTATCGAAGACCTCGGCCAGGGCGGAAACGTGTTGTCATCGGTGCCCGGCATCGCCGACATGATGAGTGTCACGAACCCTCTGCAGTACGCCCAGCAGCCTGCCGATCATGCCGGCCTGTACTTGCTACTCGCGTCTGCGGAAAACTCGCGAGCGGTGACGGGCGTGGTCATCAACAGTGACGGCGGCTTGGGCGTGCGGGGTCTGAACCAGCCGTCGGGAGGGCTGGAACTCGCCACCGGCGCGATGCGCAATGACGTTCGGTCGCCTTAGAAAGGTTTTACACATGTTGGTGAAGGCGTTGGGTTATGTGGGTGTGGAGTCTCCGGATGCGAAGGAGTGGTTGGAGTTTGGTCCGGAGGTTTTGGGGATGGAGGC
>JAWQNE010000069.1:0-573 GCA_033741175.1 Mycolicibacterium sp. 120270 | reverse complement strand
GCTGGTCTCTGCCCTCGGGTGAGGGCGATGTGGACCATGATGCGCCTTCGGTAGTTGTCCATGTTGGTGAAGCCGCATCCGACACGCTTGGTTTGCTTGATGATCCGGTTGAAGCCCTCGGTGCGGGCGTTGGTCACGTCCTCGGTGAGCGCGACGAGCACCGCTGGCCACCAGGTGTCGATCGTGGTCGCCAGGCGGCTGGTTTCCTCCATGTCGGCGCGGGCGGCGGCGTCGTAGAAGTCGTACAGCCTGCGCCGGATCTGGTGCGGCTGGTGTTCGGCCAGCAGCAGGCGCAGGCGTTCCTTGACGGCATGCGCGGCGGCGATCTCGTTGGTCGGATCCTCGGCGGCGAGGGCGGCGTTGAACCGGGCCTTTTGCTTCACGGTGAGGTGCTCGTAGCCGATGAGCAGCAGTTGCCGGCTGGCCCAGACTTTGTCGGTGGCGGTGCCGCGGCGGCCGTGCAGTTGCCGGGTGATCCGTTGACGGACCTGGGTGACCATGAGGTTGGCGAGGGCGACGAGATGCCACTTGTCGACTGCGATCCGCGCGTCCGGCAGGGCGGTGCGGATCCCG
>JAWQNE010000068.1:0-573 GCA_033741175.1 Mycolicibacterium sp. 120270 | reverse complement strand
TGATCTAGTTGTTAAACTGGGTTGTGCCGACGCCTCACGCTGCCGAGATTGTGTTGACCGCTGATGAGCGGGCCGAGTTGGAGGGGTGGGCCAGGCGCCGCAGCAGTGCTGCCGGGTTGGCGATGCGGGCGCGAATCGTGTTGGCGGCAGCTGATGGTGGGTCGAACACCGAGCTGGCAGGCCGGCTGCAATTGTCGATCACGACCGTGCGGCGGTGGCGCAATCGGTTCGCCCGACTGCGTCTGGACGGGTTGGTCGACGAGCCGCGGCCGGGCCGGCCCAGGGTGGTGGGCGATGAGCGGATCGAGGAGTTGATCGCAACCACGCTGGAGAGCACTCCACCCGATGCCACCCATTGGTCAACGCGGTCGATGGCCGCTCATCTGGGATTGAGTCAGTCGATGGTGTCGCGGGTATGGCGAGCGTTTGGATTGGCGCCGCACAAACAGGATTCCTGGAAACTGTCGAAAGATCCGCTGTTTGTGGCCAAGGTCCGCGACGTCGTGGGGCTGTATCTGAATCCGCCTGAACGGGCGTTGGTGCTGTGTGTGGACGAGAAAACCCAGATCCAAG
>JAWQNE010000067.1:0-755 GCA_033741175.1 Mycolicibacterium sp. 120270 | reverse complement strand
GACAAGCCCGGCTATCCGCGGTTTAAGGGTAAGACCCGCTTCGACAGCGTGGAGTGGCCCAAAGACGGCGACGGGGCACGCTGGCTACCCGAGACCAAGCGGGTGTACCTGCAAGGTGTCGGTCAGGTGAAGGTGCATCTGCACCGCCAGGTGCAGGGCAGAGTGAAAACGATCCAAATCAAACGCCAAGGCCGGCGCTGGATGCTGGTGCTCTCGTGTGACGAGGTACCGACCAATCCGTTACCGGCCACCGGCGCGCAGGTCGGGATCGACGTCGGGGTGGTGACCTACGCGACGCTCTCTGACGGCACCGAGGTCGCCAATCCGCGGTGGGCACGTCAGGAGGCCGCCCGACTGGAGGCGGCTCAGCAACGATTGCAGCGCACAAAACGGGGCTCCAATAACCGGGTCGCGCGCCGAGAAACGGTGGCGGCGCGGCACCGTACGATCGCCAACCGGCGTAAAGACTTTCACCACAAACAGGCCCGCGAACTCGTCGCCCGCTACGACCTGCTGGCGGTGGAGGACCTCAAGATCTCGAACATGCTGCGCCGGGCGACGCCCAAACCTGATCCGAACAATCCTGGGCAGTTCCTCCCCAACGGTGCCCGGGCGAAGTCCGGGCTCAACCGATCAATCAGTGACGCTGGCTGGGGCCAGTTCGTCTCGATACTGCACGCCAAAGCGGAAGACGCTGGGCGCACCTGGATCGAGGTCAACCCCCGGCACACCTCCGACGGGTGTGAGTGCTGCGG
>JAWQNE010000066.1:0-929 GCA_033741175.1 Mycolicibacterium sp. 120270 | reverse complement strand
TGTACCGAGTCATGACGTTGGTGTCAGTCGGCTGATCGGTGGGAGGCCGCCGAGTGCGCTGTGGCGTCGTTGAGTGTTGTAGTAGTGCAGCCAGGGTGCAAGTGCTTGGGCACGTTGAGCGTTAGAGGTGAAGACTCGTTTGTAGGCCCATTCGGTCTGCAGGGTGCGGTTGAGCCGTTCGACCTTGCCGTTCTGCCAGGGGCAGTGCGGTTTGATGAATAGCTGGCGGGCGCCCAGCTCTGCGCACACGTCACGTATCGAGTAGCGGTAGGCCCAGGCGTTGTCGGTCATCACCTCTTCGATGGTGGTGATCCCGTGCGCGCGGAAATGATGCGCTGCTCGTCGTAGGAATCCGGCGCAGGTAGCGCCTTTCTCGTCGGGCAGGATTTCTGAGTAGGCCAGCCGGGAGTAGTCATCGACCAACGAGTGAATGTAGTCGAATCCATGGCCGTTCTTGCGATCTCGGTCCGGTGCACGTCCTCGTCCGTGCGCGCGCCATCCACCGCCGGCGGGGATGCGACCCAGCTTCTTGACGTCCATGTGAACCAGCTCGCCGGGGCGCGACCGCTCATAACGGACAGCGGTGGTCTTGGAGGCGCGGATCACCTGACCGGTCATCGGGTCCAGCTCGCGTAGGTGGGGCATCTGTCGACGGTTGAGCACACGGGACACCGTTCGCGGGCAGATCCCGAGCTTGGCGGCGATCTCGTCAGGACCGCACCGGTGGCGTTTGCGCCAGGCCACGATCTGGTTCTCCACGCTGGGCCGGACACGGGTCGGACTGGTATGCGGCCGCGAGGACCGGTCGTGAAGACCGTCTTCACCCTCGGTCTCAAAACGACTGATCCAGGTGTGGACGCATTTACGCGAAACCCCCATCGCTTTCGCGATATGGGCCTTGGGCCAGCCAGCCTGATACCGGCGCACCA
>JAWQNE010000065.1:0-1200 GCA_033741175.1 Mycolicibacterium sp. 120270 | reverse complement strand
GGTCAAGTCCAGGGACGTGGTGTACGACGTCGTCGTGTGATTCTTCGAGGTGATGGTTCAGGCGGTCAGTGCCGCGGGGGTGGCCTCCTGTTCGGTCGGGGTGTCGTTGACGGTGCGTGATTTGCTCAGGACGTCGAGTCCGAGGTAGCGCCGGGATTCGGCCCATTCGTCGTGTTGTTCGGCCAGGACGGCGCCGACGAGGCGGATGAGGGCGTCGCGGTCGGGGAAGATACCCACGACGTCGGTGCGCCGGCGGATTTCCTTGTTGAGCCGTTCCTGCGGGTTGTTGGACCAGATCTGGCGCCAGATCTGTTTGGGGAACGCGGTGAATGCGAGTAGGTCTGGCCGGGCTGCCTCCAAGTGATCAGCGACCTTGGGCAGTTTGTCGGCGAGCGCGTCGATGATCCGGTCATATTGTGCAGCAACGGATTCCGCGTCAGGTTGGTCGAACACCGAGTGCAGCAGCGTGCGTACCCACGGCCACGAGGCTTTCGGGGTGATGGCCATCAGGTTGGTCGTGTAGTGCGTTCTGCAGCGCTGCCACGTCGCGCCGGGCAGGGTGGCGCCGATCGCGGCGACCAGGCCGGCGTGGGCGTCACTGGTGACCAGTTTGACCCCGGACAGTCCTCGGGCGGTCAGCGACCGCCAGAACGTCAACCAGCCGGCCCCGTCCTCGGCGGTCGTGACGTCGATACCGAGGATCTCGCGGTAGCCCTCCTTGTTGACCCCGACCGCGATCAGGGCGTGCACGTTGACCACCCGCCCGCCCTCGCGGACCTTGAGGACCAGGGCGTCGGCGGCCACGAAGGTGTATGGGCCGGCGTCCAGGGGGCGGGTGCGGAAGGCTTCCACGGCGGTGTCGAGTTCCTTGGCCATCACCGACACCTGCGACTTCGACAGCGAAGTGATGCCGAGAGTTTCGACGAGCTTGTCCATCCGTCGCGTGGAGACCCCGAGCAGGTAGCAGGTCGCGACCACCGTCGTCAGAGCCCGCTCCGCGCGTTTGCGGCGTTCCAGCAGCCAGTCCGGGAAATAGGATCCGTGCCTCAGCTTCGGGATTGCGAGATTCAATGTTCCTGCGCGGGTGTCGAATTGGCGGTGCCGGTAGCCGTTGCGGGAATTGGTGCGCTCGGTGCTGCGCTCGCCGTAGCTGGCGCCGCACAGGGCGTCGGCCTCAGCACCCATCAGGGTGTGGATAAA
>JAWQNE010000064.1:0-1267 GCA_033741175.1 Mycolicibacterium sp. 120270 | reverse complement strand
GGGTCTGCTGCACGATCAGGTGACAGTTACGGTCACGCGGCCTGACTGGCCGGTGTGGTCATGATGGCTTCGAATTCGATCGGGGTCAACCGCCCGAGTCCGGCTTGGCGTCGGCGGCGATGGTAGGTCCGTTCGATCCAGGTGACGATGGCGATCCGCAACTCTTCGCGTGTGCTCCAGCGGCGGCGATCGAGCACGTTCTTTTGGAGCAGAGCGAAAAAGCTCTCCATGGCCGCATTGTCGCCGGCCGCACCGACCCGGCCCATCGATCCGACCATCTCGTAGCGGCCGAGTGCGTGGACGAATCGTCTTGACCTGAACTGAGATCCGCGATCAGAATGCAGAATGCACCCGGCCACATCACCGCGGCGTGCCACCGCACTACTGAGCGCTGCGGTGGCCAACCGGGACTTCATCCGGGAGTCGATCGAGTACCCGACGATGCGGTTGGAGAATACGTCCTTGATCGCACACAGGTACAGCTTTCCTTCGCCGGTGTGGTGCTCGGTGATATCGGCCAGCCACAACTGATTTGGCGCGTCAGCGGTGAAGTCGCGCTCGACAAGATCGTCGTGCACCGGCGGGCCGACCTTGCCGTTCTTACCGCGCTTCTTACCGAACACGCTCCACAACTGATTCTGCGAGCAGATCCGCCAGGCGGTGCGCTCAGCCATCGACTCGCCGGCCTCTCGGGCCTCTTCGACCAGGTAGCGGTACCCGAACTCGGGATCGTCCTTATGGGCGTCGAACAGGGCGTTGGCGCGATAGGCCTCGACGAGTTCGGCGTCGGTGATGGGATGGGCCCGCCAGCGGTAGTAGGGCTGGCGGGCGAGCTTGAGTACCCGGCACGTCACCGCGACGGGGATTCCGTCGGCGGCGAGCTCACTTACGAGCGGGTAGAACCTTTTCCCGGAAGGTTGGCCTGCGATAGATAGGCCGTGGCCCGGCGCAGGACTTCATTCTCCTGCTCCAACAACTTGATCCGGCGCCGCGCATCCCGCAACTCAGCGGACTCGCTGGTGCTCTTGCCCGGCTTGGACCCTTCGTCGATATCGGCTTGGCGCATCCACTTGTGCAGCGTCACCGGGTGAACACCGAAATCGGTGGCGATCTGTTCGATCGTCACACCGTCGTCTCGGTTGCGAGCAACGCGCACGACATCGTCGCGGAACTCCTGGGGGTAGGGCCTGGGCACACTGACATCCTTCCAGCTCGCCCATCCCGGGCAAGCCAACTCAGATGTCACCCATTCGTGCAGCAGACCCGT
>JAWQNE010000063.1:0-1299 GCA_033741175.1 Mycolicibacterium sp. 120270 | reverse complement strand
TGTGGTTCCCCCGAAATCGTGGAGGGTTTCCTATGCCGCTTCCGGCTTGGTCTTGGATTCCCTGATCTCGTAGTTGACGGGCGAGAGCCCGTCGGCGGCACTGTGCCGGCGTTGGTGATTGTAGAAGGTGTAGCACCAGTCGATAACCGCAGCCTGCGCATGAATAGTATCATGGAACCGATTGCGCGACAACACTTCCCATTCCAGCGAGGAAAAGAACGCCTCCGCTGCGGCATTGTCGAAACACGACCCGACCCGGCCCATCGACTGCCGAATCCCCAACTGCCGGCACAGCGTGGTGAACGCGCGTGCGGTATAGGTGCTACCGCGGTCGGTGTGGAATATGACCCGCTCGGAGGCCTCATCGCGCCAGATCACGTGACTCCCGCCGCGCGCGGCCACGGCCATCTTGATGGCCGCACACGCCAAGTCAGCATCCGGGTGCAGGCCCATCGCCGCCCCCAGCAGCCGGCGGCTATAGAGGTCGAGCACGGTCGCCAAATACAGTTTCTGCCCGCACTCAGTGGGGATCTCGGTCATGTCCCCGACCCACTTCTGGTTCGGCGCCGCCGCGGTGAAATCCCGTTTGACCAGGTCAGGGAACTTCGGTGCCGTCTTGTCCTGCTTGGTGAGCCCATTACGGCGCTTGATCTGGCGCGCCACCAAACCCTGGCGGCGCATCGAGTCGGCCACCGTCTTCTCCGACACCTGCCAGCCCAGATCACGCAGGTCAGCGACCAGCCGCGGCGAACCATGCAACCCCTTGGCCTTGGCAAACGCCTCAGCCACCGCGGCGTCGAGCTCGCCGCGACGCCGCTCGCTGGCGGTGTGCGGCCCGTCAGGGTCCCCGGCGCGGGCGATCCACTTGTAGAACCACGACTCGCCCACCTCCAACAGCCTGCACGTAACAGCATGCGGCACACGGTATTTGGTCCTCTGGTCGGCGATGAAACGTGCCACGCTCACTTCGTCGCCTCCTTCACCCACAGGACCACTGATCGCTTGAGGACATCGCGCTCCATCCGCAGCTCAGCGTTCTCGCTGCGCAGGCGTTTGAGCTCCTCGACATCGTCGCGGGTCAACTCACCCCGGCCCTCGCGCGCCTCGCGGTCCTGGGCCACCCAATTGCCCAAAGTGCCCTCGTGGATCCCCAGGTCCCGCGCCACCGCCGCGATCGACTTACCCGTCTCACGCACGATCCGAACAGCCCCCTCACGGAACTCCCGGTCGTACTTCTTCCGTTTCTCTGACATCGCTACTCCTTATAGCTGATGCCTCCACGGTCTCGGGGGAATGCCA
>JAWQNE010000062.1:0-1315 GCA_033741175.1 Mycolicibacterium sp. 120270 | reverse complement strand
GTGCGTGATTTGCTCAGGACGTCGAGTCCGAGGTAGCGCCGGGATTCGGCCCATTCGTCGTGTTGTTCGGCCAGGACGGCGCCGACGAGGCGGATCAGGGCGTCGCGGTCGGGGAAGATACCCACGACGTCGGTGCGCCGGCGGATCTCTTTGTTGAGCCGTTCCTGCGGGTTGTTGGACCAGATCTGGCGCCAGATCTGCTTGGGGAACGCGGTGAACGCGAGTAGGTCTGGCCGGGCTGCCTCCAAGTGATCAGCGACCTTGGGCAGTTTGTCGGCGAGCGCGTCGATGATCCGGTCATATTGGGCAGCAACGGATTCAGCATCAGGTTGATCGAACACCGAATGCAGCAGCGTGCGCACCCACGGCCACGACGCTTTCGGGGTGATGGCCATCAGGTTGGTCGTGTAGTGCGTTCTGCAGCGCTGCCACGTCGCGCCGGGCAGAGTGGCTCCGATCGCGGCCACCAGCCCGGCGTGGGCGTCACTGGTAACCAGCTTCACCCCAGACAGCCCGCGGGCGGTCAGCGACCGCCAGAACGTCAACCAGCCGGCCCCGTCCTCGGCGGTCGTGACGTCGATACCGAGGATCTCGCGGTAGCCCTCGGCGTTGACCCCGACCGCGATCAGCGCGTGCACGTTGACCACCCGGCCCTGCTCGCGGACCTTGAGGACCAAGGCGTCGGCGGCCACGAACGTGTACGGCCCGGCATCCAGCGGTCGGGTGCGAAACGCCTCCACGGCGACGTCGAGTTCCTTGGCCATCACCGACACCTGCGACTTCGACAACGACGTGATGCCGAGCGTTTCGACGAGCTTGTCCATCCGCCGCGTCGAAACCCCGAGCAGGTAGCAGGTCGCGACCACCGTCGTCAGCGCCCGCTCCGCGCGTTTGCGGCGTTCCAGCAGCCAGTCCGGGAAGTACGAGCCGTGCCGCAGCTTCGGGATTGCGAGATTCAATGTTCCCGCGCGGGTGTCGAATTGGCGGTGCCGATAGCCGTTGCGGGAATTGGTGCGCTCGGTGCTGCGCTCGCCGTAGCTGGCGCCGCACAGGGCGTCGGCCTCAGCACCCATCAGGGTGTGGATAAACGTGGCCAGCAGCTCGCGCAACACGTCGGGATGGGCGGTGGTGAGTCGTTCAGCCAGCACCGCAGGCAGGTCGATATTGTGGGCAGCGGTCATCGCGTCGATTCCTTTGCTCGAGTGACTTTGACGGGTCTCTCGAAGAATCACGCGATGACCCTCAATCAGTCGGCTACGACACGCCGGTACCGCTGATCAGGTCCGACTCGTACACCACTCTGCTGGACGCAACC
>JAWQNE010000061.1:0-1347 GCA_033741175.1 Mycolicibacterium sp. 120270 | reverse complement strand
TGAATCGCCCTGGAAATCCCGGAGGCTCCTGACCTTGGAAACGAGGATGCAGGTATGCCGAAGGAACAGTCTGCCGGGAAGCCCACGTCAAGGCGTTACAGCCCGGAGGAGAAGGCCGCCGCGGTGCGGATGGTCCGCGCTCTGCGTGCCGAGTTGGGCACCGAGCAGGGCACGGTGTCGCGGGTGGCCCGCCAGCTCGGGTACGGGGTGGAGTCGGTGCGCTCGTGGGTGCGCCAGGCTGACATCGACGACGGGTACGCACCGGGAGTGTCCACTGCGGAGTCGGCGCGGATCAAAGCGCTTGAACAGGAGAACCGAGAACTCAAGCGTGCCAACGAAATACTGAAGCGAGCGGCCAGTTTCTTCGGGGCGGAGCTCGACCGCCAACACAAGAAGTAGTCGACTTCGTCGACGCCCATCGCGCCGAGTTCGGGGTCGAGCCCATCATCACCGTCCTGCGCACCGCAGGGGTGTCGATGGCCCCGAGCACCTACTACGACACCAAGACCCGCGCGCCGTCGGCGCGCGCGCAGCGGGACGAGGTCCTGGGGCCTGCCCTGGTGGCGTTGTGGGAGGACAATTACCGCGTCTACGGGGCGCGCAAGCTGTGGAAAGCCGCCCGCCGCGCTGGCCACGACGTCGACCGCGACCAGGTCGCGCGGCTGATGCGCGCGGCCGGCATCCACGGAGTGCGCCGCGGTAAACGGGTGCCCACCACCACACCGGACCCGGCCGCGGCGCGCCACCCGGATCTGGTCAACCGGAAGTTCAGCGCGAGCGCGCCCAACCAATTGTGGGTCACCGATCTGACGTTCGTGCCGACCTGGTCGGGGGTGGCCTATGTCTGCTTCATCGTCGACGCCTACTCCCGGATGATCGTGGGCTGGCGAGTGGCGTCTCACATGCGCACCACCATGGTGCTCGACGCGTTGGAAATGGCCCGCTGGTCACGCGGAAACCTGTTGGAAGGCTTGACATGTCACTCCGATGCCGGATCGCAGTTCACGTCCATCCGCTACGGGGAACGGCTCGCCGAGATCGGCGCGGTGCCCTCGATCGGTTCAATCGGAGACAGTTTCGATAACGCCCTCGCCGAGACAGTCAACGGCTACTACAAAGCCGAGCTGATCTACGGCCCCGCCCGCAGCGGTCCATGGAAGACCGTCGAGGACGTCGAACTGGCCACCCTGGGCTGGGTCTACTGGCACAACACCAACCGCCTCCACAGCTACCTCGATGACGTTCCACCCACAGAGTTCGAAGCAGCGTTCTACGATGCCCAACGGACCGACCAACCCCTGGTCGCAATCCAATAGTTCGAGTCTCCGTCAGAACCAGGGCGATTCA
>JAWQNE010000060.1:0-1401 GCA_033741175.1 Mycolicibacterium sp. 120270 | reverse complement strand
GGGCGTGTCTTATTGACTGTGTAAGGGGTTGGGCCTGAATGGTGGTGGCTGACCACCGGACAGGAGAGTTCCATTGCCGCAATCTGATTCGCCCAGAGATGACGCTGCCGCCAAACTGGGCGAGCTGTTGTCGCCGGCTGCGCTCGATGCCTTGTTGGCCGACGCCGAGGCCTCAGGCACTTCGATTGACGGCCCTGATGGGCTGTTGGCTCAGATGACCAAGGCCGTGCTCGAACGGGCACTGGACGTCGAGATCGCCGATCATCTCGGCTACGAGCATGGTGATCCGGCCGGTTACGGCTCGGGCAACTCTCGCAACGGGCACGGCCGCAAAACCGTGCTGACCACCGCCGGGCCGGTCGATCTGGAAGTACCCCGTGACCGTAACGGCACGTTCGCCCCGGCGATCGTGCCCAAGCGCAAACGCCGATTGGGCCAGGTCGAGGACATGATCTTGTCGCTGTACGCGCGTGGCATGTCTACCCGCGATATCACCGAGCATCTGGGTGAGGTCTACGGCGCCAGTGTTTCGGCGGCCACGATTTCGCGGGTCACCGACGTCGTGGTCGACGAGATCGCGGCCTGGCAGTCGCGCCCGGTCGATCCGGTGTATCCGATCCTGTATATCGACGCCATCCGCATCAAGATCCGCGACGGCGGCGTGGTCGCCAACAAGGCCGCCCACGTGGTGATCGGCGTCGATGTCGACGGCATCAAACAGGTCCTGGGAATCTGGATCCAGCAGACCGAGGGCGCCAAATTCTGGCACGGGGTGCTCACCGAGCTGCGCAATCGGGGGTGTCGTGATGCGTTGTTCGTCTGTTGCGACGGTTTGGCCGGGCTACCGGAATCGATCGCCGCGATCTGGCCACAGGCCATCGTTCAAACCTGTGTCGTGCACCTGCTGCGGGCCTCGATGCGCTATGCCTCCTACACCGACCGCCGCAAGATGGCCCAAGCGCTGCGCCCGATCTACACCGCGGCCACCGAGGAGGCCGCCAAACTGGCCCTCGAGGAGTTCCGCGCCCAGTGGAAGACCAAGTCGCCCGGAGCGGTCGCGGTCTGGGACCGGGCCTGGGCCGAGTTCGTGCCGTTTTTGGCCTTCCAGGTCGAGATCCGCAAGATCATCTACACCACCAATACGATCGAATCGCTGAACTACCAACTACGCAAAGTCACCAAAGCCCGAGGATCATTCCCCTCCGACGCCGCGGCCATGAAACTGCTGTATCTGGCCATCCGAAACATCAACCAGAAACGAGGAAACCAAGGACAAGGAACCTACAACTGGACCGAAGCGCTCAACACCTTCGCCATCCAATTCCCCGACCGACTCCCACTATGACAACAACCCAAACATAAACGGCCAGAACCACTTACACGGTTAACTTGACAGGCCCG
>JAWQNE010000059.1:0-1535 GCA_033741175.1 Mycolicibacterium sp. 120270 | reverse complement strand
CTAGCTTTCGCGCCGGGAGTCAATGCCGCGTTTTGGGCAGTGTGGTTGGCCCGGGGTATCAGCCTCGGTTTTTAGCGCGGTGAGCAGTGCATCGTGGAGGGTGGCTGGGCCGGGGTGATCGGCAGGCTGATCAGTCGCCGTGAGCGGCAGGCTTTCGTGTGCGCCGTAGGCGGCCCAGGACGAGCGGGCGGCAAGCTAGGTTGCGCCGTCGAGCGGCATAGCTCATATAGCCGTCACCGTTCGCCGCTGAGCCTTCCTCGACGATAGCGCTGTTCATCGAAGGGTTGTTGAGTTCGCAGGAGTCGGTAGGCCAGACGGCATGCGTGGCGGGCGAGGGCGACACGGGCCTGGATCGGGGCCATCCCTCGGGCGCGGAGTTCAGCATCGCGCTCGATGAACGACGGCGAGAACTGCGACAGTCCCCACGCGATGCTCATCAGGGCATCACGATGTTCGGCTAAGCCCTGGCGGGAGATGCGGCCACGTCGGCTCAACGTGGCCGACTGATACAGCGCGGGTGCCAAACCTGTTGCCGAGTAGAGATGTTCAGCGTCAGGGAACCTTTCGATCGGCAGGCTGTGTGCCGCGAACGCTGCCGCACGCACTGCGGCGACACCGGGAAGCGTGGTCAGGATCTGACCGTCGGTATCGGCGAGCAAAGCCGCGACTTCGCCGTCGATGGCGTCGATGTCGTCGCGCAGGCGTCGATAGCGGTCCAAGTCGCGGGTCAGCCGGTGAGCGCGTTGTTGGGCATCGGCCGGTGGCGGCAAACATCCGCGCCACCGGTCCAGCCAGTACAGAGCGGTATTGGTCGTCAAGCGTCCAGGGGCCCGGCTCATCAGAGATCGCAGCTGCGGCGGCCGCCCAGCGAACGCGGCGGCACACGCCAACACCGCCAACCCAGTCGGTGTCTCCACCGCCAGCGACCGGCCGTGGCCCGAGGGCGCCGATAATCCCGGGCACAGGGCGTTGAGCTGGTCATGCAGACGCTGTTGAGCGACCTTGCGGTCGCCCACCAACCCACGACGATGCCGCACCGCGGCACGCAACGCATCGACCGCGGACTGCTGCGAATATCTTCGACCGCCCCCTTGCCGTGCCAGGTAGGTCAAGGCCGCACAGTCGCGATCGTCGGTCTTGAACCTGCCTGAACCCAATTGCGTGCGAGCCGCTTTCGTCTCCGAGGGCGCGAACAGTCGCACCGAGCCAGGATGCCGACGTTCCAATTCGGTGACCCACGGCCGGTGCAGACTGCCCGTCGCCTCGATTGCGATCACCGGCGCCTGCGCGTGATGACTGCTCAGCGCCAACTCCAGCTGGGCGATTCCCACACACGAAACCGTCAACGACATCGGATCAGTAACCATCCCAGACCCATCGCTGATCCAAACCCGATGGAACACCTTGCCTGGATCGACGGCGACGATCACCGTCGCAGGATCAAGTGCAACATCCAACACCGACATGAGCAGCCTCCCTCGAACCGGACCCCCCAAAGAGAATCCGCCCGACTACCACTCATGGCCTATCAGCTC
>JAWQNE010000057.1:0-1641 GCA_033741175.1 Mycolicibacterium sp. 120270 | reverse complement strand
TGCTGGGGTTTTCGGGATGATTGACGGGTGCAGGGTCGCTCTGATGATCAGCGGGAGTTGTTGGATGCCGAATCGGTGGCCGGGCATCTTCTGAAGTCCGACAGCGTGTTTAGGTTCTTGGCCACCCATCGGGGTGAGTTGTTTCCTGAGGAGATGTTCGCCGATCTGTTTCCCTCGCGGCGGGGTCGGCCCAGTGTGCCGGCCGAGGTGATGGCCAGCGTGATCACGCTGCAGGCGTTGCACGGCCTGTCCGATAACGAGACCGTCGACGCGGTGACCTTCGATCTGCGGTGGAAGGCCGCCTGCGGGTTACCGATCACCGCGCCGGCGTTTCATTCCACGACGTTGACATATTGGCGGCGCCGGCTGGCGGCCTCGGCGCGGCCGAACCGGATCTTTGAGGCGGTCAAGTCCGTCGTGGCCGCGACCGGAGTGCTGGCGGGCAAGACGCGTCGGGCGTTGGACTCCACTGTCTTAGATGATGCGGTCGCCACGCAGGACACCGTGACTCAGTTGATCGCCGCGATCCGGCGGGTGCGCCGCGAGGTTCCCGCCGCCGCGGCGGTGATCGAACAGCATTGCACCGCCCACGATTACGACAATCCGGGTAAGCCGGCGATCGCCTGGAACGACAAGGACGCCCGCGACCTGCTGATCGACGCTCTGGTCGGCGACGCGCACCGACTGCTGGGGCATCTGCCGGAGCAGGATCTGGGGCCGCGCGCGGCCGAGGCGGTGGCGTTGTTGGCCCTGGTCGCCGGTCAGGATGTCGAACCCGTCGAGGGCTCGGATGGCACCGACGGGCATTGGCGCATCGCGCAGAAGGTCGCCCCGGACCGGGTCATCTCCACCGTCGATCCCGACGCCCGCCACGCCCACAAGACGGTGCACCGCCGCCAGGACGGCTTCAAAGCCCACCTCGCGATCGAACCCGATACCGGCATCATCACCGACTGCACGCTGACCAAAGCCGGCGGTTCGGATAACCACGAAGCCGTCATCGGGTTGGCCTTACTGGACGACGAGCCCAGCCCGGTGCGGGTGCTCGGTGATTCGGCCTACGGCACCGGTGCCACTCGCGCTGCGCTCGCCGAGGCCAAGCACACCGCGATCATCAAACCGATACCCTTGCGCGCCCCGGTACCTGGCGGGTTCACTACCGACGACTTCACTATCGATTTCGAGGCCCGTACCGTGACATGTCCGGCCAACCACACGCTGCCGATCCCACCCAGCGGCGGAGTCGGCTTCAAAACACGTTGCCGCTCATGCCCTTTAGCGTCTCAATGCACCACCGCCGTCACCGGACGCAAACTCACCCTCAGTGAGTACGAACCGCTGCAACGCGCCGCTCGCAGTCAAGCCCGCGACCCCCAATGGCAAGCCGAGTACCGCCAATACCGGCCCATGGTCGAACGGTCCATCGCCTGGCTTACCCGCAACAACCGCAAAGTCCGCTACCGCGGCATCACCCGCAACAACCACTGGCTGCATCACCGCAGCGCCGCGCTCAACCTACGTCGACTCATCACCATGGGCCTGACCCACACCGGAACCACCTGGGCTCTCGCCTAATCCGCCGAAACTAGCCTTGCCAGCCGCCGCACCAGGTGCCACGCTCAACACGGCGGGGTGACCCTC
>JAWQNE010000056.1:0-1643 GCA_033741175.1 Mycolicibacterium sp. 120270 | reverse complement strand
CCCGACTTAGGACAATTTAGTGTGCATGGCCCTCGTTGATCTTGGCGATGGCTTCGCGGAGGTCCTCGGGTAGTGGGTCGACGGCGGTCAGGACTTGCCGGCCGGCTTTGATCTGCACAGTGCGGTAGCGGCGGGTGGTTCGCACGAATTTCTTGATGCTCCAGCCGGTTTGGGTCTCGATGTAGTGGCTGACGGCCAGGGCGGCGAACACGATAGTCAGGTGGGCGTCGATGGATTGGCGTTTGTGGTGATACACGGGCCTGGCCTGCAGGTCGTGCTTGGACATCCGGAAGCTCTTCTCGATGCGCCAGAGCTGGTGATAGGCCCCGATGACGAACTCCGGTGTCTGCTCGATCAGGTTGGTGGTGTAGCCTTTGAGCCCGGCCAGGCCGCGGGCCTTGGCCTCCAACTCGCGGTTGACGCTCTTGGTGGCGCCGGTGAGCTTGATGAACCGATTGCGTTTGACCGGGGCGCGCCCGTCCACGGCCTTCTCGGCCTTGGCGACCTGCTCGGTGATGCCGCGCAGTGTGCGCCGGGCCCGGTCATGGCGGTACTGGTAGTAGACGACGCGGTCGGGGATGCCGCGGGTCTTCTCGCTGCTGGTCGCTGGCCAGGGTTGGGTGAAGATCTGCCCATCGTCGATGTCGCGGCCGGGATGTTTGTCGCGCCATTCGCGCACCACGTCGGGCACGAACGGGATCTTCGTGCCGAGGATGAACGACAACCCGGATGCCTTCAGTGCGATCTGGTTGGCTTCGGAGATCATGCCGGCGTCGGCGACGACTATGACGTCGGTGAGGTTGTGGGCGGCCTTGAACGCGTTGATCACCGGCAGCATGGTCGCGGTCTCGGCCTTGTTGCCCTCGAACGCCTCCACGGCCAGCGGGAACCCTAGGGCGTCGGTGAGCAGCCCGATGGTGATCTGAGGTTCCAGGCGGCGTTCCTTGGAGAATCCGGGTTCACGGAATCCGTCACCGGTGTCGGTTTCGAAGTACAACGTCGAGACGTCGTAGAGCACCAGCGACGTGGGCCCCAATCCTGCCCGGGCTGCGCACGCCGCTGACAGTGCCTGGCGCACAGCAGGTTTGGCGAACCCCGGCAGGCGACGGGTGACCGTGCGGTAGTCGACGGGCTCGATGCCGGTCTCGGCGAGCACGCGCAGTGAGTCGGCCTTGCTGGTCGGTTCGATGATGCGGGCCAACACCAGATCCCGGAACACCTCGTCGCCGCCGGTGGCCTCATCGAAGCCGAGCACCCGGTAGGCCGCACACAACGCGTCCCACAGCGGGGTCGACTTGGTCGAGACGATCTCCAGCGGATCACCATCGACACCGGCGGTGGCCAGCCCCAGATCAAGAGTGGTCTGGCCCTCGGCCAAGCGCTGACGTGCTGCGGCCTTAAGCGCTTCGACCTCGCCGTCGTCGTGTGCCGAGCCCAAATGCTCGATCTTGCGTGACCCGCGCCGGGTTGACCACACGATCTGCACCGCAGTCGCACCTGAAGCTGTCTTCACGGTGCGCACGTACGCCACCACAGCACCCTAGAGGCCCGGATTTAGTGTCCAAATTTCGACTCAACGCCACGCAAAGCCGCAGTTCAACGACCTGCGCGACCGGACGGCCTCAGAAATGTCCTAAGTCAGG
>JAWQNE010000055.1:0-2003 GCA_033741175.1 Mycolicibacterium sp. 120270 | reverse complement strand
GTTGACGGACCTGGGTGACCATGAGGTTGGCGAGGGCGACGAGATGCCACTTGTCGACTGCGATCCGCGCGTCCGGCAGGGCGGTGCGGATCCCGGATCGACAGGTACAACAGTCGCCCGCCCGCACACCCGCCTCGGCAACGCCCCACCCGCCGAGTACGAGGCAGCGCACTGCGCTGAGCCCACCAAGTCATCGCGACCGGCAATGACACCTGCATAGACGTGGCATCAACGCGTAGATGTTTCAGTTTCTTCTGTGCTGGGGCTGTGTCAGGTGCTGGACCGGGTGTAGGCAGCGGCGCGCACCACATCGTCGTCCTCCAGTCCAGCTCCTAGTGCTCCGCCCACGGTGGCCAGGCTGGCGGTGAGCCAGCTGATCTTCGCGTAGTCCAAAGCGTTCACTGGGTGACCGGCGACACCGGCCAGTACCTGCTCGTCGATGAGCAGCAGCGCGCCGACCCAGGACAGGATGAATAAGCCGAGGTAGAACACCACAACCCCGATGGCCACGGTCGCGGTGGTGGCCAAATTGAACAGGATCACCTGCTCACGTTGGGCTCGCCGCCGTGGGCGCTCCCACAAGTCGGCTCCCAGGATCAGGGTGGCACTCACCGCCCCGATCGCCATCACCGCCAGCAGGACCAGGCGCACCGGCCAGTAGGCCATGGCCAGTACCCATAGGTCCGAGGCCACCAATGTCAGCATGCCGGTGGCCGCTGCCACGACCATCGCCCGGGAGAGCCGGGCCACGAAGGCCCAAGGCTGGTTGGCGCGGATCATGCCCAGCAGCAACCGCACGTTGCCGCTCAGCACTCGGGCCGTGAACTGCACGACGTTGTCGTCCGGGCGTTCGTCGAGATCGGTGGACAGCTGGTGGGCTCTTCGAGCAAGATCCCGCTGGGCGTTGAGGTCTTCGGCGTCGTAGCCCAGGAGCTGCCCGACCACGTGCACGGTGGTCTCTTGCACCTTCTGCCGCACGTGCACGGCTCCCAGGGTTGGGACGGAGACCAGTCCTACCCCGTGCACGGGGCTGAGCTGGGTGAGCACCGGACGTCGGCCGGTCTTCAGGGGGATCTCGGTGAGCACCA
Source organism: Mycolicibacterium sp. 120270 (assembly GCA_033741175.1). GTDB lineage: Bacteria > Actinomycetota > Actinomycetes > Mycobacteriales > Mycobacteriaceae > Mycobacterium. Next base: position 915 of record JAWQNE010000055.1, on the reverse strand, counting down.
CGGCCAAATCCCAGTTCTCCTCCAGCACGCGGTTTCGGGCCGCCTCCAGCAGGTCCAAGGTCTCGGTGGGTGGATCGACCAGCCGGTCTTCGGCCATCTTCAGTTGCCAGCGCACTCCCGGATACCGCTGCACCAAAATCTTGCGCACCGAGGTGGTGACCTCGGGGCCGAGCATCGCACTCAGGGATGGTGAGACCACCAGGCCGATGAGCAGCTCGGCATCGGAAAGGGGTTCGGCAGGATCGGGGGTGGATCGGCAACGCTCAGCAGTCATCGCTCCATGGTGAGGCAACCACGGGCCGGATTGCCACTGGCTCGATGGAGCCCCCAAGGTTTCGTGCAGCACCGCGGGCCGGATTCGGTGGTCGCCTCGATCCCGGAGAGAGCGGTGCTGCTCACTGCGAAATCCTCTCCCCGCCGACGCCGCCAGCGCGAAGACATCACAGCCAGCGGGCCCGGGACCTGCCGGTGTCGAGGACGGCTTCTCGATGATGCTGCAGTGACGGATCGGTTGAAGTGCTTCGGCGGTGTGGGAGCAGTGATCAGCGTGGGGCCGGTCGATTCCGTTCGGACAGGTGATGCATCGACTGCCCAGCGGCAGGTGCGGTACTGATGCGGGGGTACCCGGTGCAGGGGTGTCAAGGCCCAGCTCCGAAGACGGCAAGCCGGGCACGTGAAAGGCGAATTATGGCCCGCCGCAACCCGAGCGGGAAGGCATGTGTGGCACGAGGCGCGCCGAAGACGGGCCGGGCGTTTACTGCAGAGATAAAGGGGCTCTCCGCATTTGAGCGGGGCGTGTGCTGATTTCATGCTGCTGGTCTGGTTGCGTCCAGCAGAGTGGTGTACGAGTCGGACCTGATCAGCGGTACCGGCGTGTCGTAGCCGACTGATTGAGGGTCATCGCGTGATTCTTCG
>JAWQNE010000054.1:0-2403 GCA_033741175.1 Mycolicibacterium sp. 120270 | reverse complement strand
TGACGGCGCTCATCGAAAGTCCCCAGGTGTGCTCGCTGAAATTCCCCACCTGTGAGCAGCGGTCAGTGTAGTGGTTGGCGGGTGCCGGTGGTGGTTCGGCGGAGTGTTTCCGCGGCGGCCTGGTGGTCGCGTAGCCGGTAGGACTCGCCGTCGAGGTTGATGACGACCGAGCGGTGTAGCAAGCGGTCGAGCATGGCGGCGGCCACGGTGGTGTCGCCGAGGATCTCGCCCCAGGCGCCCACCCCGCGGTTTGTTGTGATCGCGATGGATGTTTTCAAATAGCGTTGGGAGACAACTTGAAACAAGGCCGAAGCGGCCTCGGCAGGCAGCGGTAAGTACCCCAGTTCATCGATCACCAGCAGGGTCGGGCCGGCGTAGAACCGCATGGTGGTGGCCCAGCGTCCCTCGATCGCGGCACGGTGACAGCGTGCGGCCAGATCAGCGGCGGTGGTGAAGTAGGTGCGGTAACCGGCGTGTGCTGCGGCCCTTGCCAATCCGACGGACAAGTGTGTCTTTCCTGTACCCGGCGGCCCGACGAGCAGAATGTTTGTCGCCGATTCCAGATAGCGGCAGGTGCCCAGCTCGTCGATGAGCTTGCGGTCGATCCCGGCGGCGGAGTCGACGTCGAAGTCGGCCAGGGTGGCCGGGGTGGGCAGGCAGGCGAACCGCAACCGTCCAGCCAGCCGTCGGGCGGTGCTGGCCTCGACTTCCACGGCTAGCAGCCGCTCCAGCGCAACGGTCAGCGACAGCCCCTCGGCGGTGGCCTGGTCGAGCACCGCCGGTAGGGCTTCGGCGGCCGCGGCCAGTTTGAGCTCGGCCAGATGCGAACGCAACTGCTGGTACCGCGACGCCGCCGCGGACGGTGACTCGTCGGCGGTGGTCTTCGGGGTGCGGGGTGTGGGGGTCATTGGATGGTCCTGTTCTGCGCGGCCCGCTCATAGACGGACAGATCGACGACGGTGGAATCGGTTGACGGAGTGGAAGTTTCAATTTCGGCGGTGGATGGCTGCTTGAGTTGAAGCAGTTGTGCGGCAGCGGCTTTGGCGGCCGGTCCGGGTGGGATGCGTTCCTTGCGGCGGTGCGGTCGCCCGCTCGCGGCGGTGGCCATCGCGGCGGTTTCCAGTGCGATGACATGGCCGCTGTCACGCACCATCACCCCGAGCCCGTCGGCGGCCATCCGGTGCCGCGCGATCACGATCCCGCTGGAGGTGGCGATGTCGACGAAGACGCCCCCGACCGGATGAGACACCACCACGTTGGCGGCGGCCAGTTCCGGGGGCACCGAGTAGCGGTTGCCGCGGTAGGACACCAGCGCTTGGCGCGACGCGGTGCGGGTCTCGGAGACGATCACCGGATACGGGGTCGCCGGCACCGGGGCCAGCGGCTCGTTCTTGGCCACGACAGCGACCGAGGACCGGCCGTCGGCTGTGGCCCGCAGTCGGGTGTCGCCGCGCACCGCCGCGAAGCGATCCAGGCTGGCTTGCGCCGCCTCAACGGTCATGTCGTCGGCCAGGGTGCGCCACCAGCGTTGCGCGGCGGTGTGATTGACCTTCTCCACCACGCCCTTGCGGTTGCCGCGCCGGGCCGGGCAGATCGCCACCGACACCCCGTAGTGTTTGGCCACCCCGGCGAACGACGCGGTCACCCGGCCGCTGCCCGGATCGCACACCGTGGCCATCCGGTCGAACCGCCAGACCCGGGTCACCCCGCCCAGGCCGCGGGTCACCCGGTCCAGACCGGCAACCAGGTGCGGCTGATCCTCCGAGGATGCCAGGAAGCCGCGCCACTTACCGGAATGCGATAGCGAACCGACTAACAGGTGCGCGGTCTTGCCCCAGCCCCACAATGCCGGTGGATCGGGCAATTCCAGCCAGTCCCATTGGGTTTCATCACCCGCAGCGTGCGGGATCACCGCGTTCGGGCGCCCGGTTGCGGTCCGGCACGCCTCACACACCGGGCGTAGATTCCGCGCGCGGATGTTGCGGGTCAGGCTCTGATACGACAGCCCGAACCCCAGCTCTTCGAGTTCGTCATAGAGGGTGCGGGCCCACAGGTGCGGGTCCTCGGTCAGCCTCGCGGTGACGTAGTCAACGAACGGATCGAACGGATCCGGACCAGGGCGGGCACGCACTCCGGGCTGGCCGTCACCGGCCAGATACTTGCGAACCGTCTTGCGGTCGAACCCGGTGTGGCGGGCAATCGCCGCGATCGACCAACCACGCCTGCGTAGGGCATGTACTTCCACATCGTCCTCCCATGTGAGCATGAGAAAGCGGGCCTCCTTCGATGGGGCAACTGGCGTCAGACACCAGAAGCTTCGAGGGAGGCCCGCCCTTCTCGGCGGAGCCACACGGGTGGGGAATTTCGACGAGCGTCAGTGGGGAATTTCAGTGAGCGCGGTCA
>JAWQNE010000053.1:0-3044 GCA_033741175.1 Mycolicibacterium sp. 120270 | reverse complement strand
CATGTGGTGCTGGCGACGCCGGACCTCGCGCAGGCCGACCGGTTTTTGCGGGGGGTGTTGGGGTTTAAGAAGAGTGATGAGATTTACACCTTCATGGATCTGTGGTTCTACCACTGCAACCCGCGCCATCACAGCATCGCGTTGACTCCGATGCCGGGTGTGCGGGGGCTGCATCACGTGATGGTCGAGGTGAAAAGTTTTGATGATGTGGGGATGGCTTATGACCTGTGCATGTCGCGCAACATTCCGCTGAGCATGACGTTGGGGCGCCATGTCAATGATCGGATGGTGTCGTTTTACGTGCGCACACCGAGCGGGTTTGACATCGAGTACGGCTGGGATGCGGTGACCGTCGACGAGGAAACCTGGACCGTCGCCCAATATGACCGACCCAGTGTGTGGGGCCACCAGATGGTCGCCCAAACACCACCAGGAGCACTCGAAGCCGCAACAACATGAACACCGTATTCAGAAAACCATCTGTCAAAGCTCAATCACCAGCGCACGGAAAGGGGAGCTCGATGAATCATCACCATCCGGTGGACCCCAGGATCGGCTATGCGAACCGAAAGCGGTTTGAATTGGATTATCAATAGCAATCTTTTTCGGATTCGAGTTAAAACAGAAATTTTTATTCAGCCAGCCCAAGAAACGTAGGAGATGACATGTCCATTGTCGGAGATAAGAACGACATCCAGCAGCTGATCGCAGCGGGTCAGGAAAGCCTTGCAAAGGGTCGTCTGCCCGCTGGATTGGTCGCCAACGCGGAAGTTCACAAGCTCGAAGCGCAGCGAGTTTTCGGGACGTGCTGGCAATTCCTGGCCCACGAGACGGAGGTACCCGAGGCAGGCGATTACGTGGTGCGATATCTAGGCGGCGGTTCAATCATCGTTGTCCGCGGCGAGGACGGCGAAGTGCGCGCGATGGCTAATTCGTGTCGGCACCGCGGGACACAACTGTGCCGTACGGAGATGGGCAATACCTCCCACTTCCGCTGCCCGTATCACGGCTGGACCTACCGCAACACCGGAACTCTGGCCGGCGTGCCGGCGCAAAAAGAGGTCTACGGGGTCGAGATGGACAAAAACGAGTGGAGTTTGACCCAGGTTCCGCGCCTCGAGAACTATGGTGGATTGATCTTCGGTTGCCTAGACGAGAAGGCAGCACCTCTCGTCGACTACCTGGGCGATATGGCGTGGTATCTGGACCTCATCACGAAGAAGACCCAGGGTGGACTGGAGGTGCGTGGCGAGCCGCAGCGTTGGATCGTCGACTCCAACTGGAAGCTCGGCGCAGACAACTTCGTCGGGGACGCCTACCACACGTTGATGACGCACCGATCGGCGGTGGAACTCGGTCTTGCTCCGCCCGATCCAAAATTTGCATCGCAACCGGCCCATATCAGTCTCTCCAACGGTCACGGCCTCGGCGTCCTCGGGGTGCCACCCGGCCAACCGATGCCGCCCTTTATGAACTATCCACGAGAGGTCGTCGACGGGCTCGCCGAGGCTTATGGCGACCAGGATCACGCAGACATGCTGCAAGGTACGGCCTTCATTCACGGCACGATCTTTCCGAACCTCTCATTCCTCAACGTCCTCATCGGTAAGGACAACAAGTCAATGCCGGTGCCGATGTTGACGTTTCGGCTGTGGCGGCCACTGTCACACGACGCGATGGAAGTTTGGTCGTGGTTCCTCGTCGAGAAGGACGCCGACGAAGAGTTCAAACAGCAGTCGTATGAAACCTACGTGCGAACCTTCGGCATTTCCGGGGTGTTCGAACAGGACGACGCCGAGACCTGGCGCTCCATCACTGCGGGAACGCAAGGCCTTCTCGCAGGCAGCCAGATGCTCAACTTCGAAATGGGCATGGGTGTCCTGACCAGCGACGACACTTGGAAGGGGCCCGGTCGTCCCCTGTCCAGCGGGTACGCGGAGCGTAACCAACGCGAATTCTGGGGTCGCGTGCTGGAGTTACTCACCGACACGGGCGACGACGCCAGCGAAACTGGGCCCCAACTGCGCGCGCAGCCTCTGACCGGTGCGGACGAGGTCGCCTGATGACGCATCGGGTATCTGCTGGTCGCGCAATCGGGTTCAAGCGAGTCATAAAGGATGGTGTTCCATGGTAGCGACGGTCGAACAACAGATTCTTCTCCGCAGTGAGATGGAAAACTTTCTGTTCCAAGAGGCGGAACTGTTAAACGACGGCCGGTTTCACGATTGGCTGGAATTGTGTGCCGAAGATATCCGGTACATCATCCCGGTGCGCATGAGCAGAGAACGCGCCAACGGCGACGGAAATTCGACGACAATGACCCACTGGGACGACGACTACGCAGGCTTGCAGCTACGGGTGCTACGTCTGGACACCGAATACGCATGGGCAGAAGATCCGCCCTCACGGATCCGACACCACGTGTCGAATGTGCGGGTACAGCCCGGGACAGGGACGGACGAATACGATGTCCGCTCCAATCTCCTTGTGTTCCGAAACAGGGGGGACAGTCCGAAGCACGACCTCATCTCTGCGGAGCGCCACGATGTCATCCGCCGCAGTGAGGTGGGCCTGCGGTTAGCGAGCCGACGGGTAGTGCTTGATCACGCCGTTGTCGGCACCCACAACCTGGCTAACTTCTTTTAACGGGTGACGTTGAGGTTGCATCACTTAACGCCTAGGAAGGTGCAGTCGTGACAGGCGATGCCAGCACGGAAACGACCATCGCGAACGAGTTCGCGTTCGTCACTGTCGACAAAATCTATACCCGCAACGGTGAGCGGTTGGAGATCGCCAGTCCCCGCCTTGGGTTCCGTATTCAGCTCGACCCACTGGAACTTGAGAGTCTGTCGTGGCAAACCAAGGAGAGCCTTTCTCGGTTTCTTCAAGACCCCTACGGTCCCCGCGATTGAGGTGGCGCCAGAACGCAGTAGCGGATCGTTTCTCGTTCTGAATCGCCCTGGTTCTGACGGAGACTCGAACTATTGGATTGCGACCAGGGGTTGGTCGGTCCGTTGGGCATCGTAGAACGCTGCTTCGAACTC
>JAWQNE010000052.1:0-3179 GCA_033741175.1 Mycolicibacterium sp. 120270 | reverse complement strand
AACACCAACCCCGCCTCAAACCCCGCCCAATCCACCACCCGCCACACCACCGGCCCCATCACCACATCAACCCAACACACCCGCCGACGACGCAGTGAAGGGGCAGCCGGGTGACTCCCCTGGCTGCCCCCTGATCTGCTACTTGATCGGCAATCCTTACGTCGGCTGCGGCAGTTCCACCCCCAGCCTCGCCGCTACCCGATAGCCCGCCAGCGCCAGCTGGCGAATCTTCTCGGGGCGCAGCCCCGACTGCAGCGCGGTATCGAGCATGGAAGCCATCCGATGCGCCGGATCAATCCGCAGCGCCTCCTCCAGTGCAATCCCCGCCAACGGACCGTCACCACGCACGTAGGCAGCGAAAGCAAGCAGCGTTAGCGCGTCGACACGCGGCGGATCAGGCAGCGTGCGCGACAGCAGCGCCCACAGCGTTTCGGCCGCCCCCGCCTGATTTCCGACCGCGAGACCAAACAGCACGTCTCGGACCTGCCGATCGCTCAGCGCCAGCGCCAGCCGCGCCAGATCGTCGTCGTCGAGCGTGGCGCCGTCGGCGACTCGACCCGCTGCTGTGATCGCGTGCTCGACGTCGCGGCAGGCGCGTGCCCCGACGTCGAGCTCACCGCTCTGCTGGAGCATCTCGTCGATGCGTTGACCCAGCCGCGCGGTGTGCTCAGTGTCGCGGGTGCTGATTACCTCGTGCAGATCCGAGCGGCGGGCGTAGAGACGCCGCCCATCGAGAACCGCCGCCATCGCCAGCGGTGAAGCCGCCGGGTCATCAACGGCTCCGCCGTTACCGCAGCCGTCTGCGCAGTGCCAGCGACCGCCTGCCTCTATCCGGTCGACGATGTGGGCTGACAGCATCTCCACGCGCTGATCGTTGAGAGCGGTTGTCAGTTCGTCGATCAGCTGGCGGTATTCATCGGCGCACATTCGGCAGTGCGCACCTTCGGCGTCGACCACAACGGCAATAGCCGCATCCGCCCCCGCCGTGGCGGTCGACTCCGTGAGGCGCGCGACCGCGCCGCTCATGTCGGTCGAGAGATCCACGCGCGCCGCGCATATCAACTCACCACCGCCCACGGCCACGACGATCAGCGATCTCTCCGGCACAAATCCGAAAATCGAAGGTAGAGCCGCGATCAGCGATCCTGGCCTGCTCAATTGAAACGCAGCGGGAACATTCATATCAGACACAACGCCCTCCTACAGGCACTCCGCGCGATCCCGATGCCTCCGCGACGGGGGCATTTGAACCGCTTTCCAGGTGTCTCGACTCCTCCCGAGACACCTTTAGCGTAGCGTCGACCACCGACAACTACGCAGTTCAACCGGGGTTCGCTGCCCCCGCGGACCAGCCCCGGTTCTTGCGGCCGGAGTACTCCCGTACCCGCGTTGGACGACTTAGTTGATGCATCGCAGCACCCGACTCCGGTCTGCATGTTAAATCATCGGTGCGTGCGCTGCTGTTTGTTCACTGGCGCCCGCCTGGCCGAGCCCTTTTGCACCGCAGAGCGTTTCGCGCCTACATTGATCGCTACTCGTGGAGTGCCGCAGTGCTTTTCGGTCTCTGTCCCGCAGGATAGTCGCCGCGCACTCGCACCTTGTATCCCTCCAGAGCGGCATAGCGCGGCGGGTGCCGGCGGTACCCCACCAACCATGCGGCCCGGTCGCGCCCTCACTCCATCAGCCTGAACAACCGCGCACCCTTTGCTATTTCGTATTGTTGCGCGGATGTGAAACGTGTTATGCGTCAATCTCTTTCGCGGCACCGCTGTCCGCGCACTAGGCTGTGGCCCTTGGCTTTTCATGCGCTTGCAGCGCCCCTGTACCCACTGGCGGGTGTTGAGCGCGAGGGGCCGACTTGTCGGCCCCTCGCGCTACCATCAAAGGGTGGCAGGGAGGGAACACCCGGCGGTGTCCCCTCCCTTATACTGCCAGCGTCAGCATCCCGAGGATCTCGTTGGCGACCGCGTAGACCTCGTCCAGGTACTGGTACGCGCCGTCACGCGCCGATGTTCCGGGCGCCAGCCAGGTCAACTCATTCCATCCGCTAGTGATTCCTACGCGCCGCTGAGTGCCGTTTCGGTTGTGTAGCACGACGTAGTAGCCCGACGACTCCCAGTCGTCGTCACCGTTGACGCTCAGCTCGACACGCGGGTCGGCGACGATCGCCTGCGCCTCCAGCGCTTCGTAGTACAGCTCTGACATTGCACCGCCCGGGCGTTCGTGTGATCGGTCAGGCAGGTCGCATTCCAGTTCCTCGCCCTTGGCTGCCACCCAGCGATCAAACGCCTCGACGTTAATCGTGAAGTGCCGCAGGCCGGCAGTGGGAGTCACCACGAACCCTGTCGCTTCCGAACTGCAGGCGACGCCAGACGAATTCGGGTTGTTGTGCTCCACCATCAGAACCCCTCTCCGCATATCGGCGGATCGAAGTACTCCGCCGACGGGTCGTCGTCGATGTCGTCTACCGCGATGCCGGCGCGCTGCAGCCATTGGTAGCCGTCGTTGCTCAGTTCAGCAAGGCCGTTGGCCAGGTCGCGCTCATCTGGCTCGAAATCGAGGGGCACGCGGACTCGGACCTCGTGGTGGCATTCCTCGCCCCAGCTGATGACCACCGTTCTGGTTGGCGGTTGCTCGGCGGTGGGGCCGCACGCAGCGGCCCCACCTTGGCTCTCTGCGGCCCTCACTGGTCGGCTCCCGTTGCGGCAGCCCACAGCGGGCGCTGGTACCGCTCGGCGTCCCCTGGTGCTCTCAGGGGCATTACCAGGCCGATGAAATCGGCGCCGATCTGCACCACCGCCGCGCCGGGGCCGCGTTCGCCGCCGGTCGGGAACACCACCATCCGGGCGCCGTCCTCGTTGTGCACCTTGGCGAACTTCGCCAGCCGGCCGGCGTTGTATCCGACTCCGGTGACTTCTCCGGCCGCTGGAAGCGACCGGCTTCTTTTACGCCGCGGTTGCGGTGTGTAGGGCCAGTCCAGCCCTGAGTATGTTGCGTGCGGCATGTTCATCGGCCGGCGCGCTGTGACCGCAGCGTTGGCAGACGAATTCCGCTTGGCTGACGCGATTTTCGGGTGCTGCGTGACCGCAGCACTCACACCCGTCGGAGGTGTGCCGGGGGTTGACCTCGATCCAGGTGCGCCCAGCGTCTTCCGCTTTGGCGTGCAGTATCGAGACGAA
>JAWQNE010000051.1:0-3627 GCA_033741175.1 Mycolicibacterium sp. 120270 | reverse complement strand
AAAGGGAATCGCCCCCCACGTGTGTGGGGGGCGATTCTGATGTTGTGTTCGGCGGTGTCCTACTTTTCCACCCGGGTTGGGTAGTATCATCGGCGCTGGCAGGCTTAGCTTCCGGGTTCGGGATGGGTCCGGGCGTTTCCCTGTCGCTATTACCGCCGTAACTCTATTGTGTTGTGTCACACCAAATTTTGTGGTTGTTATTGGTGGTGGGGTGTAGACGTTTGTGTCTGTGGTTTGTGGTTGCGAGTTTGGTTGTGTGTAAGTTTTCGGCCGGTTAGTGCCAGTTCCCTGCACCTATTACTAGGCTTTCAGGTCTGGTCTATTGATCCCGTGGTCTGCGGGGGGCCTTATCCCACTTGATGGGTGAGAAGCCTGGTCTTGGAGGGGGTTTCCCGCTTAGATGCTTTCAGCGGTTATCCTGTCCGAACGTGGCGATCCAGCGGTGCCCCTGGTGGGACAACTGGTAGACCAGAGGTTCGTCCGTCCCGGTCCTCTCGTACTAGGGACAGGTTTCCTCAAGCTTCTGACGCGCGCGGCGGATAGAGACCGAACTGTCTCACGACGTTCTAAACCCAGCTCGCGTGCCGCTTTAATGGGCGAACAGCCCAACCCTTGGGACCTGCTCCAGCCCCAGGATGCGACGAGCCGACATCGAGGTGCCAAACCATCCCGTCGATATGGACTCTTGGGGAAGATCAGCCTGTTATCCCCGGGGTACCTTTTATCCGTTGAGCGACACCCCTTCCACTCGGGGGTGCCGGATCACTAGTCCCGACTTTCGTCCCTGCTTGACATGTCCGTCTCGCAGTCAAGCTCCCTTGTGCACTTACACTCAACACCTGATTGCCGTCCAGGTTGAGGGAACCTTTGGGCGCCTCCGTTACATTTTAGGAGGCAACCGCCCCAGTTAAACTACCCACCAGGCACTGTTCCTGAACCGGATAGACGGTTCGAGGTTAGAGGCCCAATACGGTCAGAGTGGTATTTCAACAACGACTCCACACAGACTGGCGTCTGTGCTTCACAGTCTCCCACCTATCCTACACAAACCGTATCGAGCACCAATACCAAGTTGTAGTGAAGGTCCCGGGGTCTTTTCGTCCTGCCGCGCGTAACGAGCATCTTTACTCGTAGTGCAATTTCGCCGAGTCTATGGTTGAGACAGCTGAGAAGTCGTTACGCCATTCGTGCAGGTCGGAACTTACCCGACAAGGAATTTCGCTACCTTAGGATGGTTATAGTTACCACCGCCGTTTACTGGGGCTTAAATTCTCCGCTTCACCCCTCGAAAGGGGTTAACGGGTCCTCTTAACCTTCCAGCACCGGGCAGGCGTCAGTCCGTATACATCGTCTTGCGACTTCGCACGGACCTGTGTTTTTAGTAAACAGTCGCTTCTCACTGGTTTGTGCCACCCACCCCCGCTGCCGGCCGCAAGAGCCTTGACGGTACGTGGGTCCCCCTTCTCCCGAAGTTACGGGGGCATTTTGCCGAGTTCCTTAACCATAGTTCACTCGTACGCCTCGGTATTCTCTACCTGACCACCTGTGTCGGTTTGGGGTACGGGCCGTGTGTGTACTCACTAGAGGCTTTTCTTGGCAGCATAGGATCACCGAATTCGCCTCACTCGGCTATGCATCACCTCTCGGGATATACGTCAGACGGATTTGCCTATCTGACTCCCTACAGGTTTACCCCAGTATTACCACTGACTGGTACGGCTACCTTCCTGCGTCACCCCATCGCTTGACTACTACCACCGAAGGTCCCACGCAGCAGAACACCGTCTTCTCCCGAAGGATCGGATCGGTGTCCGTTTGGGTGGTTAGTACCGATGATTCATCAGGGACGCGCACACACGGGTACGGGAATATCAACCCGTTGTCCATCGACTACGCCTGTCGGCCTCGCCTTAGGTCCCGACTCACCCTGGGCGGACTGGCCTGGCCCAGGAACCCTTGGTCTTTCGGCGGGCAAGGTTCTCACTTGCCTTATCGCTACTCATGCCTGCATTCTCACTCCCACACCCTCCACAGCTGAATCACTTCGCTGCTTCACCGGATGCAGGACGCTCCCCTACCCAGCCACCACAGGGTGGCTGCCGCGGCTTCGGCGGTGTGCTTGAGCCCCGCTACATTATCGGCGCACAATCACTTGACCAGTGAGCTATTACGCACTCTTTCAAGGGTGGCTGCTTCTAAGCCAACCTCCTGGTTGTCTTCGCGACTGCACATCCTTTTCCACTTAGCACACGCTTAGGGGCCTTAGCCGGCGATCTGGGCTGTTTCCCTCTCGACGCACGGAGCTTATCCCCCGCCGTCTCACTGCCACGCTATGACTTACCGGCATTCGGAGTTTGGCTGACGTCAGTAACCTAGTAGGGCCCATCGGCCATCCAGTAGCTCTACCTCCGGCAAGAAACACGCAACGCTGCACCTAAATGCATTTCGGGGAGAACCAGCTATCACGGAGTTTGATTGGCCTTTCACCCCTACCCACAGCTCATCCCCTCAGTCTTCAACCTAAGTGGGTTCGGGCCTCCACGACGTCTTACCGTCGCTTCACCCTGGCCATGGGTAGATCACTCCGCTTCGGGTCCAGAACACACCACTACACCCCCAACAAAGGGGGATACGCCCTATTCAGACTCGCTTTCGCTGCGGCTACCCCTCAACGGGTTAACCTCGCGACATGTCCCTGACTCGCAGGCTCATTCTTCAAAAGGCACGCCATCACCCCACAACGGGGGCTTTGACGGATTGTAGGCACACGGTTTCAGGTACTCTTTCACTCCCCTCCCGGGGTACTTTTCACCATTCCCTCACGGTACTAATCCGCTATCGGTCACTGAGAAGTATTCAGGCTTACCGGGTGGTCCCGGCAGATTCACAGCAGATTCCACGGGCCCGCTGCTACTCGGGGACACTGCGACAGCAGACAGCATGTTTTCGGTTACGGGGCTCTCACCCACTCCGGCAGACCATCCCAGGCCACTTCACCTAACACACTGCTTTATCACTGCTGCCATCCACGGCGGTGAATGGAACACAGACCCCACAACACCGAACACACAACCCCCGCCGGGTATCACATGCATCCGGTTTAGCCATCCTCCGCTTTCGCTCGCCACTACTCACGGAATCACAATTGTTTTCTCTTCCTACGGGTACTGAGATGTTTCACTTCCCCGCGTTACCCCCTACTGGCTATATATTCACCAGCAGGTGACACGACATCACTCGCGCCGGGTTTCCCCATTCGGACATCCTCGGATCCACGCTCGGTTGACAGCTCCCCGAGGCATATCGCAGCCTCCCACGTCCTTCATCGGCTCTCAGTGCCAAGGCATCCACCATGCGCCCTTAAACACTTACAACACAAAACCAAAAGATATTTGGTGAGTTAAAAAACTCTAAAAATTGCACATCAACAACAACCCCCACACGGGAGCCGCTGTCAGATGCTCGCAACCACTATCCACAAATCAAACACCACACCCCACCACCAACGGTGAAGCGACAACACGCCACCCAGAACGCAGGTCCTGGGACAACGGGCTTGTTGTCTCAAAGCCCAATAGTGTGTCGGTGATTTCGCCCAGCCTCAAAACCCGTACAGGCCGGACACGT
>JAWQNE010000050.1:0-4598 GCA_033741175.1 Mycolicibacterium sp. 120270 | reverse complement strand
CTGCGCCAACGCGACGTGCTGGCGGGCAGTCGGACGCAGGCGAAACACATACGCGCGCCGCATCAAGCCACCGCGTCCCACTGGTGCTCGATGTAACGGCGCACCGTCGACTCCGACAGGCCCGATTCCCCCGACGGCTCAAGCCGCCGGTCCCCTCGGGCCGGCACCGATGGACCATCGGGGTGTGTGTGGATCGTCATTACCGGACCACCAGTTTCAAGCCAGCGAGGTTTGGTGTTGGGGTCTTGGTGGAGTGTCCGCGCTTGTAGGTGTTCTGGTTTAGCCAGACAAGCGCTTGCAGTCGAGTCATGGCGTAGAGGTCCGGCACGTCAACGCCATAGCGTCGCGCGGTGTAGGTCTGCCCCTCGTATTCCACGACTGGTTTGGGTCCTCGGCTGGTTGGCATGCTCCTATCCTTTCCACCTTCCATGTGCCCTGTCTCCTCGAGTTCGTAAGGCGTCGTTGCGCCTCGGTGACCGGGGGTGATCTTGTCGATGCGGATGCGCGACACCCTCCAGGCGTTCGCCCGGCCGTGTCGATGAACGAGGTTCTGCGTGGCCTTCACTTGGGACGTGGTCACCGGTCCCCTGGCGCGTCTGGATGGACCGGGCACGGTTCGCCGGGATGAACGTGCCAGTCGCCCGACAGGCTGCACGCCGTGGCCGGATCGTCAGCGCACGAAAAGACGCACTCGCACACGTTGATTGCGCCGACGTCGCTTGGGTTGGCGAGGCGGGGTGAGACCCGATGTCGAGCTGTTAATCGCATTCAGATCTCTCCTACTGCTGGGGGTTCAGGTTGTCGTGGCGGCGGTGGTCGGTGATCTTGTCGATGCGGACGCTCGATGTCCAATGGCGTTCGCCGAGTTCGACGCGGATGTGCACGGCGTTGTCGTCGACGCGCAGCACCGGGTACCACTGGCCGTCGGTCTGGATTGCGTCGCCGGCGGCGATGTCGCCGGCGCGCAGGGCTGCGTAGTCGATGCGCAGCTTGGCGCGGGTGATGACGGTCTGTAGCTGGCCTTGGTAGGTGTCGACGTCTTTGACGGTGGCGCTGGTGATCGTGACGCTATCGCCGCGGCGGACCTCGTACAGGCCCGCGGCGGCGCCGAAGGTCTTGAGGACCTGGCCGTTGTCGAGCTTGATGACGACCAGGCGCTTGAATTCCGTTCCGTAGCCGCCGTACTTGGTGACCTCGATCGAGGTGGCCACTTCGACGGTGCCGGCCAGGTTGGTCAGCTTGTCGCCGGGCTGACCAGCCGGGGTGTTGTTCAGCGCGTTGCGGCGGGCCTGTTCGGCGTGGGCCTCATCCCAGTCGGCGGCGAACTGTTCGGCTGCTGCGGCGGCGGCGCGGGCGTCGCGTTCGGCGGCGTCAGCTTCCCATTTGATGGCGGCCTTGACGGCGCGGCGCATGCGGGCGCGCACCGAGGACACCTTGACGATGCGGTGGCCGTGGCCCATGCAGTCGAAGCAGCCTTTGAAGGTCTCGCCTGGGCGGCCGTTGGGGTTTTGGATGACGAAGCCGGACGGGGCGTGGTAGAGGCCGTCGCCGCCGCACTTGCCGCAGGACTCTTTGACCAGATCGCTGCCCTTGGCGCCGGGGTACGGGTCGGTGTAGACGCGGGGGTCGCCGCTGGTGACCGGCGCGGCTGTGATGACCGTTCGTCCGCCGGCTTGCCGGTCAGCGGCCGCGGTCTGTGTCATCTGCTCTGTCCTTCCCGTCCTCATCCTTACACCAACCACACTACGTCGTAACTCTTGATGTTGTCAAGCCTTGTTACAGAAGCGACCTACACCCGGAGGCGAGTTCAGATGACTCCGAGCGCGCGATAGTGCGCGAGGTTGGCGCGCACTCCTTTGGCGAATGCGCGTCGGCCGGTGCGGTTGTCGGGCGCTGACCCGTGCAGGCGCAGCGCGTGGCGGACTTTGGCGCGTCATCGCTACCTGGGTGCAGCGCGACGTCGCTGCCCGCAGCCACACACCAGCCGCTGTCAAATCAGCGCTGCGCCTTGCTATGTGAGCCGATGTCCGCGGCCCTCACGGAAGGCTTCGAGATTCTGGGCATGGTGGTCACCACGGACATTTTCAGAGGTCGGGCCGCACAAGCGATATCGGCGGCCGGTTTGACGTGGCGGGTCAGTCCCAGTAGGGGCGACCCAGAACGTCTGGTTTGCGACCCTCAGCGCGGGCGACATATTCCTGCCGGTACTGACTGCTGGCGGGCACAGTGACGCCCTGGTCGTGGGCGTGGTCGAGACCGAGGAGCTGGGAAAGCTCGGCGGCGTCGGCGGCGCTCATCGCATGACCGATCAGCCGGCGCGGTGGGGCCGTGATGGTGATCCAGCCCCACGAAGTGCCCCGGCCGCCGCGCACGCTCCAACTCTTGTCGCTGCGCCGCTTGAGCGCGGCTCGGATCGCGGCGATGGCAGCGTCGCGCTCGATCGGCTCGATACGCTGCGCTGCAGTGTCTTTCGCAACTAGGCGCAGGTGGCGCTGTCGGGTCATGGGTATATCCCTCCCTCTCATTTCCGAGCCTGTGGCGGCGCATGCTTGCGGGCATTGGCTCGGCTGGTGACGCTGACGGTTTGACCGCAGTCGGGACACGTACCTCGCGGGCTGTACAGCCGCAGGTTGGCATCGGGGACGTACTTCCCCCAGCCCGAGCACACGTTGGGGTCAGTCGGCTTGGGCGCCTTGGTGGTCCATTCGACCGGCGCGGAGGGGAAGCAGTGGGTACACAACACCGATCCGTGGGCGGCGACGGCTTCGGCTTCACTCTCGCCGCTGAGTTCGGGCAGCCACGAGATCCATGTTGTGGTCCGCAGGGTGTGACAGCCGGTCGAGCTGTGAATGTGCCCGCCCGGGACCATGAAGAATCGCGACCACATGCCGCGTTCGCGCCACACATCGTCGAGCCTCAGGACTTCGGCATGCGCTTCGGCCTGGGCGCGCTTGGCGTTGGCGATGGCGTCCAGGGCGCGTTGGGCCGCTGTGGCAGCGGGTCCGGTACCGCCGGCGAGTTCGTCGAGCCGTTGACTCACCTCGGGCTCGCTCATTCCCCACGTGGCGTGGCGCCGGCCGCCGCGGTAACCGGTGCGATCTCCAGCGGCCCGGTGCGCGGAATTGCGGGCCGAGTCCAGGCGGTCAGAGGCGGCCCGAAGCGCTTTGGTGGCCTCGGCCAGGAGCGCGTCGTGGGACTTGGCCTGCTCTTTGCTGTACGGGGCGGTGGTGGTCATCGTGCTGCGTGGCCCTCCGATCGGCGTTCGCTCCTCTCCTCAAGGATCACATACAACTATTGATGGTGTCAAGCCTTATGTGTGTGCTGCGTGATTGTCACACCCCTGTGTAAGAGTTGATGGTGTCAAGGGTTGTTGATATGATGGTTTCATCGGGCGGCATCACGCAGCCTCCCTCGAAAAAGCCGGGGGTGACACCAATCACCAACCACCACAGCGCAAGACAGGAGCGAGCAGCGCCGATGAGCATCGAAATTAGTCACACCGCCGAAGATGGCACGCTGGTCCACGGGACCAACAAAGGCGACGGAACGAACGTCATCCTGAAAGCGGCCGGGTTTCGCTGGTTCCGCACGCTGGGCCTGTGGGGTATTCCCGGCAGCCGCGACCGCCAGCCCAACATCTTCAAGATCGACCGCGCCGCAGCGGCGCTGCGCGCCGCCGGCCACGAGGTGACCGTCAACGTCGACTCGAACCACCGGCCGGCAGCGGAGGCCGAAGCCGATCGAGCGCAGCGCCAACAGGACCGCGCCGACGCGCTGGCCGCTAAGGCCGACCGCAGGTCCACCGCTGCCGAGGCCGCGTGGGACGCGGAGTCACGCGCCGTCGAGGCGCTGCCACCTGGCGGTGAGCCCATCAAGATCGGCCACCACAGCGAGCGCCGTCACCGCCGCGCGATCGAGCGCGCGCACGACGCCACCCGCCGCGCGATCGACGCCACGAACGCCGCCGAGGATGCCGCCGCGAAGGCCGACGCCGCGGCCAAGACCACTGCGCGCCGATACAGCCCGATTACGGTCAAGAACCGCATCGAGCGCCTGGAGGCCGAACAACGCAAGGATCAGCGCCAGCTCGACGGTCACCGCAGGGTAGTGGCTCGCACCGCCAATCACACCTACGTTGATGAATTCCCGCCCGCTACCGGCGAATACCGCGAACGGGTGATCGCTCGCATGGCGCAGCGGCAAGCCGATATCGACTACTGGAAGTCGGTGTACGCCACCCAGCAGGCCGCCGGCATCGCCACCACCTACAGCCGGGAGACGATCACCAAGGGCGACCTGATCAAGTACCGCGGCCAGTGGTACGAGGTGGTGCGCGCGAACGCCAAAACCGTGTCGGTCCGGCTGCACGAACGCGCCTCGTGGACCAACAGGATCGGCTACCACGAGATCTCCGGGCATCGCTCGGCCGACGAGCTGCCCGCCACGCCTCCTGAGGCGGTCTGAGGCCTCAACGCCGTGCCTGCCGACCCAAACCCTCGGCAGGTTATCTGTAACGGGAATCGCTGTGTGTAAGACAGTGACCGCTGTTGGTTTGAGGGTGCGGAATCAACGAGGAACACAGTGTTATCTGTAACGGT
>JAWQNE010000049.1:0-5070 GCA_033741175.1 Mycolicibacterium sp. 120270 | reverse complement strand
CACGTCGTTTAGCGAATACACACATACGCAGTGCCGCTGATCGCTGTTCGTCTGCGACGGTCACATGATCAGCTAGCGGTATGGAGATCTGTAACGAATCTGAGTATTTGCGGGCAACCCAACCCCCTGCTGTGCCATCGCCCGAAGCACCGACTGTCCAACGCCCAGGGGCAACGATGCGGCCGAATGGGCCAATGCCACTGGGATGACCGCGTTGGGATAGAGGCGGGTCCGAACAGAGTCGAGAACCTCGCACACAGTCCTAAGCGTCGGATAGCTTTCGAAATCTTCAGACCCGCTGCCTTCGTATGGAAGGACTCCGGGCTTCGGCGGCACCGTTATAACGAGAGGATCACCGGAGGTCGTGCGATAAATGAATCTGCGACCATAGAACTCGTCTGTTCCGTATTGATTTCCAGCAGGACGGCCTGTAACTCGATTTATGTAGTCGGTTGACAGCATCATGACCGCACCCTCGGGGATCAGATCTGCGATTAGATCGGCGTGTTCTACGAACCGGCCAGTCTTCTCGACCCCGACTAGCAACGGCGCAGCAATACCTTTGCTGTCAGCCCATTCGTACAGGGATTGATGGTATTCGTACAGTCGCCGCTTCAAGGGGGCAACAACGCCGAATAGCCCTAGGGGGCCATCGGTAATGAATAGAGTGCGCCGAAACACATCCTCGGGAGTGTCCACTGTGGTGTAGAAGTGCTCCATGTAGCTGAGAGTCATCAGCCTTTCGACTACCAGCATCACTCTGGTCAGAGCTGTCTGGTTCGAGCCCTCAGGAACATACTCCTCGTGCGTCCGAAGTACATCAGCGAGATAAAGGGGAGACTTGCACGACGGGCAGTTGCCTCCATCGCGGCCGACGACAGGCAGTGCGCCCGCATCGAAGTCTTTGGCTCTACATGTGGGACAGGCTCTTAGTGTAAGTTGCGCCGCTGGCTTGCCCGGCGCTCCGTGCATGGTTAAGAGGGCATCAGCCAGGGTGAGAGGGGAGTCCTGATCGAAGCGAGTGTTGGCGAGAAAGTGGTCAAGCTCCTGGCGCCATGTATCTACGCCACTGACTCCTTTGCGGACCAGGCCTGACCCGGGAAGCGCAGCGTCGAACGCAGATTCCGAGTGAGCGTGTCGCACCTCTCCCGGGTGAATGTACGGCCCTGCACCAGCTTTCATCAGTCTTTCTAGGTCTACAAATGAGCCGGCGACCCGAATGTACCCAACCTTCACTGTGGGATGCTCTCGGGTGGCCTCTACTTCGGTGTCGGATCCATCAACCGTGATGGCAAATGTCACTTCCGACGCGTCACTCGTGCGTTCGAGTTGGGCTAAGGGCTCGCATAACGCCGCGATGCGGGCCTCGTCCCCCGGCCGTGCCTGAGCGACCTCCCACCTCGTGAAAGCCTCCTGAACCGCTTGGTTATTTACAGTAGGAACGTGGCCGAGGCGGTGCGCTCTCTCGCGGGGGTAAGGCAAATCAGAGGTCCTCTACAGTTACGGCGTCTAGGCCTGCTTCCTTACGGGCCTCATTGATCATCTGATGGTCGAACTTGGCGACCTGCGCAGGAATGATGTACTTACCGGAGTAGGTTTTCATTCGGACGAAGCCCACGTCCTCACACCGGCGAATGCTGTCAGCCCATGTCTTGAAGTCATAATAATGAGACAACTCCTTCGTTTCGTTGTCCGAGTTCAGGTGTCCCACAAGCCAATTCGATGTGTTAGACAGGACTCGCTGGTCAACCGACGAGACTTCTTGCGTCGCGTAGAGCATCCCAACTTTGTACTTGGCCGCCTCTTTCGACAGGCGCACCCATGGGTCAGCGTCCGTATCTCGCTTGTTCCTCTCGAATAGGTTGTGCGCCTCCTCGACAACAATCTGAAAGGGCCTCGGTGTCTTGTTGGCTGCGAACTCGTCGCGGGCGTTATCGAGCAAGCTAGTTACGATCCGCTCGGACAGGGACTTTGCGACCGTATCGTTTCCTTGGGACAAGTCCACAATGACTAGGCGACCAGCCTGCATGTCATCCCACACGCGGTCCCCGATGTCGCCCGTCGCTGATGTGTCGTGAAACGGCCGAATGCGTTTCACCGCAGCGTCACCGGCCCGTCCCTCCATAGCCTTCAGGATGTCGCCCAACTCGCCATTCGCAAAGTCGTTGTGCCAGGACGCAGTTAGCTTGTTGTCCTTATCCTTCTCACGTAACCATGCCAGCAGTTCAGCAGCCGCAGACGTAGACGGAATTCTGGCGACTTTGCCCGTTCCGGTGATACCTGCGACTGGAGGGGGGTTCGTCGTAGTGAGTTCCGTGACCAAGTCGTTCGTAAGCGTCAATTGGACGCCCGTGAGCGAACCAGAGACACCTGCACGATCGAGCAACGCGTAAAAGGCTAGCCTGTTTCGCTCGAAGTGGTTCCTGGCGCCGATATCAGAAGGGTCGGGCATGTTCATAGTCACAGAACGAAACCCGGCCATATACTGTGCGTTCGATGAGACACCGCTTGCAACTTGCTCCTGCACCATCTCCCACACGGTTGCAAGGCAACCGGAGTCGAGGAAGTTGATGCGTAGCGGTTGCTCCCGAGGGTCAGATTTAGGACTCATCTTGTAGATGCGCACTTGGTCCGCGGTGTCTCCAAGCAGCCGCAAACCGGTCTTGTCCTGGTCGTTGATATTGGCGTACTCTCCTTGCGGATCAAAGATGAGTTGGCCAATCGGGAGCCCTTGGCGAATACCCAAACGGTAGATTGCGGTGACCAACGTCTTGATGGTGTTCGATTTTCCTGTTCGTGTCATGCCGAAGACGGCTGTCTTCCGCGATACGAAATCTCCAACGTGGACGCGGATCTCAGCATTATCGATACCCGCTGCTCGGGCTCGACGGAGGGTGGAGGAGAACCGGACCACTCCCAAAGTCAGGAGGTCATCGTCTGACTCGGACTCTGGATAGGACGCGAGCCACGACAGCACGTTCTGGGAGGGAAGAAAGACCTGGTATTTGGCCGAAGACACGACGTTGTCGATATCAGCACCGAATTCGATGCGAGTGCTCCCGTCGGTTGGGAGGTAGAACGTGCCAAGGACTTCGCAGTCAAATGCGGACTGTTGCAGTTCGTTTCGAGTCAGGACGTCGGTTACATCGTCAAACCCTCGACCTGTCGTAGCGGCGTCTCGCACCACAGCAAGCCTTGTTTGAACGAGGTCGGCTTCGTTGGGGAGGGGAGCAGTGCCTCTAACCCGCAGTAGGATCAGTTCCTCGTCGTCAACTACGAAGCCGTCGTCTGTTTGATTGCCTGCGGCCGCGAGTAAGTAGCCGCCTTGGGGGACGCCGCCAGCCTCGTGCTTGTGATAGTCGTCGGTGAGGACAACGGCCGAATGGTAGTCGAGTCGAAATATCCCTCCGATGGGCGGACAATTATCGTTGATAAGAGCCGCGAGCGGGGTTCGAGCCTTCGACTTATTGATAACAGCTGTCGTGATGCTCATTGGTCACCTCTTACTTGCTCGGCGGGGTCGCACGGGGTTGTTTGGCAGGTTGGTGAAGAGTATTTCTCTGCCTGGCACAGGCTTTCGTCTGTTACCGGCCATCGTGTAGTGATGAGTCACCCGAAAGTCGTGCACTCCTGGCTTCCCCCGGTATAGCTCAACCACTAAAGGCTCTTCGTCGTAGGAGAGTATCCAGCGGTGGTCGGTCTCTTCGGTCAGGAATGCGGCGAGTGCTCGGTGGTCCGCGTCGCTAAAGGGTTGCTCGTACAAGCGGCTTGCCTTTTCGATATATGGCGGGTCGAGGTAGAACAAACTCTCTTTCGGGCCGAAGTCTGCGGCGGCGTACTCTGCGCATCGGATCGCGGCCTGCCAGCTGCCCTCATATGTGCGTAGGATGCGGCCAGCGTCCGCCAACCGCTTCACATTTCTGATGCGGCGGGCAAGTGGTTCTTTCTCGAAACGACACCCAATCTTGTACTCAGACGACTGGGTTCGACCGCCAATCGGGCCGGCGTTACCGCCTATGATGCCCGAGAATGTCGTCCGATTCAGGAACAGGCACTTTAGGGCCCGGTTCCGGATAGATCTTGGCTTGGCGTTTCGCCAATACTGCCAACGTTCAACGGTGACGGGTTCTTTATACATCGCTCTAATGAGCCATTCTGCGTCAGTGGTTGCGACACTCCAGAACGCGGCCACCAGCGGGTCCAGGTCTGCCAGCAGCACAGATTCCACCGCGTCGATTTCTAACAACCCGAGTGAAACACTTGCTCCCCCGCAAAACGGCTCAATCAGCAACTTGGGACGGGGAATGTTCCCCTCGATTAGTTGCTGAATTGACGGCAGCATCTTTCGCTTTGAACCGGGATACCTTAAAGGCGACATCGCGTCCAAGCGACGCGGGCGTCGATCGCCCTCAAGGAGCGGTGGTACGTACTCGCTCTTGAGCAACATTAGGGAAGGGCGTTTGCCGCCTCCGATGGGCGCAGCCCGTACGGCTGTGGCCTCCATGCTTCCCCCTCCACACCCCGCCGATTCAGGTAGTCAACTTACCGCCAGAGTCCGACACGATTGCGTAACTCGGCGGGGTGGATGAGCGGGCGATTTCGACGCGAAACAGAACGCCGTTGGCCGGTGGGTCACCGGCTTGAAGTCGTACGCGGCGACCTACCAGCTGACGTTTGCTAGTCCGCAGTCAGTCCGCAGCGCACTCGATGGCAGCCAACAAGAGTCAAAGCTATCCGGCGCTGTTTTACGAGGTCAAGCAGGGTCTTCCGTCACAGCCATCTACTACCGCTAACTGCCAGTGCTCGGGAAGAACAGTCTTAAAATCCGCCAAGTGTCGGTTCGAGTCCGACTGGGGGCACAGCGTATGGGCTCGTCACTTGCAGTGGACGGCAATTCAACCGATGCCCCGATGTCCCGGGAGTAAGCTGCACACCCCGAGTCTCGGGAGGTCAACGTGCCCGAACTGACCATCGAACGGGTCTGCTGCACGAATGGGTGACATCTGAGTTGGCTTGCCCGGGATGGGCGAGCTGGAAGGATGTCAGTGTGCCCAGGCCCTACCCCCAGGA
>JAWQNE010000048.1:0-8119 GCA_033741175.1 Mycolicibacterium sp. 120270 | reverse complement strand
CTTATCTGTAACAAAGGGGGCCTAGCTGAGCTATCCGACTGTTCAGGACGAGTGTTACATGTGTACCTGGTCTAATCGGGCGCCGGATTGTCCTGCACATGTGTAGGACGCGGGTTGGCGATTGCTGTCGCGGAGAACCAGAAGTGCTAGACCCTACGCTGGGGTGGCTTTGTCACTGCCGAGGACTCGACGCCTTGGGCGCCGCTACTCTGTGGCGCTATGACTGCGGCCGTACTTCGCCATCGCGCGTGCCCGGAAGCCCGCCGACTGGCACCGCGCGGCACGCGGCGAAATCTATTTCAGATCAGCAACAACCTGCGACAGCCACAATGACGCCCGTGGCTGTCAAGTGTCCGATTCGCCGATCAGCTCCGGGCGAGTTCGGCGCGGGCTCGGCGCTCGACGAACAGCGGAACGAAGTCCCGGATCCGGCTGTGTTCAAACTGGGCGTAGGCGCTCTGGACGATGGAGTTGATGCGCTCGGCTGGAATGTCTGCGTAGCTGTCGGCGAGCCGACGCTCGACTTCTTCAACCATGACGTGCTCATCGACCTCCGGCATGTCGATAGCATGCCTGGGCGGCCAGGTGCCGTCAACCGAGGAATTGACGTCCGTTCACCTCACATCGTGGCTATCGAACCCGTGAGGTTCGGGAAGTGTGAAGATCTGTTAGATGAGCAACGACGAGTCCGACCTGGCGCAGGCCTTCCGACTGTTGTCAGCGTTGCACGAGAACATCACTCATACGACGAGGGCGATCGAGAAGTTCGAGCGGCAACGCCGCTTGGGGTCGCCCGCAGGACCGCAAGAGCAACTACTACGCCGTGAACTCGCCGAAGCCCACGGGCACATCAACCGCATCTA
Source organism: Mycolicibacterium sp. 120270 (assembly GCA_033741175.1). Classification (GTDB taxonomy): domain Bacteria; phylum Actinomycetota; class Actinomycetes; order Mycobacteriales; family Mycobacteriaceae; genus Mycobacterium. The sequence goes on along the minus strand of JAWQNE010000048.1, from coordinate 7,256 downwards.
CGAACGGTTCCCCGAGACACGGCGGTAGCGCCTTGATGTGAAAGCTCACAGGTCGCGCCAGACCGACGTCATCAACACCGGTGAGCCAGGCGATGTCCCCTGGGGTTTAGGACTCCGGTCGAATAATCGTCATGCTCATGTTGGGTGGCGTCGCGCCGCGCGAGGGGGGTCGCCCGGCGCGACACCGGCCAGATGGCATATCCCGTTTCCGAGGCTAGTCCCGGCGTCCAGGACTTTGCGGTGATGCGCGGTTAACGAAGGCTAACGACTAACCGGATCGGCGGTACCGGTCTGGCGCTGCGTGCGGCCCAGGACCGGTTCGCTCGCGGGCGGCGGGCGTGTTTTGTGGCGACGCAGACGCGATGACCTTGGTGAGAAGGTGTCGCAGGCGTGGTTCGGCGCTCTGTCCGTGGTAGCAGTCCAGCCAGCTGGCGGTGGCGGCCATCAGTTCGTCGTCGAGAGGAATGTCGTTACATGCGATGGCGGTGATCAGGGCCTCGATCGCGGCGAACGTCTCGCCGATGCCCAGGGTGATGTAGATGCGGTCGGCGTCGATTCTGCTGAGATACGGGCGCGCGGTGGCGGCCAGCTCCCAGGCCAGGGCGGCATCATCGGGCGCCTTACGCACCGGCGGTTTGCGCGACGTGGACACCCGGCCCCCCTTTTCCGATGGTCTGGTCTTGTCCGGTGCCTACGGTAGAGGGTGGGCAGGCCTGCCGCGCAGTGTTCGACCCGGCTACCGCGCCGACCAGGCACACCACATCCGGCAACGCCGATCTGTTTGCCTGCCATTCACTTTCCGTACCATTCACTGGGCCGCCAGCGGGATCGAGAACGTGGCAGGTCGGCCTCGGCGCACGGGTGATCGCATCTGCCGTGCCATCCAACGCGACACACGTGCACCAGCTCCCCGGGCGACGAGACCTCATGCGTCACTATCTTCACTGTGGGCCACAGTGAAGGAACACACCGTTCGACCCACACAGGCCGACTGCGGCCATTCGAGCCGCCGGGACGCGGAGCGGCATGCGCGCAACGCTCTTCATGGCCAGAAAGCAGCGCGACACGCATGATTTGTGCAGCTCACAACCATTTATACATGTATACTTGCAGGATGCTAAGCAACGCAGAATTGCTGACCCGACACACGGCGCGCCTCCGAAAGGGTGTAGGAAAAACCGTGCAGTATTTCCGCCATGGTGGTTCCGGTGGAACTGGCGAGACAGCTGGTGGCCTTGCATCGTCTCGCGTTGGCGAGGCTGCTCGGCGAGATCGGTGTGGCATTCGACGCCTCGCTGGCGCGGTGGTTCGGCGTGTTTCCCGACCCGATGCAGATTCAGGGCGGGACGTTGTGCCAGGACGTGCGCAGTCATGTGCTGGCGATGAACGGCATCGACGCGCAGAGCGCGAAGGCCCCGACCCCGCCAGCGGCGCCAGAGGGCGCCTCGTGCGGGCCGGGGTCGACGTTGCGGATGTCGACGGGCCCGAGTTCGTCGGTGCGTATCGGGGATGCGGGGATGGCGTGGGCGCGGGTCCGTCACATCAGCCCGCAGCGGGCCGCCGATATCGGTGCGCTACCCCCGCAGTCGATGCCGAAGTCCAAGCCGGGCAAGCAGATGGCGCTCGACGCCGGCGAGCCCGAGGATCAGCGGGTGTTCGGGCCGGCGGGGATCGGCGACGATTACGAGCTGGTTGTGTACTGGTGGGAGACCCCGGGCCGGTTGTCGGTGGGTGGTGGCATCTTGGCGGTGGTCGCCGATCTGGATACCAGCGAGGAGCGGATTTTGGGGTTCGAGCCGTTGCCGCTGGCGATTCGGCCGAAGACCGTTGCCGAGCGGCAGATCGTGGCCGAGGACGACGAGGACGTGCGCGAGGACTTCGAGCAGTTCTTGCCCAGGAATGCTTCCGAGACCGGGGACGCCGAGGCGTAGACGATGAGCTGGTACCGGCCGGGCGCGTGTGGGGACGAGGTGGTCGGTGATGGCGTCGGTAGAGGTGTTCGGCACACGGGTCCGCCAGGCCCGGGTGTTGCGACGACTGTCAGGCACCGCGGTGATGGAGCATCTGGGGTGGCGCTCTCCGCGCCAGACGCGGTTGGAGCAGTCCGAGACCGCGGTACTGGAGTCCACCGATTTCGATCGGCTGACAGCGTTGTTGCGTTTCCCGCCAGCATTTTTCACGACCGCACCGGCATCGCGGGTGACGGCGCGGGATCTGTTGTTCCGGGCGCCCAAGTCCACCACGGTCACCGAGAAGGAGTACCTGGCGGTGTTCGCCAACGTCGTCGGTGATCTGCTCGGGCAGCTCAATGCGGTGGCCAAGCTGCCCCCGGTGCTGCTGGAGCCGTTGCCGGCGGGCACCGATGTGGTGACCGCGGCCGCCCAGGCCCGGCGCTGGCTGGGGGTGGCGCCCGGGGTGCCGATCAAGTCGCTGACCTACGAGCTGGAAGCTGCCGGGGTGCCGGTGGTGATGCGGATGAAGCACTCACGTTCCACCGGAGTGGTGGACTGGGACACCGATGAGGACGGGCCGGCCGGGTTGTTGACCGAGAAGCATCTGGGGTGCTCGGCGCGGACCGGGGAGTATCGAGAACGTCCGTTGGTGTTGTTGCGGGCGTTGGATTCTTGGGAGCGCACCCGCTGGACAGTCGCCCACGAGATCGGGCACTTGTTGTTGCACCGCTATGGCGATGTCAGCGATGACCAGGAGCGCGAAGCCTCCCGGTTCGCCTCGGAGTTGTTGGCCCCGACCGAAGTGCTCGCCAAAGAGGTGCCGCCGGTTCCCACGCTCAGCGATCTGGTCGACGCGAAGGTGAAGTGGCGGATTTCGTTGGGGGCGTTGATCATTCACCTTCGCGAGTCGAAGCTGATCGATGAGGTCCGCGCCGATACGTTGCAGCGCCAGCTCTACACGCGGATCAACTCCGAGACCGGGCACACCTGGGGCAAGACCGAACCGGGCTGGAATGCCCGCACACCGGAGCGGCCCCGGCTGCTGCGCCGGTGGATGGAGGAATGCTACGGCTCGGTCAGCGTGGAGGCCTTGGCCGCCCACGACCTGATCTACCCCACAGACTTGTTGGCCGACATCCTCGCCGGCCAGCGCGGCGCCCCCGCGAAAGTTGCCGCGGCCCCGGACACCGTCTCGACGGTGCTCGACGAGGAGGCGATCCTGGACCGCGGGGACACGGTGGTGGCGCTGCGCCGGCCTCGCCGGCAGGCCTAACAGGGAATTGCGGGGGCGGATCGGGGATGGCACGGACACAACGGATCGCGCTGACCGGCGCCCCGGACACCTACACCGTGCTGGGCCCCGATCACCTGCCGATCGAGGCAGCCGAGCAATACCTGCAGTTCCTGCGCGATGACGGGGCCTCACCGAACACGGTGAAGGCGTATGCGGCCGGCCTGGCGGCGTGGTGGACGGTGCTAGAACACACCGGCACCGACTGGCAGGACATCAGTACGAGCCTGTTCGGGCAGTTTCTGGCCTACCTGCGCACCGGGGACCTGCCGGGCACCGCCCGGATCGGCGCACCAGAGGTTTGGCTGGCCCCGGCGAGCACCCAGCTGCGGGCCGCGGCGGTGCTGGCGTTCTACCGCTACCACGCGGACGCCCATGGGCTGGCCGGCCCGTATCAGCGGCTGTTCACCAGCCGCGGCAAGCGATCGCGGTCACGATATATCCCGATGCTGGCCGGAGTAGGCGCACGACGCTCCAAGGACCGGCCCATCTACACGGTGCGCAGCGGCAACAAGTCCGCCACTCCGGTGCTACTACCCGCCCAAGTGGCCGCGATTCTCGACGGCTGCGCCACCCAGGCCGGACAGGACTGGTCGGGGCCGCCCTCAGGGCTGCGGGACCGGCTGTTGTTCGCGGTGCTCGCCGAGACCGGGATGCGACTGGGTGAAGCGTTGTCGCTGCGCCACCACGATTTTCATATCGGCGCCGGCGGGACACCGTTCATCGACGTGGCCTCCCGACAAGACCATCCGCGCGGGGCCCGCGGCAAGACGCTACTGGCCCGACGCATCTACATCGGTGATGATCTGGAGGCGCTGTATTCGGCCTACGTGTGGCATCTGGTCGACCAGGGCGCCGATCTGGACGTGCCCGACCTGGACACTCACTTCGTGTTCGTCAATCTCACCCACGGGCAGCGTTTCCGGGCCATGCGTGCCGAAACGGTCTACGCCAAAATCGATTCGGTGACTAACCGCGCCGGCGGGGTGCTGCCCGATCGGTGGTCACCGCACTGGCTGCGCCACACCCACGCCACCGCACTGCTGCTCTCCGGAACCCCGCCGCACGTGGTCATGCGCCGCCTGGGCCACGCCGATATCCAGACCACGCTCTCGACCTACGGATGGGTCACCGAGGACGCCGAGATGCGCACCCTGGCGCAATGGCGCAGCTACGTCGCTGGCTGGAAAGGGCTGCACCATGACCACACCGACTGACCCGCCCGCACCCACCCTGGCCCCCGCACCCGCTGCGGGATCATGGGCGACCCAGTGGGCCCAAGTCCCTGAAGCGTGGCGCCGGCCGATCTATGCGATCTACAGCGCCCCGTGTGATCAGGTGTTTCTGCGCAACCAGTTCTACCTGCAAGCACACCGCGCCGGAGCCACACACGATTTCACCCCCGACGCCCCCGCCCGATTCGGCGACGAGATCGCCTGGTGGGTCTGGACCTGCTGGGACCAGCAGCTACGCAAGATCGAACCATCCCTGCTGGCCTGGCTGACCCGCACCCTGCCGGCCGCGATCGCCGAACACCGCACCCGCACCGGAAAGACCCCCGCCAGCATCGCCGACCTGGACCCCAATGCCGTGCTCCGCCAAGCGGTCCTGACCTTTCAGCGCCGCAACATGCGACTCCCCTCGGCGGGATCGCGGCGCAACATCCGCCACCTCATCGAACACCTGCACCTGTGGGTATCGGTGCGCTGCACCGACACCCCGTGGTGGGAACACGACATCTGGGATCTGCGCACCGACCCTCGGATCCCACGCCGCGACCACGAACCCCGCCACGACACCGCCGTGCGGCTGCGCGATATCGAACCGGCCTGGCTGCGCGAAGGGCTGCGGTTCTGGCTGCGCAGCGCGTTGACCTACGACCTGCTGGTCTGGTCCTCGGCCGCCGACCGGGCCCGCAACCTGGGCTCGCAGCTGGGCCGGTTCGCCCACGACTACGGCCACCACAGTGATCCGCTGATCAGCACCGATCCCGACCAGCTGCGCACCGTGTTCCTCGACTATCTCGAGTATCTGCGCTCCCCGGCCGCAGCCACCCAGTCCGACCGCCTTACCGCCGACACCGTGGCCACCCTGCAAGCCCAAACCCAGGCGTTCTACACGTTCATGCACGACAACGCCGCCGACGCGGCGACCGCGACGGCCAACCCGCGCTGGCGCGACATCACGCTGACCCACACCGTGCTGTGGTCACCGCTACACGCGCCCAAACAGCGCCGCCGCGAACGCGAACTCACCTGGTATGCCACCGCAGACCTACAGCGCATGCTCACCTACCTCGACGTCCTGGCCGCCCCCGCCGGGCACAAGGTGGTGCTGACCAAAGCCGACGGCACGATCACCGTCGCCGCCGGCCTCGGTGACCCCCAGGCCGCCCGGATCTGGCTGCTGCAGGCCCTGACCGGACGCCGAGCCTCGGAGATCTTGATGCTCGACCATGATCCGCTGCAGGCCATCCCGGGCCAGGAACGCCCCACCGACGCCGATCCCGACACGTTCGTGGCCCGGCTGCGCTACCAGCAGACCAAAGTCGACGACGTCATTCCCACCATCCTCGTCGAGCAGGCCATCGTTGACATCATCACCGAGCAGCAGAGCTGGCTGAAGGCGACATACCCCGACCTGGCGCCCCGATACCTGTTCCTCGGCGTGAAGAATCAGCACCGCGGCCAGCAACCCCGCTCCTACAACACCTACCGCACATCGCTGGCCAAGCTCGACGACTGCCACGATCTCACCGACAGCGCCGGCCGACCACTGCGCTTCACCCAAACCCACCGGTTGCGCCACACCCGGGCCACCGAACTGCTCAACGATGGCGTTCCGTTCCACGTCGTGCAGCGCTACCTCGGACACAAGAGCCCCGAGATGACCGCCCGCTACGCGGCCACCCTGGCGGCCACCGCCGAGTCAGAGTTCCTCAAACACAAGAAAATCGGGGCCCACGGCACCGATATCTCCATCAGCCCCAGCGACATTTATGAGATGACGCAGCTCGGCGCCCGCACCGACCGGATCCTGCCCAACGGGGTCTGCCTGCTGCCGCCGCTCAAACAGTGCGACAAGGGCAATGCCTGTCTGGGCTGCGGTCACTTCGCCACCGACGCCACCCACCTCGATGAGCTACGCCAGCAACACGCCGCCACCGAAGCGCTGCTGGCCGCCCGCCGCGACCAGTATCGCCGACGAAGTGGACGCGAACTCGGCGAGGACAACATCTGGGTGATCGAACGCCGCCGCGAGCTGCGCTCGCTCGAAGCGATCATCGAACGCCTGTCGGCCACCGCAGACCAAGAGGCGGTATCCGGCGCCGGCACAGGGATAGGAAAACGGCTGCCGCTGCTGCAAATCCAGACCCGCGGCGCCCACCAGTCCGCCCTCGATAAAGCTCAGCGACCCCGCACCCCGGATCAATGACTGCTGCCCGCTCCACCGCCGGCCTCAGGAAAGCCAGCGCCAAAAGCCGCAACGACGCCCGACGAAAGATCAAGAAGGCGCTGCGCGAAATGCAGGTCGCCGGAATGGACATCAACCCCAATGCAGTCGCCCGCCACGCAGGGGTCGCCCGCAAAACGATCTACAACCACCGTGACCTCTACGACCAAATCCGCGCCGCCTCCGCCACACCACGACCAAAGATCGCCGCCAGCGAATCCGAGGCGCCCACCCGCGGATCCTCGGTGGATGCAGCTCTGCGTCAACAACTGAGGACCCAGAAGCGCCAATACGACAACGACATCGCCGCTCTCAAAGCCGAAATCAAAGAACTCAACCAGCAGCTCGCGGGCCGCCCACGGCGAGATCCACCGCCTACGCGGCACTGGCAACGCCAACAACAGCTGATCGAGCCACACCATCCACTCGCACAGCGGCCCGCCACAGCGCCCCCACGCCGGTTGCACCGTTACAGATAACACTGTGTTCCTCGTTGATTCCGCACCCTCAAACCAACAGCGGTCACTGTCTTACACACAGCGATTCCCGTTACAGATAAC
>JAWQNE010000047.1:0-8987 GCA_033741175.1 Mycolicibacterium sp. 120270 | reverse complement strand
AGCAAAACGACGCCGAGAGTTTGCTATCTATTCATAACAGCCGTTGCGCTTGAGACACACAGAAATACAGAAACCCACATACAAAGATGCACAGACCAACGCCCTTGCGCGCGGCGGGCCGAACGGCGAGCTACCCCGACCCAAGCACCACAACCGTTACGCCCGAGACCCCCGACATTCGGCACTCGCCGAAGCGCAGCAACCAGCCGCGACCAGTGCAGCGCAGTTGTCGGGGTGCGACGAGCTGGGCCATGCGGTCAGCCATCGTCGCGGTAGTGCTCCTCGAGGACGCTGCGCACTTCGTCGACCATCGGCACGCCGGTCGTGGCCGAACGGATTTTCATCTTGCGGTGCAGTCGCTCGGGCAGGTCCAAGGTGAGCCGACGCGTGGGCTCACGCTGCGGCGGCGGTGTCTGGACGCCGGCCGCCGGCGGCTCCGTCGTCGGCGTGGTCGTGCTGCCGCCGCGCACCCACTGGTCCGCGTCCGCGGCGCTGGGCCGGTGCGGCGTCATCTCCGGCAGAGACTTCCCTTTACTAGCCATTGGTGATTGCCTCCAGTTCGGTGGTGAGGGCCTGTATCTCGGAGTCGGCGACGCTGCCGGGGTCGGCCTCGTAGACCGCCAGACCGCGGGCCGCGGCTTCGGAGAAGATGACTCGTTGGGCGATCGTGGCGTCGAGCAGCCGCGGCCCATGACCTTCCAGCTGTGACTTGATGTCGCGCCCGATCGCGGTGTTGACGATGCGGCGGTTGATGACCCACGCCGCCACCAGCTCGGGCCTGAACACCCTCGACTGTTCCAGCAGCGCCAACACCTCCCCACTGGCCCAAATGTCATACGGGCTGGGCTGAACGGGGATGATCACGACGTCGGAGGCCACGATCACCGCGCGTGCGACGCTCTCGGCGCGACCCGGCGCGTCAATCACAATGTCGTCGTAGTCGCCGCGATGCTGCTCGACCTCGTGGTGGATCGTGTCACGGGGAAAGCCGACCACAGCGATGATTGCGGCAAGCTCCATGCGGGCACGCTGGGCCTGCCAGTCGAGCGCGGAGCCCTGCGAGTCGCCGTCGATGAGCAGCACCCGCCGACCACGGCGGGCCAGCTCCGCGGCGTGGTTGACAGCCAACGTCGTCTTCCCGACCCCGCCCTTCTGATTCACAAAGCCCCATACCTTGGTGCGCCGTTCACGCCTCGCAGTCACAGCGGCATCCTATCCCTCACATGTAAAGATTCACACACATCTTTGCATATGTGTTTCTGTATTTCTTTATCCCCCAGTTTGGGCAGCGGGTCGGCGCTCGTCCAGCACGCGTCGCACACGTGGGCGCGGCGAGCGGGCAGGAACGGTCGCCGCGGCGCATCGGCGACCCCGCAGGTTATGCAGTTCGTCGAGGCGCACAGCGTCGTCGGAGTCGCCACGACAGCGCGCCTCGGTGGTGTGACCGGCGGCCGTGGCGCGGTGCGGCTACGGGTGCGGGCGGTGAAGTGTTCGCGGATCGCCGCGCGTACCTGGTCGATGCGGGCGCGCTGCGCGTCGGTGAGCACCGGGAGCGGTTCCGGTGTGTACCGCGGCGGGGTCGGCGTCGGCGTCGTGGTGTTCGTGTCCTGGTCGGCGGCTGTGCCGCCGCTGCTTCGTCGGGTGAGCATGCGGCGTAGCCGCGCGGCGAGAAACCCGCCTGGTCGTTCGATGCGATCTGGCCAGCTCCAGCCCGATAGGCGCATGTCGGCGTCGAGGGCGTCGGCGAGCTGACGCGCCGTCCACTGCTCGGGGTCGATTCCCGCGGCTGTGAGCGCGTCACACAGGCTGCCGACGTGACCGCGGCCCAATCCGTGACAGCGCGCCGCGAGCTGCCCAGCGAGCCGCTGAAGCGGCAACGGGCGCGGCGTAGCGCGCCAGCGCCGCCGCGCGACTGGTCTGGCCCTGCTCGGATTCTCGGCAGGCGCGCGATCGCGCGCGCTTGGTGAGTAATTCCCTACGGGACTTGAAGAACTAACTCCACCTGACGGTGGTAGGTGGAAAAACTCCACAGCCGCGGCGCATCGGCGCGGGATCAGATGCCACACCGAAGGCCGGCGCCCAACCGCCGGGGTCGACGCGTCGCCATGCCCGCGGCATGCCTCCACAGCCCAACCCGTCTCGCGCAGCACCCGCCACGCCGTTGTCACAGTCCGCGGCGAGCAGCCCACCCGGCGTGCGATCGTCGCTCGCGTCGCGGCCATGTTCCGGCCGCTGGCATGGTCGGCGAACTCCACCATCACCGCCGCGATCGCCACCAGCGTCGCCGCCGTGATCGAGCACCCCAACCGCGCACACACCCCGCGCAGCACCGCGGCGCTGGCCCACCCGCGCAGACCCGCCAGCCAAGCCGCGCCCGTGGTCCACATCGGCGTCGCCGCCGACGTCGCACCCGCGCGCTCAACCCACCCACGACGACGAGCCGCGGCACGGCCCCGCCGCAGTGATTCGCCGCCCTGGCGCACCACTGGCGCACCACGGCACAACCCGGACCGCCGAGCGGCACTCGCGTTCCGATGGTCGACCGACACGCGCAACCCATGCGCGCTGACCTGGGCTTTATATGTTTGTGACTGAACACGGCACGCGTTCTCTCGCCTTGCTTGAGGCAATGCGCTACCGTGAGACGAGTCCGGCAAGACACGCCCCTTCGGGGGATCGGTGCGGAGACCGGAGTCGAGCTGCTAACTCGACTCGAAACTCCAAAGACGGCCCCGCTACGGCGGGGTTTCGTCGTCTCTAAAGCGTCATCCGCACAGGTATTCAGATGTCTGTGGGTTTCACCGACGCTGGGGGCCGGTGTTGCGGATCACATCGCCAGCGGCAACACCTCCTGAGCCGCAACGTCATCAGAGATCGGGCGGAAAACCTGCGGATCGAATCGGACCATCCGCGCCAGGTCAGGCTTGCCGACCGCGCAGCACGCTAGGTCCGCCAGGACCGTCGACCGGTCGGTATTGCACAGAGCGGCGATCTCATCCAGCGCGTCACGCACCGGGATCGGCATTCGTGAGGTCACCACATGGCGCTCACCCAAGTACGGGCGGCCGAGCTTGACAGATGCGGTCATGGGACACACCTCACCACGGCACTTTCTGAAGTCGAGGAGGACACGCCGATGACGCTTCCAAAAGATCGCGGAACGCGCCACTCACCCCGTGTCCCAATTTCTACTCGCGGTGTCCCATTTTTACCGCCGGTGTTTCAAACCTCACCTGCACTGTTTCAGTTCTTACACTCGCTCGGCCTAAATTCCACGACGCCAGAAGTCCAAAAACCTGTACGGGCACCGTCAAAAAACGGAGACACTCATAAAGCAGTTTTTGGAAATTGCGATGATTCATGATTTTTTCACGTGCTCTGGATTGGCCGATTCTGCCGACGACGCGATGAGCCGCCACTGAAGTGCTTATGTGCAGTTTGGCGGGCAATCCCGAGAGCGTCACCAATCTCTGCCCATGTCGCGCCGCGGTCGACTGCATCCTTCACAGCGTCGCTTGGGTCTGCTACGGGATGCAGCAGGCGAATCACCAATAGAGCCCACCGCTTTTCGAAAGGTGCTAATCGCTCGTAAAAGGAGTCGGACGCGTCGCGTCTAATTAGCGTCTCCGCGACTAGAACGGGGTCGATCCCGTCTCCTGGCCCTCGGGAAAGATAGCCGGCCGCGATCGTGCGCGCCGTGGCCAGCGCATCGGCTGCGATCTCCGCGCGGTGTTGGGACAGGGCCTCGGCCGGAACGTCGTCGAACACTGTCCGAGCGTATCAATCTCTAGACAGCCAAGGTAGCGGCATGCGACACTAAAGGTAGAGAATAGAGACAAGCGAGGTAGGATATGGAGACAGGCACTCCGGCAGCGGTTCGCCGCTACCTCGATGTACCGGAGGCGCGTCGACTAGCCGGGCTGCAGCTCGCGCACACGCTCGCTCTGGCCGCAGCCGAGGGGCGCGCGCTCGATCCGAGAGTGGCTGCGCGTGAGCTGGCCGTTGCGATGCACGCCGATACAGCGGCGGTCGATCTCGTCGCGGCGACCGCGCTGTGCGCGTACAAAGCGCTGCCACCCCCACCCCTAGCCGGTGATCCAAATCTTGTTACATCGCGTGACCAGGTGAAACGGCGGTGCGTCGCATGACTCCGCAGGTCACGGCGCTAACGCCGGGTGTAACAGCGGCGCACAGAAATACAGAAACACATATGCAAAGAAGTGAAGACTGCAGGCAGTACGTGCATCTACCTGCGCATATGCCCGTGTGCACGGTCGTGCATCAACACGCATGTGCTCACGTGCACATGTGCAGCTCGGTTGTCGGTGCCCGCGCAGTCGTAGGAGGTGGACTCACATGGTGATAACAAGCCCGAACGCTGACGGAGGTGTGCGCACGTCAGCCGCTATAACAGGCTCGGGTGTAAGCGGAAACGCGCAGCTCGGCGATACGATCGGGCGCGTGACCACGACTCCACCGTGGCCCACGGCCACGTCGTCGCCGTCTCGGGCGCGCATGTGGCCCGCGACGGCCCTGGCCGCTCTCGCCGCTGTGTTGGCCGGTGCCGCCTTGGTTGTGGCGTTGGTGCGCTCCGCAGCCACCGAGACGGCCGCTCCCAGCGCAGCGCCCACCTACACCGCGGCCGAGGCCGACGCCGCGCAACAGAAGCTCTGCGACGCCTACAGGCTCGCCGCGCGCGCCGTGCAGATCGAGACGCATGGCGGCGGACCGGCGCTCGCGCGTGTTGCGAGCGTCAACGGAGCGGTGATGCTGGAATCGGCAGCCGCAGCTCCGGCGCTCGCGCCGAGTGACCGGAAGGCCGCGCAAGCCTTGGCAGAGGCGTATCGGACCGCGACGGCCGTGGGCAGTTTTGCGGGCGTGGACGATCCGGAATGGCGGTCAGCGGCCGATGACGTCAACGCCAAGGATGCGGTGATGAAAGAGGTGTGTGGTGGTTGACGCGCCGCCGGGGAAGTGGGGCGCGGCGCTTGTCGGTCCGTGGTGGCCGGGGCCGTCGACAACGCTGCGCGATGCGCAAAGCCATTGGTCGGCGGCATCGGGTGCCCAGGAAAAGTATTCAACGGACTTAGGGCAAGAAAAGGGTAAATTAGCCCGAAATCAGGGAAGAACCGCCGAGGACTTAATAGAGCGGTACTCGAAAGGCCAGATGTTTCATATGGACTTGGCGGAAAAATACAAGACAAAATCAGAAGCGTTTCGTTCCGGCGCCGATGCAATTGACGGCCTGCGGAGCCAGCTAAAATCAGTAGCCGAGAATGGTAGCGATGATATAGATCAAATTCTGTCATCAAAAAAACCGCTACCCCAGAAAGTAACGGAAGCCCAGGCGGTCCAAACCCGGTGTAATAGCAGTGCGGCGCACGCGTCGGCAACGGCTGTCGACAACATCAGGGCCGCCGTGCAGAAGATCCTCGACGCCGAGGGGATCGGTGCCGACGCCCGAACGTGGATGCGCGAGAACGGCTACAACACCGACAACCCGGCACCGCCGCGCCAGATCAGCGAAGACGACATCAAGACAGCGCTCAATGGCGGCGGCGACGGGGCGGCGTTTGGGGGCGACTCGGCGGCTCCCGGTGATTCGTCGGTACCTGTTGGTGGTCAAGCCCCCGGTGGTGCGCCACAGGCGACGCCGACGGCGTTTGGTAATGAACCGGCGGCTCCCAGTGCTGTGCCAGCGGCTCCGGCGGGGGCGGCCGCTGGTGGTGTGCCGGCGGGTGGTGGTGCTCCAGTGGGGGCCGGGGGTGCGCCGAAGGTGGGGGGTGTACCGGCTGCTGGTGCGCCAGGGGTGCCCGGTGGTGGGTTGTCGCCGGCGGCTCTCGGGCAGGGTGTGTCGCCGGAGTCGCTTGGTCAGTCGTTCTCGTCGGGGGCGGCGGCTGGGCAGCCGGCGGCTGCGGGTGCGCAGTCGTTGTCGGCGGGAACGATGGATGCGGCGGCGTCGGCGGCGGCTCCGCAGCAGGGCGCGGTTGCGCCTGTGACGCATTCCATGCCGGTGGTGTCTGCGCCCACGATGGCCTCCGGTGCCGAGTCCGCCGGGGCCGGTGTGGAGCATGCGTCTGCTTCTGCGTCGGCTGCGCCGGTGGTGTCGAGTGGTGATGGTGGCGCTACGTCGGTTGCGCCGGTGGTGGCTGGCGGGCCGGTGGCCGCGACGCCAGCGCCGCCGGTAGCGGCTGCGCCGGCGGCTCCGGTTGGGCCGTTGCCCGCTTACGGCTCGGATTTGCGCCCGCCTGTGGTGGCCCCTCCGGCTGCGCCGGTTGCGCCCGCGCCGCCGTTGTCTGGTGCGCCGGTAGCGCCAGCGTCGGCCCCGTCAGCCGGTGCGCCGCTGGTGTCTCCGGTGGAGCGGGCCGCGGCAGGGGCGGGGCAGGCTGGGGCTGCGAACCCGAACGCCTTGGCGGGCGCGTCGGCGGCTGCGGCGGTCAGCGGGGCGGCGGCCGGTGACGCGTCTGGTAGGGCCGCTGAGAAGGACGAGCTACAGCGCAAGGTCGATGCGGTGGCGCGGCAGGAGCGGCGTATCGCGTGGGCGGCTGGGTTGCGTGATGACGGCTCGCGTAAGCCGCTGCTGGTGACCGACCTTGCTGGCGGCTGGATCCCGCCACACGTGAAACTGCCGTCCAACGTGGAGCTGTTGGAGCCCGCGCGGCGGCGCCCCGGTATTGGTGTGGTCGATCTGCTGGGCTCGGTGACGGTCGCTGCGGTGCATCAGCCGCATGGGTACGTCGGGGAGCCAGGGCCGGATGATCCGGCGCTCACGGGTGAGCGGGCGCGCTACGGCCATGTCGTTGAGGAGCTGGGGCCGACGCTGGCGGATATGGCTCGCCGTTCTGATGGGCTGCACCGCCTGGTGCTCACCGCCGCGCAGAACGTGACCCGAGGTGGGCTGGCGGCTGACGAGATCGAGCAGTTCCGCCAGATCGTGGTGGAGTACCGGGACCGGGTGCTGACCACCTATCCGGATCACAGACCCGAACACGTCACGGCGTGGATGTTGGTCGCGGCCATCGACGCTCTGATCGACGGGCATAACGAGCTCGGCTCGTATCACCTGGTCTGGGCACAGGTGCCGCGATGACGGTTTTCAGTGCGGGCGTGCTGTTCGGCGCGCCGAGAACACTCGATACCGCTGTTCGCTGGGCGGCCGACAGTGAGATTCTGGCGGCGACCGGAGTAGAACGCACTGTGTGGGCCGCTGCGGACTTCCTCAACGGTTTATCCGCGCGGCATGAGAGCCCGCCCAAACCGCCAACGTGGGGCGATGATCTGCGTCGCTGGGGGCAATGTGATAGCAGGCTGCAACCGCTGCTGGCGGCACTGATAGAGGTAGCGGATGAGGTCGGCGCCGGCGTCTATGCGGAGGTCTATCGACGCTGGTGTGCGCGACGTTCCGTGTTAGAGACCTGGGCAGCTCGGCTGTATGCGCCGCCTGCGGGTCCGCCGTATCAACCTGCGGTCTACGACGCGGCCACTATGTGGGCGGAGTTGAACGCGGTGAGCGAGTCCTCGTACTGCGCAGCGCAAGCGTGGAACGACTTCGACGAGGCCATGAGCAGGAGTTACTACGCGGCGCTGCGTGACGCGCTGGATTACCACAGCGCTGCGGTCACCAAGGCGTGCGCCGATATGCAGTCGGCCGCTACCTCGGCGCTTGCAGCGCTGAATGCCGGATGAGGGGGCTGAGTGTCGCGCGCAGCGGGCCAATGGCTGACTACGAGCGGCGTGGTCGTTGAGGCCGGTGTTGGTGGCCTGGTGATGGTCACGGTTGGTGGCTGCATGAGCGTGACGATCAGTGCTGCGGTTGCCAGCACGTAGGCGAGGACAGCCAAGACGACAGCGGGCCACGCGCGGCCCGTGTCGCTCGGTGAGGGCGCGGTGGCAGGCCAGTCGAGAACAGGGGCGTAGTCGAATGTGCTGGTCATGGTGGACTCCCGAACTCGTAAACGGTTGATCACGTCTAGGGTTAAGCTAAGCCGGAGGGCTTGATGCTGTCAATAGTTACAGCCTGATTCCTTGACGAACGCGGGTTGTACTGCCATTGTGAGTACATGTCTGTTCGTGATGATCGGTTGCAGGTGCGTATTGACGCTGTGGCGAAGCGGCGTCTGGAGGATGCTGCCGATGAGGTGCACCTGAGTGTGTCGGCGTTTGTGCTGCAAGCGGCCCAGACGCGCGCCGATCAGGTGCTTGCCGAGCGGGAGCTGATCAGGTTGTCGCCGCGGGCGGCCGAGGTGTTCGCGGAGGCGTTGTCGCGGCCCGCCGAGGTCAATCACGCGCTGATGAGCGCGCTGGAGCGGCCCAAGAAATTCCACTGGCTCGATTGATAGCCTGTGGAGTTCTATCGGCCGTGCCCGCTGGATACGGACAAGCATCGGCGCGAGGAGTTCGACTGCACTGACGCGTCGCTCAACGAGTGGCTGCGACGGTATGCCGGCCAAAATCGGCGCCGCGACACGGCCGCGACCTGGGTGGTGGTCGATGACCAGAGCCGGGTGATGGCCTACGCGTGCGTGTCGATGACGAGTGTGGATCGCTCGGCGGCCCCCGACGAGCTCGCCAAGGGCACACCGCGGCGGATTCCGGCGCTGCTGATCGGGCGGCTTGGTGTCGATCGGCGGGCGGCCGGGCACGGACTGGGCACCGCCCTGGTCGTGCACATCCTGCAGAAGGCTGTTGAGATCAACCACACCGCCGCGTGCCGGGCCGTGGTGGTCGACGCGCTGAACCCTGACGCGTTCCGGTGGTGGGTGCGGTTCGGCTTCGTCCCGTTCGACCCCGAAGACGAGCACAACCTGGACCTGTATCTGCTGACCGCCGACATCGAGCGCACGATCGAGGCGCTTGAGCGGTAGGCTCGCGCGCACCCGCGCGGACGCGCATTCTGTGCATCTTTGTATGTGGGTTTCTGTATTTCTGTGTGTCTCAAGCGCAACGGCTGTTATGAATAGATAGCAAACTCTCGGCGTCGTTTTGCT
>JAWQNE010000046.1:0-11034 GCA_033741175.1 Mycolicibacterium sp. 120270 | reverse complement strand
AGAGTTCGAAGCAGCGTTCTACGATGCCCAACGGACCGACCAACCCCTGGTCGCAATCCAATAGTTCGAGTCTCCGTCAGAACCAGGGCGATTCAGCTCCACGGAATTCAGTCCGAGCAACGAAATGTTGCCGACACAAAACGAACCAAACCGTTCGGCCACCTTCTCGAATCCGCGCAGCCGATCGCGTCGGCTGCGTCATGATCAGAACTGACCCGAGGAGGAGCCGATGCCAGCACTTCGTGAACAGATATTGCGGCGCAAACCCGTAGAGCAGATGGCGGCCGAGACGGGCGCCGACACCGGGCAGAGTGAGCTCAAGCGGACGATTGGCTTGTGGAGCCTCTCGGCGATCGGCATCGGCGGCACGATCGGCACCGGCATCTTCTTCATCCTCAGTCAGGCGGTGCCGATGGCAGGTCCCGCCGTCGTGTTCTCGTTTCTCATCGCCGGGATCGTGGCCGGGCTGACCGCCGTGTGCTACGCCGAACTCGCGGGAGCGGTGCCGGTCGCGGGCTCGTCTTACTCCTACACCTACGCCACCCTTGGCGAGTTCGTGGCCATGGGGGTCGGCGCGTGCCTGCTGCTCGAATGGGGCGTGGCCGGCGCCGCAGTCGCCGTGGGCTGGTCGGAGTATCTCAACCAATTCATCGGAAACGTCTTCGGCTGGGAGATACCCGACGCGCTTTCGAATGCGCCCGAGCAGGGCGGCATCGTCAACCTGCCCGCGGTGATCCTGATCATCATGTGCGCGCTGCTGTTGATCCGCGGCGTCAGCGAGTCGGCGAAGACGAACGCGGTCATGGTGGTCATCAAAATCTGCGTGCTGGTGATGTTCATCGTTATCGGCGTCCAGGGCTGGAATTCGGACAACCTGGCCAACTTCGCGCCGTTCGGCTTCGCGGGCATCTCCGCCGCAGCGGGTGTCATCTTCTTCAGCTTCGTCGGCCTCGACAGCGTCGCGGCCGCCGGTGAGGAAGCCAAGAACCCGCGGCGCAACCTTCCGCTGGCCATCATGATCGCGTTGGGCACCGTCACGCTGCTGTATGTGCTCACCGCACTTGTCGGTGTGGCGGCCCAACCCACGGAGCAGTTCGAGGACCAGGAGGCCGGGCTGGCGGAGATCCTCGAGAACGTGGTCGGCTCGGAATGGCCGGGCACCGTGCTCGCCGCGGGCGCGATCATCTCCATCTTCAGCGTCACCCTGGTGTCGATCTACGGACAGACCCGCATTCTTTTCGCCATGTCGCGCGACGGCATGATCCCCGAGATCTTCCACCGGGTGAATCCGCGCACACTGACCCCGATCGCCAACACGATCATCGTCGCGGTGGTGATCGGACTGATGGCCGGCCTGATCCCGATCAACTTCCTCGCCGAAATGACAAGCATCGGAACGCTTGTCGCGTTCATCGCCGTTTCGATCGGCGTGATGGTGCTGCGACGGCGGGCACCCGACCTGCCGCGCACCTTCAAGGTTCCGCTGTACCCGGTCACTCCGATCCTGTCGATTGCCGGCGCGTTGTGGATCATCAGCAGCCTGCGGCCGATCACGATCTACGTCTTCCTGATCTGGGTTGCGGTGGCCTTCATTTGGTACTTCTTCTACTCGCGCCACCACTCCCATCTCGGCCGGCATGAAGTCGTCGGCCTCGCGGCGGAGGACAGCCAACCGTGACGATCATCGTCGGCTATCCGCCGAACCGGAAGGGGAAGGCGGCGCTGAACCTCGGCGCCCTGCTATCGCGTTCCAGCGGCGAGGATCTCGTCGTGTGCACCGTCGCCCCGCCGCCGTGGCTGCCCGGTGTGGTCAGGGAGGATCTGACGTACGAACAGCAGATCAACGCCATGATCAGGGATGCACTCGAACAAGCCCGCACAGAACTGCCGTCGGATGTGTCAGCGACGTTCACCACGGTGAAGGCGCGGTCCACTTCGGTGGGCCTGCTCGATGCCGCCGAAGAGCACAAGGCGAGCCTGATCGTCGTCGGCTCGTCGGCCGCCGGACTCTTCGGCCGTATCCAGCTGAGCAGCGTGGCCGACCGGCTGCTGCACAGTTCCCCGATACCGGTTGGGTTGGCGCCCCGCGGTTTTCGCGTTGGCGATACCGACAAGGTGGACTGCGTGACGGTCGCCTACACCGGCACCGAGGAAAGCGATTCGCTACTGCGCACGGCGTCGGCTCTGGTGGAACAACTCGGTTCGAAGATGCGATTGGCGTCGTTCGCCGTCCAGCCGGCGCCGCCCGTGACGGCGTTGTTCCGCGCCGAGGAAGCAGACCTGGTCGCCGAATGGACGGAATCCATCAAGGCCTCCGCGCGCCGCGTGCTCGGCGACTCGGCGGAGCCGGACGCAGGCGTGGTCATCGGGCGGGGCCACGACTGGGAGACCGCTCTCAACGACATCCCTTGGCACCCCGGCGATCTGCTGGTGATCGGGTCCAGTGAGTCGGGTCCCATCGCACGGGTGTTTCTGGGTTCGCGGGCCGCCAAGATCATCCGGCACGCGCCGGTCCCCGTAATCGTCGTCCCCCGCGACGCGGAGAAGTAGCTCGCGTCAGCCGTCGCCCCTGGTGTCGATGACGCGTTGCGCGATGTCGACCAGCCGGGTGTTGCTGTCCTGAGACAGCTTGCGCAGCATCTCGAAGGCGCGGATGTCGTCGACGTTGTAGCGCTCCATGATGATGCCCTTCGCCTGGCCGATGCGATCGCGGGTGGACAGCGCCGACTGCAACTCTTCGCCCTCACGGCTGGCGAGGATCGCCGCTGCGGCGTGGGCTGCGAGGACAGTGCCGAATGTCTCCGCTTCGCCGTCGAAGGCGTGCGGTTTGAAGGCGAACAGGTTGAGCGCTCCCGCCGTGCGACTGGCCGTGTACAGCTTCAACGACAGCCCGCTCAGCACGCCGATGTCGACAACCGCCGGCGAGTACTTCGGCCAACGGTCCTCGGTGCGGAAGTCGTCGGTCCGCACGATCACCTCGGAAAGAGCGGCCTCCACGCACGGCCCCTCGTTCAACGTCATCTGCAGCTTGTCGAGCTGGTGGGGAAGGTCCGACGTTTCGCCGATCGATTCCCATTTGCCGCCCTTACCGATCAGCAGCACACCCGCGGTGTCAGCACCGGGGATCAAATCCAGCGCCGCGGCGGTCACGTCGGAGAGCACCTCTTCGACGGTGCGCGGACCGGCGGCGGTGCGCGCCAGTTCGGCCATCCGCACCGCCAGATCGTGGTTCTCCTGCTCGGCCATGATCGAAGTGTTCCCATTGCGGCCGTCAGGCACACCGCAGGTGAGACGCCCGCGGAAGGTCCCGCCCTGATCAACGTTTGTGTTTTGCCGAGCTTGGTAATGCTGCGGTGCAGGTGGTTGCGGCGGTCGGCCGGCGCACCCACCGAGGTCTCGTCGGTTCAGACCAAGAGCCGGCGGGGCCGTCTGCGGTGCGCGGGGGAACTAGTCACTCTGTTAGTTGTAGTATCGTCCACCTATGAGCAGTTCCAACGTCTGGATCCTCGGCGGGTACCAGAGCGACTTCAGCCGCAACCTCAGCCGCGAGGGCCTCGACTTCGCCGATCTGACCGGCGAGGTGGTCGACTCCACGCTTACCGCCGCAGGGATCGACGCCGACGCGGTGGAGGTCGTGCACGTCGCCAACGCGTTCGGCGAGCTGTTCGCGCAACAGGCCCACCTCGGCGCGATGCCCGCGACGGTCACCGAGGGACTGTGGGACACCCCGTCGTCGCGACACGAGGCGGCCTGCGCGTCGGGCAGCATCGCGGCCCTGGCGGCGATCGCCGACCTGCGGTCCGGCGCGTACCAGAGCGCGCTGGTGATCGGCATCGAGTTGGAGAAGACCGTGCCCGGCGATACGGCGGCTCAGCACCTCGGCGCGGCGGCCTGGACCGGCCGCGAGGGCGCGGACGCAAAGTTCATGTGGCCCAACATGTTCGCGCGTATCGCCGAGGAATACGACACGCGCTACGGCTTGGACGAACGCCACCTGCGGGCCATCGCGCACGTCAACTTCACCAACGCGCGATCCAATCCGAACGCCCAGACGCGCGGGTGGACGGTGCCGGATCTGCGGGCGCCCTGCGGCGAGTCGGATGTCGATGACGAGGTCAACCCCGTCGTCGAAGGCAGGCTGCGCCGGTTCGACTGCAGCCAGATGACCGACGGCGGCGCCGGCGTCGTGCTGGTGACCGACGACTACCTGCGCGATCATCCCGACGCCCGCCCCATCGGTCGCATCGAGGGCTGGGGGCACCGCACCGTCGGGTTGGGCCTGCAGCAGAAGCTGGACCGCTCGGCGGACAACCCGTATGTGCTGCCGCATGTCCGCGGCGCGGTGCTCGACGCGTTCGGCCGTGCCCACGTCAACCTCGACGCCGTCGACGGCTTCGAGGTGCACGACTGCTTCACCCCGAGCGAGTACCTGGCCATCGACCACATCGGGCTCACCGGCCCGGGCGAGTCGTGGAAGGCCATCGAGAACGGCGACATCGAGATCGGCGGAGCGCTGCCGATAAACCCCAGCGGCGGGCTCATCGGCGGCGGCCATCCCGTCGGCGCCTCCGGGGTGCGCATGCTGCTCGACGCGGCCAAGCAGGTAAGCGGCGGAGCCGGTGTGTATCAGGTCGAGGGCGCAAAGACGTTCGGCACATTGAACTTCGGCGGAAGCACGGCCACCACGGTCAGCTTCGTCGTCGGATCGACAGAGGAGAGGTAGATGGATGTAGAGGTCGTCGGCAAGTTCTTGTCAACACTGCCCGAGGACGACGACCATCCGTACCGGACCGGCCCATGGCGGCCGCAGACCACGGAGTGGAACGCCGACAACCTCACGGTCGTCGAAGGCGAAATACCCAAAGACCTCGACGGCGTATACCTGCGCAACACCGAGAACCCGCTGCACCCGTCGCTGAAGTTCTATCACCCGTTCGACGGTGACGGCATGATCCACATCGTCGGCTTCCGGGACGGAAAGGCGTTCTACCGCAACAGGTTCATTCGCACGGACGGGCTGCTCGCCGAGGATGAGGCGGGCGCCGCGCTATGGCCCGGCCTCGCCGAACCCGTACAGGTCGCCAAGCGCGACTACGGCTGGGGTGCGCGGACGCTGATGAAGGACGCGTCCAGCACCGACGTGACCGTCCACCGCGGAATCGCGCTGACCAGCTTCTACCAATGCGGAGATCTCTACCGCGTCAACCCCTTTACCGCCGAAACCGCCGGGAAAGAGGACTGGGGCGGTGGCTTCCCTGTCGACTGGGGCGTTTCGGCGCATCCGAAGGTCGACGACGCCACCGGCGAACTGCTGTTCTTCAGCTACAGCAAGCAGGCCCCGTACATGCGCTACGGCGTCGTCAACGCCGACAACGACCTCGTTCACCTCACCGACATCCCGTTGCCCGGGCCGCGGCTGCCGCACGACATGGCGTTCACCACCAATTACGCCATCCTGAACGACTTTCCGTTGTTCTGGGATCCGACGCTGCTCGAGGCCGACATCCACTTCCCCGCCTTCCACCCGGACATGCCGTCGCGGTTCGCGGTCATCCCGCGCCGCGGCGGCCCCGAGGACATCAAGTGGTTCGAGGCCGACCCGACGTTCGTGCTGCACTTCACCAACGCCTACGAGGACGGCGACGAGATCGTGCTCGACGGTTTCTACGAGGGCGACCCCGTACCCGTCGACACTCTCACCGGTGACAAGTGGCAGAAGGCATTTCGCTTCCTGGCCCTCGACCGGCTGCAGACCCGGTTGCGCCGCTGGCGGTTCAACCTGGTCACCGGCGCGACGACCGAGGAGCAGCTCACCGACACCATCACCGAGTTCGGCATGATCAACTCCGCCTACGCCGGCCTGGACTACCGCTACACCTATGCGGCGACCGGCAAGCCCGGCTGGTTCCTGTTCGACGGGCTGGTCAAGCACGACCTGAAGACCGGCACCGAGGAACGCTACGCACTCGAGGACGGCGTCTACGGCAGCGAGACGGCGATGGCGCCGCGGGTCGGCAGCACGGCCGAGGACGACGGCTACCTGGTCACACTGACCACCGACATGAACAACGACGCGTCCTACTGCCTGGTGTTCGATGCGGCCCGGGTCGCCGACGGCCCGGTGTGCAAACTGCAGTTGCCCGAGCGGATATCCAGCGGTACCCACTCCACGTGGGCCGACGGATCGTCGCTGCGGCGGTGGCACGAGACCGACGACGCGGCTGCCGCGATCGGCCTGTAGGTGGAGCAGTCCGGCTTCCGGCCAACGGAACTGGCGACCGGTGAGACCAACGCCGTCGGCCGGATGCTCGGACAGCTCGGAGACGAGTGGACCCTGCTGGTGATCCAGCAGGCATTGCTCGGCGCGACCCGCTACGGCGACTTCCGCACCCGCCTGCCGATCTCGGACGCGGTGCTGTCGAGCCGCCTGCAGTCGCTCGTTCGGGACGGGCTGCTGGTCAAGCAGAGCTACCAGACGAAGCCGCCGCGCTCGGAGTACCTGACCACGGCCCGCAGCAGGTCGCTGTGGCCGGTGCTGGTGTCGATATGGGACTGGGAGCGGCGCTGGGTGCCCGACCACGTCGACGACCTGCCCGCGATGCGGCACGTGGCATGCGGCTCGGACTTCGCGCCACAGCTGGCCTGCCGAGCGTGCGGCGACACCGTCGTCGACAAAGACGTTGTCGCGCAGTGGGGGCCGAGCGGATCCTGGGCCAGGTCGGTACCGGCGACCAAAACCCGTCGGCGGTCGGCCAACGATCAGCGTCAGGCGGGGCTGTTTCCCCAGACGATGAGCGTGCTGGGCAACCGCTGGGGGTTCGCCCTTCTGGTCGCCGCGTTCGTCGGGATGAGCCGGTTCACCGACTTTCAGACACAGCTCGCCGCCCCGCCGGGGTCGATCGCCGACCGGCTGTCGATCTTCGTGGCCAACGGCGTGATGGAGACGGCGGACAACCGCTATCGCCTGACGGAGAAGGGGCGGGCGCTTTTCCCGATCCTGATCACTGCCCTGCACTGGGCCGAGCGGTGGTTCCTGGCGGCCGAGGGCGCCGCGGTGGTGCTGACCCACCGAGTTTGCGGAGAGCGCTTCGCCGGGGCCTTGACATGCGACCAGTGCGCCGGGTGGCTGCGTGGAAGTCAGGTCGCGCCGATCCAGCGCCTGACGCTCCCCTCCGGGCCGCCGTCGAGCCTGGAGGCTGACCAAATTTTTCCTAAAATGCCCTCCGTCAGCAGTTTTGTTCTAGCACTCGGGAATGGAGAGTGCTAACATCGGCGTTGCACAGTGATGAAAAAGCCCCGCCAAGGGGCGGGGTCCGACACGACTAGGAGGTGTATTGCTGTGCTCCGTTTTGATCCGTTCAGTGACTTTGATGCCTTGACCCGGGGCTTGCTGACCAGCCAGACCGGATCAAATCGCGCACCACGGTTCATGCCGATGGACCTGTGCAAGATCGACGACCATTACGTGCTGACGGCCGACCTGCCCGGCGTTGATCCCGGTTCGATCGACATCAACGTCGACAACGGCAACCTGACCATTTCGGCGCAGCGCACCGCGCGCAGTGACGACTCCGTGCAGTGGCTGGCGAACGAACGCTTCTTCGGCAGCTACCGGCGTCAGTTGTCGCTAGGGGAGGGTGTCGACCCCGACCGCATCTCGGCGACGTACGAGAACGGCGTTCTGACGGTGACCATTCCGATGGCCGAACGCGCCAAGCCGCGCAAGATCGAGGTCGCGCACGGCGCCGACCAGAAGAGGATCAGCGCCACAACCGTCGAGGCCGACTAGTACCGACCCGCATCCACGCTGCGGTCAGATCGCGAATTCCTGCGTAACTGCGATCTGACCGCAGTTTCGTCTTGTTTGCGCAATATCCACCCATGCTCCACCACAGTTGACGTCAGCCGTGACGGTCCAACCGGAACTGCAGATGCGTGCGTACGGTCGGCCACTCTACGTCCAGGATCGAGTAGACCACGGTGTCGCGTCGGGTCCCGTCGGGCACCACCTGATGGCTGCGCAGCACGCCGTCGAGCTTGGCGCCGAGCCGCTCGATCGCTGTCCGGCTGGCGAAGTTGAAGAAGTGGGTCCGGAATTCGACTGCCACACAGCCGAGTACCTCGAACGCGTGGCCCAGCATCAGCAGCTTCGTCTCAGAGTTGACGCCGCTGCGGCGCGCCGAGGCCCCGTACCACGTGTTGCCGATCTCCAGCCGCCGGTTCGCCGCGTCGACGTTCATATAGCTAGACGAACCGACCACGGTGCCGTCGAGGCGGCGCACCACGAACGTCAGCCCGGTGTCGGGTGTCTGCAGCCCGAGCCGCATGTCCACCCACTGCTCCGTCGTCTGCGGCGACGGAACACCGGTGAACCACAGCGCACCGACGTCGCCGTCGGCCGACGCCGCGGCGATCTCCGGAATATGGTCGCGGGTAAGGGGTTCCAGCGCCACCCACCGGCTGCCGGTCAGCGTCACCGGTTCGACGAAACCCGTCATTGCCGCCGTCCCGCGGACGCCCACGCCACCACCATCGCCCACACCGACAGCACGATGGCTAGCACGGTCACGGCCGCACCGATGTAGAAGCCGTAGCCCGCCGCCACCGGCCCGTGCACGTACAGCCGGTAGTACCACATCGTCAACACCGCGATCAGCACTGAGATCCCCAGTGCCGCAGACGATGCCACCCGCGCGGACAATCCGCGCGCCGCCATCGCACCCGCGACGAGCAGCGCCGACGCCAGGAGGGTGATCAGCTGCCCCGCGCCGAAGTGCGGCGGCAGCGACATACTGCCCTGAACCCCGCCGACGGCGTTGGCGCGTCCTCCGCCTGCCGCGCGCGTGGTCAGCCACGGCAGCCACACGGTGACCGCGAGGACCGCCGCGCAGAATGCGACGAGCCAGCCGGGGCTCAGTCGAAACATGCGAGGAGCCTATCGGTTGTACCGCGCGGTCCAGGCCAACGCATGATCGGCCACGTCCTGCCAGCCGTCGAGCACGGTGATGAGGTGCGGCCTGCCGTGGAACACTTTGAAATCCGTCGGCGCCGACGACCGGCGGTAGCGGTTGAAGTTCTCGTAGACCACCGACTCCGGCACCAGGTGGTCGCGGTCGGCCGCGACCAGCAGCAGCGGCGCGCGGTCGGAGTTCGAGAAGCGCACCGCGCTCGCCGCCTTCGCCCGAGGGACCAGGTCGGCGAAGGCCATGTCGAAGAGCACATTGCCAGGAGCCGGTATCGCCAGTTCCGCATGCCATCGGTCCGATTCGGCACGCGAGAGCGTGTTGGCGAACGCGTAGTGGAAGCTGGCCGGACTGATCGACACCGCCCTACCCCGATTGCGCGGATTGACCAGCCACGGCAAGGCGGTCCGCCACATCGACAGCGGAGCATGCACCACGCCGCGCGGCTTCGACGGCACGATCGCCACGCCTGCCCGGCCCAAGCCGCGGTCGAGCAGAATCTGGGTGATCAGGCCGCCCATCGCGTGACCGATGATGACCGGCGGGTCGGGCAGGGCGCGCACGAATGCCTCGAAGTGCTCGGTGGCTTCGGCCAATCCGATGCCGGGGTCGGCCGGCCAGTCCGGCGCGTGCACCACATGGCCCGCGGCGCGATACCGCTTTACCCAGCCCCGCCAGCTGTCCGCCGACAACCACAGCCCGTGGATCAGCACAATCGGCGGCGCGACGTTCGACATCGTCTCTAGTGTGGGTCTTTGACACGAGATTGAGGGCGGTAATGCGATGAGCGAACTCCCCGACTGGGCGCGGCGGCTCGATCTGGCCCCTCACCCGGAGGGCGGCTGGTTCCGGGAGACATGGCGCAGCGGGCTCACGACCCCGCAGTCGGCGCTGCCCCCGGACTACGCGGGCGCGCGAAGCGCCGGGACCGCGATCCTGTTTCTGCTCATGCCCGGCCAGCAGTCGGCTTGGCACACCGTGCGCAGCGCCGAGCTGTGGCTGTATCACCGCGGCAGCCCGCTGCTGCTGGAGATCGGAACCGAACAGTCCACTGCCACAACGCATCTGCTGGGCGCCGATATTGTCGCCGGTGAGCATCCGCAGATCCTCGTTCCGGAAGGACACTGGCAGCGCGCTCGCCCTCGCGACGACGAGCCCACACTGGTCAGCTGTGTCGTGGTGCCCGGATTCGATTTCGCCGACTTCGCGCTGCACGCGCCTACCGACTGAGCAACTCCACCGCCGCCGACACAAGCGCGACGTTATCCGGCGCGGGTGTGCCGTCGGGCAGCAGCAGGGTGTCCTCCAGCCCGATCCGGGTCTGCACGCCGCGCGCTCTAGCGTGTTCGAGTAGCGGCCAACAACTTTCGTTCAGTCCGTGCAGCAGCACCGGAGCCGGCGACCCGGCCGCCATCACCTCGCTGAGCACATCGTCCGCGGCGGCGACGTCAGCGTCGGGGCCGAGTTCGACCATCACCCGCATACAGTGCTCCGCCATCTCCGACTTCGCCCACGACTCGGCCGCGTCGGCGTGAAAGATGCCTACCTCCACGCCGACACCCATGTGCAGCAGCGCGTGCGCCAGTTGCTCGGAGCCGGGTTCGTGCCAGTTGACCGACGCGAAGTCCGGCAGCGTCGTCCAGGCCTGAACCGTGCGCAGTCGCTCATCGGGGTCCGACAGCGCCCAGAACCCCGTCGTCACCCCCAGCGGAAGGCCCGGCACCGCGTGCCGCACGGCGTCGATCGCCGCGGCGACGACCTCGGGTTGAAGCGAGTCGACGCCGTCGGCGGTCTTCGGGTGCATGTGCACCGCCTTGGCGCCCGCCCGGTGGGCGGCGACCGCTGCCTCGGCGATCTGCTCGGGGCTCACCGGCAGCTTCGCGTGCTGTTCCGGCGTGCGGGCGCCATTGATGCATGCCTTCAGGTAAGTCGTGGCGCTGGGCATGACTCCATCCTTCTCCGCAGAGCGCTCAGGCCCTAGTGTCGTGAGTCATTAATTCTGGTGCAGTAGTTTCCGATGCTGGCCAGGATTTGGTCGGCGGTTTTGGTCCAGACGTAGGGTTTGGGGTTG
>JAWQNE010000045.1:0-17461 GCA_033741175.1 Mycolicibacterium sp. 120270 | reverse complement strand
GAATGCTTGCGCGTAGCGCTCCAATCGGCCCACGGTCGGCCCCAGGACGCGCACACCGTCACCGGCGAGCATCTGTCGGTATACGTCGGTGCTGGCGGCGTTTGGCACGGTGCGGGTGAGTACAACGGCCAACTGTGGCGGTTCGTCGGCGGCCAGGGCGGCCGCATCCTCGACCAGTTCGCGAATCGCGGGCACCCGCGCGTACTCCATGCCGGTGGGTGCCATCGGCACCAGGACGTGCGTTGCCAGACGGATGGCCGAGGCGACGACTCCGCGACGCTCCTTCATCGGCGGTGTGTCGATCACCACGGCCTCGTAGCGATCGCCTACGACGCCGGGCAGCTTGCGGTGCAGGTCATTGACCGGCATTCCGATTACCGGGATGCTCCACTCCCCGGCTTCCGACCAGGACAGCAGCGACTCGTTTTCGCCGTCCGCGTCGACGCCGAGGACAGACAGGCCGGATTCGGCCAGGGCGTGCAGGATGAACGCTGCGGTGGTGGTCTTGGTCGACCCGCCTTTCAGGTTCGCGACCACGATCGTCAGAACTGGCGACATAAGTCACTCCGATTCAGTAGATACGGACTTACGGAGGCACGCATATCAGTAACTCCGTACATGATCGCACGGCCAACCGTCAGAATGCACGCGTATCCGTAAATACGGAGTTACTGATTTACTGACGTACGGACTCTATGTTAAGACGAATCCCGACCCTTCGGCGTGTCTGCAATCAGATTTTGGCCCTACTGGGGCAGTGTCATTCCCCATGGGACAGCCACACAAGGGCGATCGCCTGCTTTTGCAGTCACCACGGGATACACCGCCGGACCTTCGTGAGGCAGTGCACCGATGCGCCACCGCGGCGGGACTGTCCATCTCCCAGTACCTCGCTGATGTGCTGGCCGTCCACGTGGGCCGCCGCGACCTTGTTCGCGACCTCGGACAATGCGAAGGCCTAGAGCTGGGAACGAGTCCAGCCGCCTCTACTCGCCCGATGCCCAGGTCACCTGTCCTGCAGACGCGGCCGCCGCGGCCCGTGTGGGAGGCGGTGCACGCACTCGCGGCGGCCCACAACGTGACGGCCGCCCAGTACCTCGCTGACGTAGCGGCCGTCCAGGTCGGCCGCGCCGACCTCGTTCGACGCCGTGATCAGGGGGAGGGGCTGCCGCTGGCGATGTAGATACCGCGGCCTCGGTTTAAGTCCGGGGCGGACGCAACAAGTCAATAGCGGTGCGGATCACCTGCTGATACGACGAAGGCCCCCCGAAGGGGCCTTGTCTGAGGGTTCGACCTGAGTTGCACCTCAGGTCTGGGTCCGCACCCGGTGCCCCTGAAAGGGACGTGTCTTGCTGGACTCGTCTCACGGTAGCGCACACCCTCAATCGCGGCTAGATGCGGCGCGCAGCGGGTGCGCAAATCGTGATCATTTCCTCGCCCCTCGGGCGGGGTTCTCACCGCCGCGCACGGCGGCGTTCCCCGCACCCTCGGAGCCGTCTGCGGTGGTCCGCGCGAAGCGCGCGACCGCGTGGCGCGGTTGGGTGGTGCAGGCTGGCGCGGGTGCGCCACGGGCGCCCATGTGGACCAGCCGCGAGGGCTGGCTGTCGGCGCTCAGCGCGTGGGCTCATGGGTCCGGTTTCGCTGCCTCGAAGGAGTCGGCCAGGGTGAGAATTGAGGCGGCCACGCTGTTGGCTATCGCGGTGGCGATGGCCGATCACGCAGACCACGCGACGGGCCGCCACGTGGCTGTCACACGCGCCACGGTGGCCGCCGCGGCCGGGTGTAGCCCCGACACGGTAACGGTGGCGTGGCGGCTGCTGAGGACCGCGGGATGGGCCGTCGAGGCGCAGCGCGGGCATGGCTCGCCGGGTACTCCGCGGGTTGGCCGGCGTCCGTCGGTTTATCACTTGGTGCCCCGTAAGACCGCCGCGGTTGTGGACAATCCCGACCTACCGCCATCCCGTAGGGATAGGCGGGTATCTCTCGTTGGTAAAAACTCACCAAGCACGCCCGAGCGTGCCGCGAAAATCGCTTCATCTCCCAAAACGCACCCGCCCAGGCGCGCCGAGGCGCGCCCGTTGGCGGTGCAGCGGTTGGCCGCTGATCTGGTGTCCCGATCACATGGCCTTGACCGCGGGCACATCGGCGCTGTGTGCGATGCAATCACCGCGGCGGGGATCGATCCTGCGGCGTGGTCTGCGCGGGCAATCGTGGACGCGTTGAATGCCGATATGCGGGCGCGGGGGTGGTCGTGGCCGGATCGGGTGGAGCGTCCTGGCGCGTTCCTGGCGCACCGCCTTCGGCGGCTGGATTGGCGGCCCGAGGGGCCGCAGAAGAACCGCGGCGTGACCGCCGCGGGCCTGGACGAAGAACGCCGGTCGGCGGCCAAGGTGCGGCCGCTGTTGACCGATGTTCAGCGGGAGCGGATTGCCGAAGCACGGGAGGAAATCCGTGCCGTTCTGGCCGCCCGTAACGGTGTCAATAGGGGAAGCCAGGGCGGGCAGGGGCGGCGGTCAGGTGGTGCGTTTGGTGCGGCGCTGGCGGGTGCGCGGAGCGGTGAAACCGAGGTCGCGAAGCTGGGTAGCGGTGAAGAATCCGCGGGCGCGAATGGTGCGGTATTCGGCGGCGTAGGCGCGGAGTTCGTTGTCGGCCTCGGCGCGCAGCTGCGCTGCGCGGTCGCGGTGGTTGGTGAGGCGGTCGAGGGCGGTGGTGGCTTCGGTGCGTAGCTCGGTGAGTGCGGCTTCGATGCGTTCCCGGTCCGGCTCGGTCATGGCTGCCGATGGTAGCCGCCGGTCCCGTGGGGGTGGCGGCGGCGCACTGCGTGCTTGCCGGATGCACACCTGGCGGTGTGCGGGAGCGGCGCTGCGCTCCCAGAGGAACGACCCGCGGGCGTCCCTACCGGGGGTGCCTCGCACTCGCTGGCGCTCGCGCATTCGTCTACCCCCGTCCGGGCCGCTTTGTGCGGGCCGTTCCTCCGTACTCCGTGAGAGCGGACGGACTACCCCTGTCAACAACTCTCAGGGCCGTCCGCTCTCACTACGTAGCAAGGTATGCGAAACCTATATCGGCTGCGCCTCATAGCTTCCGCCCTTGCCCGCTTCGCGGGGGCGGCATAAATGCCGCTGCACGACGGGGGTCGTGTGTACGCTTGTCAGCGTGGAAACCGCTGCGGATTCGCTGCCCCTGGCGGGGCGGACGACCGCGCTGCTGTGGCGGCCGGTGGCCGCCCACTGGCGCGGGGGAGAGGGTGGGACCGCTGGCGCGGTCCTGGCCGCGGCGTTGGCCGCGCTGGATGCGCCGGGGTTTCGGTGGCCTTTGCCGTCTCCGTCACAGACGGAGGTCGACGCGCTGGCGCGGGCGGGAACGGTGTTGAACCACGCGGTGCGGCAGCGCTACGTGCGTGGTGCGGAGGGTGGCGCGATCGAGGCCGCGGCGGTGAAGGTCGCGGCGGCGGCGCAGCGGTTGGGGCGGGATCAGCCGGTGGGTGCTGGGCGGCCGGTGTTGTGTGTGGGCAAGCGGGATCGGCTGGTGTTCTTGCGGTTGGACCCTCGGCTGCACGGGGCCATGCACGATGCCGCGCGGCTCAACGGCATGGGTTTCGGGGCGTGGGTTCGTGATGGCGTCGCGGCCGCGGTCGGGGAGCACCAGGCGCGGCGGCCCAGCGCCCAGACGCGGGATGCGCGCACCGTCGCGGGACGGGTCACGGGTCTACTCTTGCAGGCCGGTGATGTGGCCGCTGATCGAAGTGAGTCGGAGGCGATCGCGGCCGCGGATGACGCGCTGTCGGCCGCGGCCGGGCGGTTGAGTCGGTGGGGGTCGCGGCGGTGATCATCAAACGCACTCGCGGGGTGGATGCGGGGAAGGCGCTGGCGTATGACTACGGGCCAGGGCGGGCGATGAAGCACCACAATCCGCGACGGGTCGCGGGTACGGTCGCGGGCCGGGATTGGCGGGCGAGGGCACGCACCATGCAGACCAAAATTCGCGACGACGGCGACAACGAGTCAGGCAAGCGGGGGCGGGTGATTCGCCTCGCGGTGGCGGCCGCGCCAGAGGACCGGGTGATGTCGGATCGGGATTGGTCCACGATTGCGCGGCGGGTGGTGGGGGAGTTCACCGGCAACGCCGAGGGGTTCGCGTGGGAGGCGGTGCGGCACGATCCGCGCCATATCCACATCACGCTGTTGCAGCGCGGCCATGACGGCCGTCTGCTCTCAGAAAGTCACGACTTCCGCCGGTTCGGGCGCATCAGTGACGGCATTGAGCGCGATTACGAGCTCACCCGCCTTGATCGCGGCGCGAAGCGGGCGCGCTCGACAGGTCCGCGGCGCACCGTCGAGCGGGACCGTGAGCGGCCGCAGCGTTCACAGCCGGGCCGCGATGATCGGCGGGTGGCGGCGCTCGAGGAAGCGCAGCGCCGTGCCCAGCAGCGCGAGCAGCGGCGGGGCCGTGACGCTCGAGGCCGCGGCGGGCGGGGGGAGTGATGGACCGGCGGTGTGCCGGGGCGCACGATGAGGACTGGTGGAGCCGTGTCCTGGCAGACCGGGGGTGTTGGCGGTGGTGTTGAGTTACGAGGCTTTTGACGAGGCCGGGCGGCGCACTCGCGGTGATGATTCAAGCCGAACACCGGAGGAACTGGCCGCGCATCTGGCGGCGACTGGTTATCGGCATGCGTTCATCCGCTCGGAGGGGCGTTTGGTCGCCGGGATCGACCCCGCAGGGGCGTGGGCGAATCCGCACCTCCGAAGTCGTGCCGCTGAGGAAGTGGTGAACCAGCGCGTAGACGACGGGGGTCAGGAGCCGAAGCGGCCTGGGCGGATCGGTTCGGAGGTTCGAGCCGATATTGAGCGGGTGCGGTCTACGCGTGGGGAAGGGGCCGGGGCCGCGTCGATCGAGGCCGCGCGGCAGGAAGCTCAGCAGCGCGAGGCGCGGCGGCAGCAGGTGCGGGACCGGCAGCGCCGGGACCGGGGCCGAGAGCGTTAGTCGGTGGTGTCCGTCTTCGGCGTTACCTTCCTGCTTGAGGAAGGAGTGCTGCATGGACGATGACTCTCGCTCGGATGATGACCTCGACACTGACCGGCTGTGGATCGGTGGCGGTGTGCTGATTCTGGGTGCGGCGGCCTGGATGAGCAGGCATACCGTCATGGCCGCCGCGGTGCCCTACGGGCTCACCGCCCCGAATCGCACCCCATTCCACGGCGATCCGTTCCGCCCCGAAGCCATCACCGATTGGCGGCCCGCGCCCGGCTGGCACCTCACCGCCAGCGGGTGGGTGGCGGTGGTCGTCGTCGCCGCGGGCCTTCTCGGCGTCCTGGTGGCCGCCGCAGCGGCGGCGGCCTGGGTGCGGTGGTGGCGGCGCGGCGGCATTGACGAGGTGCCGCCCATTCCGGCGGCGGCCGCGGCGGTGATCGCGGCGGCCGCCGGTTTCGGTGCGGCCACCCGATATGCGCCGGGTCGGCTGTGGCTCGCGGTCCTGGCCGCGCTGGCGGTGGGTGCGGCCGCCGGGTGGTGGACCGCTGTGGCGGGCGGCCGCTATCGCCGCGCGACGACGTTCGCCGGGCGCGCCGATCAGGTGCTCGGGCATGGCCACCCCGGTCCCGGTCGGGTCCGTACGCACGCGTGGAAGCGCGACGATCACGGTCGCTATCCCGCCACGATCGAGGCCACGTGTGGACCGGGCTGGCAGTACGCGGCCGGTGAGCTGGCCGAACTGAGCCGCTACGCCCGTGAGATCGGGTGGCCCGAATACGACTGGCGTTATGACCCGATGCGCCGCCGCGTCACCGGCTCGGCGGCCACATCGTGAAGGGGTGGGGCTGATGAACGACCGTTCCTGGGGGCCGTCGCACAACCCCGGCATGCCCGGCGGCATCCACGTCGGCAAGACCGGGGGTTACTGGTGGGGTATCGCCGCGGGAACGCTGATCACCGCCCCGCTGCTGATTCGCACCACCACCGGCCAGAGCGCTGACGGGCAATCGGCCTGGTTGGTGATCGCGGCCATGTCGGTGGCCGCGGTAGCGGTCGGGATCGGGGAAGCGCGGCACGGTATGCGCCTGGCGTCGGGCCGGTGGGTGCTGTTCGCCGTGGCCACGCTGGCGGTCCTGGCGACCGCCTGGGGGATACCGGCTGTCTCCTACCTGCTCGGGTATTACGGCTGGCCGCGCTACGTCCAGCGCCGCCAGCGCAGCAAAACCGCAGTCGCCGGCGCCGGCCGCGAATTGAAAAACGAAAAGCGCTCTACAGCAACATTTTTCAATACGCACGGTGGTGATAGGGCAGCAGTCAGCAACCTTCCAACTCGGGCAGGAGGGTATTTCGGTGTCAATGATCGCGGCCAGGCGATCACCGCGGCCGCCCGCGGCGCGGCGCTAGTGATCGGGCCGCCGGGCTCCGGGAAGACTCAAGGCGTGATCATGCCCTCGGTGGCGTTTGCGCCCGCGGCCTGCGTCAGTACCTCGATGAAGGCCGAAGTCTTGGCGGCCACGATGACCGCCCGTCAGCAGCGCGGCCGCTGCTGGTTGTTCGATCCCGGCGGCGGGCCGCCCCCGGCTGGGGTGATCGCCTTGCGGTGGAATCCGCTATGCGACGTGATCGACTGGGACGCTGCGCGCTCCGTCGCTACTCGCCTCACCGGCCCCGTCCGCGGCGGCGCGGGCACCTCCCACGACGGCGATCACTGGGTGGACCGCGCCGAAACCTGGCTATCGGTGCTGCTGTACGCGGCCAGACTGTCGCAGCCGGGCGGTGACATCGCCGCGCTGGCCCGGTGGTGCATGTCACCTACCGCGACCGGCCCCGAGGCCGAAGCCGTGCTCATCGTCGCCCAGGAGGACCGCATCGACGGCGCTGACACCGCCGCCACGCTGCTCGACTCGATGCTGTCGCTCCCGGACAAGGAGCGCGAATCCATCGCGTCGACCCTGGCGCGCGTGATGAACATCTACACGTCCAGCTCGGCGCTGCGCGCCGGGATCGACCCGAATTTCGACGTGCACACCTTCGTGCGCAGCACCGATACCGTCTACATCACCGCCCCGGTCGACCGGCAACGCGATTACGCCCCGCTCATCGCGGGATTCTTGGAGTCGATCAGGCTGGCCCAATACCATCGCCGCCAGGCCGTGGACCTCGGCACCGAAACCCAAGACGCCCCGGTGACGTTCGTCCTCGATGAGGCCGCCAACACTGCCCCAGTTCCGTTGCCCAACATCGTTTCTGAGGCGGGCGGCCAGGGTCTGCACCTGGTGGTGGCGTTCCAAGACCTGTCGCAGGCGCGGGCCCGCTGGGGCCGCGCCGCCGAGGGCTTTCTCACGTTGTTCCCCGAAAAGCTCGTCCTGTCGGGGATGGCCGATCGCGACACCGCCGAAATGCTGTCCCGGATGTCGGGTGACTACGACCGAATGACCATCAGCGTCAGCACCCCCGGACGCACCCGCAGCCGCCGCGGCGGCACCAGCCGATCCGAGCCCGGCTACTCCTACAGCAGCACCCGCACGGCAGTCCTCAGCGTCGCCGACATCACCGGCATTCCTCCGGGCCGCGGCTTGTACTGGTCGCCACGCGGTTGGGAACTGCTCACCATCAGCCCGTGGTGGCAGCAGCGCAGTGCCTACGGTCTTTAGGGCTCCCGCCCGACCCCTGCGGGGCCGGTTGGGCCTGAATATCCCCTGCCGCACCTGCTGAGGTACTGAACTACTGAACTACTGATGGAGTGGTGATGACCGTTCTTGGCTATGCCCGAGTGTCGACAGCGCACCAGAACGCCGACATGCAGGTACAGGCGTTGACCGCCGCAGGAGCAGAGCGGGTTTGGACAGAACACATGTCGGGCAGTCGTGACGACCGCCCCGAGCTGGCAGCGCTACTGAACTACGCGCGGGCGGGTGACGTGCTCATGGTGTGGCGGCTCGACCGCCTCGGCCGATCCCTGCCCCATCTTCTGCGCGTCGTCGAGGACCTGGACGCCCGCGGCGTCGAACTGCGGTCACTGACCGAATCCATCGACACCACCACCGCAGGCGGGCGGCTGGTGTTCCACGTCTTCGCCGCCGTCGCGCAGTTCGAGCGGGCGTTGGCCGTCGAGCGGTCGGCGGCCGGGGTGGCCGCCGCCAGGGCGGCCGGGCGGGTGCCGGGACGCCCGAAGCTCCCCGCGACCACCGTCGAGGCCGTTCGCGCCCTCGACCAGGCTGGTACCTCTCGAACCAATATTGCTCGCTCCCTTGGTATTTCGCGTTCCAGCGTGTACCGGGCGCTGGTGTCGTAAATTTGGCCGGCGTTTTTCCCCTCGGCCCCTCCCCCGATCTTGGATTCTGCCGCGGGCGGGTGTGCTGTCAAGGCTCGGCCTTCGGCCGACCGCCGCGGCGGCTTCGGCCTTGACAGCACACCCGCACGAGCGCGGACACTCGCCTATATCGGGGAAGGGCAGCAGGTGGTGCGTGCCGTAAAAACCCGACCCCAGTAGGGCCGGGTGGTGTAGCAGCCATGGTAGCGCTCGTCTGCCTACGTCGGCTTTGTGTCGTCGAGGAACACGCCGAGCGCATCAAGGTTGTGTGCCCAGATGATGACTAAGCCCGCCTTCTGCGCCGCGACCAGATTATGAACCTTGAAGACGCCTGACAGAGCAGCAGTAGGTACAACATTCTGGGTGCCGAAGGCGGCAAGCCATGCCGTGGCCTTCGCGGCCGCGTCATTGTTCAACCGTTTAACGCTGTTGGTTGCTGAGTTCGATACCTTGCACTCGATCGGCATAGTGCGTCCGTCCCATAGGCGGACCACCAAATCGGCCTTGCGACCGCTAAAGGAGCTTTCGCGGCAAAACTGTCCAAGGTCCGGTAACTTGCTGATGTTGTCGATAGTGCGGGTTGGTACTTGCGTAAAACCTTGACCTGTAAGGTATTCGGCAACAAGTTCCTCTTGTTCGTCCTTCGACTGGTTGCGACGAGCCGTCTGCACCTTCTGAGTGGCGATCAGCGCCGCGGTAGAAACGACCGCCGTGTCTCCGCTCCGATGGTGTCGGCTCGCGATCTTCGGCAACCCACGGGAACCGATTGCCATCAAGAGCGAGCAGGACGGTCGCAACAATCCGCTTTGCCATCTCTTCGTCGGCGCGGATGCGCGACGGACTCAGAACGGCGTCTGCTACCACCTTTAGATCGTCTTCGCTGATGGCAGGTGACGCGAGATACCTTATCGTGACTAGCATTTCAGGCTTTGTGAGAAGGTCAACTGCCTGTTCCGCGAGTTGCGTGAGATCAACCGTGCCCTCGATTAGCTCCTCGACAGCCTCCCGGTAGACATCGAAGAACCCCAGGTATTGCTCCAGGGGCTCATCGATCCGCATTGCGCGGAACTTCGCAATAGACTTTCGCGCGTCATCGGAGAACTGCGCTTCGGTCCAGAATGGCGGTTCAGCAGCGGTCACGTCGGTACACCTGCGGAAAGCATGTCGATATTCGGAACCGCTATTCGCTCCATCTCTTTGGGTTCGAACTTCGTGAGGCCACCTGCGTAGGTGCGACCTTCAGTCAGAGACACTGCCCCGCGTAGGTACTGGCCAAGGTTGTCGAGCACCGTGGAGGTGAGTTCCTGGCGCGGATAAAGCCCGTGCGCAATGTTGATATGTCGGGCCGCTGCATCATTACGTACAAAGGTGGGTGGTCGCCGCGCCATATAGGTCGCGAGGAGTGGCGCGGCATCTCGGAGGCCGACGCTCCACCACGCTTTGCGGGTGGCAGCGATGTAACCCTCATTTACCTTGTTCTGCTTGGCAACACGCAAAAACCGATCAATTTGCTTACGAGCGGGAGTATCAAATGCGTCCAGGTCTACTGGAAGATCAATCACCACCTTCAGATCATTTGGCGAGGCCAGCCGCGCGCCAGCACTGAAAAGCTCATGTGCCTTAGTTACCGAGGGAAACAGAACCGCCTCGGGCAGCTCTATCCCTCCTCGCCGCTGGACCCATACGGCATTAGCGCCGGTTACCGCCCCACGGTGCACGCGGCACAACTCACCGAGTTCTACAAAGCCAGTCGGTAGCTTGGGGGTGACGCGTGTCAGTACCGACCATCGTGATGACTCGGCGAGGCGAGCCCGAGACACTTTGCGGCCCTTGGACAGATCGCCTAAATCCGAAACTTTCTCAACGCGGCGCAGCTTCATGG
Source organism: Mycolicibacterium sp. 120270 (assembly GCA_033741175.1). Taxonomy (GTDB): domain Bacteria; phylum Actinomycetota; class Actinomycetes; order Mycobacteriales; family Mycobacteriaceae; genus Mycobacterium. The sequence goes on along the minus strand of JAWQNE010000045.1, from coordinate 7,295 downwards.
AAGTTGAGCCGGAACCCACCTTGAAGCAGGTAATAGCGCCCGTGGTCTGAGCGTCGGCGAATGGTGCCGCGTCAGGGTCTAGAACGTGGATCGACTCACCGCCTAAACCGTTGAGCAGAAGTTGCCGGACCAAGCTGCCGTAGTTGACGTCCATCCATTCGCTGCCGGTAATGAACGCCCCGTAGTCGCCGCGGCGGGCTAACTGTGCGGTGGCCAAGAAGAAGTGGACGTGCAAACCTGCCAGTGCGCTGGCCTTGAACCCGCGCGCTCTTGCGGTATCAAGCAACCATTGCTTCCATTCCGCGTCGATCTGGTGATGCCGCACGTAGGGCGGATTACCGATGAACAGGGTCGGCTCGTCGATATCTTGCAGACTCAAGGCCCGGTAGTCGCCTACTCGGACTTGAGCGCGGTCGCCAAGCCCGTGTACGGCAAGGTTCGCGCGCAGCATCAATGCGGCGACCGGGTCAATTTCGGCCGCGACAACGGTCGCCTTCGGAAAACGCTTGGCGGCCGCGAGCAGATAGCGGCCTGACCCCGCGCCAGGATCTACTATTCGCGCGGGTGTTCCGTGCGCTGCCGCCCAAGTGGTCATTGCCGCAATGATTGGCGCCGGGGTGTATGTCTGGCCCAGGGGCCGCCGCTCAACGGGTGAGCGCAGACGGCAATAGGTATCTCCGAGCGGGTCGCCGCCTTGCCGGATCGCCTGCCGCCATCCGCGCAGTCCATCCGCGGTTGAATTCACTTTCCCGTGTGACACAAGGGCATGTTCGGCGTCGGATAATTGACCGACCGTTGACGCCCCTAGGTCTGCGCATAACCGAGCCAGATCGGCCAGAGCGCCGATGGTGGCCATGGGCTGGATTGTTTCATTTGCCACTGACGGCGGTGGCGGACTATCCACGACGGATGCGGAAAACGCCCCGCGCGACTCGCTCGAAGTACCGTTGGTCCTGCAAGGCTGACCGGTAGGACGATTTGGGGGCTTCCCCCAGCTGCGGCCTTAGCGCCTCGGTAATTTCCGCGATCGACGCAGGCTCACCGCCCTTTTTCTCCAGGTAAGCGCGCATCGCGCTTTTCAGTTCGCCGTGTGGTCGGCGTCGTCGATCCGCCATCTTGAGTTGCCCTCTCCCGCTCAGTCGACCCAATAACGTCGACATTAACAGGGCGGCTCCGGATCGTCGCTTAGAACCGCGCCGAGACTTTGACGGGCCAGCTACTTCCGTTCACGCAGGTACTCGCGCCTGGTGTAGGGCTGCCCCGAAGCGCGGCGGCGCTCGGCTTCCTCGAAAGCGGCGGCGACGGCCGTCGTTCCGTGCTCTCGCCGCAGGAACAAGAACAGGTCACGGTCGAGTGCCTGCACTCCCGGTATTGGCTCCACCAGGTGACGGTTCAGCAGATCGTGCGGTGGCTGGGCGTTGGCCTCCCCGGCGTCGACGCCGCAGGACGCCGTTGTCGTCATTCACGCCCTGATAGTTGATCGCCGTCTGTGCCGCTTCCAAATGGGCATAGGCCTGTTGAAACAGGGCACCTGCGGCCGCCAGCTCGTCGGCGGCCATCGCGACACTGGCGGCCGGATCGCGGTTGTGGTCGTACACGTCATAGGTCCGCAGCGCTCGCTGTAGACCGGCCGCGAGCTGACCGAGGGCCTGCGGGAGGGAACCAGTCAGAACCCGCGCCTCACCGAGAATCGAGTACGCCTCCGGCGGAATGATGTCGGCGTTCAAGGTCCGATGATTGAACGAGCGCACCGCCTCGTAAGCAGTCTCGATCAGGTCGCGCAGCGTGGTCTCATCGGGGTCAGTCATACTCTCAGTATATCCGTATATCAGTAGAAATGTCAGCGTGTTTTAGCAGGCCAGAACACGTATTCGGACCCAACCGAGCCCGCAGGGGTCGGGCGGGAGCCCCACGTGTACCAAATCCCCCACTCGTCGCAGGACGATTCAGACACACGGTTATGACACACCTGAACGGCAGCATTTCCGCACGTCGCCGCGTGGCGGCTCCGGCTCCGGGTGTCGCAAAACCAACCGATTTAGACACGTCGTGCGGTGGCGGCTCGTTCGTAGGCGGCGGCGGCGGCCTCCAGTTGTGCCACGTCGCAGGTCGGGCACAACAGCGCCGATGGCCCGAAGTTCCGCCAAGGGCGCAGGAGACGGCGCACGGGGGTGTAGCCGCGTCCGCACCGGGTGCAATTTTGCATTACGGTCCTCTTTCTGTTCATGCCACGGCGGCGGCCGGGTTGAGCGGTGCGCCCGCGAGGCGTGTCGCGTACAGCAGGTCTGCGCACCCGGCGGCCGTGGCGTATTCACGTGCGCACCAAACGACTTCGGCGGCGCGGGCCGTGCGGAATACCCGATCGACCGGGGTAGCCCCGCCGAGACCAACGCCGCTTGTGGCCATGTCGTAGTTGACGCAGGCAAGGGCGAATGCCTGCCGCACGTCGGCCCAATCGGAGTCAGTGATCGGATTACCCCGGTCGAACGCATCCATGACGCGCTCACACGCCGCGTCGGTGAGATGCCCAGCATTGGCCGCCATCAGCATGTGACGTACCGCCACCTGTAGCCGCTGCTTTTCGCTGAAAGCGTTGGCCTGCTGCCACTCCCACGGCATGGCCGCCGCGCAGCGGTGCTGTCCCTCGTCAGCGTGAGCCGCCGCCGGTTCGATCGTTCGAGGGTCCACGCTGACTGGCCGTGCGCCCACGATGGCGGCCCAGTCCATCACCCTGGCCATCGGCACCGAGGCCGCCAGGGCAAGCACCCGCAAGCCCGGCGCGGCGCTGTCGCGCAGCTCGGCGTGACGTGCCAACAGTTCCAACGGATCAGCGGTGCCCGCGGCCGCGGTGGCGTCCCAAAGCTGACGGCCCACTACCTCGTCGGTGACCGCCAGGCGCACATCATCAGGAACTCGCACACCGCGCGGAATGTACGACGGCCCTTCGCTGCTCGCAAGCCACGCCGTGATCCCACCTGTGCGTTCTGCGATCAACGTCGCCGCCCACACGAATCGCGACGTGCCGTATCCGGCGTGACGGGTTTGAGCGAGCACCGTTTGCACGATCGAGCGTGCGGCGTCCGCGGCCTGGCCGATCAACACGTCTCCGGTCGCCCCGTCGAGCCCAACCGTCCGCACTTGCGACATTGGCATCACGACCGGTGTGGCGCTTGTGCCGGGGCCGCCAGCAGATGCGCCGCCAAAGCTGGCCGCTGCGGGAGGCGACTGCGGAGGTGTGCCCGGTATGCCCGACCCGGCGGCCGGAGAAAATCCGCCGGCCACCGCAGCAGGCGGGCTGGCCGCAGTCGGGGGCACCATTGCCATAGGTGCTGGTCCAGGCGACGGCCCAGCGGCTCCTACCGGGGCCGCTGGTGGCGAAGCGGGCGCAGGAGGCGCGGGGGCCGCGCTTGCAGCGCTCTGCGCGATCTGAGCCCCGGCGGTGCCCGCCGTACTCACCGCGTTCGAAATTCCCGATACCGCGCCAGTCCCCATCCGCGCAGCACCCTCCGCGATGCCCGACCCGGCACTCACACCGCTGGCCGCGCGGCCCATACCGGCGGCGGCCGCCCCGCTTCCTGTGCCCGCCCCGGTTCCGCTGCCCGCCTGCGCGCCCGGTGCCCCGCCACTTCCCGCCATCCCTGCTGACGAGCTGGACGCAGGAGCGCCCGCCGACGCAGGAGACGCCGACGCCGGGGACGAGGACATTGGCCGCATGGCCGAACCCAACACCGACGCCGGGCTCCCCGCACTCGACGCGGACGACCCACCCCCGGACGACGAGGAAGGCGGCACAGCAGAGCTACCAGACCTCCCCGGATCATGGGGTGTCGTGGTTGCGGCCGCGTCACGTGCTTTCACCTCGTCCGGGAAGCGGTTTGAGTCTTGCGCCGCTTGGGAGACTGTCGGTTCGTTCGCTTGTTGAGTACCCGGCATGCGGTCGCTGAGTGGTTCGGTGCCCTCCTTGAACGTGTCATAGTTGGCCGCCTGGACACCTCCGGTGTCTGTAGGGAACGGGGTCGCAGGGCTGGCGGGGGCTGCTGTTCCGCCGTCCCAGTCCAGCGCAGTGGCTCCCCCCGTCTGGCCTGAACCCGTGCCATCCAATTTGCCGTTAAGCGCGGCGATTTGGGCCGCACCGGTCGCGGCTTCGGCGGTGACCTCGGCTTGTGCCTTCGTAATCGCGGCGGTAATTCTGCTTTCAAGTTCGGCGGTGAGCAGGCTTGCCCGCACGCCGTCCAGCGCCGCGGTGGCCGCCTCGATCTGCGGCTCAAGCTCATTCTTTGCGGCCGTGATCGCCGTTTCGGCGGCGTCCACACTTTCGGCCATCCGCAGCTTTATCGCCCAGATACGTGCACCCGCCGCCTGGGCCGTGCTGCTGGCCGTGTCGTATGTCCGATATCGGTTCTCCAACGTCGTGATACTGCTTTTGACCACCAATGTGGCGGCCTCGATGAAAGCCCCGGCTTGATCGGATACGACCAGACGCAAAATGTCCTGCTGAGTCGCGTCCTCCTGAAACAGTCGGGTGGACTCATCCTCAATCGCGGAAGCGAAAGTGCGCCAGGCTGATTCGGACTGAAGAGGCCAAAGCGTGCCCAGAATGATGTCCGCGTGCGGTGATGACGGTCGCGGAATATCGCCGCCACCAACGGCACTCACCGCGGCGCCAATCTGTCACATAGAACGTCCATCGCGTTGGCGACGCTTTTCACGACCGCGTATCCATTTCCACTGGCCTCATCGAAATTCGTTGTTGTTGTCGATAAGGCATGCAGTGACCCGACCGCGGCCGTCGCCGTCTGCTCAAGCATTGGCGTGGTACCACGGGCGGTACCGGATGCAAGTGTGTTGGCCGCCTGGCCGTAGAGGTCACCGGCCTTGATGACACCGGCCCGCCATCCGGGATTGTCCTGTACGGCGGGATCGATGATTGTCATTCCTTGAGGGATCACCGACTGTGCTTCTGACGCAGCCCGTATCAAAGTTCCAGCCGACGCCCACGACTGGCAGGTGGTGCGGTCGGCGTCGACTGTGGGTAACGGCGCGGGGGTTGCGGTCGTAGGTGGCTGCGCCGTCACGGTAATGGTCGTCGCCGGGGTGGCCGCCTCGTCGTCGCGGCCCGTGGTGTTGGCCGTGATGATGCTGGCGAGGGTGGCGGCTACGGCCGCGCTGACGACTGCGGCGACCGCAGGTAGTACCCATCGGCGGCGTGGTGGCGGCGTAGCCGGATACGACGCGGGTGGCGGCCAGGCGGGATAGGTCGGCGGCGGCGCTGGATCGGGCATCGGTCAAACCGTCCAGACGCCGGGTGCGCGGACTGTCGGTGTCGGAAACTGACCGGCGGCGGTGATGTTCGCAGCGTTGTCAATGTCCTGCTGTACCAACTCGGGTGGGGATTCCGTCAGTGCCGCAGTCTGTTTCGTCACTGCGGCAACGTCTGCGGTGTCAGTAGCGGCCAGCACTCCCTGAATGGTGGTGCCAAGAGCGACCGCGGCCGCGTCCACGGGTGATCCCGCGGCCTCCGGCGGCGGCGAAGCGATGGCCACTGGTGCCCTAGCGGCCTCTGTGTCCGCTGACCTGGCGGCCGAGGTCGCCAAGACCTCGGGCTGAATCTGCATGCGATCAGTGCTCATCCTTCAATCCTTCCCCGCGACGGTGACACCACGGAAGCCCTCAGCCGGTTAGATTCGCGGGCTGTGGCTGCCAGTACTCCGGTAAGTACTCCTGAATGGTGATCGTGTCCGCGCCTGTGACGATCGGCGCGCCGCTGTCGATTCGCGCGAGAATGCGCTCTGCCGAGTAGTACAACCTGTACGCCGAATCATCGGCGGCAGACCATGTTTCGATGATGCGGCGGCGATACCAGGCGCGCCAGTCTTGAGTGTCGCCGCCTGCGGTCAGCCCCGCCCGATAGGACGCCTCGATGGCGTCGAGTGTGCGGGCCTCTAAGACAGCATCCAGCGTGGCGGCGGTTGGCTGATCACTTTCAGGAATGGTCAGGTTGCTCAGCCATCGTTTGGTGCGGAACTGGTGGTGCTGCAAGTCCTGCTCGGCTGCTTGCCACGCTGAGAGTGCCAGCCGCCAGTTACCAGCGGCCGCGTTGGGTTCCCACGCCGAGGGCGGCGCGGTGGCTACCTCATGGATGGCCAGGGCGTCGGCGTCGATCAGGGCCGGTTCGGTGGGGCGGGGAAATCCGGCGGCGTAATGAGACGCCGGGCTCAACTGGCTGCGCCAGTCAGCATCGAGCACCCCTGCCCGGGCATTCATCAGGACGATTCCCCACACCGAGCCGGTGGTTCGGTAGTGCTGCCAGGACGAGCGCCACTGCTGCTGGTTGGCCCTCAGCTCCACGACCTGCGCCTGATAGCGCCGCCAGTGCTCGGCGAAGGTTCCGCGCAGCTCACCGCCCGGATCGTCCCCGAACTCGTCGGATTGCTCCATCCCCGCTGCTCCCCTTCTTTTGGACTTACTTGCAGCGCAGCGGCGGGTCAGTTCGCAAGCCAGGAGGAAGAGGAGCGGGCGTACCGAGTGGCGGCGAGGCGTGCTCGGCCGCGGCTTCCAGTGCCTTGCTCATTCCGCCGTAGGGGCCGCAGTCAATCAGCGCGGGCGGTGCCGGGTCGGCCGACGCGACCGGGGCGACCCCCAGCGCGACAGCTACGGTCAGCACGGCGGCCGCGCTTCGTGGCGATGTCCTCATGGTGTGATTGTCCCTCCAAGTTGCGACACGTGGTCTAATCGCGATTGGCGGCGATAACCGCCGTGACGTGCTCGGCTAGCTCGTCGTCACTCAGTAGGCGGTCAACCAGCGCGGACAGCACCTCTTGGCCGGTGACGCGGGCCAGGCCGAGGCGGTCAGCCACCGTGCTTTGCCACCCATCGAGTGCCCGGTGAGCGGCCGGGGTGAGGTCGACGGTGCGGCGTACGTTCTTCTGCCGCACGGCCGACCCACCGGCTGACGATCGCGCGGGCGCGGGGGTCTCGGTGGCAGCTTTCTCCTTGGCCGGGGCCTTGGCGGCCGGTTTCTGTCGTAGCCGTTCGGCGTTGGCCTTGATCTTGTCCGCAGCAGTCGCCACCCTGTGATCCCTCCTGGTCAAGCTATAAGTCAGTAGTTCAGTATATCCGTATTTACTCGGCGCTGACGCCGAGTAGTTCGGCGGCAATGTCGCCGTAGGCGGTCGCCGCGGCGTGGGTGATCGGTAGGCCGAATGCTTGCGCGTAGCGCTCCAATCGGCCCACGGTCGGCCCCAGGACGCGCACACCGTCACCGGCGAGCATCTGTCGGTATACGTCGGTGCTGG
>JAWQNE010000044.1:0-17891 GCA_033741175.1 Mycolicibacterium sp. 120270 | reverse complement strand
ACCTTCGCCATCCAATTCCCCGACCGACTCCCACTATGACAACAACCCAAACATAAACGGCCAGAACCACTTACACGGTTAACTTGACAGGCCCGCGAAGGCAGCGTCGTGCTACGCCGCGCACTGATCGACCTCGGTATCGGCCTGTGGCTCAACGAAGCGGCGGCCAAAAACTACGCCCACGGACTCAGGGACCGCGGCAAGCACGGGGGCGTCGTGGCCTGCGCGTTGGCTCATCGCGCCAACCGCATCGCCCACGCGCTCGTACGCGATCACGCCACCTACGAGCCGTCCTGCTGGATCGCCACCGCCTGACATCCCAACAACGGAAGGACCGACCAAACCCCCTTCACAACCCCCGTCGGTAGTGCCACGCTAAAAGGACGGGACGAAGGGCCGGATCAGATGCCGTCTCCGCTATGGCGGACCCTGGGGTTACGCCGAGGCTAGCTTGGCACCCGGCCCTTCGCCTCCACGGCAGCCCGAACGACGCCAGATAACCCACACCGAGGTTGCATACGTCAGCGTGGGCGCCAGGCACCCGCCCCCACACCCAAAATCACCACCGGCTGTCAAGCAACCTCACACCCACCAGGTGTGACAGCCCACCACGGCCCCCACCCCCTTGACTCGACCTACAGCCAGCTAGTCAAACGCTGAAAAGCACGACCGTGCTTTTATGCTTGAGGCCGTGAAGCAGCGGCCGAAAGGGCAGCGCACGAGGGCGGCGATCCTGGCCGAAGCCGCGCGCTTCGCGACCGTCGAGGGGCTAGAGGGCCTGACCATCGGCGGACTGGCCGAGGCCCTTCGGATGAGTAAGAGCGGGCTCTACGCGCACTTCGGCTCGAAGCAGGATCTGCAGTTGGCCACGATCGCATCGGCGCGGGAGACGTTCGTCGCCGAGGTGTTCGTCCCGGCTCTCGACGCGCCACAGGGCGTCGCGCGCCTGTTGGCCGTATGCGATGCGTACGTCTGTCACATCCAGCGGCGGGTGTTCCCCGGCGGCTGCTTCTTCGCGGTCGCGGCGGCCGACGTAGGCACCCGGCCGGGAGCGGTGCGCGACGCCGTCGCCGCGCAGCAGCGCGACTGGGTCGAACTGCTCGAGCAGCTCGCGCGCAAGGCCATCGAGTTGGGCGAACTCGAACCTGGCGTCGACCCCGCGCAGCTCGCATTCGAGCTCAACGCGATCCTCATGTCAGCGAGTACGACATTCGTTCTGCAGGGCGACGCCGCGGTGTTGGACCGCGCCCGCGCGGCAGTCGGCCGGCTCGTGCCCGTCGTCAGCTGAACGTGGTCTGCGCGCAGGCCGTCGGGGTCGTGAGGTTCACGCCGCCGTAGACGACCTGGATCTGCGAGCACGCATAGAACGCCGACTTGGTGTCGGGATGCCCGGTCGCCCAGTCGGTGGGCACCGAGTCGCCGTCGACCTTGAACCTCTCGATCGGGCCGCCACCGAAGTACGTCACCGAGATCTCGACGTTGTTGATCGCCCTGTACATCTTCGAGAGCACGTTCTCGTGGTTGGCGCCCTTGGTCTCGCGCGGGTTGCCCGACGGGGCGCTGTAGCTGGCCTCCTGCCACGCGTCGCGGCTGTTGCTGCGCAGCGTGATGGTCTGCCTGGCCCAGGTGTCGCCGGGGAAGCCCGTCGGGCCTTGTGGCGTCAGCAGATTGGCGGTGGTGTCGAAGAAACACCTGTTCTCCGCGGGCCTGCAGTCTGCGGTCACGTGCATCTCGATCTGGGTTGCCGGGTCGACGGCGATCGAGGTGACAGCCGTGTTGATCGCGGCGTCGGCGCCTGGCGGAGTGACGGTCACCGCGATCAAAATCGCCGCCGCGCTTGCCATCGCAAGCCGATTCATATGTGCTCCCCTCCGGTGCGGCGAATGGTAGCCCGGTGCTTATTCGTCGTAGGTGACTTCCACGGAATCCGACCGTGGCCGCGCCTGGCAACCGAGGATCAGGCCCTCGTCGAGGTCCTGCTGTTCGAGCACGTCGTTGACTTCCATCTCGACCTCGCCGCTCTTCTTCAGCACCGCGCATGCGCCGCAGTGCCCTTCGCGGCAGGAGAATGGCGCGTCGAGGCCCTTGTCGAGCAACACGTCGAGCAGCTTCGCGTTGCGTGGCCAACGGATCTCATGCTTTTCGCCGTCGAGCGTCACCAGTGCGGTCGCAGGTCCCTCGGCGCTGTCGTCCTCCTCGATCACCACGGCGGCGAACGGATCCGACTCCAGGGACTTGAACACCTCGATATGGACCCGGTCGGCCGGGGCGCCCGCGTTCTTCACTGCCTCCTCGGCCGCGGCCATGAACGGTCCAGGCCCGCAGATGTAGGCGTCATGGCCGACGTAGGGAGCGGCCAGCGCGGCCAGAGCGGCGGCGCTGGGCAGGCCCTGAACCGACTCCAGCCAGTGCACGACCGTCAGCCGGTCGGGGTACTTGGCCGCCAGTTCGCGCAGCGCCGCACCGAAGATGACGCTGCGCTCGTCGCGGTTGGCGTAGATCAGCACGACCCGACCGCTGCCCTCGGCGAGCGCCGACTTGCAGATCGCCATCATCGGCGTGATGCCGCTACCCGCGGCCAGCAACAGGAAGTCGCTGTCGAGGTCCTTGGGAACGAACGTGCCTGACGGCGCGAGCACGTGGATGCGCATTCCGGGGTGAGCGTTGTCGCACAGCCAGTGCGAGGCGTAGCCGCCGTCGGTGCGCTTGACGGTGACGGTCATCGGGTCGCCGGTGTGCGGTGAGCTGCACAGCGAGTAGCAGCGCGCCACCGAACCCGTGCGGTCGCTCGGCACCCGCAGCGTGAGGAACTGGCCCGGCGAGTACCGCAGCCGATCGGCCGGAATGTCGACGCCGTCGGGCACCGTGAACACCAGCGAGCGGGCGTCGTCGGTTTCCTCGACGACGTCTGCCACCTGCAGTTCCAGCACGTGGGCGCCGAGCGGCTCGTCTGTCACGCGGTTGCCCTTCCTATCCCGCCTCTGGGGGCGATAACTAGAACAGGTTACAGAAATGCATGTGCGCAGGTCCAGCCGCCGCAGGAATGCGCTGCTCGACACAAATCGTAACGTGTTCTAATCTTTCTGAAGATCCGTTCTCTCGGGAGGCAAATCCAGTGACGTCCATTGAACAGCGTGACGTGCAGTCGGTCCTAGCCGGCGTCGACGATCTGTTGCCGCGGATCGCCAAGCGGGCCCAGGCGACGGAGGAACTTCGCCGGCTGCCGGACGAAACGGTTGCCGAACTCGACGAGGTCGGGTTCTTCAAACTGCTTCAGCCCCAACAGTGGGGCGGTCTGCAGTGCGATCCGACGCTCTTCTACGAAGCGGTCCGCCGGATCGCCAGCGCCTGCGGCTCCACCGGCTGGGTGGCTTCGATCATCGGCGTGCACAACTGGCATCTGGCGCTCTTCGACCAGGAGGCGCAGAACGAGGTGTGGGGCAACGACCCCAGGGTGCGCATCTCGTCGTCGTACGCACCGATGGGTGCGGGCCACGTGGTCGACGGCGGCTACCTCGTCAGCGGCTCGTGGAACTGGTCGTCGGGATGCGACCACGCGACATGGACCTTCGTCGGCGGGCCGGTGATCAAGGACGGCAAGCCGGTCGACTTCGGCAGCTTCCTGATTCCGCGCTCGGAGTACAAGATCGACGACGTCTGGCACGTGGTCGGGCTCAAGGGCACCGGTAGCAACACGCTGGTGGTCAAGGATGTGTTCGTGCCGAGGCACCGCTTCCTGTCCTACAAGTCGATGAACGACCGCACCGCGGGCGGCCTGAAGAACAACACCGCGCCGGTGTACAAGATGCCTTGGGGCACTGTGCATCCCACGACCATCTCGGCCCCGATCGTCGGTATGGCCTATGGTGCCTACGACGCGCACGTCGAACATCAGGGCAAGCGCGTGCGCGCCGCCTTCGCCGGTGAGAAGGCCAAGGACGATCCGTTCGCAAAGGTCCGTATCGCAGAGGCGGCCAGCGACATCGACGCCGCGTGGCGACAGCTGATCGGCAATGTCGGCGACGAGTACGCGCTGCTGCAGGCGGGTCAGGAGATCCCGTTCGAGCTGCGCGCCCGCGCCCGCCGCGACCAGGTGCGCGCCACCGGTCGGGCGATCGCGTCGATCGACCGGCTCTTCGAGGCGTCGGGTGCGACCGCGCTGAACCTCGACGCTCCGGTGCAACGCTTCTGGCGTGATGCGCACGCGGGCCGGGTGCACGCCGCCAACGATCCGGAACGCGCCTACCTGATTTTCGGTAACAACGAGTTCGGGCTGCCGCCCCAGGACACGATGGTCTGATGACGTCATTCGCCGCCGAAGCCGCTCAACAACAAGAGATCACCTTCGAGTCGACCTCCCGCTATGCGCAGGTTCGTGAGGACATGCGCCTGCACTACCACGAGGCGGGGGTCGGCAACGAGAAGACCGTCGTGCTGCTGCACGGCGGCGGTCCCGGCGCGTCGAGCTGGTCCAACTTCGGGCGCAACATCGGCGTGCTGGCCAAGCACTTCCACGTGATCGCCGTCGATCAGCCGGGCTACGGCCACTCCGACAAGCACACCGAGCACGAGCAGTACAACCGCTACAGCGCCACCGCGCTGCTGAACCTGTTCGACCACCTCGGCATCGAGAGCGCCGACCTGGTCGGCAACTCGCTCGGCGGTGGTACCGCGGTGCGGTTCGCGTTGGACAACGGCAGACGCGCAGGGCGCCTTGTGCTGATGGGTCCGGGCGGGCTGTCGGTCAACCTCTTCGCGCCCGACCCCACCGAGGGCGTCAAGCTGCTGAGCAGGTTCACCGCGGAGCCGACGCGCGAGAACATGGAGAAGTTCCTGCGCATCATGGTCTTCGACCAGAACCTCATCACACCGGAGCTGATCGACGAACGCTTTGCGATCGCCAGCCAGCCCGAGTCGCTCGCCGCAGCGCGCGCGATGGGTAAGTCGTTCGCGGGCCCGGACTTCGAGCTCGGCATGATGTGGCGCGAAGTGTACAAGCTTCGCCAGCGGGTGCTGCTGATCTGGGGACGTGAAGACCGGGTCAACCCGCTCGACGGTGCCCTGGTGGCCCTCAAGCAGATCCCGAAGGTGCAGTTGCATGTGTTCGGGCAGTGCGGGCACTGGGCACAGCTGGAGAAGTTCGACGAGTTCAACAAACTGACGATCGATTTCCTCGGGGGTGGATCATGAGCATCAAATCCCTTGGCTACCTGCGGATCGAGGCCACCGACGTCGCGACGTGGCGCGAGTACGGCCTGAAGGTGCTCGGCATGGTGGAGGGCTCCGGCGCGACCGAGGGCGCACTCTACCTCCGGATGGACGAGTTTCCCGCCCGCCTGGTCATCATCCCCGGCGAGCACGACCGGCTGCTGCAGTCCGGCTGGGAAACCGCCAACGCCGCTGAGCTGCAGGACATCCGCAATCGGCTCGACGTCGAGGGCACGCCGTACAAGGAGGCCTCGGCGGCCGAACTCGCCGACCGCCGCGTCGACGAGATGATCACGTTCGACGACCCGTCGGGCAACACGTTGGAGGTGTTCCACGGCGTCGCGCTCGAACACCGCCGCGTTGTCAGCCCCTACGGGCACAAGTTCGTCACCGAGGAGCAGGGTCTCGGCCACGTGGTGCTGACCACCAAGGACGACGCCGAGTCGCTGCACTTCTACCGCGACGTGCTCGGGTTCTATCTGCGTGACTCGATGCGGCTGCCGCCGCAACTCGTCGGCAGGCCCGCCGACGGTCCGCCGGCATGGCTGCGGTTCTTCGGCGTCAATCCGCGTCACCACAGCCTCGCCTTCATGCCTGGCGAAACGCCAAGCGGCATCGTGCATCTGATGGTCGAAGTGGGCGAGGCCGACGATGTCGGACTGTGCCTGGACCGCGCGCTGCGCCGCAAGGTGCCGATGTCGGCGACGCTGGGTCGCCACGTCAACGACAAGATGCTGTCGTTCTACATGAAGACGCCCGGCGGCTTCGACATCGAATTCGGTTGTGAGGGACTCCAAGTCGACGACCAGAACTGGGTGGCGCGCGAGAGCACCGCGGTCAGCCTATGGGGTCACGACTTCAGCGTCGGCTTCAAGTAACAGTGTCCGCGGAGCCCATCGACCCCCGCACATTCCGAAATGTGCTGGGGCAGTTCTGTACCGGCATCACCGTCATCACCACCGTGCACGACGACGCACCCGTGGGGTTCGCGTGCCAGTCCTTTGCGGCGCTGTCGCTGGAGCCACCGCTGGTGTTGTTCTGCCCCACCAAGGTCTCGCGCTCGTGGAAGGCCATCGAGGCCAGCGGCAAGTTCTGTGTCAACGTGCTGCACGAGAACCAGAAGGATGTGTCGGCCAAGTTCGGTTCAAGGGATCCGGACAAGTTCGCTGGAATCGACTGGGGCTACTCGAAACTGGGCTCGCCCCTGATCAAGGGCACGTTGGCGCACATCGACTGCACCGTGCACTCGGTGCACGACGGCGGCGACCATCTCGTGGTGTTCGGCGCGGTGCATTCGCTGTCCGACGTACCGCACAAGAAGCCGAGGCCGCTGCTGTTCTACAAGGGCCAGTACACGGGCATTGAACCCGACAAGAACACCCCCGCGCACTGGCGTGACGACCTCGAGGCGTTCCTCACCGCCACCACCGACGACACCTGGCTCTAGGCGAGCCGCTCGTCGAAGAAGTCGAGGATCGCCGCGGCCACCTCGCGGTGCATCGTGTCGTTGAGGATGTCGTGGCGTCCGCCGGGGAACTCCTTGAGCTGCAAGGCCCCGATCTGCTCGGCATACGCCCGGACGGCGCCGATCTGCGCGATCGGGTCGGCGACACCGTGCACGGCCAGCGTGGGCACCGTCAAGCGCGGCAGGTCGTTACCGAATCGGTCCCACGCCGTGTCGAGCGCGCGCGCCAACGGAGCGCCGTCGGCGTCGACAAACGCCAGCGGGTCGTTCTCCATCAAGTCCAGATAAAACGGGTCATGGGACAGCCAGTGCGGGTCGAGGTCGAATGAGCTGTCGGTGTCGAGCATCTCCGGGATCGGCACCAGCGGCGCACCTGAGACCACCCCGGCGCGATACCGCTCGGGTTGGTCGAGAAGCCGGGTCAGTGTCACCACCGCCCCGAAGGAATGCCCCTGCGCGAACAGCGGAAGCCCGGGCCGCTCCCCTTCTGCCAACTCGGTCAACGCCTCGGCCAGATCGGAACTGTCGGCGATCTTGCCGAAGTCGCCGCGCGGCCCCGGGCTCAGGCCGTGGCCGAACTGGTCGACCGCCCATAGGTCGATGCCTGCGGCGTTCAGCGTGAACGCGTACCGGTGATAGACGCCGGTGTGCTCGCCGAAGCCGTGCAGAAAGACGACCGCGGCGCGGGGCTCGTCGGCGGGCCAGTGGCGGTAATAGGCACGGCCTTTGGGGTGATCGATGAACGGCATGGCGGCGAGTTTAGCTGTGATCCCCGGCACGCGGATTTGGTAAGTGCGCCCTGACTTGCAGGTCGAAGAGCCGAACTTCGGTCGGTTTCTGCCACCGGCCGCACAATTTCTGCCAGTGGAATTAAACGCCCTGACCTGTCGGTTTAAAGAGTCAGACCGCCTGGGGAAACATCCCAGACCGGCAACCCGGGGTTCAGGCCAACAAGGCTCGGACACCACAGATGAGAAAGAAGAAGGCACAAAAATGAAGAAGTTCGGGTTTGCCACAGTCATCGCGAGCGGACTGACCGCCGCCATGCTCGGCCTGGCCGGACCTGCGCAAGCCGGTGTCGACCATCTCGACTGGCTCAACGACATCCACCAGTCGGTGAACGTGCCGCAGGTGGACACCAGCGTGCACCAGAGTCGCTGAGCGACGACAAGACCAAAAGGGGCACCCCGCAAGGGGTGTCCCTTTTCGTTGCGCCCGGGTGCCGTTTTGGTCATTGCAGCCAGGGGTACGCGCCTGAATACTCACAAGCGTCCGTGTTCGGCATCACCAAACACAAGGGAGCCTCGTATGAGCGAGCCTGGGCCGGCACCAACGGGACTCAAGCGTGTAGTGGTCGCCTCGATGGCGGGCACCGTCGTCGAGTGGTACGAGTTCTTCCTCTACGGCACCGCAGCAACGCTGGTCTTCAACAAGGTCTTCTTCCCCGCGAGCGACACTGCGTACGGCGCCATCTTCGCCGCGTTTTTGACCTATGCGGTCGGATTCGTCGCGCGACCGCTGGGTGGCATCGTATTCGGGCACTTCGGGGACAAGTACGGACGCAAGAAGCTCCTGCAGTTCGCCATCCTGCTCGTC
Source organism: Mycolicibacterium sp. 120270 (assembly GCA_033741175.1). Taxonomy (GTDB): domain Bacteria; phylum Actinomycetota; class Actinomycetes; order Mycobacteriales; family Mycobacteriaceae; genus Mycobacterium. The sequence continues at coordinate 9,622 of JAWQNE010000044.1, read as the reverse complement.
GGTGTCGTCACATTCCTGATGGGCTGCCTTCCGACCTACAACCAGATCGGCATCTGGGCGCCCACGCTGCTGGTCATCCTGCGCTTCCTGCAGGGTTTCGCGGTGGGCGGCGAGTGGGGCGGCGCCGTGTTGCTGGTCGCCGAACACAGTCCCAGGCAAGCCCGTGGCTTCTGGGCCAGCTGGCCGCAGGCGGCGGTGCCCGTCGGCAACATGCTCGCCACCGTGGTGTTGTGGGGCCTCACCGCGATTCTTTCGGAGGCCGACTTCCTGTCGTGGGGCTGGCGGATCGCGTTCTGGCTGTCCGCCGTCGTGGTGCTGATCGGCTACTACATCCGTACCAAGGTCAGCGACGCGCCGATTTTCGTTGCGGTGCAACAGGAAGTCGAACGGGTCAAGTCCGTCTCCTATGGTGTGGTCGAGGTGCTCAAGCGCTATCCCCGCGGCGTGTTCACCGCAATGGGCCTGCGGTTCGCCGAGAACATCATGTACTACCTCGTCGTCATCGTCTCGATCACCTATCTGAAGGTGCAGGTCGGCGTCGACACCAGCGCGATCCTGCGGTACATGCTCGTCGCGCACGCCGTGCATTTCGTCGTGATCCCGCTCGTGGGCCGGCTGTCCGACCGCATCGGCAGAAGGCCCGTCTATTTCATCGGCACCGTGCTCGCGGCCACGTGGGGGTTCTTCGCATTCCCGATGATGGACACCGCCAACTATGCGCTCATCGTCGCCGCAATCGTCATCGGGCTGGTCATCCACGCGCTGATGTACGCGCCGCAGCCGGCCATCATGGCCGAGATGTTCCCGACCCGGATGCGGTATTCCGGTGTGTCCCTTGGCTATCAGGTCACATCCATCGTCGCGGGATCCGCGGCGCCGGCGATCGCGGTCAAGCTGCTGGAGATCTACGACTCCTGGGTGCCGATCGCCATCTATCTGGCCATCGCGGCGGCGATCACGCTCGTCGCGGTCTTCTATCTGCGGGAGACGAAGGGCCTCGACCTCGAGACCATCGATGAGGCGGATCGCGACCATCTGGCGAGGTCCGGGGTCGTATGACGGCACTGCGGGGTCGCACAGCGCTGGTCACCGGCGGCGCGAGCGGGATCGGTGCGGCATGCGCGCGTCAACTGGCTGCCCGCGGGGCCGTTGTCACGGTCGCGGACCTCGACGAGGCAGGCGCCAAGTCCGTCGCCGACGAGATCGGCGGAAAGGCCTGGGCGGTAGACCTTTCCGACGTCGGTCCGTTGGAGCAGTTGCGGCTGGAGACCGACATCCTGGTCAACAACGCGGGAGTTCAGTACGTCAGCCCGATCACAGAGTTCCCGCCGGAGCGCTTCCGCTTCATCCAGACGCTGATGGTCGAAGCGCCCTTCCTGCTGATCCGGGCCGCGCTGCCGTACATGTACGACAACGGATTCGGGCGGATCGTCAACATATCGTCGGTGCACGGTCTGCGGGCATCGGAGTTCAAGGTCGCCTACGTCACCGCCAAACACGCGCTCGAGGGCCTGTCGAAGGTCACCGCGCTCGAGGGTGGGCCGCACGGGGTGACGAGCAACTGCGTCAACCCTGGCTACGTGCGCACACCGTTGGTGACCAAGCAGATCGCCGATCAGGCGCGCACGCACGGCATCTCCTCCGACGAGGTCGTCGAGCAGGTGCTACTGAAGGAAAGCGCGATCAAGCGTCTGCTCGAGCCGGAAGAGGTTGCGTCGCTGGTGGGTTGGCTCGTCTCCGACGATGCCGGGATGGTGACGGGTGCGTCCTACACCATGGACGGCGGCTGGAGCGCCCGTTAGCTAACGGGTCAGCCGACAAATGCGCCGATGCGGCGAAGCGCTTCCTCGATGTCGCTGGTCGGGCCCGCGAACGACAGCCGCACATACGAACCGCCGCGCTGGGTGTCGAAGTCGATTCCCGGAGCTATCGCGACACCGGTGTCGGCGAGCAGCTTCGAGCAGAACGACAGCGAGTCGCCGGTCAGGTGTGACACGTCGGCGTAGACGTAGAACGCGCCGTCGGTCGGCGCCAGCCGGTCGATGCCGATCTTGGGCAGGCCGTCGAGCAGCAGTTCGCGGTTGGCGGCGTAGTGGTGCAGCAGGGCGTCGGACTCTGCGATCGATTCGGGGGTGAACGCGGCGACGGCGGCGGTCTGCGACAACACCGGCGGGCAGATGGTGAAGTTTCCGGTCAGGCAGTCGACGGCGCGCTGCAACTCCTTCGGCACGAGCAACCAGCCGAGTCGCCAGCCCGTCATCGCGAAGTACTTCGAAAAGCTGTTCACCACAACGGCTTCCCGGGACGTCTCCCATGCGCAGCTGGTTTCTGGGGCGCCCTCGTACACCAGGCCGTGGTAGACCTCGTCGCTGATCAGCCGCACTCCGGTGTCCGCGCACCAGGACGCGATCGCCGCCAGCTCGTCGGGTGGGATCACGGTGCCGGTCGGGTTCGCCGGGCTTGCGACGATGACCCCCTGCACCGGCGGATCCAGCTCGCTCAACATCCGGGCCGTCGGCTGAAACCTGGTGTCGGGTCCGCACGGGATCTCGACGACCTCACAGCCAAGCGCCGAGAGAATGTTCCGGTAGCACGGGTAGCCGGGGCTGGCGATCGCCACCCGGTCGCCCACGTCGAAGCAGGCCAGGAACGCCAGCAGGAATCCGCCCGACGAGCCGGTGGTGACCACCACGTCGCTCGGGTCGACCCCGAGCCCGTGCCGGAACTGATAGGCCTCGGCGATCGCGGCCCGCAACTCCGGGATGCCCAGCGCGACGGTGTAGCCGAGGACGCTGCTCTCCAGAGCCTCGACGGCCCTGGCCCGCACCGCGGCAGGCGCGCCCGCACTCGGCTGGCCCGCCGACAGGTTCACCAGATCGCCGTGCGTGCGCTGGCGCTCCGCGGCGGCCAGCCACACGTCCATCACGTAGAACGGCGGGATGCCGGCGCGCAGCGCTGGACCGTTCATGCTCACTTCATCGAGGCTAGAGCACTTCGGATTCGAGCCGGCGCAGATGCTCGCGCGGCGGCCCGAGCAGCTGTGCGCTGCCGTGTGCCCGCTTGAAATACAGCTGGACGTCGTGTTCCCAGGTGATCGCGATGCCGCCGTGGATCTGCACGGCCTCCGCGGCGACCTTCGAGAAGGCCTCGCTGGCCGAGAACCGGGCCAACGCGGCCGACGTGGGCGTCGGGTCGGCAACGGCGTCGGCGACGACGGCGCGCGCCGACTGCACGGCGACGTACAGGTCGGCCATCCGGTGTTTGAGCGCCTGGAAGCTGCCGATCGGGCGGCCGAACTGGACGCGGTCCTTGGCGTAGGAGACGGTGAGGTCGAGGCATTTCGCCGCCGCGCCGATCTGCTCGGCCGCCAGCAGGATCGCAGCGCTGTCGGCGAGACCCGGGTCGGCGCCGAGATCCGTCGTGTCGCCGGGCTCCAGCCGCGCCAACCGGCGGGTCGGATCCATGGTTGTGACGGGCATCGCGGTGAACGTGGACCACCGGGTCAGCTTCTCGCCGTCGGCCGCGACGACGACATCGGCGACCCCGCCGTTGACCACGTAGCCGGGGTCGAACACGACCGCCCCGATCGCCGCGCCCTCGGCGAGCTTCTCGATCGCATCGGCGTCGCGCTCGTCGGCGGCGAGCAGGGCGAGTTCGGCGAGCGTCGTGCCGAGCAGCGGTGTCGGCACGAGAGACCTGCCCAACTCCTCGATCACGATCGCTGCGTCGGCGAGTTCGCCGCCCGCTCCGCCCAGTTCCTCGGGCACGACGAGGGCGGCCGCTCCGACCTGCTCGCACAACAGTTTCCACAGCGACTCGTCGTAGCCGCGCTCGGATTCCATTGCCTGCCGTACGGCCTCGGGCGAGGCGTGCTTGTCGACCAGCGCCGCGACGGTCTCGCGAAGCAGTTCCCGTTCGTCGCTCATCAGAACGCCTCCAATACCCGGTGGCGGTGCCACGTCGGATCGCCCCACGCCGATCGCAGCGCCTGAACCCGCAGCAGAAGCAGCGACAGGTCGTGCTCCTGCGTGAAACCGATGGCCCCGTGGGTCTGAAGCGACGACCGCGCCGACAGCAGTGCGGCGTCGGCGGCGGCCACCAACGCGGCGCTGACATCCCGTGCGGTGTCGGCAGATCCGTCGGCAAGCGACAGCGCGGCGCCGTAGACCAGCGGCCTGGCCAACTCGACGGCGATGTAGACGTCGGCGAGCTTGTGCTTGATCGCCTGGTAGGAACCGATCGTGCGGCCGAACTGGGTGCGCTGCTTGGCATATTCGACCGAACCGTCCAGCATGGCCTGGCCCAGGCCGATCAACTGGGCGGCGTTGGACAGCACACCGTACTCGAACGCCGTTGCCGTGTCGGCAGACTGGGCGTCGCCGGACGCCGTCACATCGAAGAGTTTCCGGCTCGGGTCGACGGACTCGTGCTGCTCACCCGCGCTGCCCTCGCGCATCGCGCCGTCGTCGGCGACCAGGATCAGCCCGGCCGAATCGGCGTCGACCGCGCGGGGGACCCGTGCCGGGAAGGCGACCGTGGCGAGCAGTTCACCGGATGCGAGCGCGCCGCTGCGGTCGTCCTCGGCGAGCAGAACCGGTGCCACCGCAATGGATTCGGTGACCGGACCGGGCACCCCCCAGTACCCGAGACGTTCAGCGGCGACAACGAGATCAACGGGATGCGCACCGATTCCGTCGTACTTCTCGGGCACCAGCAGCGCGGTGACGCCGAGATCGCTCAGCGTCGACCACACCTTCCGACCCGGCGCGGTATCACCCTCCGCCCACGCGCGAACGGTCGAGGGCACACTCGCCGCGCCCAGCGCGGCGTCGATGCTTGCGGCGAAGTCCCGCTGCTGTTCGTCAATCTCGAAGTTCACTTGGTCCCCTTGGGTTCGCGGGGCAGGCCGAGCAGCCGCTCGGCGATGATGTTGCGCTGAATCTCGTTGGTGCCCGCGTAGATCGGGCCGCCGAGCGCGAACAGCAGGCCCTCGGTCCAGGAGTTGAAGAGTTCGCCGTCGGCGCCGCGCATGTCGAGCGCGGTCTGGTGCAGGGCCACGTCGAGTTCGGACCAGAACACCTTGGTGATCGACGATTCGGCGCCGAGCTCACCGCCTCGTGCCAGCCGGGTGACGGTGCCGAACGTGTGCAGCCGGTAGGCCTGCGCCTTGATCCAGGCGTCGGCGACCCGGTCGGTGAACACGGGGTCGGGGTCGGTCTTCCACTGCTTGACGAGACGTTCCGCGGGCGCGAGGAACCGCGCCGGGCTGCGCAGCGACATGCCGCGTTCGTTGCTCGACGTGCTCATCGCCGCGCGCCACCCGTCGTGCACGCCGCCGATGACGTCGTGGTCCGGCACGAAGACGTCGTCGAGGAAGATCTCGCCGAAGCCGGTGTCGCCGCCGAGTTGGGCGATCGGGCGCACCGTCACACCGTCGGCGTGCAGGTCGAACATGAAGTACGTCAGCCCCTTGTGCCGCTCGGCCTCGGGATCGGACCGGAACAGCCCGAATGCCCTGTCGCCGAACGGTGCTCGCGAGCTCCAGATCTTCTGGCCGTTGAGCTTCCAGCCGCCGTCGATCCTGGTCGCGGTCGAGCGCAGCGATGCCAGGTCGCTGCCTGCCTCCGGCTCCGACCATGCCTGCGCCCAGATCTCCTCGCCGCTGGCCATCTTCGGCAGCACCCGGTCGAGTTGTTCCTCGGTGCCGTGCGCGAACAGTGTCGGCGCGAGCATCGAGGTGCCGTTGGCGCTGGCCCTGCCTGGCGCGCCGGCGCGGAAGTACTCCTCCTCGAACACCACCCACTGCAGCAGCGTGGCGTCGCGGCCACCGTAGCGCTCCGGCCATGCGATCACCGAAAGGCCGGCATCGTAAAGCACCTTGTCCCAGCGCCGATGTTGTTCGAAGCCCTCGGCGGTGTCGTAGGACTTGGTCGGGAAGTGCTCCTTGTTCGCGGCCAGGAAGTCGCGGACCTCGGTCCGGAACTCCTCGGTCTCAGCATCGAACGCGAGGTCCATCAGTTCCTCTCTCGCAGCAGTGGTTTGACGACCTTGCCGCCGGGGTTTCGCGGAAGCACGTCGAGGAACTCCACATATCGCGGGGTCTTGAATTTCGCCAAATGCTGACGCGTGAAGGCGATCACGGTCTCCTCGTCCAACGTCGCACCCGGCTTCACGACGACGAAGGCCTTGCCGACCTCGCCGAGTCGCTCGTCAGGAACGCCGATCACGGCCGACTCCGCAACGCCGTCGAGGCGGGCGAGCACCTGCTCCACCTCGGCCGGATAGACGTTGAAGCCGCCGCTGATGTACATGTCCTTGAGCCGGTCGGTGATCGTCAGGTTGCCTGCCGGGTCAACGCGGCCGATGTCGCCGGTGTGCAGCCACCCGTCGGAATCGATTGCCGCCGAGGTGGCTTCGGGATCGTCGAGATAGCCGAGCATGACGTTGGGTCCGCGCAGCAGCACCTCGCCCGCACCGTCCTTACCCGGGTTGTCGATCCGCAGCTCGAAGTCGGCGATCGGCCGCCCGCACGTGGTCGCGACGGTGACGGCGTCGTCGTCGGCGCGGCACATGGTGCCGAAGCCGCTTGCCTCGGTGAGTCCGTACGCGGTCAGCACGATGTCGATGTCCAACTCCGACTGCATCCGCTCGATCAGCACCACCGGGATCGTCGCAGCGCCGGTGACCGCGAACCTCAGCGAGGTCAGGTCGTAGTCGCCGCGTTTGGGATGGTCGAGGAGCACCTGATAGATGGTCGGCGGGCCGGGCAGCACCGTGATGCGGTGGTCCTGCACCGCCTGCATGGCCTGCTCGGGGTCGAAGGTCAGCTGCGGGATCAGCGTCGCACCGGTCTGCAGGCAGGCCAGGATGCCCGCCTTGAAGCCGAAGTTGTGGAAGAACGGGTTGATGCAGAGGTAGCGGTCGGCGCTGGTGAGCTGTCCGCAGGCGGCCCACGCGGCGGGCGCGTCGAGCGACTGGCGGTGCAGGCACAGCACGCCTTTGCTGCGCCCGGTCGTCCCCGACGTGAACAGGATGTCGGAGACGTCGTCGGGTTTGACGGCGGCCGACCTCGCGTCGACGGCGGCCAGATCGGTGCCGCGCGCGATGAACTCGTCCCAGGTGCCGTCGTCCTTGTCGATGGGGACCCGCACGATGTCGCGCAGGTCCGGTAGCGCGGCGCGGTCGAGGTCCGCGGTCTTGTCGGCGCCGAGGAACTCGCCCGCGGCGATCAGCAGCGGCGCACTCGTGCGGGCCAGGATGTCGGTGGCCTCGCTGGCGGTGTAGCGGGTGTTCAGCGGGACCACGACACCGCCCGCGCAGTGTGTGGCCAGGCACGCGATGACCCAGTGCCACGTGTTCGGCGACCAGATCGCGACCCGGTCGCCGGCCTCGATTCCCAGGTCGATCATGGCCGCGGCGGCCTTGCGGACCTCGGCGCGAAGCTCGGCATAGGTGAACCGCCGATCGGGCGTGACCAATGCGTCGTGGTCACCGAATCGGTCGGCAATCCGGTCCAGGACCTGCGGAATGGTCCTCGGATCGGCTCTCATTGGCGCTCCTCTAACAAAGCAAGTGCTTGGTAGGTTAGCCTACAGGGGTGATAGAGGTCGAGGAGTTCCGGGCCGAGGTCCGCGACTGGCTCGCCGACAACCTCGTCGGGGAATATGCCGCGCTCAAAGGGCTCGGCGGGCCGGGTCGCGAGGACGAGGCGTTCGAGGAGCGGCTGGCATGGAATCGCCATCTCGCCGCGGCGGGCCTCACGTGTCTCGGGTGGCCGGAGGAGCACGGCGGACGGGGGCTCTCGGTGGCGCACCGCGTCGCCTTCTACGAGGAGTACGCCAAGGCCGACGCCCCGGACAAGGTGAACCATTTCGGCGAGGAACTGCTGGGACCGACGCTGATCGCGTACGGCACCGAAGAACAGCAGAAGCGTTTCCTGCCGAACATCCTCGACGTCACGGAACTGTGGTGTCAGGGCTATTCCGAGCCCGGCGCCGGTAGCGACCTCGCGAACGTGTCGACCACCGCGGAGCTCGTAGGCGACCAGTGGGTGATCAACGGGCAGAAGGTGTGGACCTCGATGGCACACCTCTCGCAGTGGTGTTTCGTGGTGGCGCGCACCGAGAAGGGCTCCAAGCGCCACGCCGGACTGTCGTATCTCCTCGTGCCACTCGACCAGCCCGGTGTCGAGGTGCGCCCGATCGTGCAGTTGACCGGCACCGCGGACTTCAACGAGGTGTTCTTCGACGACGCGCGCACCGATGCCGACCTTGTCGTCGGCCGACCCGGCGACGGCTGGCGCGTCGCGATGGGGACGCTGACGTTCGAGCGCGGTGTGTCCACGCTGGGTCAGCAGATCCGCTACGCGCGTGAACTCTCCAACCTGGTGGAGGCGGCCAAGCAGACCGGCGCCGTCGACGATCCCTTGATCCGCGAGCGCCTCACCCGATCGTGGGTCGGTCTGCGGACCATGCGTTCGTATGCACTAGCGACGATGGACGTCGAGCAGCCTGGGCAAGACAACGTGTCGAAGCTTTTGTGGGCCAACTGGCATCGCGATCTTGGTGAACTGGCGATGGATGTCGTCGGGAAGGCCGGGCTGGTCGCCGAGGACGGCAAGTTCGACGCGTGGCAGCACCTGTACTTGTTCACCAGGGCCGACACCATCTACGGCGGATCCAACGAGATCCAGCGCAACATCATCGCCGAGCGGGTGCTCGGCCTACCGCGTGAGGTGAAGGGTTGAGTCTTTCCGAAGCGCCGAAAGAGATTGATGGGCACGGACTCCTGACCGGCAAGGTGGTCGTCGTGACGGCGGCTGCCGGCACCGGAATCGGGTCCGCGGTGGCCCGCCGCGCACTCGCCGAAGGCGCCGACGTCGTCATCTCCGACCATCACGAGCGCCGTCTGGGGGAGACGCGGGACCAATTGACGGAGCTTGGGCTCGGCAGGGTGGAAAGCGTGGTCTGTGATGTCACGTCCACCGCACAGGTCGACGCGCTGATCTCGTCGACGACCGCCCGGATGGGCAGGCTCGACGTGCTCGTCAACAACGCGGGCCTCGGCGGACAGACTCCGGTGGTCGACATGACCGACGAAGAGTGGGACCGCGTGCTCGACGTGACGCTGACCTCGGTGATGCGTGCAACCCGTGCCGCGCTCCGCTACTTCCGCGAGGCCGACCACGGCGGGGTGATCGTGAACAACGCCAGCGTGCTCGGTTGGCGCGCACAGCATTCGCAGTCCCATTACGCCGCAGCGAAGGCGGGCGTGATGGCGCTGACCCGCTGCAGCGCGATCGAGGCCGTCGAGTACGACGTGCGGATCAACGCGGTGTCGCCGAGCATCGCCCGGCACAAGTTCCTGGAGAAGACCAGTTCGACTGACCTTCTCGACAGGCTCTCCGAGGGCGAGGCGTTCGGCCGCGCCGCCGAGCCGTGGGAAGTGGCCGCCACCATCGCGTTCCTGGCCAGCGACTACTCCAGTTACCTGACAGGAGAAGTCATTTCGGTGTCCAGCCAGCGCGCCTAGGAGCCTGCTGAATTAGTGGCTTTGGGGCGGGGTGCCTCAAAGCGCTCTGTGGCGCCTGTGTTCAGTCAGACCCTGGGGTCGACACTCGAGG
>JAWQNE010000043.1:0-19157 GCA_033741175.1 Mycolicibacterium sp. 120270 | reverse complement strand
AACGTAACGACCCCAGCGAGCGGCGGGACCGTTGACGAGCTGGCTGGCCGTTGCAGAAGCAGGAGCGGCAGTGAAACGGCATACGGTGACGGCCTTGCCCGGCAACGAAATAGCAACAACCTCGACAGATAGCGGAACTGTCGGCAACCGCCGATAGCGTTGTGTCATGCTTGCGGCCATGTCAGTCACCTCGATGCTCGACCGTGAGGTCTACTTGTATGCCGAGGTCGACAAGCTGATTGGGCTACCGGCGGGCACCGCGAAGCGGTGGATCAACGGCTACGAACGCGGCGGCGTGGACCATCCGCCGATCCTGCGCGTCGCACCGCGAGAAACGCCATGGGTCACGTGGGGCGAGTTCGTCGAAACTCGCATGCTCGCCGAATATCGCGACCGCCGGAAAGTGCCTATAGTCCGACAGCGCGCGGCGATAGAGCGGCTCCGCGCACTATTCAACGTCCGGTACCCGCTGGCACACCTGCGGCCGTTTCTGTCGACACACGAGCGTGATCTGACAATGAGCGGCGAGGAAATCGGCCTAAAAGACGCCGAAGTGACGATCCGCACGGGCCAGGCGCTGCTCGGCGACGCCCGATGGCTTGCCAACATCGCGACACCCGGTCGCGATGAGGCCGGGGAAGCCGTGATCGTCGAGCTTCCCGCCGACAAAGCGTTTCCCGAAATCGTCATCAACCCAAGCCGATACAGCGGGCAACCAACGTTCGTTGGTCGTCGCGTGTCGCCGGTGACGATCGCCCAAATGGTCGACAGCGGCGAGGAACGCGAAGACCTGGCCGCCGACTACGGGTTAAGCCTGCAGCAGATCCAGGACGCGATCGACTACACCAAGAAGTACAAACTGGCCCGGCTGGTGGCGGCGTAAGGCTCGGCGATGCTGGAAGTCGACAACGTCACCTACGTTGTCGATGAAAACCTGCTTCGCCTCGGCGCGGGGCTCGTTGCGGTGCGCAAAGACACCGCTCGATTCGGGCGTGCGCCTATCGACGACATCCTGCCGCTGGGAATCCTCGACACCGACTGGATACCGATCGTCGGCCGTCGCGGGTGGATCGTCATCACCAACGACAGACACCTGCGGACGCGACCAGTCGAGGCCGAGCTGGCGATCGCTCACAAGCTCAAAGTCGTGCACCTGCACGGCAAGGTCGGCGGGCAGTCTGCGTGGGCACAGTTGACGCGGCTCACCGCGAGGTGGCCCGCCATCGAGAACCAACACGAAAAGGCGCCAGAGGGCCCGTGGTGGTTCTCGGTGCGCAGCAGTGGCACGGCCGTGATGGAGTTCGCGCCCGGCACGGTCGAACGGTAGCCCTGGCCACGCGCGCCTGATGGCTCTTGTCCCGCGATGCACAGGACAATGGTCGTGATGAAATTTCGTCGTCGAAACTCCGAAGCGCTCGCCGACCTGGTCTGCGGCAACGTCGGCCCGGTAGATCCAGGGCCGGGGCAAGAGCCGAGGTACTTCGAGTACCTGTCCAGCAGCTATATCACCGAGTTCTTTCAGGACATGGACACCAACTACGTCCACGACGGTTCGACGCGCCACAGGTGGATCGCCGACGTGATCGACGAAATGCTGGCCGAGCCGCACGAAGGCCCCGCTCACCCGCCCGATGTCTTCTGCCGTCTCATCGACCACCTGATGAGCCCCGCGGCCACGCACAACGAGGGCGCAGACTGTCTCAACGCGCTGCGGCAGCTCAATGAGGTGCTCAACCGTGAGGGGTTCGAAGCGTTCTACGGCGACGACCGCCACTGCTACCTGCGCCACATCGGGACCGACACCGCTCGCCGGGCTCAAGGCCAACCCGCACCGCCCACTGAAGGCGGCTGAATTGGAGCGCCGACAACTACTCGAGGCGTTCCTCGACACGTGCAGCGAAGATGAGTTGATCGAGGAGGTCTTGCTTCCGCTATTCCGGCAGTTGGGTTTTCACCGAATCACTGCAGCGGGGCACAAGGACAAAGCGCTCGAGTACGGCAAGGACGTGTGGATGCGCTACACCTTGCCGACGCAGCATCTGCTCTATTTCGGTATCCAGGCGAAGAAGGACAAACTCGACGCGTCCGGTGTCACCAAGGCGGGCAACGCGAACATGGCCGAGATCTACAACCAGGCACTGATGATGCTGGCGCACGAGATTTTCGACCCCGAAACCAATCGGCGGGCGCTCGTCGACCACGCTTTCATCGTCGCCGGGGGTGAGATCACGAAGGCCGCACGCAATTGGCTCGGCAACGCGCTGGACGCCACGAAGCGCAGTCAGATCATCTTCATGGACCGCACCGACATCCTCAACCTGTATGTCGTGACGAGCGTGCCGCTACCTGCGGGAGCGCTTCCCGACGAGCGTGACCCGTGGGCCATCGATCCGAACGAACCGCCGTTCTGGACCGAGGCCGAACCGGGCCCGTCGTGCTCAGTGGTTGTTGTTGAGCTGGTCGAGCTTGTCGCCCGTGTCGAGGCACGCGGCGGCCAGGCGGCGCGGCCCGGCGGCGTCGAGCTGGGCGTCGCTGATGACGAACGCCGCGGGCATGTGCTCGTAGCCGCCGCGGCTGTTGTGCGCACCATCGACAGTGATCTCGACGGGCTGGTCCGCGGTGCGGCCGGTGCCCTCGATGGCGGCCGTGAACGCGATCGAGTTGTCGCCCAGACGTGCCTCTCGTGGTCGTCGGCCCGCCGAATGAACCGTTAGCCCGCAGACACCCCGACGCCGTCAGACACGCACCGCTCTTCGCTGGTCAAATCCTATGCGTGATCACATTTGTCGCCCGTTTGGTCAAGGATGGGAACATGTCAACGCCTGCCCCTCAGGGCTTTCCCCAGATTGGACTGTCTGGACCGATGCCTGGCGCATTAGCCGATCTCCAGTCCCTGGCCAACGATGTTGAGTTCGCTCGGCAGTGCGCACTGGGTTACCTCGCGTATTCGTCGTCGACCCCGACGTCTGAACAGCCACTCGTCGCCAAGGCTCTATGGTTCGCGGGCGCGATTGCCTATCGGCGTGCCTTCACCTCTGGCAGGGGCCACCTCGTGGCCGGTGGAAGTCGGCTGAAGATCAAGGATGCCTGGACGACGCTGCTGACACCCGACCAGCTGGCCGCCCACGACGACACCCTGCGGATGGCGAACCAGCATATTGCACACCGTGTCGCCGACCACGAAGGTGCCGTGGTGGTCGCCGTGCTGACTCCGCCTCCAGGACCACGCGAGGTTGCCGGGGTCGGCCACATGTTGGTCCACATGATTGGGCCGGAGGTCGTTGTTGCCGAGCGACTGGCTTCTGTATGCGACGTACTCCTCGGGCTGTTCAGAACAGAGGCCGAGCGGCTAGGCACACTGATCCGAACAAAGTTGGACGAAGCCAACATTGACGAGCTGTACGCCGTATCGTCAATTCCTGGCCAGGAATTCACGGTGCCGGGCGAAGACTCAGATGAATCCGGTGAGCCCGACGGAGATGCCACTGGCTAGGCCTCGCGAAAGAACGCGGCCAGCAAACTACCCAACGAATGAAATGACACCGACCATCGAGCTACCAACCCGGCCACGCGATCAGCACCACACCCCTTGGTCAGCATCTTCGAGCCCAGGCAGGACATCTTGAATACGACGGGATCGAATATGGCGGGTTACCGGTATCTAGATCGGCGGCGAGCCCGTACGTCCTCGATTCGCTATCGGCCAACGTTCGTGTGAAAGTGCTGCGGGCTGAGGTGCCGTCGGGCGGAGGCCGCAAATGCCAATACGGACCGAACCGCTACTCGAGCACGCAGATGCAAGTCAGAGTGTGAGTTATGCCCAACGATGTGCCAGAGGTCAAGACGTATTCGCTCGCGGAAGTCGCGAAGATGGTTCTCCCGCCGGAGATGACGGATGGTGTGCGCTGGCTATCCCGTCGGTTGAACCGTGGCGAATTGTCGGGATACCGCGTCGGTCGTACCTGGCGCATGACGCTTAAGGACGTTGAAGGCTTGATCGAGCACCACCGGGAGCGTCCCCTACCGGGGGATGCGACGGAACAGCGAACCGATTCTCTTTCTGGCTTGACGCCAACTTCGCGCCGGCGGCTGAAGCGAGGCGTTGTCGATTGATGGTCATAGCATCGATCGACGGAGTTTTGCAGCGTCATTGTTGGCCAAGACGTCAATGTTGATATGGCTGTTGATGTTCGGTCATCCGCGAACTGAAATGCGCTGCTCAGCGCACCCCTTCCCGGTGGAGCTGCCGGGAATCGAACCCGCCCCAGAAATTGGCCTGACCGGCGAGGATGTCGAATTCGCGGACGCGAAACGACATGAAAGCGCGCGAAGTCACCTGGGAAAACAGGGCAGGTGTTGATGGCATCAACACGAGCATTGCCCATTTGAGGCGTCCCGCAAGATGTGTTGCGGACCGCCTGCGAACTGTCCCTGTCCGTGGCCGCCGTTCAGTAGTGAATAGGCCGTGGCGACGTTCGTCCCATCTACAGCTGGGGCGTCCGATGAACGCACAACCCAACCTCCGGCGTCAGTATTGATTGGACGGCCGGATCGGCTTGGTGCAACGCGATAGGTCAATGCGCCGCCGCTCCGCCGCCTACGGCTTTCTCGCCGACCTGGGTGGCTGGCTGACCTTCGCAGCGATGATGACAACGACGCTGATCCTGTCCGAGACCACCATCGACTATCTGCATTTCCTGTTCGGTCGCAGCCCCGACCTCTGGGCGACCGGCTTGATCATCGTCAGCGCTGCGATCGTCATCCTCGCCAACTTCGCGCTGGTCTATATCCGCACCAGGAATCTGCGCAAATCGTTGGCCGATCCGTCCGAGCCGACGCGCCTGGCGCTGCGTTCGATAAAGGTCCCCACCGTGACGACGCTTGGCCTGGCAATCATCGCCTCGTGGTTGGCTGTCAGCCTGGCCCGATTCCCGCAGAGTTGGTTGACGGAGCCGAACATCGCCTTCGTCGTCTTCGTCGTGATCCTCACGTACGTGCTGCCGACGGTCGTCGCAACCGCGATCTGTTACTCGGTCGCGAGCACCGACGAACGGCTCGCAATCCGGGGCTGGCGAGTGCGCCTGCCGTCTCGCTAGTGCAGCGGCACCGACATTCTGTCGCTGAGCTGACGAAGTGACAGCCCGAACGTCTCCAGCACGCGCACCCCGCGGTCATGCGCAGAGTCGATCGCAAAGATCGCATGATCGGTGTAGACGCGGCTGACGCATCTGACGCCGGTGAGCGGATACGTGCATTCCGGCACCAGCTTGGCCGTGCCGTCTTTGGCGAACAGGTTCATCATGACGAACACGCTTTTCGCGCCGATGGCGAGATCCATGGCTCCGCCCACCGCGGGAATCGAGTCGGGGGCGCCGGTGTGCCAGTTGGCGAGATCGCCACGCTGGCTGACCTGGAATGCACCGAGGACGCAGACGTCGAGATGACCTCCGCGCATCATCGCGAACGAGTCCGCATGGTGAAAGTACGAGGCGCCGGGCGTTTCGGTGACGGGCACCTTGCCCGCATTCGTCAGATCCCCGTCGATCTCGTCGCCCACCGCTTCGCTACCCATGCCGAGCATCCCGTTCTCGGTGTGTAGCACCACATCTGCTTCCGGAGACAGGTAGTCCGCGACGGTCGTCGGTTGGCCGATTCCCAGATTGACGTATGAACCGGGCGGAATGTCGCGAGCGATGATGGCTGCCAGTTCTCGACGGTCTAATGGACCGCGGTCGAGGTGTTCGACAGTGCTGCGAGTGGGGACATGCAGCGTCACGACGCCACCTCCGTCATGTGTTGGGCGGTCGACAGATCGAGAATCCGGTCAACGAAGATTCCGGGCGTGACCACGATTTCGGGATCGATGCCACCCGCGTCGACCACGCGAGACACTTCGGCGATGGTGAGTGCCGCCGCGGTGGCCATCACGGGCCCGAAGTTGCGGGCGGTCTTGCGGTATAGGAGGTTCCCCGCCCGGTCACCGATATGGGCGCCGATCAGCGCGACATCGCCCCGGATCGGATACTCCAGCACGTAGGTCCGACCATCGATCGTTCGCGTCTCCTTGCCTTCCGCGAGGGGGGTGCCGACAGCTGTCGGACAGAAGAATGCGCCGATGCCTGCACCCGCCGCCCTGATCCGTTCGGCCAGATTTCCCTGCGGCACCACCTCGAGCACGATCTTGCCCGCGCGGTACAGATCGTCGAACACGTACGAATCGGTCTGTCGCGGAAACGAACAGATGACCTTGGTAACGCGACCGGCCGCGAGCAACGCGGCCAGGCCGGTATCACCATTGCCCGCGTTGTTGCTCACGATGGTGAGATCAGTGGCGCCCTGCTCGATCAGCGCGTCGATGAGCACGGTCGGCATGCCCGCCATCCCGAATCCGCCCACGAGAACTGTTGCACCATTCTCGATTCCGGCGACGGCCTGCCGTGCGGTGTCGCAGATCTCGGTGCGGCTCATGGCCTCTCCCCCATGTCGTCATCGAAGTCGGGTAGCACGTCAGCGGCAATCCGGAACGCCGTGTTGGCATCCGGGACTCCGCAATAGATCGCGGTCTGCATCAAGAGTTCCTTGATCTCGTCGTTCGACAGGCCGTTGCGACGGGCGGCCAGCAGGTGCATCTTGAGTTCTTCATGGTGCCCACGCGCCACCAGGGCGGTGAGCGTGATCAGCGACCGGCTCCGACGGTCCAGTCCCGGGCGCGTCCAGATTGCGCCCCAGGCATATTCAGTGATGAACCGCTGAAAGTCAGCGGTGAAATCGGTCGTCGCCGCGATGGCCCGGTCGACGTGCGCGTCACCGAGGACTTCACGGCGAACCGCCAGGCCGCCGGCATACACCGCGTCGATGGTCTTCGGCGAACCCGTCGATGCGTGCTCGGCAATCAGCGCCGCGACCCGAGCGGGGACCTCGGCAGGAGCCAGGTGCCCCACGCCCTCGAGCACGACCAGCCGTCCGTCCTTGACGCCGGTGGCTATGCGCTGCAGATGATCCGGCGGCGTGGCGATGTCCTGGCTCCCTGCGACCGCGAGCACCGGTGTGGTGATCTCGTGCAGCCGGTCGACGACGTCGAATACGGCCAGCGCCTCACATACCTGGGCATACGAGTCCGCGTCGGTGGCCCGCAGGGCTTCCAGAAGTGCTGAGCTGACGAGCGGCTCACGATCGGCGAAGCCTTCGGGGAACCAGCGCTGCGCGGCGGCGGCCACCATGGTTTCGGTTCCGCCCGACCGCACGGTGGCGGCGCGCTCGCGCCATGCGTCCGGCGTCCCGATCGCCGCGCCGGTACACAGCACGGTGGCCGACGCGATCCGGTGCGGAGCGTCGAGCAACAGTTGCAGCCCGACGCAGCCGCCTACCGAATCGCCTGCGTAATGGAATGTCTCGGTGGTGAACCCGTCGGCCAGTGCCAACACTGCCTCTGCCAATTCGGCGATGGTGAACGCGTCCGCGGTGTCGCCGCGGCCGTGGCCTGGCAGATCCCAACCGACCACACGCCAGTTCTGGCTCAGATGGGCGGCGGCCGCGCTCCACAATGTGGCGGCACTGGTGCCCAGTGACGGCCCGAGAAGAAGCAGCGGGGCGGTGTCCGCTCCCCCGAACTCGGTGCCGACGATTCGCGGAATGCTCACGGGGCGTCCTTCAGGTAGTGACCGGCCCGGTGCAACGCGGCGTCGACGAGTTGCTCGACGGCTCCGAGGTATTCAGCACTCGCAGCGTGTCCGGTCAGGTCCGTCATTGTCTTCTGCTCGGATAGCACGCGGTCGGCGGCGCCGAGGTTTGCGCGGGCGCGCTCCACATCGATTTGTAACCCGGCCAGTAGCTCCGTCGCGTGCGCCGCGGCGACGACGGTGTGTCGAGCCAGCGTCCGCAGGGTGGCCCATTCGGCATGCCATGCACCGTCGGAGCGTTCGTCGACCGACATCGCCGATGCGGTGTGCAGTGTGGCGGCGAGCGGCGCTGCGGTGATCGCGGTGCGGCGCAGCAGCACTGAGCGCACCGGATTGCTCTTGTGCGGCATGGTCGACGAACTGCCGCCGCCTGCCTCGGCGAACTCGCCGATCTCGGGCCGGCTGCCTGTGGCGACATCGGCGGCGATGTACCCCCATGCGTCGCAACAGGAAACCAGGGCATCGCCGATTCTTGTGATGGCGGATCGCGTGGTGTGCCACGGTGGCGCGGGAGCTAGACCGAGGGCGACGGCCAGCGAGTCACTCAAGCTGATCGCACCTTCCACCGAGCCGCTCAGCTCGACGGCTGCGGCCAGGGTGCCCGCCGCACCCCCGGCTTGGACCGGCACGCGTAATTCGGTCAGCGGTTCAGCGGCGTCCAGCACCGCCGACAACCACCGTGTCACTTTCACGCCAACGGTGCTCGGCAACGCGGCCTGTGTGAGCGTCCTCGCGAGCATCGGTGTGCCTGAATGCGTTTCAGCCAGCCGCGACAGCGCCCGCACCTGGTGGGCGAGTTCCTTGCGGAGGCGGTCGACGGCGTCTCGGACACACACCATCAGTGCGGTGTCGACGACATCCTGACTCGTCAAGCCGCGATGGAGCCACTGCGCGGTTGGCTGTGCGGTACGGATGCGCAGCAGGGCAACCAATCCGCTGACCGGATTGCCATCGGCATCGGCGCCGCGGGCGATCGCCTCGAGGTCACCGTCGGCCAAGTACCCTGCGAGATCGGCCAACGCCTCCTCAGGCGCAATCCCGGCACCGACGAGCGCGGCCAGCCAGGCCTGCTCGACGGCGACCATCGCGGCGAGGAAGGCACGATCGCTCATCAGATCATCGGCACGGTGATCCCCCGGCCAGAACAGGTCCGTCATGGCCGATGTCCCGGATAGGTGAGGAAAACTGTCTCGTCGTCCCCGGCTTGAAGCCTGATGTCGAACCGCAGGCCGGCCGCCTCGCGCGTCGCGATCAGCGTCTGACGGCGCTCCCGGGCAAGCGAATTCAGCAGCGGATCGTCGGCGAGTTGCTCACACGGGACGTAGGCCCGGGTGAACAGTCGGTTGAGCAGCCCGCGGGCGAAGACGGTGATGAGGAAGAACGGTGCGGCACCAGAACGCGTGGGACCTGGCGACACCGTGGAGAAGCTGTAGTGACCCGCGTCGTCGGTGGCGGCACGGCCCCATCCGGTGAACGTCCAGCCGTCGCGACGCAGCGAGCCGGTGGCCGTAGATATCACGCCGTCGGCGTCGGCCTGCCAGATCTCGAGCAGCGCGTCGGGAACCGGGTTGCCCGCCCCGTCCGTGACGACGCCGTGGAACTGGATCGCACCGGGTGAGCCGGGCGGCACGAGATCACTGTCGCGGTCGAACGGCAGCGCGTACCCGAAGAACGGCCCGACGGTCTGGCCGGGCGTGGCGGTCAGCAGCGTGGACATCAGTGGTCGGCTCCTTCGTCGACAGGGGTCCGGTTGGCACCGGACAGCACGATGTCCCAGCGGTACCCGGTCGCCCATTCGTGGGTGGTCACGTCATGGTCGTAGCTGGCGACCAGCCGGTCGCGCGCCTTCTGGTCGGTGATCGATTGGTAGATCGGGTCGAGCGCGAACAGCGGATCGCCGGGGAAGTACATCTGAGTGATCATGCGTTGCGTGAATTCGGTTCCGAACAAAGAGAAGTGGATGTGCGCGGGCCGCCACGCGTTGCGGTGGTTCTTCCACGGGTAGGGCCCGGGTTTGATGGTGGTGAACCGGTAGTAGCCGTCGTCGTCGGTGAGGCAGCGCCCGACGCCGGTGAAGTTCGGGTCGATCGGCGACGGATGCTGGTCGCGCTTGTGGATGTAGCGACCGCCCGCGTTGGCCTGCCAGATCTCCACTAGCTGCCGACGTACCGCCCGACCGTCACCGTCGACGATCCGCCCGGTCACGACCATGCGTTCTCCGATCGGGGCGCCCGTGTGCTGGATTGTCAGGTCGGACTCGAGTGGATGGACGTCGCGCTCGCCGAAGCATGGTGTCCACAACTCGACGCCTTCCGGATCGGCGTGGTGCAGATCCTTGGTCGGGTGGCGCAACAGGCTGCTCCGATACGGCGCGTAGTCGAGCCGCGGTTGCGTCTCTTCCACACCCGAACGCAGGTAGGCGCACTCGATCGCGCCGATCTCGCAGCTGACCTCAGCCTGACTTGCCGAAGCGCTGTCCGAGTTGATGGCGGGCGTTGCTGTCATGCGGTGCACGGTATCGGCTCCTGGGAAGTGCAGTGAAGACTAGAATTTCGCTCAGCGGAAGGATGCAAAGGATGGCAGGTAACACGTCGACCCCCGGGGCGACGGTCACAAGTCGTTTGCTGGCAATCGTCGGCGCGTTCGACGAGCGGCACCGCAGCCTGGCGCTGTCCGAGCTTGCCCATCGCGCCGGTCTGCCGGTTCCGACCACGCATCGACTGGCAGGCGAACTGGTTGCCGGACACGCGCTGCAGCGGCGAAAAGACGGTCGTTTCGAGGTGGGCAGATTGCTGTGGGATGCGGGACTGCTCGCTCCCGTCGAAGGCAGATTGCGCCAGGTTGCCGAGCCATATCTGCATGACATCTACGCGGCGGCGACGGCCACGGTGCACCTTGCGATCCGCGAGGGCACCGAGGTGCTCTATCTCGAGCGGATGATGGGCAGCACCTCGGTCCCCATCGTCAGCAGCGTCGGAAGCAAGCTACCCATGCACTGCACCGGAGTCGGCAAGGTTCTGCTTGCCTACGCACCGGAAGAGATTCAGGAACATGTGTTTGCCAACCTGATCCGCGTCACGCCGTACACGATCGTCGCCCGGCCGGTGCTTGCCGCCCAGATCGATCGAGTTCGTCGAGACGGAGTGGCGACCACAAGCGAGGAAATGTCGCTCGGCGCGTGTTCGCTGGCCGTCCCCGTGGTGCGATCGTCCGACGACACCGTGGCCGCAGCGATCGGGGTGGTCGTGCCAAGCCTGCGACGCGATCGCCAGAGACTGCTCGGTGCCCTGCAGGTCGCGGCGCGCGGCATCGGCCGCTCGCTGTGACATTGCCGCCCAGCTTCGCCCGCCCGACGACCCACAGGGCACCAAGGCCAGGCCCTCAGTGGTCGACGAGTTGTGTCGCTCTTTGCAGTTCCTCGGTATACCGCTTGTCTTGCCGATGGAGGGCAATGCATGCCAGGGCAGCGCCGGTCTGATTCGCGGGCACAGTCAGCAGTTGGATGTGCGCGCTCGAGGGTGGGCTTACGGCGCTGACGACGAGCGTGCCTTCAACCGCCCCGTGGTAGCGGAGGGGAAACGCCAAACTCCATACTCGCCCTGGTATTTCAACAGCGCCGTTGCCGCGGCATTCGGTGATCAGTAGGTCAATGTCAGGGCGTTGGTCCTATCCGGGGGGTGAACATCACCAAGCTTGCTCGATGCACCGGTACGTGGCTTCTGCTCGACAGGGCCCGGGGCACCGCCTGCCACGGCCTTGCTGAGCACGGTCTCGGGCGTAGCGCCACTCCGTCTTCGACGAGATCACTTCACTGCTTGGCAGACGGGGCTCTGCGGTTGGCGGCGTCACCCACGGTGCTTCTAACGAATGGTGGCGGCGCACATCACGAGGCCCTCGGTCGGCGCACAAGGTTTGTCGGTACCTCCGATAGGGTTTGCATAAGTTTGGTCAGCACACTGGTTCCGATTCCGAATACGGCAGAAGGTCGGCGACGGCGGCAGGCAAGGGAACCTACCTCCGTAAGCGATCCTCCGCCGGTGCGCTGGGCGCGAGAACGTCGGCCCGGCCGCGGCACCGCTACAAGGTAACCACTCGCGGATAGGCCGGTAAATATTTCAGGGTGGTTATCGCTGGCCGAGCATGGCGAGTAGCTTCAGCAGTTCATGCCGGTCCTGCTCGGCGAACTCGGCGAGAACACGACGTTCGGCCGCACGCACACCGGAGTTGGTGCGGTTGAGCAACTCGGCGCCCTCAATCGAAAGCTCCATGGGAAGTGATCGCCCAGACGGCGCCATGGTGGCCTGTACCACTAAACTGCGCTTCTGCAATTCCCGCACCACCCTGTTCATCGCCTGTGGGGAAACGTTGATAGTGCGCGCCAATTGCGCATTGGACATGCCGGGCGATTGCGACAACAAGCGCATGCATAGGTACTGAGGGAAGGAGACACCCAACGGCGAGAGCACCGTGGCGGTCACCTCGTTACGCAGCGCCGAAGTTAAGCGGTGCAGAAGGTAGCCCAGCGACTGGGTCTCAACCCGTTCCACGGATTCAGGGTGGGACGACTATGTCGTCGAGAATCTGAACGGTGCGGTCGGTTGTTGGCCAGCCGACGATGATTGAGCGCAAGACTACATACCTCGGTAGCAGATACCCGTGGCAGAGTTTCGACGTGGGTGCGCACGCATTCCCGTGCGCCAAGCCAGAAGATAACCCCACAGCGTTCCGGTGTCGATTACGTCCGCGACCTGGCGGACGCTTACGGTTATTGGGGCGAACACCGTCGAGGTGGTCCAGCGCGGGTAGATAGTGGCCTTGCTGGCACGGAGGGTGGCACGCGTCGACCGTCAGCCCGTCATATTCCCGCGCTTCCAGGAGCTGCAACGCGACCTCGAGCAGCTCAGTCTCACGCATCGACCAGGGTGAGAAGGCATCAGCATCTGCCGTTTGGCGCACAGTCTGAGGCTAGGCCAACCTCTAACCGTATGGAGGCAATATAGTTGAGACAGATGAATTTCAATGTTTGGTAATATTAGGCAAACCTCCTATCCACATTAACCGTGGGGGAGACGTCACCATGCTGACTTAACTATTGCGGCACAACAGGATTCGGCCGCCCTAAACCGCCTAGTTGTGCCTGACACTGACCGGCTGCCACCGGACGAAATCATCCGCTCCCACCGTGCCTTGCCAGCGAACCGCGAAATTGAAGCGCGATCACCTGGCCATGCTCGAAGCGGCCCTCGGCCATGCCACCATTGCCGGCCTTCGAAATCCGCCTCCGGAAACGCGAAACGAACGCCATGACGTCCTTCACAATGATTGGCGAAGCCGTCCAAAGATGTGCGTAGCCGAGGTTTTCGGGGTTTGTTCCTTCGCCCGGCGAGGTCGGCGCGCGAGCGGATGTGCGCAGCTCCGATCCGCTGAGGACGAATCGCTACTTCTCGCCGAAGGCGTCTGCAAAGCTAGTGTTGCCCATGCTTTCCCTCTGGGTGGCGTCCAGAGCAGCCAGCAGGCGGGAATTCTCGATGACGATCATCTCCACGTCATGCCCCTCGTCGGCATAGTGGCGATGCCAGATCCACGGCGGCGTATACACGAAGTCGCCCGCGCTCCACCGGACGCGTTGATCGCCAATCTCCGACCAACCCGAGCCATATCGCACGAAGTGAACCGACTCATGCACGTGTCGATGGAGGTCACTGCCCTCGCCCCCGGGAATCTTCTGCAGAAAAAACTCTACCGAGCGAGCAGGTATTCGTAGTAGCAGCCCAATCTGAGATGGGCTGCCAGTCTGGATCCAGTGCGCGTCGTCGGAGCTAACGACAAGGTGCTCCTCCCCCACGTGCTGGCTGTCGCGGCCTGCTGCTCGTGCCATACTCTCCGAGAATTCATCTATCTCGTCACGGGATAGCGTCATTGAACGGGCTCCTTCGTGTATTTCTTCGTTGAGTCCACAGAATTGTTGGCTTGCTGAAAAAGATGACACCCGGTGGAACAATGCGGTGCCAATGGGATTCATCGTTCGATAACCACAGAAACGTGTAATTGTCATTGCAGGGGGATGCACCCGTCAGCATTCGTCGGCGCGGCTTGAGTTGGGCTGGATCAGCTCTGGTTCTGCTGAGTGCGTTATCGCCCGTCGCAATTGCCGACGGCGGAGCCTCGTATGAAATGACCCTGCTTAGGGACATAGATGCCGCCATCGGAGTGAAGGTGCGTTTCGCGGCCTCGCGGCGTCATGCACTGGGAACCACTTTGCGGGGCTTGTCAGGAAGCGTTGAGCAGTCCGCATTGTCTGGGCGCTGACTTACTTCTTGACTCATTGAGGCTTGCCGTATACCGCAACTACAACTGTGCGGTCGATGGAATTCTCTGACCACACCCCGATCCGGGTGTTTGCACAGTCAGACATGACCGCAAAATCGGCCGGGTCATAATACCACTGGTTGATCAGCTCGATGCCGCTCAACGCGAGTGCTGGATTTATCGCAACGGTTTCAGACACCACGCCGCTAAATCCCGCGGCTTCCGCCCGCACCTGGGGCGTGGAACCATCCGATCCAATGTCGCCGTCGACGTTGCGGTTGGCCAGCGCATCGCGCGCGTGCCACTGGGCAGCGAGCTGGAGGGTCGGGCTAATGATGATGTCGTTCGGGCAGCCCGCCTGGCGTTGAATGGTGTAGACATTGGCTACCACGCCGTCATTGAGTCGCTTGTTGTCGCCGTGCGCGGCTGGCGGTATCAGTAGTGCTTGCACGCCAAGTACTGCAACGATGCCTAGTGTCAAACGGGGCAGGAGACCGGACGCCGATCCCTTTTTGACCGTCTTCACCTTGCGTGGAGTGGGTACCGAAGCGTCGAATTTGTCACGGCAAGGGCGCTTTTCGTGCATCGAGTCACTCGTAAGCAATTTCATCAGTGTGGCAGTTTGTCGGCGGGCCGGCCGCAGCCTCGTCCCACTGATCGAAAATGGACGGGATCCCACCAGCAGCGGCCGACGGCGCAGCGAGGATCAAGCTCGCCACGGCTCTTCGATCGATGCGCAAGGAGTGCCACTGAGAATTTGGTGTCACACGAACCAAAACTGAAATCGATGTGACGTGCTGAGCCCAATCACGCCGGCGAACCGACTTGATCGCGATCTCCGCGCTGATCGCCTGCTGACTCGCCAGGGCGGCGTCGGGATTGCTGTCGATCAACGCTGTCACGGCGCCTACGGTACCGACGACTTCGAGACTGGCGAACCGATGAATTTCACTCAGCGGAAGGGGGCCCGAAATTGGCAGGCATGTTTCGACGCGCAGAACCACTGTCGACTCGCTGATTTGCAACGAATCGGTGCGTCTCCAAGAAGGTCGAAGTGCTACAGATTGGGCGCGAATCGGAGTCTCCGCAGCGCTTACGGGATAGACGTCCACGGTTCTCCCCGGCAATGTTCGGCAGAGAGCCAACGCCCTCCGTCAGTTTCGAACATTAAGCGGAGGAGTAGGCGAGTCGGTCCGCCTCAAACCCTCAAACTGCCGAACTACCGCCGAAGGAACCGCATACAAGATGACCATCACGACACCGCTCGGATCCGATGCTAGGGCGTGGGCCACCGAGAACCTTCGAGGCTTCTATATGTGTCCTGTCACGCCCCTCACCGACGATTTCGAGCTGGACGAGGACGGTCTGCGGCAGAACATCGACGCGTTTGTGGAGATGGGTTGCACTGGCCTCGTCGTCGGCGGCTTTTTCGCTGAGGGATGGAACATGACACTGGCCGAATGGCAGCGCTACCACGAGGTAGTCGCTGACGCCACCGCCGGCCGCCTTCCCTTGTTTACGATCATTCTGGACTCGTCGGCGTACCAGGCGGTCGAAAGATTACGCTTCGTGGCGTCTCTGGGCTTCACCGGCGCCGAGATAATGAACCCATCGGTTCAGCTCAAGACCGACGACGACGTCGTAGACTACTTCGACTTCGTGGCCCCTGCCACCGGGCTGGCGCTAGTGCTCTACCGGACGCCGGTATCCAGTTTCGTGTACACCCACGACGCCGTCGCTCGCATCGCCGAGCACTCCAACGTCATCGGGATCAAGAATGGCACTTTGAGTTGGACCGACAGCATCGCATTACGCCGCCGCTTCGGGGACCGCCTTGTCATCAGCGAGCCGAATGAGCGCTATTGGGCGCATGATGCTGCGCTCTTCGGGGGTCGGGTGCTTTATGGGGAGCTCTCCCTGATCCTGTACGGGAAACGGCGGCAGGAACTGCACCACTACACCGACCTTGCCTTCGCTGGTGAACTGGCGGGGGCACTGCCTGTGTCGGCGAAGCTGGACGCAATCCGCCAGGTGTACGAAGAGGTGCTCATCGGCCGCATCGCGGCAACGGGTTCCTACGTCGCGGCGATGCCTTATCTGAAGGCGTGGTTCGAGCTGTTGGGGCTTCGTGCCGGCCCGGTACGGCCGCCCGTCAACGCCCGGCTGTCTGCTCCGGAGCGCGAAGTTCTGCAGGAGAAACTGACGGCCGCGGAGGCCATTTGATGCGCGTCTTGATCCTCGGCGCGGGCGGGCTCGGTTCGGTCCTGGGCGGCTATTTGGCGAACACTGGCGTGGATGTCACCCTGGTCGGTAGGCCGGCGCACACCGAGGCGATCACCCGCGACGGCCTCCGAATCATCGGCCGCCGGGGCGACCTGGTGATCACCGACAACTTGACAGCGGTCAACCAGACCGCCAAGGCCAGTGGACACTTCGATTACCTAGTGTTGGCGGTGAAAGGCAAAGATACGGCGCAGGCGCTGGCAGAGGCTGACAGGCTGCGCGATGTCGTGAGCAGCGCGTTGTCGGTGCAGAACACCGTCGAGAAAGATGCGACTCTCGCCGGGTGGCTTGGGCCGGACCGGGTGATCGGAGCCTCCACGATCGAGGGCGGTACCTTGCTCGAACCGGGCCTCGTACGCAATCACCTAACAGCTGAGGTGACCGCTTACTTTGGGGAACTTGACGGCTCATGCAGTGCGCGCGTCGACGACCTGACGACTGCCTTCACTAACGCCGGCCTTCCTGCAATGGCGGTGGGCAACATAGAGCAGGTCGAGTGGGAAAAGCTCGCGCAGATCGCGCTGGCGGCCGCGTGGTCGGTCACCGCGCTGGGCGCAATCCCTGGCGCCTCGGTCTTCGAGGGCATGGAGGTGCCTGAGGGAGCGATGTACTTCGTCGCGCTGGCGAAGGACCTTCTCGCGGTCTACCGCGCGAAGGGTTACGAGCCGATGAACTTCTTTGCGCCTCTATCCCGTCTCAAGGAACTCGACGCCCTTCCGACGGACGAGGCGATCAAGTTTGTCATCGGACAGGGCAAAGTAATGCGCGAGAAGGGAAGCACGGGCCACCCCTCGATGTACGAGGATGTTCTGCGACGACGTAAGACAGAGGTCGACTTCATGCTGGGCCCTTACGTCGCCGCCGCTGAAGAACTGGGCATGGATGTGCCCACGCTGCGAGTCGCCTACCAGATCATCAAGACCGTCGACGGATTCCTGGCCTAGCCGCTGACGCCGTTCGATGGCGCTGCGCCAAGGCGAATTCAGCTCGCGCGCAAAGTATGTTGGGGAGTGACGCCGAACTTGCGCCGATAGTCCGCGCTGAAGCGACCCAAATGACCAAAGCCCCACTTCATCGCTACGCGAGCAACAGTGACGGCACCCTCGGACGACGCCGCCAGTTCTGCGTGCGCACGGATTAGCCGGACTTCGCGCAGATACGTGAGCGGGGGAACCCCGACGTGCCGCCTGAAGCTCTCTTGAAGAGCGCGGACACCGATACCAACCTCGCGCGCAAGATCGGTTGTCGTCCAACTCCGTTCGGGATGCTCCTCAATCAGATCGAGTGCTGTCCTCAGCACTTTGGGCGGCGGCGCCGCTTGTTGGTCGGCGGCGGCGAGCGCCATGGCCTGGTAATGGGGTTGGGCGAGTAGAAACCCATGCATAAGCAAGTGTTCGAAATGTCGCCCGGTCATCGGATGTTGCACGATGCTCTCAGGGCGAGAGACCTCTCGGTACAATATCGATAGCAGCGCAAGCCAGGCCCGGCTGCTGTCCGCCGTCAGGTTCATGCTATGCGTGATATTCAACGGTCTAATCGCAGGTCTTCCAAGCAAGCCTTCGAGTTCGAGTTCCAGATCCGCGCGGCTGAACTTCACGCATAGCTGGCCACAGTCGGCGGCCCACTTGATGCCAGCAGGACGGCCTGGGAGGAAAACCGCCGCCTGGGTGGGCGTCGCTTGAGCAGTGGCTGAGCCGCACCACGAATCGGCGTGGCTCGTGAGGGGAACGTTGATGTGGTAATCATCGAGCGCAGTCGAATTGACGAGTTCGACATCTGCACCGTACCGAAGATAACCGATGGTCACAGCACCGATGCGGGCGGCGCTGAGCCGGGCATTCAACCGCTGGCCGCGCCCGGAGAAGCGGAGACGGTGCGGCGTGAAAATTTCCGAAGCGAGGTGCTCGGCCGCGCTCAACTGTTCAGTGCATACGGTCTCCCGTCGGCTGAAGTACGATTCCCCGATCTTCGCCGTCGCCGCCATTGGCAACACCTCACTTTCTCGCTGCGGAAAACGCAGCTCGCCGACAGAGTCTGTCGCTCCGCCGAACACCAACGCCGAAGGTCTGGCCCCCTGACCCAGGGTCGTGCGTCACCGCATGCACACAACCATTCTAGTAGAAGAGGGCTCTGTTAAGCAGAGAGGTTTGGAGCGGACACCCGGCGGTGTGGCTGCGGTGATCATGACCGGCACCAGGTTGGACGTGAGGCGTCGTAATGGCACCAGCTTTCATAGCTCCTCGACCTCGCCGTCGGACCAGACAACCTTGGTTCCGTAATCAGGGTGCGCGTAGATGTGCACCTTATACAGATGGTCTAGGTCATCCCACCAAACGCCAGAGCCAGCGCCCACCATCCAGCGCTGCGCGACACGGCCATCAGAGAAAACGCATAGCTCGAATTGCACTTCATCAGGCGCGTTGTAGTTGTCCTTTGCGAAGTCATCTTTCGCGGCTGTTGCAAGCCGACGATAGACGACAGCCGTTCTCATAGCTCAACCTCTAACAATCCCATCACGTCGTCGAGGAGCTATCGGCCTTCTTCTGATGTGAGCCGTTAGCGGCGCTATCGCTGGCGGTCGGCATCGCGTATGGTGATCGCCGCCGACGGGCACTCGTGCGATGCCGCACGGGCCGCGACTACTAGACCAACCGGAATGTCGCCCACCAATGTTTTCGCCTTCCCAGCGGCGTTGATCGCGAAGACGTCTGGCGCGACGTCAACGCACAAACGGTAGCCGCAGCACCGACGTGGATCGATGTCCGCATGGACCACTTGTCCACTCCTCACTAAGTGCGCCCCTCACCGACATGGCTCAAGCGGTCCCAGGCCGAGGCGCCGGCAGTTGTCTTGCAGACGTCCTGCCGACCATCTGTGAATGGGTGA
>JAWQNE010000042.1:0-19365 GCA_033741175.1 Mycolicibacterium sp. 120270 | reverse complement strand
CGAAGAATCACGCGATGACCCTCAATCAGTCGGCTACGACACGCCGGTACCGCTGATCAGGTCCGACTCGTACACCACTCTGCTGGACGCAACCCGGCATTCTGGGTACCGGGGTTGTGACCGAACGGTTGGTCCCCGTGCCGCAGCAGTACGGTGGCCACGCCATAGCCGTGAGGTCGATACAACTCCTGTCGATCAGTTACGACCACCGAATCGTGGACGGAGCAGATGCCGCGCGCTTTGTGACCGCGATCAAAGCCCGGCTGGAACAAGCGGACTTCGACTTGGGCCTGTAGTGAATGCTGTTTTGCCGCAGCGGGGTTGCGGGCCACTCGTGCGCGGAGAACCGCAACTGGACGAGGTCCTCAGCCCTGGCGTAGCGGGGCGGGAGGTTTGTCAGCGCGGGCCAGCGAAGAATCCAGTGGGCGGCCGACGAGTCGTTGCAAAGTGCGGCGTGCCGCCACGAGGGCGTCTGGGTCGACCCCTGTTGTCATACCTTCGCGGTGCAGAAAATGAACGAGGTCGTCTGCGCCTATGTTGCCCGCGGCGCCGGGTGCGAATGGACAGCCTCCGAGTCCGCCGAGCGCGGCATCGAACCGGCGAACACCCAGTTGCAGTCCTTCCCACACATTGGCTGATGCCATGCCATAGGTGTTGTGCAGGTGCAAACCGATTGGGGTGTAGGGAAACTCAGATTGCACGGCGGTGATAGCGCGGCGGATGTCTCGGGGAGCAGCCGCCCCGATGGTGTCGGCAAGGTGGAGGACGTCGATGCCGGTGCTCACCAGTCGTTCGGCTGTGCCGAGGAGCCGCGCGACGGACGTGTCACCGTCGAACGGACACACGAACGCAGTGGCGATAGGCGTCGCCGACAAACTGTTCGGCGCGGCACACCCATGGCGGTGTCCTCGGTGAAGTCGTCACCCCGTTCGTCGCGGTCTGTCGGTGTGGTCCCAAGCACCCGGCGTTCGGCATCTTCGGCTCGCTACACGCAATCCGACCTCGGGCAAACCCCTGCAGGAGAAAACAAGACGTGGCAAGGCATGCTGCTTCCCCCGGGGAGCTGACCGCACCACCAACGCACGGGCGGCACGCGGATGCCGGCACTCTCGGGAAAGAGGACGGAGTGAAGTCAGAAACCGATTCCGCTCGATCATTGGACGGCACTGGCGAGAACGACAACCTCGAAGGTAGTCAGGATCGCCCGTTGACATCGGATGTCGAGTGCACAGTAGAAGCGTGCGAGCCCTCCGGCGAAGGCCGGTCGGTGCTGCGGCATGCAATGCTTTTCGGCCTGGTCGCCGTCGCCGCGCTGGCGTTACTGACTGGGTGGCTGGGGTTTCACGCTTTCCATTCCTATAAGGCGAAAGTCCAGCGGAGCCATTATCTTCAGACGGCCCGCGACGGAGCGCTCCACTTGACCACGATCGACTGGCAGCACGCCGACGAAGACGTACAGCGCATTCTGAATAGCGCAACGGGCCAGTTCTACGACGATTTCGCCGCGCGCTCAGGATCATTCGTCGACGTGGTCAAACAGGCGAAGGCCACCTCGGTCGGAACGATCGCCGATGCCGCCTTTGAGTCGCAGGAAGGGGGCACAGCCCAAGTGTTGGTGGCCGTGGCTGTCAAGACATCAAATGCCGGCGTTCCCGACCAAGTGCCACGCGCATGGCGGCTCCGCATGTTCGTGGAGAAAGTTGCCGACCAATTCAAAGTTTCCAAGGTGGAGTTCGTGCAATGAGGTGGCCGACCCTACGGCGCAGGTACCGCGCTTCCAGCACAAGCATCCCCGACGACGGAAAGGTTGACCTGATTCCAACAGCAGTGGAGGCAGCCGATCCCGACGCCGCTGAAAAATCCGGCCTCGCAGGGGAGGTCACGGGTCAGCAGCCGCACACTTCGGTTCACACCCGTTGGCGGCAGAGGATCGCCTACGTGGTTGTACCCGTGCTGGTAGTGCTGTTAGCCGGTGTCGCCGGCGTTCTCGTGTGGCAGGTCCGCTCAAACCGCGCCGCGCAGTCAGCCGGTGCTGAGTCATTGCAGGCCGCAACCGACGGGACTGTCGCATTGCTGTCCTATCGTCCGGACACGGTGGAAAAGGATTTGGAGGCCGCGCGCAGCAGGCTCACCGGATCGTTCCTGGACGCGTACAGTTCGCTGATTCACGAGGTCGTCATTCCGGGCTCAAAGGAAAAGCAGATCTCTGCTGCCGCAACCGTTCCGGGTGCCGCGTCGATCAAGGCGACCGGTACGAACGCGGTGGTCCTCGTGTTCGTCAACCAGACGGTCACAATTGGCAAGGATGCACCGAGCAGTACGGCATCCAGTGTTCGGGTCACGCTGGACCGGACCGACGGTCGGTGGTTGATCTCCGGATTCGAACCCATCTGACGTCACGATGATGCAACACCGGACAGCGCTTCCACCGTGCGTGACGACAAAGAAGGGGACAAATGGCTGACTACACAGTCCGGCCTGGCCTGATCCGCGGGATACTCGCCGCTTCCGTCTTGGCGTTCGGTGCGGTCGCGACACCGCCTGAGGGTCATGCCGATGATGCCGCGTATGTGGTGAACGTCACCGTACGACCTGGGTACAACTTCCCCAACGCCGCCGCGGCGCTGGCCTACGGAAACATGGTCTGCGAAAAGATCGGCGCGGGTCGCAGCTACTCGAAGATCATGGATGATGTCAAGTCCGACTTCTCCACCTCCGATGAGTTTCAAGCCTCATACCTCATCACCCAGGCCGTCAACGAGCTATGTCCAGCCCAGATCTGGGCCCTCCGTAATTCCGCGGCGGGCTACCGTCCGCCTCGGCCGTAGGTCTGGAAAGGAACCATGCGATGATCCGACGGTTGCTTGGCACCGCATTAACCCTAACGGCGACAACGGTTCTCGCGGCGGCGCTGGCACACCCCGCTGCCTACGCCGACGACAACAACACACTCGTTGTCAACAACAGCCGGCTCAATGACAGTCTCGTGCAGAGCGTATACACCATCCAGCATCAGGCCGGCTGCACCAACGACGTCAACATCAACCCGCAACTGCAGCTCGCCGCGCAGTGGCACACCCAAGATGTCCTCAACAATCGCGCTCTCGACGGCGACATCGGCTCCGACGGCTCGACCCCGCAGGACCGGGCGAACGCCGCGGGGTTCGCGGGCACGGTGGCCGAGACCGTTGTGATCCATCCCGCTCTGGCGATCAGCGGCATAGAGCTGATCAACCGGTTGCACAACAACCCGGACAGTCTGGCGATCATGCGAGACTGCTCGCACACCGTGATGGGAGTGTGGTCTGAGAACAGTCTCGATCGCACTGTCGTGGTTGCGCTCTACGGGAAGCCGGCCGGCCCGGTGCCGGTCGTCAGTCCCAACGATCCCAAACCTGACTATGACGCCAGCGACGAGCTCGAGTACGGCATGAGCTGGTTCCCCTGGATATTACGAGGCGTCTACCCGCCTCCGGCCTATCCACCCCAGTAGACAACGTGGGAGCTGCCCTCGCCCCCACGCGGCCTTCCGCCTGCGCGGATTTGTCCAACTGGCCTTTGATGTGGTGATCGTCGGCTAGATTTCCGATCACATTCCCGCTCTCGGAGGAGGGCATGATGGCCGCTGGGGATCGTGTTCTGGTCACGGGCGCCTACGGGTTGGTCGGTCGGCCCACAGTGCGGCAACTCGTCGCCGATGGGTTCAAGGTGGTCGCCACCGCCCACCACGCGGTCAAGCCGGAGTTGCCTGCCGCAGTTGAGGTGCATCCCCTCGACCTGACCAAACCCGATCAGGTCGCCGCGGTGGTGGCCGACGTCAGGCCGTCCGCGATCGTGCACCTGGCCGCCTGCATTCCGCCGATGTGTTACGCCAATCGCACGCTGGCCCGTGCCGTCAACGTCGACGCGACCGCGGCGCTGGTGCGCGCGGCGCAGACGATGCCGTCGCCGCCGCGGTTCGTGCACGCGTCCAGCATGGCGGTCTACGGCAGCCGAAACCCGCACCGGTGCAACGATTTACTGACCGCTGATACCCCGACGGCAGCGTCCGACCTGTACGGCTGTCACAAGCTCGAGTCCGAAAACGTCGTTCGTTCATCGGATTTGGAGTGGTCCATACTTCGGCTGTCCGGAGTGAACACCCTCGAGCCGCTGGTCGACTACGGCGATCTGGATTGGCTCTACTTCGGCGCGGTGATGCCGGTGGACAACCGGTGTCACTACGTCGACGCCCGCGATGCCGCGACCGCGTTCGCCGCTGCGGTCACCACCGACGCGGTACGGGAGATCTTCGTCATCGGCGGCGACGAATCGAACAAACGG
This sequence comes from Mycolicibacterium sp. 120270, assembly GCA_033741175.1. GTDB lineage: Bacteria > Actinomycetota > Actinomycetes > Mycobacteriales > Mycobacteriaceae > Mycobacterium. Next base: position 15,042 of record JAWQNE010000042.1, on the reverse strand, counting down.
GTCGTGTCCGACTCGGCGGAAAGCAATGTGGCGATCGGAACGGGCGCGCTTGTCGTGCCCGGTCTCCCGGGCGATCCCGAATCGGATGTCGACTGGTATCCGCTGGACTGGATGGACACCTCACGGTCCCAGCAGGTGCTGAAGTATCAGCGGTACTCCTGGTCGGATTCGATCGAGGAGATGCGGGCGAGGGCGAGCGGTTGGAAGTCGCGGGCGCTGCGCATCGCGGCGCCGCTGATGGCGCGGCGAATGCGGAAGCGCGCGCCGTACTACAACTATCCCGGCCGATACGCCGACCCGTGGGGCAGGATCCGCGACCGATGGGGCGATCCGGCGCCGGACAGCGGCGCTATCGTCCGATGATCGCCCCGTATTGAGGGCAGTAGGAGTGGACGGCCGCGCGCATCAGGTTGACGCCCTGTCCCTTCTCCATGCCGGTCCTGGTGAGGGCTGTCACCGTTCCGCGTACCGCGGGCACGGGGTTCGGGCCACCGGCACCGTTCTGAGTGAGCATCGCGCAGATGTCGTGGCCGAGCTTGACCGTCTGCTCAGGCGATTCCACGGGAATGTCGAGAGACTGCACGAACTCGACGAACTGCTGGTCCTCCGCGGACACGTCGGCGCTTGCGGTGCCGGACGCGAACAGGCCCGCTATGGCGGCGGTCGCGGCCGCGGCGGCGGCGGCGGCGGTTCGGGTGATCAGGCGGCGAAACATCGTGGCTCTCTGGTCGGCGGGGTGTTGGAGAAAGGATAGAGAAAAAACCCATCTTGCTGCGAACTTTCACAGCTTAGCGTGCCTAAGGACACGTTTCGCTTTGTGTGGCGCACGGCACCGCGCGACGGGATAGCTTGAGCCATGACCAAGTCCAGATGGTGGGCGCTGTTGATCGTGGCGTCCGTGCAGCTGCTGTGGTCGATACCGGCGGCAATCTTCGGTTACAAGTGGCTGGCACGCGACGAGCCGACAGACCATTCTCGCCGAATTGTGAACTGGCTCTAGGGTTTACCCACCGACAAGCTCGCGGTCAGCCAACGCACCCATCACCGGCGCCAAGAGCCGCGAGTATTCGAACGTCGTATGGGTCCAGTCGAAGTAGACCATGGTGTTGCCCACGACGACAGGGCATCGATCAGCCGTGCAGAACAGGTCGGTGACGTCGACGTAGTTTCCGCCACCCGCCTTCGTCGCGGCGGCCTCAGCCGCAATACCGGCGGAATTGACCGCCGTGGATCTCGGCTGCGAACAAGCCATCGCGTCATCGAGGTGGCCCGACAGGCAGATCGGCACCGATTCCTGCGGATCGGGTATCGGCCCGAGCACCAATACCTGCGCTCCTGTGCCGCGTAGCTGCTGCACGAGGCGCGTGAGACTGTCCATCCACGCGGGTTCGTATGCCGTGAAACCCGGGTTGTAACCACCTTGACCGGCGCGGTATCCACGCCACATGGTCAGAACAACGAGCTTGGGATGCTCGGCGCGCAACCGGTCGAGGATCTCGGCGCGCCACTGTACGCATTGCGAAATCGCGCGGCGGATCGGGTTGGTGATGGCGATGTCGATCAAGGGGCAGGCGGCCTTGGACATGCTTTCCAGCCGCCAGTGCCGTTGATCAACGACTTGCTGGAAGGCCGGGCGCCACATAGCGGCGTGCGAGTCGCCGACGAGGGCCACCGTCGTCTTCGAAGCAGTATCACCCGTCGCGCACTCAGGTTGTCCCCCTTGGGTGCCTTGACGCAGGCAGCCACCGGCCATCATGGCGTTGAGTTCGGCTGCCGCCGCGACGATCGGCGGGTCGAGGTTCGACGGCACGGCCCGTTGCCGGGTGGCTGCCGCCACAGCGGCCTGAACCTGCTCGAATGCCTGACGTACCGCCCCATCGTCGGCGGCGACGCTTCGGCCCATCGAGGGCGGCGACGTCGTAACGGTCAGTGCATCAGCCGGCGCGCCGCGTCCGACGGGCAAAGGCACCGACGCCATCAACGCCGCGGAGACAGCGACCGCGATCGCGGTGACGACGCCACCCAGCGCGAGACTGCGGCCCGGAGACCGGCGCACAGGCTCGGCGAATCGCAGCGGGTTTTCGATCAGATGCAATGTGAGCACTGCCAGTCCCGCGGAAACCAGTACCAGCGCCAACCTGGCCGCCAGACCGAGCGGATGGCCGAAGAGCAGCGGTACGAGCAACAGCACCGGCCAGTGCCAGAGGTACCACGAGTACGACAGTCGCCCGATGGCCTGCATCGGCGAGAGGGCCAGGATGCGACCGCATCCCGTAGTGGGGGTCGCGCAGCCCGCGACGATCACCAGCGCCGTGCCCAGCACGGGCAAGACGGCGGCGACACCCGGGAAGAGTGTGGTTGTGCTCAAAATGGCACAGGCCAGCAGGATCAGGACCAGCCCACCCCACCCGATGATCGCGGCCGGCAGTGCAGACAGCCGGCGCCAGTGGCCAACCGTTAGGGCTATCAGGCCACCGATGGCCAACTCCCAGGCCCGGGTGGGAAGCGAGAAGAACGCGACGGCAGGCAGTACATAGGTGACTGCCAGCGACAGCATGAAGGACGTGACCGCGACCAGCGCGAGCACCACGAGATACGGGCGTTGCGACTGGGCGGCTTGTCGGCGCCGTCGACGTATACGCCGGATGAACCATGCCGTGACGATGATCATCGCCGGCCACACCAGGTAGAACTGCTCCTCCACGCCCAGAGACCAGTAGTGCTCGAAAGGCGACGGCGGCATGACCGGGGCGAGGTAGTCGACGCCGTGCAGGATGAACCAGTAGTTGCCGACGTACAGCGCGCTGGCGATGCCGTCGCCCAGGGCGCTGCTTGCCTGCAGCGGCGGCAGTAGCAAGAACGAGGCGATCGCGGTGACGACGCCTACGGTCGCCGACGCCGGGAGCAACCGGCGGGCCCGCGCCCCGTAGAACCGGCGCAGCCGCACAGTGCCGGCGGTGCTCGCCTCACGCCAGAGCAGCCCGGTGATGAGGAAGCCCGAGATGACGAAGAACACGTCGACCCCGACGTAACCACCACCTATGCCCGGCACGTCAGCGTGGAAGAGAACCACCGCCAACACCGCCACAGCGCGCAGACCCTCGATGTCCGGACGAAATCCTGTTCGTGCAGGCTGCTGTTCCTGCACCCGTTCAGCGGTGCTGATCTCTGGGGTTTGCGTCAACATCCCACCTTGCTTGAGGCATGTTCGATTAGGGGCATTGTTACACCTCATGGGCCAATGCCGAGGCGTTTGCTAGATTTCGCTGAAAGCTCGAAACTGGCGCGCGCTGCAGCAAAGCCGAATGTCCACAAAACGAACGGTCGGACCCTGTTGTGGCGATTTGCGAAGTCACTGAAGACGGCGGCACAGGGGCCTGCTTGCAGGTTGAATGCATTAGCCCCAGCGGGTGGCTGTCGACCTCGCGGCCAATGCTCGACAAGGGCCTGACGCCATTATTGGCAGGATCGTCAACCAGTGACGTCAGAAATTTACTTTGGCCAGCTTAGCAACCAACTGAGCGACACCAGTTCCGGCTGGGACCCGCGGGCCTCATGGGTGCAGCGCGCGTGCGCCCAGCGCTCCGACGACCGGTGCAAGCTCGCTGGAGTACGCCGATGACATGTGCGTCCAGTCGAAGTAGACCAGGGTGTTGCCGACGATCCCGGGGCAACGGTCGGCCGTGCAGAACAACGTGGTGACGTCGAGGTACTCACCGCCGCCTGCGCGTACGGCAGCGGCCTCGGCTGCTATGCCGGAGGCATTGACGGCCGCCGATGTCGGCCGCGAGCAGGCGGCCGCATCATCGAGATGGCCCGAAAGGCAGATGCTCGCGGCGCCCATCTCCGGGATGGGGCCGAGCACCAAAACCTTTGAACCGTAACCCCGTAACTGCGCGACCATGCGCTTCATGCTGTCGAGCCATGTCGGGTCGTACGAGGTGAATCCGGACAGCCAGGTGTGGCCGCTGCCGTACCCGCGCCACGCGTCCATGACGACCAGCTTCGGCGGGTCGTTTTTCAGCCGGGTGACGATGTCCTCGCGCCAACGCAGGCAATCGGCGGACGCAAGGCGCCGCAAGGGGTTGGTGATGGTCAGGTCCATCACCGGGCAGTTGGCTTTGGTCAGCGTCTCCAGGCGCCAATGCATCCGCTCGGCTGCGAGTTGAAATGCCGAACTCCACATGGCGGCATGCGAATCGCCGATCAAGGCGACCGTGGTCGACGACGCGGTATCACCGGACAAGCACTCGGGCTGCCTCACTTCGAAGAGCTTGAGCATGCAGCCCTTCGAGTAGAGGACTTCGAGATCGGCCGCCGCGTCGGCGATCGACGGAGTCAAGTTGGACGGCACGGCCGTCGTCTCGAGGCCCGCTGCGACCGCAGCCTGAACCTGGTCGTACGCCTGCTCGACCTCGTCGTCCTGCGTGCCAATGCTCTGGCCCGCCGAGGCGGCAGGAATGACGATCTCCATGGGCGGTACCGCCTCGCCGCGACCGACCGGAGCCGCGACGGTCGTTATCAGCGAGGCGCACACGGCGACGGCTACAGCAGTGACCGCGGCGCCGAGTGCCAGACTGCGTCCGGCGGACCGGCGGATGGGTTCGGCGAACCGTAGCGGGTTTTCGACCAACCGCAGGGTGGCCATTGCGAGCACCAATGCGAAGAGTGCCGCAGCGATTCTGCCCGCCAGTCCAAGCGCATGGCCGAACAGCAGTGGCGCGAGAAGCAAGACCGGCCAGTGCCATAGGTACCACGAGTAGGACACGCGACCCATGGCCTGCATGGGCGAGAGTTTGAGGACGCTGCCACACCCCTGGGTGGGCGTCGCGCAGCCGGCGGCGATGATCAGCGCCGCGCCGACGACCGGCAGCAGCGCCGCGGTACCCGGGTAATACGTGGCTGGGCTGAACACGACACAGGCCACCAGGATCACGACCAATCCGGCCCAGCCCATGAGCGCCGCCGACCGTGCCGAAAGTCGCTGCCACCGGGCCGCTGTCAGGGCGATCAACCCGCCCGCGGCCAGCTGCCACGCCCTTGTCGGCAGCGAGAAGAATGCCACGTAGGGCAGCACGTATGTGCACACCAGCGACACCGCGAACGATGCAACGGCAACCACCGCGAGCACGACCAGATACGGACGTGTCGAGCGCGTGGCTTCGGTTCTGGCGCGTCTGCGCACGTGTCGGATCAGCCAGGCGGTGACCAGTATCAGCGCGGGCCAGACCAGGTAGAACTGCTCCTCGACACCCAGGGACCAGTAGTGCAGGTACGGCGATTCCGGTTGGTACGGCGCGAGATAGTCGATGCCTTGCAGGCCGAACCAGAAGTTGCTGACGTACAGCGCGCTTGCGATGCCGTCGCCCAACGCGCTGCGGGCCTGCAACGGGGGCAGCAGCAGCACCGAGGCGATCGCCGTCACGACGCACACCAGGGCCGACGCCGGGAGCAGCCGACGTGCGCGCGCTCCGTAGAAGCGCCGCAGCCGCACGGTTCCTGAGCTGTTCGCCTCGCGCCAGAGCAGGCCCGTGATCAAGAAGCCGGAGATGACGAAGAACACGTCGACACCGACATATCCGCCGTTGACGCCGGGCACCTCCGCGTGAAAAAGGACGACGGCCAGTACGGCCACGGCGCGCAGGCCCTCGATGTCGGGGCGGAAACTGGTGGACGAGCGTCGGTCGTCGACCGCGACCCGCCGACGGCCGCGTCCGGCGGACTCCGGGCCGGGCTTCAGGCTGAGCTGGCTCACGAGTACCCCCTGCAGAGCGCGGCGACGGCCGCTGGCTAGAGGCATTGTGGCACTGGTTAGCGAGATGCTCGGGTGTTTGCCCAATTCGGTGACTTGCGACACCCAAACTGCTGGAAGCGCGGTATTCGAACTTTCGGTGGTTGCTTAATCTGCACTCACACGACCCGGGCGTAGTGTGGTGCCCCCACCAGGGCTCGAACCTGGGACCTGCGGATTAAAAGTCCGTAGCTCTACCAACTGAGCTATAGGGGCGCGATGACACAGGATACTGCGTCACTTCCGGCACCGCGTTTGAGGATTCGGGTGCCGGTACCCTAAGCTATCGAAGCTCCCAGCGTCATCGGCGTTGCGAGTACCCCGGAGAGATTCGGCAGGCCCCCTTCGTCTAGCGGCCTAGGACGCCGCCCTTTCAAGGCGGTAGCGCGGGTTCGAATCCCGTAGGGGGTACACGCTTCGCAGAAGCACGGAGCAAGATGTAGTAGCAAGGCCCTGTGGCGCAGTTGGTTAGCGCGCCGCCCTGTCACGGCGGAGGTCGCGGGTTCGAGTCCCGTCAGGGTCGCCACGGCGGCGAGGCACGCTCCGGTGCCGTCGGGCCAGGTAGCTCAGTTGGTACGAGCGTCCGCCTGAAAAGCGGAAGGTCGCCGGTTCGATCCCGGCCCTGGCCACACCAGATTTCCCAGTTCAGACGGTCGAGCAGCAAGGGCAACTCCGTCGACAGTTCGCGTACCGCAGCCGCAGGGCGGCAGGATCTGCAATAAGAAGAACCCACGAAGTCCCTACGGCGACTTGCGAATCGACACCCGGCTGCGTATCGGTGATGCCAGCGCGGCAGCGGTCACCACGGCAAGAGCTGCCGCCGAGGGCTTCGGCGACCAGCGCAGGGCGGCCATCGCCCAACCGACCGGCTTCTCCAGCGCCGGGTCAGAGCCATCGTGATCGGGCACCGTCTGCTGTTGACTCGTCGGGTCTTCAAATATGTCGAGCATGGCAGGCACGAACGCCCGCAAGTCCTGAGGTCCGCGGCTCGTGAGGAGATTTCGATCCCGGACGACCTCGCGGTCAAGCCAGGTGGCGCCGGCATTGACCACGTCGTCGCGGATACCCGGCCACGAGGTCAGAGTTCGGCCAGGAAGCAACCCCGCCGATGCGAGCACCCACGGACCGTGGCACAGCGTGACGATCGGCTTACCGCTGTGGTCGAAGGCCCGGACGAAATCCCGCGCCGCCGCAGACTGCCTCAAGAAGTCCGGGTTGATGAAGCCGCCCGGAAGCAGCAATCCGTCGTAGGCGTAAGGGTCAGCCTCGGTCACCACTTTGTCCACGCCGACCCGAGTCGCGGGCATATGCAAGTTCACGCCTCGGATCCGGCCTTTGCGCAGAGACACGATGTCGACTTTCGCGCCGGCCAACTGCAGCGCCCGCATGGGAACCACAAGTTCCACCTTCTCGAAGCCATCGGTGGCCAGCACCGCGATGTGTCGCCCCTTCAGGCGTCGTGATTGTGACATCATCCTCCTATCAATGTCGCGGCACTCCCAGCGCCGCTTGCGATTTCGCGTGTCAGCTAGTTGCTCAACCGACCCTTCGGCATACTCACTCGGTTCACCGCACCTGACCTGCCACGCCGGTGCCGATACGCGGTCGTTGCCACAGCTCCCACGCCAACCGAACGCACCCGATGCCGGTGAGCACGCCAAGTGCCGCAATCGCGGGCATGTGTAAGACCATCGGTAGGGACGCTGCGGCGGCGATCCCGGTGGCGGCGCGGTCGATCGGTACCTGTCGGTGATCGCGCCACCGGTACGCGACATCTCCCAGATAGAACAACGCCATGCCGCCGGCGAGTGCGACGGATGACAACAACGGCAGTGGGGCAGTCGCGTGTGCGACCGCGGCGTGGGCGCCCACAGCGAACAGCATGATGCCGGCCACCAGCGGAAGATGCAGGTAGCTGTAGGCGTCGCGGGCGAGACGGGCGCGATCCGTTCCGCTGGCCTGTTCCAAGCGTTGCTCGGCTCCGCTCATCAGACCGAAGTAGGTCCACCAGAAGGTCGCCATGATCGCAACTCCCAGCACCAGCGCAGCGACCACTTCCGGGCGGTGGAGATCCGTTGCGCCTGCGCCCATTTCGACGATCGCCTCACCGAGCGCGATAATGATTATCGATCCGTGGCGCGACACGAAGTAGGACGGTGACACGCGGAACCCGTCGAGACCCAGCACCGCCGGTGCGCCGTAGTCGATCACCACTGCCGCTACCCACAGCAATTCGCGTCCGGGCGATTCGACGAAGGCGGCCGCCACGATGCAGGCCGGTGCGGCAACGAAAGCCGGCACCATCCTGCGCACGCTGCGCCGCATGTCATCGCCCTCATCGGATGAATAGGCGACGAACTTCCCGACGTGGATCAACCGAACGACGAGCAGAGCGATGGCAAAGACGAACGCCGCCGACGAGAAAGCCATGGGTAGCGCCGCCGCGGCGACAAGCATTGCGGCCATCGCGGCGATCACAATCGCCTTGTGACGAGCACCTTGACTGTTAAATATGTTGATCAGCCAGGTATAGCCAACCCAGGCCCACCAGACTGCCAGCAAGGCGAGCGCCGCCCGGCCGAATCCCCTTGGCGACAAGTCGTGAAGCATGAGTTGCGTGACTTGTGACATCGCGAAAGTGAACACAAGATCGAAGAAGAGCTCGAGGTTGCCCTCCGACGTTGATCCTCTGCGCTCGCCGGAGCTTTGATGATCGCCGGTCACGGCATTCCCTCGATGCGTTCGACGCACGACCCGATCAACCTCCCGCCGACGCGCCGCATATGTTTCACCGGTTGATCCCTCCCCCCGAACACGCGTAGTCCCGTCCTGACAGGCAGGTGCTACCCGTATTCGGCACGTTTAGTCGGGTCAGAACAGGGATAGTCCCGGCGTGACCAAATTCCGGGTGTGCCTTCGGCCCGTAAGAACCACTGTGCGCGCCCATTGGTTAGCCGCAATGGGCGGTCCGCTTGCTGCGATCCCTAGTTAGGTTGCTGGGGCGCGCTTCTGGGATGGAGTTGCGGAATTCACCTCGGCCTAAGCGTTTGCTGGAGGCCGTGGTCGAGTCCAGGAGGTGCCCCTTTTGAGTCGACGGCGACCTCGGTTGATGCGCGCCGTCACCATGAAGATCAGGCCGTAGATGACAAGATCGGCGATGCGCAGCGAGCGGTTGAGCTCCTGCGTGTATCCAAAGCGTTCGATATCGGTCGGGCCCGCGGCGGTGTCCGCAGTCGAGCCATACCGGGTTCGGGTCCCCCAGACTCAGGCCCCTAGCGCGGGTCCGATCACGGTGTTCCAGGACTCCTGCATCTCCGATTCGAACAGGCCCCAGGTGTGGCTGCCCTCGGGGCGGACGACGAAGGTGACGGGAACGCCGGCCGTGGCGGCGGCATCGGCGAACTTTCTGGTGTTGTTCAACACGATGCCCTCGATGAGTCCGCCGGTGAAGTTCGCCGTTCCGGGCGGAAGGCGGTCAACATCGCCTTGCGCGCCAGCGGATGCTGCGGCGTACACCCCGACGCCCGTCAGCTTCGTGACGTTCTTCGACGGGTCGTGGGCCACCCAATCAGGACCGCCGAGCGGACCCCACATGGCTTCGGCGCTCGCGCCGCCGCCCATGAGCGTCATCGAAACCTGCTGTGCTGCCTCAGGATCCGACGGTGCGGGGAACCCGCTGTAGGAGCCGACGGCCTTGTACAGACCCGGTGCCTGGATGGCGTAGTCGATGGCGGTGCCACCGGTGCTCGACAAGCCGCCGACCGCATTGCGTCCGTTGGTCTTGAGTTCCTTGTTGATCAGCGGAGGCAGTTCCTTGGTCATGTAGGTCTGGTACTGCTTGCTCGCGTCGCCGATCCAGTCTGTGTACCAACTGAATTGGCCGCCGAGCGGCGAGACGACGTTGACGTTCTTGTCGGCGAAGAAGCCCTGAATGTCCGTCATTCCGAACCAGCTTTTGGTGCCCGGCGCGAAGAACACTCCGGGGTCGAGGTTGTCCCCGCCGTCGATGCCCGGCAGCAGATAGAAGGTCGGCGCGTTGGCTTTCGGCGACTTGTAGACGTCGTTGACGATGACCTTGTTCATCGCCGGCGAGAAAACGGAGATCTTGACCCAGCGGTCGTTGATCTGCTCGATGCCGGTGATCGACGCCCCGGCCGGTGCTGCAGTCGGTTCTGCGACAGCGGGCGCAGCCAAAGTCAGCGAAAGCGCGGAAAATAACAGGAGAGTCAGAATGCGAAGGCCGACTTTGCGGTTCGCGATCGTCACTGCGGTCACCGCTGGATTATGTAGTGGCCCTCATCACATCGCAACGGCAACGCGTGCAAACAAAATCACACCGGATTACTCAACTCAGTCATCCGAAAAACGAAAGCAGATTCATCGCGCTCGCTTAGAATGCTTCGCCCAATATCGCTGGCCGTCGCTGGGCATCTTGCCGAACACGGCCTTGATCGCCGGGGCGAAGAGTTTGACCGGCAGCGCCAACTTGTCCTTCGGTTCGAGCGCGAGCACCCAGGTGAACAGGGTGTCGTCGCCGTCGGGTTCGACGAGATAGTCCTCGGCGAACCGGGTGAAGAGTTGTGCGGTTGATTCGTAGACCGCGAACGCGTGGCGCCGGCCCTCCTCCCATAGGAAGTACCGCTCGCGCATCCGGGGCCCGACCGGTGGGGCGACCTCACGCGTGGTGCCGACGCCGAACGGTCGCGGCGACGTCCATGTGACGCTCTTTAGCGTCGGACCCCACGCCGCGATCGACTCATCGGAGACCAGCGATTCCCACACCGTCTGCGGCGGCGCGGCGAAGCGCTTCTGATAGGTGAAGACGTGCGGTGCCGACGCGAGGAAGTCCTCGTCGGCCGGTTCGAGGGGATACCAGCGGGTCACAGCAGACCAGCATGCCGCATCGCCGCGGCCCGCGACACCCTTCTATTAGGCACTTGTTCAAGAGGTCTTGTCGTCAGCGGTACGTTCGCGTACCGTTACTGGTACCTTGGAGTACCAACGGGAGGGCGACATGGCTGAGGCGACGACGGACCCGGTCCGGCTACCGCCGGGACCGCGGATACCGAAAGCCATCATGGGCGTCGCATTCCTCACCGCCCGGCATCGCGCGGTGGCCTCGATCGGCGGCCGCTACGGCGATGCGTTCACGGTGACGCTGCCGATCTTCGGGGAAACGGTCGTCATCAGCGATTCGGCCTTGATCAAAGACCTCTTCACCACAAGCAGTGACCTCATCCGTCGCGCGTCGAACCTCGGCACCGTGCTGGGCCCGGGTTCCACCTTCAGTCTCGACGGCGCCGAGCACCGCGCCCGACGCAAGCTGCTGGTGCCGCCGTTTCACGGTAAGCGCATGGTCGGGTACGAAGCGATCGTCGAAGAAGAGGTGATGCGCGAAATCGAAAGCTGGCCCGAGGGCCGCGAATTCGAGACGCTGCAGCCGATGATGCGCATCACCCTCAACGCCATTCTTCGCGCCGTGTTCGGGGCGCAGGGGAGCGCATTCGACGAACTTCGCGAGCTGTTCCCGCCGATGATCCCGCTCGCGTCGCGGATGGCGGTGCTGCCCGCGGCCGCCAGGCGAGATCTCGGGGCGTGGAGTCCGTGGGCGAAGGTGCAGCGATATCGCAAGCGCTACAACCAGATCATCACCGGCATGATCGCCGAGGCGCGCAACGACCCTGCGTTTGCCGAACGCAATGACGTGCTCGCGCTCATGCTGGCCGCGCGCTACGAGGACGGCTCACCGATCTCCGACGACCACATCGCCGACGAGCTGCTGACGCTGCTCTCGGCGGGGCACGAGACCACCGCGACCACACTCGCGTGGGCGGTCGAGCGGTTGCGCCGCCATCCGCGGCTGCTGACCCGGCTCACCGCCGAGGTCGACGCGGGCGGTACGGAACTGCTGCAGGCCACGATCTGGGAGGTGCAGCGCACCCGGCCAGTGGTGGAGGCCACCGTCAGGGTCACGCGGGAGCGAATCCGGCTGGGCGAGTGGGTCATTCCGAAAGACCACGCCATCATCGCGAGCATCACGATGTCGCATTCGTCGGAGCGGAACTTCGCTGACCCGAAGGCGTTCAACCCGGACCGATTCCTCGGCACCAGCCCCGACACCCACACCTGGATCCCCTACGGCGGGGGCATCCGCCGGTGCATCGGCGCCGCATTCGCCAACATGGAGATGAAGGTGACTCTGCGAACGCTGCTGCGCGAGTTAGAGTTCGGCACCACCTATGCCGCAGGGGAACGCGTTCACTCGCGCGGCGTGGCCACGGCGCCGGCTCGGGGTGGACGCGCAATTGTCTATCGACGAAAGGTGGGATCGACATCGACGGCTCGCAAGGATTCCGAGAGGGTATCGGCGTGACGGCAGAACAGACGGTCGTCGACGTCGGTCGCGGCATCGAGTTGTGCTACGAGCAGATCGGCGATCCGGGCGATCCGCCCATCGTGCTCATCGCCGGTCTCGGACAACAACTGCACGGTTCTTGGCCGACCGACTTCGTGACCGCGCTGGCCGCCCGCGGCTACTGCGTGACCCGATTCGACAACCGCGACGTCGGGCGGTCGACGCACATGGACTTTCCGCCGCCGAAACCGCTGTCGATCCTGCGCGGTGGGAACCATCCGCGCCAGTACCACCTCGGCGACATGGCGCGGGACACTGTCGGACTGCTCGACGTACTCGGTTACCGCGATGTGCATCTGGCGGGGATCTCGATGGGCGGCATGATCGCTCAGACTGTCGCCGCGCACTATCCGGGCCGGGTCCGCACGCTGACGTCGATCATGTCCACCACCGGTGCGCCCCGTATCGGCAGGCCTGCGCTGTCGACATGGTGGCGGTTGGCGACGTCCAAGCCGCCGCGCACCCGTGACGAGGCGATCCGGCGGGACCTCGCGATCTTCCGCCACATCGGATCGCACGGCTTTCCCTTCGACGAACGCCGCGTGCGCGAGCGGGCTGCGATCGCGTGGGAACGCGACCGTTCGAGCGCGGGCACCCCGCGTCAACTCGCCGCGATATTCCGCTCCGGTGACCGCACCGCCGAACTCGGCTCGATTGACGTGCCGACGCTCGTGATCCACGGCGACCGCGACCGCATGGTCAATCCGACCGGAGGGGCGGCGACCGCACGCGCCATACCCGGCGCGCGACTGGAAACCATCGCGGGGATGGGCCACGACCTGCCGAGCGGTGCGTGGGATCGCATGATGGACCTGATCGCCGACCACGTCGCCGCCAATGACCAGACCGACCTGAAGGAGTCACACCGATGAGCAGAGCGCAGCGCCGAAGGATCAGTGGCCGCACGGTCGTCATATCCGGAGCCGCCTCGGGGATCGGTCGCGCACTGGCACAACGGCTTTCGAGCCACGGCTGCCCGGTCGCCCTGACCGACATCGACGAGGTCGGGCTGAAGGATACCGAGGCGGGCCTGACCGGGCCGACCCTGATGCGCGTCCTCGACGTCCGCGACGCCGATGCCCAGCACGACTTCGCCGGCGAGGTCCGGGAATGGGCGCCCGCCCCGCTCGGTGCGGTGTTCAACAACGCGGGTGTGGCTGTCGCATCCAGCGTTCTCGACTCCGACGTCGACGACGACAACTGGTTGTGGGACATCAACTTCCACGGCGTCGTCAACGGCACCAGGGCCTTCCTGCCGATACTGGTCGAGCAGGACTCCGGTGCGATCGTCAACACCTCCAGCGTGTTCGGCCTTGCCGGCATGCCGAACCAGAGCGCGTACTGCTCGGCGAAGTTCGCCGTCCGAGGCTTCACCGACTCGCTTCGGCAGGAACTGCGCGGCACCGGCGTGACCGCGATCAACGTCCACCCCGGCGGAATCAACACCAACATCGTGCGCAATGCCCGGTTCCGCAAGGATCCGGAGGGGCGCGGCCGGACCCACGAGCAGATGGTGGCCGAGTTCGCGGCGATCACCATGACGCAGCCGGACAAGGCCGCCGAGATCATCCACAAGGGTGTCGAGAGCGGCAAGGCGCGCATCCTCGTCGGTCCCGACGCCTATCTGTTCGACATGCTGACCCGGGTGGCTCCCACCCACTATTACGACCTGCTCGGCGCGGTCATGGGACGTGTGCGCAACCGTGCGGAGCAGTCGGCGTCGGCAACGGCCTGACCGCCATGCGTGCCGTCGTCATCACCAAGCACGGTGATCTGTCCGTCCTCAAGGTTCAGGACAGGCCCGACCCGCCTGCGCCGTCGGCGGGTCAGGTGCGGATCGCGGTGCGGGCGGCGGGCGTGAACTTCGCCGACCACCTCGCGCGCGTCGGCCTCTACCCGGATGCGCCCAAGCCGCCCTGCGTGGTCGGCTACGAGGTGTCGGGGACGATCGAGGCGGTCGGTGACGGCGTCGACCCGGCGCGTATCGGCGAACGTGTCTTCGGCGGAACCCGATTCGGCGGTTACGCCGAGATCGTGAACATTGCGGCGACCGACGCCATCCCGCTCCCTGAATCGCTCAGCTTCGAACAGGGCGCCGCGATCCCGGTGAACTACTCGACGGCGTGGGCGGCCCTGCTCGGCTACGGCTCGTTGCGGGCAGGTGAGCGGGTGTTGATCCACGCGGCTGCGGGCGGCGTCGGCATCGCGGCGATCCAGCTTGCGAAGGCGGCGGGGGCCGAGATCCACGGCACGGCATCGCCGGGGAAACACGCCAAGCTCCTCGAGTTCGGCGTCGACCGCGCCATCGACTACCGAAAGGACGGCTGGTGGAAGGGATTGCCGCCGTACGACATCGTGCTCGACGCGATCGGCGGCAAGTCGCTGAAGCGGTCCTATGACCTGATCCGGCCCGGCGGGCGGATCGTCGCCTACGGTTTCTCGGCCATGCAGCAGGGCGAGAAGCGGTCGCTGCGCACCGCGCTGCCCCAACTGCTGCCCATGCTTCGCGGCTTCAACCTCGTCAAGCAGTTGTCGGACTCCAAAGCGGTCATCGGGCTGAACATGCTCAAGCTGTGGGACGACAGGGGCACACTCGAGCCGTGGATCGGCCCGCTCAGCGCTGCGCTGGCCGACGGCGTCGCGAAGCCGGTCGTGCACGCAGCCGTGCCGTTCGCCAATGCCGCTGAGGCGCACCGGATCCTGGCCGATCGGGAGAACATCGGCAAGGTCGTGCTGGTGCCCTAGGAGCCTGCTGAATTAATCCCGCGTGGCGGGCGTGGTTCTGCTGGGGTTTTCGGGATGATTGACGGGTGCAGGGTCGCTCTGATGATCAGCG
>JAWQNE010000041.1:0-19543 GCA_033741175.1 Mycolicibacterium sp. 120270 | reverse complement strand
CAGCCCCCTCACGGAACTCCCGGTCGTACTTCTTCCGTTTCTCTGACATCGCTACTCCTTATAGCTGATGCCTCCACGGTCTCGGGGGAATGCCAATCCCTGGTCGGAAGGTCCAATCGGCACGCATCAGCTGCCAGCTCAGTGCCCGGCTTCATGACATCCATACCATCAACGAGCACTGTTGGCGATGGATATCCACCGACCCTTTCCACCACCACATCTTCAGCGATATCAACCTCAGACAGACACTCGGCGAGCAAGCGCCGAGCCGCCGCTGCATTCGGACATCCCGGGCTCGTGAGAAGTTCCACACGCATACATCTAGCTTCGCTCAATACGCGCGTTGGATCGGGATGGCTGGCCGGTGGGTGGTGTGATCGCGGCGGAAAGGTTGGCGGCCAAGGCCTGGACGCGCGTGGTGATGTCGTCGCGGATGATTCGCATGCGGTCGATTCCGTCGATGCCGCGCAAGGAGGGTTCGTCGGTATCCCACCGCTGGATGGTGACGCCGGGACAGTACTCGTCGAGGTGGGCTTGGCTGCCGACGATGACGACCAGGTCGGCGTCGTCGAGCATCTGCGCGGTGAGTTGGGCGGGCTGATGGTCGCTGATGTCGACGCCGACTTCTGCCAAGGCTTGTACCGAGAGGTCGTTGACGGCGGTCTTGGCGCGGGTGCCCGCCGAGCTGACGTGGATGGTCGGTCCGGCGATCTGGCGCATGAGCCCGGCGGCCATGACCGATTTTCCGGCGTTACTGACGCAGACGAACAACACTGATGTGTCAGCCATATTCGGTGTGTTCCCTTGAGGTTTTCGCGGCTACCGGGTGACGGGCACGTTCAGGTCGGCCAACAAACGGTGGACGCGTTCTTCGATGTCGTCGCGGATCGGGCGGACGGCGTCGAGGCCCTGGCCGGCGGGGTCGGGCAGTTCCCAGTTCTCGTAGCGTTTCCCGGGGAAGATCGGGCAGGCGTCCCCGCAGCCCATGGTGATGACGACGTCGGCCGCCTGCACAATTTCGTCGGTCCAGGGTTTGGGGTATTCGCCAGTGATGTCGATACCGACTTCGTGCATGGCAGCGATCGCGGCGGGGTTGATCTCGTTGCCGGGTTCGGATCCACCGGACCAGGCGACGGCCCGGTCACCGGCCAGGTGGGTGAAGTAGCCCAGCGCCATCTGCGAGCGGCCGGCGTTGTGGGTGCACAGGAACAACACGGTCGGTTTGCCGTCGCTGATCTTTCCTTCCACTCTCGCCAGGGCGTGCAGGCGTTGGCGGGCGAACCGTTCGGCCAACAGCGGCAGGAAGTTCGGAATGGTGGCCCGGCCGGCGAACTGGTCGTAGGACGAATGCAAGAACCGTTCGATGGTTTCGGTACCGAAGGTGCCATCGAACTCACCGCCCAGCCGGGTCGCCGCGGTTTTCAGGGCGAGTTGCTGGTCGATGGACAGATCGTGGCGAAGCTCGTGGGTGACGGGGCTGTCAGTCATGGATTGGGTTCCGTTCTCGTCGTCGAGCCGTCGGCAGGAAGGTGTTGGGAGGTGTGGTGGTGGAACCGGTTGCGCAACGCCAAGGACACGTAGACCAACCCGACCAGGACCGGGACTTCGATCAACGGGCCGACGACGCCGGCCAGGGCTTGGCCGGAGGTGGCGCCGTAGGTGGCGATCGCGACGGCGATGGCGAGTTCGAAGTTGTTGCCCGCGGCGGTGAACGCCAGGGTGGTGGTGCGCTCATAACCGAGATCGAGCATGGTGCCGAGCAGGTAGCCTCCGCCCCACATGATCGCGAAGTACGCTAGTAGCGGCAGGGCGATGCGGGCGACGTCGAACGGTTGGTGGGTGATCTGGTCGCCTTGCAGCGCAAAGAGAATCACGATAGTGAACAGCAGCCCGTAGAGCGCCCACGGCCCGATCCGGGGCAGGAACTTGGCCTCGTACCAGTCACGGCCCTTGGTTTTCTCGCCGAGCCGGCGCGACAGGTAGCCGGCCAGCAGCGGGATGCCCAGAAATATGAGCACGGACTTGGCGATCTGCCACGGGGAGGTGTCGATGGTGGTCTGTTCCAGGCCGAGCCAGCCGGGCAGCACCGACAGATAGAACCAGCCCAGCAGGGCGAACATGATGACCTGGAAGATCGAGTTGAGCGCCACGAGGACGGCGGCGGCTTCCCGGTCGCCGCAGGCCAGGTCGTTCCAGATGATGACCATGGCGATGCAGCGGGCCAGGCCGACGATGATCAGGCCGGTCCGGTATTCGGGCAGGTCGGGCAGCAGCAGCCACGCGAGCGCGAACATCAGCGCGGGGCCGAGCACCCAGTTCAGGACCAGTGAGGACAGCAGCAGCTTGCGGTCGCCGGTGACGGTGTCGAGGCGGTCGTAGCGGACCTTGGCCAGCACCGGGTACATCATGATGAGCAGGCCAAGAGCGATGGGTAGTGAAATCCCGTCCAGCTGAACGCTTTCCAGCGCGGTGTTCAAGCCGGGAACCCAGCGGCCCAGCAGCAACCCGGCGACCATCGCCGCGCCGATCCACAGCGGCAGGAACCGATCCAGGGTGGAGAGCTTGCCCACGACCGCTGGGGCCGGGGTGGTGGTGTCGGTCATGCCGACACCCCGGCGGCTGCGTCAATGCCGAACAGGACGGCGAGGCTGGCCAGCGCGTCGGGCACCACGGCGTAGTACACCCAGGAGGCCCGGCGCTGTGAGGTCAGTAGCCCGGCGTCGCGCAGCACTTTGAGGTGGTGGCTGATGGTCGGTTGTGACACCTCGATGTCGGCGGAGATGTCGCAGACGCAGGCCTCACCACCGGCGTGGCTGGCGATCGCGGAGAACAGCTGCAGGCGTACCGGATCGGCCAGCGCTTTGAGTTTGACCGCCATGTCCGCCGCGTCCGCGGCGGTAAGGGGTTCGCGCAGCAGCGCCCCGGGTGGGCAGCACGCGTCCCCGTCGGTCAACGACTCCTGCGACTTCGACATACATCAATATTGACGGATATCGAAGTTGTTGGCAAATGAAACGTCAGGTGAAGGTGAGTTGGGCGGCGTGGAAGTCGAAGTGGCGCCCGGGGTAGCGGTAGACGTCTTCCAGCGTCATGTAGTCGGAGAAGAACGGATCCCATCCCGGCGGGAAATGCATGCCGCGCCGCAGGGTGTCGTCGGTCTCGCGGGCGAGCCGGTGTTGCAGTGAGTCGATGACCCGGTCGAGTTTGGCGCCCATCCTGCGCCGGTTGTAGACCATGGCGGCGGCGCATGATCCGTAGTAGTTGATTTGATGAAACGGCGTGGTCGCGGCGTTGAGCAACCGGGCGTATGCCCCGCTGACGCGGTCAGGTAGTCGGCCCATCACCCGCACCAGGGGCAGCAGCCGCTGCACGACCATGTAGCCGAACACCATGTGGAACAGCAATTGTTCGTTGGTCCACCGGGTTCCGCGCGTCGGCGCATCCCAGTCGTCGGGGCCGGCGGCCGCCAGTAGCTGGTGGAACGTGACACGCGCGCGCTCCAGATCGGCAGCGATGGCATCGCGGTCCATGCCCCGATCATGCGCCTGCCGCGGCCATGTGACCACGGCCGCGGCAGGTGCGATCGGCTAGCAACAGGACGCTGCGGCGGGGTCAGCCTCCTTGGAGGCTCCGCCGCAACACACCCCACCCTCGCCGTCGGCGGAATCGTCGAGGTGCTGTGGGCTGGTGCCGAAGGTGTCGGAGTCGGCCAGCACCGTGTAGACCTCCCATTTCTCTCCGGCCGGCCCGGTCACCCAGACCTTGTCCTGGGTGGCGAAGCAACACGTGGTGCCGATCTCCTCATCGGTGAACAGCCCCTCGCCGGTCAGGCGGGCGATCTCGGCGTGCACCTTGTCGCTGGATTGGACCTCGACGCCGAGGTGGTTGATGGTGCCGCCCTTACCGGGATTTTCCAGCAGCACCAGCTTCAGCGGCGGCTCGGCGACGGCGAAGTTGGCATAGCCGGGCTTGACCTTGGCGGGGTCGACGCCGAACAGTTTGGTGTAGAACGTGATCGCCTCGTCGAGGTCATCGACGTTGAGGGCGAGTTGCATACGGGACATGATGGACCTCCCACTAGGGATGAGACATATATCGAACTGGCGCGTCGACCTCAGGATGCCACCTTTTTGATATATGTCAAGACAGATGGCAGGATGGGGTCATGCCCAAAGCGCTGCCCGTGATCGACATGTCCGCCCCGGTGTGCTGCGCCCCGGTCGCCGCGGGCCCGATCAGCGACGCCGATGCCCTGCAGGTCGCGATGCGGCTCAAGGCGCTCGCCGACCCGGTGCGGGTCAAGATGATGTCGCTGCTGTTCAGCTCACGCCCCGGCGAAGAGACCAGCGGCGATCTGGCCGCGGTGCTCGACCTGAGTGAATCCACCGTCAGCCACCACCTGGGCCAGCTCCGCAAAGCCGGGCTGGTGATCTCCGACCGGCGCGGCATGAACGTCTTTCACCGCGTCAAACCCGAAGCCCTGCAGGCACTCTGCGTCGTCCTCGACCCCAACTGCTGCACCTAGCTGTCAGAAGGACGGTCCCTTACTGCTCGCGTCAGGACGTGTGCGCGGCAAGGAGTACCGGGGCCGCCTCGGTGAGGGCTGCCAGCCTCGCCGCCTTGCGGTCGGCGTGCTCAATGGTGAGGCGTAATTGGTTAACGTCGCCCAGCCACCGGTTCTTTTGGGCCTCGACCACCTGGAGGCGAAGGTTGTCACGGATCTCATCGAGCCTTGCGGCCTGGGCCGGTTCAACCTCGCAGAAATCGCACCGGATGCAGGCATGTTCATGGGAACAGTCAGATCCATAGGGGCGGTGGCAATTGCCGAGCGCGATCCGGCGCTGGCCGAAGTGTTCGACGAACTCGTCCCATTCGGCTTGGGTGGGCTCACGGTATTCGGCCGATGGCCGTGCCTGTCTACGGTTGTCGATGAACCGGTCATATGCCTCGAAGACATCTTTCTGATACACCGCGGTGTAGCCGCGCGTGACTTCGATATTGTTGTGGCCCACCATCTTTGCGGCCAAATGGATCGGGAACCCGGCGTTGACGATGTCGGTGATGAAGATCCGGCGAAAGTCGTGTGGCGTGAAATGCAGCGAAGTACCGTCAGCGTCCTTCAAGGCCATGCTGTTGGCCAGCTCTGATAACCACTTTCGGACCGTGCACTGGTTGATTACCCGCGACCGTCCACCCTCTCGGATCTGGATCAGATGCGGCATCGGCGCCGACACCTGGCGTTCCTGTGTGTCGATTCGGCAGCACAGCGGAACGCGGCCATCGATGCTGACGAACTCGACCAGTCGCGCCAAGGTGGTGGTCAACTCCGGGCTGCAGGGAAATATCCGCTCCTGATCGGTCTTGCTCGGTGCGATCTGCAGGAGCGGTATCACGGTGCCATCGGGTTTGCGGTACTGCTTGATGCTCAGATGGGTCAGCTCCAGCATCTCTTCGATCCGGATACCGGTGTGGCGCAACACCTCGATGATCGTCCAGATCATGAAGGCCCGTGTCACGGTGTAGTGGATGTCAACCCGCTTCTCCGATCCATCCTGCAGAACATGGATGCGCACTCGGTCGGCCCGCTTGCCCGGTGTGTGCTTGATGTAGGTGCTCCCGTGCACGGCGAACGGTTCACCGAACGGCGCTGTCGTCGCGACCGCTTGCAGCTCTGCTGCTTGCACGTACGCCCGCCGGGCTGCAGCGACGAGTGCATCGACGTGCGGGGTGAGGGTGCGGGTGCGGGCATGCATGCGGTGTGCCCGCTGGGCCCGGCGCTTCTGCTGGCCTCGGACGTCGCGGATGCTGACCGGGCATGAGACAGCCCAATGGGCCCACGTCGAGGGATCCTCGTGGGACCAGGCAGCCACGTCGAGGTAGAAGCTGCGGACCGCTCCCAGAATGCTCTCGGCGTGCCGGCGCGGAGTCCCATCCGGTTTGGTGCGCAACCACTCTTTCCAGGCGGATGCCTGGGCCTTCGTCAAACTGATTGTGTCGATGCCGGGGTTGGCGTCTTCGATCGGTTTCCAGAACAGCTTCACCAGGTTTCGGCTGGTTCCGTCCAGGCTGGCGTAGTCCTGACCGACGGCGATCTCGGCGAGGTAGGCGATCAACAGTCCTCGCACGCTGGGAGCTCGCACATTGAAGCGGTCGACCAGTTCGGTGGGACTGAGACGTTTGGCGATGAGGTAGTGCCGCAGGTCGTCGGCTTCACCGGCGAACAGTCCGCCGCGGCGTCCGTAGTGCCACATGGCGAGAAGATCCCCCGGCATCCTGCCGGTCGAGACGAGAAAGTCTCGGTAGGCCAACACATGCTGGCTGTGCAGCTCGGTGATTGGCAGCCCGTTGCAGATGCTGATACGTACCAGGTGGGTGGCGGTTCGCCATTTCTTCACTTCCGGTGCGCCCTCGTGCTCCGCGGCGGCGAAGTAGCGATCCCACGCCTTCGGTTCGTGCGTGGTCGTCCAGTCACGGTAGAACCGCGCCTGCTTGTTCTCGATCAACCAGTCATGGCCGGGACGAATGACCCCCAGCATTATGAGTGCGTTGATCGACAGCCTTGCCCCAAGCCGTGTATGCGATCCGGTTGATAAGGCTGGGCACCACGCCTTCGGCTGGCGATCGGAATCGCTGGCGATCCAACGGTCTTGATAACTGTCGCCGACAAAGCCATCCAGCCAGTCCAATAGGCGACTCAGCCAGAGCCGTGCACCGCTGCGGGCTACTGCCTCGCTGCGGTACTTCTCACTCATCCGTGCCATCACGAGCGGAAGTCCCGCAGTGATGATGCGTTCACGTTCGGCGCAGGTGACAGTGTTTCCGAACCACGGATGGTCCTCGGGCGTCGGGGACAGCGAAGGCAGTACTTCGACTGGATGGTTGGCAAACGCAGACGAACTCGCCAGCGACTGGGCACGCGTGAGCACCCGCGCCATCAGAATGCCCGACCGAAAAGAACTTGGAGATCTTCTGCCGCATAGCCTTTCGCCGGCGTGGGCTGCGGTGACGGGGGTCTATTCCAGTGCTGATCAAGTTTGTCGACGAGTTCGGCTACGGTGGGTCGCAGGTAGCGTGTGGTGCTGGCGATCGACGCGTGCCGCATCAGCTCCTGCATTTCCGCGATGGTCATGTTCTCGTCCTGGGCGAGACGCATGCAGAAGGTGTGCCGGAAGTCATGCATCGTGACGTTGGAGCCCAGCAGCGCGTTGCTGCGTTCAAGGATCTGTCGCATTGCCCAATAGCTCAGCGGCCGCGGTGTGCCGCGCAATGTCAGCCAGACTGGCTCTTCAGGCGGACCCACGGGGCGCTCAGCAAGGTACCGGGCGATCCAGAGATACGCAGTGGGACTGATACGGACCATGACACGACTTCCATTCCCGCCCTTGGGTATTACATCGGCGGTTTGGTCGGCGGCATGGAGCATCCCCCGCCGCATGCTGAGCAGTTCACTGGCGCGTAAACCAGAGGAGATCGCCGTAGCGACAATGGCACGGTCGCGGTTTGTTCTCAGCGATGCAAATACCTCCTCGTACAGGTCGTCGCTGAGCGCGCGCGGCGCACGTTCCACTAGCTTCTGCCGATAAGGCGCGCGCTTTTGGGGGCGCGGGTTATCGAAGTGCTGGCGGTGCACGTCGAGTCGAGTGAGATCGTCGCGCGATTTCGGTACCGGGTTGATGAGCGGCCCGAGATCCGACTCCAGGGCGAACTCGTAGAAGCCACTGAGCGACGACAGTCTGCGATTCATCGACGACCGCGCGTAGGAAGACTCCAGGTAGGCCTTGCCCGTCCGCTCGTTCACAGAACCTGGGGTCGGCCGATGAGTATCCGCACTCGATCCGCGGCGTCGTTGCGGGTTCGCGCGACACCGGTACCACCTCACCCAGTCCCGGACTTCGCCCCGCGTTGCCTGAGTCCACGAAACCTGCAGTGCGCCGAGGAAACGACTCCAGCTCAGTAGGTCGTACGCATAGGCGCGCAGCGTCGCAGGCGAGTTGTCGCACGCGAACAGGTCGGCCAACCACAGATTGACGTGGTTTACGCCGGCACCCGACTCGTCGACCAAACGCCACGGCAACGAGCCCGCATTGCCGCGAACGACCGCACCAAGCCTCGGGACATCGAGAACCTCCACAAGTCTCGGTTCGATCCCGTCATCCATCACAGCCCCTGGTCCGGAAGTTCAATCTGCGTGGAGACTAAACGCACCGGCCGACAAGTTGAGCCTGCACAGCCGCACCACGTGGATCATCCAACTGCAGTTAACCGCACCCTCGCCTACCTTGTCCGTGCCGACGGCTGGGATTACTCAGTGGAAGCAGCGCGTGCCGGCGCCGGGCGGTCGTATGTGTACGGCGGGGTGCCCGTCACCCGGCATCCCGAAATCGCTGCGGCGGAGGCGGAGGCCAGGGCAGAGCTTCGGGGACTGTGGGGGCCGCCGTGCAATGGCGCCACGTCGGCCTCGAGCGGTGCGGCGACACCCGCCCCTCTGCTGCAGCTGCCGGCGTCGCCGGATGCCGCCGCGGCGCCACCGCCCACATCGACCGTGTACTACGACAATTGCCGTGCTGCGCGCGCGGCGGGTGCCGCTCCCCTGCGGGCGGGGCAGCCGGGCTACCGGCCCGGCCTTGATGGAGACGGAGATGGCGTCGCATGCGAAAGCTGAACCATCTAACGCTCATGAAAACTGCTGGAGGAAACCACATGTGGAAACACGGGGCAATCGCCGCGATCGTGTTCGGAACCACGCTGACGGGGTGCACAAGCACATCGCCTCCGCCAGTCGAAACCGTGACGGTAACGACGGAACGTCCGGTACTCGCTACGCCAGCACCGACAATCGCGCCTGCGCCGAGCACCGCTGCACCGGTACCCGGCTTCCCGAACGCAACGGCTGAACCAGCGGCGCAATCGTGGACCATGCCGAATTTGATCGGGAGAAATCTTCAGGACGCCCAAGACGCCATCCAAACCCTGACGAACAACCAGGTCTTCTACTCCGGATCCACGGACCTAACCGGTGAAGGCCGCAACCAGATCTTGGACGCGAATTGGCAAGTTTGCACGTCTACGCCACCGCCAGGAGCTGCCTTCACCAAAGACACTGCGATCGAATTCGGTGTAGTTCGAATCGATTTGGAGGAATGTCCATGACGCGGCCATCGGTGAACCGAGTCGATCGGAGACATTCGGTTGCGACCCAAACTATCCGAGCACCTGAAGCATGAGTAAGGGCTCAGATGATGTAGCCAAGGGTCTTGGCGGCTTGGTCTTCTTCATCATCTTTCTGATCGCGCTGATTCCGAAAGAGATTTGGATCGCCATCGGTGTCGGCGTCGCGCTGACGCTTGTCATCGTGCTATTCGTGTGGGGGATCAACGCCTACGAGAAGCAGGGTGGAGGCGGCAGCAAGGGCAGAAGCCGAAAGGGCGGCGCAGGCGGCTGCCGCCAAACGCGAGCGCGAAGATAAAGCGCGTAGACAGAAGCAACACCGCATCGAGACCCTCGGTAGCAAGAACGCCAGACTGGTTGAATCGGCATTGGCCGCCGCAAAACGAGTTGTCGGCTCGGAAGCCGCTCGCGCGGGTTGGCTCGGCGACGTTGACTTCACCGCCGACATCGAAGCAATTACCAACGACCTCCAGAAAGCCCACGCTTTAGACAAGGTGGCCAAGCAACTGGCGGCATTGGACAAGCCCAGCGCCGATGACCGCAAGATCCTCGCCGAGGCGAAGACAACCATCGCCAAGCTCGAGATCGCCTCTATCGACCGGGTGGAACTGATCGAGAAGTGCGCGTCGGAGGCGGGCCGAATCGATGAATCGCTGCGCGACGAACGCAAAGACGCAAGGACCGCCGAACAACGCGCAGAACTGCACGGCAAGTTGAGTGCCATTCTTTACGGAATTGAAGCGACGCCAGAGGCGACCCGAAGGGACTCGGCCGCAGACGCGGTGATCGCTCGCGTCCACGCGTATCGGGAGATCAAGAATCAGATTCACCGGGCGCGCGCCAGCTGACACCAAAGAGACCCTGCGGAAGCGGATGCGGGCGCGGGGCATAGCTGCTGGTTTGATCACAATTGCCGGGACACTGTGGCGTGCGCCTCAGCAGCGTCGAAAACCCGTGAACCGGAAGAGTTTGCATTCAATCGCATGAGAATTCCTGGTTGTGTTGCCTTTTCGAGCGCGATCGAAACCCGATGCGCCGAACTTGATGGCTAGAAGGCAGATTTCGCCCCGCGTCGAGCGCGGTTCAGTGATTTGGCATCGCATACTCAGCCGCCGGTACGGTGCCCCTTCGTGGCAAAGCACCGCTCGAACTCGGGCAGGCGGCGCCGATCAACGGTGGCGGCCGCCTTCGGCGTCGCTGTCGCCGCGTCGTTGGTCGCCGGAGCCGACTCGTCGAACCGCGGCGAGCAGGCAGCGCCCGTTGCGCAGGCCGCGCGGGTCGCAGCCGTCGCACCCGTTGCGCCGAAAGCGCCGCCCCCGCCTGTGCGCCATGAATTGCCGGTCGGTGTCGCACCGGAAAAGGGCCTGCAGGTCGACACAATCCTCACGGCCCGTGCTGTCAGCCGGATGTTTCCGGACATCATGACCATCGGCGGCGTGCGGTCAGACTCTATGCGATGGCACCCCAACGGTTTGGCCATCGACGTGATGATCCCGAATTACGCCACCCCGGAAGGAAAGGCGCTCGGAGACCGCGTCGTCGCCTTCGTCCTCGACAATGCCGAGCGATTCGGGCTGAATCACGTGCTGTGGCGGCAGACCTCGTACCGCGCCGACCGCCCGCCTCGTCGCATGGGCGGCCGCGGTTCAGACACCGCGAACCATTACGACCACGTCCACATCGCCACGAACGGCGGCGGATACCCCACCGGCAACGAAACGTTCCTGAGCTAGCGGGGCCACCTACCTGATCGGCTGGGTGAGATCAATACGAAGGACGTTCGGATCGGCCGCATCAGCGACCACCTCGACAGTCGCGCCGGGCTGCAGTATCGGGCCGTCGTAGGGCTCAGGATCCGGCCCCACCACTTGGCGGACCGATCCACCGAGGTGACCTGCGCCGTGCCCCGAAGCATGTCACCGGTGAACACGGGATCGCGCATCCCCCGCATGCGTCTGACGAACCAGATCACCGCTATGACCACCGCGAGGACCGCGGCTGCGGCGCATGCTATGATGATCGCCTCAGCTGACATGGCTCCACGAATCCTTCACTGGCGCTGGTTGTTCCACGCGACAAGGAACCGCGATGATGGAGCAGACGGGTCCACAACACAGGTCAGTTCCCTGCCCACTACCAACTTCGGGACCTCGGCGAGCGGCACCGGCTGCCGGTTCCTGGCCGCTACCCGAACAAGCGTCGGCATCCAAAGTTCCACCTGCAGCGTGTAATACGGTGCGTCAGGGGATTCGGCTCCGCCGACGCCGATAACCAGGTGTCTGGGATGGAAATGTCATTTCGCGATCATGGCATACACCAGGACTATTCGCGTATCTCCAGATACGGTGCCAGGCCGAACTTTTCGACCAGGATCAGCCAGTCCGCCGGCGTCACCGAGTACTGAGCCGGATCGCTGACCTCCGGCACGTCACCCCGCCACGCAAAGCGGTTCCCTTGGAAATACGAAACCCCTTGCGAATCCTGGCCCGCGATGGTGAGCGGCGGCATACCGGCAAGGTTGATCACCATCTCGGGTCTCATCGAAAGATGTTTTACGAACGCGAAAGTGAGGAACCGCTCCGCCGACAGAAACCGATACCACGGTCCCTTGTACTCGTAGGTCGCCGGTCTCGCGGTCCATTGCCCGTTTCTGGCCGCGGTGATCTGCGCGTTGGTGGTTGCATCGAACACGCGGATCCCGTGTGCGTCCACGTCGATGGCCAGGCTTGCCCGCGAAGCCGCTTCCCAAAGCTGTCGCCGCTTCCCGACCGCGAAGCTCCCCATGTGCTGGGCCTGCATGAAATTGGGAAACAGCAGACAGCGCACCGGCGCCCCTGGGGTCGCCGGGCGTACGTCCAAAGCGCTGTTTCCGCGCATCATCCCCAACAACTCATCGAATTCTTGGGCGGTCAACCAGGCGTCCACTCCCACGATCGGGGGCTCGTCGAGCCGTGTTCCGTGACCGATGCGGTGTTCCCGGCCGCCAAGGACGAAGCGGTTCGGGCCGCTGTGCAGGTGAAGCACGGTACCCATCGTGGCGTCGTTCATTCCCCACAGTCCCAGCCGGGCGTCACTGAATTGATAGACCTCGCCGGGGCGCTTGTCGATCGTGAGAGCGCGGCCGGCGATGGAGATGACGAACCTTCGTGCGTTGTTCCGGGAGTACCAGACGAACCAGCCCACGATGAAAACAACCAGAAATATCGTCACGCCGATTGTCACGAATATGCTGGCGTATTCAGCGAGCTGTCTGTTGAAATTGCCCAGCACGAACAGGACCACCATGGGCAGCGCGACGATTGCGACAAGCCCGTACATCTGGATGTAACTGCGTTTGACGCTCCAGTTGGGGCCCATGCCCGCGAAGCCGGGTGAGGCGACGAACTGTCGTGACACAGTTGATTCTGGGTACATGCCTTGCCCCCGATGTCCTCCCCGCCTGGACGCGGAGCAAACCGTCAAGATCAATAGACGATAAGTGAACGACGACCCCTCGGCAATGATCTTGAAATCGACGCTGGCGTAACTTTGTCACCAAAGTCCCGGTGCGGGGTGAATACCCCTGTGTCCCAATAGATCCCTGGGTTGCCAAGGACCTAATGCCTTGCCAGAGCTGATCGCTCAGCGCCGTGCCTGGTTTCAGGCGATACGCCCAAGCCAAGAACGTCTACGCCTCGGCCTCGGAGGAACCTTATTCCTGCCCGTGCTGCGGCCCCATTGAGTTGTCGGAGCGACGTGCATACGAGATATGCGGTGAGTGCGGCTCGCCCAAGGGTGCGTTGAGCCACGATCCATCCGCTGAGGCACCGTCCCAGTCCGCGTCGAATGGTCACCGCACCGTCAATTGCTCCATGACATCGGCGCGTGACCTAGCCGCGAGAGGAGTCAGATCGCCGGCTCGAACGTGAAGCTGATGCTATTTTCGACCCGAAATTTCGCAGAGGTTTCACGTTCGGCTGCGATTCAAGCGATGCCGGTAGAGCGAGCGTCAGAGCTCGAGGCGCAGATACGTTGTCGCCGCTTCGAGTCCGACGCGAACGGCCTCCGAGCCCGCGAACGGATCGATCTCGACGGCACCGACGGAGCGATAGAGCAGCTGCGCCTCGGTCATGAAACTCAGCGTCTCCAGGCGCACGCTGGTGTATCCCTCGGCCCGAGCATCACTGAGCAATCGTTCGAACAGCGCCCGTGCGATGCCCTTGCCCCGTGCGGCGGGCCGGACGAACATCCGCTTGATCTCCGCGGTCTGCGCGATGTCGGTCGGCTTGAACGCTCCGACGCCGGCGACGTCACCGTCGAGGCGGGCGACCAGCAGCCGGCCCCCGGGCTCGAGGAACTGCAAGGTCTCGGCGAAGTAGGCGCGCTCGCCGGAGCCGTCGGGATCCACCTCGTCGATACCCAGGTCCCGAGCGAACCGCTCGAGCATCCAACCGAGGTATTCGCGGAACACCGGCTCGACGGTCGCAACTGCGTCCGGTCCGGTGAGGGTGTCAATGCGCCAGGCATCCATGCTTGACCAGATGCTAATCACGTCAGAAACCCCGAGAACTTCGGCGCTCCCACGGCGCTTTGACCGCCCGAAACCTGTACAGCTGCCGCGACCCAGTCATACATTGAGCTGTGGGCCCAAAACGGCCCGAGGGCCGCTTACGCCAGCAATCGGCGCGGACGGGGTCGCTGCGGATCCTTGTCATCGGCGCCGGGGTCGGTGGTATTTCCATCGCCCGAGGCCTGCTGCGGGACGGACACGACGTCACCGTCTTCGAGCGGCGCCCCGATGTGCAGGCCGGCGGCGGCGCGGTGACCATCTGGTCCAACGGTGCGACGGTACTGAGGCAGCTGGGCGTCGATATGGACGGGGCGGGCCAGGCGCTGTCCACCGTGCGGGTCATGACGTCGGCGGGACATGGGCTGGCCACATTGGACTTGAGCGCCATCGCGAACCGGATGGGCGAGCAGGTCCGGCAAGTCCCGCGCCGGATCCTGCTCGAAAGGCTGCTGGAGGGCTTTCCAGCCGAGTGCATCCTGTGCAATGCCCACGCGGTCGGTGTCGTGCGCGAGTGCGACGGCGCACGGATCGAGTTCGCGGACGGCAGCCACGCCGACGGGGATCTGGTGATCGGAGCGGACGGCCTGCACTCGATGGTTCGCGGTGTCGTCGGCGCGGACCGGGCGGTGCCAACCGGCTGGTGCAGCTGGCAGGGTCTGACCGCGCTTCCGGACGGCATCGACAGACACGTCGCCTTCGTCGTCATCGGTGAGCACGGAAACCTCGGTCTGTGGCCGGCCGGCTCCGAGGTGCAGTGGTGGTTCGACCTGCCTTGGTCGCCGGACTTTGTCCGACCGGAGCGCCCGATCGACATGCTCCGGTCCAATTTCACCGGATGGACCGAGCCGACCGACCGCGTGCTCGCGATGCTCACCGACGACGATCTGGCCCATTCGCCGTATCCACACTTCAGGCACCCCATTCCCCCGTCGGGTCATGGCGCGCTCACCCTGGTGGGCGATGCCGCTCACACCATGCCGCCCACCCTCGCCCAAGGAACCAACCAGGCACTGCTCGACACGATGGTGTTGTGCAAGGCGCTTTCGGACGTCCGGCGGGAGGCACACGGTGATCTGACCGGAGCGCTGCGCCGATACGAGAAGACGCGCAGGCGCCGCGCTGCGGCCGTGTCCCGGGTGGCGTCCTTGCAGGTGTCGCACGGCGAGGCGGTGCTGAGGCCTGCGGCGATGCTTTCGGACCGGTTCATGACCTGGGCACTGTCGACGTTCCTACGGTCGGTGAGCCACCGCCGGATGGCCGACGACATCAACCGCGATCTCGCCGCGTCGACAACGTGTAGGCAGCGATGACAGTTGTGCGGGTTCGGAGCGCGATCGACGCGCCCTCACGGTTGCTCTGGCTCGTCAAGTGGTGCGTGCTGGCTGTTCCGCACTACCCCGTCTTGATCGCTCTGTACCTGGTGTATCCGCTGCTGACCGTCGTCGCCGGCATCGCCATCCTGTTCACCGGTCGGTACCCGCGACCCATCTTCGATTTCAACGTCGGGGTGCTGCGCTGGTCGTGGCGGGTGATGAACTACCGGTTTCCGATGAACACCACCGACATGTACCCGCCCTTCACGCTCGCATCGCGGCCCGACTATCCGGGTGATCTCGAGGTCGACTATCCCGAACACCTCAGCCGCTGGGCGGTTTTGGTGAAATCGTGGCTGTTGGCGTTACCGCAGATCGTCATCTGCTGGGCGATGGAGCCACTGTTGCAGGTGCTGTGCGTCATCTCCGCGGTGCGGTTGTTGGTCAGGGGGACGATCTCACCGGGCATGTTCGACCTCCTCATGGGAATCGTGCGGTGGCGTTACCGGGTTGCCGTGTACGTGTCGTTGATGCGCGACGAGTATCCACCGTTCCGGCTTCATCTTGGGGACAGCGATCGAACCGATCACAGAAACATCTTGTCTGGGCGGCTGAGCTGAGCAGGCATCGATGAAGCACCGTAACCCGTTGTTCCCCTACGTGTATCGGCTGGGTATGCCGGTATTCGACAGGCTGTTCTATCGCCGGTACCGGAGGGAGGCGATGAGCCATGCGACGGGCCGGTTGCTGATGGTGGGGGTCGGCCCGGGTACCGATCTGCTGTTCGTGCCGGACGCGGTGACGTCGGTGGCCGCGGTGGAACCCGACGCGGCGATGCGGCGCATGGCAGGTGCCCTGGCCCGGCGTCACGGCGTCGACGTCGATGTCGTCAACGGCGTCGGCGAGTCGATTCCGTTCCCGGACAACAGCTTCGATTCTGTGCATGTCGGTCTGGTGTTGTGCTCGGTCGACGATGTGGCCGCCACGTTGAACGAAATCCGGCGCGTGCTGGCCCCCGGAGGAAGGTTGGTTGTCCTCGAACACGTCCGCGGGGACGGCTTGATGGGTCGATTCCAGGACCTGATCGCGGGGCCGTGGTCGTGGCTGGCGTCGGGGTGCGAACCGAATCGCCGCATCGTCGACGCCATCGCCGCAGCGGGATTCGACGTCGAGGGGCTGCGCAGCATTCGCCGAACCCTGGTGCCGCCGCCGTGCACACCGCATCTGCTGGGTGCCGCGACTATTCGACGCTGACGGCTTCGATGATGTTGAGCCGAGCCGCACGCCGCGCGGGCGGGATCGAGCCGAGGAGGCTGATCGCCAGCGCGCCCAGGGTGAAGACCAGTGCCATCGGGCTCGGCCGGAAGGCGACGTCGAAGTTCATGATGTCGCCACTGACAAGGCTGAACAGCCACTGATCGATCAGGCCGACCAACAATCCGAGGACACCGCCCACGACGCCGATGGCCGCCGCCTCGGCCAGCACCATGCCCAAGGTGTACCGGCGACTGGATCCCATTGCCCGCAACACCCCGATTTCCCGGCGCCGTTCGAGCACCGAGAGCGTCAACGTGTTGAGCAGTGCGACCGCGGCGACGAACACCACGATGATCCACACGGCGTTGGCGATGAGCATGCTCTGATGCAGCGGCGCCTCGAGGCCGGCCAGCGCCGTGCGGCCGTCGTAGACGTAGTTCGGCGCGGGCACCGCATGCCGGACGTCGGCCAGCAACCGATTCGGATCGGTGCCCTCGGCCGCGGTGATCTGGAGGGTGGTCGCACCGGGTCGGTCGAACCATGTCCGCAGTTGGTCGAGGCTCATCCCGACGGTGCCGATGACCGTCGAGAAATAGGGCACCAGAGCCAGCACGGTCGTCCGCTGTGGGCCGTGTGGCGTTTGAAGTTGCATCTCGTCGCCGACGTGGACGCCGAGCGTCTTACCCAGGTTCTGCGAGAGCACCACACCTCGACCGGCCAGTACGTCGGCGCGTACCGGTTCGTCGAGCGCGCGGAAGAGAGAATCGTGGGTGCCGGGGGACAACCCGTCGAGCATCACGCGCGTGCCGCCGACGACAGCGAACCCGTACGCGCCCTCGGTGACATCGGCAACCCCTGCCACCCCAGCCACCTTCTCGGTAAGCCCTTGCGGCAGAACGTCGGTGGGATACTGGTCGGGCGAGTTGGCGCTCACCCACACGTCGACATCGGCGACGGGGGCGAAGATGTCGCGTGCCGAGCGAATCATGTCGTTGTTGGTCCCGGTGATGACCACGGTCGTGACGACGGCGATGAGCACGGTCATCACCGTGGCCCACACGCGACGCGGCGCGCGTTCGATCGTCGCTGCCGCCAACGCCCCGGCCGATCCGAACATTCGTGCCACGCTGGCGGTGATGTTGAGGATCGGCGCGGCGAGGGCGAACCCGAGCGCGATCTGGGCACAGAAGAGGGCGGCGATCGCGATGAACGCCAACGAACCCGGCCGGTAGAAGACGATCACGATGGATGCTGCCAGCACCGCCATTGCTGCGACACCGCTGACGATGCGCAGCCAACGCGGCACATTGTCTGCCGCGGAAGCACCGACCGGAGCCAGCGCCTCGATCGGTGACACCTTGTACACCTGCCGTGCAGCCATCGCCGATGCTGCCACGCTGGTGAGCACTGTCGCGGCGATTGCTGCCGGGATGGCGTAGTCGGGCAACCAGTACTCGATGCGCGCTTCGAGCCCCTGGGTGACGGTCGGCGGCAGCCGGCCAATCGCGAGACGGCCCAGCACGATTCCCAGTAATGACCCGATCGCGCCGCCGATCAGCCCGAGGATCGCGGCCTCGGCGAGCATGTCGCGAACGATGGTGACACGCCGGCCGCCGATCGCCCGGAGCATCGAAATGACCGGGCGGCGTTGGGCGATCGCCATGGTCATGGTCGTGTAGACCAGGAATGCGCCGACCACCAGCGCGACGGCCGCACCCATCAGGGCCATGTAGTTCATGAGCTTGACACCGTCGCCCGCCCGGGCAGCGCGCAGGCTCGGGTCGGCGACGATCGCCCGGCTGTTCACGGCGGCGGTGACCTTCTCGCGGACTTCCGTGAGATCTGCGTCGGGCGTCGTGGTGATCAGGATCGAGTCGAGTTGACCCTGTCGCCCGGTAACGTTCTGCGCCAAGGGAAGTGGAGCCAGCACGTAGTGTCCGCCGTTGAGCGCCGCCAGCTGCTCGCCGTCGAGCACCTCGGCGACGGTGACCGAGCCTGAGCCGAGTTGAAACGTCTCGCCTTTGGCGTATCCGACCGCCGGCCCGACGCGGACCCCCTCGGCCGTGGTCGTGGGCGCCTCAACCTGCACTCCGACAGCATCTTTCAGAGCGCCTTCCAACGCGGCACTACGGTCGTCGGCACCGAACAGCAGCACCGGTTCGGTCGCGGTGGGCGCGGACATCCGGATCATCGGTGCCGCCGTCGCGACACCGGGGACCTTGGCGGCGTCGGCCAGCACCGCGTCGGGGAACCCCGCGTCGGTGATGCCGGACACCTCGAGTGCGGCGACGCCGGCGACACCGTCCGCGAGCCGGTTGACCGATCCCGTGATCGAGCCGAAGACTCCGAGGATCGCGACGAGATACATTGCCGACACGGCCATTACGGCGATCGAGGCGAGAGTGCGTCGCCGGTGGACGGTGAGTTCGCGCAGGCTGAACACTCTGAGTCTGCTGGCCGCGGCGGCGAGTTTCACTGGGGCACTGCCGACATCTCGTCGGAGCCGAGCCGTCCGTCCTGCAGGGTGATCACCCGATCGGTCGCTGCCGCGGCGTCGGCGTTGTGGGTCACCATCACCACGAGGCGGCGCCGGCCCTCCTCGTGCGAGACCTCGGCGAGCAGGGTCAGGATCGCCGCGCCCGTCGTCGAATCGAGGTTGCCAGTCGGTTCGTCGGCGAGGATCAGCGGCGGGTCCATCATCATGGCCCGGGCCACCGCGACCCGTTGCATCTGGCCGCCGGACAGTTCGGACGGCCGGTGCTCGGTACGGTTACCGAGGCCGACGCGGTCCAGCAGCCGGACCGCGTCCGGTTTGACCTTGCCGAGCCGGACCCCGTCGAGCAGCTTCGGGACAGCCACGTTCTCCCACGCCGACAGCGTCGGCAGCAGGTTGAAGAACTGAAAGACGAACCCCACCCGATGGTGGCGGAACCGGGACTGCTGCTCGTCGCTGAGGCGGCCGATCTCTTCACCGTCGAAGGTGATCGAACCGGAATCCGGGGAGTCCAGCGCGCCGAGGAGGTGCAGCAGGGTGCTCTTACCTGCACCGGACGGCCCGACGACCGATACGAACTGCCCGCCGTCCAGGCGCAGGCTGATCCCGTCGAGAGCGCGCACTGGCTGACCGCCGACCCTGTACTCACGCACTACATCGCGCAGTTGGGTCTGCTGCACGATCAGGTGACAGTTACGGTCACGCGGCCTGACTGGCCGGTGTGGTCATGATGGCTTCGAATTCGATCGGGGTCAACCGCCC
>JAWQNE010000040.1:0-24541 GCA_033741175.1 Mycolicibacterium sp. 120270 | reverse complement strand
GTGCCACGCTCAACACGGCGGGGTGACCCTCGAGTGTCGACCCCAGGGTCTGACTGAACACAGGCGCCACAGAGCGCTTTGAGGCACCCCGCCCCCAAAGCCACTAATTCAGCAGGCTCCTAGGCGGTTGCCCTGGCCCGCTCGAACAAGGCCAGGTCGTGCGCCGATGCGATGAACAGGTCCGGCTCCGCTTGCCGGTAGAGCTCGGCAAGCCGATCGTGGTTGTCCCACATCTTCTTTCTGTCGAAAGCCACGAGCGTCTCCATCGCCCACAGCGTGCGCGGCACCGGCGAGCCGTCGAGGGAGCCATAGTGGTAGAACGCGTCACCGCAGTGCAGCACCCATCGGTGCCCGGCGTCGACGGCGATGCAGGCGTGTCCGCGGCTGTGGCCCGGCAGCGAGATCAGCACTATTCCCGGCGCAATGTCGGTGAGTTCCTTCGCCGCTGAAAACCCGCGCCACACTTCGCCGTTCGGGCTGTGCTCGACGACGGTGTGGTTGCGCATCCACTGCTGTCTGCCGTACCTCACCTTCTCGGCGCGCGTCGGCGCGGTGAAGGCCGCCATCGCCTCCGCCGACGTGACGTGAAGCTGTGCGTTCGGGAAGTCCGCGGCGCCGCCGACGTGATCGCTGTCCAGGTGTGTGAGCACGATGTGGCGGACGTCGTCGCGGCGCAAGCCCATCCGCTCGAGCTGGTGGGCCGCCGTCTCGGTCGCCTGGAACTCGGGGCGGGTGAAGTACCGCACCGGGCCGACGCGCTGCTTGGGATCGGCGCAGTCAGCGATGCCGAAACCGGCGTCGATGAGAACGAGGCCGGTTTCGGTTTCCACAACCAGGACATGGCATACGCACACCGGCCCCTTCGGCGGGTGCATCGTGCCGCAGTTCAGATGGTGGACCTTCACTGGTTCCGCGGCTCCTGGAGTGCGCCGGGATCTCCCGCGAACGCCAGCACCTCACCGCGGCCTATCTGTGTCACGAGGCTTGCGGAGTCGAAGTAGACGCGCTCGTTGACGATGCGGTCGCCGTCGAAGAAGAACACCGCGATGACCGGAACCCGGAATGATCTGCCCGTAGGTGGAAAACCGTAGAACTCGCCGAGATTCGTTCCCAGCAGGTCGAATTCGACGATCACCGTGTCCTCGGTGACGTGGTAGCGGACGTTGTCGTGGCGCTGGTCGGGAAACGCCGTCCGGGTCATCCGGTAATAGCCCATCACCTCGTCGTCGCCGTCGAAGACCTGTCCGGTCGGCATGATCTCGTAGCGCGGGTGACCGTTGAAGGTGGCCAGGGTCCGGTCGAACTCCTGGGTCACCTCGGTGTCCATGTGTTCTGCGATGATCTCGAGGCGGCGCTGCCGCAGATCGTCGTCGATCATCCTCCAACTGTAAGCCGATGTCGGCCTGAGTCAGGCCACGAAATCGGCGGGCGATGCCGCCAGCTTGTGGCGGCGCTGCCGCTCGACGCAGGCCAGATACCAGGCCCACGCGGACGCGGAACTGGCGAACAGAATGAAACCGATGTAGAGCCAGCCGTTCTTGATGCCGCGGCGTCGGCTATCGACGATGGCCCAAACCGGGAAGATCAACACGCTCATGATCGTGTAGTCCTGACTCGCCGAACTGGCTGCCGGGTTGTCGTATCCGAGCCCAATGAACTCCGACCAACTGCCCGGGCCCCAAATGAAATTGTGCAGCCCACCGCCGGCCGGTGCGTACTCCTGCACGTACTGGTTGTTGAAGTAGTAACCGAGGACCAACCCGGCGATCCCGCAGATGTAGTAGAAGATCTCGAGCTTGGAGAGCTGTGGGCCAGTCGAGAAGCGCTTGAAGATTTCCGGATTCGTCTTGACGATGAGCACAGCCGTTGCAGCACCCAGGACCAGGTGGATGATCAGCGAAACCATAGGCGGAGTCTCTCGGCCGATATAAGTTTTGTCAATATTGACATAACCGACGTGAGGTAATTTACGCCCATGGTTCGACCTGCCCAGACGGCGCGCAGCGAGCGCACGCGGGAGGCGCTGCGGCAGGCCGCGGTGGTGCGGTTCCTCGCCCAGGGGGTCGAGGACACCTCCCCCGAGCAGATCGCCGCCGACGCCGGGGTGTCGCTGCGGACCTTCTACCGGCACTTCGCCAGTAAGCACGACCTGTTGTTCGCCGACTACGACGCCGGGCTGCACTGGTTCCGGTCGGCGCTGGCCGAGCGATCGCCCGACGAGTCGATCATCGAGGCAGTCCAGTCGGCGATTCTGGCCAGGCCGTACGACGACTGGGCCGTCGCCAAGATCCCGTCCTTGCGGGCCCAGGAACTCGACCCGGGCCGGATCGTGCGGCACATCCGCCAGGTCGAGACCGAGTTCGCCGAAGTCATCGACGAGCACCTGTGCGGAGACGATCCGCCGAAGCCGGGCACCGACGACCGCATGCGGATCACTGTGATCTCGCGCTGCATCGCCGCTGCTGTCTTCGGTGCGATGGAGGTGTGGATGCTCGGCGAGGACCGGTCGCTGCCGGAGTTGAGCCGGCTGACTCGCGAAGCGCTGCAGACCCTGCAGAAGGGGATCGGCGACACGGTCTGAGGGCAATGTTTTGTCAATATTGACAAAACTTCGGACCCGTGTCAGCCTCAGCCAATGGCGGACTTTGACGCGATCGTCGTCGGCGCGGGCCATAACGGGCTGACCGCCGCCGCACTCCTGCAGAAGGCTGGGCTGCGCACGCTCTGCCTGGACTTCAAGCGCTACGCCGGTGGAATGGCCTCCACCGTGGAGCTTTTCGACGGATACAAGTTCGAGATCGCCGGTTCGGTGCAGATCCCGACATCGGCCGCCGTCAGCCGAGAGCTGGGGCTGGACACGCTGCCGACGGTCGACCTCGATGTGATGTCGGTGTCGCTGCGCGGCGTCGGCGACGAACCGCTGATCTACTACACCGACCCGATGAAGCTGCTCACCCACATCAACGAGGCGCACGGCGCGGAGGCCGTCAACGGGATGGCCGGTCTGATGGCGTGGTGTCAGGCGCCGACGCGCGCGCTCGGCCGATTCGACGCCGGCCGGCCGCCGAAGTCCCTGGACGAGATGTACGCCTGTGCGACAAACGAATTCGAGCGCGCAGCGATCACCGACATGTTGTTCGGATCGGTGTGCGACGTGATCGACCGCTACCTGCCCGACAAGGAGAAGAACGGCGCGCTGCGCGGCATGCTGTCGCTGCTTGCCTGCAACACCACCTACCGCGGGCCCGCAACGCCCGGCACCGCGGCGGCACTCGCATACGGCTTCGCGGTGCCCGACGAGAACGCGCTCTTGGTGAAGAAGCTGCGGGGCGGCATCGGCGCGCTCACCGAACACCTGCAGAGCCTGTTCATCTCCGGCGGCGGAGAACTGCGGCTGCGCAGCAAGGTCGACGAGATCACCGTCTCCGACGGCCGCGTGACCGGCGTGCGCCTCGAGGATGGGTCGACGATCTCCGCGCCGATCGTCATCTCTGGTGTCGCACCGGACCTGACGGTCAACGGCCTCGTCGACTCGGCTGCCGTGCCCGCGGAGGTCCGTGAACGGTTCTCCCGCTCCGACCACCGCGGCAGCTATCTGCAGATGCATTTCGCGCTGGACGGCATACCCGAGTTCGCGGCGCCCTACGAGGTGCTCAACAATCCGGACATGCAGTCCAACATCGGCATTTTCAGTACTCCCGAAGAACTGCAGCAGCAGTGGGAGGATGCCAGGCGCGGCATTGTGCCGGCCGATCCGTCGATCGCCTTGCAGATTCCGTCCGTGAACGACCCGGACCTCGCGCCCGCGGGTAAGCACGCGGCGTCGGCGTTCTCGCTGTGGTTTCCGGTCGAAGAGTCGCCATCGAGCTACGGTGACATGAAGGTGGAGATGGGCCAGCGGGTGATCGACAAGATCACCAAGCTGGCGCCCAACTTCGAAAGCCTGATCATCCGGCACACCACGTTCACGCCCAAGCACATGGGCACGATGTTCGGCGCGCCCGGCGGCGACTACTGCCACGGCCTGATCCATCCCGACCAGATCGGCCCCAACCGCCCCGGCCCGAAAGGCTATGGCGATCAACCGATCCCGATCGAAGGTCTGTACCTCGGCAGTGCGGGCTGCCACGGCGGGCCCGGCATCACGTTCATCCCCGGTTACAACGCCGCCAAGGCAGCGCTCGCCGACATCTGACCCGAGTTTCGCCTGGCCGACCAACGGGAAACCATCGGCCATGGGGTGGACGGTCGCAGTAACGGGTCCGACGGGCGAGATCGGCATCTCGGCGGTCAACGCCCTCGAGCAGCACCCCGACGTGGAACGCATCGTCGGAATGGCGCGCAGAGCCTTCTCGCCCGAGGCGCGCGGCTGGACCAAGACCGAGTACCGGCAGGGCGACATTCTCGACCGCGACGCCGTCGACGCGCTGGTCGCAGACGTCGACATCGTCGTGCACCTGGCGTTCATCATCATGGGCTCGCGCGAGGAGAGCGCGCGGATCAACCTCGCGGGCACCCGCAACGTGTTCGAGGCGACGGTGGCGTCCCCGCGGGCCAGGCGGCTGGTGTACACGTCGTCGGTGGCCGCCTACGGCTACCACTCCGACAACCCGTTGCCGATCACCGAGGACGTGCCGCCCCGCGGATCCCCCGAGCACTACTACTCCGAGCAGAAGGCGGCTTGCGAGGCGGTGCTGGCCGAAGTGACCGCAGGGTCGTCGCTGGAGGTGTTCATCCTGCGGCCGTGCATCGTCGCGGGTCCCAAGGCGCCCGCGCTGGCCGACGCCATGCCGTGGACGCGACTGCCCGCCGGAGTGCGTAAAGTGACCGAGACGCTGCCGCTGTTGAAACTGCCGATTCCCGACCCCGGCGCGCCGCTACAGCTCGTCCACCACGACGATGTCGCCGACGCAATCGTCTTGGCCGCAACGACTTCCGCGCCGGCCGGTGCCTACAACCTGGCCGCAGACGGCGTGCTGTCGATATCGGATGTGGTCGAGGCGCTCGGCGCAAGGCCCGTACGGGTGCCCCACTTCGTCATCACGGCCGCCTCGGAGGTGATGGCGCGCGTGCCGTTCCTGCCGTCTGCGCTGGAATGGCTGCACACCGTGCGTACCCCGGTCGTGATGGACACCAGCAAGGCGAAGACGCATCTGGGGTGGACGCCGAAATACACGGCCGCCCACACGTTGTCCGCGCTCGCCGAGTCGATTTAGCTACTGGGTGTGATCGCCGGTGTCGGCGGGCCCGCTCGGGGTGGCGCCACCCTCGTCGGACCAGTCGCCGGCGCTGCCGGCATCTCGTGCCGGATCGCTCACCACGTCCTCGTCGGCGTTCTCGGGGCCGGCATCCGATTCGGCGGTCTCGGGCTTCTCTTTGTTCACGGCGGGGGATTACCCAGGGAACGTGGCTTTCATTCAGCCGTCGCGCTGGCGCAGCAGAGTGGCCCAGTCTTTGGGCACGCGGCCGCGCGGGCCAGGCACGGTCTCATCCCGGGGCCGACAATCCGGGGCCGCGAGTTCGGGCCCGTCGTAGTACTGGTTGGTCTGGTAGTTCCAGAACCAGTCCTCGCCGGGTTCGAACGACCGGATGATGGGGTGACCCGTGTCGCGCCAGTGCGCCGAAGCGTGCCGCGCCAAGGAGTCGTCGCAGCAGCCGATGTGGCCACACGCCGCGCATCGTCGTAGATGCACCCACCATCCACCGATGGCATCACACTCAACGCAACCGGTGCCGCTCGGCGGCACGGTGGGATCGACATCGGTGCTCACGATTTTCGAGCCTACTGTCCGTTCCCCGTCGCCACTGGCCACTTATGCCACGCAATCTCTCGAAATGCGTGCGATAACTGGCCAATCGGCGCCGATGGCAACATTAAGAATCAACACGATTCGATCAGTTTGAGCGAAACCAAATGCGTTGGGGCAACCAGCCATTTCCGCTAATTGACACCCAAGTTTGTCAATCGATGGTCGTTGACAGCTAATACGGTCCGACCTACTGTCCGCGCCAGCCTGGCACTTAGGGAACGAGGTCATCGACCATGACGACTGCCTGGTCGAAGCCTGCGTTCGCAATGGGCGACTTCGTCGTCATGGCGGGCGAGACGTTCGCCGCCATCGTCCGCAGGCCCTTCGCGCTGCGCGAGCTGATCGACCAGATCTGGTTCGTGGCCAAGGTGTCGATCGTGCCCACGCTGGTGCTCTCCATCCCCTACACCGTTCTCATCGTCTTCACCCTCAACATCGTCCTCATCGAAGTCGGTGCGGGCGACCTGTCCGGCGCCGGTGCAGCCCTGGCATCGGTCACCCAGGTCGGCCCGGTCGTCACGGCGATCGTCGTCTCCGGGGCGGGCGCCACCGCGATGTGCGCCGACCTCGGCGCGCGAACCACCCGCGAGGAGATCGACGCGATGAAGGTCATCGGGGTCAACCCGATTCAGGCACTCGTCGTGCCACGCGTGCTCGCCGCGACATTCGTTGCGCTGATGCTGTATTCGGTGGTCGCGGTGGTCGGACTCTTCGGCAGCTATTTCTTCGTGGTCTTCGTCCAGCACGTGACACCGGGCGCCTTCGTCGCGGGCATGACACTGCTGACCGGGCTGCCGCAGGTGATCGTCTCGTTGGTGAAGGCGCTGCTGTTCGGGCTCTCGGCCGGGTTGATCGCCTGCTACAAGGGTCTGCACGTCGGCGGCGGCCCGACCGCGGTGGGAACCGCCGTCAACGAGACCGTCGTCTTCGCGTTCATGGCGCTGTTCCTGATCAACATCCTGGCCACCGCATTCGGCGTCAAGGTCGCTCCGTGACGGTCATCGACCGCACCAGAAGGCTGGGGGAGCAGACCGCCTTCTACGGCGAGGCGCTGTGGCACACCCCCGATGCGATACGGCGGTACCCGACGATGGTGCTGCGCCAGATCGCGGGCATGGGAATGGGCACCGGCGCGTTGGCCGTCATCGGCGGCACCGTCGTCATCATCGGCTTCCTCACCCTGTCCACCGGCGCGCTGATCGCAGTGCAGGGCTACAACACCCTGTCGAACGTCGGAATCGAAGCCCTGACCGGCTTTCTGGGCGCCTTCCTCAACGTCCGCTTCATCGCACCCGCGACGGCGGGTGTGGCGCTGGCCGCCACCATCGGAGCGGGCGCGACCGCCCAGATCGGCGCGATGCGGATCAACGAGGAGATCGACGCCCTCGAGGTGATGGGCATCCGGCCGGTCACTTACCTCGCCTCCACCCGCATCGTCGCGGGCATCGTCGCGGTCATCCCGATCTACACCGTCGCGGTGCTGATGTCGTTTCTGGCCACCCGATTCGGCACCACGATCATCTACGGACAGTCGCGCGGCGTATACGACCACTACTTCGACACGTTCCTTCAGCCGACGGACCTGCTCTGGTCGTTCATCGAGGCGTTGGCGATGGCGGCGGCCGTGATGGCGATCCACATCTACTACGGCTACACGGTGACCGGCGGACCCGCCGGTGTCGGCGAAGCGGTGGGCCGCGCGGTGCGCATGTCTATCACCGCGGGAGTGTTCATCCTCTTGACCATCACGCTGTCCGTCTACGGGCAGTCCGGCAACTTCCACCTCTCGGGATGACGGCGTCATGACCAACCAGTCCCGACGCGACAAGATCGACCCCATCTGGTGGGTACCCGTCCTGT
Organism: Mycolicibacterium sp. 120270; assembly: GCA_033741175.1. GTDB lineage: Bacteria > Actinomycetota > Actinomycetes > Mycobacteriales > Mycobacteriaceae > Mycobacterium. The sequence continues at coordinate 16,871 of JAWQNE010000040.1, read as the reverse complement.
TCCTCGTCGTCATCGCGATCAGCGCGCTCACCGCGATGCTGTTCTCCGGCACGCTGCGCAGCTACGAGCCGCTCACGTTGGTCTCCGACCGGGCCGGTCTGGTCATGGAGGACGGCGCGAAAGTGAAACTGCGCGGTGTGCAGGTCGGCGAAGTCACCGGCATCGGCGCCGAAACCGGTGCCGCAGGCGAGGTTTCGAAGCTGAGCCTGAAGATCGATCCCGAGCCGTTCAAATACCTGCCGAGCAATGTCGAGGCCGAGATCAAGTCCAGCACGGCCTTCGGCGCCAAGTACGTCGATCTGATCGTGCCCCCCGACCCCAGCCCTGAGCGCATCAAGCCGGGATCGGTGGTGCGCTCACGCAATGTGACCGTCGAAGTCAACACCGTCTTCCAGAGCCTGCAGGGGGTGGTGCAGTCCATCGACCCGGCTAAGTTGAACTCGATCCTGTCCGCGATCGCCGAATCCGTGCGCGGCAAGGGCGACGTTCTCGGCCAGGCGATCACGGACTCCAACAACGTGCTGCTCGCGGTGAACCCGCGGATGGAAACCGTCCGGCAGGACTGGCAACTGTTCGGCCAGACCACGAAGGCGTATTCCGATGCGGCACAGAACATCGTGTCGATCCTCGACAACTTCACCACGACGAGCACCACGCTCTCTGACCACGCGCAGGCGCTGGACACGCTGCTGTTGTCGGCGATCGGCTTCTCGAACGCGGGGGTCAACACGATCGGCGGAAACCAGCCGGCCCTGGTGCGCGCGATGAACATCCTCGACCCGACGACGCAGCTGTTGATGAAGTACTCGCCCACCTACACCTGCCTGTTCCAGGGCGCGCAGTGGTTCCTGGAGAACGGCGGCCGAGATGCCATCGGCGGCAACGGAAAATCGGTGATCATGGATGCGGCGCTGCTGGCAGGCGACGACCCATACCGGTATCCGGACAACCTGCCCATCGTCAACGCGAAAGGTGGCCCCGGCGGCAAGCCGAGTTGCGGCTCGCTGCCCGACCCGCTGAAGAACTTCCCGGTGAAGTACCTGGTCACCGACACCGGCTTCGGCACGGGCCTGGATGTCCGGCCGAACCCCGGTATCGGATTCCCCGGCATCGCCAACTACTTCCCGGTCACCAAGGCCATTCCGGAACCGCCGAGGATCCGCCACCCCGGCGGCCCGGCGCCCGGCCCGCTGCCCGCCTATCCGGGGGCACCGCCCTACGGCGCACCGGAATACGGTCCCGACGGCACCCCGCTCTACCCACCGCCACCGGGCGCGCCGCCGCCACCAACGATCGAGAGCCGGCCATGAGGGGGGTGAGCGCCAAGGCGCTGGTGCGAGTGGCCCTGTTCACGGTCGTGTGCCTGGTTTTCACGTTCATCCTCGTGACCGTCTTCGGGCAGTTCCGGTTCGACCCAACGAAGACCTACAACGCGGTGTTCACCAACGTGTCGGGCCTCAAAGGCGGCAACTTCGTCCGCATCGCCGGCGTCGAGGTCGGCAAGGTCAGGAACATGACACTGCACAAAGACGGCACCGTCACCGTCGAGTTCGCCGTCGACAACGACATCACGCTGACCGAGGGCACCAGGGCGACGGTGCGCTACGAAAACCTGATCGGCGATCGCTACCTGGCCCTGGAGGACGGTCCCGGCCCGGTGCGCAAACTGCAACCGGGACAGACCATTCCACTCGCCCGCACCTCTCCCGCCCTCGACATCGATGCCCTGGTCGGTGGCTTTCGGCCGCTGTTCCGCGCGCTCAACCCGGATCAGGTCAACGCGCTGTCCGGTGAGCTTCTGCGGGTGTTCCAAGGGCAGGGCGGCACCGTCGCGTCGGTCCTGACGCAAACCTCGGCGCTGACGAACACGCTGGCGGGCCGCGACCAACTCATCGGCGACGTCATCAAGAACCTGAACGCGGTGCTGGCCACGTTCGCCCAACGCGACGACCAGTTCGCCGAGGGCCTGGACAAGCTCTCCGAACTGGTGGCCGGACTCTCGGACCGCAGAAACGACATCGCGACCGGAACGGCGTACATCAACGCCGCCGCCGCGTCGGTCACAGATCTGCTGACAGAGGCGCGGCAACCGATCAAGGAGTTCGTCAAGGAGACCGACCGGGTCTCCGGCCAGATCATGGCCGACCGCGACTACGTCGACGATCTGGTCAAGACCCTTCCCGACGCCTACCAGGTGTTGGCCCGAAACGGTTTGTACGGCGACTATTTCGGCTTCTATCTCTGCGATGCGGTGCTGAAGGTGAACGGCAAGGGCGGCCAGCCGGTGTACATCAAGATCGCCGGACAGGACACGGGGCGGTGCACACCGAAATGACAGCCTTCACACTCAGGCGACCCGAGATCAAACCGCTCGCCGAGCGCAACAGGCTCGCTGTCGGCGTCGTCGGCATCGCCGTGGTCATCGCCGTGGTGGTGGCCGCCTTCTCCTACGACAAGATCCCGTTCGTCAAGGGCACGTCGGACCACTCGGCGTATTTCGCGGAGGCAGGCGGTATCAAACCCGGTAGCGACGTGCGGGTCTCGGGCTTGTCGGTGGGTCGGGTGTCGGATGTGAAGTTGGACGGCACAAGGGTTTTGGTGACCTTCACCGTTCGCAACGGCGTCGAGCTCGGCGACCGCACCGAGGCCGCGATCAAGGCCGAGACGGTGCTGGGCACCAAGATGCTCGAGCTCACGCCGCGCGGCGACGGCCGGCTCGCCGGCGCCATCCCGCTCGAGCGGACGACGTCGCCGTACGACCTCCCGACCGCCCTCGGCGACCTGACCACCACCATCAGCGGTCTGGACACCACGCAGCTGTCCGAGTCGCTGACGACGTTGGCGGACACGTTCTCCGAGACACCGCCCGAACTGCGGACCGCGCTGGAGGGCGTGTCGCGGTTCTCCGACACGCTGAACGCCAGGGACGCGCAACTGCGCAACCTGCTCGCCGACGCCAACAAGGTCACCGCCGTGCTCGGCAAGCGCAGCGACCAGGTCGCGAAACTGGTCCTCAACGCCAACCTCCTCCTCGGAGAGGTTCTGACTCAACGCCAGTCGATCGACGCGTTGATGGACAACCTCACCTCGGTGTCGCATCAGATCTCCGGGCTGGTCGACGACAACCGCACACAGCTCAAGCCCGCCCTCGACAAGCTCAACGGGGTCCTCGAGATACTCGACAATCGCAAGCAGGAGCTGCGGCGCACGCTGTATCTGCTTCGGCGGTACGCGATGTCGTTCGGTGAGGTGTTGGGTGCCGGGCCGTTCTTCAAGGCCTCGCTGGTGAACCTCGCGCCGGGACAGTTCTCCCAACCGTTCATCGACGCCGCGTTCTCCGATCTCGGTCTCGACCCCAACACCCTGCTGCCGTCCGAACTCGTCGACCCCGGCGTCGGCCAGCCGGGAACGCCTGCGCTGCCGGTGCCGTTCCCGCGCACCGGGCAGGGCGGAGATCCGAACCTGTCGCTGCCGGACGCCATCACCGGAAACCCCGGCGATGCCGGCTGCGGTCCACCAGGAATACCGCTGCCGGGCCCGACGGGCTGTTACCCGTACCGGGAGCCTCTGCCCGCCCCGCCGCCGGGCGGCCCGCCGCCCGGACCGCCCGCACGGGAGCCCGCGGCCGGTGAGCTGCCCTCGCCGACGATCCCGCCGCCGAATCCCGCGGCCGTCGAAGGCGGCCCGCCCGCCTACCCGGCCGATAGCGGAGGGGGTGAACGGTGAACAAGCGCATTCTCCGGATCGTCACGGCGGCAGGCCTTGTCGTCGCACTCACGGTCGCCGTCACTGTGGTGGCGACCCCGTGGTGGAAGAACGTGACCAAGGAGTTCTACTCCGCCTATTTCGCCAACGCGAACGGCCTATACACCGGCGACGAGGTCCGCATCCTCGGCGTCGCTGTCGGCACGATCGAGGCGATCGACCCGCAGCCGAACCGTACGAAGGTCACCTTCTCCGTCGACAAGCAGTATCCGGTGCCCGCCGACGCCAAGGCGGCGATCCTGTCGCCGTCGCTGGTGACCGCACGCGCGATCCAGCTGGTCCCCGCATACTCCGGCGGACCGAAACTCGCTGCGGGTGCCACGATTCCGCAAGAGCGCACCGCGGTGCCGATCGAGTGGGACGACTTCCGTCAACAGCTGGAGAAGCTCACCGAATCCCTACAGCCGACGACGCCGGGCGGCCCCAGCGCCGTCGGCGAGTTCATCAACACCGCTGCGGACAACCTGCGGGGCAACGGGGAAACCGCGCGCGACACGGTGATCAAACTGTCGCAGGCGGTTTCGGCGCTCGGCGACCACAGCACCGACATCTTCAGCACCGTGCGCAACCTGCAACTGCTTGTGTCCGCCCTCACCTCGAGTGCCGACCTGCTCGCCGAGTTCAACACGAACCTGGCCGACGTGACCACGGTGCTGGCCAACTCGCCGAACGAGATCGCCGACGCGACCAAGGGCCTCGACGGGGCGGTGAACGACCTGCGGGGCTTCCTCGCCGAGAACAGGGAGGGTCTCGGCACCACCGTCGATCACCTCACCGCGATCACCACCGCGCTCAACGACAGCCGCGGCGACGTCAAGCAGGTCCTGCACATCACCCCGACGGTGTTCCAGAACTTCATGAACATCTACCAACCTGCGCAGAGCGCGGTCACCGGCATCCTGGCTCCCGTCAACTTCGCCAACACGGTGCAATTCATCTGCAGCGCAATACAAGCCGCATCGCGGCGCGGCTACGAGCAGTCCGCCAAGCTGTGCGTTCAGTATCTCGCGCCGATCATCAAGAACCGCCAGTACAACTTCTTCCCGTTCGGGGTCAACCCGTTCGTCGGGGCGTCCGCGCGCCCCAACGAGATCACCTATAGCGAGGATCGGCTCAATCCGCACCTGCCGCCCGCGGGCGCGCCACCCGCACCCGTAGCGACCCCGACCGACGCAGGCCAGGGACTGGAGGGTCTGATGGTCGCCCCTGCGGAGGGCACGCCGTGAAACGCCTGACGACGATGGTCCTTGCCGCCGTGTGCCTTTCGACGGCGTCCGGCTGCGAGTGGCGCGGCCTCAACTCGCTGACGCTGCCGGGCACCGAAGGCAGCGGCCCCGGATCGTATGTCATCCAGGCGCAACTGCCCGACGTGGTGACGATCCAGGAGAACACCAGGGTCCGCGTCGCCGACGTCAACGTCGGCAACGTCACCAAGATCGAGGTGCAGGACTGGCACGCGCTGGTGACCATGCGCATCGACGGCGACGTCCATCTGCCCGCGAACAGCACCGCCAAGGTCGGCACCACCAGCCTGCTCGGGGGTATGCACATCGAACTGGCTCCGCCGGTCAACGAGCCGCCACAGGGCGAGCTGAAGAACGGCTCGGTGATCCCGCTCTCCTCGGCCAGTACCTATCCCACCACCGAGCAGACATTGGCCTCGGTGTCGATCCTGCTCAACGGCGGCGGCCTCGGTCAGCTGCAGGAGATCAACCAGGCGTTCGCCAAGGCGATGGCCGGCCGCGAGGCCGACCTGCGCAGCTTGCTGGCTCAGCTGGACACCTTCATCGCGCAGCTGAACGCCCAGATCGACGACATCATCACCGCGACGGAGAATTTGAACTCCCTCGTCGGTCAGGTGGCCGCGAACGACGAGACCGTCGACAAGGCGCTGACCACCATTCCCCAGGCGTTGGCGGTGCTCGCGGACTCCCGGGAGAAGATCGCGAACGCCGTCGGCGCACTGGGCAAGTTCAGTGCGATCGCCACCGACACCGTCAACCAGACCAGGGAGTCGTTCGTCGCGAACCTGCGCAACATGGCGCCGGTGCTGCGGGAGTTGGCCGATGCCGGACCGGCGCTGACCAAGGGCCTGGACTTCCTGTCCACCTACCCGTGGGTGAAGAGCACGGTGCCCAACTGGTTCCGCGGTGACTTCGCCAACATCACCCTCGTCATCGACCTGACGCTGAGCAGGTTGGACGCCGGGCTGTTCACCGGCACCAGGTGGGAGGGCGATCTCACCGAACTCGAGATGCAGTGGGGTCGTACGATCGGCCAGATGCCGAGCCCGTACACCGCGGGCAATCCGCTGATCGCGCCGTACCAATGGGGAGCGTACTGACATGGTGCGGTTGCCCCGCCGGATCTGGATTCAGCTCGCCATCCTGGCGGCCGTCACGGTGGTCTCCGGAAGCGTGATGGCGTTCGGTTTCGTCAATGTGCCTGCCCTGCTGGGGATTGGGCGGTACAACGTCACGTTGGCGCTCCCGTCGTCGGGTGGGCTGTATCCGACGTCGGTGGTGACCTACCGCGGCTCCGAGATCGGCAGGGTCACCTCCATCGACGTCACCCCTGACGGGGTGCGCGCGGTTCTGAAGCTGCAGTCGTCGACGAAGATCCCGTCCGACTTGTCGGCCGCAGTGCACAGTCGGTCGGCCGTCGGTGAGCAATTCGTCGAACTGTCGCCGAGAGGCGAATCGGATGATTCGAGGCCGCTGCGCGACGGCGACGTCATCCCGGTGGAAAGGACGCAGGTCCCGCCCGACATCGGTGGTCTGCTGGACGCCACCAACCGGGCGCTGCAGGCGATACCTCAGGACAACCTGAAGACCGTCGTCGACGAAGCGGACAGGGCCGTCGCCGGACTCGGTCCCGAACTGTCCCGGATCGTCGACGGATCGACCTCGCTGGCCAGGGACGCGGCCGAGAACCAGGACTCGATCACTCAATTGATCGATCAGTCGCCGCCGGTGCTGAACTCCCAAGTGCAGACTGCGGATTCGATCGCCACCTGGGCCGACCGGATGGCGGCCATCACCGGCCAGGTCAAGGCCCAGGACGCCGCTTTCGCGGACCTGCTCAACATCGGCGGACCCGCGCTGGACGAGGGGACCGCGGTGTTCGACCGCGTCGCGCCCGCGCTTCCCGTTGTTCTGGCCAACCTGGTGAGCCTCGGCGAGATCGCGGTGACCTACCGCGCCGACATCGAGCAACTGCTCGTGCTGTTCCCGCAGGGAACCGCCGTCATGTCGGCGATCGTTGCAGCGAACGCGAATACGAAGCAGGACTACAAGGGTGTCTATCTCGACTTCAACCTGAACCTCAACCTGCCGCCCCCGTGCAACACCGGGTTCCTGCCGGTACGGCAGCAGCGCTCACCGTCTGACGTCGACTACCCCGAGCGGCCCGCAGGCGACCTCTACTGCCGTGTGCCGCAGGACTCGCCGTTGAATGTCCGTGGCGTGCGCAATATTCCGTGCGAGAACAACCCCGCCAAGCGGGCGCCGACGGTCGAGATGTGCGAAAGCAACGAGGAGTACGTCCCGTTGAACGACGGCTTCAACTGGAAGGGCGACCCGAACGCGACGCTGTCGGGGCAGGGCGTGCCGCAGTACGCGCCAGGCCAGGATCCGCGGCTGCCGCCCCCTGCCGGTACCGGGGCCGCCGTTGCGCCGGGCGCGGCACCGTCCGGCCCGCCGCCGAGCGCCCCTCCCGTCGCGTTCGCGCCCTACGACCCGGCGACCGGCGAGTACGTCGGACCCGACGGCAACCGCTACACGCAGGCCGACCTCGCGCATCCGGAAAACAAGAGCTGGCAGTCGATGCTGATCCCGCCCGGGCAGTAGGCGGGTGGGCATAGGGTCGCGCCATGGCTATAAGCGATTCCCGTGAGGTCGTCATCGAAGCGACGCCCGATGAGATCCTCGACGTCATCGCCGACGTCGAGTCCGCGCCCGAATGGTCGTCGCAGCACCAGGGGGCCGAGATCCTGGACACCACCGACGACGGCAGACCAGGTCAGGTGAAGCTCAAGCTGAAGACCATGGGGATCTCCGACGAGCAGGTGGTCCAGTACACGTGGACGGACAACACCGCCGGCTGGACGCTGGTGAGTTCGACCCAGCTCAAGGCGCAGGACGCCAGGTACACGCTGACCCCCGACGGTGACAAGACCAGGGTGAAGTTCGAGATCACCGTCGACCCGGCGGTGCCCATCCCGGGTTTCGTGATGAAGCGGGCGATGAAAGGCGGGCTCGAGTCCGCCACCGACGGCCTGCGCAAGCAGGTGCTCAAGGTCAAAAAGGGCCGCTAGGCCGCTCTAGGTTTCCTCGCGTGCGTCTGTCGTGGCCGTTGACCGGTCGCACCGCCGAGCTGCGGGCGATCGAGGGTGCCCTGTCGGCTCCGGACGTCGGCGGCATCCTCATCAGCGGTGCCGCGGGCGTCGGCAAGAGCCGGATCGCCCGCGAGGCGTTGTCAGGAGCGGCGGCGCAGGGCCGGGAGACTCGGTGGACGGTCGGCGCCTCGTCGGCGCGCTCGATTCCGCTGGGCGCGTTCACCGCGTGGGCGCCCTCGGGTGTCACCGACACCGTCTCGTTGTTGCGGGGTGTCGTCGACGCGCTGACCGCGGCCCCGCAGGGGACCGATGTCGTCATCGGGGTCGACGACGCGCATCTGCTGGACGAACTGTCCACCTTCGTCGTGCACCAGATCGTGCAGCGCGGCGATGCAAAGGTGATATTGACAGTCCGCGACGATGTGCCGCTTCCTCCTGCGCTGCAAGAGATCTGGACGGCCGGTCGGTTCGATCGGCTCGACCTCGCGCCTCTCGATCCGGATGAGACGACGATGTTGGTATCGGCGGCGCTGGACGGGTTGGTGGCGCCGGAGGCCGCGCGTCGGCTGTGGGAGCTCACGCAGGGCAACGCGCTGTACTTGCAGAACATCGTCGAACAGGAGGTCGCCGACGGCCGGCTCGCCATCGAGAAGGACCGCTGGCGGTGGACCGGCGACCCGCAGTTGCCGCCCGGCCTGACCGGGCTGATCGAGTCGCGCATCGGCGACCTGCCGTCCGCCGTCGGCGACGTCATCGATCTGCTGGCGGTCGGCGAGCCGATCGACCTCGCGACCCTGACCCGGATGACGGACCCCGATGCGGTCGAAGAGGCCGACGTACGTGGTCTCATCACCGTCGAGCAGGCCGGCGACGGCGTCGAGGTGCGGGTCGCGCACCCGATGTACGGGGAAGTGCGCCGACGCCGCGCGGCGCCGACCCGGCTGCGGCGCCTGCGCGGTCTGGTCGCAGGAGAACTCGCGGCCGCAGAGGACCACGACGACGTGCGGGTCGTGGTGCGCCGCGCCGCGCTGAGCCTGGACTCCGACCTGCCACCCGACGCCGAATTGCTGGTCCGGGCCGCGCACGGGGCGGTGTGGCTGGCCGACCTGGCGCTCGCGGACCGGCTCGCGGAGGCGGCCGTCAAGGCGGGCGGCGGAGCCGAACCCAACCTCATCCGGGCCCACGCGCTGTCGTGGCTCGGGCGCGGCGAGGAAGCCGAAGCCGTGTTCGCGAGCATCCGTGCCGACGGGCTGACCGATCAGGAGCGCGGCCGGTTCGCCTTCCTGCGGGCCAGCAATACGCTGTGGGCGCTCGGTGATCCGGCGCGGGCCAAGGCCATCATCGACGAGGCGGCACACGATGCCCCGCCGGATGCCCGCACATACATCGACGCCTTCCTCACCGTGTACTGGTTCGCGATGGACGAACCGCAGGAGGCGATGCGCGCGTCCAAAGACCTTGTCCTGGCGGATATTCCAGTGGTGGGCGCCGAAATAGCATGGGCGCTCACGCAGATATCCGGCGACGCGGGGCGAACCGCGAAGGCCGTCGACGTCGCGGAAGCGGGCTACGCCGTGGCGACCCGTACCCTCGATGCGCCGCATATGCGGTTCAACATCGCCGACGCGCATGTCGGCGCGCTGCTGTCGGCAGGCCGGGTCGCCGAAGCGCTCGAGGTGGCCCACCGCATCCGCCGGCAGGCCGACGACCTGCCGGGAGCGGCCGGTCTGCTGGGGGCCGCGGTCGCGGGCCGCGCCGCCCTGGGTGCCGGCGACCTGCGGAACGCTGCTCTGCTGCTGCAGCAGGCCGCGCAGGGCCTTTCGGCGTCGTACGCGGGCGGCTGGGGTTACCGCTACCGTGTCGCCCATGCCGCCGCCCTGGCACTGTGCGGTTCGACCGACGAGGCCGCCGCCACGCTCGGCGAACTGGATGCGGTGGCGCGTTCGTTCCGGCAGTTGGCGGTCGAGCGCGGGCTGGCCAGGGGGTGGGTCGCCGCGAACCAGGGCGCGGTCAGCGAGGCGACCGGTATCGCTTTTGAATTGGCCGAGAATGCCAGGGGTGCAGGGAGATTCGCAGAGGAAGTGATGTGTCTGCTGACCGCCGCGCAGTTCGGTGACCATTCGGGTGCGGCGCGACTGCGCGAACTCGATTCGATCGTCGAAGGACCGCGTGTCGGCCTGGCCGCTCGCTTCGCCGCGGCCCTTCACGATGGCGACGGCGCTGAACTGGCCGCACTGTCCGAGGACTTCGAGCGGATGGGCGATCTCGTCGCCGCCATCGACGCCGCTGCCCACGCCGCCATCACGTATCGCCGTCAGGACAAACGGGGCTCGGCATTGACCTGCTCGACACGGGCCGATGCGCTGGCCGCACAATGCGGCGCGTCGACGCCCGCGCTTCGGCAGGCGACCGAGGCGCTGCCGTTCACCGGCCGGGAAGCCGAGATCGTGATGCTCATCGGCGAGGGGCTGTCCAACCGTGCCATCGCCGAGCGGCTGACGCTGTCGGTGCGCACCGTCGAGAGCTACGTCTACCGCGCCATGTCGAAGACCGGCACGACGAGCCGCGACGAACTCGCCGCGCTGATGCCTCGTCGCAGGGCGCCACGGTAGCTCCGTCATGTCGGGCCGGACCGACTGCAGTGGCGCATTACTGCGCCCGCCCCGGTGACGGCGGTTCAGGATCGGGCTCAGGAATCACCTTGAGCCGAAACGGAGCAAGCATGGCCGATCCGGCGTTGGCGCCATGGGCGCTGTCAGCGCTGTTCAACCACCGTGCGGTCGTCGACGGGGCGGCCAGTGGGACCGTCTTCGTGTTCCCGGGCCACGGGTGGCAGTGGATCGACATGGCGAGGGAGCTTGTGGACTCGGCGCCGGCGTTCGCTGACGAGATGCTCAGATGCGATGCCGCGTTCGCCGAATTCCTGGACTGGTCGCTACTCGACGCCGTGCGCGGCGGGACAGCGCCGTCGCAGCCCGGCCTCGGTGACCTGGCGCAGCCCGTGTCGTTCGCGGTGATGGTGTCGCTGGCCGCGCAGTGGCAGTCGCTGGAGATCCACCCCGACGCCGTCCTCGGCCATTCGCACGGTGAGGTCGCAGCCGCCTACGTTGCGGGTGGCCTCACGCTGCGGGACGCGGCGAAGGTGGTAGCACAGCGCATCATCGGCCTCCGCACGATCGCGGGATCCGGCGGCATGGTGTCGATCCCGTGGCCCGTCGAGCGGGTGCTGGTCGTGACCGAACGATGGCACGGGTCGATATCCGTTGCCGCGTACAACGGCCCATCGGCGACTGTGGTGACCGGGCCCGCCGTGGCGGTGGACGAGCTCATGGCCGGCTTGGAGCGCGATGGCGTGCCTGCCGTCCGGTTCCCTGTCGACTACCCCTCACACTCCGCGCGGATCGACGAGTTGCAGCCGGTGCTGCGCAAGTCTCTTTCGGATCTGCAGCCGCGAAGTAGTGACACCGTGTACATCTCGTCTGTGACCGGTGCGGGCCTGGACACGTCGATCCTCGACGCCGACTACTGGTTCGCCAACCTTCGCCAACCGGTGCTGTTCGAGCAGGCGGTCCAATGGGTCTGCGAGCACGGTTACCGCACGTTCGTCGAAGCCAGTCCGAATCCCGTGCTCGTGTCCTGCGTTCGGGAGACGCTGGACGAGTACAGCAGTCGACTCCGCGCCGAATCGCAGTAGGGCAGCCCCGGTTCGAGGGGTCCGGGGCTGCTCTCACCCATAGTCGTAGCCGGCCGATTCCGCGATCATGCGGTACCGCTTGACAAGGCCCTCGCACGCCGCGACATCACCGCGAGCGCCGGCCAGCAGAGCGCGCAGACGCAGTACCGTTGCGTTGCGCAGCGCCAGATCCTGCTCCGGACGTGTTGCTTCGATTCGGCCGATCCACGATTGCGCTTCGTCGAGGTCGCCCTTTGCGCCACGCTTTAGCAGGGTTTCGACCAGAACGGTGGTGCAGAGCAGTCCGTATCCGGCTCTTCCCGCCAGATGCAGTTCTTGCGACGATGCGCGCATCGTCGCGATCGCGGCATCGGGGTCTCCACGTCGCGCCGTCTCTCGAGCGATCCAGACGTCGGCCACCGGGATCAAAAACAACGCGCGTTCGCGTTCCATCACTGCGCGTACTTCCCACATGAGCTGCAGCCCACGTTCGCGTTTTGCGTCGTCGTCGCATCGCAACAGGGTGCCTGCGTGTGAGTACAGAGCAATTGCGGCGATGGTGTCGTTGCTGAACGCCGCTGCCGCCTCGAGCGCATCCTCCGACACCCGTAGTGCGTCGTCGTCCACCGTTGTCATGCCGTAATGAATGGGCGAATTGGACCAGGTGACGACCGCGGCGTAGGTCGTCGGATCGACACTGCGCCCCATCTCGATTGCGACATCGCGATCTTGGCGCCATCCGGGAAGGCCCAGGCACAGCCGTGCAGTCGCGCGCCACGCCAACGCCACCGCCAGCGGGGAGCCGATGCCGAAGCCGGCGCCGCATGTGGGGTCGCCGGCCGCAGCGTCGATGACCGTCTGCGATCGGTTCACGATCCCCGCGAAGTCTCCGTAATCGAACCAAACGCAGAACGCCAGAAACGCCAGTCCCATGGCAGGTGCTGGATCGTCGATCGAGTCGAGAAGGGCGATCTGTTCGGCAACCAGGTCCGCGGCTTCGCCCGAATGACCCGCGTAGAGAAGCTCACTGGCCAGCGCGGTGGTGCCGATGGCCAGCGACAACTTGTCGCCGGTGACGGCGCAGAGCTGCCTCAGGTCCTCGAATCGGGCCCGGGCTTCTTCGATTTCACGGTATGAGGTCGCGCAGAGCATTGTGCGGGGGGCGATCCGCATCGGAATGCTGTTCGGTTCGTCGTCGGCGACCCTGTCGGCTATCTCGCGGGCCCGCTCCCAGCTACCGCGTGCGGAGTCGATATCGCGGTTCGCCGACCACGAGCCCGCCCGCATGTGCCAGGCGTATGCCGCGTGCAGGTCGCCTGCGGCCTGCAGGTGTTCGGCGATCAGCGCGGCGTTCTCGTCGGTGGATGCGGGATCGCGGGCCTCGATCGCCGAGGCGAGTTGTCGATGTGATTCTGCGCGATCGGATTTCAGCTGTGATTCGTAGGCGACCGTGCGGATCAGCGGGTGGCAGAAGGCGTATTCGGCGTTCGGGGTGAACTGCACCTGGTCTATCAGTTCCGCGGCGAGCAGTTCGGAGAACACGGGATCGTTCCCGAGCTCGGTGAGCAGGTCGGCGGTGAAGCGCATTCCGATCACCGATGCCGCGTTCAGCGTGCGCTTGGCCCCCGGGTCGAGGCGGTCGATGCGCGCCTCGATTGCCGCCTGCACGGTCGCGGGTACCCGAATCTCGGCGACATCGGCGAGACACCTGTAGTGCCCATGAACGCCGGTGAGCACTGCGCGCTGCACCAACTCGCGCACGATCTCCCCGGCGAAGAACGGGTTGCCATCGGCTCGGTCTGCAATGACCCGCGTCAGTTCTGCGACCGAAGGATCTGACCCCAAGAACTCGCCGATCAGCGCTACGGTGTCCGAATTGGCAAGCGGGGCAAGGGCTATGGCCTGGGCACCGCGGACACGCGTCAGAGTGCCCCCGTACTCCGGGCGGGCGGTGATCAGCACCACCGTCGGCGTGTGCGCGATGACCTTGAGGAAGTCGGCCAGCATGGACTCGCTGACGGTGTCGATCCAGTGCGCGTCCTCGATGATGACCAGGGTCGGTTCGGAGCGTGCCAGCGTGATGGAATTGATCAGCGCGGTCAACCGACGCCGTCGCGCTTCCGGATCGATCTGGGGCGGGGGCATACCAGGGTCGGCGACACCGACGAGATCGTAGAGAAGGGCCAGGTCTTCGGCGCAGGCATCGGGCGGCGCCACAGCACGCAACTGGGCACGGGCGGGATCGCCGTCGAGTTCGGTGATCCCACCGCCTGCCCGAAGCAATCGCGTCACCGCGTTGAACGGGACATCGCACGCATGCGACTCGCAGAATGTCCAGATCGCCTCGAGGCCGCGATCTGCGGCCAACGCGGCGACCTCGCGGGCCAGTCGGCTCTTGCCGATGCCCGCCGACCCGACCACATTCACCACGCAGCCGCGGCCACTGGTCGCGCGGTCGATGATGGCCTCGAGTGCTGCCATCTTCCAACGCCGTCCAACGAGACTGACTTCGGCGCGCACGACCGAGCCATTGCTCGGGCCCGCCGCCGCCAGCCTGCACGCGAGCACGGGTTCGTCGGACCCCTTGATGCGGACCTGCTCCGGCTCGTCCAGCTTCACCATGCCTTCGACAAGCCTCGCAGTCGATTCCGAGACCAACACTCCACCTGGGGGCGCCGCCGACTCCATCCGCTGGGCAAACCCGACCGTCGCACCGGTTGCGGCGTAACCCAATGAGCCTGAACCGATCTCACCGACGATCACCCGACCCGAATTCAGCCCGACCCGTAGCTGCAGAGGCACGCCGTCGCGGCGGTACACCTCGTCGGCCATCAGGCCGGCCTCCTGCTGGATGGCGAGAGCGGCAAGGCAGGCGCGGAAGGCATGGTCTTCCAACGCAGTTGGGGCTCCGAACAGAGCCATCACCCCGTCGCCGTTGTATTCCGGGGTGCCGCCGTACCTCTTCACCACCGCCGCCGCACGCTCGACAAGCGCGGTCATGATCTCGCGCAGCCGCTCGATGTCGATTGCGGCTGCGATGTCGGTCGACCGCACGACGTCGGCGAACAGCACCGTCACCTGTTTGTACTTCGCGGTGTCGACTGAGATGCCGGTTGCCGTCCCGCACTCGTCGCAGAACTTGGCGCTTTCGCGCAGGCCTGTGCCACACGCCCCACAGGCCACCCCCGCCACCATCCATATCCGCCGATCCCGGGTGGTTCCGACCCCGATGGCCCACAGAATAGGGCGTTCACCAGCATCAAACGCCGTAATTGACCGCCCCGTTAGCGCCGGATAGTCGACGCCTGTCAAGGCACTAGTATTCTCGGCCCGCATGACGACGACCGGGCCCCTCGCAGGGGTGAGAGTGATCGAACTCGGCGGCATCGGGCCGGGGCCGCACGCGGCGATGATGCTGGCCGATCTGGGCGCCGACGTGGTGCGGGTCCGGCGCCCGGGCGGGCTGACCATGCCGGCAGAGGACGTCGACCTGCTGCACCGCGGCAAGCGCATCGTCGACCTTGACGTCAAGAACCAGCCGCAGTTGCTGCTCGACCTGGCGGCCAAGGCCGACGTGCTGCTCGACTGCTTCAGGCCGGGCACCTGCGAGCGTCTGGGCATCGGGCCCGCTGAGTGCACAGCGGTCAACCCGCGGCTCATCTTCGCCCGCATCACCGGCTGGGGTCAGGAGGGCCCGTTAGCGCTGACCGCGGGACACGACATCAACTACCTGTCGCAGACCGGTGCGTTGTCGGCGATCGGCTACCGCGACCGGCCGCCGGTGGCCCCGCTGAACCTGGTCGCCGATTTCGGCGGCGGTTCGATGTTCGTCCTCGTCGGAATCGTCGCAGCGCTCTACGAGCGTGAGCGCTCCGGTCAGGGTCAGGTGATCGACGCCGCGATGGTCGACGGCGTCAGCATCCTGTCGCAGATGATGTGGACGATGAAGGCGACCGGTTCGCTGCGCGACGAACGCGAGTCGTTCCTGCTGGATGGCGGCGCGCCGTTCTACCGGACCTATGAGACGAAGGACGGGCTCTACGTGGCCGTCGGCGCCATCGAACCGCAGTTCTTCGCGGCATTGCTGGCGGGCCTGGGGCTTTCACCGGACGAGGTGCCCAACCAGTTCGACATCGGGGCATATCCGACGATGCGGCAGATCTTCACCGACAGGTTTGCGAGCAAGACGCGCGCCGAGTGGACCGACGTCTTCGCAGGCACCGACGCCTGTGTGACGCCGGTGCTGACATGGACCGAGGCCGCCGAAAATGAGCACCTCAGAGCGCGTTCGACGGTGATCGAGAGCGCCGGTGTGGAGCAGGCGGCGCCTGCACCCCGGTTTTCTCGGACGCCGTCGGGTCCGGTCGGCACTCCGCCCAAGGGCACCACTGCGCTCGACGAAATCGGGTGGTGACGCGCGAGTCGCAAGACGCCGCCGCGGCAAGAGGATTACATTTGCCACATGGCCGTTCGAGCGTCGCGGGAGGTCGTCTTCGACGCCCCAGTCGACACGATTCTGGACGTCCTCGCCGACATTGACGCGGTGCCGTCGTGGTCGTCGCTGCACAAGAGCGCCGAGGTCCTCGACCGTCATCCCGACGGTAGGCCGCACCACGTCAAGGCGACGTTGAAGATCATGGGCGTCACCGACAAGGAGCTCGTCGAATACAACTGGGGCGACCGGTGGATGGTGTGGGACTCGTCGGCGACCGCTGCGCAGCGTGGACTGCACGCCGAGTACAACCTCACGCCCGTGGGCGAGGACAGAACGCGGGTGCGCTTCGACATCATCCTGGAACTGGCCGCACCGGTGCCGAACTTCCTGATCAAGCGCGCCAAGAAGCAGGTGCTCGACGTCGCGACGGAGAGCCTGCGTCAGCGAGTCGCGCAGGTCGCACATTGACCACCCAATGGGGGCTAGTGTCGTGAGTCATTAATTCTGGTGCAGTAGTTTCCGATGCTGGCCAGGATTTGGTCGGCGGTTTTGGTCCAGACGTAGGGCTTGGGGTTGTCGTTCCAGGTGTCGATCCAGGCGCGGATATCGGCGTTGAGTTGCCGTACTGAGGTATGGGTGCCTCGGCGCAGTTTCTTGGTGGT
>JAWQNE010000039.1:0-26041 GCA_033741175.1 Mycolicibacterium sp. 120270 | reverse complement strand
CGCTGATCATCAGAGCGACCCTGCACCCGTCAATCATCCCGAAAACCCCAGCAGAACCACGCCCGCCACGCGGGATTAATTCAGCAGGCTCCTAGTCGCCCGAGAGCTGGAACTCGACCAGCGCGCTGACCGTCTCGACGGCCTCGCGCAGCGCCACCACCCGCTCGGCGACGGTCGGCGCGGCCAGCACCGAGTACTTGTCGGCCTGCCCCATCGGGAGTCGAGTCGTCAACGCGTACAACCACATCCCGGCATCGGGTGCCGCGTCGGCGCCGGCCACGATGTCGCGTGCGTTGACCTCGGTGGCGCGGGCGCTTGCGATCCGCTCGAACAGCGCGACCATGCGGTCCTCGATATCCCGGATGTCGTCGGCGGTGACCGGCTCGCCGGGCTGATCGGGCCACTCCTCGATCGCCGCCCGCGGATACGGGTCGTCGGGCTGCCATTCGAGCACCCGGATACGTTCGGCCATCACGC
Organism: Mycolicibacterium sp. 120270; assembly: GCA_033741175.1. Taxonomy (GTDB): domain Bacteria; phylum Actinomycetota; class Actinomycetes; order Mycobacteriales; family Mycobacteriaceae; genus Mycobacterium. The sequence goes on along the minus strand of JAWQNE010000039.1, from coordinate 25,564 downwards.
AGTTGAGCCGGTAGCGACCGTCCCCGAAGTCGGCGACCTCGGTGATGTGGGCCATCGCGCCCACGTCGCTGCGCACGTCCCCGCCGCCGACCTCGCGGCCCGCGGCGATCAACACCACCCCGAAGGCCGGGTCGTCGGTGGCCAGGCAGTCGGCGACCAGTGCGGAGTACCGCGGCTCGAAGATCCGCAGCGGCAGTTCCTCACCGGGCAGCATCGCCCGTTCGAGCGGAAACATCGGCACGGTCGCCATGGTCAGATGTCCAACTCACCGACCAACGCGTCGACGACGGCGCGCAGATCGCCGTCGTTGTCCTCGGCCACACGGCGCTGACGCTGATACGACCCGCCGTGTGTGTAGATGTCGGCGACGGCGGCCAACTCGTCGACACAGTCGAGCGATTTCGCCACCGGTTCAAGCCGGTTGAGCAGTTCGTCGAGGTCGTCGGTGACCAGCCGCTCGTTGCTGTCGGCGTCGAGGATGATCACCGCGTCCAGCCCGTAGCGCGCGGCGCGCCACTTGTTCTCCTGCACATGCCACGGCGGCATGGTCGGCAGCTGCTCGCCCGCGTCGAGCTTGCGGTCGAGGTCGACGATGAGGCAGTGCGTCAGCGCGGTGAGCGCGCCGAGCTCGCGCAGGTTGGACACCCCGTCGAAGACGCGCACCTCGACCGTGCCCAAATGCGGGGAAGGCCGGATGTCCCAGCGGATCTCGTTCATGTGGTCGATGATGCCGGTCTTCTTCTGGTCGTGGACGAACCCTTCCCACTCCGCCCACGTCTGGAAGTGGAACGGCAACCCGGCCGTCGGCAGCTGCTGGAACATCATCGCCCGGTTGCTCGCATAGCCGGTGTCCTCACCGTCCCAGAACGGCGACGACGCCGACAACGCCAACAGGTGCGGATAGTGGTTGAGCAGCGAGGTGACGATCGGCATCACCTTGTGCGCGGACGAGATCCCCACGTGCACATGCACACCCCAGATCAGCATCTGCCGACCCCACCACTGCGTGCGCTTGATCAGCTCGGCGTAGCGCGGCGCGTCGGTCAGCTTCTGCGCCGACCATTTGGCGAACGGATGCGTGCCCGCGCAGAACAACTCCATGCCGCGGTTGCGCACGATCTCCCTGGCGGGCACCAGCGTGGTCCGCAGATCCGCCATGGCCTGCGGCACGTTGTCGCAGATCCCGGTGACGATCTCGACGGTGTTGCGCAGCAGTTCCTTGTGCACGCGCGGGTTCTCGCCGATCTCGGCGATGACCGCGGCGGCCTCGTTGCTCAGATCACGCGTCTGGGCGTCGACGAGTGCGAACTCCCACTCGACACCAACAGTCGGCCGGGGCGACCCGGCGAAGTCGATACGTCTACTAGCCGGTGCCGATAACACCGCACGCGACCCGCTTTCCGGCATCGCCGGTGGCGAGCGTCGTCTGGTCAGGCGGCGGAGCGCCGTTGATCTGCTGGTAGCGCTCCGGCGGGATGTTGGCGAAGTTGTCAGGCTTCTCGTGAATGATGATCGACGTCTTGGCGCCCGCCTGGAGATCCTCGGCGGTGAACGCGTCGGTCGTCGTCACCAGCAGCGCGGAGCCGTCCTCGCGCACCTGGATCGAGGTGAGATCACCACTGGCCGGATGCCCGCTGTGGCCCGGCACCTGGAAATGCCCTCCGGCGGAGTTGAAGTCGCCCGGATCACCGCCGGTCGGCGCCACCGAGTTGGCCTCGCACTTGCCGACCGAATGGATGTGCAGCCCGTGGAAGCCGGGGGCCAACTGCCCGGAGCCGGTCGTCTTCACCGTCACGGTCGCGTAGCCGCTGGAGAACGCGAAGTCGGCGGTGGCCACCGTGGTGCCGCTGGGGTTCTTGAGTTGCGCGGTCAGCTTCTCGCCGGCAGCCGCGGCTTCGCCGCCGCCGCCGTGGCCCTCCTCCTCGGCCGGAGTCGACGGGGCGGGCGAGCCGGTCCACACCGACGGTGTGGTGCCGGGCTCCGAGGAAACCGGCTCGTTGGGAGTGCAGGCACTCAGCGCGAGCGCGGGGATGGCGAACAGGGCAACGGTCAGCGTCTGCGTACGCACGGCAAGCATGCGGTGAGCCTATCCCGTCACCGCCACGACCACGCCTGGTGGTTGCTCGGCAAGTTCGGGGGCCCTCGGCTCGACCGGTGCCTGCAGCAGCTGGCCCACCTCGTCGGCGGATTCCCGCTCACCCGGCGCATCGCTGTAGTAGACGGTCGTCGCCGTCAACCCCTCGATGGTGAGGTTCCCGGTCTCGGTGACGTTCCAGCCCGCCTCGCGCAGCTGGTTGGCGGTGTTCTCGGCGGCGCCTGCGACCTCGGAGGTGTTGAAGACCCGGACCTCGGCCTTCGCCGCAGGCTCCGGGGACTCCGCGGTCGGCGACGGCGGTGTCGACGTGGTGGACACCGTGGCCACCGGCGCGTCATCGGCGCCGGAGTCGTCGCCGGAACCCATGGCCTGGAAACCCACCAGCAGAAAGACCACGCCGAGGAACAGCAACACCATCACCATGGCCCGCAGGGGCAGCCCGGAGGAATCGGAATGGCGCTCGTTCATTGGGCCCACTGTATCGGCGTGGTGGGTGAACCTCCCAAAGGCACAGAAAGGCTCAGGTCACCTCGAAGCCGAGGCGGCGTGCCGCCCGCGCCTTCTGCCTGCTGGCTCGAAGCCGCCGCAGCCGCTTGACCAGCATCGGATCGGCTGCCAACGCCTCGGGCCGGTCGACGAGCGCGTTGAGCACCTGGTAGTAGCGGGTCGCCGACATCGAGAACAGCTCCTTGATGGCGTCTTCCTTGGCGCCGGCGTACTTCCACCACTGGCGTTCGAAGGCCAGAATGTCGTGCTCGCGGCGGGTCAGCCCATCGGTCAGCTCAGCTTCGTCCCCGGATTGCTCAGTCCGCGCCGTGGCGCCGTCTGGATTAATCCCCATTGCTCCTGACTCGTTCCCGCACTGGCTAGCGATACGGCGATTATTCAACCACGGCATTGCTAGTTGGGCCGTCAGCCAACCGGGCGCGTCGGCTCACTTAAGCTTGCCAACCGTGGCAGTAGTTCCCATCCGAATCGTCGGAGATCCCGTCTTACACACCGCGACCAAACCCGTGGAGGTCGCCGATGACGGTTCGCTGCCGCCCGAGATCGCCGACTTGATCACAGACATGTACGACACGATGGACGCGGCGTACGGGGTTGGCCTGGCCGCCAACCAGATCGGCGTCTCATTGCGCGTGTTCGTCTACGACTGCGCGGAGGACCGCGGCAAGACGGCCCGCAGACGTGGCGTGGTGATCAACCCCGTGCTGGAGACGTCGGAGGTACCCGAGACGATGCCCGATCCCGAGGACGACGACGAAGGCTGCCTCTCGGTTCCGGGCGAGTCGTTCCCGACGGGACGCGCCGACTGGGCCCGCGTCACCGGTCTGGACGCCGACGGCACCCCGATCACGCTGGAGGGCACCGGTCTGTTCGCGCGGATGCTGCAGCACGAGACCGGACACCTCGACGGGTTCACCTACCTGGACCGGTTGGTGGGCAGGTATGCGCGCAGCGCCAAGCGCGCGGTGAAGTCACACGGCTGGGGTGTGCCCGGTCAGTCGTGGATGCCCGGCGAGGACCCCGACCCGTTCGGCCACTGACATGACCGGCCTGCCCGCAGTCGGCACGCGGGTCAGCCTGCGGTACCGCCTGCCCGCCGGATCGGTGCCGCCGATGTCGGATGTGGTCGGACACCTGCTCGACACCGGTCCGATCGTCCGCGTGCGATCGAAAGACGGTGCGGTGGTGGAGATCGCGGCGGACGACATCGTCACGGTTCGGGCGTTGACGGACGTTCCGGTGAAGACGTCACAGATCCGTGCGTTGGAGCACGCCGCAGCGCTGGCATGGCCGGGTGTCGAACAGCAGTGGATCGACGGCTGGCTGGTGCGGGGCGCCAACGGCTACACGCACCGGGCGAATTCGGCTGTGCCGCTTGGCATGGAGGCCAGCGTGGCCGGCGTGCCCGCGATCGTCGACTGGTATGCGCGCCGCGGCCAGACGCCGTGGCTTGCGGTGCCGGACCGCCTCCTCACGCTGCGCGGGTCGTACTCGCCGCATCTCGAGACGGTCGTGATGGTGCGCGATCTGCCCGCAGGCGAATCCGATGCGACGACGACGTTGTCCGCGCTGCCCGATGAGACGTGGCTGCGCGTGTACGAGCGCGACGTGCCCGTCGACGTGTTGTCGGCCGTCGTCGACGGCGTCGTGGTGTTCGGCAGACGGGGCGACGCCGCGGTCGGGCGCGCGGCGGTGACCACCGCCCCGAACGGTGTGCGGTGGGCGGGCATGTCGGCGGTACGCGTCGCCGAGGAGCACCGACGCCAAGGGCACGCGCGCGCGCTCTGCTCGGCGCTGCTGGCGTGGGCGAGCGGTGAGAACGCGCAGCACTGTTATGTGCAGGTGCTCGTCGACAACGCCCCGGCGATCGCGCTGTACGAGCAGATGGGCTTCACGGCGCAGCACCGTGCGCGGTACTTGGACGGCGCGCACGTGAGGAGCAATGTGTCTCCGTAGCCTGTAGCCATGCGGCTGGCCACTTGGAACGTCAACTCGATCCGGGCGCGCGTCGACCGTGTCACCGACTGGCTGGAGCGCGCCGACGTCGACGTGCTGGCCATGCAGGAGACGAAGTGCAGCGACGAGCAGTTCCCCACCATGCCGTTCGTCGCCATCGGATACGACGTGGTGCACTGCGGGTTCAACCAGTGGAACGGGGTGGCGATCGCGTCGCGGATCGGCATCGACGACGTCCAGGTCGGGTTCGAGGGTCAGCCGACGTGGAGCGACAAACCCGATATCGAAGCGGCGGCGGAGGCTCGGGCGCTCGGTGCGACGTGCGGCGGTGTGCGGGTGTGGAGCCTCTACATCCCGAACGGCCGCATCGTCGACTCCCCGCACTACGGCTACAAGCTGGCATGGCTTGCGGCACTGCGGGATACGGCGCGGGGCTGGCTGGCCGAGAATCCGGACTCGCAGATCGCGCTGACCGGCGACTGGAACATCGCACCGACCGACGAGGACGTCTGGAGCGTCGAGGCCTACCGGGGCAGCACTCACGTCACCGGACCGGAGCGACGCGCGTTCAGCGCGATCGTCGACGCCGGCTACGCCGACGTGGTGCGGCCGTTCGCCCCCGGCCCCGCGGTCTACACGTACTGGGACTACACCCAGTTGCGGTTCCCGAAGAACCGCGGCATGCGCATCGACTTCATCCTCGGCTCACCGGCGTTGGCGCAGCGGGTGACTCACGCCGAGATCGTTCGCGAGGAACGCAAGGGCAAGTCACCCAGCGATCATGCGCCGGTTCTTGTTGAACTGGACGGCTGAGTACCTGACTACCCCACTGTCGAAAAGGGCCGTCTTTGGGCTGCCGAAAGGACTTACCCTCTCGTCAGTAGTGATCCGGGGGTGGTATGGATGAAGACGCAGGAAGCCGAATTGCGGTTGGCGTTGGTGTGCTACGGCGGGGTCTCGCTGGCCGTCTACATGCACGGTGTCACCAAGGAGCTACACAGATTGCTCCTTGCTGCGCGGAAATTCGACGAACATCCCGTCGACAACCCGTTCGACGGCGGCACGGAGAAGGTCTACTTCGACGCCCTGACCGACATCGCCGCGACCGGGTTGCGACTCGAAGTGAGCGTCGACATCATCGGCGGGACGTCGGCGGGCGGCATCAACGGCATCGCGCTGAGCAAGGCCATCGCGCGTAACGCCGGCCTGGAACCGCTGAAGAAGGTGTGGATCGACGAGGGTGACATCCGCAAGCTGCTTCGCGGCACGAGGGCCTTCGGATTGGCCGCGCAGGTGATCACCACGGTCATTCGCCAGTTGGCCAACGCGTTCGGCTCGTCCTCGCCGCTGCGCGGCGAGCACATGTCGAGCCTTCTGCTCGAAGTGCTGACCGAGATGGAGAACGAGCGGGAATCCGGGGCGGCCTCGCTGCTGCCGGGCAAGGCCCCGGAACTCGAACTCTACGTGCCGACAACGGATCTCAGCGGCTTCGAGGTGTTGGTCCCCTCCGGCATCGGCGGCGCGAGCAATCGGGACCGCGACCACCGCCAGGTGTTGGTGTTCCACAGCGTCGGCGGAAGCCTCGAGCAGTTCGGCGACACGTACACCGCCGACCTCGCATTCGCCGGGCGCGCGACGTCGAGCTTTCCCGGCGCGTTCGCACCCGTCAGCCAAACGTCGTTCAAGCGCGAGGTCGGCCAGGCCGTCACGCTGCACCCGGAGACCACGTTCCTGTGCCAGTACGACCCCGACGAATCGTCGGACGTCTTCTTCGTCGACGGCGGTGTGCTGAACAACGCACCGTTCAACCTCGTCATCGACGCCATCGCCCGACGGAGGGCGCAGTCGCGGGTGTACCGGCAGCTGGTCTACGTCGAGCCCGACCCGGGCCAGGAGCTGTACGCACCGGTGGCAGGCAAGCCACCGGATGAGAAGCGGCGGTGGCTCAAGGACCTGTTCGCGGTGTCGACCGTGCGGGGCAGCCATCCGATCCTGGCGGAGCTGACCAAGCTGCGCGATCTGAACTGGCGGGTCGCGGAGGTGCAGGCCATCGCCGAGCAGCAGGAGCGCTACGTCGAGGATCGAACGAACGATGTCCTGCGCGCGATGATGCCGTCCGCAGATACGGCGCGTTTGACCGACGCCTCCACCACTGAGCTGGTCGACGAACTCACCACCACCGGGGGTCTGCCACCCGACGACGTGATCAAGGCCGTGTCGAACAAGGTCTACGACAGCGCGCGGAAGTCACTCGGCGCGACGTGGTCGACATATCAGCGGCTGAAATTCGAGACCGTGCTCAAGCGCCTCGCCGACGAGATCAACGTGTGCCTGGGCTATCCGAAGCCATCAGCGAAGGCCGGATTCGTCGGCGCGACGCTGATCGCCTGGGCCCGTCAGCACCCGGCATGGCAGCACGGGCAGACCGAGGCGCTGGGAAACCTGTTGCGCAAGAGCGACATACCGTACCGCCAACGGCGCCTGGTGTTCATCCTCGCGCGCATCAACGAGCTATACGACCTCGAAGAGGAAGCCGCGAGACCACCGGTTGGCGACATCGATGCGGTGAAGGCGAAGGTCTGGTCGATGATCGCCGAGCTACGTGACGGCACCCTCACCGCGGTCGATCAGATCTCCCGCGCCGGCGTCCTCGACCTCCTGCGCATAAACGACGAACAAGCCGTCCTCACCAGCCCGCAGGATTTCGCGCAGAACAACGTCGACCAATTGCAAAACGTGTTCGACCGGTACTGCGATGCGGTGAATCCGCTGATCCACGACAGCGCAGAGCTTCTCGTCGCGTTCCGGACGCACACCAAGGACTGGACGTCGACGGAGGCCAGGGACTCGCTGCTCAACCGCTACCTGGGGTTCGCGCTGTGGGACGGCATCTTGTTCCCGACGATCTCGCTGAGCGAGCTGCCGCAGCTTTCCCCGATCCCGGTCGCGCAGTTCAGCCCGCTCACCGCAACGGCATTGACACCGCCGCCGGAGAAGAACGGTGCCAAACCGATGAAGCTCAAGGGCATTCCGGTCAAGCACTTCGCGGCGTTCTTCGCAGCCAAGTACCGCGAAAACGACTATCTGTGGGGCAGATTGGATGGCGCGGAGCACATCCTGCGCATGCTCTACGACGTGGCCAGAAAGCATGCCGCCGAGACCCGACTAGCGGTCGACGAGGCCCCGCCGCATCTGGCCGACGCGCTGGCGGCCGTGCTCGACACCGAGCAGGATCTCGGCCGCGTGAAGGATCTGCGCTCCTATCTCGCCACGCAGGTCGAGCAACTCGGCTAGGCCTCGGTGTCGGTGTCGCCGTAGCGCCCGGGATTGAACACCGACGCGAGCGCACCGATGAGCATCATCACCGCGGCCGCGACGAACACCACGACGAGGCCGCTGTGGAACGGCTCGGTGATCAACTCGGGGAAGAACGCCTTGCCGGTGAGCACGTCGGCGTTGACGCCGGGCTGCTGCAACGCGTGGTACGGCTCCAGCAGTTCGGCGATCGGGTTGTAGCCGAGGAACGCGGCGAACAGGCTGCCGACCGGCGGGGTGCTCGCCACATCCTGCGCGACGACCGCGGACACTCCCTGCCCCTGTAGACCGCTGCTCATCGCCGACGGCAGGGTATGTGCCAGCCCGACGATCATCAGCGAGAAGAACACGCCGATCGACAGCGACGAACCCGCGTTGAAGAACGTCGCGCGCACACCCGAGGCGGCCCCTCGCTGCGCCGCGGGCACACTGGACATGATCGCCGCGGTATTGGGTGCGGTGAAGATCCCCCCGCCGAGGCCGTTGAGGAACACCAGCACCGCGAACAGCCAGTAGTCGAAGTTGACAGGAATCATCACCAGCGCAACAAAGGTCACCGCCATCAGCAGCATCCCCCCGACGGTGAACGGCCGCGCGCCGTAGCGGTCGGACAGCGAGCCCGCGAGCGGGCCGGCGACCAGGAATCCGGCCGTCATCGGCAGCATGTAGATACCCGCCCACAGCGGCGTGGACTCAAAGCTATAGCCGTGCAACGGAAGCCAGATGCCCTGCAACCAGATGATCAGCATGAACTGCAGCCCGCCGCGGCCCATGGACGACATCAACCCCGCGAGGTTACCCATGCCGAACGATGCGGAGCGGAACAACCTGACATCGACCATCGGTTCGGCGACCCGTAACTCGATGAGGCAGAACGCCACCAGCAACAGCAGTCCGAAACCGATCGCCCCGAGCACCCACGGGTTGGTCCAGCCGGTGGTGGACTCGCCGTAGGGCTGGATGCCGTAGGTGATGCCGACGAGAAGCACGGTGAGGCCGAGGCCGAATGACAGCACGCCCGCCCAGTCGAGTCGGCCTGGTGTGCGGGAACCGAGTTCCTTCAGCGACCGAAAGCTCCATATCGTGCCCACGATGCCGATCGGAATCCCGACCCAGAAGATCGCCTTCCAGTGCCATTCGGAGAGGAAGCCACCGATCAGCAGGCCGAAAAACGATCCGGCGACAGCGGCCACCATGTTCACGCCGAGCGCCATGCCGCGCTGGTTGGACGGGAAGGCGTCGGTGAGGATCGCCGACGATGACGCCATCAGCATCGCGCCGCCGACGCCTTGGACCACCCGCCAGGCGATCAGCCACAGCGCGCCGCTGCCGAGATTGAACGGGTCGAAGGACAGCGCGACGGCCGCCACCGTGAAGATCACGAAGCCGAGGTTGTAGATGCGCACCCGGCCGAACATGTCGCCGAGCCGTCCGAACGGCACCACCAGAACCGCGGTGACGACCAGATATCCCATCAGCATCCACAGCAGGTAGCTGACGTTGCCCGGCGCGAGGGGATTGAGCCCGATGCCGCGGAAGATCGCGGGCAGAGAGATCAGCACGATCGACGCGTTGATGGTCGCCAGCAGCGTGCCCAGCGTCGTGTTGGACAGCGCCACCCACTTGTAGGCGGGATGGTCATGGTCCATCCGCGTGCATCGGCGCGCGGTCCGCTCACCAGCTTCTTCGGGGTCTGCTACCCGCGGCGGCTTGGTGCTCTCGATCTCGGTCGTCATCTACTCGCTTGCGTATCGACTCGGCTCAAAAACATATGTTAGCTATACAAAGCATCTCGCGCCAATTCGTATTCCACGCACGCTGTTGGCCGCGATCGGAGCGAGCGATAACGTGAAAGCCCCAGACCACCCACGCGGGAGCGCGCACCGAGCGCGCTGAGAGGACGGCTTTCGATCGCCGAGGTGCCGTCGACCGTATGAACCTGACCGGGTAATGCCGGCGTAGGGAGATGTTGATGAGTTTCCTTCCTCTGACTCCGGACCGTCAGACCCCGCCGCGGGTGATGACGATCGCCGGCTCGGACTCCGGTGGCGGAGCGGGCATCCAGGCCGACATGCGCACCTTCGCGCTGCTCGGGGTGCACGGCTGCGTCGCGGTGACCGCCGTGACCGTACAGAACTCCATGGGAGTCAAGGGTTTTCACGAGATACCGCTCGATGTGATCGCCGGCCAGATCGAGGCCGTCGCAAGCGATATCGGGATCCAGGCCGCCAAGACCGGGATGCTGGCGTCCTCGGAGATCATCGCGACGATCGCGGACACCTGGCGCTCGGAGGGGCTCGCGGACACGGTCCCGCTCGTGGTCGACCCGGTCTGTGCGTCCATGCACGGCGACCCGCTGTTGCACCCGAGCGCCCTGGACAGCCTTCGCAACGAACTCTTCCCGCTCGCGACACTCGTCACACCCAACCTGGACGAGGTGCGACTGCTCGTCGACATCGATGTGGTCGACGACGCCTCACAGCGGGACGCCGCCCGCGCGCTGCACGCGCTCGGGCCGCGGTGGGCGCTGGTCAAGGGCGGACATCTGAGGTCGTCGCCGGAGAGCCCCGACCTGCTGTACGACGGCACCGACTTCTACGAGTTCGGTGCGACCCGCATCGACACCGGTGACGACCACGGTGCAGGCGACACCCTGGCCGCCGCGACCGCCAGCGCCCTCGCGCACGGCTACACCGTGACCGACGCGGTCGCGTTCGCCAAGGCCTGGGTTACCGAATGTCTGCGCGCCGCATACCCGTTGGGCCACGGCCACGGCCCGGTTTCGCCGCTGTTCCGGCTCAACCAGCCAGAGTCATCGTGAACCTCGACGACATCGCGGGTATCGCCCACGAGCCCGCAGGGAAACCGAAGGGCGCGGTGGTGCTGACCCACGGGGCGGGCGGCAGCCGCGAGGCCCCGCTGTTGACGAAGATCTGCGACGAGTGGGCGGCCCGTGGCTGGCTCGCGGTGCGCTACAACCTGCCCTACCGCAGACGCAGGCCGAAGGGTCCGCCGTCGGGTTCTGCGGCCACCGATCAGGCCGGCGTCGTCGAGGCGGTCGACCTCGTCGCGTCGCTGGCCAAGGGGCCCGTCGTCGCAGGCGGGCATTCCTACGGCGGCCGGATGACGTCGATGGCCGTCGCCGAGGGTGCGGCGCGCGTCGACGCGCTGACGCTCTTCTCCTACCCCTTGCACCCACCGGGCAAGCCGGAGCGACTGCGCACCGAGCACCTGTCGAAGATCCAGGCGCCCACGGTGTTCACCCACGGCACATCGGATCCGTTCGGCTCGATCGAGGAACTGCGCGCGGCCGCGACGCTGATCCCGGCGGCCACCGAGGTCGTCGAGATCACCGGGGCCCGTCATGATCTTGGTTCCAAGACTCTCGATGTGCCCGGCCTCGCGGTCGATGCGGCACTACGGTTGCTCTCGTGACCACTCCCCCTGGCCCGCCGCCCTACCCGCCACCCCCGGGCGGCTATCCGCCACCGCCGCCACCGCCGAGCGGTTATCCGCCACCTCCCCCGCCGCCCGGTGCCTATCCCGCGCAGGCGCCGTACTATCCGCCGCCCGGTCCGTATCCACCGCAGACCCCGGGCACGAACTGGTGGGCGGTTGTCTCGCTGATCTTCGGCGTCCTCGGCGGGATCTTGATCAGCGTGGTCTGCGGCATCGTCGGGTTGAACAAGGCCAAACAGGGCCAGGGCGGCCGCGGCATGGCGATCGCGGGCCTGGTCCTGTCCGCGCTGTGGGCGGTAGGGATCGTGGTGGTGGTTGCGGCGCTGCTGATCTTCAACAATGGCACCGTCAGCGCCACCGAGGTGAAGTCGGGCGACTGCCTCACAGAACTCCCAGCGTCGGGGCTGGTGATGACCGTCGACACCGCGCCGTGCAGCGAACCGCACACCGGCGAGATCTTCTCGGTGATGACGATGCCCGACGGCGATTTCCCCGGCACCTTTGCGATCGAGGAGTACCAGAACAGGTGTGCACCGGAACTGGCGGAATATTCGCCCGCGGCCGCCGAGGACCCTGACGTCGGCCTGTTCGTGCTGTACCCGAGTGAGGACTCGTGGGAGCAGGGCGACCGCTCCGTGACGTGCATCGCCACCACCGATACCCCCCGTACGGGACCGCTGAAGAAGTAGTCGGAAAGGAAAAGACTTGCCCGAGAAGACATCTGGCGGATCGCGGATCGCCTCCCTCGTCGGCCTCGGCCTCGCCGGCGTCGGCGTCGCGCACTTCGTCAAACCCGAGTTGTTCGATGACGTGACCGGACAGGCGTTTCCGCGCGAAACCCGCAAGCACGTCTACATCGACGGCGGCATCGAAACCGCGATCGGGCTCGGGCTGGCGTCGGCCAAGACGCGGAAGTTGGCGGTGCTCGGACTGCTCGGGTACGGGGCCTATCTGGCAGGCAACGTCGCCCGCAACCGGTAGCGGCCCAGCAGCGTCAGGTCGAGCATCTTGGCGACCAGCACGCGCGAGGCCGCGGTGTTGTCGTAGTGCACGAGCCTGCCCACGTCGATGACGAGGGCCATGGCGGCGTGCACGGCGAACCGGGCCTGCCCGACGGTCCAGTCCGACCGGATCGCGGTGACCAGCCGAACCCACGATTCGACCGTGGCCCTCTGCAGGTTGCGCAGGACCTTTTGGTCTGTGGCCGCCATGTTCATCCGTTCGGTGTAGTACACGTATGCGAGTTCCGGGTGGTCGAACGACCTCTTCACGTAGGCGTCGATCAAACCGGTCAGCGCGTCTTCCGGGTCCGATCCCGCGCCGAGTATCGACGACGCCTCGGCCGACAACCGGTCGGCGGCCCGCCGGTAGATCGCGGCCAGGATGTCGTTCTTGCCGGAGAAGTGCCGATATATCCCAGACGTGGGCATCCCGACCGCTGAGGCGATCTCCTCCATCGTGGTGTCCCGGTAGCCCTTGCGGTTGAACAACCGCGCCGACTCCGTCAGCAGCGCTTCGTATTTCGACGGGTCGACGCCCCTCGGCCGCCTGCGCTGCACGTCCCCGGTAGTCCGGGCCGGCAGGTCACCGACGTCGGCCTTCGATATCGCGGTGGCGACCTCGGCCAGCACCGCGCGGACGTGAACGGCGGGCAGCCTGGCGTGATGATCGACGATGCTGCCGATCGCGCTCAGCATCGACGACGACAGAATCCAACGTTGCCGCGATGTGAGCCCGGGCCGAATCGCCATGAGAGAACGCTGAATTCGACGGTTGACAGTGCGCATCTGACTGTTCAGCGTGGCTTGGTCGTCACCCCGCAGATAGCGCGCCTCCCATCGGTAGAGGCCACCGGACTCGCGGTTGGCCAGCGCGGTGTCGGTGACGGCGGAGATGAGCATCTGCAGCGTCTCCGCGTCGGCCTGTGCCGTGTCGGCGAACTCCGTGCAAGCCACCAACTGCTCGCCCAGTGCGAGCACCGCGTCTCGGAACAGGTCGTACTTGCTCGGATAGTGCCGATAGAGGGCGGTCGCCGAGATGCCGACCCGCGACGCGATGGTCTCCATGCTGACCGCGTGATAGCCGAGCGCGCTGAACGCCTCCGCCGACGCCCGCGCGATCTGCGCCTTTCGATCCTTCGGCCGCCGCCTGACATCCGGTCGCGGGGTTGGCGCCATCGCACTCACCGTGCAGAACGCGGTCGGAACATAGCGACGGGCTTTGGCTGATAGGTATTGCCAAAGCTGTCATCATAGGCAGAATGGCCATTAACATAATGCTTCGAAATCGGCCGGATGGGGGTCCTGTGCTCGACGCGATTCGAAAGCTGCTCGGCTACCGGGTCAGTATCGGTCAGCTGATCGTCGTCGCGATCGTGCTCGGCACCCCGTACCTGGTCGTGGGCGCCATCTGGTCGAGCCTTCACACCGACCATCTGACCCGGATGAGCGGCATCGACCTGGTCGTGTCCTTCCTCGGCTCGATAGTCTCGTGGCCGGTGCTCCTCGTCTCCGATGTCTGCATGACCTGACCGGGAGGGAACCTCGTGCACCACTATCATCATCGCGCCTTCTACCTCGGTGTGCTCGGCGTCGCGCTGATCGCCGTCGGACTGCTCGCGCTCAACTTCCCGGTCTACCTCAGCGACTACGACCAGTTCGGGTTTCAGATCAAATGCGGCACCGGGTACTTTGCCAACCTGGCGCAGGCGGCCGAGGCGGGCGGCGACTACCCCGCCCAGTGCGAGACGGCGTTGCTGACGCGCCGCCTGTGGACGATCCCGATGATCGTGGCCGGTTCGATCGTGCTGGCCGTCGTCGTCTTCGTCGCCGCCACCATCTGGGGCCGCGAATCGGCGTTCGGCAAGGATCCCGATCCGGCCGCCTGACTAGTATGACCTCCGGTGAGTACGCCGGAGGAGCCCGCGCTGCGACGGCGGCTCGGCATTTTTGATGCGGTCGTCATCGGGCTCGGCTCGATGATCGGCGCCGGGGTCTTCGTGGCCATGCCACCGGCCGCGGCCGCGGCGGGTTCGGGCCTGCTGGTCGGGTTGGCCGTGGCGGCAGTCGTCGCCTACTGCAATGCGACATCGTCGGCGCGGCTGGCGGCGCTGTACCCGCAGTCCGGGGGGACATACGTCTACGGCCGCGAGCGGCTGGGCGAATTCTGGGGTTACACGGCGGGCTGGAGCTTCGTCGTGGGCAAGACGGCATCCTGCGCGGCCATGGCGTTGACGGTCGGCGTGTACGCGTGGCCCGCCCATGCGCACGCCGTCGCGGTCGCCGCTGTCGTCGCGTTGACGGCGGTCAACTACGCGGGCATCCAGAAGTCGGCGATGCTCACCCGCATCATCGTCGCGCTCGTACTCGGCGTACTCGCCGCGGTCGTCGTCGCCGTCCTGGGCGGTGGGATCCACAACCCCCCGGCAGTGGGCCTCGAGTACGAGGGCGTCTACGGCGTGCTGCAGTCGGCGGGCCTACTGTTCTTCGCATTCGCGGGGTACGCCCGCATCGCCACCCTCGGCGAGGAGGTGCGCAACCCGAAACGCACCATCCCGCTGGCGATTCCGATAGCGCTCGGTATCACGCTGGTCGTCTACGCGGCTGTCGCGATAGCGCTCCAGCTTCAGTTGGGCGAAGCGTTGGTGACCTCTCGCGCGCCGCTCGCCGACGCGGTCCGCGCCGCGGGCCATTCGGGCCTCGAACCGGTGGTTCGCATCGGAGCGATGGTCGCAGCACTCGGATCGCTGCTGTCGTTGATCCTCGGGGTATCCCGTACGACGCTGGCCATGGCCCGTGACCACCACCTGCCGCACGCGCTGGCCGCGGTTCATCCGCGGTTCGGTAGTCCGCATCGCGCCGAGGTGGCCGTCGGCGCGGTCGTCGCGGTCGTTGCGGCCCTTGCCGACGTCCGTGCGGCGATCGGCTTTTCCGCGTTCACGGTGTTGGTCTACTACGCGATCGCCAATGCGTCAGCGATGACATTGGACCGCAAGCTGATTCCCATTGCCGGTCTGGTGGGCTGCGTGCTGCTGGCGCTGCTGCTGCCGCTCAGCTCGGTGCTCGCGGGTGCGGGTGTGGTGGCGCTCGGCGCGGCGATCTACGCCGTGCGGCGGTTGCGGTAGGCCTCGACCGCCGTCGGCAGCGTCATGAAGATCCGATCCTCGCCGATCTTGTCGACCAGCCCGGCCGCCTCCAACATCACCCTCAAATCCTGCTTCACCCGCGCCATCGCGAAGTCGATTCCGCGGCTTTCCAGTTCGGCCCGCAGCTGGTCGAGAACGTCGAGCGCAGTGAGGTCCACCTCGACGTTCGCCTCGGCGTTCAGCACGAACCACTTCACCGGATCGGGGTTCTCGTCGACGGCCTCCAGAGCCCGCTCCCGGAAGTTCTCGGCGTTGGCGAAGAACAGCGGCGCGTCGTAACGATAGATCAGCAGCCCCGGCTCAAGGTCTGCGCTCGGGTAGTCGTCGACATCGTGCATGCCTGCGATCCCAGGCACGAAACCCAGCACCGCGTCGTGCGGCCGGGCCACCCGGCGCAGCAGATCCGCGATCGACAGTGCGATCGCCACCAGCACACCGTTGAGCACGCCGAACAACAGCACCGACACCGTCGTCGCGATGGCGAGGATCAGCTCGCTGCGCCGAAACCGGGCCAGCCGCTTGAACTCTCCGACGTCGATCAGCCGTAGCGCGGCATACACCACCAACGCACCCAGCGCGGCCGTCGGGAAGTCCGCCAACACACCGCGACCAACCACCATCACCACGAGCACGAAGAGCAGCGCCACCAACGAATAGAGCTGCGTCTTGCTGCCGAGCGCATCGCCCAGCGCGGTTCGGCTGCCACTCGAGCTCACCGGAAAGCCGTGCAGCAGACCCGTTCCGACGTTGCACACCCCCAGCGCCCGTAGCTCGGCGTTGGCGTCGATGCGCTCGTTACGCCTGGCCGCGAAGGTGCGCCCGGTCAGCACGTTGTCGGAGAACGCGACGATCGCGATACCCGCCGCAGGGACCACGAGCGCGGAGATGTCGGCGAGGCCGATTCCCGGCAGGTCGGGCGTCGGCAGCCCGCTGGGAATCTCACCGATCACCCGAATGCCGGTTCGCTCCAAGGAAAAAGCGGCGACGACGGCGCTCGCCAGCAGGATCGCGATCAGGGGTCCCGGCAGCCTCGGCCACATCCTGGCCAGCGTGAGCAGCACCGCGAGCACCGCGGCCGCCAACGCCGCCGTCGGCCAGTGCACGCCGCTGATGCCCGCGGCGAACGACCGAACCTGGTCGACGAACTCCTCGCCGTCGACCGGCACCCCGCTGACCTTGCCGAGCTGGCTGCCGATCATGATCACCGCGACCCCGGTCATGTAGCCGACGAGCACCGGCTTGGAGAGCAGGTCGGCCAGGAAGCCGATCCGCAGCAGCCCCGCGACAAAACAGATCACGCCGACAAGCACCGCCACCGCGGCGGCGAACACGGCGTACCGCTGCGGGTCACCGATGGCCAGCGGCGCGAGTGCGGTCGCGGTCATCAGCGCCGTCGTGGACTCCGGGCCGACCGACAGCTGCCGCGACGAGCCGAGCAGCGCGTACAGGGCCAGCGGGACCAGCGCCGCCCACAGTCCGACCACCGCAGGCAGCCCCGCCAGCGTGGCATACGCCATCACCTGCGGGACGAGATAGGCGGCGACCGTCACTCCCGCAAGCACGTCACCGCGCAGCCATTCCCGCCGATAACCGCGGAACTGCGCAAGCCCAGGCAAGATACTCATCGTGATACCGCTGACATGGAAACACGTGGAAGCAAAGGCCGACCCGGACTTCGTCGTCGCGCCGGAGGAACGGCTGGACTGGGCGCGCACCATCGGCATCGGCGCCCAGCACGTGGTCGCGATGTTCGGCGCCACCTTCCTGGTGCCGGTGCTCACCGGCTTCCCGCCCGCGACCACGCTGCTGTTCTCCGGCATCGGCACGGTGCTGTTCCTGATCATCACCGGCAATCGGCTGCCCAGCTACCTGGGCTCGAGTTTCTCGGTGATCGCGCCCGTGACGGCGGCGGTCGCCACGCACGGCACGGGCAGCGCGCTGGGCGGCCTGGTCGCCGTCGGGGTCTCGCTGATCGTGATCGGCCTCGTCGTGCACGTCATCGGCACACACTGGATCGACGTCACGCTGCCGCCGGTGGTCACCGGGGCGATCGTCGCGTTGATCGGGTTCAACCTCGCGCCCGCGGCCAAGGCCAACTTCGAGAAAGGCCCGCTGGTCGGCATCGTCACGCTGGTGCTGCTGGTCGCCACCCTGGCGTTCTTCCGCGGCATCATCGGGCGCCTCGCGATCTTCCTCGCTGTCGTCGCCGGCTATCTGCTGGCGTTGGTCCTCGGCGACGTCGACACGTCCGGGATCGCCGCGGCGCCGTGGATCGGGTTGCCGGAGTTCCAGACGCCGACGTTCACCCTTGCCGTGCTGCCGATGTTCCTGCCCGCGGTGATCGCGCTGATCGCCGAGAACATCGGGCACGTGAAGTCCGTCGGCCAGATGACCGAAACCGATGTCGACCCGCTGATCGGCCGGGCGCTGGCCGCCGACGGCGTGGCAACCACGCTCGCCGGGTTTGGCGGTGGATCGGCCACGACCACCTACGCCGAAAACATCGGCGTGATGGCGGCGACGCGGATCTACTCGACCGCGGCTTACTGGGTGGCCGCCGCGGTGGCCATCGCGCTGGCGCTGTGCCCGAAGGTCGGCGCGGCGATCTCGGCGATCCCGCCCGGCGTGCTGGGCGGTGCCACCATCGTGCTCTACGGGCTGGTGGGCATCCTCGGCGTGCGGATCTGGCTGACCAACGGCGTCGACTTCGCCAAGCCGCTGAACCAGATGACCGCGGCCATCCCGCTGATCATCGGGATCGCCGACTTCACCTGGCAGCTGGGCGGTTTGACGTTCACCGGGATCGCGTTGGGTTCGATCGCGGCGTTGGTCGTCTACCACGGGATGCGGCTGCTGGGTCTGCGCGCCGCGACGGCGACCGACCCCGACCCGGTGCAGCCGAAGTGACCGCCCGACACGCGCTGGTTCGCCGACCGTCGCCGCGGCTCGCCGACGGGCTGGTCACCCACATCGCGCGCAGCGACGACGTGAACATCGAACTCGCGCAACGGCAATGGGACGGATACGTCGCCGCTCTGCACGAGGCGGGCTGGACCACCCACGAGGTGCCGGAGGCGCCCGACTCCCCCGATTCGGTTTTCGTCGAGGACACCATGGTCGTCTACGAAGACCTCGCGATCATCTGCCGTCCCGGCGCCGAGGAGCGGTGGGCGGAGGTATCCGCCGCCGAGGCCGTCGTCCGCGGCCAGGGATACCGCGTGGTGCGCATCGAGGCGCCGGGCACGCTCGACGGCGGCGACGTGCTCAAGCACGGCGGCACCGCCTGGGTCGGCGTCGGCGGCCGCACGAACGCCGAAGGATTCGACCAGTTGCGCAGTCACCTGCAACCGTTGGGGGTCAACGTGGTTGGCGTACCGCTGACGAAGGCGCTGCACCTCAAGTCCGCGGTAACCGCGCTGCCCGACGGCACGATCATCGGCTACGAGCCCGTCGTCGACAACCCCGCCGTATGGGGTGAGAAGTTCCTCGCCGTCCCGGAGGAGCCCGGCGCGCACGTGGTGCTGCTCGACGACGACGTGCTGCTGATGTCGTCGGCCGCACCGCGCACCGCCGCGATGTTCGAGGAGCGCGGTTACCGGGTGTCCGCCGTCGACATCTCCGAGTTCGAGAAGCTCGAGGGATGCGTGACGTGTCTGTCCGTGCGGTTGCGCGGACGACCTTAGTCGTCGGCGTTTCCCGCTTGGCACAGCTCGGATACGACGTCGATTCTGCGTGCCACGCCGAATTCTGCACCAGGGCTGCTGCGACGGCCGATCCACGACCCTCGAGCAGAATTCGACGCGGACGTCCGTAGCTACTGGCCTTCCAGCACCGCCGACGGTCCGCGGTTGAGCATCTGGCGGGCCACGATGACGCGCTGAATCTCGCTGGCGCCCTCCCAGATTCGTTCGACACGAAGCTCACGGAACATCCGCTCGGCGACGTTCTCGCGCATGTACCCGCGGCCGCCGAACACCTGAACGGCGCGGTCGGCGACGCGGCCGGCCATCTCCGAGCAGTACAGCTTGGCCATCGACGCCTGGCCGTGGACGATCTTGCGGTCCCGCCCCGCGTCGATCGACCGAGCGACCTCGTAGAGCATCGAGCGCGCGGCGAACAGTTCGGTGGCGCTGTCGGCCAGCATGCCCGCCACCAACTGATACTCGCCGAGCGGCTTTCCGCCGACCTCGCGTGTTTTCGCGAACGCCGTCATCTCGTCGACGAGGCGCTGCGCGGCGCCGACGCAGCGCGCGGCCACCATCATCCGTTCGAACCGGAACCAGTCCTGGGTGAACGTCATCGGCTGACCCTCTGCGCCGACCAGATGCGATGCAGGCACCCGCACGTCGTTGAATGCGACGATCGGATGCTCGTCGGCGATGTTGTGCGAATAGTGCGGTGTGCGAACGACTTCCATACCGGGCCATGGCACGTCGACCACGAGCAGCACGTGTTCGCCTGCATGCTCGCCCGTCCTCAGCACCGCCTCGACGAACACGTAGTCGGCGAGGTTGAACGATGTGACGTGCCATTTGACGCCGTTGATGACGTACTCGTCGCCGTCGCGATGCGCGGTGGTCTGCAGTTCGGAGACGTCGGACCCGGCGAACTCCTCGGTGATCGCGTAGGCCTCGTGTTTCTCGCCCCGCACGGACGGCAGCAGCCAGCGTTGCTTCTGATAGTCGGTGGCGACGTCGGGCCACCACTGCGGCGGTGTTGCCATCACCCAGCCGAGGCCGTTGGTGACCCGGCCGCACTGCTCCTGCACGAGCACCTGCTGCAGCGCCGTGTAGCCGGGTCCGCCGACCGACTTCGGCATGTTGGTGGCGTACAGGCCGAGTTCGATCGCGCGCCGCGATTGTTCGGCCGTCAGCTCCTTGGGAAGCAGGCCGCCCGCCAGTTCCGCCTCGACCTCGTGCGGCATCAGGGACTCCACGAAGGTCCGCGCGGTGTCGCGGATCCGCAGATCCTCCTCAGACAGTCCGTACATCACCACAGGCGCGCTCCTCCTCTTGACTGATTGTTCAGTCTATGCCAGCGTTCCATAGTATGACCAGTGCTGACGTCGTTGTGGTGGGTGGCGGAACGGTCGGGGCATGGACGGCGGTGCAACTCGCCGAGCGCGGCGTGAAACGCGTGGTTCTGCTCGAAAAGGGCACGCTGGGCGACGGCGCGAGCAGCAGGGCGGCGGGCATGGTGCGCGCCCAGGGCGGCACTGAGGCCGCGATCGTGCTCGGCATGCGGACGCAGGAGTTCTACAAGGCCAGCGGTGACCGGTTCCCGCTCGACTGCGGGTTTGTCGCGCAGGGGTATCTGATGCCGTGCTTCAGCGACGCGGAGGTCGCCGCGGCCCACGAGCGCATCGCGCTGCAGAAGAAGGTCGGCCTCGAGGTCGAGTGGTTGTCGGCGTCGGAGGTCGACGACATGCACACGGGGATGGCCGCGGGCGTGACGATGGGCTCGTCGTACGCGCCGGGCGACGGGTACATCGACGCGCCGCGCAATGTGCTGGCCTACACGGCGGCACTGGTCGCCCACAAGGTCGAGGTTCGCGAGCGCTGCCGGTTCACCGGCCTGCGCACCTCGGGTGGTCGCGTCGTCGGCGTCGACACCTCAGACGGACCGATCGACACCGATCGTGTCGTGCTCACCGGTGGCCCGAAGCTGGCCGAGGTGGGTGCGGCGGCGGGCGCGAAGGTGTGGGCGGGCGGTGCGCGCCACCAGGTGGTGGTGACCGCCCCGGTGACCGCGTTCGACGTACACGACGTGCCGATGGTGTTCGACCTTCCTTCCGGAATCTATTGGCGGCCAGGCGAAGCCGGCGGTCTCCTGTGGGGGATGAGCAACCCCGACGAGGCACCAGGTGTGGCGGCCGACTTCGACGAGACCTATTTCCAGAAGGTCCGCGACCGGATCGAGGATCTGCTGCCCGGCCTCAAGGGTCTTGGGCTGCGCAGGACGTGGGCGGCGACCATCGACTACACCCCCGACCATCTACCGATCCTCGGCCCGCTGCTGACCGACGACGGTCCGGTCGACGGCACCGTGGCCGCAAGCCCCGCGGGCCACGGGATGATGTGGGGCCCGGCCGTTGCCGAGGTGGCGGCGGACCTGACGATGACCGGCCGCTGCGACTGGCTCGACCTCACCGACCTCGGGCTGGACCGCTTCGATGCCGACGGCAACAGTCGCGTTGCGCCCGAACCGATTTCACTTCCCTTCCCAGAGAAAGCAGCAACGTGAACACTGTCACCACCACCATCCTCGCCCAGGCCACCGACGCCGAACTGGAGGACTGGGGTCCGCTCGAAGAGGCGACCGGAGAGCCGATGGCGACCCACGGGCTCGAAATGTGGGTCGACGGAGCCAAATCCGCGGGCATCTGGCAGTGCACACCGGGTCCGTCGTACTGGGTGCAGGACGAGAACGAGGTCATCTACGTGCTGTCCGGTCGGACGACCGTGACGCCCGACGGCGGCGAATCTGCCGAAGTCAAGGCCGGCGACATCGCGGTGTTCCCTATCGGTTGGAAGGGCACCTGGGACATCCACGAGACTGTGCGAAAGGTCTACTCGATCTTCTGATCTCGATTCGGTCACGCACCGAACGAATTCGAGTCGGGCGGTGATCTACCGAAAAGCTCCAGTTGCTTTCGATCGAAGTAATCGAGATCAATTGCCACATGTAGACCTCGTGGGTCTCTCAGGACGCAGAGGACCAGCGTCTCCAAGTCGCACCAATAGGTGTGCATCTCCTCCGCCGAATCAGCGAAGCTGACACTACCGGCCATGTAGGTGGGTTCTCCGAACGCACCATCTTCGTATCGCCGAAGAAGAACGTTCGTTACCCAGTGATCGAACCGACAGTCATCCGGCTTAGTGGTGACTTCAACTAATCCGACAGCTTCAATCGGCACCTCGGTTCGAAAAGCCACAGGAAGGTCATGAATGTTCGCGGGCACGGTGCCAAACCGAGAGCCGCAACCCCGTGTGCAAACCTGACCGGGTCGCTGGGAGTGCACACCTAATACTACGAGCGGCCACCGACAAGTTCGTCTGACAATTCGTGGGCCGCTCGTCAATTTTGCGCGGCTTGCTCGAAATCGACATCGGAAGCTGACACTTGAGTGCACTATCGGTTCATGGTGGCAACAGACGACAAGGTGGCCAAGACCGCCGCGTATTACCGGACGAAACTAGACGCTCTGCCTCAGTCGCCGGAGTCCTTGTCGCAGGCGCCGGGTAGTCGGCTGAAAGTGATCCTTTCGAAAGCCGGCGCGCAGCGCAAGTCAGCGGCCCTGCTAAGCCGCCTACAAAACGCTTTTGATGAGGCGGGAATTGAGACATTCCCGCCGCTTGAAGACCCGTTCCTGAAGTTGAGCGACCGGGTGTGCATGCTCGACGCGAAGAAGCCCATCAAGGGACTCGCTGCCCGACGCCTCCTCTTCGATACAGAACGAGATCTCCAGAATTTTATCTGGGCTCGTCGAGACCAACTCGAGGAGTTTCGCAAGCGCGGTTTGACCGGATTCAAACAGCAGGCGCGGCTCGATAGCGGCCGCCGCGTCGACATCCTGTGCAAACGACCAGCGGACAACCAGTTGGTCGCGATCGAACTGAAGGTCGGTCAACCGGATGATCGCTCTGCCGGGCAGACTCAACAGTACTTGGACGATCTTGCACGCCACGCAAAGGCGCGGGATTTCAAATCCGCACACTTAATCGTGATCTCGGGCCAGCCGGATAAGTCCGTTCGCGAACGAGTGGAACAGCACGCGAGCAGTCGTGGACTCACAGTCGAGTTCCTGCTCTATCAAGTGCAGACTAAGCTGTCGCCGCATCCGTAAATGATGCGGGCAGCCCTCGCGGCCCGTTTACGGGACAATCGGTTCTGTTCGATCTTCTGATCTCGATTGGGTCACCGTCGCGCAACAGGTTGCGCGCGGCATCGGATTTCGTGCTCGAGTGATCGACAATCCGATGTGTGACGCAAAAGCGGGAGCGCGACAATGGCGCGTGAGATATCCCGCCAGACGTTT
The DNA here is from genome assembly GCA_033741175.1 of Mycolicibacterium sp. 120270. GTDB lineage: Bacteria > Actinomycetota > Actinomycetes > Mycobacteriales > Mycobacteriaceae > Mycobacterium. The sequence continues at coordinate 2,050 of JAWQNE010000039.1, read as the reverse complement.
CTGCGGGGTGCCGCAGGGGCTTTAGCGGCAGGCGCAATCTTCGGTCCGGCACGGGCGATCGCCGAGCCTGCGGTGGCCACCGGCTGGGAGGGTCTGTCCACCGCGATCGGCGGACATGTGCTTCTGCCGGACAACCCGCAATTCGCCGCGGCGAAACAGGTTTTCAACACCAACTACAGTGGGTCGGCACCCGCGGCCATCGTCACGCCGACATCACTGGCCGACGTGCAGAAGGCGATGGCGTTCGCCGCATCCAACAAACTCCAGGTCGCCCCGCGCAGCGGTGGGCACTCCTACACCGGCGCGTCAACGGCCAACGGCGCCATGGTTTTCGACCTCCGACAGCTGCCTGGCGGAGTCCAGTACGACGCCGCGAGTGGACGCGTGACGGCGCCAGCGGCGACCCACCTGCTCGAACTGCACGAGGTGTTGGCGGCGGCAGGCCGAGGTATCCCGACAGGCATCTGCCCGACGGTCGGCGCCGCCGGACACGCGCTCGGTGGCGGCCTCGGCGCCCAGTCCCGGCATGCGGGCCTGCTGTCCGATGCACTGGCGTCGGCGACGGTGGTGTTGCCCGGCGGGCAGGCGGTCACCGCGTCGGCGACCGAAAACCCCGACCTGTTCTGGGCGTTGCGGGGCGGCGGTGGTGGCAACTTCGGGGTGACGACGTCGCTCACCTTCGCCACGTTCCCGATTTCGGATGTCGACGATGGTGAACCTGCACTATCCGCCCTCGTCCTTCGCGCAGGTCCTCTTGGGCTGGCAGACCTGGCTGAGATCCGCCGACCAGAGCCACTGGGCGCTGGCCGACGGCACAACCGATGCGACGGGTGTTCACTGCCGGATCATGGGAACGTGCCCGGCGGGCGCGGGTAACGGCATGATCGCAGCGGCCACCAAGGCCGTCGGACTGCAGCCTACGAGCACCGACATCAAGACGATGAACTACATGGATCTGGTCCGGTATCTGGCGGGCAATCTCAACCCCGCACCGCTGGGATACGTCGGCGGATCGGATGTCTTTCCAGTCGTCGACGCCAACGTCGCCAAGGGGATCGCCTCGGCGATGAACGCTTACCCGCCCGAGGCGGGCCGCATGTTGGTGATCATGCACGCCCTCGACGGCGCGCTCGCCACAGTGGCGCCCGGCGCCACCGCGTTCCCGTGGCGGAGGCACTCCGCACTGGTGCAGTGGTACGTCGAGAACAACGGCTCCCCTGCCGCCGCGGTCAATTGGCTCAAGACGGCACACCAAGCAGTGCAACAGTATTCGGTCGGCGGCTATGTGAACTACCTCGAAGCCGGCCAGCCGCCCGCGCGGTACTTCGGCTCGAACCTCGGCAAGCTGAGCGCCGTCCGGCAGAAGTACGACCCCAACCGCGTGATGTTTTCGGGGATGAACATCTAGCCGCGAGCACTCCCGCCTGCTTGCTGGCGGCCGAGTTATGTCGTACCCCGCTGCTTTGATGTTGTTATGTCCTCGTCGGCTCCGTCGTTCGTTGCTTCGCCGCCTCGTGAGGCGCGGCTGGAGGTGTTGTTCGAGGAGTTGGCGGAGTTGACCGGTCAGCGCAACGCCATCGATGCGCGCATCGTCGACATCATCGCCGAGATCGACCGTGACAATCTGTGGGGTAACACCGGGTGCCGCTCGGTGGCGGCGTTGGTGGCCTGGAAAACCGGTGCCTCCCCGAGCAATGCCGCCACCATCGCCGCGGTGGCCGAGCGGGTCGGCGAGTTCCCGCTGTGCGCGCAGGACATGCGGGAGGGCCGGTTGTCGCTGGATCAGGTCGGCGTCATCGCCACTCGCGCCGCCGACGGCTCCGATGCTCATTATGCGCAGTTGGCGCGTGCCGCCTCGGTGTCCCAGTTGCGCACCGCGGTGAAGCTGGAGCCGCGTCCCGACCCGAAGCCCGGGCCGCCGCGCGAGCCCTCGATCAGTAAGACCAGCGACGGCGAGTTCACCTGCTGGCGGATCAAGCTGGCCGGTCACGACGCCGCCATGTTCGAGGCGGCGCTGAATTCGCATCGGGATGCGTTGATCGCGGAGTGG
>JAWQNE010000038.1:0-26180 GCA_033741175.1 Mycolicibacterium sp. 120270 | reverse complement strand
CCCGCTCATCAGCGGTCAACACAATCTCGGCAGCGTGAGGCGTCGGCACAACCCAGTTTAACAACTAGATCACAAATAACGACTCACGACACTAGTCTCTAGCGATGGGCTACAAGATCGACCCCGACGTGCTGGCCTCGGTCGCCAAGCAGGTCGTCGGAGAGGGTCTCGCGGGAAACGAGCTCATCACGCGAACGACCCAACTGCTCGCCGAAGCGTATCCCGACCTCATCGATGCCGCACCCGGTCGCTGGGTCGGCAGCAAGGCGGGCGGCATTCTCGGCAAGGTCCGCTTCCTCTACTTCAGCCCGCGCGAATACGTGGTGTTGTTCGGGACCCCCACTGGCACCCAGGGCTTTTCGGGCCGCTACAAGCACGTCGACATCCACAAGTTCCTCATCGCGGGCCAAATCGACTGGTACAACCTGGAATCCGACGATCTGACCGCCATGACGCTGCGACCGGGCGAGCACACCCACACCGAGCGGGGACACGCGCGGGGCATGACCATTCACCCCGGTTCGTGGCACGTCGAATACGGCAGGGGTGCGGTGGCGACGACTCTGCCGTTCGCGATGGTCGATACCCTGCTGGTCTCGTTGGAAGTGGAATCCGTGCGTCGGTCGGCGGTCGAATTCACCAAGCTCGTCAGGCGGCGCCTGCGCCGCTGATCAGGCCGGCGCGAAGACGCTCTTGAACCGGTCGAGCGACTCGCGGATATCGCCCTTCAGCGCGGCAGCGACGACCATGCCGATCGGCCCGAACAGCGCCGGGCCGCCGAGATGGATGTCGAACGTGACCGTCGAACCGTCCCCCGACGGCTTGACCTTGCCAATGAGCTTGACCTTGACCCCGCCGACCCCGTCGCCGTTGAGGGTCATCGCCTCCGGCGGCTTGAAGTGGACGATGGTCCACTTGATCCGGTTCGGCATGCCCTTCACCTCGACGATGGATTCGACGACCGTGCCCTTCTCCACGGTTTCGGGCAGCTTGCTGCGCCAAACGCGGTGAATCGTCAGCCACTCCTTGAAGCGCGACAGGTCCGAGGCGGACTCCCACGCCTTCTCCGGCGGCAACGGGACATCGACGGAGACGGAAAGTTTCGCCATAGATCAGCTCAGGGGGTCTGCGGGTCCGTCTTGTCGACGGCCTTCTTCGCGGCGTCCTGCACCTTGTCGACCTGGCTGGCGTATTTGCCCTGGGTCTTCTGGTCGACGATGTCGCCCGCCTTGTCGATCGCCTGGTCAACCTTGTCGGCGTTCTTCGATACGAGGGTCTTGACTTTGTCTAGAAATCCCATGGGCCTCACCCTACAACTGCTTCCAAAGCCGTCGGCGCTCGCCGAGCAAGGCCCCCTGGACCCACCACGACACCTCGATGAGCGCCGCCCCGACAAGCCCGATGAGCAGCGCAATCGTTGTGGTGCGAACGTTGGACGGGTCGATCATGAACATCTTCTGCGCGAGCGGAAGGGAGAAGATGACCACGTAGGCGAGGCCCGATACGGCGACCAGCGCGACCCGCCACCACTCGTAGGGCCGCGCCACCACCGCGAGCACCCAGATCCCGGTCACCAGCAACGTGATCAGGGCCGCCGTGGACGCCTGCGTCTGTTGTTCGGCGGTTGCTTCGCGCCCCTGGTAGGCGGCCAGGTACGAGGTGAACGTGGCGAGTCCGACCACCACGCCCGACGGCAGCGCCTGCGTCATCACGCGGCGGACGAAGCCGGGATGTGCCCTCTCGTTGTTGGGCGCCAGCGACAGGATGAAGGCCGGGATGCCGATGGTGAACCAGGCCGCGATCGTGACGTGGATCGGCTGGAACGGAAACAGCAGCGGATCGGAGCCGAAGAACTTCGAGGACAGCCCGGCGAGGCCGACCAGGCTCGCCAGCAGCACGGAGTATACGGTCTTGGTGAGGAACAGGTTCGAGACGCGCTCGATGTTGCCGATCACCCGGCGGCCCTCGCCGACGACATACGGCAGCGTCGCGAACTTGTTGTCCAACAGCACGATCTGGGCCACCGCCCGCGACGCCGCACTGCCCGCACCCATCGCGACACCGATGTCTGCGTCCTTGAGGGCGAGCACGTCGTTCACCCCGTCTCCGGTCATCGCGACCGTGTGGCCGCGCGACTGCAGCGCGTGCACCATCGCGCGCTTCTGATCCGGGCGCACCCGACCGAACGTCGTGCACTCCTCCAGCGTTTCGGCGAGCTGTTCGGGGTCGTCGGGCAACTCGCGGGCGTCCATCGTCTCGCCTTCGAGGCCGAGCGACCCCGCGACCGCACCCACCGACACGGCGTTGTCACCGGAAATGACCTTGATCGAAACCTTCTGCGAAGCAAAGTAATCCAGCGTGTCGCGGGCGTCGGGGCGGACCCGTTGCTCGAGAACCACCAGGGCGACGGGTGTCACCGTGCCGGGTGCGCGAGGGTCGTCGACGGGCAGGTCGCTGGACCCCAGCAGCAGTACCCGCAGCCCCTGACGGCCGATCTCCTCCGCCTCCTCGGCGACCGGCGACGTCGGGTCCACCAACACGTCGGGCGCCCCGATCACCCAGTTGCCGTTGTCGCCGTAGGAAGTTCCGCTCCACTTGGTCGCCGACTTGAACGGCGCGATCGCGGTGGGCGTCCAGCCCGGTGGCATCTTGTACGCCTCGGCGATGGCCGCCATGCTGGCGTTGGGCCTCGGGTCGTCGGCGGCCAACTGCGCGAGGATGTTTCCGACGTCGCATGCGTCCAACTGCTTCAGATCCGAGACGCGCATCCCGTTCTCGGTCAGGGTGCCGGTCTTGTCGGCACACACGACGTCGACGCGGGCCAGACCCTCGATCGCGGGCAGTTCGTTGACCAGACACTGCCGCCTGCCGAGCCGAATCACCCCGACCGCGAATGCGATCGACGTCATCAACACCAGGCCTTCCGGCACCATCGGAACCAACGCGCCGACCATGCGCAGCACCGATTCCCGCCAGCCCGCGTCGGTGGTGAACAGCTGCGTGTAGATGATCAGCAGCCCGGCAGGGATGAGCAGATAGGTGATGAACTGCAGGATCTTGTTGATGCCGCTTCGTAGTTCGGATTTCACCAGGGTGAACTTGCTGGCTTCCTCGGCGAGTTTGGCCGCGTACGCCTCCCGCCCGACCTTGGTGGCCCGGTAGGCGCCGCTGCCCGCCACCACGAAGCTGCCCGACATCACCTTGTCGCCGACATCCTTGGCGATCGGGTCGGCCTCACCGGTCAGCAGTGACTCGTCGACCTCGAGGTTGGTCTCCTCGACGATCTCGCCGTCAACGACGATCTGGTCCCCGGGCCCGAGTTCGATGATGTCGTCGAGCACCACCTCGCTCGGCAGCCTGGCCTGCGTCCCGGACTGGCGGCGCACCAACGGTTTCGCCTGTCCCACGATGGCGAGCTTGTCCAGCGTCCGCTTGGCACGCAGTTCCTGGATGATGCCGATGCCGCTGTTGGCGATGATGAGCAGACCGAAAGCGCCGTTGATGATCGAGCCGGTGGCCAGCACGATGATCAGCAGCACGCCCAGGATGGCGTTGATCCGCGTGAAGACGTTGGCGCGGACGATCTCTGAGACGCTGCGTGCCGCCCTGGTCGGGACGTCGTTGGTCTTGCCCTCGGCAATCCGTTGCGCGACTTCGGCATCGGACAGCCCGGTGACGACGATGGTGGTCATAGGCGTCTCATTCTCTTAGCGCAAGCGCTCATCGGATGAAGGTACCTTTGCCCATCTCGTTGTAGTACTCCAACGTCAGCTTGTTTCCGTCGAACGTCGCCTTGCCGACCGATCCCGGCGGCGAGTTCTCGCTCACCCACTCGTAGGTGAACACGTCACCGTCCCAATTCATCAGTGGCACAGACAGCTTGGTCCCCAGTTCGAGGTGGAGGTTGCCGTCCTTCTCGCTGACGCGGGCGGGGCCCCAGTAGTCGTTGTTGTAGGTACCGACGTAGGACGCCCGCGGCTTCGACGGTGCGGGATTGGTCGGCGGTTTCTTGCCGACGAGCGAGCCGACCGGCTTCTCGTCCGGTGCCAACAGCCCCTGATACAGCGGATACCAGTCCTCGCGGACCTGGCCGAACTGCACCAGATCGGCGAATTGGGCGGTGAGCGCCTCCGGTACACCCGAAGGTGTGGCGTTGGTCAGCGCGACGATCGCGACGTCGGCGGACGGGAGGATGACGATGTTGGTCCCAGCGCCGAGTTCGAATGCGCCCGAATGGCTCAACTGTGTGCGGGCCGCCGATGTGGTGCCGACGTTGAACCCGAAACCGTAGAAGCCGCTGCGCATCGCGGGCTCGCTGGCGGGACTCGACACGATCTGCGGTGTGACCGCGGGCAGCAGCGCCTCCGCGTCGACGACCTGCTTGCCCGCATAGGTGCCGTCGGCGAGCATCATCGCCAGCCAGTGCGTCATGTCGTTGACCGACGAACTCACCCCACCCGCCGGCGCCTGCGCCTGCGGATCGCGCACATAGCGCGGCTCGTAACGGCCGTCGACATGAACATGGCCGATCGCACGGTTGCGCCTGGCTTCGTAATCGGAGAAGCGGTAGCTGGTCGACGCCATCCCCAGCGGCTCGAACAACGCTTGGTCGGCCAGATCCTCCCAGGACTTCTTCGCCCCGACAGCCACCGCTTCGGCGGCCGAGGTCAGGCCGAAGTTGGTGTAAGCGTATGAGATTCGGAACGGGGCCAGCGGCTGGTCACGCAGTTTGTCGAGGACATAGCGGCGGTCGAAGCCGAGGTCTTCGAGCATGTCACCGGCATGGTCGGGCAGGCCGGAGCGGTGCGAGAACATGTCTCCGACGGTCACCATCTTCGTGACCACGGGATCGGCGAGCGCGAACCACGGCAGCTTCTCGACAATGGTTGTGTCCCAGCCGATTGCGTCGACGCCGACCTGTTGGGCGACCACAGTCGCCGAGATCGGCTTGGACAGCGACGCGAGCTGAAACACGGTGTCGGCGTCGACCCTATTCCCCGTCTTCACATCCTTGACCCCGAAGCCCTTGGCATAAACCGTCTTTCCGCCGTGTACGACGGCGACGGCCATACCTGGAATGCCGGACTTCTGCATCAGGTCCTCGGCGATACCGTCGAGCTTGGCGACCGCGTTGTCCACCGCGTTGTCGGGCAACGGCATCGCGGGCACCAGCGGCGGAGGCACGTCGGACAGCGTCGGCTTGGCTTCTGTCTCCGATGGCTTGGCTTCCTCGTCGGAGCCTGCGCCGCAGGCCATCAACAGCGACATCACCGCGGCGCACGCCAACACGGTGCGGACCGCGACACGGGCTCTCATCACAGGCAGCACGCTATCCGGTTATGCGCATGCGAGGAGCACTATGACTCCTGCTGCCACCACGGGTCGAACGTCGGTGCCGGCTCCGCGGGGGTCCGCGTCTGCCCTGTCGGATCGATCCGCTCACCCGGCCGCGGCACCACCACCTCGACTCCCGCCGAGTCGGCGGCGGCGAGCAGTCGTTCGACGGGCTCGGCCCAGGGGTGCGGCGCGAGGCGGAACGTCGCCCAGTGAATCGGCAGCAACAGGCCCTTTCCGGCCTCGGCGGTGTCGAGATGTGCCCGCACGGCCTCTTCGGGGTTCATGTGGATATCGGGCCACGCGGGATGGTAGGCGCCCACCGGCAGCAGCGAGAAGTCGAACGGCCCGTGGTCCATACCGATCTCGGAGAAGCTCTTCGTGTATCCGGTATCGCCGCCGAAGAACGCCCGGTGCCGGGGACCGATGATCACCCATGACGCCCACAGCGTGGTGTTGCGGGTGAGCAGCCGCCCGGAGAAATGCCGCGCCGGCGTGCACACCAGTGTCAGCTCACCGATCGTGTGGCTCTCGTGCCAGTCGAGTTCGACGATGCGGCTGTCGGGGATTCGCCACTTCCGCAGATGCGCGCCGACGCCCAGGGGTACGACGAACGGCGCCCGCTGGGTTTGGGCCAGGCCGACGATCGTGTCCATGTCGAGATGGTCGTAGTGGTCGTGGCTGACGATCACCGCATCCAGCGCGGGCAACGCCTCCAGCGGCACGGGCACCTCGTGCAGCCGTTCGGGGCCGACGGCCCGCGACGGCGAGCAGCGTCTGCTCCAGATCGGGTCGGTCAGCACGCGGTAGCCGTCGACCTCGATCAGGGCTGTGGAGTGGCCGTACCAGCTGGCGGCCAGGTCCAGTGGCCTGGTGTCGACCTTCGGCGGGACGGCCAGGGGAATCGGCTTGCGGGGCCGGGTCGCGTCGCGCGAGCCGATCAGCTCCCGGATGAGCAGGTTGCGCTGCTCGCTTTCGAGGTTGATCGATGCGGCCGGATCGATGTTGACGAATGCGCCGTCCTGATAGTGGGGCGAGCGCCGGGCGACGGCCCAGATCTCATCCGGGCGGGCTCCGACCGCTTTCGGCGAACCCTGCAGGGCCCGCAGCACCCAGCCGCTGGCGGCGACGGTCGCCGTACCGACCGCGAACCGCAGCGCCGCGCCGAGCATGCGCGCCTCAGACTCCCCGGAAGTTCGGCGGTCGCTTCTCGATGCGGGCCATCTGCGCCTCGATCACGTCCTGGCTGCTCCACGCCCTTTCGAAGAGCTCCTGATGCTCCGGGCGGGGCTCCTCGTAGGCGCCGTCGTCGTTGAGCACCCGCTTGGCGTGCTGCAGCGCGAGCGGGGCGAAACCGGCGATCTCGGTGGCCCAGGCCTGCGCGTCGGCGAGCGTGCCGATCCGGTTCGCCAGCCCGGTGTGCAGCGCGACATCGGAGGTGAGCCGTTCGGCGCCGAACAACATGCCGCGCGCCCGGCCCGCCCCGACAAGCGAGGTGAGCCGGCGGATGCTCCAGTTATCCAGTGCCAGGCCGTATTTCGCGACAGGGAACTGAAAGTACGCCTCAGGTGCGACGACGCGCAGGTCGCAGATCAGCGACAGGATGACGCCCGCCCCGATCGCGGGTCCGTTGATGTAGCCGATCACGGGTACGGGCACCGCGTCGATGGCCAGGTTGAGCGCCTTGGCCTTGTCGGGGAGTTCCTCGGCGACGCCTGCGGCGTCGGTCAGGTCGGCACCCGAGCTGAAGACATGGCCTTGGCCGGTCAGCACGATGGCGCAGACGTCGTCCTCGGTGCCTGCCTTCTCGATCGCTTCCCGCAGGCCGTCGACGAGGGCGCCGTTGAGGGCGTTGCGTCGCTCGGCGCGCTGCATCTCCAGGGTCATCACGTGGCCGTCGCGGGTCACACCAATCATGAGCCAAGCCTATATAGGGTCGTCCTGTGAGCCGGATCGGTGCCCTCGAGCTGCGGGACGCCGTGCTCGACGAGGGATCGTTCCGCAGCTGGGACGCCCCGCCGATAGCCGTGGCGCGCAGCGACGAGTACCGCCGCGAGCTGGCCGACGCCGCGGCCGCGACCGGCCTCGACGAGTCGGTGATCACCGGCGAGGGCCGTGTTTTCGGTCGGCGCGTCGCGGTGGTGGCCTGCGAGTTCGACTTCCTGGCCGGCTCGATCGGGGTGGCCGCGGCCGAACGCATCACCGCCGCCGTCGCGCGGGCCACCGACGAACGGCTGCCGCTGCTGGCCTCGCCCAGCTCGGGCGGCACCCGGATGCAGGAGGGCACGGTGGCCTTCCTGCAGATGGTCAAGATCGCGGCGGCCGTCGAACTGCACAAGCGGGCCCACCTGCCGTATCTGGTGTATCTGCGCCACCCCACCACCGGCGGGGTCTTCGCGTCGTGGGGCTCGCTCGGCCACATCACCGTCGCCGAACCGGGCGCGCTGATCGGCTTCCTCGGCCCGCGCGTCTACGAGCACCTCTACGGGGAACCGTTTCCCGAGGGCATCCAGACCGCGGAGAACCTGCAGCGACACGGCGTCATCGACGCCGTCATCCCGCTGGACCGCCTGCGCAGCGTGCTCGACCGCGCGCTGAAGGTCGTCGCCGACGCGCCGGAGGCGCCGCCGCCCGAACCGCAGGCCGAGCCGTTGCCCGACGTGCCCGCATGGGATTCGGTGCTGGCATCGCGGCGGCCGGACCGGCCCGGTGTGGCGCACCTGCTGCGGCACGGCGCGACGGATTGGGCGTTGTTGTCCGGCACGGCATTCGGTGAAGGTGCCACGACACTGCTCGCCCTGGCCCGGTTCGGCGGCCAGCCCGCGGTGGTGCTCGGCCAGCAACGCGTGGTGGGAGGGCTCGTCGGGCCCGTCGCGCTGCGCGAGGCGCGCCGCGGCATGGCGCTGGCGGCGGGGCTCAAGCTGCCACTTGTGTCGGTCATCGACACGCCGGGACCCGCGTTGTCGGCCGAGGCCGAGCAGGGCGGGCTGGCCGGTGAGATCGCCCGCTGCCTCGCCGAATTGGTGACGCTGGATACGCCGACGGTGTCGGTGTTGCTCGGGCAGGGCAGCGGCGGCCCCGCGCTGGCGATGGTGCCCGCCGACCGGGTGCTGGCCGCGCAACACGGCTGGCTCGGTCCGCTCCCGCCCGAGGGCGCCAGCGCGATCGTCTTCCGCGATGTCGCCCATGCTCCCGAACTCGCTGCGGCACAGGGAGTTCGGTCGACCGATCTGCTGCGCGACGGGATCGTCGACGTCGTCGTTCCCGAGCATCCGGATGCCGCCGACGAACCCGTCGAGTTCACCAAGCGGCTGTCGGCGACGATCGCCGGCGAGCTGCACCGGCTCCGCGCGATCCCCGATGATCAGCGGCTGACGGCAAGGCTCGAGCGGTACCGCCGCATCGGCCTCCCCGGTTAAGCGCCGAGTTCGGACACCGTCGAGTCGAGAAGCGCCGCCTGCTCCTCGAGGTCGCGCTGGCACAGATCGGCGCCGTCGGTCCGCTTGATCAGTTCGTCTCGCGAAACCACTTGCAGCGCGCCTCGATACTGCGGCGACTCGATCTCCCGCGGCGTGATGACCTCGACACGACCCTCGATCAGCACGAGCACCGCCTCGGGGTCGTCGCTCTCGAGAAGCTGTTTGACGTCGTCGGATGTGATGAGCATCAGTCAGCTATGCCCGCTGCGGGGCGCCGCTAAGCACTCTTCCGGTCGGAGATCGCCCGGGCATTGCCCCGGCTGCGGTACCAGAGCACCCCGACGGCGATCACCACCTCGACGATCGACAGCGCCGTCGCAAGCGTCAGGATCGACGGCTGCGGCACAACGGCTTCCATCGCCACGTGCGTGACGTGGTGCCCGCCGGACAGGGGTAGGTGCACAGCGACCATCGCGAGGTTCATCGCCGCGACCAGCGTCCACGCCCGCGTCGATCCCGACCGCCACAGTTCCCACGCGCAGTACAGGCAGACCACGGCCATACCGGCGATCAGCAGCGCGAGGGCCAGACCGCCGGCGTGACCGAGCATGATCCCGTGCAGCGCGGCCGAGATCGCGGCCAGTCCGGCGGCGATACGCCGCGCGACTACGGACATGCCGTCATTGTCGTTCACTCATCGAGATATCGCTGAACAGTCGGCCCGAGCCACTCGACGATTTCGTCGTGCGACATCTCGACCACCGGCGGGAGCCGCAATACATAGCGGCACACCGCCAGCCCGAGCATCTGCGTGGCGACCAGGCTGGCGCGTAGCTGAGGGCGATCGGGGTTGATGGCCGCGATGACGGGCAGCAGTTGGCCCGCGAAGATCTCCCTCATCCGCTGGGCCGCGGCCTCGTTCGAGGTGCTGGACCGCAGCAGGACGACGAGCGCTTCGTCGCGTTCCCACCGCTCCATGAAGTAGTCGACGACGCGGGCGCCGACCCGATCCCGGTCTACGTCGGTCAGATCGGGGATCTGCAGGTCGAAGTCGGCCGCGGCGGCGAACAGCTGATCCTTGTTGCCGAAGTACCGCATCACCATCGACGGGTCGATGTCGGCGTCGGCGGCGATCGCCCGGATGGTGGCCCGTTCGAAGCCTGACCGGGCGAACCGCTCCTTGGCCGCAGCCAGGATCACCGCCTTGGTCTCGGCAGAGGATCTACGCATGCCAACAAGCGTATGCCAACAACTGTTGACATTGGTCGGTTTCAAGGCGCATAGTTATGCCAACAAGTGTTGGCATAACGAAGGAGAGCACGATGAACAGCGCATATGACATCGACGTCCTGGTCGTCGGCGCAGGCCCGACCGGGCTGACGGTCGCCGCTTCGTTGGTGCAGCGCGGCGTCGCGACGACCGTCGTGGACCACCAGGCGGCCGGGGTGAACACCTCGCGGGCCGGGGTGGTCAACGCCCGCAGCCTCGAGGTGCTCGAAGGGCTCGATGTGGCCAGGCGCCTGGTCAAGGAGGGCATCGCCGCCCCGCAGTTCAAGATCCGCGACCGCGCCCGCACGCTGATCGATCTGGACTTCAGCGGCCTGCCGACCGAGTACCCGTACTCGCTGATGGTGCCGCAGTCGACCACCGAGCGGTTGCTGCTGGAGCGCCTGGTCGAACTCGGCGGCGAGGTCGTACGGCCCAAGACGCTGGCAACGATCACGCAGGACGCGGACGGCGTCACGGCCACCTTCTCCGACGGCGACGTGATCCGGGCCCGCTATGCGGTGGGCGCGGACGGCATGCACAGCACGGTGCGCGAGCAGGCACGCATCGCCTTCGAGGGTGAGGCCTATGACCAGTCGTTCGTGCTCGCCGACGTCCGACTGGACGGTGCCCCGTCCGGCGACATCGTCACCCTGTTCTGGGCGACGGCGGGGCTGACGGTGGTGGCGCCGCTTCCCGACGGCACCTACCGCGTCGTCGCACCCGTTGCCGAAGCGCCCGAAAACCCTTCTGCCGCATTCATTCAGCAGATCCTCGACACCCGCGGATCGACACGCGGCCGGATGGTCGTCACCGACGTGCTGTGGGGTTCACGCTTCCGCGTGCACCACCGCGTCGCCGATACGTACCGCCGCGGCCGGCTGCTGCTCGCGGGCGACGCCGCCCACGTGCACAGCCCCGCGGGTGGACAGGGCATGAACCTCGGCATCCAGGACGCGGTCGCGCTCGCCGACGACCTCGCCCGCGTGCTCGACGGCGGGCCGGACTCGCTGCTCGACGACTACAGCGCCGCCCGCAGGCCGATCGCACAACAGGTGATCAAGCTGACGGACCGCCTGACCCGGCTGGCGACGTTGCCGCCTGCCCTGCGCCCGCTGCGCAATGCGGTGATCAGCATCGTCGGACGAGTGCCTGCGGCCAAGCGCGCGCTGGCGTGGCGACTCAGCGGCATCGTGTATCGCTAAGGGCCCGTCGAAACTGCACTGACGGCGCACGCTACTCGCGCTTTTCCGCCGCCATTGCAGTCTCGATGGGGCTGTGGATGGTTTGAGCGGGGCTGACCGAAAAAGTGCCACCCTTCGACGGTGACGGTGTTGCTCGGCAGCGAGGCGTTGGCGGCCGGCACGTTGACACGCCACGAGCTGAGGACGTTCTATCGCCGACTCCACCCCGACGTCTACGCACCCAAACGCACGGAGTTGACGCTGGAGGACCGGATCACAGCGGCATGGCTGTGGTCCCGCCGCGGTGGCGTGGTCTGCGGCTTGGCGGCATCGGGTCTGCACGGGGCGAAATGGGTCGATGACGACGAACCAGTCGAGTTGGCGTTGCCCAATCGCAGGCCGACCGCCGGTGTGATCACGCGCAATTGCACGATTTCCGGCGGCGAAATCACGCGCCGCGGCGCTATCGCGCTGACCACCGTGGAACGGACGGCGTTCGATTTGGCCCGCACCGGACGCGTCGGCGAAGCGGTCGCGCGACTGGACGCGCTGGCGGCGGCAACCCACTTCAAGCATGAGGATGTGCGGGATGTAGCGCGGCGGCATCCGGGCGCGAGAGAGGTTCGTCGTCTCGACATGGTTCTCGACCTGGTCGATGCCGGCGCAGAGTCACCACAAGAAACCCGCGTGCGACTGCTGTTGTTGGACAACGAGTTTCCACGGCCCACTACTCAGATACCGGTATTGGGTCCGAGCGGTTATCCGCGGTACTACCTCGATATGGGCTGGGAGGACATCATGGTCGCTGTCGAATACGACGGCGAACACCATCGCAAGAACACCGCCGACTATCGCAAGGACATCATCCGACTCGAATACATCCAGTCATTGGGATGGATCGTCATCCGAGTGGTCGCGGGCAATCATCCTCGGGACATAGTCGAACGCGTCCGGCGTGCCCGCGCATCGAGACTGGCCTGACTACAGCAGATCCTCGTACCGGTACTCGGTCGGGATCGGTGTGCCATCGGCGTGGGCGAGGTCCTCTCGGCGACGAAGGTCGACGCGGCGGATCTTGCCCGAGATCGTCTTCGGCAACTCGTAGAACTCGACACGGCGCACCTTCAGGTACGGCGCCAGATGATCGCGCGCGTATTCCATGATCTGCCTTGCGGTTTCGGCGCTCTCCTGCCATCCGTCGGCGATGGACACATACGCCTTCGGCACAGCAAGCCGGGTCTCGTCCGGCTGCGGCACGACGGCCGCCTCGACAACGGCGGGATGCTCGATCAGCACGCTCTCCAACTCGAACGGCGACACCTTGTAATCCGAGGACTTGAAGACGTCATCGGTGCGACCCACATAGGTGATATAGCCGTCGGCGTCCCGGCTGGCGACGTCGCCGGTGTGGTAGTAACCGCCCGCCATCACCGCCTCGTTGCGACGCGGGTCGCCGAGGTATCCCGTCATCAGGTTGACCGGGGCGCGGCCGAGGTCCAGACAGATCTCACCCTCGTCGGCGGGCTCGCCGGTCAGCGGGTCGATGAGCACGACGGGGACGCCGGGCATCGGCCGCCCCATCGACCCGGGCTTGACGGGTTGGCCTGGAGTATTGCCGACCTGCAGCGTCGTCTCCGTCTGCCCGAAGCCGTCGCGGATGGTCAGTCCCCACGCGCGTTCGACCTGAGCGATGACGTCGGGATTGAGCGGCTCCCCCGCGCCGAGGATCTCGCGCAGCCCGGCGGGTCGCTCGCCGAGGTCGGACTGAATCAGCATGCGCCACACCGTGGGTGGTGCACAGAACGTGTTGACCCCCGCGCGACGGATCTGGTTCAACAGGGCCGCGGCGTCGAACCGCGCGTAGTTGTAGACGAAGATCGTCGCCTCGGCGATCCACGGCGCGAAGAAGCAACTCCACGCGTGCTTGGCCCAACCCGGCGAGCTGATCGCGAGATGCACGTCGCCCGGCCGCACCCCGATCCACGCCATCGTGGACATGTGCCCCACCGGGTAGCTCACCTGCGAGTGCTCGACGAGCTTCGGCTTGCTCGTCGTGCCGGAGGTGAAGTAGATCAGCATCGAGTCGGCGACGTCGGTGCACGCGGTGTAGGGCCCGGCGCCGGTCACGTCATAGGCGTCGGCGTAGCGCAGCCACCCGTCGGCGGGATCGCCGACCGCGATTCGTCCGTAATCGCCTGCGACACCGTCGAACTTCGGTGCGTCGGTCGAGTTCGCGAGGACGAACCGCGCGCCGCCGCGATCGATCCGGTCGGCGATGTCGGCGGGTCCGAGCGCGGCCGTCGTCGGCATGATGATCGCGCCCAGCTTGGCGACGGCCAGCATCGCCTCCCACAGCTCGATCTGGTTGCCGAGCATCAGGATCACGCGGTCGCCCTTGCCGACACCGTGTTGCGCGAGCCAGCTGGCGACCCGGTCGGAGCGGTCGGCCATCTGGTCGAAGGTGACCTTCTGCTCGGCGCCGTCTTCCTCGACGATCCACAGCGCGACGCGGTCGTTGCCGCGGGCGATGACGTCGAACCAGTCGGTGGCCCAGTTGAATGTGCCGGTCAGCCGGGGCCATTCGAAGGTGTCGACGGCCCGCTGATAGGCGCCGATCAGGCTGACAAGTTGGTCGCGCGCGGCGCGATACGCCTCCGTGTTCGTGGCCATGGATGCACCTCCGCGTTGAGACTGCACTGACGGCGGACCCTACTCGAACATTCTCGCCGCGAGTGCAGTCTCGATGGGCTGTGTCAGGCCAGCGACTCGATCCACGCCCGATGCAGGGCGGCGTAACGGCCGTCGGTGCGGCGGATCAACTCGTCCGGTGGGCCATCCTCGATGATGCGGCCGTGTTCGAGCACCAGCACGCGATCGGCCACCTCGACCGTCGACAGCCGGTGCGCGATCACCAGCGCTGTGCGGTCTGCGAGCACCGTCTCCAGCGCCCGCTGCACCATCCGCTCGCTCGGAATGTCCAGCGACGACGTCGCCTCGTCGAGGATCAGCACGGCGGGGTCCGCGAGGAACGCCCGCGCGAACGCGACCAGTTGACGCTGACCGGCGGACAACCGGCCGCCCCGCTTGGCCACATCGGTGTCGTAACCCTCGGGCAGGCTGTCGATGAAGCGATCGGCCCCGACGGCCGCCGCGGCGGCGCGCACCTCGTCGTCGGTCGCGTCGGGT
Organism: Mycolicibacterium sp. 120270; assembly: GCA_033741175.1. Classification (GTDB taxonomy): domain Bacteria; phylum Actinomycetota; class Actinomycetes; order Mycobacteriales; family Mycobacteriaceae; genus Mycobacterium. The sequence goes on along the minus strand of JAWQNE010000038.1, from coordinate 11,791 downwards.
CGCCCGAACCTGATGTTGTCGGCGACGGTGCCGCCAAACATGAAGTTCTCCTGGGTGACCATCACGACGTGGCGCCGCAACTCGTTCTGCGACAGCTCGCGAAGGTCGACGCCGTCGAGCGTGACCGAACCCGACGTCGGGTCATAGAACCGCGCGATGAGCTTGGCGATGGTGGTCTTGCCCGCCCCGGTGGTGCCGACGAGCGCGACCGTCTGCCCGGCCGGCACCGTCAGGTTCAGGTCCGGCAGCACTTCGCGGCCGGCGACATACGAGAAGTGCACATCGCGCAGCGTGACCTCGCCGCGCACCGATTCCAGCTTCACCGGGTGCTCGGGATCCTTGATGCCGGGCCGCTCGGCCAGCACGCCGGCCAGCTTCTCCAGCGCCGACGTCGCGGACTGGAAGGTGTTGAAGAACTGCGAGATCTCCTGCATCGGCTCGAAGAACATCCGCAGATACAGCAGGAACGCGGTGAGTGTGCCGATGGTCATCTGCTCGTTCAGCACCAGGTAGCCGCCGTAGAGGAGCACGACGGCGGTGGTGAGGTTCCCGACCAGCTTGACGCCCGGCATGAATACCGCGAGCAGCTTCATCGTCTTCTCGTTGATGTCGCGGTACCGGTCGGCCAGGTCGTCGTAGATCTCCTGGTTGCGGGGCTCGCGGCGGTACGCCTGGACGGCTTTGATGCCGACCATCGTCTCGACGAACTGCACGATCACCAGCGCGGCGCTCTCCCGCACCTCGCGGTAGGTCTTGGCGGACTCGCTGCTGAACCACCACACCAGCGCCACCAGTATCGGAAACGCCCCCAGGCACATCAGACCGAGCCGAAAATCAAGCGTGACAAGCAGAATCGCGGTGCCGACAAGGGTGAGGACGGCGGTGATCAGGCTGTCGAAGCCGGTCTCCAGCATCTCCTCGATCGCATCCACGTCGTTGGTGGACCGGCTGACGACCCGTCCCGATGTGTAGCGCTCATGGAACGCGATGTCGAGGCGCTGGAAATGCCGGAACAGTCTGCGGCGCAACTCCCTCAGCACCTTCTGGCCGATGCGGCCCGAGCGGTAGAGGAAGAACATCCGGCTGACGGCCTGGACGATCACGACGACACACAGCACGCCGACGATCACCAGAAGCGTGTGCGCGGAACCACCGTCGATGATCGGCGGGATGCCGTGGTCGATGCCGCGCTGCACGAGTATCGGAACCGAAAGGCGCGCAGCGTTTTCCACCACCACGATGATCGCGAGCAACGCAAGAGCCCACTTGTACGGCCGAAGCAGATCGCCAAGGAGCACGCGCGCCTCACGCCTGCGCGACAGCGACTCGTCGATCGGCAGGTCGTCCTGCTGCTCGGTCAACCGTCCGCGCCAGCGCTCGGTCGGAAGACGGTCCGGCTCCTCGGGAACGTCGACGTCGGGGGTGTCGGTCGCGGTCATCGGCCCTCGGCCTCCGTCGTGACGTATCGCCGCCCGTCCCGGTCGAACTGGACCCGCGACCGGGTCACGGCCTCCTGCTCCTCGCGGTCCTGCAGCAGCCGGTTACGGTCTTCGTCCTCCTGCCACGCACAGCTGCGCTCGGCGTCGTCCAACTCGTCATCGGCCGCCAGCAGGTAGCGGTACTGCGGCACGGTGGCCAGCAATTGCGCATGCGTGCCGACGTGGGTGATGGTGCCGTTCTCCAGCAGCGCCACCTTGTCGGCCAGCAGCACCGTCGAGGCCCGGTGCGCCACCACGAGTCCGGTGACCGAGTGCAGGACCCGGCGCAGCGCCTCCTCGACGACGGCCTCGGTGTGCACGTCGAGCGCGGACAGCGTGTCGTCGAGCACGATGATCTTCGGCGCCGCCAGGATCGCTCGCGCCAGTGAAAGCCGTTGCCGCTGACCGCCGGACAGGCTCATCCCCTGTTCGCCGATGCGGGTGTCCAGACCGAAGGGCAGGTCGTAGATGAATTGCGCCGCCGCGATCTCGATGGCCCGCGCCAGCTCGTCCTCGGTGGCGTGCGGCCTGCCCAGCCGGAGGTTCTCGGCGACCGACATCGAGAACAGGGTCGGATCCTCGAACGCGGTGGCCACTGTCTGCCGCAGTGCCGAGAGCGACAACTCGCGAATGTCCTTGCCATCGATGCGGATTGCACCTTCGGTGACGTCGTACAGTCGCGACAGCAGCGCAGCCAGCACCGATTTCCCGGACCCTGTCGGGCCGACGAGTGCGACCGTGTCCCCCGGCTCCACCACGAGGTCGACATGGCGAAGCGCCCAGTCGTCGTCGGCGGCATCGGGGAACCGGAAGCCGACGTCGTCGAGTTCGAGCCTGCCGCCATGCGGCGCATCAGAGACCGGGCCATCACCGATTTCACGTGGCGCATCGAAGATCTCGGCGATCCGGTTCGCGGCAGTGAACGACTCCTGCATCATCGAGAGGATGAAGCCGAGCGACGCGATCGGCCACACCAGCGACAGCATCATCGTGATGAACGCGACGAGCGTGCCCATCGTGACGTGACCCTCACCCGCGGCGTAGGCGCCCAGACCCAGCACGATGATCAGCGTCAGGTTGGGGATGACCTCGAGCAGCGTCCAGAACCGCGCCGAGACCCCGACCCGCCGGACCTGCACGTCATACAGATCGGTGAGTTGCCGGTCGAATCGGTCGTAGGCGTAGCGCTCGCGGCCGAACGACTTGATCACCCGCACGCCGAGCGCGGACTCCTCGACGTAGGTGGCGACGTGCCCGGAGCGGTCCTGGGCCAGCCGGGACAGCCGGGTGTACTCCCGCTGGAAATGCAGCACCGTCAGCGTGACGGGCACGATCGACACCACCACGACCACTCCGAGGGGCCAGTACAGCGCGAGCAGAATCCCGGTGACCACGACGATCTGCAGCGTGTTGAGCATCAGGAAGACGACCCCGAACGACATGAACCGGCGAATCGAGCTGAGGTCGTTCATGATTCGGGACAGCAGCTGCCCGGACTGCCAGCGGTCGTGGAACGACATCGGCAGGATCTGCAGGCGGGCGTAGAGGTCTTTGCGGATGTCCGCCTCGACGCCCATCGTGGCGCGCGCGACCAGCCACCGCCGCAGGAACCACAACACCGCCTCGGAGATGCCGATCGCCATGGCGGCAATGCCGAGGGTCCACAGCCCGCGCTGGTCCTGGTGGCGCACCGGCCCGTCGATGACCGCCTTCGTCATCAACGGAATGGACACGGTGGCCACGAGCGAAAGCACCGCGACGCCGAGCATCGCGATCCAGCGCACCCGGTACGGGAAGATGTAGGGCACCAGGCGCAGCAGATCCGAGCCGGTGCGCTCCCGAGCCGGTGGCGGCGCCACGGCGGGGGCCGGGCGCAACGTGTCCACATTCGGTTCAGTCAAGGTGATTCCAATTATCCGGGGCGCGGCAAGTCGTTATCGGCCGCTTCCAGGCTCTCACGCGGCTACGACATCGTCGGGCTGCGCCTGTTTCCCGAACTGGGTCTCATACAGCTCGGCGTACCGGCCGCCGCGGGCGAGCAGTTGTTCGTGGTCTCCGCGTTCCACGATGCGGCCGTCCTCGACGACCAGGATCGTGTCGGCGGCCCGCACCGTGGACAGCCGGTGGGCGATCACCAGCGAGGTGCGGCCGGCCAGCGCCTCGCCGAGTGCCAGCTGCACGGCGGCCTCCGACGCCGAGTCCAGCGACGCCGTGGCCTCGTCGAGCACCACGACACGGGACCGGCCGAGGAGCAGGCGCGCGATCGTCAGCCGCTGCCGCTGGCCGCCGGAGAGGCGGTATCCCCGCTCCCCGACGACGGTGTCCAGACCGTCGGGCATCTGGCGGACGACATCACCGAGGCGAGCCCGCTCCAGCGCCTGCCACAGCTCGTCGTCGGTGGCATCCGGCGCGGCAAGCCGCAGGTTCGACGCGATCGTCTCGTGGAACAGGTGCCCGTCCTGGGTCACCATGCCGACGGTCTCCTTCAGCGAGGCGAACGAGATATCGCGCACATCGATGCCGTTGAACGCGATCGACCCTGAGTTCACGTCATACAGCCGGGCCATCAGCGACGCGATCGTCGACTTGCCCGCCCCCGACGAGCCGACCAGCGCGACCATCTCGCCCGGCTGTGCGGTGAACGAGATGCCGTGCAGCACCTCCTCGCCGCCGCGCACATCGGCTTCGCTGAGAACCGCGACCTCCTCGAGGGACGCCAGCGACACCTTGTCCGCGGACGGGTAGGAGAACCGCACATCGTTGAACTCGACGGCCACCGGCCCGTCCGGTACCGCCACGGCGTCGGGCTTCTCCTGGATCAGGGGTTCGAGGTCGAGCACCTCGAAGACGCGCTCGAAACTGACCAGTGCACTTGCGATTTCGACGTGCGCGTTGGCCAGCGCGGTCAGCGGCGAGTACAGCCGGGTCAGCAGCAGCGCCAACGCGACGATCGCACCTGTCTGCAGGTGTCCGCCGACGGCGAGCACGCCGCCGAGTCCGTACACCAGCGCCAGCGCGAGTGCGGACATCAACGTCAACGAGTTCATGAACACCGACTGCAGCATCGCGGTGCGTACCCCGATGTCGCGGACCCGACCGGCGCGCACCGCGAACTCCCGCGATTCGGTATTGGGGTTGCCGAAAAGTTTCACCAGAGTCGCGCCCGGGGCCGAAAACCGTTCGGTCATCTGGGTGTTCATCGTCGCGTTGTGGATCGCGGCCTCGCGGGCCAGTCGCGCCATCGTCCGGCCGATCCAGCGGGCGGGCACCAGGAACAGCGGCATCAGCACCAGTGAGATGAGCGTGATCTGCCACGAGATCCGCAGCATCACCACCAGCGTCAGGGTCAGCGTGACCACGTTGGTGATGACGCCGGAGAACGTGTCGGAGAACGCGCGTTGCGCGCCGAGCACGTCGTTGCCCAGCCTGCTGACCAGGGCACCGGTGCGAGTGCGGGTGAAGAACGCGACGGGCATCTTCTGCACGTGGTCGAAGACGGCCGTGCGCAGGTCGAGGATGAGGCCTTCGCCGATCGTCGACGACAGCCACCGCGTCACCAGCGAGACGCCGGTCTCGGCGAGGGCGACCGCGGCGATGACCAGGGCCAGCATGACGACCACACCGACGGCACCCTTGCCGATCTCGTCGACGACCCGCCCTGCCAGCAGGGGCGTCGCGAGTCCGAGCAGCGCGCTGACGACGCTGACGCCGACGAACAGCCCCAACCGGCGGTGATGCCGCGCGGCGAAGCGCCAGATCCGGGTCAGCAATTTGCGGTCGGCCAACGACCGGAGATCGCCGCCCTTGGCGTGCGTCTGCCGGTACAACGATTGCCGGACCACCGTTTCAAAGCTCATGAAATCACCGTAGAACCTCAACAATGGATGAGGTCAACGACTTCCCTGGGTGTCGGAGCGCTAAACCCGCTGCTTGATGCGCGCGAGCGGCAGCTGCGGAGGCGGCTGCGGGGGCGGTGGAGGCGGCTGCAACGTCGCTGGTCAGGGCGCCGTGACTTCCCGGTGATGAGACCGCAGCGAAGGTGATAGCGGCGACGTTGCCCGCCTGTCCCCTTCGCCGTCACCCATCAGGCAAGATGGCGGCATGGACAGTGCTGCCGTTTCACCCCGGGTGCTCGTTGTCGACGACGACGACGACGTGCTGGCATCCCTGGAGCGCGGCCTGCGGTTGTCGGGATTCGACGTCTCGACGGCGAAGGACGGCGCGGAGGCGCTGCGCAGTGCCACCGAGACCCGGCCGGACGCGATCGTGCTCGACATCAACATGCCAGTTCTCGACGGCGTCAGCGTCGTGACGGCACTTCGTGCAATGGACAACGACGTGCCGGTCTGCGTGTTGTCGGCGCGCAGCTCGGTCGACGACCGGGTCGCGGGCCTCGAGGCCGGTGCCGACGACTATCTGGTCAAACCGTTCGTGCTGCAGGAGCTCGTGGCGCGCGTCAAGGCGCTGCTGCGTCGCAGAGGCGCAACCGCCACCTTCTCCTCGGAGACCATCTCGGTCGGACCGCTCGAGGTCGACATCCCGGGCCGCCGCGCCCGCGTGAACGGCGTCGACGTCGACCTGACCAAGCGCGAGTTCGACCTGCTCGCGGTGCTGGCCGAGCACAAGACCGCGGTGCTGTCGCGTGCTCAGCTGCTCGAGCTGGTGTGGGGCTATGACTTCGCCGCCGACACCAACGTCGTCGACGTGTTCATCGGCTACCTCCGCCGCAAGTTGGAGGCCGGCGGGGCACCCCGCCTGCTGCACACCGTCCGCGGCGTGGGATTCGTGCTGAGGCAGCAGTAGGCCGAGATGGCCCCGCTGTCGCGGTTCTTTCGCCGGACGCCCTCGTTGCGAACCCGGGTAGCGTTCGCGACAGCCATCGCCGCGGCGATCGTCGTCGGCATCGTCGGCACGGTGGTGTGGATCGGCATCACCAACGACCGCAAGGAGCGCCTCGACCGCAGGCTCGACGAGGCGGCCGGGTTCGCGATCCCGTTCCTGCCGCGCGGCCTCGACGAAATCCCGAAGTCGCCGAACGACCAGGACGCCGTCATCACGGTGCGCAAGGGCAACCAGGTGACGTCGAACTCGAACGTGGTGCTGCCCGAGTTGCCCGCCGGGTATGCCGACACCTACGTCAACGGGGTGCGCTACCGGGTCCGCACCGTGGAGATCCGGGCGCCAGAGCCGATGTCGGTCGCCGTCGGCGCCACCTACGACGCCACCATCGCCGACACCAACAACCTGCACCGGCGCGTCCTGATCATCTGCACGTTCGCGATCGGGGCGGCGACGTTCGCCGGATGGCTGCTCGCCGCGTTCGCCGTCCGCCCGCTGAAACACCTTGCCCAACAGACGCGTCAGATCGATGCCGGTGACGAGGCGCCCGACGTCGACGTGCGCGGCGCCACCGAAGCCGTCGAGATCGCCGAGGCGCTCAAGGGCATGCTGCAACGCATCTGGACCGAACAGGACCGCACCAAGGCCGCGCTCGCGTCAGCCAGGGACTTCTCCGCGGTGTCCGCGCACGAACTGCGTACCCCGCTGACCGCGATGCGCACCAACCTCGAGGTGCTCGCCACCCTCGACCTGCCCGACGAGCAACGCAAAGAGGTCATCAACGACGTCATCCGGACGCAGTCGCGTGTCGAGGAGACGCTCAGCGCGCTGGAACGCCTTGCCCAGGGCGAACTCTCGACCTCCGACGACCACGTGCCGGTCGACATCACCGAACTGCTCGACCGGGCCGCCCACGACGCGATGCGTATCTACCCCGACCTCGATGTGTCGCTGGTGCCTGCGCCGACCATCATCATCGTCGGCCTACCGGCCGGGCTGCGGTTGGCGGTGGACAACGCGATCGCCAACGCGGTCAAGCACGGCGGCGCCACCCGGGTGCAGCTGTCGGCCGTGAGTTCGCGTGCTGGAGTGGAGATTGCGATCGACGATGACGGCGTTGGCATCCCCGAAGAGGAGCGCGACATCGTGTTCGAACGCTTCTCCAGGGGCTCGACGGCGTCGGTGTCGGGCTCGGGCCTGGGTTTGGCGCTGGTCGCGCAGCAGGCCGAGTTGCACGGCGGCACAGCGTCTTTGCAGGCCAGTCCGCTGGGCGGGGTGCGGTTGCTGTTGCGGTTGCCCGGGCCGCATTGAGTTCAGCGCTTCTTACCCCGCTGTGACTTGCCGCTGTCCCAGCGGTGGAAGCCCGCCGCCTCGGCGGACTCCACGCTGATGAACCAGATTTCGGCGATCGTCTGCTTGTACGAGGGGCTCTCGGTGGTGTGGTAGAGCATCGAATCCTCGTTGCCCTTGACGGTGTAGCCACCTGCGGGCGCTACCGCCGTCCCCTTCACCCGAATAGAGCCCGCGCCGTAGGGTTCTTTCTGTTCCACGTCGTCGACCGCGGCGAATTTGGCGGTGGCATCGCCGCCCGCCGCACCTCCCGCCGCTGCGGCCCCCGCCACCGCGGCACCCGCTGCGGCACCGGAAGACGCGGCGACGGGAACCTCATACTTGGCCCTACGGATCAGCAGGAATAACGTCAGCACGAGCCCGAGAACGAATGCCAGGGCCATCAGCCACCAGTTGACGTTGCTCATCGCTGCTCTCCCAACTCGCGTGCGCGGGTCAGTTCGGCGAGCGCTTCGGATTCGGATGTCGGCTTGACGGTGAGCACCGTGATGAGCCAAGCGACCAACGAGCCGACCAGGAAGGCCAACAGGTACCACAACCACTGAATGACGAAGTCCATCTCAGATCTCCTTAGCTGACCGTGATGTCGACTCGGCGGTTCTGCGCCTTGCCCGCGGCGGTGTTGTTCGGAGCGATGGGCTGGGCAGAGCCGACGCCCTTCGATGTGACGCGCCCGCCTGCCACGCCCTGCGAAACCAGGTAATCCGCAACGGCTTTGGCACGATTGTTGCTCAGCGGGATGTTGATCGCGTCGTTGCCGCTATTGTCGGTGTGCCCCACGACGGAGACCTTCGGGTCGGGGCAGGCCTTCAACGTGTCGGCGATCCGGGTCAACTGCTGCTGCGATGCCGGCGTCAGGCTGAAGCCGCCGGTCTGGAAGTTGATCGGCGTCTTGAGCAACGCCGTGATATCGGCCTGCAGCGTCGCACACTCACCGCCGCCCGGCGCAGGCGCGGCAGCCGGCGGGGGTGAGGCGGGCGGCGCGGATGCCGCCTGCACCTGAATGTTGTTGACGATCTTCATCTTCGGCCATGCCGACTTGGCCGCGGCCTCGACTTCGGTCTTCACCTCTTCGGCCGGCGCAACGCCTGCGAGTGTGAGCGTGTCACCGTTGAGATCGAAGTGAAAGTCCGGAATGTCGACCGCTGCGCCGAAAACCGATCCGAGCGCGGCGAAGTCCGGCGCGTTGACGTCCGGATTCACGTTCATGTTGTCCGTCAGTTGGATATCGGGGCCGAACGCGAGCTTGAGACTCTCCAGCAGACCCGCCTTGGCCTCGGCACTCGGCATCTCGCCGGAAAGCGCAAACCCGTTGGCGTTACGCAGGATTGACAGCGGCCCGAAATTCACCTCGGGGGCATTCGGGGCATTGACGTCGGGTGGGCTGACGCTCGGCGCGGTAAGGGTGGCTGATGGATTCACGCTCTGCAGGTCGGCGGTGACGTCCACCTCCGGCTTCCGCAGGCCCGCCCAGCTGATCAGCGCCAGCAGAAGCGGAATCGCCAGCAATGCCACCAACCAGGCCGCACCGGGTGGCCGGCGGTAAAACTTGGAATCGGTGCGGTGGCCCGTGATCGTACGAGTGTCTTCGGAGTCCGGCATTGCGCCCTCCCGGGTCGACAGAAATTCGCTGTGATCTTGTAACTGCGCCGAGCCTAGAACATCGACACCGTTGCGGGGCCCATTGATTCGAACCGGCGCGCTATGACGCACAACGCGCGAACGACCGCACAGGCTAAGGAATTTGCCGTTGCGTCAGTCAGCGAACATCGAGCAGGTCGATGACGAAGATCAAGGTCTTACCCGACAATCGGTGCCCCCCGCCCGCCGGCCCGTACGCCTGCTCGGGCGGGATGACGAGCCTGCGACGGCCACCCACCCGCATGCCGGGGATGCCGTCCTGCCACCCCTTGATCAGACCCCGCAAAGGAAACTCGATCGACTCGCCCCGATTCCAGGAGCTGTCGAATTCTTCGCCCGTGTCGTACTCGACGCCGACATAGTGCACCGTCACCGTTCCGCCGGGAACCGCCTCCGCGCCCTCGCCGACCGTCACATCCTCGATGACCAGGTCGGTGGGTGGGGGGCCGTCGGGGAAGTCCACCTCAGGTTTAGTTGCCACGGAGCGCTACGTTACGCCCCATTAGGGGTGAGTCCGCGCCCATAACGGGCACACTGGTGCGATGGCATCCGAACAGAATCCACTGGCTCGCATTCACGAACTCGTCGACGAGGAACGGGAACTGCGCGCCCGCCTCCAACGGAAAGAGATCAGCGCCGAAGAGGAGCACGCCCGGCTGCGCGAGCTCGAGGTGCAGCTGGATCAGTGCTGGGACCTGCTGCGACAGCGCCGTGCGCTGCGGGAAACCGGCGGCGACCCCCGTGAGGCCCAGGTGCGCCCGGCCGACGAGGTCGAGGGCTACTTGAATTGATCACCGAGCCGGACGCCAACGTCGTCATCGTCGGCGGTGGCCACAATGCCCTGGTCGCAGCCGCTTACCTCGCGCGCGCCGGCCGCAGTGTCCGCATCCTCGAGCGTCTGGACCACGTCGGCGGCGCCGCGGTGTCCGCACACGCGTTCGAGGGCATCGACGCCCGGCTGTCGCGGTACTCGTACCTGGTGAGCCTGCTGCCCCGGCGCATCGTCGACGACCTCGGCGTACGGGTGCGGCTTGCGCGACGCCGGTATTCGTCGTACACGCCCGACCCGGGCAACGGCGGCGAGACGGGCCTGCTGGTCGGGCCGGACTCGACATTCGCCGCCGTCGGCGCGGAGGGCGACGCCGACGCATTCGCCGAGTTCTACCGCCGCGCGAGGATCATCACCACGCGGCTGTGGCCCACCATGACGGCGCCGCTGATGTCCCGAGACGAGGCACACAAGCTGGTGCTCGCAGGCGGCGACGCAGAGGCCGACGAAACGTGGCAGGCGTTGATCTGCGAACCGGTCGGGCATGCGATCACCCGAGCCGTCGACAGTGATCTCGTGCGCGGCGTGATGGCGACCGACGCGTTGATCGGCACGTTCGCCGCGCTCGACGACCCGTCGCTGCAGCACAACATCTGCTTCCTGTATCACCTGCTGGGCAACGGCACCGGCGAGTGGGATGTGCCGATCGGCGGCATGGGTGCGGTCAGCGGCGCACTTGCTGCCGCCGCAACGGGTTTCGGCGCCGAGATCACCACCAACGCCGAAGTTCAGTCGATCGATCCGGACGGCGAGGTGCGCTTCACGCTCGACGGGCAGGAACACCGCATCCGCGCCGAGCACATCCTGTCCGGGGTGACGCCCTCGGTGCTCTCGGGCCTGCTCGGTGAGCCCGCACCGACGATGGCACCTGGAGCGCAGGTGAAGGTCAACCTGCTGTTGAAACGCCTGCCCCGGTTGCGCGATGAAACCGTCACGCCGGACAAGGCTTTCGGCGGAACCTTCCACATCAACGAGAACTACAGCCAGCTCGATGCCGCATACCGGCGCGCGGCGGGCGGGGTGATCCCCGACCCGTTGCCGTGTGAGATCTACTGTCACTCGCTGACCGACCCGTCCATCCTCTCGGACGAACTGCAGGCCTCGGGGGCGCAGACGCTGACGGTGTTCGGTCTGCACGCACCGCACACGCTGACGGTAGGCGCCGATCCCGACCGCCTCCGGGAAGACTTGACCTCTGCGGTGCTGCACTCGCTGAATTCAGTTCTGGCCGAACCGATTCAGGATGTGTTGATGGAGGATGCGGCCGGCCGGCTGTGCATCGAGGCCAAGACCACACTGGACTTGGAGTGGACGCTGGGCATGACCGCGGGGAACATCTTCCACGGCGCGCTGAGTTGGCCGTTCGTCGAGAACGACGAACCGCTGGACACCCCCGCCAGGCGCTGGGGTGTGGCGACGGCACACGATCGGATCCTGTTGTGCGGCTCGGGCTCTCGCCGCGGCGGCGCGGTGTCGGGCCTCGGCGGGCACAGCGCGGCGATGGCGGTGCTGGAAGGCTAGGAGCCTGCTGAATTAATCCCGCGTGGCGGGCGTGGTTGTGCTGGGGTTTTCGGGATGATTGACGGGTGCAGGGTCGCTCTGATGATCAGCGGGAGTTGTTGGATGCCGAATCGGTGGCCGGGCATCTTCTGAA
>JAWQNE010000037.1:0-32333 GCA_033741175.1 Mycolicibacterium sp. 120270 | reverse complement strand
AGTCCTGACCGCCGTCGACCCACTACCCGAGGACCTCCGCGAAGCCATCGCCAAGATCAACGAGGGCCATGCACACTAAATTGTCCTAAGTCGGGACGGACGCGTCCGCTGCGATTGGATCGACCAATCCCGTTTGGCTCCCGCTGATTTCGTCCTCTACCGGGATTATCACGACACCGAGTGGGGTCGGCCGCTACGCGATTCCAAGGCGCTGTTCGAACGCGTCACCCTCGAGGCGTTCCAGAGCGGGCTGTCGTGGCTGATCATCCTGCGCAAGCGGGAGAACTTCCGCCGCGCCTTCCACCGGTTCGACGTCGGCAGGATCGCGCGCTACACCGACCGCGACATCGAGCGGCTGATGAACGACGCCGGGATCGTGCGCAACCGCGCGAAGATCGAGGCGACGATCGCCAACGCGCGCGCCGCCGCCGACCTGGACGTCGACCTCGGCGAGTTGCTGTGGTCGTTCGCGCCGGAGCCGCGGCCGCGGCCCGCGTCTGTGGCCGACGTCCCGGCGGTCACCCCGGAGTCGACGGCGATGGCCAAGGAACTCAAGCGCCGCGGGTTCAGGTTCGTCGGGCCGACGACGGCCTACGCCCTGATGCAGGCGACCGGAATGGTGGACGACCATGTGGCGTCCTGTTGGGTGCCCACAGCGGCCTGATCGGCCATTCGAACCGATCTTGACCGGGTCTTTGCACATCGCACCCCCCAAATAGGGAACAATGGGGGGAGTTCAATAGCAGTTCAAGGCCGGGAGCTGTCAAAGGGTGGGCAGCCGGCGCACGCGGAGGGAGTACTCGATGGCGGCGATGAAGCCCCGGACCGGCGACGGTCCTCTGGAAGCAACCAAGGAGGGGCGCGGCATCGTGATGCGGGTACCACTGGAGGGCGGTGGCCGGTTGGTCGTTGAACTCACCCCTGACGAGGCGGCCGCTCTCGGCGACGAGCTCAAGGGCGTCACCAGCAGCTAGCTTGTACGTTCGGGCGGCGCGCCGGCCGCTAGCTCGACACCTTCCGGTAGATCTCCAGGGTCTGCTCGGCGATGTGCGCCCAGGAGAACTCTTCGATGCAGCGTTGCCTGCCCGCCTCACCGTACTGACGTGCCCTCTCCGGATCGGCGACCAACGAGTTGACCGCATCCGCGAGCCGGGTCTCGAAGAACTCCGGGTCCGCCGGATCGTAGTGAACCAGCAGTCCCGTCTGCCCATCGGCGACGACCTCCGGAATACCGCCGACATCGGATGCGACGACGGCCGTCGCGCAGGCCATCGCCTCCAGGTTCACGATGCCCAACGGCTCGTATACCGATGGACATACGAAAACCGTTGCAGCTGAGAGGATCTCGCGGATCTTGGCGATCGGCAGCATCTCACGCACCCAGAAGACACCGGTCCGCGCCCGCGACAGCTCCTGCACCGCCGCCGTCACCTCCGCGGCGATCTCCGGGGTGTCCGGGGCGCCGGCGCACAGCACCAGCTGCACCTCGGGGGAGAAGCGGTGGGCCGCCGCCACGAGGTGTGCGACGCCCTTCTGCCTGGTGATTCGCCCGACGAACGCGACGATCGGCCGGGACCGGTCGACGCCGAGCTCGGCGAGCACCGAATCCTCGGCGTCGGCTACGTCGACCGGATACCAGACATCGGTGTCGATCCCATTGCGCACCACGTGCACCCGGTTCGGGTCCAGGGCGGGGTAGGTGTGCAATACGTCGTCGCGCATCCCGGAGCTGACGGCGATGACTGCGTCGGCCGCCTCGACGGCGGTGCGCTCCACCCAGGACGAGATGCGGTAGCCGCCGCCCAGTTGCTCGGCTTTCCACGGCCGCATCGGCTCTAGCGAGTGGGCCGTCAGCACGTGCGGGATCCCGTAGAGCAGGGCGGCCAGATGCCCGGCAAGCCCGGTGTACCAGGTGTGCGAATGCACCACGGTCGCGGCGTCGGCGGCGTTGGCCATCACCAGATCGGCCGACAAGGTGGCCAGCGCGGGGTTGGCGCCCTTCAGCGCCGGGTCGGGCTGGTGGACGAACGCGCCCTCGCGCGGGGCGCCCATGCAGTGCACGTCGACCTTGCACAGGCGGCGAAGCTGCGCGACGAGTTCGGTGACGTGCACCCCGGCGCCGCCGTACACCTCGGGCGGATATTCACGCGTCATCATCGCCACCCGCATGCCTTCGACCGTAGTGTCCGTGGCCGCGCGCCGCAGCCATGTAAAGAGTGCGAATTGCGGGTATTCGCCAAATACTTTGAGCGGACAGACGCACGGCTCCAATCGTGCGAATGCCTGGTCATGGTGAGTACTCGCAGATAGGTTTGAATCATGAGGGAGTTGCCCCACGTCCTCGGCATCGTCCTGGCGGGCGGGGAAGGCAAGCGGCTCTATCCGCTGACGGCCGACCGAGCAAAGCCGGCGGTCCCCTTCGGGGGCGCCTACCGACTCATCGACTTCGTGCTGTCGAATCTGGTCAATGCCCGGTACCTGCGGATCTGTGTTCTGACGCAATACAAGTCGCACTCGCTCGACCGCCACATCTCCCAGAATTGGCGGCTGTCAGGTCTGGCCGGCGAATACATCACTCCGGTGCCGGCTCAGCAGCGGCTCGGTCCGCGCTGGTACACCGGTTCGGCCGATGCGATCTACCAGTCGCTGAACCTGATCTACGACGAGGATCCCGACTACATCGTCGTGTTCGGCGCCGACCACGTGTACCGGATGGATCCCGAGCAGATGGTGCAGTTCCACATCGAGAGCGGCGCGGGCGCCACCGTCGCGGGCATCCGAGTGCCGAGGGCCGAAGCCACCGCCTTCGGCTGCATCGACGCCGACGAGTCGGGCCGCATCCGCGAGTTCGTCGAGAAGCCCGCCGATCCACCCGGCACCCCCGACGACCCCGAGCAGACGTTCGTGTCGATGGGCAACTACATCTTCACCACCAAGGTGCTCATCGATGCCATCCGCGCCGACGCCGACGATGACGACTCCGACCACGACATGGGCGGCGACATCATTCCGCGGTTGGTGTCCGACGGGATGGCCGCGGTCTACGACTTCAGCGACAACGAGGTGCCCGGCGCCACCGAACGCGATCACGGCTATTGGCGCGACGTCGGAACGCTGGACGCGTTCTACGACGCCCACATGGACCTGGTGTCGGTGCACCCGGTGTTCAACCTCTACAACAAGCGCTGGCCGATCAGGGGTGAGTCGGAGAACCTGGCCCCGGCGAAGTTCGTCAACGGCGGCTCCGCACAGGAATCGGTGGTGGGTGCGGGCAGCATCATCTCGGCGGCCTCGGTGCGCAACTCGGTGCTGTCGTCCAACGTCGTCGTCGACGACGGCGCGATCGTGGAGGGCAGCGTGTTGATGCCCGGCGTGCGGGTGGGCCGCGGCGCGGTCGTGCGGCACGCGATCCTCGACAAGAACGTGGTGGTCGGCCCCGGCGAAATGGTTGGCGTCGACCTGGACAAGGACCGCGAGCGGTTCGCGATCAGCGCGGGCGGCGTCGTCGCCGTGGGCAAGGGCGTGTGGATCTAGTTGCCGCGAGCTGGGCCCACACCGCAGGTAGGGGAACGCAAAAGTGCCCTCGATTGCGTCTTTTCGGGTACTTATGCGTCTGCTCGCGCGCGGTTTCGGCGTCGTCGCCAGAGCTTGAAGAAGGCCCACCCCAGCAACGCGAGCACGACGAGCACGACGACCGGGATGAGGATCGCCACGAACACCAGGCCGACGCTGACACCGTCTTCGATGGTCGACAGCACCGGGGCCGCCACCCCGGCGGTGGCGACATTCGCCGCGGGCCGCGCCGCCGATTTCGTCAGCGACACCACCAGCGCGACAAAAACACCGATCACCACCGGAATCCACTGACCCGACTGTGCGAACGCGCCGGGATCCGCGACGGCGGGCGTCTGGGCGGCGGTGCCGGAGCCGAACACGATGCCGCCGGAGGTGGGCCGCACGAACGTCTGGATCGCATCGTTGACGCTGTCGAGCGCGGGGATCTTGTCGGCCACGATCTCGACGACGAGCAGCACCGCGACGATCGTCATCACCCAGCCGTTCTCCAGCCAGGCCCAGCCGGGCGGCAGCGAGATGATGTCGGTGAACCGGGACAGCAGGCCGAGCGTCAGCAACGGGATGTAGGCGTTCAGCCCCGACGCGGTGGCCAACCCGAGGCCGGTCAGCAGCTCCATCTCATCAGTATGGGCTGCATTTTGCGACGTCGGCGCGAATCGAGCGCCGGGTAGCTCGATGTGGCTGGGAGAGCGGGCGACGTCATCGGGGCGAGAGATCGTTTCCGTTGTCGGTGACGGGCTTTGCGATGACCAGCAACACGGCGGGTATGACGATCGCCGCCCCGAGCAAGATCAGCAACAGGACACCGGTGGCCGCTGGCAGGTGATCGAGCATCGTCACGTGGATGAAGAAGTGCGGCACGGCCCACACCAGGTACATGACCAACGCGGTGCGGACAATACATCGGTCCATGCGGATGGCAGCCGCGCCGAGAACCACCGCACTCGCAAGCGTCATGGCGCCGTAGTCGCGCATCAAATGCTCGTTGTACGCCATCCCCATGCCCACCACGGCAAGCGAGAAGAACCGTTCAGGAAGCAGCAATGCCCAGATTCCCACCACCACTTGCGTTGTGGTGAGAAGCGCCAGGCCCGCGCAAAGCATGACGCAGTTTAGGACGACGTCAGTCGACGGGTCCTTATTCTGCGGGCGATTTCGCCTGCCGCTGCGCCCAGCACCGCGCCGATCGTCGCCCACCACCACTGATCGGTCGCCGCTGCGACTGCGGAGCCGATGACCAATCCCACGATCAACGGCAGGTAGAAAAAGGACCAGGCACTGTCCTTCTTGCTTGTCGTCTGTTCGCGTGTCACCGTACCGACGGTAGGGCACATGAGGTGGATAAGCGAGGCGCTGTCGCGCGGCGCACCCCGAAATTTGCCGGTGCCGTCGATTGCACAGGTAGCCAATCGCTTTCGTCTTCACCACGCGCCTCGGCTGCCGAGCCGAGCATGCGAAAGGCGATCGCGCGGAGATGTGCTCGGTGCTCCTCGAACTCGTCACCGTCATCTGCCTCCACCTGTCATGATCCGCCGGTGCCGGCCGTCATAGTTATGACGAGACGAAAGGACCGCATATGACCGAGACCACGCTGCGGACGCCGACGCTGCTGCGCGCGGTGTTGATCGTGCACGGATTGATCACCCTGGCGGGCGCCATCGTGTTGGTGGCGTTTCCGACTGCGATTCCCTCGGTGGTGGGGCTCAGCATCCCGCGCCAGGAGTACCTGTTGGTCTATCTAGTGGGTGCGGCTGAACTCGCCGTGGCCGTGCTGTCGTTCGGTGCGGCGCGGCTGACCGATCGCGCTGCCCTGCGACTGATCGTCGTGACGCTGATGGTTCTGCACGGCGCCAGCGGGGTCCTCGACATCCTCTACATGGCGCTCACCGAGAGTAGTTCGGCGTTGATCGCGAACACCATCGCCCGGTTCGCCGTCGTCGCGGTGTTCTTCTTCGTGTGGCGCGCTGCGGCGCGTCACCACACCCCCGGCACCAGTCGGTAGTGCACCTTCTGCGTGTATTCGACATAGCCGTCGAGTTCCTGCCGCAGCGCCTTCTCCTCGTCGGTGATGCGCGCGGCGAACACGAGCACGCCGGGGATGAGGGCCACCAGACCCCAATACGACGCCAGTGCGAGAGGCATTCCGACCATCACGATCAACGCGCCGACGTACATCGGATGGCGGACGAGGCCGTAGAGCCCGGTGGACACTACGGGCTGTTCCGCCTCGACGGTGATGGTCGCGGCGGCATAGTTGTTCTGGATGATCACCACTTCGGCCACGGCGAGGCCGGCGAGGACGAGGACATTGCCGATCACTACGACTGCGGTCGGCACCGTCGACCAACCGAATCGGTGGTCGAGCGCGCTGACCACACCCGCGGCGACGGTCGTCGCGATGATGCCGATGTTGATGAGCTTCTGCGCCATTCGGCTCTCCGCGAATGGTCCCGAACGAACACGCCTGCGGAAGGCGTCAGGGTACTTCACGGCCAGATAGATCGTCGGAACCGTGGTGCCGATGACGAACACGGCGATGAACACCCAGCCCTGCCAGTAATCGAATGTGCCTGCAGGCCAGAACAACAGAACCGCGAAGAATACGACGCTGAAGACTGTGTACCCGATCATCTGCAGTGCGGTCTTCACTGTTCCTCCTTTCAAGTTCAGACGGCGTCGCGGCGTCGGTAGATCGCGCCCGCGACGAGGGTCAGCAGGACGGCGGCGCCCAGCATGGCGCCCAGTGCGGCGGCCGAGTATTCGGTCGGCGCCTTCGTCTGGCCGACCGGTGACACGTCGAGCAACCACTGCGGCAGGCGCAGCAGCGATCCGAGATACAGCGAGAGGATCACGAAAGCCACTGCCAGCCAACCGATCCAGGCAGAGCGCAGCGCGACGGCAAGCGCGGCGACAGCTGCCATCGACGCCAGCGCGGGGACGTAGGCAAGCCCTGCCAGCGTAAGCCGCCAGATCAGCTCAGGCTCGCCGATCGTGAGGCCTGCGCCGAGTCCCATTCCCAGACCGGCACACACCATCACCACCGTCGACCCGATGACCGCTGCGGCGACGGCGGTGAGCAGCCACCGCCACCGCGACACCGCGCCGGCCAACACGGCCTCGCCCAGGCCGGACTCCTCGTCGCTCCAGACGCGCAGCACCGCGGAGACGGCGTAAGCCGTTGCAGCGGCGGCGAGGAACTGCGTCAGCGTGGTGTAGACACCGTCGGTGCCCTGCTGTGTCAGCATTCGCTGCAGGAGTTCGTTGTCTGCTGCGGCGTCCAGCAGCGACTTCGTCATCGACCCGAAAGCCAAGCCGAACAGGAACACTCCGACCGTCCACCCGATCGTCTGGCTTCGCTGCAGCCTCAGGTGCAGGCCGAACACGTCTTTGATCGGGCGCGCGTTGGGATGCTCGCCGGACGACGGAATGACACCGTCGTCGTACTGACGCTTTTTTTCCAGCACGGTGGCAAGCGCCATCAGGCCGACGGCGAGGGCGAGCAGCATGACGAGCGGCCACCAGCGCAGGTCGACGAACGGGCGCATCTGCTGCGCCCATGCGATGGGGGAGAACCAGGACAGGGCGCTGCCCGAATTGTCGATCACGTCGCCGACCCCGCGCACCAACGCAGCCAGCGCAAGCACACCCATTGCGGCGCCGGTGGCGGCACGCGTCTGCCGCCAGAGCTGAGCGGTCACCGCGGCGACGGCGCCGAACACCACCGCCACTGCCGTGACTCCGAGGCTGATGCCCGCGGTGTCGACGACACCGAAGCCGGCAGCAGCCATCGCGGCCGTCATCGTCAGTGCGAGAACCGCGTTGACACCACCGACGACGATGAGCGCTGCGTACGTCCTGGCGTGTCGGCCGACGACCGAGGAGAGCACCAGTTCCGCTGCACCGCTTTCCTCCTCGGCGCGGGTGTGCCGCACGACGGTGAGGATCGACAGTATCGAGGTGGCGACGATGAGCGTCAGCGTGAGCTCGTTGGCCATCATCACACCGAGGTCGGTCTCTTTCACGCCGAACATCGGGCCGCCGAGAATCATCCCGGCAGGTGTCTTCAGGAGTTCGACGCGCGCGATCCTCTGCGCCTCTTCTGGGTAGGCCAGTTTGATGGCGTTGGGTGCGTACACCATCATCAGCGTCAGTGAGGCGATCCACACGCTGAGGCGGATACGGTCGCGGCGCAGCGCGAGCCAGATCAAGCTGCCGACACCGGTGAACGCTGAAGCAGGAGAGGGCGATTCGTGCCGGCCTGCGCGCCGCGCGAGAGCCGTCGTCGTCATCGGCCCGGCTCCTGGTACTCGCGCAGGAACATGTCCTCCAGCGACGCGGGCGTCACGGTCAGGTCGATGATGCCCAGTTCCGTCAACACTTTCATCGCGCGGTCGAGATCGGCGCGGTCGACCGAGAAGACGTAATGGCCGTCCGCGATCGAGAAGTCGTGGACGAACGGGATCTGTTGCAGTGTCTGGCCGTCGCGGTGGGTGCGCACCGTGATCGTGGTCCGCATCAGGTGGCGGAGCTGGTCCAGCGTGCCGGACTTCACCGCGCGGCCGGCCCGGATGATCGTGACCTTGTCGCAGAGCTTCTCGACCTCGGCGAGGATGTGGCTGGACAGCAGCACGGCGGCTCCCCGCCCGGCGACCTCCTGCACGCAGGCCTGAAAAGCCTTCTCCATCAACGGGTCCAGGCCCGATGTGGGCTCGTCGAGGATGTACAGCTCGGCATTGGTGGAGAACGCCGCGACGATCGCGACCTTCTGCCGGTTGCCCTTCGAATAGGTGCGCGCTTTCTTGTGCGGATCGAGTTCGAACCGTTCGATGAGCTGGTCGCGACGTCGGGTGTCGACGCCGTTGCCACGCAGCCGCGCCAGGAAGTCGATGACCTGCAGGCCGGTCAGGTTGGGCCACAACGTCACATCGCCGGGAACGTAGGCGATGCGCCGGTGCAGCGACACCGCGTCGCGCCACGGGTCACCGCCGAGCAGCCGGACCGTGCCGCCGTCGGCGCGCAGCAGGCCGAGCAGCACCCGGATGGTCGTCGACTTGCCCGCGCCGTTCGGGCCGAGGAAGCCGGTGATGTCACCCGGTGCGACGGTGAGGTCGAGACCGTCGAGAGCCCTCGTGCGGCCGAAAGTCTTGACCAGCCCGTGGATTTCGATGACCGGACGGCAGGCGTCGTCGGTCTCAACCGGTTGCAGTGACATCGCCGTCATCGCGAGCTCCTTCAGTCGGGTTGCTGAACGGAATTCCTCGTTCGCGCTGCGCGAGGAACGCCTCGTACATGGCTGAGTCGGCCATCAGGCCGTTGGTGTAGAGCTCCAACGCGGGCAGCACCATGTCCTCGGCGTAGTCGCGCAGCACGGCGCGCAGATCGCTCGGGTTGTCGTGCATCTGCAGGTACAGCAGGAAGCCGCCGCCGTTGTTCATGCCGAGGAAGCGCGCCCTGGCCCTCGGATCCTGGCTGGGTTTGAGAGTGCCCGCGCGTACGCCTTCCTCGAGGTACTCCTCGGCGTTGTCGATCATGCGCTGCCAGAAGTGCTTGGCCAGCGTGCCGCCGGTCTGCATGCTGCGCACCAGGTAGGCCATGATCGGCGCGTAGGACTCGATCTCGGCCATCTGGGTGAACCACGCGGTGGCATCCGCCGATTTGAGCGACTCGGACTTCGACTCCCGGATCACTTCGAGGATGTGGTCGTCGCAGGCCTTCAGCAGGCCGTCCTTGGATCCGAAGTGATGGATGACCAAGGCGGCGCTCACACCCGCCGCCTTGGCGATGGCCCGCAGTCCGACGCTGAAGCCGTGCTGACCCACTTGATCGATCGCGGCGTCGCGGATCCGTGCGACCGCCGTCAGATCCTCCGCTGAACGCATGTTTAGTAGGCTAAACGCACGTTCAGCGCGACGTCAAGGGTTCTCCCGCGAGCAGACGCAAATGCACACAAAAGCCCAGGTAAGGGCGTGCATATGCGTCTGCTCGCTAGTCCTCGCCGGGGGTCGGCCAGTCGCGGGCCGCGGCCAGCAGGCCGTCGCCGAGCGGCACCAGCACCGGTGTCAGGCGCTCGTCCTCGGCGATCAGCCGGGCCGCCTCGCGCACGGCGGTGACCTCGGCATCGCGGGCCGTGGCGTCGCCGGCCCGTCCGCCGAGCGCCGCGCGGTGCACGACGATGGCGCCGCCGGGTCGCAGCAACCGCACGCCTTCGACGACGAAATCCGGTTGGTCGATGGGATCGGCGTCGATGAAGACCAGGTCGTAGGACTCGTCGGCCAGTCGGGTGAGAACCTCCTGCGCACGCCCCCCGATCAGCCTGGTCCGCGACGGCCCGATGCCCGCCTCGGCGAACGCCTGCTTGGCCAGGCGCTGGTGCTCGGGTTCGACGTCGATCGTGGTGAGCACGCCGTCGTCGCGCATCCCGGAGAGCAGCCACAGCCCGCTGACGCCGGCACCGGTGCCGACCTCGACGACGGCCTTCGCCCCGCTGATCTTGGCCAACACGCTCAACATCGCGCCGACTGCGGGGCTCACCGCACCCGCTCCGGTCTCGACGGCGCGGTCGCGCGCCGCGGCGACGATGGCATCCTCGGAGATAGAGTTCTCGGCGTGGTTGACGATCGACTCGGCGCGGCTGGGTTGCGGCTGGCTCGCCGGGTCATCGGGCATGCCCGCAGCGTAGAGGGGCGCCGAATCGGCCACCAGAGCGACACGCCCGTTGCGCGGTGGCCAAATCTCTTCGCATCGACATGGTTTGCCCTGGTCGACGGCGGTGACATCGGTAACAATCCGGTTTCTCAGGGAAAGTTCAGTCGGCTCATATGCCCGCCACACCGCGGCAGGGAACGGTAATCGCCATGGAACACGGCGAACGCTGGCGCTCTGGGAATAACCACGTCGATCGTCGTGTTGCCGGGGATGTCGTGTTACCGACATCTGGACAACGCTGTGACCTGGAGGATCCGACGACCACTACAACGACGGCCCCACATCTGGCCCCTGTTTCGATGCCTCACCTCGAGCGCTACACCGACGGTGAGTGGGTCGAGCCTTCCGAGGAGCCGCAGGGCACCGCGATTTTCGACGCCACAGGCGACCAGTCGACCATGCCGTCATGGGACGAACTGGTCCGCCAGCATGCCGATCGCGTGTACCGCCTGGCCTACCGGTTGTCCGGCAACCAGCACGACGCCGAAGACCTGACGCAGGAGACGTTCATCCGCGTCTTCCGGTCCGTGCAGAACTATCAGCCCGGCACGTTCGAAGGCTGGCTGCACCGCATCACGACGAACTTGTTCCTCGACATGGTCCG
Organism: Mycolicibacterium sp. 120270; assembly: GCA_033741175.1. GTDB lineage: Bacteria > Actinomycetota > Actinomycetes > Mycobacteriales > Mycobacteriaceae > Mycobacterium. The sequence continues at coordinate 21,448 of JAWQNE010000037.1, read as the reverse complement.
CAGGCGCGGCCGCATCCGCATGGAGGCGCTGCCCGAGGACTACGACCGGGTGCCCGCCGACGAGCCCAACCCGGAGCAGATCTACCACGATTCGCGCCTGGGGCCTGACCTGCAGGCCGCGCTGGATTCGCTGCCGCCGGAGTTCCGCGCCGCAGTGGTGCTGTGCGATATCGAGGGTCTGTCTTACGAGGAGATCGGCGCGACGCTGGGCGTGAAGCTCGGCACGGTGCGCAGCCGCATCCACCGCGGGCGACAGGCGCTGAGGGACTACCTGGCGCGTCATTCGGCCGACACGGCCAGGTCAGCCTGACCGTTCCCGGGTGTCGGGTGAGGTATCCCGCGCTACATTCAAGTGAGAACCGTCGATCATGATGGTGATGGGTCGAGAGGAGCGGGGTGATGGCCGACCCGGGGCATGTGTTTCGTCGCGCGTTCTCCTGGCTGCCCTCTCAGTTCGCCTCTCAGAGTGATGCGCCCGTGGGTCCGCGGCAATTCGGCTCCACCGAGCACCTGTCGACCGAGGCCATTGCCGCCTTCGTCGACGGCGAGCTGCGGATGACCGCCCATCTGCGGGCCGCCCACCATCTGTCGCTGTGCACTCAGTGTGCGGCCGAGGTCGAAGCCCAACGCCAGGCCCGCGCCGCATTGCGGGATTCCCGCCCTATCGCCATTCCCAGTTCGCTACTCGGCCTGCTGTCGCAGATCCCGCAGGACACCGCGCAGGTCCAGCCCAGCGTCGACGACCAGACTCAGTTTGCTGACGACCCAACTCGTGACCGCCGCAAGCGCCGGTAGTCTGGACGGCAAACCAAAGCATCGGTGCGCGCCGGCGAACAACGGCGACCAAAAGAGAGTGATATCCGGGTGACCAAGCAGGACCAGACCGAGAGCGACCGCGTCCCGCCGCGCCCTGTCTCGCGGCCCCCTGTCGATCCGTCGACCACCCGAGCCTTCGGCAGGCCCGCCGGTGTGAACGGTTCGTTCATCGCTGAAGGCAAGCATCCCGAACAGGGCGACTTCACGCCTACCAACCAGGCGCCCGATCCCGTCCTCCAGGAGGCCTTCGGACGCCCCAACGGCATGGGTGAGTCGTTGCAGCGCCACCCCGCCGACATCGGCGCGCTGGAGGCCGAACGCGACAGGGAAAAGCCGCAGGAACCCGACGATCCGTGGCGTGACCCCAGTGCGCCCGCCGCGCTCGGCACGCCCGCCGTGCCGACGCCTCCGCCTGCGCCCGCCCCGGCGAACGTCGGAAGGCTCGGCGTTCGCGACGTCCTGTTCGGCGGCCGGGTCTCCTACGTCGCGCTGGCGGTGCTGGCCATCATCGCGCTGGTGATCGGCTTTGCAGGCGGGTGGGTCGGTCGCAAGACCGCTGAGGTCGTCGAGGCGTTCACCACGTCGAAGGTGACGCTGCATACCGACAACGGCGCCGAACAGCCCGAGGGCCGCTTCGCGAAAGTCGCTGCGTCGGTTGCCGATTCGGTGGTCACCATCGAAGCAGTCGGTGACAATGAGGGCGCGCAGGGCTCCGGCGTCGTCATCGATCCGCGCGGCTACGTCGTCACCAACAACCACGTGATCTCTGAGGCCGCAACCAATCCCAGCCAGTACAAGCTGTCGGTGGTGTTCAACGACGGCAAGGATGTGCCCGCCAACCTCGTCGGGCGCGACCCGAAGACTGACCTGGCCGTGCTGAAGGTCGACAACGTCGACAACCTCACCGTTGCGCGCCTCGGCGACTCCGACAAGCTGCATGTCGGCGACGAGGTGATCGCGGCCGGTGCTCCGCTCGGCCTGCGCAGTACCGTCACCCAGGGCATCATCAGCGCGCTGCACCGGCCCGTTCCGCTGTCCGGGGACGGCTCCGACACCGACACCGTGATCGACGGCGTACAGACCGACGCCGCGATCAACCACGGCAACTCCGGTGGACCGCTGATCAACATGAACTCTGATGTCATCGGCATCAACACGGCAGGAAAGTCGTTGTCGGACAGCGCAAGCGGGCTCGGCTTCGCGATCCCCGTGAACGAGGTGAAGAACGTCGTCGAGGCGTTGATCAAGGACGGCAAGATCGCGCATCCGACGCTCGGGTTGACCGCAAGGTCGGTGAGCAACGACCTCGCCTCCGGCGCGCAGGTGGCCAACGTCAAGGCCGGTGGTCCCGCGGAGAAGGCCGGCATCCTCGAGAACGACGTCGTCGTGAAGGTCGGTGACCGCACCGTCGCAGACGCCGACGAATTCGTAGTGGCGGTGCGGCAGTTGAAGATCGGTCAGGATGCGCCCATCGAGGTGGTCCGTGACGGTAGGCACGTCACGCTCACCGTCAACCCCGGATCCGACAACAGTACGTAATGTTCGCCAACGTCGGCTGGGGCGAGATGCTGCTCCTGGTGATCGCCGGTCTGGTCATCCTCGGGCCGGAACGGCTGCCGGGTGCAATCCGTTGGACCTCGGGCGCGCTGCGTCAGGCACGCGACTACGTCAGCGGCGCGACCAAACAACTGCGCGAAGACCTCGGCCCGGAGTTCGACGATCTCCGTGAGCCACTCAGTGAACTGCAGAAGCTGCGCGGTATGACGCCGCGCGCCGCGCTGACCAAACATCTTCTCGACGGCGATGATTCGATCTTCACCGGCAAATTCGACCAGGACGACAAGCCCGCCGAGCCGATGCCGCCCACGCCACCTACTCCGACGATCCGGGAGCCCGGCGTGACCCCATTCGACAGCGACGCGACCTAACCGCGCGCGGCGGCAGCGCGCTCGCTGTGCGCCTCGGCCCAGTAGCGCAGTCCTATCGCCCATCCGACCCAGGCGACGAGCACGACGACGTTGGACGGAATCGTGCGCGGGTCCTGATACGCGGTGATCACCATCGACACGACGATGAACACGGTGAGAAGCGCCCACAGCCAGAAGATCACGCGCGCGATGTTCGCGCGAATCCCGTTGAGCCGGTGCAGCAGCAGCGCGTCTCGTATCGTCATCCGCTGCTCGGGCTCATCCGCCAGATGTGACTCCTCAGCGCGCAGCGCCCAGAATCGGAAGCCCATCGCAACGAGAGTCCACAGCACGATGCCGAGCAGATCGGCGTAGATCAGCCCACCGGAAAAGTAGTTCGGTACACCGATCGTGTCCTCCCTGCCGAGCGCGGAGCCCAACGCGCCGGAGATCTGGAAGATCATCACCCCGAGGAAGAAATAGTAGAGGGCGCGCAGGATCCGCGCGCCGCGGCGGTGCATCGGGTAGGCCAGCAGCAGCCGTCGCACAGTGATGGACCGCTTCTCCTCTGAGCGCGGTTCCGGCTTCCATTCGTCGACAAGGTTCGACGCCTCGTCGAGCCAGCCCTGTGCGCGTGCCGCCGCGGCCTTTTCCGCCTCCGGCGCGATCAGCTTGCGTGCGTTGTACCAGTCGGACGCGAAGTCGACCTGCCTGCTGGCATCTTCGAAGGCGAGCTTGCGCCGCCCTGCCTGGGTGCGACGTTCGCGCCAGTCGCCGACAGCCAGCGCAACGATGCCGATGCCCGCCGTCAGGATCGGCGTGACGATCGTCAGCGCGATGCGGATGATCTGTTCGGAGTCCACCGCGCCTAAGTGTGGCCGCGAAATTGCATTCCGGCAGGCGAATGTCGAGTAACGGGCTGCGCAGATGCAATCTCGAGGGAAGTCAGCGACCGCTGGGGTCCAGCCCCAACGACATCCCCGCGAGCCCCCGCTTGCGCGACGACAGCGCGTCGGCGATACCGCGTAACTCCTTGCCCGCGGCCGAGTCCGGCGCGCTCAGCACCAGCGGCACGCCGGCGTCGCCGGCGGCCACCAGCGCGGGATCCAGCGGCACCTGGCCCAGCAGTGGAACATCCGCGCCGACGGCCCTCGTCAGCCGCTCGGCGACCTGGCGTCCACCGCCCTCGCCGAACACCTGCATTGTCGTGCCGTCGGGCAGCACAAGCCCGGCCATGTTCTCGACGACGCCGACGATGCGCTGACGAGTCTGCAGCGCGATCGCGCCCGCGCGTTCGGCGACTTCGGCCGCGGCGAGTTGCGGCGTTGTCACCACGAGGATTTCCGCGCCGGGGATCAACTGCGCCACCGAGATGGCGACATCGCCGGTGCCCGGCGGCAGGTCGAGCAGCAGCACGTCGAGGTCGCCCCAGTACACGTCGGCGAGGAACTGCTGAAGCGCCCGGTGCAGCATCGGGCCGCGCCACACCACCGGCGTGTTGCCCTGGGTGAACTGTGCAATCGAGATCACCCGAACGTCGTGGGCGATCGGCGGCAGGATCATCGACTCGACCTGCGTCGGCCGATCGGTGGTGCCCATCATCCGCGGGATCGAGTGACCGTAGATGTCGGCGTCGAGCACCCCGACCGACAACCCGCGGGCGGCCATCGCGGCGGCGAGGTTGACCGTGACGCTGGATTTGCCGACCCCGCCCTTGCCGGACGCGACCGCGTACACCCGCGTCAGCGAGTTCGGCTGGGCGAAGGGGATCACGGGTTCGCGCGCATCACCGCGCAATTGCTTGCGCAGCTCGGTGCGCTGCTCGTCGTTCATGACGTCGAGGCTGACCTTGACCGCGCCGGTGCCGGGCACGTCGGCGACCGCGGCGGCCACCCGTTCGGAGATCTCGGTCTTCTTCGGGCAGGCCTCGGTGGTGAGGTACACCTCGACGTGCACATTGCTGTCGGCGTCGACATCGACGCTCTTTACCATGCCGAGCTCGGTGATCGGCCTGCGCAGTTCGGGGTCGATCACCTTGGCGAGGCCGGCGCGTATCGCGGCTTCCAGCTCGGTGGCGTGTTCTGACATCACCGCCGAGTCTAGGCGGAGCGGGTTGGGCTGATTCGCGGGCCGGGGGTGCGGTCAGGCGGGCGGGCCGGGTGGCGGTCCGACCGGGCCCTGCGCGGGGCCGACGACCGGCTGCTCGGCGGGCACGGGTGCGACAGGTTCGCCAGGGGCAGGCGGTGGGGGTCCCGGCATCGGGGGCGGTGCGATGTCCAACGGCGCTGCGGGCGGCGGGACGATACCGGGCGGCAGCGCCTCCGGTGGCAGCTGCGGCTGCACGGGCGCAGGCGGGTTGTTCCCGATGCAGAACACCGCACAGTTCTGGCCCGCCGGTTGCGGCTGCTGCTGCGGCTGTTGCTGTTGCTGTTGCTGCTGCATCGCCTGCATCCACGGGGGCATCCAGGACGGGAACTGCGGTGCGGGCGTGGGTTGCGCCACCGGTGCTGCCGCCTCAGCGGGTCCCGGTAGCGGCCCGTAGCCGGTGAGCTGGCCAGCGACGTCCGTGCGGGTCTGATCCAGCATCGGGATCATCGCCAGCGGGTCGTTGGCGGGCAGTCCGAGGGCATTCATCGGCAGGCCGGGACCCAGACCCTGGTAGTTGTCCAGGTGGGCGTCGGCGATCGGCGGGATCGGCCCGGTGATCGGAGGCAGGTCGACCGGCACGACGCCAGTGGCATACGCAGCGGCCCAGCCCAGCACGTTCTGGGCGTAGGCCATCGAGTTGTTGTAGCGCAGGATCGCGGCCATCACCTGCGACTGGTCCCGCAGGTTCAGCCCGCCACTGCACAGATAGCGCGCGGCGGCCAGGCTCGCGTCGAAGACGTTCTGCACATCGGCTTTGCCGTCACCGTTGCCGTCGGACGCGTAACGCGACCATGTGCCGGGCAGGAACTGCATCGGGCCGAGCGCGCGGGCGTAGGTGACCCGGTTGGCGTTGCGGCTCAATTCGATGACCTCGTTGCCCGGCAGCGTGCCGTCCAACGCGGGCCCGTAGATGGGCCGGGCCGCCGACCCGGACGCGTCGGTGGCGCCGCCGTTGGCGTGCATCGACTCGATGCGCCCGATACCGGCGAGCAGGTTCCAGCTGACGCCACAGCCCGGGTAGGACGTGGCCATCATCCGTTCGGCATTTTGATAGGCGTTCAACGCGATCATCGGAATGCGAAGTGTGCCAGGCGAACTCACGACCGCCGAGGGTGGCGGGCCGGAGATGCCGCCAGTGGACGCGATGTGGAACGGCGTCGGCGCCTTGGTGACGGCGACGATCGACGCGCCGTCGGGATTGATGGGCGACGGGGCGATGGCCGCCAGCGGCGTCACCGCGGAATCGCGGACCGGAGACACCGTCCCCGGCGAGCCCGCGACGGCTCCGGCGAAGACGATTGGGGTGATCGCCGCAATGCCGATCGCGGGTGAGCGCATAGCCCGCGCGGCGCGGCTGCGCACTGCTGCGAGCGCGGCCCCTCCCCCTATGTGCACTCGACCGTCCTAAGTTCGCGATGCCTTGTGAACCAAGTCACCATACCTAGTCGATTCCTGCCGCGTTACGACAATGCTTGACCTGGGTTAATTCGATTTTTTGCCGCGACGATCGCCGGAGTGGGATTTACCCGCACCGTCCCGGCCTCCGTCGGGCGATTCCGGTGCCCGCATTTCGTGCAGCGCGTCGCGAATTTCGTCGAGTTCGCGGCGCAGATAATCGCGGGTTGCGACCTCACCGACGGCCAACCGCAGAGCGGCCAGCTCACGGGCCAGATACTCGGTGTCCGCCTTGGTTTGCTCGGCCCGGCGGCGGTCTTCTTCCAGCGAGACCCGGTCCCGGTTCTCCTGGCGGTTCTGGGCCAGCAGGATCAACGGCGCCGCGTAGGCGGCCTGCGTCGAAAAGGCCAGGTTGAGCAGGATGAACGGGTACGGATCCCAGCGCAGGCTCACCGCGAACAGGTTCAGCGCGATCCAGACGATGACGATGATGGTCTGCCAGAGCAGATAGCGGCCGGTGCCCAGAAACCGCGCGATGGACTCGCTGAACTGCCCGACCGCCTCGGCGTCGACGTTGAATGCAAATCGGCGCCGTGAGGTGCGTGGGGTGTCCAGTCGCTGGCGCGCCGTCAGATCGCTCATGAACCGACCTCGGCGCTGGGCAGGTCGGGTTCCTCGCGTTCGCGCCAATCATCGGGCAGCAGGTGGTCCAGCACATCGTCGACGGAGACCGCACCCAACAGGTGGTTCTCCTCGTCGACCACCGGACCGCAGACCAAGTTGTAGGCGGCGAAGTAGCGGGTGACTGCCGTCAACGGGTCATCGGGTCCGAGGCTGGGCAGGTCAGTGTCCAAAATGCCACCGACCAGCGCCGCGGGCGGTTCGCGCAGAAGCCGTTGCAGGTGCACACAGCCCAGGTAGCGGCCGGTCGGGGTGGCGGTCGGCGGTCGCACCACGAACACCAGCGAGGCCAGCGCCGGCGTCAGGTCGGGGTCGCGCACGCGCGCCAGCGCCTCGGCGACCGTGGTGTCCGGGGCGATCGCCACCGGCTCGGAGGTCATCAGACCGCCCGCGGTGTCCGGCGAGTGGGCCAGCAGACGGCGCACATCCTCGGAATCCTCTGGGTCCATGCGCCGCAGAAACAGTTCGGCGTCGGCGGGGGTCATCGTGCCCAACAGGTCCGCGGCGTCGTCGGGATCCATCGCCTCGAGCACGTCGGCGGCGCGTTCGGGCTCGAGTCGGCGAAGCACATTGGCCTGGTCGTCTTCGGGCAGCTCCTGGAGCACGTCGGCGAGCCGCTCATCGTCGAGTGCCTTGACCAGCTCGAAGCGCCGCTTCTCGGGCAGCTCGCGGATGGCCTCGGCCACCTCGATCGGACGCTGTCCCTCGAACTGCTCGAGAAGTTGGGCGACACCTTGACCGGGCATCGCCAGGCCCGACGGGGTCAGACCCTGGACCCGCTGCCAGTCGACGATGTCGACGTTGCGGCGGCGGCCGAGCCGGCGCCCGAGTGGACGCACGGCGACCTTGGTGACCAGCCAGTCGCGGGTTCGGGCCTGCTCGATGCCCAGGTCGACGACGACGAGGTCCACTCCGGCGAGTTCGGGCAGGTCGGGGTCGTCGACGCGGACGCGGGTCTCGATGACCTGCCCGAGAACCAGCACCTCACCCGGTCGCTGCTTGAACTTGCGCAGCGAGACGTTGGCGGTGATCAACGTGACGGCGCTCGGGTCGATCGCGGTCACCCGGCCGATCGGCACGAAGATGCGGCGACGGTTCAGCAGTTCGACGACCAGGCCGAGGACGCGGGGCTGGTGGCGGACGATGCTGATGCTGATCACCACATCGCGGACACGACCGATGGACTCGCCGTCGGGGCCCAGCACCACCAAACCCGCGAGTCGGGCCGCGTAGACCCTGTTCACCGCCGCCATGACTCAAAGGGTAGAGAGTGTGGTTGTGGAAAACCGGTATCGACCCCGCCGAACGATCCTTTCAGTTCCGGGCAGCAGCGCGAAGATGATCGAGAAGGCCAAGGGGCTGCCAGCCGACGAGGTCTTCCTGGATCTCGAGGACGCCGTCGCGCCCGACGCCAAGGAGGAGGCCCGCACGCAGGTCGCGATGGCGCTGGCCGACTCGGGCTGGGCGGGCCAGCTGCGCGGTGTGCGGGTCAACGACTGGACGACGCCCTGGACGTACGCCGACACCATCGAGGTGGTGTCGACGGCGGGCGCCTCGCTGGACATCATCGTGTTGCCGAAGGTCACCGACGTCTCCCACATCACCGCGCTCGATCTGCTGCTGACCCAGTTGGAGACCACGCATGGCCTCCCGGTGGGCCGGATCGGCATCGAGGCGCAGATCGAGAACGCGCAGGGGTTGACCAACATCGACGCGATCGCTTCGGGTCCGCGTGTGCAGGCTTTGGTGCTCGGCCCGGCTGATATGGCCGCCAGCCTCAACATGCGCACGCTCGAGGTCGGCGAACAACCCGAGGGATACGACGTCGGCGATGCGCACCACCACGTGCTGATGCGGATCCTCATCGCCGCGCGCACCCACGGCGTTCTCGCGATCGACGGCCCTTATCTGAAGGTGCGCGATGTCGACGCCTTCCGGCGGGTGGCAGGCCGGTCGGCGGCGCTCGGCTATGACGGCAAGTGGGTGCTGCATCCCGACCAGATCGAGGCGGGCAACGAGCTTTTCAGCCCACGGCAGGCCGACTACGACCATGCCGAGCTGATACTCGAGGCTTACGAATGGCACACCTCGCGGGCGGGCGGAGCCCGCGGTGCGGTGATGCTCGGCGACGAGATGATCGACGAGGCCAGCCGCAAGATGGCGTTGGTGATCGCGGGCAAGGGCCGCGCGGCGGGCATGACGCGTAAGGCCGAGCCCTTCAAGCCGCCGAGCTAGCGCCGAAATCCTATGGCGCCCACTGCCATCCGCTGGCGGCGATGCCGATGACGAAAACGAAGTAGAGCAGGAACAGCGCGGTGACCAGTCCGCCGATGATGGTTCCCGCCAGCGCAAGGCCGTAGCCGTCCTGACCGGTGCGCTTGCACTCGCGCATCGCGATGATGCCGAGGACCAGGCCCGCGATCGAGGGCAGTCCGCAGAACGCGAGCCCGGCGAGCGCGCTGACCAACGCCGCGATCGCCTTGCCGTTGGTGCCGGGCGGCCTGCCGGTCCGGTAGGGGTCGTACGGCGGATAGCCCGGGTACGGCGGCGGATAGCCGGCGGCCTGCGGGTATACCGGCGGCGGCAGCGGCGGATACCCGGTCGGATAGTCGACGGGCGAATACGGATCCGGCTGTGCCGCAGACTGTTCCAGCGGCGGGAATTCGCCGCCGCGGAACGGTTGCTCGTACGGGTTGGTCATGTCAGGCGCTGAGCGCGAACACGGTCCAGATGATGCCGATGATCAACGTCGCGACGCCGACGGCGATGCCGGCAACGGCAAGGCCGTGGCCGCCCTGCCGTCTCTCCTTGATCTGGTTGAGGGCGACCACCCCGAGCCCGATTCCGACGATTGAGGTGATCCAGCAGAAGAGGCCCACCGCCGAGGCGACCAGAGACCAGATCGCCAACTGGTTGGTCTCCGGTTGCGGCTGACCGTAGCCACCGCCGTAGCCGCCGGGATAGCCCTGCCCCGGATAGCCCGGCGGTGGAGGTGGATACCCGCCCGGCGCTGCGCCGTACGACGACGGCGCCGGCGGGGGATAGGACTGGGCGCCATATCCCGGTTGCCCACCGAATCCCGAGGGGTCGGGGTAGGCCGGCGGATAGCCGGGCTGCTGGCCGGCCGTGGACGGATATCCGGGCGGAGGCGGCGGATAGGGCGGATACGGAGGCGGCGGGAAGCCGCCCTGGTTGAACTCGGCGGCCGGCGGCTGATACGCGTGCGGCGGTGTGTCGAACCCGGTCGGCGGCGGGGCGTACCCGGGCGGGACGAACTGTTCCGTCGGGGGCTGCGCGGGTGGGACGAACTGCTCGGTGGCCGCGGAGGGCGGCGTGAACTGCTGTGTGGGGGGCTGCGGCGAGGACTGGTCGTCCTGCTGCTGCGACTGCTCGATCGGCGGCGCTTCGTATCCGCCGGATGTCGGCTCCGACGAGCTCTCATTGGCGTCGGATGGTGGCGTTTCGGAGGAGTCCCCGCCCGGATTTGTCATGCTGTTCAACCTAGCGTATGCGCAGGTACCCGTGGTGGGACTGGAGGTGGGGCACCAACGTCGACGCCGAAACGTTGAACTTGTCAGGCGATGAGATTTCTCGATTCGGATAAAGGAGAATGAGGATCCATGACCAGCCCGTTCCAACCCGGACAAGCTCCCGGCGCGACACCGGGCGCGCCGACGACCCCGGCCAGGGGGCCCGCCGCCTTGCCGACACCGCCGAAGGGTTGGCCGATCGGCTCGTATCCCACCTACGCCGAGGCGCAGCGCGCCGTCGATTACTTGTCCGATCAGCAGTTTCCGGTCCAGCAGGTGACGATCGTCGGCGTCGACCTGATGCAGGTCGAACGGGTGACCGGCCGTCTGACCTGGCCCAAGGTGCTGGGCGGCGGTGTGATCACCGGAGCATGGCTCGGCCTGTTCATCGGGCTGATTCTCGGCTTTTTCAGCGAGAACCCGTGGGCGTCGCTGATCACCGGCCTGGTCGCAGGCGTCTTCTTCGGCCTGATCACCTCGGCGATCCCGTACGCGATGGCTCGCGGCACAAGAGATTTCAGCTCGACGATGCAGCTCGTCGCAGGCCGCTACGACGTGCTGTGCGATCCGCAGAGCGCGGAGAGGGGCCGGGATCTGCTGGCGCGCTTGACCATATAGCGCCGATTCGGCGCTGACACGGCGTCGACGAGAGGCAGAGACGCAGGTCACGATCGTGCGGCGGTGACCGACGCGCCGCCGCGAAGTGTTGCAAATCACGCACAGCTGGCTCTACGGTTCTGTCCGCGGGAGTTCCCCGTGACGCCGCGCTCCGGCGGCGGCTTGAAAAGCGGGACAGGAGGCCGGTCGTGCACGCACGTCGACTGTGTGCAGCGGCATTGGCGGCTGTGGCGACGGCATCCGCGGTGACCGCCTGCAGCTCCGGCGGCGGCGGGACCGTCATCAACTTCTACACACCGGCCAGCGAGATGGCGACGTTCACCGCCGTCGCCAAGCGCTGCAACGAAGAACTGGGCGGCCGCTTCACCATCCAGCAGATCAGCTTGCCGAAAGAGGCCGACGCTCAGCGGCTGCAGTTGGCCAGACGCCTCACCGGCAACGACAAGACGCTTGATCTGATGGCGCTGGATGTGGTGTGGACGGCCGAATTCGCCGAAGCGGGTTGGGCCCTGCCGCTGTCCGACGATCCGTCGGGCCAGGCCGAAACCGACGCCACCACCAATACGCTGCCCGGACCGCTGGAGACGGCGATGTGGCAGGACAAGCTCTACGCCGCGCCGGTCACGACGAACACCCAATTGCTCTGGTATCGAGCGGATTTGATGGACGAGCCGCCGGAAACCTGGGACGGCATGGTGGCCGAGGCGACCCGGCTGCACGCCGCGGGTAAGCCGAGTTGGATTGCGGTGCAGGCCAAGCAGTACGAGGGCCTCGTGGTGTGGTTCAACACGTTGCTGGAAAGCGCGGGCGGGCAAGTGCTTTCCGACGACGGGAAGACCGTCACGCTGACCGACACCCCCGAACACCGGGCGGCGACGGTGAAGGCGCTGCAGATCATGAAGGCCGTTGCCACCGCGCCGGGTGCCGACCCGTCGATCACGCAGACCGACGAGGGCACCGCGCGCCTGGCGCTCGAACAGGGCAAAGCCGCGCTCGAGGTGAACTGGCCCTTCGTGCTGCCCTCGATGTTGGAGAACGCCGTCAAGGGCGGGGTGAGTTTCCTTCCGCTCAACAATGATCCGGCGCTGGCGGGCAGCATCAACGACGTCGGCACCTTCTCCCCGACGGACGAGCAGTTCGAAGCCGCCTACGACGCCAGCAAGAAGGTGTTCGGCTTCGCGCCGTATCCCGGTGTGCAGCCGGGGGAGCGCGCCAAGGTGACGTTGGGCGGCCTCAACCTCGCCGTCGCACCCACCACGCAGCACCGAGCCGAGGCGTTCGAGGCGATGCGGTGTGTGCGTAGTGTCGAGAACCAGCGCTACACCTCGGTGGAGGGCGGCCTGCCCGCGGTGCGCACCTCGCTGTACGACGATCCGGCGTTCCAGAAGAAGTATCCGCAGTACGCGATCATCCGCGAACAGCTGACCAACGCGGCCGTTCGGCCGGCGACGCCGGTGTATCAGGCGGTGTCCACGCGGATCTCGGCGACGCTCGCACCCGTCACCGACATCGATCCGGAGACCACCGCCGATGAGCTGACAGAGGCGGTTCAGAAGGCCATCGACGGTAAGGGGCTGATTCCGTGACGGCCACCCTGGAGAACCACGACGCACCGAAAGCGCCGGTGCCGGGTGGGGCCGGTGACGACAAGAAGTCCGACCGCAAGCTGGCGTACCTGCTGATCACGCCCGCGGTCATCCTGATGTTGGCGGTGACCGCGTACCCGATCGGCTACGCGGTGTGGCTGAGCCTGCAGCGCTACAACTTGGCCGCTCCCGACGACACCGCGTTCGTCGGGCTGTCGAACTATCAGACCGTCCTCACCGACCGGTACTGGTGGACGGCGTTCATCGTGACGCTGGTCATCACGGTCGTGTCGGTGGCGATCGAGTTCGTGCTCGGAATGGCGCTGGCCCTGGTGATGCACCGGACCATCTTCGGCAAGGGCGTCGTGCGCACCGCGATCCTGATCCCGTACGGCATCGTCACCGTCGCGGCGTCCTACAGCTGGTATTACGCGTGGACACCGGGCACCGGATATCTGGCCAACCTGCTTCCCGAGGGCAGCGCGCCGCTGACCGAACAGATCCCGTCGCTTGCCATCGTCGTGCTCGCGGAGGTGTGGAAGACGACGCCATTCATGGCGCTGCTGTTGCTCGCCGGCCTGGCGCTGGTGCCGCAGGATCTGCTGAACGCGGCGCAGGTCGACGGGGCAGGCGCGTGGAAGCGGCTGTTCAAAGTGATTCTGCCGCTGATCAAACCGGCGATCCTGGTTGCGCTGCTGTTCCGCACGCTCGACGCGTTCCGGATCTTCGACAACATCTACGTGCTCACCGGCGGTGCCAACAACACTGGATCGGTGTCGATCCTGGGCTACGACAACCTTTTCAAGGCATTCAACCTCGGCCTCGGATCGGCGATCAGCGTGCTGATCTTCTTGTCGGTGGCGATCATCGCGTTCATCTACATCACGATCTTCGGTGCGGCGGCGCCGGGATCCGACGAGGAGAGGCGCTGACATGGCTGAGCGGGTCGGCGCGGGACGGGCGACGGGGTGGACCGTCGTCAACCTCCTGGTGGTGATCTATGCGCTCTTCCCGGTGTTGTGGATCCTGTCGCTGTCGTTGAAGCCGACGTCAACCGTCAAGGACGGCAAGCTCATTCCGAGCCAGATCACGTTCGACAACTACAAGGGCATCTTCTCCGGCAACGCGTTCAGCTCGGCACTGATCAACTCGATCGGGATCGGTCTGATCACCACGGTGATCGCGGTCGTCGTCGGCGGGATGGCCGCCTATGCGGTGGCTCGTCTTCAGTTCCCCGGCAAGCGGGTGCTCGTCGGTGTCGCGCTGCTGATCGCGATGTTTCCGCAGATCTCTTTGGTGACACCGATTTTCAACATGTGGCGCAGCATCGGGCTGTTCAACACCTGGCCTGGCCTGATCATCCCGTACATCACGTTCGCCCTGCCGCTGGCCATCTACACGCTGTCGGCGTTCTTCCGGGAGATCCCGTGGGATCTGGAGAAGGCGGCCAAGATGGACGGCGCGACACCGGCGCAGGCGTTCCGCAAGGTGATCGCGCCGCTGGCGGCACCCGGCATCGTCACCGCGGCGATCCTGGTGTTCATCTTCGCCTGGAACGACCTGTTGCTGGCACTGTCGTTGACGGCCACCGAACGCGCGATCACCGCGCCGGTGGCGATCGCCAACTTCACCGGTAGTTCGCAGTTCGAGGAGCCGACCGGATCCATTGCGGCGGGCGCGATGGTGATCACGATTCCGATAATCATCTTTGTTCTAATCTTCCAACGGCGGATCGTCGCTGGATTGACTTCGGGTGCTGTGAAGGGATAGTTCGATGGCCGAGATCGTGTTGGATCGGGTGACCAAGAGTTACCCCGACGGCGCCACGGCCGTGAAGGATCTCTCCGTCACGATCGCCGACGGCGAGTTCATCATCCTGGTCGGTCCGTCCGGCTGCGGGAAGTCCACCACGCTGAACATGATTGCCGGACTGGAGGACATCACGTCCGGCGAATTGCGCATCGGCGGCGAGCGGGTGAACGAGAAGGCGCCGAAAGACCGCGACATCGCGATGGTCTTCCAGTCGTATGCCCTCTATCCGCACATGACCGTTCGGCAGAACATCGCGTTTCCCCTGACCCTGGCCAAGATGAAGAAGGCCGATATCGCCGCCAAGGTCGAAGAGACCGCGAAAATCCTTGACCTGACCGAACTTCTGGACCGCAAGCCGGCGCAGCTGTCGGGCGGTCAGCGGCAGCGGGTGGCGATGGGACGCGCGATCGTGCGCAATCCCAAAGCGTTCCTGATGGACGAGCCGCTGTCGAACCTCGACGCCAAGCTGCGCGTCCAGATGCGTGCCGAGATCGCCCGCCTGCAGAACCGGTTGGGCACCACGACTGTCTACGTCACGCACGATCAGACGGAGGCGATGACGCTCGGCGACCGCGTCGTCGTCATGCGAGGCGGTGTCGCCCAGCAGATCGGCACGCCGGAGGAACTGTATTCCAAGCCCGCGAACCTGTTCGTCGCGGGCTTCATCGGATCGCCTGCGATGAACTTCTTCCCCGCCACATTTACCGATGTCGGTGTCAGGCTTCCGTTCGGCGAGGTGACCCTCACCCAGGAGACGTTCGACGTACTCGCCATGCACGACAAGCCGAAGAACGTGATCGTCGGTATCCGGCCCGAGCACATCGAGGACTCGTCGCTGATCGACACGTATGCCCGTATCCGCGCGCTGACGTCCGAGGTGACCGTCGAATTCGTCGAGTCGCTCGGCGCGGACAAGTACGTGCATTTCAAGTCCGAAGGTGAGGGCGCGCGCGCCGCACAGCTGGCGGAGTTGGCCGCCGAGTCGGGTGTCGGCGAAAACGAGTTCGTGGCAAGGGTTTCCACTGAGTCGAAGGTGGCGCCGGGCAAGAAGGTCGAGTTGGCGTTCGACACCACGAAGCTGGTGATCTTCGACGCCGACTCAGGGGTCAACCTGTCCATTCCGCCCGCGGGGGCCCGTCAGGACGAGGCCGCGCCGCCGCCACCCCCGCCGTCGGAGTCCGAGGAACCTGCGTCGGAGGAATCGCCTGCGGAGTCGCAGGACGAACCGTCGCCGTCCGCCGAGTGACCGATGTCCTGACCGAGGTGCGCGCTCACCTGCGCGCGCATTTCGCCCAAGAGGCCGACGCGGCAAGCGTGACGTTCTTGGGCACGCAGTCCTTTGACGTGCTGCGGTTCGGGCCGGACGACGACGGCGTCATTCACTATGTGTCGCTGGGGTGTTCGCGCGAGCCGATGACCGATCCCGCGGAGTTCGCCGTCGACCCGCAGCGCGGTCCACGCGCGGAGGTCGTCGTCGCATTGCGCGGGCCGACCCCGAAAGGGCTGGCCCGCAACGTCGCGGTGCTGGCCGCCGCGCCCGCGGTCGAGGGGTTGGTGCTCGTGCCCGATGCGCTGGTCGATCTCGGCGAACCGCTGTGGGAAGGCGCCGCGTTCACCGCGTTTTTGTTGAGCCTCAGCGAGATCGGCGATGTCGAACTGCCCGCGCCGCTGGAACCCGTCGTCGTGTTGGCGGCCACACCCATCACGCCGACCGAGGCGGCATGGGTGCGGCTGAAGGGGGCCGAGGCGATGCGCGAGGCGTGGCGGACCGATGGCGTCGACGTCCTGAACCCCAATCGAAAAGCCTCAGCGCCGAGCTAGCTTCTCCGCGAAATTGCATTCCGCCAGGGGAATTGCGAGTGAAGGCCTGCCGGAATGCAATTTCGCGGGGGGTTACAGCCAGTGGTTGTGCCGGAACGTGCGGTACAGCGCGAAGCAGACGCAGAACATCACCAACAGCACCGCCGGATACCCGAACGTCCACTGCAGTTCAGGCATGTGCTCGAAGTTCATGCCGTAGATGCCCGCCAGCGCGGTCGGCACCGCTGCGATGGCCACCCACGCCGAGATCTTGCGCATGTCGACGTTCTGCTGCATGGCGACCTTGCCCAGCGCGGCCTGCACCAGCGAGCTGAGCATCTCGTCGTAGCTGGTGATCCGGTCGGAGGCCTGGATGTTGTGGTCGAGCACGTCGCGCATGTAGCGCCGGACCTCTACCGAGATCAGGTCGTTGTGGTCGGTGTGAAGCCGCTGCAGCGCGAGCGTCAACGGGCCGACGGCCCTGCGGAGTTCGACGACCTCGCGCTTGAGCAGATAGATGCACTCGATGTTGGTGTGCGTGCGCGGCGAGAAGATGTCCTCTTCCATCGCGTCGATGTCGGTCTCGATCAGGTCGGTGACGTCGAGGTAGCTGTCCACCACATGGTCGGCGATCGCATGCATGATCGCGTACGGGCCGAGCTTGAGCAGCGCGGGGGAGGCTTCCAGTTTGCGTCGCACGCTAGCCAGTTCGCCGTGTTCGCCGTGCCGGACGGTGACGACGAAGTCCGTGCCGACGAACACCATGATTTCGCCGGTCTCCACGATCTCCCTGGCCTTGGCCACCGACTCGTGCTCGATGTAGTTGACGGTCTTGAGGACCATGAACAGCGTCTTGTCGTAGCGCTCGAGCTTGGGCCGCTGGTGTGCATGCACGGCGTCCTCGACGGCCAGTTCGTGCAGCCCGAACACGTCGCCGACGGCCTGCATCTGGTGTTCGTCGGGTTCGTGCAGGCCGATCCAGACGAACGCCTTCCTGCCCTCGCCCTCGAGTTCGTGCACCTTGTTCAGCGCGGCGGCGTGGGTGTACTTGCCCGGCAACCGCTTACCGTCGACGTAGATGCCGCAGTCGATCATGGCCCGCGCGACGGGCACGTGGATGGTCTTCGCGTCGTCGCGGGGGTGGGTGTGCTTGGTGCGCACAGGACGAAGGGCGGGAGGCAGAGCGCCCCGGAAGGAAGGCATCGCACCACCTCCTGTCGCAGCGCAGGCCCGATTCGGCCTCGGACAATGCTACGCGCGGGCGGTTATGGACCGCCGGTTTCGCGCTGTCGCCGGTGCGCTAGTTTCGACCACGGAAAACCTCTCTTCGCAAGGAGCCTGAAGACGTGAGCACTTCTCCCCTCAAGGTCGCGGTGACCGGAGCCGCCGGCCAGATCGGCTACAGCCTTCTGTTCCGCTTGGCCAGCGGCTCGTTGCTCGGCCCGGACCGCCCGATCGAGCTCCGTCTGCTCGAGATCGAGCCCGCGCTGAAGGCGCTCGAGGGCGTCGTGATGGAACTCGACGACTGCGCGTTCCCGCTGCTGTCCGGTGTCGAGATCGGCGCCGACGCCAACAAGATCTTCGATGGGGCGAACCTCGCGCTGCTGGTCGGCGCCCGGCCGCGCGGCCCCGGCATGGAGCGCAGTGACCTGCTCGAGGCCAACGGCGCGATCTTCACCGCCCAGGGCAAGGCGCTGAACGAGGTGGCCGCCGACGACATCCGCATCGGCGTGACCGGCAACCCGGCCAACACCAACGCGCTGATCGCGATGTCCAACGCGCCCGACATCCCGAAGGAGCGGTTCTCGGCGCTGACCCGCCTCGACCACAACCGGGCGATCAGCCAGCTGGCCAAGAAGACAGGTGCCAAGGTCACCGACATCAAGAAGATCACGATCTGGGGCAACCACTCGGCCACCCAGTACCCCGACATCTTCCACGCCGAGGTCGGTGGCCGCAACGCCGCCGAGGTCGTCAACGACCAGGACTGGATCGAGAACGACTTCATCCCGACTGTGGCCAAGCGCGGTGCGGCGATCATCGAGGCGCGCGGTGCCTCCTCGGCCGCCTCGGCAGCGTCAGCCACCGTCGACGCCGCCCGCGACTGGCTGCTCGGCAGCCCGAAGGACAACTGGGTGTCGATGGCGGTCGTCTCCGACGGCAGCTACGAGGTGCCCGAGGGCCTGATCTCATCGTTCCCGGTGACGACGAAGAACGGCGACTGGTCGATCGTGCAGGGCCTGGAGATCGACGACTTCTCCCGCAGCCGCATCGACAAGTCGACCGCCGAACTGGCCGACGAGCGCAAGGCCGTCCAGGAGCTCGGCCTTATCTGACCCGGGCTAGCCCCGCTTGACGGTGACGTTGCCGTTGGTGTCGATCGCCGGTTTGCCTGAGTGGTAGACGACGACGGTGTTCATGCCGTTGACCTCGATGCTGTCGGCGCTGTCGACGGTGACCTGGTGGTTCCACCCGTTGACGAAGAGGTGAGCGCAGTGGCCGGTCACGGTGGCCTGCAGGTTGTGGCCGTTGAGCGTCAGCCTGCCGTCGTTGCACTCGATGGTCTTGGTCTTGTTGCTCTCGTTGACCACGAGGCTTCCGCCCTGCGGCACCTTCGTCGGGCCGAATAGGCCGTCGAATAGGCCGAATTCCCGCCACGGGATGAACAACGCGAACGCAATCACCACGGGGAAGGCGAAGCCGAGGAATCCGATCAACCGCGTCCAACTGCGGCGCGGCTTGAACGCGGGCGCGGGAAAGCCCGACGGAACGGGGTTGGCCGGCCAGGTGGGCGTCGATCCCGCAGCGGGACTGACGCCGTAATTGGAGATCTGCGGGTACTGGGGCGCCTGATAATCGGCGTCGGCCAACCCGCGCTCGAGTTCTCTGATGCGCTTCTCGGGGTCTTCCTGCTCCGGGGAAAGATAGGACATCTCGACCCCCTCTCTTGGCGAAAGGATAGGGCTCCGGCAGCGCTGACGTCGCTGTTCTGACGACAGGGCGATTAGGTTACCTACCAGTTCGTCGTTAGGCTGGCTTCGTGCCTGATAGAACCGAAAACCCGCAGATCAACGTTACCGACGAAGAGATCTTCGAGGCGCATGTAGCGGGCAAGCTTTCTGTGGAGTTGAAGTCTCCGCTGGACACTCAGCGCGCGCTGTCGATCGCCTATACGCCGGGTGTGGCACAGGTGAGTCGCGCGATCGCAGCCGACCACACGCTGGCCGCCCGCTACACGTGGGCGAACCGCCTCGTCGCGGTCGTCAGCGACGGCAGCGCGGTGCTCGGTCTCGGTGACATCGGCGCGGCTGCCTCGCTACCGGTGATGGAAGGCAAGTGCGGTCTGTTCAAGGCATACGGCGGCCTGGACGCGATCCCGATCGTGCTGGACACCAAGGATCCCGACGAGATCGTCGAGACGCTGGTGCGGCTGCGGCCGACGTACGGCGCCGTCAACCTCGAGGACATCTCGGCGCCGCGCTGCTTCGAGATCGAGCGGCGCCTCATCGAGGCGCTCGACTGCCCGGTCATGCACGACGACCAGCACGGCACCGCGATCGTCGTGCTCGCCGCGATGCTGGGTGCGACCAAGGTGCTGGACCGCGAGCTGTCCTCGCTGCGCGTGGTCATCTCCGGCGTCGGCGCGGCGGGTATGGCGTGCGCGAACATCCTGTTGGCCGCCGGCGTCACGGACATGACGATGCTGGACTCGCGGGGCATCCTGCATCGCAACCGTGAGGACCTGACCGCGGTGAAGTCCGATCTGGCCAACCGCACGAACCCCGACGGCCTATCCGGCGGCATGGTCGAGGCGCTCAAGGGGGCCGATGTGTTCCTCGGGCTGTCGGGCGGCGTCGTGCCGGAGGAACTGATCGCGACGATGGCGCCCAACGGCATCGTCTTCGCGCTGTCGAACCCCGATCCCGAGATCCACCCTGAGGTGGCGGCCAAGTACGCCGCCGTGGTGGCCACCGGGCGCAGCGACTTCTTCAACCAGATCAACAATGTGCTGGCGTTCCCGGGCGTGTTCCGGGGCGCGCTGGACGCCGGTGCCCGCCGGATCACCGAGAAGATGAAGGTCGCCGCCGCCGAGGCGATCTTCGGCGCGGTCGGCGACGACCTGGCGCCCGAGTACATCGTTCCGAGCCCGCTGGATCCGCGCGTCGGGCCCGCGGTGGCCGCGGCGGTGGTGGCGGCGGCCGCGAGCGACTGACCGCAGCAATGGCGGCCCGCAGGCTCGTCGTGGCCGTACTCGCCGCCCTTCTCGTGGCCGGGTGCGTGGGGCCGACGACGGATCGGTCGATCGCAGTCGGCGCCCGCGACGACGCCCAGTCGAAACTCCTGGCGCATCTCTACGCGGCGGCGCTTCGGACCTACGGAACGGCCGCGCGCGTGCAGGTGTCGTCCGAGCCTTTGACCGAGATGGACTCCGGCGACGTCACCGTGGTGCCCGGCTTCACCGGGCGGCTGCTGAACACGTTCGCGCCCGGCGCCAAGGCGCGCGCCGCCGCCCAGGTGTACCGCGACATGGTGTCGGCGCTTCCCGAGGGCATCGCAGCGGGTGACTTCGCCGAAGCAGCGGAGGACAAGCCCGCGCTCGCGGTCACCGAGGCCACTGTCGACGCGTGGCGCGGCCGCGATGTGACGGCGGCGGTGCGCAACTGCGACGGCCTGAAGGTCGGAGAGGCCGGCGACGCCGCCCACCCGCGGAACGTCGGTACCTGCGCGATCGAGGCGACTGAATTCCACAGTGCCGCAAGGTTGTTCGAGATGCTGCGGATCGGGCGGATCAACGCCGCGTGGACGTCGACAGCCGATCCGAACATTCCCGCCGACGCGATTGTGCTGACGGACCGGACGTCGCTGATCCGCGCCGAGAACGTCGTGCCGCTGTACCGCCGCAACGAGCTTTCCGAGATGCAGGTGCTCGCCCTCAACGAGGTCGCAGGCGTGCTGGATACCGCCGGGCTGGTGCAGATGCGCCGTCAGGTGGATGCCGGAAGCGACCCGGCGCAGGTCGCGGACGGTTTTCTGGCCGAGCACCCGCTCGGCGCCACCAGCCGCTAGTGTCGTGAGTCGTTAATTGTGATCTAGTTGTTAAACTGGGTTGTGCCGACGCCTCACGCTGCCGAGATTGTGTTGACCGCTGATGAGC
>JAWQNE010000036.1:0-38686 GCA_033741175.1 Mycolicibacterium sp. 120270 | reverse complement strand
ACGGCGGGGCAACCGAACTGGACAACCTGGTGCTGGTCTGCCCGTATCACCACCGGATGCACCACCGCGGCGAGATCACCATCACCGGCCCCGCCCACAAGCTGATCGTCACCGACCGCAACGGCAAGGTAATGACCAACGCCTCCCTGGCCCGCCCACCCACCAAACCTCCACCGGCCGTGGCGCCCTGGCACGGCACCAGCGGCGAACGCGCCCAATGGTGGTGGTACACCCCGTATGAACCCAAAGCACCACCAAACACCAACTGATATGTAAGGAAGTTTGTCAAGGGGCAGGGTGAGGCGCCGCCGGGGAGTTACCCCGACGGCGCCTCTTTGCTTCCTCGTCGAGTCTGCGTGGTGAGCGTGTCGGTCGGCGACGCGCGGTCAGACTGATATACGCGGGTTGGCTACCGCAGGACGGGGTTTCGGCTGGATCGCATCCGCTTGTCTAGGGTCGAGCGTCGGCCCGGAGGTCTGCTCATAGTTGAGTCGCGGGTACGCTCCACGCGCTGCCACCACCGTTGCTCGCGAGGGAGCAGCCGGGTGGGCGGTCAGTCGTCCATGACCGCCAGTGACCAGCACCAGCCGGCCAGTTCGCGGGCGATCGCGACGTTGGCCACGGTGGAGCGCTTGCGCCGAGCCAGAAATCCCAGCCATCGGTTATGGAGACGGCGGTTGCCCTCATGACCACGAGCGCGTGCCGCCGCCGGGGCCAGCTCCCACCTTGCACGCATCACCGTCCCCACTTGATACTTACGTCGGTGATGCCAGGACGCCTCGACCAGCAGTCGCCGCACGTGCGTGTTCCCGGTCTTGGTGATCGGCCCCTGCGCCCGCGTGGAACCCGACGAGTACTCCGAGGGCACTAATCCGACGAACGAACCAATTGTATTGCCGGTGAACCGACTCCAGTCGCCGATCTCGACAGCCATCGCGAAGGCGGTCAACGTGCCCACCCCGCGAAGGCATGACAGCCTGCGTACCACGGGGGTGAATTCACTATCGGCGGCGATGTCCTCGATTGCCGAGTCCAGACCTCGGCGTCTGGCCTGCAGCATCAACACGTGCTCGTAGTCGGAATCGAAGGCCATCCGCGTGGCCAGTGTCTGCAGCTGCGGTGCCGCTCTGGCACGCAGCCAGCGGTCGTGCGCATCAGTCCACGCTGCCCCTTCGTAGTAGACGATGCCATGGCGCAGCAGCAACTTGGACAGTCGATGACGCGCCCTCATCAGATCAGCGCGGCAGTCCTCGCGCGCACGCACTAGGTCGCGGCAGGCCTCCTGGTTCGCACTGGGGATCGATACCGAGGTGACTTCATCCAGGCGCAACAACCGCGCGAGATGAAGTGCATCGCGGGCATCGGTCTTCACTCGGTCTCCAGCGGGCTTCTGCAGCTTCGACGGCGCCACGACCTCGCACCTAATCCCCGCATCGGATAACGCCCGATACAAACCGAACCCGGTCGGACCCGCTTCATAGGCCACCGCCACCGGACCCTGCAAGTGCGTGATCCACTCCTGGATGTGCTCATAGGACGGCGTCAACCGAGTCTGGGTCACCTCCCCGGTCACGCTGTCGATCGCCGCTGCCACGACCGAACGCGCATGCACATCCAGTCCGATACTCGTACGCTCAGTGAACACCGGGGCCTCCCACCACTGTCGGATAGACCGGGCAGGCGACTACCTACTCGGTAACCCACGAACATGGGTGAGCGAGGCCCCGGCCCGCAACCCCCAGCTCAACGCCAGCGGTCACCCATACCGTCTAGGCCGATTCGTTCGGCTGCCGCCGCAGTCTCCACCGCACCAACGCGGCGAACACCAGCGCGAGCACTCCGAGCATCGCGATGTCGAACAGCCATGTCGTTGCGCTGTGCTCCCACAACGGATCCCGCGCGGCGGGAACGAGATTCGGTAGGTCGATCGTCGATGCCGCCGCTGCTACGCCCCAGCGCACCGGTGTCAGCGCGGCGATCACCTCGAGCACCGGGTGACCACTGATCGATACGAGACTGCCCGCGAGAACCAGCTGTGCTACACAGACGGCGCCGAGCAACAGGATGTACTGGTTGCTGCTGCGCGAGACGGCCGAGATGACCAGGCCGAGCACCGCCGCGACCGCTGCGGTGGCGGCGACGTCGACGAAGAGCTCCAGCACGGGACTGCCAAGCAGCGCACCCGTCTGCGGTCCGGGCTTTCCGAGGCCCGGCGCGACGACCACAAAGACCAGGAGTGCAGACTGCGCGACCGCGACTGCGCCGAACACGATGACCTTGGCCAACAGGTACGCCGACGGTGAGAGGCCGGCGGCCCGATCGTGACGATAGATCGCGCGCTCGCCGATCAGGTCGCGCACCGACAACGTCGACCCCATCAGGATCGCGGCGAAAGTGAGCAGCACGATGACCTGCCGTGGCTCATCCGGTGCCGAGGCCGCGGGCTTGGTGAACCCCGCGTCGCCGCCGACCGAAAGCGGCAGCAGCGCAACGACGATCGGCGCCAGCACGACGAAGGCCAAGTAGCGGCGGTTCGCCACGATCAGCGCAACCTGGCGCTGTGCGATCGTCGCGACCTGGCGCCAGAAGCCCGTACTCCTCGCCTTAATCTGCGACACCGGCGCCGAAGGCGTGGCGGCAGGCTCCGACGCGCCCCCGTGACGTTCCAAGAAACGCCGTTGCGCCCCTACGGGATCCGCGACGATGCTGTCGTAGATATCAGCCCAGTCCGATGAGCCCATCGCCTCGGCGACTCCGCTGGGTGCGCCGCGGTACGCGGTCTTGCCGCCCGGCGCCAACAGCAGCACCTGATCGCATACGCCGACGAACTGCAGCGAATGCGTCACCACCACGATCACGCGACCCGCGTCGGCGAGTCGGCGCAGCAGCGTCATCATCTGCCGGTCCAGCGCGGGATCCAGCCCCGCCGTGGGTTTGTCGAGGACCAGCAGGGACGGTTCGGTCAACAACTCCGTCGCGATCGACACGCGTTTGCGTTGCCCGATGGGAAGTTCGTCCACCCGGGTATCGGCGTGCTCGCGCATGTCGAGTTCGTCGAGCACTCGCGAGATCACTTGGCGCCGTTCGTCTTCGGAGAGATCTGGTGGCAATCGCAGCTTCACGGCGAAGTCGAGCACCTGGGTGACGGTCAACCATGGGTGCACGACGTCCTCCTGCGGCACCACGCCGATTCGGCTGCGTAGCGACTCGTATTCGGCGTACAGGTCGCCCCCGTCGAACATCACCACACCGCTGGTCGGCCGCAACCTGCCTGCGACGACTTTCAACAGTGCCGACTTGCCTGAGCCGGACGGTCCGATCACCGCCGTCAGCTCGCCGGGCCGACCGGTGAACGAAACCCGGTGCAGCAGCGTCACAGCACCGTCGGCGAGCGTCAGCCCGGCATCGCGCACCTCGAGGCCGCCGGTCGTGGTCCCCGGTTCTGCGCGACGGACGAGATCGCCTGCGACGTAGACGAAATCGACGTTGCCGATCGTGACGACGTCGTTGTCGTGCAGCGTCCGCGCCTTGATCCGCCGGCCGTTGACGAAGGTGCCGTTGAAGCTGTTGGCGTCCTCGATCTGCACACCCGAAGGCGTCGTCACCAAGACTGCGTGATGAAGAGACGCCAGCATGTCCGAGACGGCGATGTCGGCGTCGGCGCCACGGCCGATCGTCAGCGCGTGCCCTGGCTGTCGCCCACCGATCGGCGGTCCGAGCTCGATCGTCACCAACGGGCCGTCGGGGTTTCCCAGACGCAGGGTCATGCCGTCGCTCACCGGTGTGGACTCCACCCGTTGCGCACCCACGAACATGCCAGCGCCGTCGTTGTCGATGGCGATCCAGCGCCCGTCCACGCATCGCAGCAGCACGTGCGTCCGCGCGATCACCGGATGGGGAATGCGCAGATCCGCACGGATATCGCGTCCGATGACGATGTCGCGTCCAGGCGGGTACGTGCGGCGGACACCGCCGGATCGGACGGTGATGCCGGCGTGCGTCACCGGCCCACGATAAGCCGCGTCAGTCGGCGGTATGCACGATCAACACGTCGATTCGCGCCTTGCGGGCGACCTCGGCGGGTACCGAACCGAGAAGACGGCCTGCCACCGAATCCAGGCCGACGTCGCCGACGACGAGCAGATCGGCGTTGACGTCCTGGACGAGTTTCACCAGAGCGGGCACCGGCGCGCCGTTGACCGCCCGTTCCTCGACGTTTCGGGCGCCTGCCGCGACCGCCTTGTCCCGCGCCTCCCGCAGAATTCCGTACACCGGCGCGTTGCCGTGAAGGATGTAGCCTTCGCCGCCGAGGGTGTCCGCGGCGCGAGGGTCGGACACATGGTCGTGTGACGGCGGTCGAGACCAGCCGCCACGCTCGACCTCTTCGACGTGGGCGCTGGCGATGATCAGCTTCGCGTCCTCCTGCGCGGCCACCGCCGCGGCCCGCGTAACGGCGCGCATCGACGACTCCGACCCATCCGTTCCGACCACGACGATCCGGTATCCGCTCACCTTGTGACGCTAACCCCGGCCAGTCGATGATGGGCCGGAATCACGAGCACGGTGCTACCTGCCGTTACGCTCGCGATGCTTGCAGCCCGGCCAGCAGCACGGCCTGCGCATCCCTTCTTCGAGCTCTTCCTGGGTTCGGCGAATCCGGCGCTGCCGTGTCTTCTCCTGCTTGGCGTCGGTGACCCAGCAGATGAACTCGTTGCGCGCCAGCGGCGTGATGTCCTTCCAGGCCGCCAGGGCGGTGGAGTTGCCGATCAGCGCCGATCGAAGATCCGCAGGCAACTTGTGAACCACCCCGCCGGGCACTCGTTGGCTGCTCACAGCGCCACGTTAACGCGTCGGCCCGCCACCCTGCAGGTGGCGGGCCGCCTACAGCTCTCTTGTGAACTGTAAGAGTCACGGACCGTTTGGACTCCGCAGAGCACATTAAGGAGTCACCGCGCGCAGAGAAATCGGGTGTTTCCCTATGTTTCTGCTCCTGTTGCCCCCGGCGGTCTGCGCGGAGTCCCAGGTTGGCCTCCTAGATTGAACCAGTGACGACATTGCACGATCGAACCGTCCGCGGGTTCGCCTCCGACAACTACTCCGGTGTGCACCCCGAGGTGCTCGCCGCGATCGCCGCGGCCAACGACGGACACCAGGTCTCCTACGGCGAGGACGCCTACACCGATCGGCTGCAGGAGGTGTGCGTCAGGCACTTCGGCGACGGCGCAGCGGCATACCCGGTCTTCAACGGCACAGGCGCGAACGTCGTCGGGATGCTGTCGATGCTGCCCCGCTGGGGCGCGGTCATCTGCGCCAAGACCGCCCACATTCACGCCGACGAGGGCGGGGCGCCGGAGAAGGTCGCGGGCATCAAGCTGCTGCCCATCGCCACCGCCGACGGCAAGCTCACTCCCGACCTGATCGCACAGGAGGCGTGGGGTTGGGACGACGAGCATCGCGCGCGGCCATCGGTCGTGTACATCACCCAGTCCAGCGAGCTGGGCACCGTGTACACACCGGACGAGGTGCGGGCCATCACCGACGACGCACACGAGCGGGGGATGCGGGTCTTCATGGACGGCGCCCGGCTGTCGAACGCCGCGGCGTCACTTGACCTGCCGCTGCGCGCATTCACATCCGATGCGGGCGTCGACGTCGCGACCGTCGGCGGGACGAAGAACGGTGCGCTGGTCGCGGAGTTGGTCGTCGTGCTGAACCCCGACGCCGCCGACGGGCTCATCCGTCTGCGTAAGAGCCTCATGCAACTGGCGTCGAAGATGCGATTCGTCTCGGCACAGCTGCTTGCGTTGCTCGACGGCGATCTCCACCTGCGCGCCGCCAGGCACGCGAACGCGATGGCGGCGCGCCTGCGCTCGCAGATGGAGGCGGGCCTCGCCGACGGAAGCATCCGCGGTGTCGAGTTCACCCAGCCGACACAGGCGAATGCGGTGTTCGCCCGCCTGCCCGCAGGCGTCGCAGACGGGCTGCGCGACAGTTTCCGGTTCTACGACTGGGACGCCGCGAGGGGCGAAGTGCGCTGGGTGTGCAGTTTTGACACCCAACCCGAAGACGTCGACGCCTTCGTCGCGGAGACCGCGAGGCTGACGTCGACGTAACGGGTGCGGCGCGGGTCAGGGCTCGTTGGAATAGCGGCGCAGGAACACCACAGACCAGGTAACCCCGAGGGCGGCAACGGCGCCCCACCACACGATGGAGAGAATCAACCAGAAGGGGGAGTAGCCGAAGCCGGACAACGTCGCCGCGCCGAACACCGCCCAGAAGATCTTCCAGAACGCGAAGAAGGCGGCGACGCCGGTGAGGATTCCATAGATCAGGGCACGCGTGCGATCCATGCTGCTCGCCCCTTGCGCCATTTTGGCGAGGATGTTGCTCATTGATGGTTCCTTGTCGTCATGTGACGCCGGGGTGGCGTCGTGATGGCGCAAGTACATCCAGTCGCGGCGGCTACCGATCCCAAGTAAGCACGGCTTCGCCGGTTCCCGGCGTCCGCGCATTGTCCGAGCGCACTTTGGGTACCAGAGGCCCATGACCGACAGGCTCGCGCGCAGGATAACCGGCCCTCTGCTGTACTTGTTCATCCTCGGCGACGTCCTAGGCGCGGGTATCTATGCGCTGATGGGCGTGCTGTCCGGCGATGTCGGGGGCGTGCTGTGGGCGCCGCTGGTGACGGCGTTGCTGCTGGCGCTGCTGACCGCGGGCTCGTATGCCGAGCTGGTCACCAAGTACCCGAAGGCCGGTGGCGCCGCGGTGTTCGCCGAGCGCGCCTTCCGCGTGCCCGCAGTGTCGTTTCTCGTCGGGTTCTGCATGCTCGCCGCAGGGGTGACGAGCGCGGCCGGGCTTGCCCTGGCTTTCGCCGGCGACTACCTCGCCACGTTCATCGATGTGCCTGCGGTCCCGGCCGCGATCGTGTTTCTGGCGCTGATCGGCTGCCTGAACGCCCGCGGCATCAGCGAGTCGCTAAAGAGCAACGTGGTGATGACGGTCATCGAGCTCAGCGGCCTGCTGATCGTGGTGATCGCGGTCTCGGTGATGCTCGGCGGCGGGCGCGGCGACGTCGGCCGCATCACGCAGTTCCCCGACGGCGCAACGCCTGCGGTGGCGATCCTCGCCGGTGCGATCGTCGCGTACTACTCGTTCGTCGGGTTCGAGACGTCGGCGAATGTGGCCGAGGAGATCCGCAATCCCAGCAAGATCTATCCCGCAGCGCTTTTCGGCGCGTTGATCACCGCAGGCGTACTCTACGCACTCGTCGGCATCGCCAGTGCGACGGCGCTGTCGCCGGAGGAGTTGTCGGAATCGTCGGGCCCGCTGCTCTCGGTGGTATCCGCGGCGGGTGTCGGCGTGCCGGACTGGTTGTTCAGTGCCATCGCGCTTGTCGCCGTCGCCAACGGAGCGCTGCTCACCATGATCATGGCGAGCAGGTTGACATACGGGATGGCCGAAGCAGGCCTGTTGCCGGATGTGCTGGGACATGTTCTGCCGCAACGACGCACACCGTGGACCGCGATCGTGGCGACGACGGCAGTGGCGATGGTGCTCACGCTGATCGGCGACCTGTCCACGCTCGCCGAGACGGTGGTTCTGCTGCTGTTGTTCGTGTTCATCTCGACGAACGTCGCGGTGCTGGTGTTGCGTCGCGACCGGGTGGAGCATGAGCACTTCCGGGTCTGGACGTTCGTGCCCGTCCTCGGCGTGGCGTCATGCGTGCTGTTGCTGACCCAGCAGAGCGCCAAGGTGTGGCTGTTCGCGGCCATTCTGCTGGCCGTCGGGGCGCTGCTGTACCTGCTTGCGCGTACGGCGACACGGCCCGAGAAGACCAGCGTCGCCGTACGCGAGGACGAACCGGTTTAGGCTGAGGCCGCAAGCACTTTGGCGTCTTCGGCGGCGAAGGTGTCCTCGAGCTGCAGCGGGGAGTAGTCGATGTCGATCTCTTCCAGCGGGCGGCCGCGGGCACTGCTGATCGTGCCGAAGCGCCGCATGCCCTTGTCGGCGGCGTACTGCTGGAACTCCTCCTTCTCGAGGTTGAACGGAATCACGTCGTAGAGGGCGTAGGCGTCGTCGGTGTTCTGCAGCGCCATCGGGATGAGTTCGTTCATCCGGTCCTCGAACACCTTCCAGTTGGAGTCGTCGGCAGCGACGTGGCGGCGGCAGGTGAAGGTGCCCCACGCCATGTGGCGGCGCTCGTCGTCGCCGATGCGACGCACCAGTTCCTGCATGCCGGGCAGGATGTTGTTGTCGACGCAAATCCGGTGCCACGCATAGTATCCCGTCAACGCCATCATTCCCTCGATGACGTGGTTGTAGGTCACCGATGCACGCACCTGCGCGGCGGGGGACGGGTCGTTGACCAACGTGTCGAGGGATTCGGGCAACTCCTCGTAGAAGATCGTCCGGTAGGTCGGCAGGTCGTCGAGCAGTACCTGGAGGTCGTCGGTGACGCCGACGGCGTCGAGCCAGAGCCGGAACACCTGCGTGTGCTTGGCCTCCTCGAACGCGAACTGCGTCAAGTACATTTCGTCGCCGAGCCGGCCTTCGGCCCGCATCGCCGCCATGAACGGCTGGATGTCCTGGGTGACGGCCTCCTCACCGGCGATGAACTGCGCGCACAGCCGGGCCGCCCACTCGCGTTCGAGGTCGGTCAGCGCTTCCCAGTCGGCCCGGTCACGGGAGAAGTCGATGTCCGCGGGGTTCCAGAACTTGGCGTTACCGCCGGCAAAAAGCTTGAGCGGCAAGCTGTCCCAGTTCAAGCCGCCTTCGGCAAGCGATGCCGACCGGGTCCGTGTCGTTGTCATCTGTTGACCTCCTTGGTCATTCGGGCTGGGCTCTTGGAAGCGAAGGCGTCGGCGAGGACGGCGACCAGCCTGCGCACGGCGAGTGCGGGCTGGTCCGGGGTGGGGTCGTCGAGGCCGAGAACCGGATCCATTCCGCGCACATACGGCGCCAGCGCCATGTGCGGGAAGATCATCAGAAGTAGCGACAGCAGTGCATCGGTGTCGCAGTCCGCGCGCAGATCACCGCGGACGTGGGCGTCGCGGACCAGCGGTCGCAGCACCTCCAGGTAGTGGCGGTGGATGACCGTCCGCACGCTGACGCGGGCCTCGGTGTCGACCTCGAAACTCGAGGCTGCGTGCAGGGCGCGGTCGGCCGGATTGTCGGCATAGTAGGCGACCCACGCGTCCAGCAGGTCGGTGAGAAACTCGAAGAACGGCCTGCTCGGATCGAGTTCGCGAATGCGCTGCTCCATGTAAGAGCGCACGCGCTGGCTGCCGATGTCGGCGATGTAGGCGTACAGGTCCCGCTTGTCGGCGAAGTACTGGAACAGGCTGCCCTTGGCGACCCCGGCGCGCCGCGCGATGACGTTCAGGCTGCCCTGCGAGAAGCCGTGCGCGCCGAACTCCGCTTCTGCCGCTTCGATCACCGCGGCGCGTCGCGCCGGGTCGACGCGAGCCCATATCACCGTCGGCATCGGGTCCTCCCAAGGGTCAATGACCACTGGTCATATTACTGTGACCCGCGTCACGGTCAAGCCCCTCTGGGCTGGCAAAACCCTGTCAGAAGAGATCAGGCGGTCAGCACCATGCAGGAGGCGATCGGGCCGCCACCGGCGGCGGCCACCGCAACCTCGGGTCGCCGCGCCAGCTGACGTTCACCGGCCTGGCCGCGCAGTTGCAGGCACGCCTCGTGCAGCAGCCAGTAGCCGTGCATGCGGCCGGCCGACAGTTGTCCGCCATATGTGTTGAGCGGTAACGCGCCGTCGAGCGCGATGCGGTTCGCGCCGTCGACGAACGGACCCGCCTCGCCGTCACCGCAGAAGCCCAGCGCCTCCAGCCACGCGAATGTCAGATAGGTGAAGCCGTCGTAGAGTTCGGCGACGTCGACGTCCGATGCGGTGAGGTCGGTGCGGCCCCACATCTCGGCGGCCGCCTCCACCGAGGCCATCTTCGGGAAGTCGTCGCGGTGAAACCACCCGCCCGACCCGTACGTTCCGCCGATCGCCTCGACCGCCACCGGGCGACTCGGACAGTCGGCGGCGTAGTCGGCGTGCGACACGACGACCGCGATCGACCCGTCGATCGGCACATCGCAGTCGAGGAGCCCGAACGGCGTCGACACCGGGCGCGCGGAAAGGTAGTCGTCCATCGTGATCGGATCGCGGAACGCCGCGCGCGGGTTGAGCCCGGCGTTTCGCCTGCTGTTGATCGCCAGCCAGCCGAGTTGTTCCTTGGTGGTGCCGTAGCGCTCCATGTGCCTGCGGCAGTGCATCGCCAACCAGTTGGCGGCCGAGTAGGAGTGTGCGGCGACCAGTTCGTCGATGTCCTCGAACGGCTTGAGCTTGCGTCGGGTGCCCGGCCGCCGTGGCTCGACGGGTGGGGAGGCGAGCGGGGCCATCAGCGGCGAGGCGTCCTGGTTCATCGACCCGCCCAGCATCGCGACGGTCCGGTAGACCAGCACGTGGCGTGACCGCCGCTCCGACACGGCGCGGAAGGCCGACATCACCGGGATGAGCACCCCGCCGGTGTCGAATCCGGTGGTGCGGTCGTCGGCCTGGATGCCCAGATCCTGCAGCACCTCGGCGGGCGGCGTGTCGCCGAACGTCGCGATCCCGTCGATGTCCGCCGCCGCCAGACCCGCGTCGGCGATGGCGGCGCGCACCGCCTCCATCGTGAGGTCGATGCCGGGGATGCCGGTGCGCCTGCCGATCCGCGAGATCCCGAGCCCGCTGATGATCGCGTCCTTCTCGAAGTGGCTCACCGCGCTCCTGAACATCTATTTTTGTAATGACAGTGCTGAGCACTGTAACTTCCTCGCCATGGCTGATGTCGCCGCACCCGATGTTGCCGCCCGGATGCTGCCTGCGCTCACCGACCACAACCGCGCGTTCTGGATCGGTGGCGCCAACGGCACGCTGATGATCTCGTGGTGTCCTGCGTGCGAGCGCTACGCGCAACCGCCCGCCGCGGACTGTCCGGAATGCGAAGGCGCGATGGTGCCACGAGCGGTCTCGGGCCGGGGGAGCATCTATACCTACACGGTCAACCATCAGCCGTTCATGCCCGGCGTGCCGGTGCCGTATGTGATCGCCATCGTCGCGCTCGACGAGCAGGACGACCTGCGGCTTGCCACGAACATCGTTGACTGCGAACCAGATTCGGTCCGTATCGGCCTCGAGGTGCAGGTCCGCTTCGAACGCCACGAGGTGGAGGGCGAAAGCGTGTACTACCCGGTCTTCGCTCCCAGGGGCTAGCTGCCAATTTTGCACAGAGGGCTGTGGAAGCGCGCCCGTGCAACGACCCTGGCTGCAAAATTCAGACCCGCCAGAGATGGGTCGGGTTAAACGGCGGCTGCGCGGGTAGAGACCTCGCGAGGACGAATCGAAGGAGGCGCCATGCGCGCGATGGTCTACCGAGGCCCCTACAAGGTGCGCGTCGAGGAGAAGGACATTCCTCCCATCGAGCACCCCAACGACGCCATCGTGCGGGTGACGATGGCGGCGATCTGCGGATCGGACCTGCACCTGTACCACGGCATGATGCCGGACACACGCGTCGGCATGACCTTCGGCCACGAGTTCATCGGTGTCGTCGAGGAGGTGGGGCCGTCGGTGCGCAACCTGAAGCGCGGCGACCGGGTCATGGTGCCGTTCAACATCTACTGCGGATCGTGTTTCTTCTGCGCCAGGGGGCTGTACTCCAACTGCCACAACGTGAATCCCAACGCCACGGCCGTCGGCGGTATCTACGGCTACTCGCACATGTGCGGCGGGTACGACGGCGGTCAAGCCGAATTCGTCCGCGTGCCGTTAGCCGACGTCGGTCCGGCGCTCATCCCGGACTGGATGGACGACGAGGACGCGCTGCTGTGCACCGACGCCCTGGCCACCGGATACTTCGGCGCCCAGCTCGCCGACATCGCCGAGGGCGACGCCGTCGCCGTCTTCGGGGCCGGACCAGTCGGGCTCTACGCTGCCAAGTCGGCATGGCTGATGGGAGCGGGTCGGGTCATCGTGATCGACCACCTGGAGAACCGGTTGGCGAAGGCGCGCGCGTTCGCCCACGCCGAGACCTTCAACTTCGCCGAACATGACGACATCGTCGTGACGATGAAGAGGACGACCGGCGGTCTTGGCGCCGACTCGGTGATCGACGCCGTCGGCGCGGAAGCCGACGGCAACTTCCTTCAGCACGTCACCGCGGCGAAGTTCAAGCTGCAGGGCGGCTCGCCGATCGCGCTGAACTGGGCCATCGACTCCGTCCGCAAGGGCGGAACGGTGTCCGTGATGGGCGCCTACGGGCCGATGTTCAGTGCCGTCAAGTTCGGCGACGCGATGAACAAGGGTCTCACGCTGCGCATGAACCAGTGCCCGGTGAAACGACAGTGGCCTCGGCTGTTCTCACACATCCAGAACGGCTACATCAAGCCCAATGACATTGTCACCCACCGCATTCCGCTGGAACACATCGCAGAGGGCTACCACATCTTCTCCGCCAAACTCGACAACTGCGTCAAGCCGATCATCCTTCCCCAAGCCAGCTGACAGGAGCCAACCATGGTGTACACGGCCGAGCACCCACCGACCACTGACCGCGAGGTACTGCGGGCGCGCATCCCCGGCTGGGGCGTCGACCTCGACCCGAACGACCGGCCGTCGGTGCCGAAGCTGAAGTTCGATCCAGACGCCACCGGCGCGCACTGGGACCTTCCCGAGCGCCAGCCGGAGAAGTGGCCGCGCGAGCGGTCGATCGAACACGAGATGTTGACGCCGGTCTTCGGCACGTCTACGCCGCCGCGCGGGCTCTCGGGTGTGGTGCGCCGCTATGCCTACCGGTACAGCGAGGGCAGGGCCGCGCACTGGCTTCTGCTGTTGGCCGCCGACCGGATCAATGCGATCGAAGGCCACCTCATCTCGTTCGCCACCCTTCGCCCCGACAACCCGATCACCGAGACCGGCATCAGAAGTGAGTGGACCCACCACGGTTATCGGTCGAGGGTGGGCACGACGCGGGTCGACAAGTCACACATGTGGCTGGACCCGATCATCGTTGGCGGGCCCTGGCTGTTGACCGCGGCCCTGGTGGTCAGGGCGGGCAGGCGGGTACTGCGGCGGCGCTGACAGCCAGATCGCGCCGTCGCGCACCTCGACGTCGAAGGTCGAAGCTTCGCGACGGTCCCGAACGCCTTGATCGCATCTGAATACGACGTCGTAATCGGCCCGGTGCCAAGGGGATTCGAGGCAGCCGTCATCGGTGACACGCCCCCGGCCCACCTTGGCGAACTGGTGCCTCCCCGACGCTGGGCGACGAGTTGGTGCCAGGCGTCAAGGACCGACGGATCGAGATCGTCGACTTCGTGAAGTCGTTCGACGGCCCGGCTGTGGTGCTGGCCGACGGAACCACAACGGCGCGACCCCCGCCACAACTGGGTTGTGGTTCGCCGGCTACGACGAACCACTGATCGGTCCGCTGCGGTCCTTCCGGTTGCAGGCCCCGGCGATCACGAAAGCCATCGCCCGTCACCTGTGAGATAACGCGCCTGCTTGGGTAGCCTGCAACGCAACGAGGGAGATGCGATGAGCGCCGGACTGTTCGGCCTACTTGACGACGTTGCCGCGATTGCGCGGCTGGCCGCCGCCTCGGTCGACGACATCGGGGCGGCGACCGGACGCGCTACGGCGAAGGCCGCGGGTGTGGTGATCGACGACACCGCCGTGACACCGCAGTATGTGCACGGCATCGCCGCCGCACGCGAACTGCCGATGATCAAGCGCATCGCCATCGGATCGCTGCGCAACAAGCTGCTGTTCATTCTTCCGGCGGCGTTGCTGCTCAGTCAGTTCATGCCGTGGCTGCTGACCCCGATCCTGATGTGCGGTGCGACCTACCTCTGCTATGAGGGCGCCGAGAAGGTGTGGGCCCGGATCACCGGGCACGACGCGCACGAAAAACCGGCGGTAGAGCAGGGCCCCGACGCCGAGAAGTTCATGGTCACCGGGGCGATCAGGACGGATTTCATCCTGTCCGCCGAAATCATGGTGATCGCCCTCAACGAGGTGGCCGATGAGTCGTTCTGGCCCCGCCTCATCATCCTGGTCATCGTCGCCATCGCCATCACCGCAGCCGTCTACGGCGTCGTCGCCGGGATCGTCAAGATGGACGACATCGGCTTGAACCTCGCCCAGCGGTCGTCGGCGTTCGTCCGACGCATCGGCCGGGGACTCGTTGCCGCAATGCCGAAGCTGCTGTCGGCGCTTTCGGCGGTCGGAACGGTGGCGATGCTCTGGGTCGGCGGCCACATCCTCTTGGTCGGCAGCGACGAACTCGGATGGCATGCACTCCACGGCATCGTGCACCACTGGGAGGAGGCTGTTCACCACATCAGCGGCGTTGGTGCAGTGCTGGCATGGCTGATCAACACGGCGGCGTCCGCGGTGATCGGTCTGGTCGTCGGCGCGGTGGTCCTCGCGATCGTGCATTTGGTTCAGCGGGTCAAAGGGCGCTCGCGGCAACCGAGCTGATGAAACAATTGCCACATGACGAAGCCGGATCCGGCGCGCCGACCCGAAGCCGAGCCGTCCGGCTCGGTGCCCCAACTCAACGTCGGCAGCTTTCGCTTCTGGTTCGTCGGGCAACGATGGGAGTGGTCCGACGAAGTGGCCCGGATGCACGGCTACGAGCCGGGGTCAGTGGAGCCGACCACCGAGTTGCTGCTGTCGCACAAGCATCCCGATGACCGCCAGCACGTCCAGGACCTCCTCGACCACCTCCTGCATTCCGGCGATTCGTTCTCCAGCCGTCACCGGTTCATCGACACCTCCGGCCGTCAGCACTCCGTGATCGTCCTCGCCGACCGGATGCTCGACGGCAACGGCGCGGTGGTCGGCAGCGAGGGTTACTTCATCGACCTGACCGACACGTTCCATCAGGCGCGCAGACAGGCACTCGACGACTCCCTGCCCGAACTGTTCGAGGCGCGCGCGGCGATCGAGCAGGCCAAAGGTGCGCTGATGCTCGTCTACCGGATCAGTGCCGACGCCGCATTCGAGATCCTGCTGTGGCGCTCCCAGCAGACCAACACCAAGCTGCGGGCGCTGGCAAATCAGATCGTCGCCGAACTCGACACGCTGCGCTACCAACCCGACAGCCTGCGTCGGGAGTTCGACCATTTGCTGCTGACCGTGCACAACCGCGTCGGCACGCCCCGCGAGCGGCAACCGGAGAGCGCCTCGTAGCCAACAGGTGACAAACCTGCAGGTTTCGGCCCCGTCGAAGTGGGACATAAGGCTTAATGTGATTTCACAGGTGGCTGCGAGAGACAGTGCGGGCTGGGGGAACGGAGGTGATCAGGCGCGTGGCGCTCTTGGAAGTCAAGCAGGACGTGCGCGACGCGGCTGTCATCGTCTCCGCCGGCGGCGAGATCGACACGGGCACCGTCGAAACCTTGGTCTCGCATCTCGACACCGCCTTGAAAACAGCCTCCGAGCATCCTGCCCGGCTACTGGTTCTGGATTTAGCTGACGTGACGTACTTCGGTAGCGCGGGTCTGAACGCCATCCTCGGTTGTTACGAGCAGGGACGCTCCGACGGTGTGTCCGTTCGCATCGTCGCCAGCAACGCCGAGGTAATCATCCCGATGGAAGTGACCAAGCTCGACAATGTGCTCAGGCCTTATCGAACCGTCTCGGACGCCCTCGACGGCGCCGACGGATCCCAATGACCGGCGACGCTGACCGCGGCTTCGCGGCCGCGGTGTTCGGCGCTGATCCCGATGTCGGGCGTGATCTCGCCCAGGTCGATTGGGCGTCGACGCCGCTCGGCACGCCGTCAGGATGGCCGCAGAGCCTGCAGACGGCTGTCAGCATCCTGCTGTCGTCCCGCTTCCCGATGTGGATGGCGTGGGGTCCGGAGCTGACGTTCTTCTGCAACGCGTCCTACCGTCGCGACACGCTCGGCCGGAAGTATCCGTGGGCACTCGGCCGCCCGGCCAGCGAGGTCTGGTCGGAGATCTGGAATGACATCGGGCCCCGCATCGATCGGGTGTTGTCCACCGGGCAGGCCACGTGGGACGAGGGTCTGCTGCTGTTCCTCGAGCGGTCCGGCTATCCCGAGGAGACGTACCACACGTTCTCCTACAGCCCGCTGCGCGATGACGACGACCAGGTCGTCGGCATGTTGTGCGTGGTGAGCGAGGACACCATGCAGGTCATCGGCGAGCGGCGGATGGCCACCCTGCGCGACCTCGGTTCGGACCCGACCGTCAGTCGGTCCGAGAAGGAGGCCGTTGCGTTTGCCCATCGACAGCTCGGGCACAACCTCCGCGATCTCCCGTTCACGTTGACCTATCTCTTCGACGACAGCGGTGATGCGCGGCTGGCGGGGAGGAACGGGATCGCCGCAGGGCACCCGGCCGCGCCTGCGGTGCTGCCCGCTGACGGCACGTCCGTCTGGCCGGTGGCGCGGGTGGCGCGGGGCGAGTCGATGCTGGTCGACCTCGAGGGCGCCCCGTTCTCGGATCTGCCGACGGGTGACTGGCCCGAACCGCCGACGCAGGCATTCATCGTCCCGCTGACGGTGCAGGGCGGTGCGCCGAGCGGTTTCCTGGTGGCCGGGATGAACCGCTACCGGCCGATCAACGAGCGCAATACCGGCTTCGTCGTTCTGGTGGCGTCCCACATCGCCGCGGCGATCGGCAGTGCGAGAAGCTTTCGGGCACAACAGCGGCGGGCCGAGGAACTCGCCGCGCTGGACCGCGCCAAGACCGCCTTCTTCTCCAACATCAGCCACGAGTTCCGCACCCCGCTGACGTTGATCCTCGATCCGGTCGCCGAGCTGCGTGCGCGCTCCGGCGGGTTCGACGAAGCGATCCGCGAGGATCTGGACACCATCTGGCGCAACGGGTTACGGCTCACCAAGCTCGTCAACACGCTGCTGGACTTCTCCCGCATCGAGGCCGGCCGCGCGCAGGCCCGATATGAGCCGGTCGACCTGTCGGCGGTCACCGTCGAACTGGCCAGCGTCTTCCGCTCCGCGGTCG
This sequence comes from Mycolicibacterium sp. 120270, assembly GCA_033741175.1. GTDB lineage: Bacteria > Actinomycetota > Actinomycetes > Mycobacteriales > Mycobacteriaceae > Mycobacterium. Next base: position 21,640 of record JAWQNE010000036.1, on the reverse strand, counting down.
ACCGCGCTGGTCTCGAGTTCGTCGTCGACTGCCCGCCGCTCGACGAACCCGTCTACGTCGACCGCGACATGTGGGAGAAGGTGGTGCTGAACCTGCTGTCGAACGCGTTGAAGTTCACCTTCGACGGTTCGATCGCGGTGAGGGTGCGCCGCGACGGCGAGCATGCCGTCGTCACCATCGTCGACACCGGTATCGGCATCGCGGAGAAGGAGATGCCCCGGCTCTTCGAGCGCTTCCACCGCATCGAGTCCGCGCATGCGCGTTCCAACGAGGGCAGCGGGATCGGGTTGGCGTTGGTGCAGGAATTGGTACACCTGCACGGGGGCACCATCACCGCCGAGAGCACCGAAGGATCCGGGACCTCGTTCACCGTGCGCCTGCCGTTGGGCTCCGCGCATCTGCCCGCCGAATCGGTCGCGTCGACGGCGGGCTCACGCGCGGCGTCCGGGGGAGCGGATCCCTATGTGCAGGAAGCGTTGCGCTGGATCCCCGGCGACGACTCCCGCCCCGCCGAGCTCGCCGAATCGGCGCTGACTCAGGACAACGCGAAGTTGGGGGTGTCGGGTGGGCCCGCGGCGCGGGTGTTGATCGCCGACGACAACACCGACATGCGCGAGTATCTCGCCCGGCTGCTGACCGGCGCCGGTTATGAGGTCGAGACGGTCGGCGACGGCCAGCAGGCTCTCGAGACGATCCGCGCCACGATGCCCGATCTCGTCGTCAGCGATGTGATGATGCCGCTCCTCGATGGTCTGGCCCTGGTGTCGACGCTGCGCGCCGATCCGCGCACCGCGGCGGTGCCCGTGCTGTTGTTGTCGGCGCGCGCAGGCCAGGAGGCCTCCATCGAGGGCCTGCAGGCAGGCGCCGACGACTACCTCGTCAAACCGTTCGCCGCGGCGGAACTTCTTGCCCGCGTACGCGCCAACATTCAACTGGCGCGGCTGCGCAGCCACCACGCGCGCTGGCGGACGGCGCTCGTCGACTCTCTCCAGGAAGCGTTCTTCGTCTGCGACGAGTCCGGCGCGATCTTCGAGATCAACGCGGCGTTCACCGAGATCCTGGGTTACGGCCCCGAGGGGCTGCCCTATCAGCCGCCGTACGCATGGTGGCCGTCACCCGAGACTGATCCCGAGTCCTACCGACAGGTCGAGTCGGCGTTCGACGAATTTCTCACCGCACAGCACGGCACTTTCACGCTTCCGGTGAATCACCGCGACGGACACCGGCTTTGGGTGACCGTGAGCTTCAACCACGCCGAGGACCCGGAGTCGGGTCGACGCGTCACGGTCGGCACGTTCCGAGACGTCACCGCCGAGCACTACACCGTGCAACGCGAAAGCGCGCTGGCCTCGCTCAACCAACAATTGGCCCAGGCCGACAGCCTCGACGACGGGGTGCGCGCCGCGGCCGAGGAGCTGCGCAAGCTCTGGCGGGCACACCGCGTCTGCGCAGTCACATTGCCGACCGACAGCGCCGAAACCGGTGCGCCGCAGTTCATGTGCGTCGGTGAGCCTGCGCACTGGTCGCTTCTGCCGCTGCAGACCCGGCAGATGATCAGGTCGCTGGGGGAAGGCGATCTGCTCACCCCTGACACCACGCAGGCCGGTATGGGCGGCATTGCGCTGCAGCACCCGCGCGGAGTCCTCGTGCTGCACATCGAACTCGCCGAGCGGCGGCCGTTCACCGCCGAGGACCACATGCTGCTCACCGTGCTCGCGGGCCGGCTGGGCCAAGGGCTTCAGCGCGTGCATCAACTCGATCAGCAGCGGGAAACGGCGCTGGCGTTGCAGAACGCCATCCTCGGCCCGGCCAATCTGCCGAGCGGGTTCGCGGTGCGTTATCAGCCCGCGACCCGTCCGCTTCAGGTCGGCGGCGACTGGTACGACGTCGTCGACCTCGACGATGGCCGCATCGCGCTCATCGTCGGCGACTGCGTCGGCCACGGGCTGGCCGCGGCCACGGTGATGGGTCAGCTCCGAAGTGCCTGTCGGGCATTGCTTCTCGAGACACCGAGCCCGAGTGCGGCGCTGGTGGCGATGGACCAGTTCGCCACCCGGCTGCCCGGCGCGCGCTGCACGACCGCGTTCTGCGCGGTGCTGCGCCCCGACACCGGTGAGCTGGTGTACTCCAGCGCGGGTCATCCGCCGCCGATCGTGGTTCTCTCCGACGGCACCACGAAGCTGCTCGACGCGGCGCGGGCCACGCCGCTGGGGGTGTCGGTGAACGGGTCGAGGCCCGAGCATCGCGACACGTTGCCGCCGCGCGCCACCCTGCTGCTCTACACCGACGGCCTCGTCGAGCGCCGCCGCGAATCGTTGGACGCCGGTATCGCCCGCGCCGCGGATCTCGTGCAGGAGAACCGCGACAGTCCGCTCGACGACCTCGCCATGCATGTGATGTCCGGGCTGACGCCCAGTGGCGGCTACCAGGACGACGTCGCGGTCCTGCTGTACCGGCAGCCGGCCCCGCTGGAGGTCGAATTCCCGCCCGAGGCAAGCCATCTCGCACCGATACGGGCTGAGCTGAAAGGCTGGCTGACACGGGCCGGGATGGATGCCGATCAGACATTGAAGGTGCTCATCGCCACCGGCGAGGCGCTCGCCAACGCGATCGAACACGGACATCGGCAGCCGACGGGAGGCAGCATCCGCCTGCGTGCCATCGCACTCGCCGACCGGGTGCACGTCACGATCGTCGACGCGGGCTCGTGGAAGCCACCGGTGAAGGCCGCGCATCGCGGGCGCGGAATCGCGCTCATGCGCGCGCTGATGCAAGATGTCACAATTCAACCGCGTGCCACCGGCACCACGGTTCACATGTACACGAAGATCGCGTGATGACGGCCACCCCGCTGAGCATCGAGACCTCCGAACGCGATGGCACCCGCGTGCTGACCGCGACGGGGGAGATCGACCTGAGCAATATCAGCGACTTCGCCGGCGCGCTTTCGTCGGCGGAAACCGACGGCTCGGAGCTGGTCGTCGATCTCAGCGGTGTGCAGTACCTCGACAGCGGCGCCATCAACGTACTGTTCGCCAACGCGGACCGGTTGCGCGTGATCGCCAACCCGATCCTCATGCCGGTGCTGCGGATCAGCGGGCTCACCGAGGTCGCTCCGGTCGAAGCGACCAGCTAAGCGGCCGTCACCTTCGTCGCCAGCGCGGCGAGCTTGGCGTCCAACTCCACGGCGGCGGCGCGAAGCGGTTCGTTGGGTTCGACGACCATCAGCGACGAGGGCACCACATAGGTGAGCGCGCTTGTGCCGTCGTCCTCCTCGGTGATCAGAACCTCCACTGGCGCAAACAGTCCCGCGGTCACGTCGTGGCGCAGCATCGTGATCGCGATCAGCGGGTTGCCGAGCAGCACCCGCAGCACCTTCCTGTGGATGCCTGCCAGCTTGAGCCAGGCGCCGTGGTCCAGGACCGCGAACAACATGAAGCCGCTCGGCCCTACGTGAGAGGCCACCTTGCGCTCGTAGGAATCCCAGTTGTCGAACTGGTGCCCGATGTCGTCGATCGGCACAGGCTCGTGGCCGATGTCGGCCAGCAGCGCGGCGACCAGTTCGTCGTAGGTCTTGATGCTGTCGTAGACCACGCGTACGCCGTCGAACGGGACTCGTCGTGGCTCAGGCGTTGACATGATCCACCTCGGCGTTCTCCACTCGGCCGTGGACATGGGCGGCCGGTGTGCGGTCGATCAGGAGGCTGAGCATTTCGGGCCTGCTGTAGTGTCCGCGAGCATCCATCTTCGACCTACGCTGGTCGATGAGCGAGAAGTCGAGATCGGCGATGATGACTCCTTCGCCGGAACGCAGTGGCACGCCGAGTAATTCGCCGTGCGGCGAGACTATCGCGGTGAAACTACCGCCCGAGATCGGGCCGACCGGAGTCCCTGTGTCCGCCATGATCTGCGCCTGCTGGTCCGGATCCAGCCAGCCGGTGGCATTGACGACGAAGCTGCCTGACTCGAGTGCGTGGTTGCGGATGCTGGTCTCGATCTGTTCCGCGAAGAGGGGCCCGCCGAACGAACCGGGCCACATGGCCGAGTGAATCTGTTCTCCGTCTGCGATCAACGCGTAGCGTGCCAGCGGATAGTAGTGCTCCCAGCATGCCAATTGACCCACGCGGCCGACAGCGCTGTCGACGGCGACCAAACCGGACGCGTCACCGCGCCCCCACACCATCCGTTCGTGGAAGGTCGGCAGGATCTTTCGGCGGCGCTGTAAGAGCGTGCCGTCGGCATCGAAGAGCAATTGCGTGTTGAACAGCGTTCCACCGTCGCGTTCGTTTACGCCGACGGACACTACGGTTCCCGCTTGCCTGGCAGCTTCGGAGATGGCGTCGATTGCGGGTGACGGTATTGTCACCGCCTGGTCGATCAACCTCAGCTGTTCCGTACCGAGCTCGAAAGGCCTTTGTACGAAAGAGAAGTAGGGGTAGTACGGCACGATCGTTTCCGGAAACGTCGCGAACTCGACGTGGTGGCGACCCAGTTCGGCGATCTTGTCGACGACTTTCTGCACGGTGCCCTCCCTGCTGTAAAGCACCGGGCTCATCTGCACTGCTGCTGCTCGTACGACCGTCATTTCGTTCACCTCTCACCCGTGGGTACTCGATGAGAACAAGGTGGTCCTAGGCCTGCTTATTCCTGAGTAGAGTCTGATGAACTCAGAGGGTGAGAGGGTCCCTCCTACCTTCTGCCTGGCCGGGCGGTTGTTTGCCAAAATTGGACCAGCTAATCCACGTCAAATTGGACCGGTTCTGTATGCCAATGAGGCATAGATTGGACGGTGTAGACGACTCGGTCCGCTCGGACCTGCAGGGATGGAGACGGACCATGCGACTCAGATCGGCTGTCGCGCCAGCAGTTTCGGCGCTCGTCGCCGCCGAGTTCCATCCGTACGGCTGTCTGCCATGAGTGCTGGGCGGACACCGACGACTTCCCGACGCCATCGCATCTTCTTCGCCGGGGCGACCGGCGTTATCGGTAGCCGCCTGGTGCCACTGCTGGTGGAAGCCGGTCATACGGTGGGTGCGATGACGAGGTCGCCGGACAAGGTCGATGCGCTTGCCGCCGTTGGCGCGGAACCGATTGTGTGCGATGTGTTCGACCGATCAGCCCTGGGGAGCGTCGTTCTTTCATTCGGCCCCGACGTCATGCTTCACCAGCTGACGGACCTCCCCGATGATCTGGCAGACCTGCCTGTGGATTCGACGGCGAATGCCCGCATTCGGCTGGAGGGCACGCGCAATCTGCTCGATGCGACAAGGGGTTTGGGCTACGTCAAGGTCGTCGCCCAAAGCGTCGCGTGGACAATGCAACCGGGCGCGGAGGCTGCGGCCGTCGCGGCGCTGGAGCGAGCCGTGCTCGCGGTGAACGGAGTCGTCCTTCGATACGGTCTGCTCTACGGACCGGGAACCTACTTTGAACAGTCGCGACCCGATGGGCCACATGTGCACATCGATACCGCCGTCTCGCGGACCATGAAGGCGGTCGACGCGCCTCCGGGAATCTTCACGATCGTCGACAGCGCAGCGGCCTGATGAGAATCTGCGTATTCCTATCCGCGGCCGACCTCGACGAGCGCTATACGCGGCCGGCCCGTGAATTCGGCGAACTCATCGGCGCAGGCGGTCACACCCTGGTGTGGGGTGGGTCCGACACCGGTCTGATGAAGGTCGTCGCCGACGGCGTCCAGGCAGCGGGCGGCCGACTCGAGGGCATCTCGGTCCAATTCCTTCGCAGGCACGCGCGAAATGGCGCGGACGAAATGTTGGTTGCGCAGGATCTCGCCGAACGCAAGGCGCTCCTGCTGGACCGTGCCGACGCGATCGTCGTCATGGCCGGTGGGCTCGGCACATTGGACGAGGCGACCGAGATCTTGGAGCAACGCAAACACGGCCTCCACAACAAGCCGGTGGTCCTGCTCAACACCGAGGGTTTCTACGACGGGTTGACGATGCAGCTTCAGCGGATGGAGAACGAGGGCTTTCTGCCCGTGCCGGTTGCCGACCTTGTGTTCGTCACCGACGACGGCGCTCGCGCGCTGGCCCATCTGAAGGAGGCCGTCGCCGACCTACCCTGACGTCGGCGTGGGCCGAATGCGCGGCGAGAGCTGCACGATCTCGGTCACCACGCTTGGGTTCTCGTGGGCGGTGATGACCAGCGACACCAGCGTGTTGGCGACGTCCTCGAGCGCCGACATCTGCGCAGGCAGCTGGCCGTGCTCGACCCACGAGCGGAAGAGCAAGGAAAGCAGGTCGCGGTCAGCGCCGCGGAGGATCTCGGTGTCGGCGGTCGGGCCGATGCCGACCCGCACGATCGACAGTTCGGGGTGCTCGCTGCGCCACGAGTGCAGGATCTCGTCGAGCGCCGCCTTGCTCGCGCTGTAGGCCGATACGCCCGCGCGCGGGCGGCCGACGTCGTGGCTGGAGGCGATCAGCACCACGCCGTTTTCTGACAGGTGCGGTAGCGCGGCCCGCAGCACGTTGTTGGCGCCGACGGCGTTGACGGAGAACGCGTGCACCCATGTCGTCACGTCGGTGTCCTCGATGTGGGCGAACGGCACGACGGTGCTGGTGAACACCACGGCGTCGAGGCCGCCGAGTGCTTCGGCCGCCTCGGCCACGACGCGGTTGATCGCCGACGAGTCCTCGACGTCCAATTCGAACGCGGTGCCGCCGATGGCGTCGGCCAGCTTCGTCAGCAGATCCATCCGCCGCGCCGCGACGGCCACCTTGGCGCCGACGCCCGCGGCGGCCTCGGCGACGGCGTGGCCGATGCCCGAAGAGGCGCCGACCACCAGGAGGCGCAGACCCGCGGCGTACATCGGTCGACCGTCCATGCGTTATTGCCCCTCGCTCTCGGCTGTTAGGTCACCCTTTGTTTGTGGGACAGTACCTGGTCCCTCGGTGGACCCGTGACGACGCCCACGCCAATGGCGGTAGCCGCGGTGGGTCGCGAAGGCGCCGATGACCGCGGTCACACACCAGATCGCGACGGCGGCGTAGGCCAGGGGCGAGGACAGATCGCCGATCGACGCGCCCAACGCCGTGTAGACGAACGCTCGCGGCGCCGAGCCGATGAACGCGCCGACAGCCATCTGCCACAGCGGAACCCCGAACGCACCGAAGGCGTAGGAGGCGAGCGCATCCGACACACCGGGGATGAACCGTTGACCGACCACGGCCCACAGCCCGCGCCGGTGGATGAGCGCGTCGAAACGGTCGGCGCGCTCGAATCCGAGCAGCGCGCGTGCGCTCTGCCTGCCCGCACGCCTGCCGATCAGGCTCGTGATCATCGCCGTCCCGACGGTCGCACCGAGGGTGACGAACAGCCCGAGCACAGGTCCGAACAGGACCCCGCTACCAGCGGCCAGGATCGGGCCGGGCACGAAGATCGCGCCGAGCGCCGCCGAGATCACGACGTAGGTCAGCGGGGCGAGGGGGCCGGTTGCGGCGACCGTGCGGCGGATGTCCTCGACGTCGACCACCCGGGTCACCGCAACCAGATAGAACAGCGCCGCCAGGAAGGCCGCGAACGCGGCGAGCCGCAGGATGTGGCCCCGTCGGGAGATGGCGGGAACGCCGTCGGTGTCGGTCATGTCAGCCGCGATTCTTCCGTACGCCGCGTAGGGTCCGTCGCTATGACCGGTGACGAAGGCGTCCCGCCGATCGGCGATTGGAACCGGCTACTCGACGGGCGGGTCGCGGTGATCACCGGCGCGGGCGCGGGCATCGGGGCGGGCATCGCGCGGCTGTTCGCTCAACACGGCGCGATCGTCGAGGCCGCCGAGATCGATCCCGAACTCGCCGACTCGATCCGCGACGAGGTTTCGGGCGCCGGCGGACGAATCCGCAGCCATGTCACCGACGTGACCGCCGACGACGACGTCGCGCGGCTGGCGGACGCCGTGCTGACCGAACACGGCAGCGTCGACGTGCTGGTGAACAACGTCGGCGACTACCGGCCGCTGGTGCCCTTCCGCAAGTCGACCCCGGACTCGTGGCAGCGGATGTACGACATCAACCTGCGGCATATCTTCGCCGTCACGAGGGCGTTCGTGCCCTCGATGATCGATGCGCACCGCGGCAGCATCGTCACCGTGCACTCGGTCGAAGGCATGCGCGGATACCCCAAGGACCCGGTCTACGGCGCGATGAAGGCGGCCGCAGCGCACTTCACCACCTGTCTGGCAGTCGATCTCGGGAGGCACGGCATTCGCGTGAACGGCATCGGCACCGACCTGGCCCAAACGCCACAGGTCGACTATCTGACCGGTTATGAGGACGTCGCCGAGCTGTGGGCGTCATGGGCGCTGGTCGGTCGGGTCGGCTGGCCCGAGGACCAGGCCCGCGTCGCGCTGTTTCTGGCGTCCGACCAGTCGGCGTTCGTCACCGGGCACAACATCCCCGTCGACGGCGGGACGAAAGCCGGTGGCGGATGGTTGTTCTCGCCGCGCGAGGGCCGCTTCGTCAACCGGTCGAGGAACCTGTGAGCGCGCCGGAGGAAACCGTCGACGTCCTCGTCGCCGGTTCCGGTGGCGGAATCGTCGGCGCGTACACCGCTGCGCGCGAAGGACTTTCGGTCGCGCTGGTCGAGGCCACCGACCGCTTCGGCGGCACGTTCGCCTATTCCGGTGGCGGCGGGATGTGGTATCCGTGCAATCCGGTGCTCGTTCGCGCGGGCAGCGACGATACCATCGAGGACGCGCTGCGCTATTACCGCGCCGTGGTCGGCGACCGCACGCCTGCCGAGCTTCAGGAGACCTACGTGCGCGGCGGCGCGGCCCTGATCGAATACCTCGAGGCCGACGACCACTTCGCCTTCAAGGTGCTGCCCTGGCCGGACTACTACAGCGCGGTGCCCGGCGCGCGGAACGACGGCATGCGCCACATCGTCTCTCGGGCCGTGCCCGACGACCGGCTCGGCCGCTTCCGTGGCCTGGTTCGCGGCCCGCTGGACCACGAACGTCTCGGCGCGCCGCAGCCCGATCTGCTCACCGGCGGTCGGGCGGTGATCGGCCGCTTCCTCTCGGCGATGGCAGACAACCCGGCCGTCACCGCGCATCTGAACACCAGCCTGGTCGAGTTGATCGTGCACGACGGACGCGTCGCCGGCGCCGGGGTGGAGACCGACGGCGTTCGGCGGGTGATCCGGACCCGTCGCGGGGTGCTGCTCGCCGCGGGCGGGTTCGAGCGCAACGATGCGATGCGCGCCAAGTTCGGCGTTCCGGGTGCGGCGATGGACACCATGGGCGCGCCAGGCAACCTCGGGTCGGCGCACCGCGCGGCGATGCTGATCGGCGCCGCCACCGATCTGATGGACCAGGCGTGGTGGTCGCCGGGACTCGTCCACCCGGACGGCAGGGCCGCGTTCGCGCTGTGCTTCACCGGCGGGATCTTCGTCGACCGCACAGGCCGCCGGTTCGTCAACGAGTCCGCCGCCTACGACAGGGCGGGCCGGGAGATCATCCGCGCGATGGCCGAAGGCACCGTCGGCCCGCGCTACTGGATGGTCTACGACAGCCGCGCGGGCGAGCAGCCGCCGGTGATGGCGACCAACGTGTCGTTCTCGCCGACGGGTCACTACGTGTCGGCCGGGCTGTGGTGCCAAGCCGATACGATCGCCGATCTTGCCGATCAGATCGGCGTTCCCGCAGACAATCTCGAAGAGACCGTGCGCCGCTTCAACGAGTTCGCCGCCAACGACGACGACAGGGATTTCGGCCGCGGCAGGGACGCGTTCGATCGTGCGTTCACCGGCGGCGGGTCGCCGTTGGTGCCCATCGACACCCCGCCCTACCGCGCGGCCGCGTTCGGGCTATCCGACCTCGGGACGAAGGGCGGGTTGCGCACCGACGTCGACGCGCGGGTGCTGAACATCGACGGCGATCCGATTCCCGGGCTGTACGCCGCGGGTAACACGATGGCCGCGGTCTCCGGTACGACGTACCCGGGCGGCGGCAACCCGATCGGCGCGTCGATGCTGTTCAGTCATCGCGCGGCACTGCACATGGTTTACGGCGCGCGGTAGCCGTCACCACGGATGAGCACCTCCTGCGTCGTGCTGGCCACCAGGTGGCCGTCGATGTCGTGCACGCAGCCCCGCACCAGGCCGCGGTGACCCGTCACCGCGACCAGTTCCGCGGTGTGGCTGTGCCAGCGCTCGAACCGCACCGGCCGGTGCAGCCAGAAAGAGTGGTCCAGGCTGAACGCCGTCGTCGACTCCACGCTGACGGGTTCGGGGTGCCCGCGCAGTGCGATGTCGAGAAGCAGATAGTCGCTGGCGTACGCCAGCAGCACGCTGTGCAGCACGGGATCGTCACCGACGTTGCGCGGCAACCGCATCCAGTGTGACCGCGGGCCGCTGGCGCGGGGCCCGCCGAAGAAACACGTCGGCTCGGCGATGCGCATGTCCAGTGGCGGCGGCCTGCTGATCCACGTTCGGGCCCGCTCGATCAAGTCCGGCGGGGCGCCTTCGACGAAGTCCTGCAGGCGCGGCAACTCGTCGGGGTCGACGCCTTGGGGTGCGCGTTCGGCGAACTCCGGTTCGGTCGCGTTGTCGTGGAACGACACCATGGCGATCAGCAGGGTGTCCCCGGCCTGCTCCACGGTGACGCGCCGCGCGGACATCGAGCGCCCGTCGCGGACCCTGTCGACCACCACGTCGAGCGGATGATCGGGGTCGCCCGACTGCACGAAGTAGGCGTGCAGCGAATGCGGCGGCTTGTCGCCGACCGTGATGGCGGCCGCCTTCATGGCCTGCGCGATCATCTGACCGCCGAACACGCGGCCGAACCGGTTCGCCTCGCTGTGCACGCGGAAACGGTCGTCGCCCAGCGATTCCGGGTGCAGGGATTCCAGCAGGCTGTCGAGCGCCTGCTGGATGGTGTGTTCGAGGTCGGTCAATCCGCCCATCCGGACGATCTTGCCCGACGGCCAAGACCGTGTTCTGACCGCGGTCGGTAGTTAAGGTCGACGAGTGAACCTCACCGAACTGCGGTGGTTCGTGGTGCTCGCGGAGACGGAACACGTCACCGATGCCGCCGCCGAGCTGGCGGTGAGCCAGCCGACCTTGTCCCGCGCCCTTGCCCGGTTCGAACGCGAAGCGGGCGCGCCGCTGTTCGACCGGGTCAACCGACGGCTTCGGCTGAACCCGTACGGGCAGATCATGCTCGAGCACGCGCGGCGCAGTCTGGCCGAGATGACGTCGGCGCGCGATCGCATCGCCGCGCTGCGCGACCCGGACACCGGCCGGGTTCGGCTCGCATTCCTGCACTCCCTTGCGAGTTGGTATGTGCCCGAACAACTGCGGCGGTTCCGCGAGTCCGCGCCCGCGATCGGCTTCGACCTTTTCCAGGGGCCGGCCCAGGAGATCACGCAACGCGTACTCGACGGCCAGGTCGACATCGCGATCACCGCACCGCGTCCGGATGCTCCTGAATTCGGCTGGCGCCGACTGTATGTCGACCAACTGTGTTTGGCGGTGCCGCACGGGCACCGGCTCACAGGCCGGTCCCGATTGCGGTTGTCGGCCGCGAAGGGGGAGCCGTTCATCGCGCTGGCCGAGACCGCGGGGCTGCGTCAGCTCACCGACCAGTTGCTTGCCGAGGACGGCCTCAAGCCCGACATCGTGTTCGAGGCGACCGAGATCCCGGCGGTTGAGGGGCTCGTCGCGGCCGGTTTCGGTGTCGCCGTCATCCCGGTTCCGCGCGACGGCGGTCGCTCCAGGACCGTCCACCTTCCGCTGTCCAACGAGGGCGCCAAACGCGAGGTCGGCCTGGCGTGGGACAAGGCGAGAGCTCTGTCACCGCCGGCGAAGCGGTTCGCCGCCTTCCTCAGCAATGATGCGTCACACGCATGAAGTTCACTGTAACTATGCATTGGACACATTAACGCAGGTCTCCTAGCGTCGTGGTCCATGACGATTCAGCAGACCTCTCCGCAGGTGTGGGCCGGGCACAGCCGCGGCACGGCCGCATATCGGCGGCTTCTCGCCGCGCTCTTCTGCGCGGGGGTCGCGACCTTCGCTCAGCTCTACTCACCCCAGGCCGTGCTGCCGTTGATCTCGGCGGACCTGCACATCGGGGCGGCGTCGGCGGCGCTGACGATTTCGGCCGCCACGATCGGCCTGGCCCTCGGCGTCATCCCGTGGTCCACGATCGCCGACCGCATCGGCCGGGTCCGGGCGATCACGATGTCGGTCACGATCGCCGCCGTGGTCGCGCTGCTCGTCCCGTTCGCGCCCACCTACCAACTTCTGCTCGCGGGGCGGTTCCTCGAAGGCCTGCTCATCGGCGGTGTGCCCGCGATCGCCATCGCCTACCTCACCGAGGAGATCGATCCCGTCCACGCGGCACGGGCGGCGGGCACGTTCGTCGCTGGCACCACCATCGGCGGCCTGCTCGGCCGGATCGTGTCCAGCCCCGTCGCCGAGATCGCCGGATGGCGGATGGGTGTCTTCACCGTCGCCGCGGTCTGCTGCCTCGCCGCATTCGGCTTCGTCAAGCTGGCCCCGCAACCGCAGGGCTTCGTCCCGTCGAGGCAGTCGGGCACCAACCCAGAAGGAAGCCTCGTGCACCGGCTGGCCGCCAACCTCCGCTCGCCGCGCCAGCTCGCACTCTTCGCGCAGGGCTTCCTGCTGATGGGCGGGTTCGTGGCGCTGTACAACTTCCTCGGCTTCCGGCTCACCGCAGCACCCTTCTCCCTGTCCCCGTTCGTCGTCAGCCTGGTTTTCGTGGCCTATCTGGCCGGGACGTGGGCGTCGGCCCGCGCCGGTGCGGAGGCGACGCGGTTCGGCCGCAAGCGCGTGCTCATCGTCTCCGCCGCGATCATGGCCGCCGGGGTGGCAATCACCATGAGCGACGACCTGTTCGTCGTCCTCGCGGGTCTGCTGATCGCCACGGCGGGCTTCTTCGGCGCCCACTCGATCGCGTCGGGCTGGACCGGGCGGTCGGCCCCGATCGGCAGGGCGCAGGCCTCGTCGCTGTACAACCTCTTCTACTACGCCGGTTCGAGTGTGCTCGGCTGGTTCGGCGGGGTCGCCTACGACGTCCGCGGGTGGGGTGCGGTGGCTGCGACCATCGTGGCGCTCGTGGTCATCGCAGCCGCTCTGGCCGCGAAGCTCCTGCCCGAGGACTGACTCCGACCCAGCGGCTCAGCGCCGACGTCAGCGGCGTGCGTTCGGACGACCGGCCCGCCCACGCGATGTAGCCGTCGGGTCGGGCCAGAACGGCCGGCCCCGCGTCGCTGCGCTCGGCCTCGACGACTCCGTCGACGTCGACCGCGTCCGCGCCGCGCTCGCGGATGAGAACGAAGCCCGCATATCGCTGCAGATGCGTCAATCGTCCTTCCCGCAGCGGGATCTCGGTCGCCCTCGTGCCGACCAGACGGTGCTCGCCGCGCCGACGCGGGTAGCGCAGTTCGGTGCCCGCGAAGCTGCCGGCCACCGCATCCCGCACGCGCGGCCGCCGAAGTAGCCTCGGCGCGAAAAAGTTTCGGGCGGCGCGGGCTATACGCGGATGCAGGGTGACACCGCGGGCCATCATCCCGGACTGGAGCAGCACCCGCTTTCCGATGGGATGGCGTTCGCTGTGGTAGGTGTCGAGCACCTCGTCGGGAGCGCCACCGAGAACCGCCTCGATCTTCCACGCGAGGTTGGCGGCATCCTGAATGCCGGTGTTCATGCCCTGCCCGCCCATCGGCGAATGCACATGTGCGGCATCGCCTGCGAGAAACACACGGCCGTACCGGTATTGGGAGACCTGGCGTTCGTCGCAGTGAAATCGCGACAGCCAACCGACCTCACGGACCCCGAGATCGCGTCCCACCACCCGGGTGAGGACATCGACAACCTCTGCGGGGGAGGCAGATTCGGTGTCCGGGACCTGATGCTTGCGATCCCACACCATTGCCCGATACCACGCGCCGTCGGAGTCCGCCCGGTCGTAGGGCGCCAGAAACCCGATCACGTCGCGAGTGCTGCCGAGCGTCAGCTCGCCACCCGTCGGCCCGTCGGCAAGCTTCACATCGGCCAGCACCAACGACGACAGGATCGTCTTACCTGAAAATTCCGCGCCGAGCAGCTCGCGCACGGTGCTGTGCGCGCCGTCGGCACCGATCGCATAGGCCGCCCGCCATGTGCGTGTATGCCGCGGATCGTCGTCGTCCTTCGGCCGCGCGGTGACCGAGACGCCATCGGTATCCTGCTCCAGCGCAACGACTTCGAGTCCACGCAAGATCACCGCGCCCTGCATCTCGGCGTACTCGGCGAGTGCTCTGTCCACGTTGGTCTGCGGCGTCACCGCGACGAACGGATACGCCGAGCGCAGGTGGGTCAGGTCGATCCGCGCACCGGCGAAGATGGACACACCGGATGCCCTGTGTGCACGGGCGAGAACGTCGTCAGCCAACCCGCGGGCATCGAGCACCTCCAGGGTCCTGGCCATCGTCGCGAACGCGCGGCTCGACGGGTTCATCGCAGGCCAGCGCTCGAGTACCACCACCGAGCGGCCGCTGCGCGCCAGGTCGCCCGCTGCGGTCAAGCCTGCGGGCCCGGCGCCGACCACCACGACGTCCATGTCGGTCATGGTCACACCGCCGGTGTCGCATCGGCGGGATCGGGATACCACCGACGGATGTCGTCGGGTGTCGAGGTCGCCGAGTAGTTGAACACGAACCGGCAACCGGGATTGGCGGCGTGCGCGGCGTTCACGATCGCCTCGAACAACAGGGTGTTGCTCGCGACCAGGCGTACCCCCGCACCAATGAGCACGGCGTCGTAACGCTTGGCGGACAGCCAGGTGCGCGCTTTCTCCGCGCCCGCCTCGCCGGTGGGGATGAGGCAGTTGTCGACCTCGTAGCCTGCCGCCCGCAGACCGGCCACATTGTCGGCGTTGGCCTGGGTCAGACCTTCCCTCGTCAGGCCTGTGAACTGGGCGAAGTCGGCCGATTCGTAGTCGACGGCGTCGGGGTGCAGGCCGATCTGGATAGCGGTGACGGACATCTGCTTCTCCTATGAGTTCAACGCTTGTTGAACTGACGTTAGGCCTCGCTGCGAGACTTGTCAACAGTTGTTGAATACACTGGCCACATGGCTTCGAGGACGCGGGACCCGGCCGCCACCAAGGCCGCCATCTTGGCCGCCGCGCGGATGCAGTTCGGTCAGAGCGGCTTCGAGAAGACGACGATCCGGTCCGTCGCCTCGGCAGCGGGCGTCGACCCGGCACTGGTGATGCACTACTTCGGAAACAAGGACGGGTTGTTCGCCGCCGTGTCGCGGCTGGACATCTCGCCGCCGAACCTCTCCGGGGTGGCGCCGGAGGACGTCGCCGACGTACTACTACCTCTCTTTGTCCAGGTGTGGGGTCCCGACGGCCCGTTCCTTCCGCTGCTGCGCGCGGCGTCGTCGAGCCAGACGGCAGCCGACGCATTGCTCGACGTCTTCGCAAGGCAGGTCGCGCCCGCGCTGGCCGACGTCGCGATCGACCGGCCCGCCGAGCGGGCTGCGCTCATCGGCGCCCAACTGCTGGGCGTCGCCGTCGCGCGCTACATCATCGGCATCCCGCCGATCGTCGACATGGATGAGCAGGCTCTGGCCGCGTGGCTCAAACCCGTTCTGACGCATTACCTGACCGATCCGGCGCCGTGACCCTATCGTTGAGACCGTGGCCGACGACCTGGCTTCAGGTTTTTAAAGCGTGGACCGCGCCTCGGATTTCGAGGTGTTCGCCCGCTGCCTAACGCTGATCGACTCGCTGCCGTTCTTCGCCGAGTGCAAACGCGAAAGCTACGACCTGCTCGCCGCGCTACCGGGTGCCACGGTTCTAGAGGTCGGGTGCGGACTCGGAGACGATGCGGCGGCGCTCGCGGCGCGTGTCGCGCCCGGCGGGTCGGTGGTCGCGGTCGACGGCAGCCAGGCGATGGTCGATGAGGCTCGCAAGCGCCACGATGTCCCAGGTTTGACCTTCGAGGTCGCCGACGCGACTCGATTGCCTTATGCCGACGCGAGTTTCGACGGTTGCCGTATCGACCGGGTTCTTCAGCACATCGCCGATCCAGCGGCGGCAATCGGTGAGATGGCCCGGGTGCTGCGTCCCGGCGGGGTGCTCGTCGCGTTCGACAACGATTGGGAGACGCTGACGATCGACTCGAAGGATCGCACGTTGACCCGGACCATCCTCAACGCGTGGTGCGACCGGTTTCCGTCCGGCTGGATCGGGCGACAGATGCGCGCGCTGTTCCTCGATGCAGGCCTTATCGACGTCGAACCGCATCCGAAGACCCTTGTCTGCAACGACCTGGAGGTCGCCGATCAGGTCTTCAGTTTCTTCGCCACCGCTGACGGTCTCGTCGGCGCGGGGAAGATCGATCCCGATGACGCCGAGCGCTGGCGAAGCGAGTTGCGTGTCGCCGATGCGGCGGGACGGTTCTTCACCTCCTACACCGGCTTTCTGGTGTCGGGCACCCGCCCCAGCGGCTAGGCCTGTTGCAGGTCGGCTGCGGTGAACACGTCGATCTCGTCGACGGGCTCGAGAACGATGACCGGGATATGCCGCGTCGTCGACCGCTGGTAGCTGAGATACGGCGGGTACACCGACACCATGAAGTCCCAAATACGGTGCCGCTCTTCATCTTCGGGCTCACGCCAGGTCGCGCGGAAGGCCTGGGTGGCGATCTGTACGTCGACGTGGTCGCCGGCGCGAAGGTTGAAGTACCAGTCCGGATGCTGATCGGCGCCGCCTTTGGAGGCGACGATGACGATCTCGCCGCCGATATCGCCGTAGATGAGCGGCACGATGCGCATCTTTCCCGACTTGCGGCCCCGCACCTTGATCAGGCAGTGCGTGGTGAATCGGTGGCCACCGATCTCGCGGATGTCCATGATGTGGCCCTGCGCGCCACCCGATGCGAGGTAGACGTCGAGGTGATTGGCCATCCAGTCGCGGCGCTCTTGGCGGATCCCGGCGGCCGAGTCGTTGGTCATGGCACCATCTTGCACGTGACCGACGCAGCCGCCCCAGCGATTACTGGGATCAACCATGTATCCGTGACCGTGCGCGACATCGAACCCAGCGTCGAGTGGTACCAGCGGGTGTTCCGAGCGCAACGAGTGCCGATGACGTTTCCGCACTACGAACGGGAGGAGACCGGCTACGGGGTGCTGCTCCTCGAGCCGAATTCCGGGTTGGCCATCGGTCTGCACACCAACACCGGCAACAACGGCGCGCCGTTCGACGAGGCGCAGACCGGTCTGGACCATGTCGGCTTCAACGTGGCGGGCATGGCCGAACTCGAGGCGTGGGCGGCGTGGCTCGATGAGCTGGGCATCGAGCACTCCGGCATTCGGACCGGCAACGAGCCGTTTCCCTACGCGACACTGGTCTTCCGCGATCCCGACAACATCCAGCTGGAGTTGTTCGCAGGCCCGCTGACCTGAGCTCGCGCCCGGCTGCGACGTCTAGAGAATGTCGTTGATGTCGTTCTTCAGCGCTTCGGCGTCGGTGCCGAACACCGCCTGAACGCTGTTGCCGACCTCGACCACACCCGCTGCGCCGAGGCTCTTCAACCGCGCCTGGTCGACCTTGTCCTTGTCGTTGACCTCGACGCGAAGCCGGGTGATACACGCATCCACGTTGACGAGGTTGTCCCGGCCGCCGAAGGCCGCGATGACGTTCTCGGCCTTGCTCTCCTTCGCCACCGGCGCCGCCATCGTCGTGGCCCCCGCGCTCGCGCCGCTCGCCGTCACCGCGGTGGCGGATTCGGCGCCCTCGCCGAGGTTGGCGGCTTCCTCGGCCTCGAATTCGCCTTCGGGTTCGCGGCCGGGGGTGCGCAGGTTCCACCTCGTGATCGCGAACCGGAACAGCAGGTAGTAGACGACGAAGAACACCACGCCCATGCCGATCAGCAGCGGGATGTTCTTGGCGGCAGGCGCGGTGCCGTACAGGAGCAGGTCGATGAGCCCCGCGGAGAACGAGAAGCCGAGGTGGACGTCGAGCAGATAGGCGATCGCCAGCGACAACCCGGTCAGCACCGCGTGAATGATGTACAGCGGGAAGGCGACGAACATGAACGCGAACTCGAGCGGTTCGGTGACACCGGTCAGGAACGCCGTCAACGCCGCCGCGGCGAGGATGCCGACCGCGACCTTGCGCTGCTTCTTGTTCGCCACGTGGATCATCGCCAGCGCCGCGGCGGGCAGACCGAACATCAGCACGGGGTAGAAGCCCGAGGTCAGAAGGCCTGCGGTGGGGTCGCCTGCGGCGAAGCGGGTCAGCTCGCCGGTGACGGCCTGGCCGCCGGGCGGCTGATAGTCGCCGTACAGGAACCAGATGTAGGAGTTCGGGATGTGGTGCAGGCCGAACGGAATCAGCATGCGGTTGGCGAAGCCGTACACGAACGCGCCGAGCGCGCCTGCGCCGCCGATGAACTCGCCCAGCGCGGTCAGTCCCGCGTCGAAGATCGGATAGAAGTAGCTCATCGCGAACGCCAGGAACAAACACGCCAGCGACACGATGATCGGAACGAACCGTCTGCCGCCGAAGAAGCCGAGGTAGGACGGCAGCTTGATGGTGTGGTAGCGATCAAACAGATATGCGGTGAGCAGACCGACCACGATGCCGGCGAACACGCTGTAGTTGATCTGCGCCTGTTCGCCTGCCTTGTCCACCTCACCGGCGAGCACGATCGGCGACATGGTCTTGAACACCGCCTCGACGACCAGGTAGCCGACGACGGCGGCCAACGCCGTCGACCCGTCGGCCTTCCTCGCGAAACCGATCGCGACACCGACGGCGAACAGCAGGGGAAGGTTGGAAAACAGCGCGTCGCCCGCCGCGCTCATCGCCTTGAAGAACGGCCCGATGACCGGGGATTCGATCCTGCCCAGCAGGTCGGGTTGGCCCAGGCGCAGCAGGATGCCTGCGGCGGGCAGCACCGCGATCGGCAGCATGAGGCTCTTGCCCAGCCGCTGCAACTGCGCGAACCCGGGGAACCGCATGCCTGACTTCTGTTGACTGGCCTGGGATTTCGTCGCGTCGCTCATGGTCGGCCGCCCTTCTGTCGCCGCATTCGTCCCCCGCCGCCGAGGCTGAGCGGAAGCTTAGACGAGAACATACGAACTTGAGACCGTGTTGCGGGCAGGCTCGTATTGTTTGACCCGTGAGCACAACGCTGGTGCAGGCCCCTGTCGCGGGGCGGGCAGTACGTCTCGAGAACGTGCCCGACCCGGTGTTTTCGGCGGGCATGGTGGGATACGGCGCGGCCGTCGACCCTGCGCGCGGAGTCGTCGAAGCCGTCGCGCCGGTCAGCGGAAAGCTGTTGAAGCTGATGCCGCACGCCTACATCGTCATGACCGCCGACAACGTCGGGGTCCTGGTGCACCTGGGCCTCGATACCGTCGCGCTGAAGGGGGAGGGGTTCACCGCACACGCCACGCAGGGCGACGAGGTCACCGCGGGACAGCTCATCATCACCTATGACGTCCCCGCGATCGAGGCCAAGGGGCTCAATCCGATCGTCCCCGTCGTGGTGATGGACGAGCGGGAATCCGATAACGTCGTGCCGTCGGACGCGGTCACCGCCGGTGCCGACATCGACTCCGGCGCAGACCTTTTCACTGCGAACAAGTAATGGAAGTCGTCATCCTGACCGATGCCCGAGAGATCGGCACAGTGGCAGCGGAGGCGATCACCGAGCTGCTGCATCGCAAACCGGCCGCGGTGCTCGGGCTGGCGACCGGATCATCCCCGCTGGCCATCTACGACGAGTTGGTTGCGCGCTGTGAAGCGGGGGCGATCTCGTTCAAACAGGCCCGCGGGTTCACCCTCGACGAATACGTCGGTCTGCCCGCCGACCACCCGCAGCGCTACCGCAACGTCATCGACGAGGTGTTCGTGTCACGCGTCGACTTCGCGCCGGGCGCCGTCGACGGCCCCGACGGCCTGGCCGCCGACATCCCTGCCGCCTGCGCGGCCTACGAAAACGCGATCCAGGCGGCGGGCGGGGTCGATCTGCAGATCCTGGGGATCGGCACCGACGGGCACATCGCGTTCAACGAACCGGGTTCGTCGCTGGCATCGCGGACCCGGATCAAGACGCTGACCAGGCAGACCCGCCTCGACAACGCGCGCTTTTTCGGCGGCGACCTGGATGCGGTACCGACGCACTGCCTGACGCAGGGCCTCGGCACCATCATGGATGCCAGGCACATCGTCCTGGTCGCCACCGGCCGCAGTAAAGCCGAGGCCGTGCACCAGCTCGTCGAAGGCGCGGTGAGCGCGCTGTGGCCCGCGACCATCCTGCAGCACCATCCGCACGTCACGGTGCTGCTCGACGATGCGGCGGCCCGCAGGCTCCAGCTTGTCGACTACTACCGCGAGACGTATCGCTCGAAGCCGGACTGGCAGGGCATCTGAGTGCCGTGCTGATCACCGCAGACACCGTGCTCACAGGTCGAGAAGTGTTGCGGCCCGGCTGGATTGACGTCGCAGACGGGCGCGTTGCTGCAGCGGGAGCAGGTTCGGCACCGCGGGCCGCCGAGCACGATCTGGGTGCGGTGACGGTGGTGCCCGGTTTCGTCGACACGCATATGCACGGCGGCGCAGGCGCGAACTTCTCCTCCGCCGACCGCACCGAGACGGCCACCGCCGCGGCGTTTCACCGCGCGCACGGCACCACCACGATGGTCGCGTCGTTGGTCACCGCGGGACCCGAGGACCTGCTGCGACAGGTCGAATCGTTGGCCCGCGACGTCCACGCGGGCGTCATCGACGGGATTCACCTGGAAGGACCGTGGCTGTCCACGCTGCGGTGCGGCGCCCATCAGCCCTCGCTGATGCGCGATCCGGACCCCGCCGAGATCGACCGGGCCCTCGAAACGGGCGGCGGTGCGATCCGGATGATCACCGTCGCGCCCGAACGCGACGGTGCGCTGGCGGCGATCCGGCGGATCGTCGATGCGGGCGTGGTCGCCGCCGTCGGCCACACCGAGGCGACGTACGCGCAGACCGGCGCGGCGATCGACGCAGGTGCGACGGTCGGCACGCACCTGTTCAACGCCATGCGGCCGATCAACACCCGCGAACCGGGCCCCGTCATCGCACTGCTCGAAGATCCAAGGGTGACAGTGGAATTGATCACCGACGGGGTGCATGTGGACCCGGCTCTGTATCGGCACGTCGTGCGCAGCGCGGGACAGGACCGGGTGTCGCTGGTCACGGACTCGATGGCGGCCGCGGGAATGTCCGACGGCCGCTACTGGCTCGGACCGCTCGCCGTTGACGTCGTCGACGGGGTGGCCCGCGTCGCCGACACCGACACCATCGCGGGCAGCACCGCGACGATGGACCATCAGTTCCGGTTCGCGGTCGCCAACAGCGGGCTGCCCCGCGACGAGGCGCTGATGGCCGCCGTTCGACAGGCGTCGGTCAATCCCGCACGAGCCCTGGGATTTCCGGGGGGAGAGCTCGTCGCAGGAGCGCCGGCTGACCTGGTCGCGCTCGACGCGGACCTCGCGGTGACGTGGGTGATGCGGCACGGCGAGTGGATCTAGTGTCGTGAGTCATTAATTCTGGTGCAGTAGTTTCCGATGCTGGCCAGGATTTGGTCGGCGGTTTTGGTCCAGACGTAGGGTTTGGGGT
>JAWQNE010000035.1:0-52405 GCA_033741175.1 Mycolicibacterium sp. 120270 | reverse complement strand
ACCGTTACAGATAACACTGTGTTCCTCGTTGATTCCGCACCCTCAAACCAACAGCGGTCACTGTCTTACACACAGCGATTCCCGTTACAGATAACACCGCAGCGGCGAGTTGGCTGTGCAGCGCGTAGCGGTCGAGGCCGCCGAGCGCCGCAAGCGCTTCCAGCCGGGCGGGCACCTCGGCGGGGTTGTTCGCGTGCACGGTGCCCGCGCCGCCGTCGTGCCCCGTGTTCAGTGCCGCGAGGAGGTCGACCACTTCGGCGCCGCGCACCTCGCCGACAACGATGCGGTCGGGGCGCATCCGCAGCGCCTGCCGCACCAGGTCGCGGACCGTGATTTCCCCTACCCCTTCGATATTCGCGGATCTGGCAACGAGATTCACCACGTGGGGATGGCGCGGCTGTAGCTCGGCGGCGTCCTCGACGCAGATGATGCGCTCGCCCGGCGCGACGGCCCCGAGCAAGGCTGACAGCAGCGTTGTCTTGCCCGCGCCGGTACCGCCGGACACCAGGAATGCCAGCCGTGCGCCGATGATCCTGTCGAGCAGCGCCGCGGCCTCCTGTGCGATCGCTCCGACCCGGGTGAGCGACGCCAGGTCCTGCGTCGCGGGCCTCAGCACGCGCAGCGACAGACACGTACCGCCCTTGGCGATCGGCGTGAGCACGGCATGCAACCGCACGGTGGTCTGGTCGGCGGTCGAGACGACCAGCTGACCGTCGACCCACGGTTGCGCCTCGTCGAGCCTCCGGCCCACGCTCAGTGCGAGGCGTTGGGCCAGACGCCGCACGGCCGCCTCGTCGGCGAATCGGATGGTGCTGCGCCGCAACCCGTTTCCGTCGTCGACCCATACGGCGTCGGGCGCGGTCACCAGAACATCGGTGGTGCCTTCGGCGTCGAGCAGCGGCTCCAGGACGCCGACGCCCGTCAGCTCCGTCTGCAGCATGCGCAGGTTGCTCAGCACCTCGGTGTCGCCGAGCACCCCGCCCGATTCGGCACGGATCGCCGCGGCGACGACGTTCGGTCGAAGGGGCGCGGACTCGGCGGCCAGCCGTTCCCGGACCCGGTCGATCAACGACCCACTCATGCGCCGACCACGCAGGCTCTGTCGGCGCATGCTGTCCCGATGATTCGCTCGCAAGCTTCGCTCATGCGGCCTCCGCCGACGGATGCTGCGCCAACACCGAGAGCACCTGCCGCGCAGCCACCGCCAACGGTGAGCGACGGCCGATGCGCAGGCCGCCGCGTTCGAGCATCGAAGGCAGATTGGCCTGCGCACGCATGGCCGCAAGCAACGGCAGCTCGACGATGCGCGCCACATCAACCGCGCGCAGTCCGGCGGGCGACGGTCCGCGCACCACGAGACCGATGTTGGGGTTGATCGCACCCACCGCCGAAGCGACCGCAGGTGCGGCAGCGCAGCTCCCCACGTCTGCGGTCGCCACAAGGACGACGAGATCCGCTGCGTCGACGGCGATCTCGACCGAGCGGGTCAGCCGACGCGGGCAGTCGCAGATCACGGTCACCCCGCCGCGTCGGCCGGCGTCGATCACCGCGGCCAGCGGACTTGGCTCGACGTCGTTGCCCGAACGCACACCGGAGAGCACGCTCAGCCGGTCCCGCCGGGGCAGCGCCTGCCGCAGCGCCGCGAAGTCCAGCCTGCCGTGCTCCAAAGCCAGATCGGGCCACCGCAGCCCTGGCTTGTCCTCGACGCCGAGCAGCAGATCGATCCCCCCGCTCCACGGGTCGGCATCGATGAGGAGAGCGTCGCTCGCCGCCTGGGCGAGCCCGACAGCGAACAGTGAGGCGCCCGCACCGCCTCTGCCTCCCATCACCGCGACAACCGCACCGCCGCGCTCTGCGCCACGCACGGATTCGGCGGCCTCGGACAGCGCCGCCACAAGTCGGGACTCGTCGGCGGGAAGCGACATCACGTGCTGGGCGCCGACCGCGATCGCGGTCTGCCAGTCACCGGGGTCGGGCTCGTCGCGACTGAGCACGATGATGTGGCCACGTCTGGGCAGCCGCGTCCCCGAGCACGCGGATGCCCCTGCGCTGTCGAGCAGAACGGCCGACGCACCCGTCCAGGCTTGACGGCTCGGTGGCTGCGCAATGTGAACAACGGCCAGCCCCGCGGCCGCCGCCACCCGGTCTACTGCGTCGCGCATCGCAGATCCAGCGACGATCGCGAGCACACCGTTGCTTGCTGTCATCAGCCCACAGTGACGGCCCCGTTCGACCCGCGGCCAGAGCCATTCCCGAATCTGTGGACTAGGCCTCAACTGTGGATAGAACGTGTTGCAAGACACGCACCGAAAATGAGATTCCGCAACTACGCCGGACTTCCCCACTTATCCCGCCAACGAAAGGGCTCGTAAAAAGGGACGACCCCCGCCAGGGGGGGAGGAGGCGGAGGTCGTCGTGTATCAGCCCCGGGGGGTCGGGCTGATGCACACCCGGCATAAGCCGAGTAATCCTCACTATACACACGGAAAGCCCAAGAGGCGCAAGTACTGCTTGCCACAGGAAGCAGCCGGTGTCGCGACAGGAGGGCGCGCGCAAGAACGTGTCTTGAACTGCCATTTTGACCGCTTGCCCGGTTGCCGCCGGTCGTCGCGCCCTATGCTGGGCGTCGTGACCGCAACGGATCCGGCGGCCGCGGGGAGTGACGCACCGCAGGCGGTGCCGAAAACCGCGCAGCCAGTTCGCACAGCGGCGTTCTTCGACCTCGATAAGACGGTAATTGCCAAGTCCAGCACACTGGCTTTCAGCAAACCCTTCTTCGATCAAGGGCTAATAAATAGACGCGCCGTACTCAAGTCCAGCTACGCCCAGTTTCTGTTCCTGATGTCGGGCGCCGACCACGACCAGATGGACCGGATGCGCAACTACATCACCAACATGTGCGCGGGGTGGGACGTCGAACAGGTCAAGTCGATCGTCAACGAGACCCTGCACGACATCGTCGACCCCCTGGTCTTCGCCGAGGCCGCCAACCTGATCGCCGATCACAAACTGTGCGGTCGCGACGTCGTCGTCGTCTCGGCCTCCGGCGAGGAGGTCGTCGCGCCGATCGCCAAGGCCCTCGGCGCCACCCATGCGATGGCGACGCGGATGGTCGTCGAGGACGGGAAGTACACCGGCGAGGTCGCGTACTACTGCTACGGCGAAGGCAAGGCCGAAGCCATCCGCCAACTCGCGTCGCGGGAGGGGTACGCACTCGAGCACTGCTACGCCTACTCGGACTCGGTCACCGACCTGCCGATGCTCGAGGCCGTGGGTCATCCCACCGTGGTGAACCCCGACCGCGGGCTGCGCAAAGAGGCGGTCGCGCGGGGCTGGCCCGTGCTGACGTTCTCGCGTCCGGTGCCGCTGCGTGACCGGCTCCCGACCCCGTCCGGTGCTGCCGTTGCGACCACGGCCGCCGTCGGCCTCACCGCCCTGTTGGCCGGCGCTCTGACGTATTCGTTGCTCCGTCGCTTCGCATTCTGAGTCCGACCTGCCGTCGTAGCTGAGGGCCGGGCAGTAACAATCAAATGTCACGCGCGATTCACCCTTGCTGTGACCGGGGTCACGGAGTACAAAGGAAGCACGGAAGCCTGGCGAGGCCAAGCTCGAGCCGGAAGAGAAGGCTCGATCTCCCGAGGCAGGCTACCCAGCACGGATCCCGGCACCCACGCGGAGCTAAAGCCGCGGAATAGGCAAAAGTGTTGCGGGCCTGCGTACTTGCGAAGAGCGGACGGCCTCGACGGCCCTTTGGGTAGGGCTGCAGTCGTAGCGCATCGCCAAGACGCCGAGGCCACCCACGCACACCCACAGAGCACGCTTGGTAACCGGAGTCCGTGCTAGCGGGCGGCGAGCCGAATCAGTTCGGAAAGCCGCCCGCTTTCACTTTGCTGGAAAGCTACTTCGATGCGCCCTCGGCGATCGACAGCGCCTCCCTCGCGCCCGTGCGCAACGCTTCGTTGGAGAGCATCAACCACGCCGTCAGACCGTCCGGCGTGCCAGACGCGAAGCCCCGCGCCGCCGCCCGGTAATCGCCGGAACGCTTCATCCAGAACACCTCTGGGACGCCGAGGCCGTGCGGGTCCAGGCCGCTGGCGATCGTCACCAGACGCGAAACCCCGCGGGCCACCAATCCGTCGGCGGTTCCGAACGGCGCCAGCGTCAGCAGCTCCCCGTGGGCGACCGCGGCGAGCACGGTTGCCGGCACGTCGGATTTGCCGGTGATCAACTCGATCAACAGCTCCAGCCGGGGCACGACGTCGGCGTCGGCCCGCGGCCGTCCCAGCCGGTCGTCATCGACCAGGTCGGCAGCCGCAAGCGCATGCAGCCGCGCCAACGCCTGGCTCGGCGCCTTCTGCCAGACGCCGACGAGCGCCGTCGCGCCGCCTTCGAGTGCCTCCGACACCCGCAGTGCCCCTGCGAGCAGTGGGTCGGGCTCGCCGTTCTCCTGCAGCTGCATCGAGCCGCCCTCGAGGACGGCCGACGCCCTCGCCGCGCGCAGCGCCGCTTCGGCCGCGGTGGCCGGCCAGCCCCGCAGGTTCGTGCGATGGCGGTGCGCCTTGCCGAGCGCCTCGCGGGCCTCCTCGCCCGCCGCCGCCACGCCGGGCAGCTCGACCAGCGGTGCCAGTGGGTGAGACGTCATTCCGGCAAGGCTAGCGGCGCGCGAGTGGGTACCCCTTTCGGCATGGGTGAACAAGGCAACGACGACGCGTCGGCGGTGACTAGGCTCACAGACATGTCGCATTCCCACGCCGAAGGACCAGCCACATATCCACCCGCCGAGGAGTTCGCCAAGCAGGCCAACGCGACCGCCGAGCTGTACGACGAGGCCGAAAAAGACCGCTTGGCGTTCTGGGCGAAACAAGCCAACAGGTTGTCCTGGGACACCCCGTTCGACGAGGTTCTGGACTGGTCGGAGGCGCCGGTCGCGAAGTGGTTCGTCGGCGGCAAGCTCAACGTCGCCTATAACTGCGTCGACCGCCACGTCGAGGCAGGCAACGGGGACCGGGTCGCGATCCGCTGGCAGGGCGAACCCGAGGACGACACCAGGGACATCACCTACTCCGAGCTGCTCGCGGAGGTCTGCAAGGCCGCCAACACGCTGACCGATCTGGGTCTGGTGGCCGGCGATCGCGTGGCGATCTACATGCCGATGCTGCCCGAGGCCATCGTCTCGATGCTGGCCTGCGCGCGGCTGGGCATCCTGCACTCGGTGGTCTTCGCCGGGTTCTCCTCGTCTGCGCTCGGGGCACGCATCGAGGATGCCGAAGCCAAGCTCGTCATCACCGCCGACGGCCAGTTCCGGCGCGGCCAGGCGCACTCGCTGAAGGAGTCCGTCGACGAGGCGGTCAAGGGACACGATTCCGTGCAGCACGTCCTGGTGGTGCGCCGCACCGGGATCGACACGCCGTGGACCGAGGGTCGCGACCTGTGGTGGCACGACACCGTCGAGAAGGCATCGCCGGAGCACACGCCCGGGGCGTTCGACTCCGAGCACCCGCTGTTCCTGCTCTACACCTCGGGTACCACCGGTAAGCCAAAGGGCATCGTGCACACCTCCGGCGGCTACCTCACGCAGGCGGCCTACACCCACTACTACGTGTTCGACGTCAAACCCGAAACCGACGTCTTCTGGTGCACAGCCGATATCGGCTGGGTCACCGGCCACACCTACATCGTCTACGGGCCGCTGGCCAACGGTGTCACGCAGGTGGTGTACGAGGGCACACCGAACTCACCCAACGAGCACCGGCATTTCCAGATCATCGAAAAGTACGGCGTGACAATCTATTACACCGCGCCGACGCTGATCCGCATGTTCATGAAGTGGGGTCGTGAGTACCCCGACGCCCACGATCTGTCCAGCTTGCGCCTGCTCGGCTCGGTCGGTGAGCCGATCAACCCCGAGGCTTGGCGCTGGTACCGGGATGCGTTCGGCGGCAACCGAACTCCGGTCGTGGACACCTGGTGGCAGACCGAGACGGGCGCGATCATGATCTCCCCGCTGCCCGGTGTCACGGCCACCAAACCGGGCTCGGCCATGCGGCCGTTGCCGGGCATCTCCGCCAAGATCGTCGACGAAGAGGGCAACGAACTGGTGCCCGGCGCCGACGAGGCCGAGCACGTCACCGGTTACCTGGTGCTCGACCAGCCGTGGCCGTCGATGCTGCGCGGCATCTGGGGCGATCTCGAGCGCTACAAGGAGACGTACTGGTCGCGATACGCCAAACAAGGCTGGTACTTCGCCGGCGATGGCGCGCGGGTCGACTCCGACGGCGACATCTGGCTGCTCGGCCGCATCGACGACGTGATGAACGTATCGGGACACCGCATTTCGACGACGGAGGTCGAATCCGCTCTGGTCGGTCATTCCGGCGTGGCCGAGGCCGCGGTCGTCGGCGCCTCCGACGAAACCACCGGGCAGGGCATCTGCGCCTTCGTCATCCTGGAGTCGCACGCCAAGAGCAACGACAACATGGTCGACGAACTGCGCGAGCAGGTGGCCAAGGAGATCGGAAAGATCGCCCGCCCCCGCGAGATTCACGTCGTGCCCGAGCTGCCGAAGACCCGCAGCGGAAAGATCATGCGGCGGCTGCTGCGCGACGTCGCCGAGGGCCGCGAACTCGGCGACACCTCGACGTTGGTGGATCCGTCGGTGTTCGAGGCGATCCGGGCCAGTAAGTAGTCGCTAGACCGCGGGCGTGGCCCCGACGGGCGTGAAGCCGGAGCCGGGCCGGTTCTTGGCGACGATGTCGGCCAACTGCGTGTTGATCGACATCGCGACGGCCGGGGTGTGCAGCGGGATGAACTTCACCACGCAGGTCGGCAGGTCCTCGGCGAACGCGCCGTGGATCATGCCCACCAGTCGGTTGTTGACCGTCATCGGCGCCCCGGAGTCGCCGGGCTGACCGCACACCTGGCTGACGATGGTGCCGGGGTCCTCGCCGGGTCCCCACACCACGCCGCACGAATAGCCGGTGGTGCGGCCGAGCTTGCACGCGATGTCGCCGGTGGCCGGATCGGGTCCGAGACCGTCGATCTGGAAGTTGTCGACGTTGTTGGTCGGGGTGACCTTCTGCGGGTCGAACTGAATGACGGCGTAGTCGAGCGCGTCGTTGCCTGCGACCATCGTGCCCAGGACACCGGCGCCCTCGGCCCCCTCAGCGCCCACCACCGCACCCGGTCCACCGCAGTGCGCCGAGGTGAAGCCGATCAGGTTGCCGCGGTTGTCGTTGCCGATGGCGGTGAGCGTGCACAGGGTCTCGCCGTTGACGACCAACCCCGACCCACCGCCCAGGGTGACCGGCTCGTCGGCGTGCGCCACCGCCGTGGTCGGTATCAACGAGGCGGCCGCCGTCACGGTCGCGGCCGTCACACGCAGGAGCCAGCGGTGTCCGGTCCTCAAAACCCTCCCCTATCGCGATGTCCCGACCGCCTACTCGACTGTGCGCCCCACTCTATCGTTCGGCCGGGATCGTTTAGCCCGACGCTACGTGGCAACATGATTTCGAACTGACAACGAATCGGGAGGACCGTCCGTGAGCAGTAGCGACCGGAAGAATGGCGTACCGACCACCGTGACCTCGATACCGCTGGTCGATCCGCACGCTCCCAAGCCCGATCCGTCCATCGGTGACCTCGTCAAGGACGCAACCGCGCAGGTGTCGACGCTTGTGCGCGCGGAGGTCGAGTTGGCGCGCGCCGAGATCACCCGCGACGTCAAAAAGGGTCTCACCGGCAGCGTCTACTTCATCCTCGCGCTCGTCGTCCTGTTCTACTCGACATTCTTCTTCTTCTTCTTCGTCGCCGAACTGCTCGATACCTGGCTGTGGCGGTGGGTGGCGTTCCTGATCGTCTTCGGCATCATGGTCGTCGTCACGGCCGCCCTCGCGCTCCTCGGTTATCTCAAGGTGCGCCGCATTCGAGGCCCGCAGAAGACCATCGAGTCGGTCAAGGAGATTCCCGACGCGTTGACACCCGGCCACGACAAGGCCAAGGCATTGGCTGCGTCCGACGGGAAAGCCGGGGCGAACCCGACTTCGGACCCGTCCGGCTGGTAATGGCACCCGATCCGTCGGTCGTCCGCATCGACGGACCGTGGCGGCATCTCGAGGTGCACGCCAACGGCATTCGCTTCCACGTGGTGGAGGCCGAGCCGAAGGCCGACGATTCCGCTGAGGCGGTGATCGAGCGGCCGCTGGTGATCCTGCTGCACGGGTTCGCCTCGTTCTGGTGGTCCTGGCGGCATCAGCTACGCGACCTGCGCAGCGCCCGCGTCGTCGCGGTGGATCTGCGCGGATACGGCGGCAGCGACAAACCGCCGCGCGGCTACGACGGTTGGACGCTGGCCGGCGACACCGCGGGTCTGGTGCGTGCGCTCGGCCACCAGTCGGCGACGTTGATCGGGCACGCAGACGGCGGCCTGGTCTGCTGGGCCACTTCGGTTCTGCACCCCCGCATGGTGCGTGCGATAGCGGTGGTCAGCTCGCCGCATCCCGCTGCGTTACGCGCGTCGGCGCTGACCCAGCGCGACCAGGGCCGGGCGCTGCTTCCGTGGATGATGCGCTACCAGGTGCCGATGTGGCCGGAACGCTTGTTGACGCGTCACAACGCCGCGGAGCTGGAACGACTGGTGCGCAGCCGCGCCGACTCGAAATGGGTTGCCTCAGAGGACTTCTCCGAAACCATCGCCTGGATGAGGCAGGCGATACAGATTCCGTCCGCGGCGCATTCCGCGCTCGAGTATCAACGGTGGGCAGTGCGCAGCCAGCTGAAAAGCGAAGGCAGACGCTTCATGCGGTTGATGAAAAGGCAACTGACCGTTCCGATGCTGCACATCCGCGGCGATGCCGACCCGTATGTGCTCGCCGATCCGGTGGACCGCACACGACTGTATGCACCGCACGGCGAATACGTATCCATCGCCGGGGCAGGGCATTTCGCTCACGAGGAGGCACCCGACGAGGTCAACGACCAGCTAGCCCGATTTCTTCGTAAGGCCTAGCCGTTCACACACCTGCCGGTGGCCACCGGCACGGTGTTGCCGATTCTGCCGAGCTGGTGGCCGACCTCCCTGGCGGTCAGCACGAAGCCGGTCTCGGCATCGTCGACCGCGGCGCCGAACACCACGCCGAGTACCTCGCCCTGCCGGTTGATCATCGGGCCGCCCGAATTACCTTGCCGCACAGTGCCTCTGATGGTGTACACCTCGCGGTCGACCGTCTTGGTCTTGTAGATGTCCGGGCCCTTGAGCTCGATCGTCTCCCGCACGCGCGCTGGGGTGGCCTGGAATTCGCCACCGCCGGGGTAGCCGAGCACGATCGCGTCGGTGCCGCTCTTGGCAGGTTCCTCCGCGAACACCAACGGCGCCGACGGCAGACCGGGCACGTCGAGGATCGAGATGTCGGCGTCCGGGTCGTACGACACCACCGTCGCGTCGAAGGTCTGTCCGTCGACCTCGACGGTCACCGTCTCCGAGCCCGCGACTACGTGCGCGTTGGACATCACCCGATTCGGCGCGACAACGAAACCCGATCCCTCCAAGACTTTTTGGCATCCTGGCGCCACGCCGCGGATCTTGGCGACACTCGGTCGCGCGGCCGCCACGACCGGGTCGTTGATCAGCGCCGCATCGGGTGCGTCGACGTTGGCGATCGGTGTGCGACCGAACGGCTGCAGCACCTCGGGCAGACCGGAGGTGTCCAGCAGCGCCTTCAGGCGGTTGGGCACGGCCTTCAACCACGGCGGCGCCACCGAGTCGACCTGGCTCAGCACCTTCGATCCCCGCACCGCGGCGGCGAGATTCGGCTGGTTGGTCGACGTCAGCGGGGTCGCCAGCAGATACGCCACGACCGCCACGGCCAACACCATCACGCCGACACCGATTACCGAGTCGACCAACCGGAGCCCAGGATTGCGGATCGCCCCCCGCACGGCACGGCCGAGCACGACGCCCGCGATCTCACCGATGACGACCAGCCCGAGAATCAGGAACAAGGTGACGAACAGCTGGGTGCGCGTGCCGGTGAAGTGGGTGACGACGTGCGGGGCCAGCAGCACCCCGGCCACCGCGCCGAGCACCACGCCGACGAAGGACAGCAGCGATCCCAGCGCCCCTGACCGCCAGCCCGAGATCGCGGCGACGAACGCGACCGCGAGCACGGCCATGTCGAGCCACTGCGACGACGTCATAGTTGTCCTTCCCCGGCGGTCGTCCCATCATGACCGACAAGGGCCATCGCTTCGTCCAACTCATGCACGTCGTCGGTGTTCCAGGGCAGGCTCCAGCCCGCCACGTCGAGCATCGCCGAGATCACCTGACCAGTGAACCCCCAGACCAGCATCTCGTTGAGCAGGAACGCAGGGCCCGCGAGTCGCCGGGTGTTCTCCTTGCGGTACACCATCAGGCGATTCTCCGGATTGATGAACGCGCGTACCGGTACCCGGGCCACGATCGCCGTTTCGGATTCGTCGACGACGGCCACCGGGCCGGGGTCCGGCGAGTAGGCGAGCACCGGCACAACGTGGAATCCCGAGGGCGGGATGAACATCTTCTCCAGCGTCGTCAGCGGCTGCAGCCGCCCGGGGTCGATACCGGTCTCCTCGTTGGCCTCACGCAGCGCGGTGTGGATCGGGTCCTCGTCGCCTGGATCGGCGGCCCCGCCGGGGAACGCGGCCTGGCCTGCGTGGTGTCGCAGCGTCGACGCGCGCACGGTGACCAACAGGTCGGCGTCGTCGGGTAGCCCGCCGGTCGGTGAGTCCTGCGGGCCGGAGAAGAGGACGAGCACCGCGGCGTCACGGCCCGTGCCCGTGACGGCGGCCTTCGCGTTGGCAGCGCTGACGAGGGCCAGCAGTTCGGCGGGCACCCGGCGCCGGTAGGCCTTTTTCACCGCGTGGGAGTTGTCCACCAGGGGTTTCAGCCAGCCTGGAGCGGCGCCGGGAGTCAGCCGACTCCGGTTGCTCTCCGAGCTCACCCCGGCACTCCTATCTCTGGATCCACCGCGGCGGCGATCTCATCGGCGTTGGTGAACGAGCGCGGCAGGATCTCGGCAACGCTACCGTCCGGCCGCAGTACGACCGTAGCGGGCATCACGTTCGGGACCTGCAACGCAGCGGCGATCAGACGCCTTCCGTCCTGCAGTGTCGGCAGATGTACGCCCAGTTCGGCCAGCCGCAGCAGCGCGGCCGTCTCGTTTTCGTCCTGATGGACGGTCACCACCGTCACGGCGGGTCCGACCCGTCGCTGGTATTCCGCCATCGCCGGAAGCTCCTCGGCGCACGGCGCACACCAGTACGCCCACAGGTTGAGCACCACGGCGCGGCCCGCCAGCGCCTTGGCGACGTCGACGTCGGTGCCGTTGCCCGCGCACTCGACGGTGATGCCCCGCAGCTGTTGCGGACCGTTGCCGACACCTGCGGCCGGACACGGCTGCAGGTCGGCGCGGGCCCTCGGCCCGGCCAGCGACTCGGGGGTGTCGGCGTCGCGGTGTTCCCGCGATCCCGGGTCGGAGCCGGGGCCTGAACCGCCGCCGTCGAGTTGTAGCCACAGCGCGGCACCGAGCGCGACGACGACAGCCAGCACCGCCACTGTCCATCTGGTCGATCTAGTCATCACGCGGCGGATCGGTCAGAGCCCGGCCAGCGCCAGCAGATGATCCGTTTCCGGGCCTTTGACCAGCGGGGCGGCGACGAGCGGATCGGTCGGACCGATGCCGTAGGACGGACAGT
Organism: Mycolicibacterium sp. 120270; assembly: GCA_033741175.1. Lineage (GTDB taxonomy): Bacteria > Actinomycetota > Actinomycetes > Mycobacteriales > Mycobacteriaceae > Mycobacterium. The sequence goes on along the minus strand of JAWQNE010000035.1, from coordinate 40,678 downwards.
CCTTGGCCAGGATGCACACGCCGCACGCCGGCTTGCGGGCGTGGCACACGCGGCGGCCGTGGAAGATCACCCGGTGGCTCAGATCGGTCCACTCCTTGCGTTCGATCAGCTCCCCGACCGCGTGCTCGACCTTCACCGGGTCCTCTTCTTCGGTCCACCGCCACCGGCGGACCAGCCTGCCGAAGTGGGTGTCGACGGTGATGCCGGGAATGCCGAACGCGTTTCCGAGGATCACGTTGGCGGTCTTACGCCCGATGCCGGGAAGCGTGACGAGCTCCTCCATTGTCGAGGGCACCTCCCCGTCGAACCGCTCGACGAGTTCCTGGCCGAGCCGGATCAACGCGTTGGCCTTGTTCCGGTAGAAGCCGGTCGGCCGAATCATTTCTTCGAGTTCGGTTCGATCTGCCTGTGCATAGTCCTCGGCGGTGCGATATTTCGCGAACAGCGCCGGGGTGGTGAGGTTGACGCGCTTGTCGGTGCTCTGCGCCGAGAGAATGGTCGCCACCGTCAACTCGAGCGGATTGCTGAAGTTCAATTCGCAGTACACGTGCGGAAAGGCCTGCGCCAGAAGACGATTCATGCGTCGAGCGCGCCGGACCAACCCGGTGCGGGTTTCGTTGTCCCACTTGCGCGACGACGCGCGCCGAACCGGTTTGACCTCAGCCGGCTTCTCGGTCGACGACTTTGCAACAGCCACCCAGCCAGCGTACTGAGCGGGCCGACAACGAATACTGCGACCGGTGGTAATTCGTGATCCCACCGAGACCTTCGGCGTGTTAACTACCTGCTTGTGTCGTGGTTGTTCGTGGTCCTCATCCCGGGGTTGCTGATGCTTGCCACCTTCGGGCTTCAGCGCCTCGAATCAGGTCTTGACCGCGACACCGTCTCGGCCACCGACGTGGCCGAATTCCTCGACCAGGCGCAGGCCGACGACGTCCGCACGCTGGTCAGAGAGGGTATGCCGGAAGCGTTGGACGGGATGCACCGTCGCATGCGGGACCGCGTTTGCGAACCCGAGATCGCCAAGCTCTACATCACCGACGATCAGTGGTTGAATTTGCCAACGCCGCACCCAGCCGACAGCGTCGCGAATACTGAATTTCGGCAGTCCCCGCACGCGAATCGTGTGTAGCGTGGCTAGGCACGAAAAGACCAGCCTCTAGACTGATCTCGCAAACCGGTTTGAGGTCGGCGCGCGCATGTCATATCACTCAACAGCTTAAGAGGGGCAACGTGGACGAGATCCTGGCCAGGGCCGGAATCTTCCAGGGAGTCGAGCCGAGCGCCGTAGCCGCGCTGACGAAGCAACTGCAGCCTGTCGACTTCCCGCGGGGGCACACCGTGTTCGCCGAAGGCGAGCCTGGCGATCGGTTGTTCATCATCATCTCTGGCAAGGTCAAGATCGGCCGCCGATCACCGGACGGACGCGAGAATCTGCTCACCATCATGGGTCCGTCGGACATGTTCGGCGAGCTGTCGATCTTCGACCCGGGCCCGCGGACGTCGAGCGCGACCACCATCACCGAGGTGCGTGCGGTGTCGATGGACCGCGACGCGCTGCGGGCGTGGATCTCCGATCGTCCCGAGATCGCCGAGCAGCTGCTGCGGGTGCTGGCCCGCCGCCTGCGTCGCACCAACAACAACCTCGCCGACCTGATCTTCACCGACGTGCCCGGCCGGGTGGCCAAGCAGCTCCTGCAGTTGGCGCAGCGCTTCGGCACTCAGGAGGGCGGCGCACTGCGGGTGACTCACGACCTCACGCAGGAGGAGATCGCGCAGTTGGTCGGTGCGTCGCGCGAGACGGTCAACAAGGCGCTCGCCGACTTCGCCCATCGCGGCTGGATTCGCCTGGAGGGCAAGAGCGTGTTGATCTCCGACAGCGAGCGCCTGGCCCGCCGAGCGCGATAAGGATCGCGCGAGCCGCGCGCTAGCCACCTACTGCGCCGAGATCGACGAAATGGCGGGTTCTACTCGCACTTTTGCGCCCAAATGTCGGTTTGGGCGTTAGGCGCGCAGGTAATCGAGTTGGGCCTGCACGCTCCATTCGGCGTAGTCCCATAGCTTTTCGTCGACGTCGGTGTAGACGTGTTCGACAATCTGGCGTGCGGTCGCGTCGTCGCCGAGCGTTCGCAGCGCACCGCGCACCTGCTCGAGCCGCTCCTCGCGGTGCGTCAGATACATCGCCGTGACGGCCTCGAGGTCGTCGACATCGGGCCCGTGCCCGGGCAGCACCATTCGACGGCCGAGCCCCTGCAGCCGGTGCAGTGAGTCGAGGTACTCGCCCAGCGCGCCGTCCTCCTTGTCGATCACCGTGGTGCCCTGCCCGAGCACCGTGTCCGCGGTCAGCACGGCGTCGTCGAGCACGAACGACAGCGAGTCGGCGGTGTGCCCCGGCGTAGCCATCACTTTGATCCGCAGCCCGGCGGCATCGATCACCTCGCCGTCGGTCAGCGGGCCGCCGAGGCCGCGCAGAAACCCGCTGCCGACCGAGCGGACCACCGCACCCGTGCGGTCGACGATCTTGTCGATGGCGCCGGTGTGGTCTTCGTGTTTGTGGCTGATCAGCACGAGCGGGATCTTGCCCAGCCCGGCGATGTTGGCGATGTGCTCGTCGTCGTCGGGGCCGGGGTCGACGATCACCGACTCGTCGCTGCCCTTACCGCGCAGCACCCACGTGTTGGTGCCGTCCAGCGTCAGCGGTCCCGGGTTGTTGCACAGCAGCACCGACGCCGTGTTGGTCACGGGTCGCAGCGATCCGTACGCGGGATGCTGCACGGCTCACGCGACCTGCGTCTGATCGTCGCTCACGCGACCTCCGTCTGATCGTCGCTCACGCGACCTCCGTCTGATCGTCGCTCACGCGACCTCCGTCTGATCGTCGCTCACGCGACCTCGACGATCAGTTCCACCTCGACCGGCGCGCCCAACGGCAACTCCGACACCCCGACCGCTGACCGCGCGTGCGCCCCGGCGTCCCCGAACACCTCGCCGAGGAGAAGCGATGCGCCGTTGACGACCCCGGGCTGTCCGCCGAAGCCGGGCGCCGATGCGACGAAACCGACGACCTTGACGATCCGGACGATCGAGTCGAGGCCGACGAGCGAGTCGATGGCAGACAAGGCGTTGAGCGCGCAGATCCGCGCGAGCTCCCTGCCCTGCTCAGGGCTGATCTCGGCGCCGACCTTGCCGGTCGCGGCCATCTCACCCGACACCATCGGCACCTGCCCCGCGGTGTAGACGAGGTTGCCGGTCCGGACGGCAGGCACGTACGCGGCGACCGGTTTGACGGTCGGCGGCAGCTCGATGCCCAGCTCCGTCAGCCTGGCCGACCACCTGCCGCCGCTCATTTCGGCCGTTTCAGATAGGCGACGTGCTGTTCACCGGTGGGTCCGGGCAGCACGGAGACCAGCTCCCAGCCGTCCTCACCCCACTGGTCGAGAATCTGCTTGGTGGCATGGGTCAGCAATGGGACCGTGGCGTACTCCCAGCGGGTCGGTTCGCTCATGTGGCTGAGCTTATCGGGCGCCCGCAGGGGCTTGGCTAGCATGCAGTGGTGGCTACCGAAGCGAACGACCGCAGGGGGGTCGGCTGGCCTTCACGCCTGACGAAGGCACGGCTGCACTTCGTCACCGGCAAGGGCGGCACCGGCAAATCGACAATTGCGGCCTCGCTGGCGCTGGCTCTGGCTGCCGGCGGACGCAAGGTGCTGTTGGTGGAAGTCGAAGGGCGCCAAGGCATTGCACAGCTTTTCGACGTTCCGCCCCTGCCCTACGAGGAAGTGAAGATCGCGACCGCCGACGGCGGCGGGACGGTCAACGCGCTGGCGATCGACATCGAAGCGGCGTTCCTCGAGTACCTGGACATGTTCTACAACCTCGGGTTGGCCGGCCGGGCCATGCGCCGCATCGGCGCCGTGGAGTTTGCGACCACGATCGCGCCGGGCCTGCGTGACGTGCTGCTGACCGGCAAGATCCGCGAGATCGTCACCCGCGCGGAGAAGGGCAAGCAGCCCGTGTACGACGCCGTCGTCGTCGATTCACCGCCGACGGGACGGATCGCGCGGTTCCTCGACGTCACCAAGGCGGTGTCGGATCTGGCCAAGGGCGGCCCGGTGCACTCGCAGGCCGAGAGCGTCGTGAAGGTGTTGCACTCCGATCTGACGGCGATCCATCTGGTGACACTGTTGGAGGCGCTGCCGATGCAGGAGACGCTGGAGGCGATCGACGAGCTTCAGGAGCTCGATCTGCCGATCGGCAGCGTGATCGTCAACCGCAACATCCCGGCCTACCTGACGCCGGACGCGTTGGCCAAGGCCGCCGAGGGCGACATCGACGCCGACACCGTGCGCAGCGACCTGACAAAGGTGGGAATCACGCTGTCCGACAGCGACTTTGCCGGTCTGCTGACCGAGGCGATCCAGCATGCGACACGGATCAAGGCCCGGGCCGAGACCGCAGAGCAGCTCGAAGAGATCAAGGTGCCCAGGCTGGAACTGCCCCAGATACCCGACGGCGTCGACCTGGGCAGCCTCTATGAGCTCGCCGAAGTGCTCAACAGTCAGGGGGTTCGATGAGCACGACACCGCCCGCCCTGGACATGGCGTCGATCCTGTCCGATACGTCCAACCGCGTCGTGGTGTGTTGCGGCGCAGGCGGAGTCGGCAAGACCACGACCGCCGCGGCGATGGCGATGCGGGCCGCCGAGTACGGCCGCACGGTCGTCGTGCTGACCATCGACCCGGCCAAGCGGCTGGCGCAGGCGCTCGGCATCAAGGACCTCGGCAACACCCCGCAGCGGGTGCCGCTGGCTCCCGAGGTGTCGGGTGAACTCCACGCGATGATGCTCGACATGCGGCGCACGTTCGACGAGATGGTGATCCAGTACTCGGGACCCGAACGTGCACAAGCGATTCTGGACAACCAGTTCTATCAGACGGTTGCCACCTCGCTCGCGGGCACGCAGGAGTACATGGCGATGGAGAAGCTCGGTCAGCTGCTGTCCGAGGACCGCTGGGATCTGGTGGTCGTCGACACCCCGCCGTCGCGCAATGCGCTCGACTTCCTCGACGCGCCCCAGCGGCTGGGTGGCTTCATGGACAGCAGGCTGTGGAAGCTCCTGCTCGGCCCCGGCCGCGGCATCGGCAAGCTGGTGTCGGGCGCGATGGGCCTGGCGATGCGGGCGCTGTCGACGGTGCTCGGTTCGCAGATGCTGTCGGACGCCGCCGCGTTCGTGCAGTCGCTGGACGCCACGTTCGGCGGCTTCCGCGAGAAGGCCGACCGCACGTATGAGCTGTTGAAGCGTCGGGGCACGCAGTTCGTCGTGGTGTCCGCCGCCGAGCCGGATGCGCTGCGCGAGGCCTCGTTCTTCGTCGACCGGCTCTCCGAGGAGCACATGCCGCTTGCGGGCCTGATCCTCAACCGGACCCACCCGACGTTGTCGTCACTGCACGCCGACAAGGCCGAAGAGGCCGCCGACGCGCTGGCCGCCGAGGATCCTGAGTCGCTGACCGCCGCGGTGCTGCGGATTCACGCAGCCAGGGCCGAAACGGCCAAGCGTGAAGTTCGGCTGTTGTCGCGGTTCACCGGCGCCAACCCGCACGTGGCGATCGTGGGCGTGCCGTCACTGCCGTTCGACGTATCGGATCTCGACGCTCTTCGCGCCATCGCCGATCAGATCACCGGCGAGGCGGACGCGGCCTGACGGAGCGCTAGACAGCGCTGCGATGTTTGCGCTGGGCGGCGAAGAAGTCCGCCCAGGACACCACCTCGGGGTGTTGCTTGAGGAGTGCGCGGCGCTGTCGCTCGGTCATCCCGCCCCACACGCCGAACTCGACGCGGTTGTCGAGCGCGTCGGCACCGCATTCGAGGATCACCGGGCAGTGCCTGCAGATGACTGCGGCTTTGCGCTGGGCCGCGCCGCGGACGAACAATTCGTCGGGGTCGGCCTGTCGGCATCGAGCTCGGGAAACCCACGCGATTCGAGCCTCGGCCTCAGCGCCTTGGACCAAATTGTTGGGAAGAGAGTTGGTAGTTGTCCTACGCGCTACTGGCCGTGTGCTCGACACCAGCGTTTCCCCTTAAGTCCAGCCGCCGTTTACTTGACGGCTCAGTCCCTCGGTGTAGAACGCTCATGCGATCTACGCCACATTGCGCAGGTCTTTGTTACCTGAATCGCACTGTAGGTACAAGCTAGGTGGTCACAGGGTATTTACGCAACAGTTTGTTTGCCCCATTTTTGGGACAACCGTCCAGACTCGCCGAAGCGGCGCTTCGCAAAATGAACCGGCAGCCCCTTTATGCTGGCAATCTGGCCGCCGGGGCGAGACTCCGCGCTGGGCTAGTTACTCTGTAGAGCATGCCGGAGCGCCCGCCGAATCGACCGCCGGCGACGGTCACGGTTATCAAGCTCGCGTGGTGTTGCCTTCTGGCCAGTGTGGTCGCCGCCGCCCTGATGTTCCCGGTCGTCGGCGGCTTCGGCCTGATGTCCAACCGGGCCTCGGACGTGGTTGCTAACGGGTCGGCCCAACTCGTCGAGGGTGAGGTGCCGGGGGTGTCGACGATGGTCGACGCCAAGGGCAACGTCATCGCATGGTTGTATTCGCAGCGCCGGTTCGAAGTACCGAGCGACCAGATCGCGAACACGATGAAGCTCGCGATCGTGTCGATCGAGGACAAACGGTTTGCCGAGCACAACGGCGTGGACTGGAAGGGCACCCTGACGGGGCTGTCGGGCTACATGGCCGGCGACGTCGACACCCGCGGCGGCTCCACCATCGAACAGCAGTATGTGAAGAACTACCAGCTTCTGGTGATCGCGCAGACCGACGCGGAGAAGCGCGCCGCGATCGAGACGACGCCCGCGCGCAAGCTGCGCGAGATCCGGATGGCACTGACGCTGGACAAGACGTTCACCAAGTCCGAGATCCTCAACCGCTACCTGAACCTGGTGTCGTTCGGCAACAACGCATTCGGCATCCAGGACGCCGCGCAGACCTACTTCGGCATCGACGCCTCCGATTTGAACTGGCAGCAGGCCGCCCTGCTGGCGGGCCTGGTGCAGTCCACCAGCACCCTGAACCCGTACACGAACCCCGAAGGCGCCCTGGAACGCCGCAACCTCGTTCTCGACACCATGATCGAGAACATCCCGCAAGAGGCCGACGCCCTGCGCGCGGCCAAGGAGCAGCCGCTGGGCATCCTGCCGCAGCCCCAGGAACTGCCGCGCGGCTGCATCGCCGCCGGTGATCGCGCGTTCTTCTGCGACTACGCGCTGGACTATCTCGCCCGCGCGGGGATCAGCAAGGAGCAGGTGGCCAGGGGCGGGTACCTGATCAAGACGACCCTCGACCCGGATGTGCAGGCGCCGGTGAAGAGCGCGATCGACGGCATCGCGAGCCCCGATATCGACGGCATCGCGAGCGTGATGAGCGTGATCAAGCCGGGCAAGGAAACCCATCCTGTACTCGCGATGGCCAGCAACCGCACGTACGGCCTCAACCTAGATGCGGGCGAAACCATGCAGCCGCAACCGTTTTCGCTCGTCGGCGACGGCGCGGGTTCGGTGTTCAAGGTCTTCACGGTTGCCGCCGCCCTCGACATGGGCATGGGAATCAACGCCCAGTTGGACGCGCCGAGCCGGTTCGAGGCCAAGGGTCTCGGCAGCGGTGGCGCGCGGGGTTGTCCGCCGGCGACCTGGTGCGTGCAGAACGCGGGCAACTACCGCGGCACGATGAACATCACCGATGCGTTGGCGACCTCGCCGAACACCGCGTTCGCCAAGCTCATCTCGCAGGTCGGCGTGCAGCGCACCGTCGACATGGCGGTCAAGCTCGGCCTGCGGTCCTACGCCCTGCCTGGCACCGCCCGCGACTACGACCCGGAGAGCAACGAGAGCCTCGCCGACTTCGTCAAGCGGCAGAACCTCGGCTCGTTCACACTCGGCCCGATCGAGGTCAACGCGTTGGAACTGTCGAACGTCGCGGCCACGCTGGCGTCGGGCGGAATGTGGTGCCCGCCGAACCCGATCGACAAGGTCTTCGACCGCCATGGCACCGAGGTGTCGGTGACGACGGAGACCTGCGAGCAGGTGGTGCCGGAAGGCCTGGCCAACACCTTGGCCAACGCGATGAGCAAGGACGACACCGGTTCGGGTACCGCGGCGGGTGCGGCCGGATCCGTCGGCTGGGACCTGCCGATGTCCGGTAAGACGGGCACCACCGAGGCGCACCGCTCCTCGGGCTTCCTCGGGTTCACGAACACGCTCGCGGCCGCCAACTACATCTACGACGACTCCACCCAGCCGGGCGAACTGTGCTCGTTCCCGCTGCGGAAGTGCGGTTCGGGAAACCTGTTCGGCGGCAACGAACCTGCGCGAACATGGTTCACCGCGATGAAGCCGATCGCCAACAACTTCGGACCGGTGGCGCTGCCCCCGACCGATCCGCGCTTCGTCGACGGGGCGCCGGGTTCGCGGGTGCCCAGCGTGTCCGGCATGTCGCAGGACCTCGCGCGGCAGCGGCTGAGGGAGGCCGGCTTCCAGGTGGCCGACGGGACCTCTTCGGTAAACAGCACGTCGTCGGCCGGCACGGTGGTCGGCACCTCACCCTCGGGTCAGACCGTCCCCGGCTCGATCGTCACCCTGCAAGTCAGCAACGGCATCCCGCCGCCACCTCCGCCACCGCCGGAGGGCCAGATCCCGGGTCTGCCGCCGATCGCGGGCTCGACGGTCGTCGAGATCCCCGGCCTGCCGCCGATCACGGTTCCGATCCTGGGTCCGCCGCCACCTGCGGCGCCACCACCGCCGTGACCGGTGTGGTCTAGGTAACGCACGGGCAGCGAGAAGCGGTGACGGCAGGTGCTTGGCAGTAGGCTGCCAAGCATGGCCGCCGCCTCGACCCTGAAGAAATCCGCTGCTGTCGCCGCAGGCACGCTCGCGGCCGGAATCGGCTATGCGTCGATCATCGAACGCAACGCGTTCGTCACCCGCGCGATCACCATGCCGGTGCTGTCGCCGGGGTCCACCCCGCTGCGGGTGCTGCACATCAGCGACATCCACATGCGGCCGGGCCAGCGGCGGAAGCAGGCGTGGCTGCGCGAATTGGCGAGCCTGCAGCCGGACCTGGTGGTCAACACCGGCGACAACCTGGCCCACCCGAAGGCGGTGCCTGCCGTCGTGCAGACCCTTGGCGACCTGCTGTCGGTGCCCGGTGTATTCGTGTTCGGAAGCAACGACTACTTCGGGCCTCGGCTGAAGAACCCGGCCAACTACCTGACCAACCCGTCGCACCGGTCGTACGGGCAGCCGCTGCCGTGGCAGGACCTGCGCGCCGCGTTCACCGAGCGCGGCTGGCTCGACATGACCCACACCCGCCGCGATCTCGACGTGGCCGGGCTGCGGATCTCCGTGGCGGGCGTCGATGACCCACACATCAAACGGGACCGCTACGAGACGATCGCCGGTCCCGCCGACATCACGGCGAACCTGCGGCTGGGCCTGACACACTCGCCGGAGCCGCGGGTGCTCGACCGCTTCGCCGCCGACGGCTACCAACTGGTGATGGCGGGCCACACCCACGGCGGCCAGCTCTGCCTGCCGTTCTACGGCGCCATCGTCACCAACTGCGACCTGGACCGGTCGCGGGCCAAGGGGGCGTCGCGCTGGGGGGCCAACATGGCGCTGCACGTCTCGGCGGGCATCGGCACCTCGCCGTTCGCACCGCTTCGCTTCTGCTGCAGGCCCGAGGCGACGCTGTTGACCTTGGTCGCGGCGCCGACCGGCGGCCACGATGCAGACACCCGGGTGGGGCAATCCCATCCGACCGCCGCGGTGCGGTGACCGACGCGCAGACAAGCGCGACTCGCAGCCAGCCACGCGAGTGGGTGGACAACGCCGTCCGGCTCATCGAGGCCGACGCCCGGCGCAGCGCCGACACCCATCTGCTGCGCTATCCCCTCCCGACGGCGTGGTGCGACGGCGACGACGTCGCGTTGTACCTCAAGGACGAGTCCACCCACATCACCGGCAGCCTGAAACACCGGCTTGCGCGGTCGCTGTTCCTCTACGCCCTGTGCAACGGATGGATCGGTGAGACGACCACCATCATCGAGGCGTCGTCGGGTTCGACGGCGGTGTCGGAAGCGTATTTCGCCGCACTCATCGGTGTGCCGTTCATCGCGGTGATGCCGGCGTCGACCAGCGCTTCGAAGATCAAGCTGATCGAATCACAAGGCGGCCGTTGCCATTTCGTGGCGGAGTCATCGGAGGTGTACGCCGAGGCGGAGCGGCTGGCCGAGGAGACCGGCGGACACTATCTGGATCAGTTCACCAACGCCGAGCGCGCCACCGACTGGCGCGGCAACAACAACATCGCCGAATCGATCTACCTGCAGATGGAAAAGGAGACCCATCCGGTTCCGGAGTGGATCGTCGTCGGTGCCGGAACGGGAGGTACGAGCGCGACCATCGGCCGCTACATCCGCTACCGCCGCTACCCCACCCGGTTGTGTGTCGTCGACCCGGAGAACTCGGCATTCTTCCCCTCGTATGCGCAGAGGCGCGACGTCGTCACCGGTAAGTCGTCGCGGATCGAGGGCATCGGCCGACCACGTGTCGAGCCGTCGTTCCTTCCCGATGTGGTGGATCAGATGTACACGGTTCCCGACGCCGCCTCGATCGCCGCCGCGCATCACGTCAGCAGGGTGCTGGGGCGCCGGGTGGGGCCGTCGACGGGGACGAATCTGTGCGGAGCGTTTCGACTGTTGGCGGAGATGGTCGCCGAAGGGCGCAGCGGGTCGGTGGTCACGCTGATCGCCGACAGCGGCGACCGCTACACCGACACCTACTTCAGTGCCGAATGGCTGGACAGCGCCGGACTCGATACGTCAGCGGCTGCCGAGTCGCTCGCGGAGTTCGAGCGGTCGGGCCGCTGGTCCTGATCATCGCCGTCCCTGGTGAGGGGACCGTCCGCGGTCAGAAACAGCCACAGCGCAGCCAGGACGAAGAAACCCACGTAAATGGAGGCTCCCAATCCAGTCATCTCGCGCCTCGCTTCAACCGATCTTGCGGCGATTTGCCGTCATTGTGCATAACGACACCGACAAACCGAATGCTTCCCGCGGCGTGGCGTGACCTGTGTCGCTGAATCGTGTCGTCGGTGTTCAGCGGCCGTTATCGATTTGGCAGCAGCCACGGCGGGTGCGATACGCTGTCGTGGCTTCACGCGGGGTGTGGCGCAGCTTGGTAGCGCGCTTCGTTCGGGACGAAGAGGTCGTGGGTTCGAATCCCGCCACCCCGACTGGTGTGTTCGCAGGTAGAGGCCCTGACCGGGAATTCTGGTCGGGGCCTTCTTACTTCCCAGTCCGCAGCTGGTCCGCAGTGGATTCCAAAGACCGCATCCGCGCCGCATCTAGTGCAACCGAAACCTGCTCCAGGTCGTCCGGGAACAAGTCTGCATAGGTGTCCAGGGTCAGGACTGCGGACGCGTGCCCGAGCATCGTCTGGACGGCCTTGACGTTGGCCCCCGCGCTGATCGACAGCGACGCCGCCGTGTGGCGAAGGTCGTGCGGTGTCACGGTGGGGTACGCCGGGTCTGCTGCCTGGAGACGTTGGACGGCCACGTTGAAGACCCGCGGCCGCCACGTCGACACTCGCAGCAGTGCTCCTCCTGGCGATGTGAACACCAAGTCCTCACGCCGCTTACCCATCATGAGCACGGCCAGCGGCTCGGCCAGGAACGCCGGGAACGGCACCGAGCGACGTTCGTGGGATTTCGGCGACGACCACACCACACGTCCCTTCACCTCGGCGACCGCCTCACGGATATTCACCCTGCGACGCAGCATGTCGAATGACTCCACCCGCAGCGCTGCCATCTCGCCCCAGCGCAACCCGGTGTAGGCCAGAAATCGAACAACGATGGCGTACTCGCCGACCTCGCGGGCCAGAAGTTCCACCTGCCGGTGCGTCAGGTAGCCCCGTGCTCGGTGCTGTCGTCGCGGCGACTTCACTCCCATACACGGATTGCGGGGGATCCGTCGATCGTCGACGGCCATCTCCAGAATCTGTCTCAGGACGCTAAGCGCATTCTCGATGGTGGCCGGTTTGGCTCCACCCGCCGCCAATTGCTGCACCCACGCCCTGATATCCGACGATTGCACGTCGGCTACTGCGACCGCGGCCCACCGGCCTTCGACGTAGCCCGACCATGCGAACGCGCGTGTCGCAACCGTCGTCTCCTTCAAATGGCCCTGGGTACCAAGCCACTTGGCGTGCAATTCACGGACGGTAATGCGCCCGGCTTTTGGCGCGACATAGGTTCCTATCGTCTGCGCGGCTGTGATCTCGTTGAGAAAGGCCTGAGCGTCCACCTTGCGGTCGAACGAACGGGTGTTCTCACCGCCTTGATCATCGACATACCGGGCCAACCATCGGCGCCCTTTGCCATTGCGCGCGGCAGGGGTCCCGTCCGATCGACGCCACCTGTCCTCGACGCCGGCGCGGCGGTTTCGTCGCTGCATGTGAGCCACCTCCGTTGGGTGCCAGATTCCCACCGACCACCGACAGCCGACGAAATCGTTCGACTGGAGCCAATTTATAGGCGAAGTTGAGGGTACTGGTGGACAAATGCAGGGCGCCACCACCACCGTTGGATTCGTTGACAGAACCCACTATTGAGGAGCAGCTACATGGATCTACTGAGTGCCAAACAGGTTTCAGACATCATCGGCATTCCCGTTGGAACTCTCCGCTACTGGCGCCACTGCGACATCGGACCGGCCAGTTTCACCTTGGGCCGCCGAGTCGTCTACCGGCGCGACGAAGTGCTGCGATGGATCTCGGAGCAAGAAAGCGCAACCCGGCGCGGAGGCGGAGACGCCGCGTGAACCGCACCCACGAAAAAGACCCCGGGGCCTAGCCGAGGTCTTTGTTCGAACCACCTGATCATCCGACACGGAAGTTCCACATGAGAATAGCTCGTCAACGCAGCCTGCATAAGCACCGTATGCAGGAAATCCTATGAGCGACAACACCGAGACGGACAAGAAGTCGGTAGCCGCACGCTTGGTCAGCATGGCACAGGAACGCTACCTGCTCGGGCTCTCAGAAGAGGGCGAGCCGTTCGGCGCTGACCGCGACCGCCCGCACTTGGTGATGCTGCTCCGCGCCGGCAAGGCCGGTCTACGCGCCGACCTCGCCGCACGGTACTTCGCCGAAACCGGCGCGGTCGCCGGCGGCCAGGCGCTGACTGACGCCACCCTGATCCTCGAAGGTTTGGCTGCCACGAAGCCGCCCGAACGCCTCAACCTCCGCGTCGCTGACGATGACGGCACCATTTACATCGACACCGGACGGCCCGATGTCCAGACGATTCGTATCCGACAGGGCCGGTGGACGCTCACCGAACGGGCACCTGTGCGCTTTCTGCGTACCAAGTTGACCGGGGCGATGCCGCTGCCGGCTCAGGGCGGGAATGTCGAGAAGCTCTGGGATTTCGTCAACGTCGACTTTGAAGACCGACCGGTCCTCCTTGCTGCCCTCGTTGCCGCTCTTGTCCAGACGGACGTCCCCCACCCGATCTTGGCGCTGTTCGCCGAGCAGGGCAGCGCCAAGAGCACAACCACGCGCATGCTGGTCGATCTCATCGACCCGTCACCGGTCCCCCTGCGGCAGGCACCGCGTGACGCCGACTCGTGGGTCACTGCAGCCTCCGGTTCGTGGGTCGTTGCCTTGGACAACCTGTCGACTATCTCGCCGTGGTTGTCGGATTCTCTGTGCCGCGCCGCCACCGGCGACGGCAACGTCAAACGGGCGTTGTACACAGACTCCGATCTCGCAGTCATCAAATTTCGGCGGTGCGTCATCATCAACGGCATCGACGTCGGAGCAGTGCGGCCCGACCTCGCGGAGCGACTGGCGACTGTCGACCTGCGACGCATTGATCGCCACATGCGACAACCGGAAGCCACGATGCGACAACAGTGGCGCACGGCTCTACCAGGGATTTTGGGCGGGCTTCTCGATCTGGCCGCCGTCGTCCATCAACGGCTGGAAACCATTTCGGTCGACGTGTCGCCACGGATGGCGGACTTCAGTCGCACGCTGGCGGCCGTTGACGAGATTCTGTCGACCCATGGCTTCCGGCGTTACCTGTCACGCGCCAATCAACTCTCCGAAGACAGCCTGTCCGCCGACCCGTTCATCGAACAGCTACGGCTGCACATCCGGGAACCGCTCGTCGCAAAGTCCGGAGGCGACCTGCTGGCGACAGTCACGCCAACCGGCGACACCTGGCGCAGGCCGAAGGAGTGGCCCCGGAACGGGCGGGATGTCACGGCCGTCCTACGACGGCACGCACCCGCGCTACGGAGTCTGGGTTGGGCGATCGAAGACGATGGCGCTCGAAATCATCGGAATGTCCTGTTGTGGACCGTCTACCCGCCCTACAAAGATGTGTCGGCCAAACAACACTCGCAATCCTCGCGTCCCTCGCGCATTTCGGCTCCGCGGGAGCAGTCGTCCTCTGTTCAAGAGCTGCCCGCGCACCGCCAGACTGTCCCGAAGGGTCATTCAGCCGACGATCTAGACGTCGAGGCGTCGTGACCGCGCTTGTCGGGCTAGCGGCGTCGGCACCATCGGGCAGAATCTGGACCAGGTCCCTCAACGGGAGGAGTGGTCTTCGTGAGCACGCAATTCGACGCGATCGTCCAGGCGGTCATCCACGACTGGCCTGACTACGGGTGGTCAGGCCAGTTGGAGGCGGCCATCAAGCAGCTGTATCTGTCAGATCTTTCTTATCCAGCAACATGGTCCAGCGAACGCCGCGAGGAGTTCGCAGAGCGCCACGCCGGCGACGATGCGCTTCTTCTCACCACCTCGTTGGACGATCTCATCGATACCGTCACAGATCGCTATGCGCGCGATCACGGAGTTCTCCCCCATCGTGACGATGCGACCCTGCTTCTCGAAGCGGCGCGACGAGACGCAATCGACGAACTGGAGCTCCGCTTCGTGGCTGACCTACCTGCCGAGATCGCCGCGTTGACAGCCCACGGTGTTGGAAGGGCAAATGGCTCTCTGACGGCGTGCGGGCCGGCCCAACGGCGGCAGAGCAGCACACTGCGCCTAAGCCGTCCTTAGGTAGGTTCCGTTTTGCGGCGGCACCATCCGCTTCGAAATGGCCTTTCGCACTCCCGTGTCGACAGACGAGATGCGATCGAGCGGCGCATAGATCCCTTGAAGCCGCGTTCGCTATTTCCGGACCGGGGGCCGCTGCCTCTCCTGCTCCTCATCTCTGACGATAGCGCCTACACTTGTCGGTAGGTGCATCTAAGGTGCATCTCTATGGACAGGACAGTATGACCATCGATCCACACACACTTCGCCCAGCTGAGGACGTTCCATTGGGGGGGCTGCCCTCGGCCGATCCGACCCTGCTCGGAAACGCTCCCCTCGAAGTCGCAGTGATCGAGATCCGGTATACCGCCCGTACCGACGAGATCACACCGGAGGTCGCCGCTGCTTTCCGGGACGACCTTGTGGAGAACACGGGGGTGGACTTCCCGAGCATTCAACCCACCGTCCAACAGCAGATGAGGATCGACTTCGGGGCCAACGGCGTTTCCCAGGTGGCAGCGGAGTCCAGTGGGTGGCAAATTGCTTCCGCGGACGGAGCACACGTCACGCTCATGCCCGACATCCTGATCATGCAGGTCAACCGCTACGAGCGGTGGCGTACCAGCATGAAGGCTCCGCTAACCGTTCTGGTCGAATCTCTCGGACGGTTAGTCAAGCCATCGTTGGTGCACCGCATCGGTCTGCGGTACGTCGACCGCTTCCATGACAGTGGGTTCAACTCTGCAGAGGCTTGGCGTGGCCGGATCGACGACACCCTTCTGGGCCCTGTGCTTAACCCAGTGTTCGGCGGCAGTGTTCGAGGTGCTCAACAGCAGGTGGAGATCCGGCTTGATGATCATCACGGCGCGTTGCTGCGGCATGGACCAGTTCGCGATGATTCGGGCAAGTGCGTGCAGTATCTACTCGATACGGACGTGTTCCGCCACTCCTCATTCACGTTCGACGTGCGAGAGGTCGTCATCTCAGCGGAGCGGCTGAACCGCACTTCGTTGTCACTTTTTCAGGCGTCGGTTACCGATACCTACCTGAAAGAGCTTCGAGAAGGGAGCGCGAAATGACGATCATGGAGCAGCAGCCGACCGGCTCCCGCGTGCTCCGGTCACCTTCCTGGGCCCGAGCACAAAAGGGCCTGTACCCGGCCCCTTGCGAGGACGGACTCTGGTCCAGCACGTTCGTGGAGATGAGTTCATCGCCGGGGTTGCGGGATGTCGTCGCGCATTTCTCTGGAGCCCTCGACCCGTGCGGATGGGATCAGGTTCGCGTCGAAGTTTTCAAGAGTCTCGACGGGCAGATGAACCTTCCGGGCTCGGCGCTGTGGTTGACGATGCCGTATACATTCATCGATACGGTGCTGTCCGACGAGCAACAGGTCGACGAGACGGTCGATGTTCTTGATGCCTTCGAACGAATCCGAGCCGAACTGGGCCTAACGCAGAAGGAGATGTTCAAGGCCACCGGCATCAACAAGCGCACGTTCCACTCGTGGGCGGCAAAGCCCCCCGCCAGCCGGCCCCGTGTAGCCAGCTTGGGTGGACTGTGGGAGTTGGCGGACGCCGTCGACGACCTCCGCAGCACACTGGACCAGCCGATGAACAGGTGGCTGCGTGCCGACAAGAAGCGAGCCTCCGCACTACTCGACGGCCGGTTCGACGACCTCGTTGACCTGGCTGTGGATCGGACGCCGTTCCCTCGGCGAGAGATCGGCACTTCGGTATACGAGGGGATCGCCGAACACGTCGAGACACCGATCATTCGAACCGGTGGTCCGGTGGTGACCGAGAACGTCGAGGACGGATTCGCCCGGTGACTATTGATCGACTCCTGCCGGAGCGATGGCCCCCGCACACGCTTCTCGCTCTGGAGCGGTGGCGGCAAGGGCATCTTCTCCCGATGGATCGCGGCGCATGGATCGTCCCAGCGTGGGTAGACGACCCTGTAACCGGAGAACCCGCTGCCGATGGAGCGTTGGGTGAGGTGCGTGCTCGGTCAGCACCATTGAGTGACAGCGGGTATGCCGCGGTGGTGTCACAGACCTGCGACATTGCGGGCGGTCCCGGGATGCGGCATCCGCTGGTGCAGGCATGCCCGGTACGCGACATCTCAGTCTTTTCGACGGAGAAGGTCCAGCAGATCAAAGACCATCAGCTCTCCGACTACGTCTGGCTAAGTGAGCCTCCGGTTCCTGGAGCGGTTTGGGCCGTGGACCTGCGCGCGATCGTTCCGGTCAGCAAGGGTTTGCTCGCTGCGCAGGAACCGGTCGTGGGGTTCGCCTCGATTGAGGACGAGCTCATTCTCGGACAGCGCCTTGCCAGCAAACTTGGCCGGCCTGCTGTGCACGATGCGCTTGCCGGTCCGGTATTCGAAGCTCTGCGCAAACTCATTTCGAAGGCGAAGAAGTCGCAGGACTGGTGCGATGACGTCGAACAGCTTCGTTTGGAGATCGTCGAGGGGACCACACTGTATCCGAAGCGTGTGCGACTACTCGTGCTGACAGACGTCCGCTTCGGACCGTCGGAGAAGAAACCGCTTCGCGACGAATGGAAGTCCCATCGGAAGTCATTGAACGCCGCCGGGATTACTTGGGAACCAATCCATTTCCTCACGGTCGACAAATGCCCCGTGCGACTCTATCGCGCGTCGGTACCCATCGAAGCGCCGACTCTCGAGCGCGGACGGTTTGCATAGACCCACTCGGGGTGTCCGCCTCACCAATCGCACAGCTGATTTCGGACAGGGTGGCCCCACGTACCTATCGAAGCACGCCGCGGTCCGCTCCCGGCCGGATCGCGGAGTCAGAAGGCAGGTTACGAGCGACTGCGCTCACTGGCGACGGATCCGCCCTAGGGCGCTCGGCAACGCCGATGCCGATGTTGCGCAGGACGCACATCGATTGCCTGGCGGGTTATCTGCCACGTGACCCAGGTTACGCAGCGCGCATCACGCGGGCACAACGGGCGTTGACGACCAGATGATCGATACGGTTGCTGAGCCGTTCAGGCGCGATACGGATAAACAGCTTTGGCGAGATCACGCGCCGCCGTCAGAGTCGCTCGGTCGAGGTCCTTGTGCCGTGCCCGTTCCGTGAGCCTCGCTAGCAGCGTGCACAGCGCCCGCTCGTCCCGGGAGGCAATGTCTGCGGCGTCGAGCGCGCTGACAGGGACAGGAGCCGGTGAATCTTCAGGCGTCAGGGCGAGGTCGGTCGCGGAACCGGCCCTCGGCACCTCGACGACGCGGATCGGCGTTCCGTGGCGCTCGGCAGCCATGCGTGCAGCAGATGAGTCGCGCCGACACGTGTCCGAGCAGTAGAGCCGGCAGCGTCCGCGACGTGGCCTGTCTTCAGGATCCATCATCAACACATCGCATCGCACGCACCGCGGCCACTCCGTGTCCACACGAGCGTCGCGCCATGCATCAGCGCGCGCAGCCGGTTGCTTCTTAACGGCTTTCGCCGCCTTGCTGCGCAGCAGCGCGCGTATCTCTCTGACATCAACACCGACCAGCTCGGCGATAGCCGCCAACGTCGCGCCACGTTCCCGCATGTCCTTGATCGATGCACAGGCTTCCGCGTAATAGCGGCTGCGCCTGCGCTGCGCCTCCGCCTCCGCTTGCTGGCGAGACTGCGCGACGCGACGGGCCTGCCATTCGTCCACATCCTGCAGGCGTCCGATCAACGCCCGAACGGCGGTCGCGTCATCGGCGTTGGCACGGTCCTGCTGCGCTCGCACTTCGTTCGCTCGGCGTTGCGCCTCGACGGCGCGACGACGCGCCTCCAGTTTCGACACAGCAGTCATGTCGACAACCTACGAAGCAACACGAGGTTTCGTCCACGACCACAGCCACATTCGTCTCAGTTCCGCGCGTCGCTCAGCGTCACTTCCGATGGCGCGCCCCGGCCGCTGTCGTCACTGCCGAGTAACCCGCCCCGCTTGCCACCAAGCCATCCCTGCCAGCCAGTTCCTCCAATTCCGACACACCTCTTGCACTCTGGGGCCAGCACGATCACTTTTCGTCGGACGATAAACACGCATCGATCCGCAATGCCATTGACGAAAGTGCTACGGGGTCTCAACGCGAGCAACCGCACTGCGAACGCTGAGGCGGTTCACGTCGCCTGGCCCGACATAGTCGTCGTGGGCATGCCTGCGATCTGCGTGCACGGCCCCTAGCGAGTGACGGCGAACATTTCGCCGGTGCCATCGCCGACGTGACTGGAGTGCAGAGGAAAGTTCGAAGACCAGCCAGACTGGGCGCAGTGAAACTCGTTGCCGCTAGAGGGCTATGCGAGCGGTCGCCCTGCATGCAGACTGGCGGCCTTCACGCGCTTGGTCTCGCCATCGTCGCTCTTGCAGTGGGCGGCGAGAAAGCCATCGACGAGGTTCTCGCAGTCGTCGTGAGTGATGCCGCGAATCCCGGTCATCCGGGCAAACGCCAGTGGGCCGACCAGTTGGCACAGCGCCAGTTCTCGGTCGAAGTTCTCCAACTCGGCTTGCGCCGTCGGGCTAGAGAGTATGGCGTCGAACGGTTGCCGGTACTGGTCGACGACTCGGGCCCGCAACGCGCCGGATGTGTGTCGATCATCGGCTTCGTTCGTCGGGCCGGTGGGACCAAGGGACAGCCATGCCAGCGTCGTGACATGCAGTGGCGCGTCGTTGAAAAGAGCGGCTTGGCGGCTTAGCAATTCGATCAACTGGTCACGCAGAGGGCCGCTGGTCGGTACCGGAGTCGCCACCTGGGGAAGCAAGCGTTCGAACGTGGCTGCGAGCAGGTGCGACGAACTTTGGAAATGGCGGTAAAGCGTGGTTCTGGCCACTTTGGACGCTTTGGTGACGGCATCGATCGTGACGGCTTCCACGCCGCCAGTGCTCAGAAGGGTCGCGGCTGCATCCAGCAGTCGATTTCGAGACCGGATTCGCCGCGGGTCCACGTCATCGTCAGGGACCGGCGCTGGCTGACTGTCGCTCACTCATTCACCTCGGCGGTCGATTTCACGCGATGCTGTCCTGGCAGTCTAGCAGTGTGGTACTAACGGTATCGAAGCGAAACCGATAGTATTGGAGCGTGATTGTGCCGGAAAGCGCGTCGCTGCCGAAGCGGTTACCTTCGCACACGACAACGTGCATGGGTTGCGGCCCCGACAATCCCCACGGACTGCAGTTGGTGGTGCACCGCCGCGGCGACGCGGTGTACTCCGACGTGATTTTCGACGAGCGCCACATCGGGGCTCCTGGGCTGGCCCATGGCGGAGCAGTTGCGGCGGCGTGCGATGACGTCTTGGGATTCACATTGTGGATCGCCGGCACACCAGCGGTGACTCGCAGCCTGACAGTGGAGTATCTGCGGCCGGTACCTCTGCATCAACCCCACAGGATCACCGCCCACATCCGGTGCCGCGAAGGACGGGCTCTGCACGTCATGGCGACGGGCACTGATTCCGATGGGGCCAACCGCTTCACCGCCACTGCGGTATTTGTCGCGGTCAGCCAGGATCACTTCGCTGCGCACGGCGACGTCAGTGCTTTTGGCGGCCTTCTCGAACAGTTCTCACGTCACGGCGGCCTCGACGACGGGCGACCATGACGCTCCCCCTTTCTCGCAGCCATGGCAAAACCCGACCGCTGGAGGCAAAATCAGCCGGCGGCCGGACGCGGACCGCTGTAGCGCCCGCCTCGCATTCATCCACCCAGCGCCGGGAAGCGATTCTGGACGCGGCCCTGCTCGTGGCCACGTCAGGTGGCTATGAGGCGGTTCAGATGCGGTCGGTCGCCGAGCGGGCCGGTATCGCCGTCGGCACGCTCTACCGCCACTTCCCGGCGAAGACCAACTTGTTGGTGGCGGCGCTATCGCGCGAGTTTCGCCGACTCGACTCGGCTGACGACTGGGCTAGCGGTGACGGCACGCCATTGGAACGGCTCGAACGTCTCACCACACACCTACATGACCGCTGGCAGCGCGATCCCTGGCTGACATCAGCCATGACACGAGCGTTCGCCGTTGCAGACACCCGGGCAGCCGCAGAACTAGACTGCGCCGCCGCCGAAATTCAGACCCTGCTGGCCCGCACGCTCAGGGGCGGCGAACCGACTCCAGCCGATTTACACATCGCCGCGATCATCTCCGACGTGTGGCTGGCCAACCTCGTGGCCTTTTGTGGCCACCGAGCGTCGGCCGCCGATACTCGCGAACGCATCGACCTGGCCACTCGGCGCGTGGTGACCAGCCGCGCACGACCCGCGGAAACCGCATAACGATACTAGTAGTATCGCAGCGCTACCTGAAGTACCCTTAGGGCGAGGCTCGATGACGCGGCGAAGGAGAGTGCCATGTATACCCAATGGATCGAAAATTGTGTCGTGCAACGCGTCTCCGTGCGCGACGGCCTGGTCCTGGACCTGGACGACTACAACGAGATTGTCATCTCGTGCCCCTTGCTGCTGACACTGCCTGCGGTCGACCCGTATCCCGCAGAAGCGGTACGCATCGATCCACTCAAGATCGCGACTGACGAACGCCCGTTGTTGAACCTCGCCGGCGCGGTGTGCACTCAGGCCTGGTCCGGCGACGATGGAGGGCTACACCTGAGGTTCTCGCGTGGACACAGCATCGACGTCGACCCCGATTCCGAGGAAACGGCATGGGAGTTGTACGGCAAGCGCCACGGCTACATGGCATGCCTACCCCGGGGGCGGGTACGCGTGGTCCGCCACGACCTCCCCGACAGCGACGACGCCAACATCCTCAACAACGCCGCACAACCGTCGGCGGGGTCGGCGCGACAGACGCACTAAATGCGACCGCGGACGGGGACGGGTCAACTTCGGCGGCAATGCGTGGATCAGATTGAACGTGGACCGGACTGCCCTGGCGACATCGAGGCGGGCGAGCATTCCCGAATGATGCTGTCGAGGTTTTGCTGCACGCGCTCGGGAGCGATGCCAACCGATGGTGAATACAGCATGATGTGGTCGAGGACGCCGTCGTAGCGTCTCAGCTGTTCACGGACCTCGTGTGCCGTCCCCGCGACGCCCATGGTGTCGATCATCTCCTCGGACACCGCGGCGAACATCGCCGGGAAATCGCGCTGGGCGAATGCTTCCCGGATGGTTCGGCCTTCGCTGGCGAAGCCGTTCACATCAAGTACCGTCTCGTAGGATTTGACCGAGGAGTAGAACGCAATCTGCTGCGCCAGTTCGCGCCTGGCGACCTCGGCGTCGTCGTGGATGGCGCACATCACCATGGAAATGATTTCCACGTCATTGGGGTCGCGGCCGGTGTGCGCGGCACCCCTGGCGATAGCGGGCCGGACGATCTCCTCGACGTAGGTGGTGGTGAACAGGGGATGTCCGGCCAGCCCGTCGGCCACCCGCCCGGCCGCCTCGCACATCCGAGGCCGGACACCGGCGGTGACGATCGGGATCGGCCGGCTGGAGGGTCCCACGTCGCCGGTCGGCGTGAGATTCATTCTGTAAAAACGACCCTCGTGATGGATCGGGCCTTCATGCAGGTTCCATATCCGGCGCAGCAGCATCACGAGTTCTTCCATCCGCAGCGCGGGCGCGGAGGTGTCGGGCACGCCGTGCCAGTCGCTCATCATCCGCTTGGTGCCGTTGCCGATGCCCAGCACCAGCCGTCCGTTGGAGAGTTCGTCGAGATCACGCGCCTCGGTGGCCAGCACCAGGGGGCTTCGGCCGACGCCGTAGAGAATGGAGGAACCGATCCGGCAGTTCTGTGTGCAGTTGGCCATCGCGGCCATGGAGATCGAACCCGACCGGGAGTAGAACTCCGAGGCCCATACGGCGTCGAACCCGGCCGCATCGGCGGCGTGTGCGGTCTGGGCCAGTGACTTCAAATCCGCGCCGAGAACCGACAGGCCGTAGGTGCTCATGACCGGTCTCCTGTGCGCGGGCGCGGGCCGTCGAATACGACGGCGCTGACCCGTGGCCGCCGTCTGGTGGAGGTGATCCTCGGCGACCAGGTACATGAGTGCGTTGATGATGTTTGCGTCGAGCGGGGTAAGAGACGTGGAACGCGCGCGGCCAGCCGTGCGCCACCTCCAAGGCTGGTGCTCAGCATCTTCCCTCCCTGGGTGACCGCACAATGCAGGGTGTCGAAGTCGCCTTCTGTATGGAACTAGTGAAGTGCGCCATCGTGACGACGACGAATAACCCTGAGGCGGACGCGACTAGCTGACCGGTAGTCTCCTCGCGCAATTCTGTCCGGACTTCGAGTTTCCGGCCGGTCTTGGACACCAGCTCCGCGCTGACCTCGTAGGGGACCCCCAGCAACACCGGCGCGTAGAACTCGGTATCGAACCTGCGGGTGACGGCCATCTCACCGACGACGTACAGCAACATGCCCACCATGTCGTCGAGTACGGTCATGACTGCGCCGCCATGTGCGATACCGGGTGCGCCGCGATGTCTGCCGTCGAAGATATGCCTGGCACCCACCCCGTCGCCATGCCGACGCGCTCGCAGGCGATGACCGTGCGGATTGTCTGTGCCGCAACCAAGGCACCACGGGTGGTGCGCATCAAGGTAGTCGCCGTCGGCGGCGACAGCACGATCCTGAAAGCTATGCCACCATGCGATGGCCGAATCTTCTTCCGCTTGCTCTTCGATGACGAAACCCTCCTAAATAGACCCTCGTAGCGCGTGGTTCACCACACGACTGAAGAATTGCGCCGGCGTCGACTGGGCTGATCGCCGGTAGATATGTATGTAGGACTCGTTAGCCCGCCGAGATCATCGCTGCGACACACCTTCCGATTAGGACACTGTCGGCTATCTGGTCCTGCCCGTAATCCCTTGGACTGCAGTGTATTCATAGCCGGCCAGATCGCGTCACAATGAACTGGCACACAGTCCGCAGCGCCTCACAACTCCTGGGAGAAGGCGTCACGCTGGGCTCCAGCGCCAGCCATGAGCGGGCCGTACCGGTGATGCAACTCTGTAACGATGTCGGTGAAGGGGAGATCGTGGTACCAACCGCGGTCGTTGAGGTACTCCATGTGTTGGCTTCCCCCACCGTCGTAGGCATGGAGGAGCGCATCGGTGTGGCCGTCGAAGTCGATCGGAGGTACACCGAATCGCGCGCAGAGCTCGGCATTGAACGCCGGAGTGGCCTTCACCCAGCGGTTGTTGAGTTGTAATTCGCTATATCCGTGGTAGACGAACACGTCGGTACCTCCCATCCGGGCACGCAATGTGGTGGTCTGCAGATGGTTGCGCACGTCCGCGAATCCGAGCCGGGCCGGAATGCCCGCCGCACGAGCTGCCGCGGTCAGCAGCACCGCCTTCGGTATGCAATACGCCCTCGACGCTGTCGCTACATAGCTCGCCCGATAATGCTCGGGATCGTCGTCGGTGCTATAGGGATCGTACCAAATCCTGTCCCGCACAGCGGTGAAGATCAACCTCGCCTTCTGCACAGGGTCACGAACGTCACCGACCGCGTCCTCGGTGAAGCGCTGTACATCGTCGTGCTGCCAATCGAGGAACCCAGTTGTCTCCAGGAAACTCGATTCGTTTGAAGTGTCGCTCACAGATAGCCTTTCAGATAAGCCTCGAGGCCGGTATCGACAGTGCCAACGGATCGACTGGCCGTTTCGAGGGCTTCGACGAGGCGTGTTTCGGAGTCCGGGATCGTCGCGGCGATTTTGGCCGCAGCGAGACTACGACTCCGTAGCGATGTGCCGGCATCGGTGGCTGCGGCCGCAAGCTCAGACCACGCTTGGGAAGCGTGTCGGGCCGCGGCCGCCGCTTCGGCTGCGGCGGCGTCCCCGAGGAGATCGGCGATATTCTGGCAACCTTGTGCTTGCAGCATACGAAAGAGCCCGCCACCGGTTCCGGCTTTCTCGATGAACGCCCCGAGCCCGAACAATGCCGCGGTCAGGGCGTCGTCATCAAACACCGTTGGCCAATGCCGTACGTCATCGGCGAACTCCTGCACACCCTTCAAACCGGAGGCCTCGACTTCAGCTGCCTCGATGCGCAGTAGCGGCGCACCTACGGCACCGCCGCGCATGAAAGCTGCGCTCGCGGCTAATGCAGTGGCGGCAATCGGCCCAAGGTCGGGCACTCGCTCCGGCCAGTCGACGTGATATGTGGTGTGCCGGGTCGGTGTAGGGAACCCTACCGAGGACCGCGCCCGGCGCAGGTCGTCATAAGCCACCGTTTGGGTGGTCTCGCGGTCATTATCGACCACATAGGCAACCCCTTGTTCGTCATCATATCCGGTGATGACGATGTCGTGACGGCTCATGTGCAATCGGACGCGCAGGTAAGGAAGTTCGCCGATGTCAGCCCAGACCATGACGGGTCGGCCCTTGTCGACTTCGTCGGTAACAAATGACCATCCCACGTCTGCGTCATCGGTCGATCGCACTACGCAGTTTGCACCAACTCGGGAGAGGTAGTCTTTTTCCAGGTCGCTTCCTCGTCCTACCAGGTAGATCTGGGGAAACAATTGCGTAGAGCGGACGTACGAGAAGTCCAAGGCTCCGCCGAGGGTGAAGACCAATCCTTCACTGAGTGTTTCTGTCCCCCATCCTAGTTGTGCCCATTCAGTAAGGTCACGCAGCGCACCGGAACCACAGTGCCCTCCTCTCCTGTGGGGATAGGGAATTTCAATCCTCGCCATCGCCGCTTCCTCTCTTGTCCAATAGCACTGTTAAGACTCATCGAAAGCTACGTTCCATCAAGGCGTCGCGGCTGGCGGTAGGTGCCAGAACTGGTCGACCGCAGCCAATCTCACCCGCGCAGCTCGACCGCCTATGACTATGGGAAACATTGCTTTCGATCGCTATCCGCATCAAAGCGTCAACGGTGAGAGCCCCTGACCCGCAGCATCGCCATCGTTGTACTGAGCTCGCTTGGTGCCGTTTTGCGCTTCCCTGCTTTCGGTGCTCTGTCAGAATCGGATGAGTCCTCGGATGTTGCGGCCTGACCGCATGTCGTCGTAGCCCTCATTGATCTCATCGAGGGTGTACTCACGGGTGATCAGCTCGTCGAGTTTGAGTTGTCCGGAGTTGTAGAGTTCGACGAGCCGCGGGATGTCGTGGGCGGCGTTGGACGAGCCGTAGAGGGCACCGCGGATCTGCTTTTCATACAGCGTTAATTCCAGCAGCGAGCCCGACATCGACGTGTCTTCGGGGTGTCCGATCGCGGTAATGACCACACGGCCGCGTTTACCGACCAGTGATAGCGCCTCAGCGGTGTAGGCCCCTTCGGCGACGTCGGTGGTCAAGACGCAGACGTCGGCGAGTTTGCCACGGGTGATGTCGCTGATCAGTGACCAGGCCTCATCGATGGTGGCAACGGCATGCGTCGCGCCGAAACCGCCAGCTTGTTCGCGCTTGAACTCCACTGGGTCGACAGCCACGATGGTCAACGCGCCAGCGATGCGGGCGCCTTGGATCGCATTCATGCCGATGCCGCCGGCGCCGATCACGACCACGGTATCCCCGGCGCGCACGTCACCGGTGCGTACCGCCGAGCCGTAACCGGTCGTGACACCGCAACCGATCAAGGCCGCCTTGTCCAACGGTGTCCCGTGGTCAACCTTGACCAAGGAGGCCTTCGGCACCACGGTGTATTCCGAGAACGTGCCCAGCAAGCACATCTGGCCGACATCCTCGCCGCGGGCATGGAAGCGGTAGGTGCCGTCGATCTGGGGTCCCATCATGATCGCCGCACCCATGTCGCACAGGTTTCCCATCCCGCGCGCGCAGTAAGAGCAGTGCCCGCAAGACGGCAGGAACGTCAGGATGACCGAATCGCCCTCGGCCAGGTCCTCGACACCTGCACCCACCTCGACCACGGTGCCGGCGCCTTCATGACCACCGACGACGGGCAGCGGAAACGGCAGATCACCGGTCACCAGGTGTTCGTCTGAATGGCACAACCCGCTGGCGGTCAACCGGACCAGCACTTCATCCGCACCGGGCGGATCCAGCTCGATCTCATCAACCTCCCACTTCTCTCCCAAGCCCCAGAGCACGGCAGCGCGTGTTTTCATGTGTGTCCTCTCCTCAACGTCGGTGCTTCCGTAGCAGTGGATGGTTCACGCCAGCGTCTCGACGGCGAGCTCACCGTCGGCATGCTGGCGGCGCAGCTTCTTCTTGTCGAACTTGCCAGTAGACGTCAACGGAACGTCGGCGACGAACGCCCACCGTTCCGGTAGCCACCACTTGGCCACCCGTGCACGCAGGAACTCAGTCAACTCCGCAGCGGTGGCGGTGCAGTCAGCGGCCAGGACCACCACTGCCAGCGGCCGTTCCTGCCACTTGTCGTCGGGCACTCCAATCACCGTGGCGGTGCGTACTGCAGGGTGAGCGGCCAACTCGTTCTCCAATTCCACCGAGGAGATCCACTCCCCTCCAGACTTGATCACGTCTTTGGCGCGGTCGGTGAGAGTGATGAACGCATCGGCGCTGATGGTCCCGACATCCCCGGTGCATAACCAACCGTCCGGCGACACCGCCGGACTGTCATGCTCGTAATAGGACTGAGTGATCCACGGGCCGCGGATCTGAATCTCCCCCACCGACAGTCCGTCCCAAGGTTGTTCTGCACCGCTGTCATCAACGATGCGCGCCTGCACACCGGCCACTACCCTGCCTTGGGTTCCCCGCAGGTAAAGGGACCTCTCCGGGGTGTCGGTGTTCCGCGGCAGAGCGACCGCAGCCAGCGGGGAGGTCTCAGTCATCCCCCAGGCCTGCACGATTCGGATGCCCAGTTCGTCATAGGCAGTCATCAACGACCTCGGAACCGCCGAACCACCGCACGCCACCATCTCCAGCGAACTCACGTCGTGGCCGGGATTGTCGCGCAGGTAGTGCAAGACATCGGTCCAGATCGTCGGCACAGCGCCCGCCATCGTGGGCCGGGCCGCCTCGATCATCTCCACCAATGGCCCCGCCTGCAGGAAACGGTCAGGCAGCAGAAGCTGCGCCCCCGCCATCATCGCCGCATACGGCAACCCCCAGGCATTAGCGTGGAACATCGGAACGATCGCCAACACCGTGTCGTCATGACCGATGCCCAAGGCGTTCGAGGTGCACGCCGATTGAGAGTGCAACCACGTCGAACGGTGGCTGTAGACAACGCCTTTCGGGTGCCCGGTAGTACCGCTCGTGTAGCACATCGCTGCGGCCGACTGCTCGTCGACGTCGGGCCAGTCGAACGTGCTCGGCTGGGCTGCCACCACATCGTCGTAGCGAAGGACGTCCTTTCCGCAGCCCTGCACTGCGGTAAGATCACCCGTGCCGGTCACCAGCACCGTGCGCACCGAGGTCATCGACGGCAACGCCGCCGCCAACAGGTTCAGCACCGTACCGTCGACGATGATCACCTGATCTTCGGCATGATTGGCGATCCACGTCAGCTGTTCAGGTGGCAGCCGCAGATTCAACGTATGTAGCACCGCACCCATCGACGGCACCGCCGCGTAACAGTCCAGGTGCTCCTGGTTGCTCCACTGCAGCGTCGCGACACGCTCGTCTCCACAAATGCCTATCTCGCGCAACGCATTCGCCAACCGCGCCGCACGCTGCCCCAACTCATGATACGACACCCCAGAGATCTGTTGGGGTCCGCGTGCGGTCAACACCTCGCGATCGCCATGGACTGCCGCAGCATGGGCCACGATCGCGGGCACCGTCAACGCAACGTCCTGCATCGTGCTCCTCATCGAGAGCCCGCCCGACAACCCTTGATGAGGCGACGGTCACGCATCGATGAGGTCCTGCCGATCCTGACTCTGCAGCATCAACCGGTACTCGGGGAACAGATTCTTGGCCTGCGGAATCAACTTGATCAACTTCGGCACCGGGCCCTTTGCGCGCACCGTCCCCTTGGCCATCGCCATCGTCAGGTTCACCTTGCCCAGCCAGAACTTGTTTCCAGTGTCCGCCGACATGAACAACTCCACGTTGGGCACCGCGGTACTGGCCGCTCCGGTCTCCACCACCTTCTTCGGCATGTCCACCGTTACCACCGCGTCCGGATCGGTGTAGTGCACCCGTAACACCACACCCGAATTTGCGAGCTTGTCCGCCAGTCCCTCCTTCTCCAAGCCCCGTTGAAAGATCCCACCCAAGAAGGCATAGACCTCGTCCTCGTCCTTGAATACCGCCACCGTCAATCTCCACCAATCTCGTTGTCAGAACAGAACAGTCGCGAGCATCGACTCAAGACGATGCTCCCCCCGCAAAAATCGTCACGCCTGTTGGCGACCTCCACTAGCTTCTGATGCGCTGCGGTAACACCGCCGAGGTGCCCGGCGGCATCCGCTAGCCAGTCCCCGCGGCCAGCGGAGTTGGATGGCGGTTCTCGCTGACGTTCGTCTCCGACACACGCGTCGCAATCGCAGTCGCCGTCCCATCGCCCATGCAGCCATGACCTCAGACCGAGCCGGCGAGCATGAGTTCGGCCCGTTCGACGGGGACCTGCTGCGTAATGACCCGCTTGCTGAACATGAAGTCGCGGGGGCGATTGATGCAGTCGGCGGCGATGAGCTCGCCGGCACGCAGGTAGAAGCAGGTGAAGTCGCGGTCGCGGGTCGGGTCGCCGCTGAGGACCACCTCGTCGTACCCGGTGTTGAGACCCGCGATCTGGAGCTTGAGGTCGTATTGATCTGACCAAAACCAAGGCAGCGCTGATATCTTCTTGGACTTCCCGCACAAAGTCGCCGCCGCGACTTTGGCCTGCTCGGCCGCACTGGGCACGGACTCCAGACGTATACGGCGGCCGTAACGAGCCATGTCGTGGCTGACGCAGTCCCCGGCGGCCATGATGGCGGAGTCGCTGGTCTGGGCTTGGTCGTCGATCACGACGCCGTTGTCGACGACCAAGCCCGCGGCAGCGGCGAGCTCGGTGTTCGGCTCAACGCCGATGCCGACAATGACGAGGTCGGCGGAAATCGATTCGCCACCGGCCAGGACTACTTCGCCGACTTTGCCGTCGCCAGACAGAGCCTCGACCCGCGCGCCCGTCTGGATGTTGACGCCCGCCTCCCGGTGGATCCGGTCGAAGAACGCCGATACCTCCGGGGCGGTCACCCGTTCGAGGACGCGCTCCGTCGCCTCGAGCACGGTGACCTCTAGACCCAACGCACGCAAGGAGGCAGCCGTCTCCAATCCGATGTAACCGCCGCCGATGATCACGGCTCGACGCCCCGGTCTGGTGGCGTCTCGGATCATCTCGACGTCCGCCGCGGTGCGTAGGTAGAAGACTCCGGCCAGGTCGGCGCCTGGGGTGGAGAGCCGACGGGGGCGCGCGCCCGTGCACAGCGCGAGCCTGTCGTAGGGCAGCACCTCGCCGGTGCTCAGCGAGAGGTGACCCGCTGCGCGATCGATTGCCTCCACCGTCGCATCCAGAACTTCGATTCGCAGCTTTGTGTAAAACTCGGCGCTGCGGATCGCGAGCTTGTCGACTGTGCAGTTCCCGGCCAGATATGCCTTCGACAGCGGAGGGCGTTGGTAGGGCGCTGCCGATTCATTGCCGACGAGGACGATCTCGCCGTCCCATCCTTCTTGACGAAGGCTGGCCGCCAGTTGGGCGCCCGCGTGGCTGGCGCCCACGATGACCGCTCGATGCAAAGTCATGCGCCGGCTTTCGGGGTGAGGCGGACCATCAGCTTGCTGATTCCCCTGACGAAGTTGGATTGCACGTATTCGGGCTCACCAATGACCTCGATCTTCTCGAAACGAGGAAGCAGCTCCTCCCACAGGATCCGCAACTGCATCTCGGCCAACCGGTTGCCCATACAGCGGTGGACGCCGAACCCGAAAGAGATGTGGTTGCGGGCGTTGTCCCGGTCGATGATGAAGTCGTCGGGCCGATCGAATACGCGCTCATCGCGGTTTCCCGATGCGTACCACATCACGACCTTGTCACCCTTGCGAATGAACTGACCATTCAGCATGGTGTCGGCCTTGGCGATCCGGCGCATGTAGGCGAGTGGCGTCTGCCATCGGATAATCTCGGAGTTCATGTTGGGGATCAGGTCGGGATTTGCTTTCAGCTTCTCGAACTGGTCCGGGTAGCGGTTCAACGCGAGAACGCCGCCGCTCATCGAGTTCCGGGTCGTGTCGTTGCCTCCGACGATCAGCAGCAGAAGGTTGCCCAAGAACTCCATCGGCCGGTCGATCAGGTCTTTGGTGCTTTCATTGCTCTGCAGCATGGTGATCAGATCGAACCCAGGCTCTTCTCCGGCACCGGTCCGGGCCGCCTTGTCGTGCCAGTGCCGGCTGAGATCTCGGGCCATGGCGCGCATGCCGACGAACGTCTCGTCAAGGTCCGAGGGACCGCCGTTGGTTTGCTCCATCGAGGTTGCCAGATCCGACCACTCGACAAGCTTGCGACGCTGCTCGTACGGAAAGTCCAGCAGGGTCGCAAGCATTCGAGCGGTCAGCTCGATCGAGACGTCGTGAACCCAGTCGAACGGCTGATCCACGGGGAGGTTATCCAGCACCTCCCTTACGCGCGAGCGAATCAGACCCTCCATTTCCCGTAGGTTCTTGGGTGCGACCACCCCTTGGACAGCCGCCCGCTGCAGGTCGTGGCGTGGTGGATCCATCGCGATGAACATCTTGATATCCAGGAAGCGGGGCGGCACCCCGATGACGATCAATGGCTCAGCGGAGAAGACCTCATGATTCTTGTCGACGGCCACGATGTCGGCATGCCGGGTGACGGACCAAAACGGGCCGAAGGCACTGTGCCGCTGATAATGGACCGGAGCTTCGTTACGCAGGCGCTCGTAGTATGACTGCCAGCGCCCCTGGCGATAGAGAAAAGGATTGCTGAGATCGATGTCGGCGAGTTCGACCTCCTCGGCCGGCGGAATAGGACGCTCTACAAAGAGTTTCTTCCCGTTCGTACCGGTCACCCAACGCCGAGTTTTGTCGTAGGCGTGTGCACCTTGAATCTGCAGGTCGATCGGGATGGTCGCCTGAACTTTCTCGGCGACCTTTTCAGAGATTTTTACCATGTTTGACCACTTCCCTTCGTCGTCACATCTGGAACTCCGGCAGATGGACGATCAAGCCGTCCCATGCCTCGGAGGCCGTCATCTGGCAGGACAGCCGAGAGGTCGGCTGACGCTCGGGGTTCATCGCGAGCATCTCCTCTTCGCCGACGCCGGAGGAGCCGACCTGATCGGACCACTGCGGATCGACGACGACGTGGCAGGTACCGCACGCCGCTTCGCCTCCGCAGTCGCCGTCGATGCCAGGCACTGCATTGTTGGTCGCGACCTGCATGAGTGACTGGCCTTCATCGAGAGGCACCTGGTGCTTGTCGCCGTCGTGGGAGACAAAAGTGACAACGGCCATTACCGACTCCTCTTAAGTTGCCCTGAATGTGAATACTTGTTAACAGGATTGTCCAATCCGAGCGCTTCCGCTATGTTTGCGCGGATCAGGAACTTGTGGATTGGGCTCAGGGGGCACGATCGGTGAAGTTCAGCAACGCCGGTGTGCCTCCGGTCGCGTTCGTGCAAATGCTGGAGAGCCAGGCACTCGACCCGGACGCCGTCGCGCGGCTTCGCACCATCATGGCGCGCGAGGGAACCGACGAGGCGACGCTGATGCAGCACGATGTCCAGGCGCCACTGCGGTGGTTTCGCGATCTGTACCCCGATCTAGACGTCGACCGGGCAACCCTGCTCGGCTTCTCGTTTGCAGGACAGGCACAGTTGACATCTTTCGGCCCGTTGAGCGTCCCGCTGGTCAGCGCAGGCTCGGTAGCCGAGATCGTCGAGCTGCTCACCTATCTACCGTTGATCACCACGGCGATCAATGCACAATTCCGTCCAAACGACCAAGGTCTCACCGTCGGGCTCTGGGGGCACACAGGCGATCGGGCCCTGGACTGCTTAGCAGTCACATATACCGGCTCGGCGTTGTTACGACTGCTGGACATGCTCGTCAGTGACGCGCTGACCGTCACGCTCCACTTGAGTTGGTCAGCGCCGGTCTCCCTGAACAAACTCGCGGCAGAGATGGTACTAGCCGGGCGCCTGTTCTTTGACGCACCGATGTCCTACCTTCATGTTCCCGTCAACGCGCTCAATGAAGTGTGCCGGTTCTCCGATCCCCTTGCGTATCGACTCGCCGTCGCCGAGCTGAGGCGGACCCTCGACGAGCAGAGCGGAGCCACGTCCTTCTCCAAGAAGGTGAGACGGTTGTTGGACGAGGATCCCGGACAGCGAAGTTGCCAGCGGGTCGCAGACGAACTCTCGGTATCCACCAGCACACTCAAACGCCGGCTCGCCGAAGAGGGCACCACGTTTCGCGAGTTGCGCCAGTCGTGTCTGCGGGAGAGCGCGATGATGCTGTTAATCACCCGATCAATGTCGGCAAGCCAGATCGCGACCGAGCTCGGATACGGCGATCTTGCTAACTTCTCACACGCCTTCAAGCGATGGACCGGCCGCTCTCCGAGCGAGTACCGACGCTCACAACGCTGAGGATGTCCCCGCACGCCCGGAGATAGCCGGTCATGGGTAGCTTCTTCTTCTGAAAAGAAGTAACCGGTGCTTAAGAATCAGCCACGACGTCACCGAACGGCCGTGGAGGCCGCTGACCGAAGTCGAGTGAGTCATCAGTAGCAGGCCAAACCGTGCCCGACACGGCGACTGAACGGCAGAGCCGGGCGCTGGTGTGAATAGTCATTCGCTATTGTCGATACATGCCAGCGAAGACAGTCCGCACCGAACTCACCTCGGGCGCCATCGAAGGATTCACGCGGGACGGCGTCAATCGCTGGCGTTCCATTCCCTACGCCAAGCCACCAGTCGGCGCGCTGCGGTTCAAGGCTCCCCAGCCGGTCGAAGCGTGGGACGGCGTCCGACCCTGCCACCGATTCCGCTACTGCGCTCCACAGCCCCGCCGATACACCATCGTCGGTCCGGGCAAGTTCCAGCCCATGAGCGAGGACTGCCTCACCCTCAATGTCGTTGCACCCGACGGCGGCTCGGACCGACCTCTGCCCGTGATGTTCTTCATTCACGGCGGGGCGTACTTCCTGGGCAGTTCCGCGACACCGATCTATGATGGCGCGTCGCTTGCCCGCAGCGGTTGCGTGTACGTATCGGCAAACTACCGCCTCGGCGCGCTAGGGGCTGTCGACCTGTCGTCGCTGTCCACCGCAGACATCCATATTGACGACAACCTCTACTTGCGTGACCTCGTGTCGGCGCTCAGGTGGGTACGCGAGAACATCGCGGCATTCGGCGGCGATCCCGATAACGTGACGATCTTCGGAGAGAGCGCGGGCGCGCACGCCGTTACCACTTTGCTGGCCGTGCCAGCGGCGAAAGGGCTTTTCGCACAGGCTATCTCACAAAGTCCGGCCGGCGCGCTATCCCGCTCCCAGGAGCTGGCCGCGGAGTTCGCCGCCAAGTTCGCATCCATTCTCTGCGCCGACGAGCGGGAGCCCGCCCGCCTCCTGTTGGCGGCGCGTCCGGCTCAACTGGTGAATGCATTCGATCGCTTGCTCACCACGAGTGCATCGGACCTTGCTGGCGGTTACCCGGTGGGATGCACATTCGGAACCGACTATCTACCGTCCGAGCCCATTCAAGCGATGCGCGACGGCAAGGCGTACCGTGTGCCGCTGATCGTCGGTACGAACGCCGACGAGGGCCGGTTGTTCACTCGCTTCCTCAAACTCCTCCCGACGAACGAAGCCAAGATCGAAGCGTTACTAGCGGGAGCGGAACCCACCTGTCGCGAGCGAATTACTGCTGCCTATCCCGAATATCCGGCCCCCGATGCCTGTATCCGACTGGGGGCCGACTTCACATTCGGATCGACACTGTGGCAGCTCGCGGATTCCCACAGTCGGCACGCCCCCACATATCTGTACCGCTATGACTTCGCCCCGCGAACTCTGCAATGGGCCGGGCTGGGTGCCACCCATGCGACGGAGCTTCTTGCGGTGTTCGACGCCTACCGCACGCCGCTCGGTCGGCTACTCAGCGCCGGAGCCGATCGCCGCTCGGCCCTACGCGTGAGCGACGACATGCAAGGGCGCTGGGATGCTTTCGCACGCACCGGAGTTCCAGGAGACGGCTGGCCGCGCTACACCAGCGACGCCCGTCCGGTCCTCGTCTTCGATCGCGCTTCGCGAGTGGACAACGACCCCCACGCCGACCGCCGGAAAGCATGGGAAGGTTTTCAAGTCCTCGGACGCTGACGAGCGGTTCCCCGCGGCGACGCATGCGTTCACAGCATTTGGCACCGATTGTTTCTGGGAGCCAAGGGTGAAACGGTGGCAAGGAGCACCTCCGGCGTGCCAATCCCAAAAGGCCGAAGAGGGCCACATTCTTGCCGAGGACTTGACGTACGAATGCAACCCCGTGTTGCGGCCTTGGGATCCGATCTCGTCAATCGCTCGAACCGAATGCGGCCGACGAGGTGGCGAACCCAACATTTACGGAGCTGGCCACGCCGGTCGGGTTGCGCCGCCGGACGCAACGCGTTCGCTCACCAACTGGTCCTCGCGACATTCTGCCGGGTAACGTACTGCGAGTGAACGAGCCCTCACATCGGGAGGGCGGGTGCCGATCAGGACGGGGATTGATGAGCGAGGAAGCGATCACCTACGAGGTCGTCGACGGGGTGGCCTGGTTGACGATCAATCGCCCCGAGGCACGGAACGCGCTCAACGGGGCGGTCCGGCAGGGACTGTTCCACAGCGTTCACCGCTTCAACGCCGACGACTCCGCCAAGGTTCTGGTGCTGACCGGGGCAGGCGATAAGGCGTTCTGCGCCGGAGGGGACCTTAAAGAGATGGCGGAGACGGCGCTCACGGTTCCGCCGCCAGACTTCGCGCCGCAATTCGGGCGCAACATCCAGGTCGCCAAGCCGACCATCGCCGCGGTGAACGGCGTCGCCTTCGCCGGCGGATTCCTACTGGCCCAGCAGTGCGACCTCGTCATCGCAGCCGAGCACGCCAGGTTCGCGGTCAGCGAGGTCAAGGTAGGCCGCGGCTCGCCATGGGCTGTCCCGCTGTCGTGGCTGCTGCCGCCGCGGATTGCGCTGCAGATTTTGATGACCGGCGACCCGATCACTGCCGAGCGCGCCCGCGAGGTAGGCATGGTGAACGAGGTCGTGCCCGCAGCGGAGCTGCGGGTACGAGTTCAGGAGATCGCCCTGCGGATCGCTTCCAACGCACCGCTGTCCGTACTCGCGGCAAAAAAGACCGTATACCTCTCCGCAGCGCACCACCTGACGGAGGCCTACGCCCACGCCGACCAGATATGGGAGCCGGTGTACCTCAGCGCCGACGCGCTAGAGGGTCCCGCCGCGTTCCGCGAGAAGCGCACACCGGTTTGGAAGGGACGTTAGACGTGGCCGTGCCGATGGAGTCCTTGATCACCGACATCGGGGCGGAAACGGCCGAGCTGTGGTCACTGATCGCCGAGCTGCCCGAGGGGCAAGCCGGGTGGGACGCGCCCACCCCCGCGGCAGGCTGGGCGGTCCGCGATCAGATCAGCCATCTTGCGTTCTTCGACGACGCCGCGGTGCGCTCAGCCACCGACCCCGAAGGGTTCACGGCCGAGGTGCTGCCCATGCTCGCCGACGGCCGGATCTCCCCGGACACCATCGCCGAGCGCTACCGGCCGATGCCGACAGCGGAGCTGCTGTCCTGGTTCGACGGCGCGCGCCGCGCCCTCGTCGCTGCCTTCGCAGCGATCGACCCCTCGATGCGGGTGCCGTGGTTCGGCCTCCCCATGAGCGCGGCTTCCTCGCTGACCGCGCGGATCATGGAGACCTGGGCGCACGGTCAGGACATCGCCGACGCGCTGGGAGTGACCCGTGTGCCCTCGGCCCGGTTGCGCCACGTCGCCCACATCGGCGTGGGAGCGCGGGCGTTCAGCTACATGGCCAACGGCCTGGAGGTGCCCGAGGAACCCGTCCGTGTCGAGCTCACCGCACCGGGGGGCACGCTGTGGACCTGGGGCCCCGACGGCGTGCCCAACCGGGTCACCGGCACTGCGCACGACTTCTGCCTGCTCGTCACCCAGCGCAGGCATCGCGACGACACCGCACTGCACGTCACCGGTCCGCTCGCCGACCAGTGGCTCTCCATCGCGCAGGCCTTCGCCGGACCTCCCGGTGGCGGGCGCACCGCAGGACAGTTCGACGGAGGTGTGTCGTGAGGGACCCGGTACGCATCGGAAATTGCTCGGGCTTCTACGGCGACCGGATCGCCGCGGCGCGGGAGATGGTCGAGGGCGGGACGGGCGAGCAGAGCATCGACGTGCTGTGCGGGGACTACCTCGCTGAACTGACGATGCTCATCCTGGCGAAGGCCCAGGCGAAGGATCCGGCGGGCGGTTACGCGCGCACGTTCCTGACCCAGATGGAGCAGGTGTTGGGCACCTGTTCCGACCGCGGTATCAAGATCGTGGCCAACGCCGGTGGGCTCAACCCGGCCGGGCTGGCCGTCAGATTGCGCGAGCTTGCGGACCGGCTCGGTATCACCGTCCGGATCGCCCACATCGAAGGTGACGACTTGCGCGGGAACCTCTCCGCGATCACCCCTGCGGTCGGTGAGGTCAAGCCGGTCTCGGCCAACGCCTACCTCGGGGGTTGGGGTATCGCCGAAGCGCTGGGTGCGGGCGCCGACGTCGTCGTCACCGGACGGGTGACAGACGCCTCGCTGGTCGTCGGCCCGGCCGCCTGGTGGCACGGGTGGGAGCGCACCGACTGGGACCGGCTCGCCGGTGCCGTCGTGGCCGGCCACGTCATCGAATGCGGACCACAGGCCACGGGCGGCAACTACGCCTTCCTCGACGAGATCACCGACCGTCGCTACCCGGGCTTCCCGATCGCGGAGGTGGCGGCCGACGGCTCGTCGGTGATCACCAAGCACGCCGACACC
This sequence comes from Mycolicibacterium sp. 120270, assembly GCA_033741175.1. GTDB lineage: Bacteria > Actinomycetota > Actinomycetes > Mycobacteriales > Mycobacteriaceae > Mycobacterium. Next base: position 2,651 of record JAWQNE010000035.1, on the reverse strand, counting down.
GGGGGGCTGGTGTCGGTCGGTACGGTCACCTCCCAGCTGCTCTACGAGATCGCCGAGCCGGCCTATCTGGGGCCCGACGTGGTGACTCACTTCGACACGATCTCGCTGGCCCAGCAGGCCGAGCACCGGGTGGCGATCACGGGTGTCACCGGCAGCCCGCCACCGGAGACGCTCAAGGTGGCGCTGAACGAGGTCGGGGGCTACCGGAACACCATGACGATGGTGCTCACCGGCTTGGACCTGGAGGCGAAAGCCGCGTTCGCGCAGCAGCAGCTGTTCGACATCCTCGGCGGCCGGGGATCCTTCGCCGAGGTCGACGTCCGGTTTCTGCGTTTCGACACACCGGACGCCCCCACCAACGACCAGGCGTGCGCGCACTTGCGGATCACGGTCAAGGACACCGACCCGCGCAAGGTCGGCCGGGCGTTCTCGAGCGCAATCATGGAGATCGCTCTGGCCGGGTATGCCGGCTTCCACACCACCACGCCACCCACGTCGGAGTCAGTGTTCGGCGTGTATCGCCCAGCGACCGTGCCCCGGTCGAGCGTGACGCAGGTCGTGGTGCTGCCCAACGGTGAGCGCCGGAGGATCGCCGATCCGCCGACCGGTAGCGTGCCGGCCGCGAAGGTCCGGGGCAGCGCGGCAGCCGCGCCGCCGACCGAGCCGACATGCCGCGCGCCGCTGGGCGCGGTTCTGGGCGCGCGGTCCGGCGACAAGGGCGGCAACGCCAATATTGGTCTCTGGGCCCGCGACGACGCCGGCTATGCCTGGGTGCGCGAGCACTTAACCGTCGAGCGACTGCGCGGGCTGCTCGGCCCGGAGGCTGCGCAGCTGCGCATAGAGCGATTCGAGCTGCCCAACCTGCGTGCGCTCAACGTTGTGGTGCACGGGCTGCTGGGGGAAGGCGTGGCATCCTCGACCCGGCCGGATGCCCAGGCGAAGGGCTTGTGCGAGTACCTGCGCTCCCGCATCGTGGACATACCGCAATCCCTTGTCGGCGCGACCTGACAAATCCCGAATTTGGAGTAGCCGGGCCACTCTGTCGACGTATCGCCAATCAAGTCGCCGTCCTCTGCCTGCTGCTTGACGTAGCCCCTTTGCCAAAGCCGTGTTGCCGAACGATGTGATGACGATCGGATGACGCCAACAGCGTCCGGCAGACGGAGAGATGGCTTTGTCCAGTTCCTTGCCGAACTGGACATCCAAAGAGGGCGCAGCGATCTGCCCACGCGGTTGCCGATCTTGGCCAATGAGCGGGCACATCCACGAATGGGGATCACACGCGCAGGCGCCAGCCACCTGCCACTGGGCGTCTACATTTCAACTCAACCTGGGATTGTGAGCAGGTGTTAACGTTCGTAGTGTAGCTCCCGGCGCTGCAGTGCTGCGCGAGCCCTGGTTGCGAGCGAAGGAAGGTAGTAGTGAACAAGGTGGTCGTTGCCGGACGTACCCGGGTCGGCGGCGAACGTCGGGAACGGATTCTCGCCTCTGCCACCGAGTTGATTGCCGAGCGGGGCTACCACGCTGTCTCCATGGCCGACATCGGCGTTGCATCAGGGGTTGTCGGGCCGGCCATCTATCGCCATTTCAACAGTAAGAGCGATCTACTGGCGGCCCTCTTCGAGCGAGTGGTGGACAAACTCCTTAAGCGTGCGACGGCGATCGTCGAGCAGTCCCGCGACGAGGCGGAGGCGCTGACCCTGCTGGTGTCAGACCAAGTCGCCTTGGTAATGGATCAACGCGAGCTGGCAATGGTGTATTACCGCGAAGTGCACAATCTGTCGGATCAGCACCAGAGCCGGTTGCGCCGAAAGCAGCGACTCTATCTAGAAGAGTGGGTACACCTCGTCGGAGAATTGCGGCCCGCGGTCGATGAGATTGAACTTCGGGCGATGGTTCATGGAGCGATCGGAGCCATTCAATCGATCTTGCACTACCGCGGCACTGGCCTGGCTCCCGAACAGACCTCTGCGCTGCTCGTTGCGATGGGTCACGCCGTGCTCGGCGTCCCCGCGTCGAGTCACCAGGTGCGCGGCGTGAACACTGAACCATCCTGTCCGCGTCCCGGTACGCCGCAGCACTAAGCAGGTCCAGGGTGTCAGCAACACACGAAGACGACCTCGCTCAGTATGTCTGCACGACGGTCTTGAGGGCGACAGCCGCCAGGAAAGGACTCATCTAATTGCCTGGCTGCATGCCCAGGGCTTCACGATTGATCAAAGCCGACTGGTGGCCCCAACCCCTCTCCTTCTTCCTACAAGCCGCGTACTGGGTGATGAGGGACGGTACGTCTCTCTGCGCGAGCTGAGCACGGAAACCGGAATCCAGACGAAACAGTCGCCATATTGCGGGCCCTCACGGAAGGCATCGGGCAGGCCACGGAGATGATGCGTGGCTTCGCGCGCTGAACATGTTGAAAGCTTCAGCCCGACGATTTGGAGAGGCTCGCGAATCGACTCGCGACTGCTGCGCGCGAGGCTGCCAACCCACCGGTTGAGATTCGTGAAACCCTCGGGGCGCGGTCATGCTGGTCTCATCACGACCGACGCCGCTGGTGGTCAAGTCCAGGGACGTGGTGTACGACGTCGTCGTGTGATTCTTCGAGGTGATGGTTCAGGTGGTCAGTGCCGCGGGGGTGGCCTCCTGTTCGG
>JAWQNE010000034.1:0-58308 GCA_033741175.1 Mycolicibacterium sp. 120270 | reverse complement strand
CCGACGGGCTCTCGCCCGTCAACTACGAGATCAGGGAATCCAAGACCAAGCCGGAAGCGGCATAGGAAACCCTCCACGATTTCGGGGGAACCACACCGCCGGTGGTGCGCTGATTGGGCCGGTTGTTGAGGTGGTGGTTCAGCTGGGAGGCGAATGGCTCGGGTACCGGGGTTGGTTCCGTGCCGAGCTCGATGCGTATGTCACCGTCGACGCGCACAACGGCGGTAGTCTGCAGCGCCGCGATCTTGGTCAAGGGCTGCGCGTAGAGCAGCAGCAGAATGCCTGCGACACGGTAGGGGAGGCTTTCGGAGTCACCGGTGAGCAGTTCTTTGAGCCATGCCAGCCGCTGGTCTTGACTGATCGTCGGGGTGGTTTTGGCTTGCCGGAAACCAATGTTCACCGAGCGGTTGATCCTGCTACTTTTCGCCCAGACAAAGAACGTCCGGATCAAGTGGCGGGTGGTGGGACCTGATGCGAGGTAGTCGTCGACGTCCTGTTGAGTGCAGCTATACGCATTGCGGCCGTGGGTCTGCTCGAGCCAGGTGAGAAATTTGATGGTCTCGGTGATCTCTTGTTTCGCTGAGCGTTTGGGCCCGTCGGTGCCTTGGCCGGGTTTCGACTCGCTGCGCAGGCGCCGCAGGTGATGCCAGGTGGCGAATTGCTCGACCGGTCCGCGCACTGCGGGGGAGTCGATGGCGTCGAGTTTGGCGGTAAGCCAGAGTTCGAACCGGGCGAGGTGTTCGTCGCGTGGCGGGAGCAGTCCGTGGTGTTCCAGGATTGACCGGAGGTGGCTGATGTGTCTCCCGGGACCTGCGCCATCGAGGCCGTCGTGGGTTAATGGTGTTGTACCAGAGGTGATTCTGCCGAGAAGCTCCAAGACTTGAATGTTGCGTTTCCAAGTGAGGATACTTTCGGGCCGGTCGACACCGCAGAGCGCCTCGAGCAGGGTTTCCATGGCGGCGGGGTCAGCGGGATGGTGCAGAAGGATCTTGCACAGGTCACCGCGCAGGGCGCACCGTGCGCATTCACCGCGGCGGTGAATTTCGCCTTCGCGTCCGCAGGTGCGGCAGGTGTAGTCGTTGGGGATGGCGGCGCAGGTCAGGCAGACGGGGCGGGGATCAGTGCGGTTGAGGCGGCCGGGAAGGACGCCGTCGTGTTCGCAGTTCGGGCAAATGCCCTGGGTGCGCATGGCAGTGTAGAAGCAGCTGTGGCAGAGCTGGTCTCCGGGCCAGTAGACCCGCAGCGTGTTGGCTTTGCGCTGGCAACGGCTGCATTCGTAATGGCCGGTGGTGACTGGTGGGCGTCCGCGGCGTGTGGATCGTGGCTTGGGGCTAATCGGGGTCATCGGTGATGACCCGTGCCCGCCGCGGCCGGACCGATTTGTTGAGTTCGACAACGTTTGGTGGTGTTGGGGCTGCTGCACCGGCTGCGGTCTTCCGGCGACGTACGTCGGTGGCAGTGACGGTCACCAGGTCCTGCACGCCGCAGCCCAGGATGTCGCACAATGCGGCCATCAGTTGCAGCGAAACACGTTCGGGGCGTTGGTGGACGACGCGGTAGACCTGGGGGCGGGAGAGCTGTATCCCGCGTTCGGCCAGGCGGGGGATCAGGTCGGTGCTGTTGTGCATGCCGTGTGCGGCCATGAGCTCGGCGAGGCGCCAGGTGTAGTCGACTTCGCGTTTCACGATGATTCGTCCCCGAAGGTGAGCGCATCTTGTACGGTCTGATCGAGCATGCGGCGCAGTGTGCGGGTCCGGTAGTCGCTGGATACGCCTGTGTAAAGGGATGTGGTGCTGGAGAATTCGTGGCCGGCCTGGTCTTGGACGAATTTGGCGTCCCAGCCGTCCTCGATGAGGTGGGTGATGTGGGAGCGGCGGAATGAATGCAGATCCAGCCCGTCAGGGAGATCGAGTTCGTCGCAGTAGCGCCGGAAGCGGCGCAGCAGGGTGGTCTCAGCGATCAGTGTGCCGCGTTCACTGGGGAATAGATCAATGCCGTCATCGAGGTAGGGCTGGCCGTGGGTGAGCCAGTCGGTGATGACTTCAGGTGTCCAGTCGAACACCGTTAGGACGGTACGTCGCTTCGGCGGTGAGCCCTTCTTGGATTTGCCATATCGGATCAGGACTCCGCCGTACTGGCCGAATTCGCGGGCACGGGGATTGCGGGAGAAGTCGACGGTCTGTAGGTGACGTAGTTCGTTGAACCGCAGCGCGTAGGAGTAGGCGATCTTGAACATCACCGCATCGCGGTAGGCCGGCAGCCAGCCTTTCTTGCGGGCACTGGCGATCAAGGTCACTTGCTCGTCGGCGTGATCGAAGAAATCCTGCAGTTCCTTCTTGGTGAAGGGCCGTTTTCGCGGATCCTGCTCGTTCTCCTGTACGTGGGCCGCAGTGTTCCACTCGAAAAACACCTGAGCCGGATGGGTTCCAAAGCGCTGCTCGCACAACCGATCCCAGCCGTAGTCCGGGTCGGCGATGTACGAACAGAACATCCGCAGCCCGTTCTGATAGCCCCGCGCCGTCGACTGCGCCCGCCCTTTGATGCCGCGCAGATCGGCGAAGAACTCCTCGACCATCGCAGATGTCCAGGCCCAGGGGAACTCATTGCAATGGTCAATGAAGCGGCGAACCAGGGCGATGCGCTTGTCTACTGTGTCGAAGGCAAGGTTGCGGCACAGTTGCTGGTTGCGCCAGCCTTCGAGCATCTCCTCTACGGTTTGGGCCTCCGGATGTAGCACCGGCACTGAGCTGACGAGGACCACGCGACCGCTCTTATCGACAGGCAAGTCGACCTCCTGGGATGTCTCATCGGATGCATCATTGAATCATCTAATGAATCATTACCACATCGCCGCAGGTAGGTCCATCGCAACTCAAAGATTCACCGACGCGCGTCGCACCGGCCATCCAGGAGGGAGGTCATGCATGCTTGGCCGCAGCCACCAAATACCCCTAGTGTCCAGGTCTTTCGATGATCGGCACCGGCACGGCAGGCGAGAGTCACACAAATGCTGCGTGATTCATCTGATGGAATATGCAGTACGTAACTTGACATAATGTGGCTTATCGGCATTTTCTTGACCACGGTGTCCGACCGATAGCCGAGAAATCACCCGCTCGGCTCCAGCGCCCGTCTCACCCCACCCACCAGTCCACCGAACGGCAACGACAAACCTTTCCGGGCGCCAGGCGGGCAACGCTGTTGGTCGCCGGCGGTCGAGATCGGCGGCGCGGCGCATCTCATGTGGCGCCCGAAGCCGCCGCGGCGCGCTCGGACCCCTCTCTGCCGCTCCCCGTCCGATGACCGCAAAACGTCACTGTGACGAAATACAGCCGCCCGGCTGGACCCCAATCTTGCTGCGCGCCAGCATGTTTCGGGCCGATCGCCACCGCGACACGGATTGGGCCGTTTCCCGTTTGCCAAACGCCACCCCTTGCAATGCGACTTCGAGGCCCCAAAGCGCAACCTACACCGCGGCGCTTCGCTAACTTGGGATCGCTAGCGCCGCCGTCCCGGTGTACTTCCCGGAACGACGCATGCAACCGAAGGGAACATCATGCACACCAACCGGCTGCTCGCAGGGGCGCTGATGTCGGCCGGTCTCGCAGCTGCAGGCGTCGGCTTGGGATCTGGCGCCGCGCCGGCCCTTCCGTCGGAGCCACACCAGTGGTGCCCGGGAGACTCGATGCACTCGCCGGCCGGGCCGGGCGCCGTCTACGTCTGGGATATGAACGTCTGCCACACCTGGCAGTACGTCCAGCCAGGGATGGGCAATGTCCCGGTCAGCAGCCCGAAGGGCGTGACCCCCGCCGACGGATTCGAGATCAGCCTCGAGGGCAGCAACCTCTGGGACGGCCCGAATCCACCGCCGGGTTCGGCCATCGAGTGCGGTACCGGCTTGTTCGGAGGACCCATTCGTTGTTGACGAGGGGCGGCTGTCCGCTCCCCTCGGAGGGTGAAACGGCGAACAGCGGTGCCGGTGTGCGGCATCGTTGTCTGCATGAGTAAGAAGATTCCGGGTCCGAAAGACATCAAGATGGCTGCCCAAGCCGCAGCCGACACGGCCCAGACCGTCGCCGGCGGCGCGATGCGCATTCCGCCTGCGACGGTTCAGATTGCGAGTCAACTACCCGATCTCATCGAGAATCTCGCAACGGCGACGGAGCGACTCAATGCCGCGATCGATCGCGCCGAACGTTATCTCGCACTGGCGGATCCGATGATCCGCACCATGGACGCCGTGCTACCGCAACTGGAAGCCCTCGTCGAGACAGGCACCGACGTCTACAACGCCGTTTCGTCGCTTCCCGGCGTGTCGACCCTAGGCAGGCTGGCATCACGAGATGTGAAAGCCACATCGCGACGCAAGCCGCCCGCACGACGCACACCACCGAAGAAAACTTGACCGCCGACTCCCCTATCCCCTTGTGCTACACGTAACTTCGTCACTGTGACGTTTCAGCGGCCACTGCCCCGCCCGGGCTACCACGTGCCGTCAGTGACTACGTCCGAGCTGCTGCCGCCGAGCGCGACCACGGTCTTGGGGTCGACCGGCACATAGGACTCTTCGCCGGTACCCAGCTTCTCGCCAACGCTCTTCACCTTGGTCAAGATTTCCGACGGCGCGAGATCGTTGGCGTCTGCGTTGTAATAGGCGAACCACGGCAGCCCGGCGGCCACGTATGCGTCACGGTCGACCGGCGTCGGCGGCGGCACCTCCCCGGTGATGGCGGTCCACTGCGCGGCCGAGCACAAGTGGACGAACACCCGCAGCGCACCGCTTTCGTCGTAGTCGGCGAGCGAGCGCTCATCGGTGTACACCTCCTGGCGCATCCGCCCGCCGGCACCCAAGCCCATGCTCGCCGACGCAGCCGGGACCGGCGCCGCGTCGACGCCCGCGTAGCCCGTATCCGCACAGCGCTCGTAATCGCGCCTCGCTTGCCGTTCCCGTTCCAGCGCCTCTTCGGTCAACGCGACGGCCCGCAGTTGGACTCCACCGTGGGTCTCCTGCCCGGTGACCTGTCCTTCCACGGTGGCACCCGAACCCAGTGGCACTGCGACGAACTGGCGGATGAATCCATCGCCGACGTTGATGCCGTCCAGCCATGGCTGCTCGGGCAGCGGGACGTAATTCTGCGGATCGGCAACGAGGTGATCGATCCAGGGAAGCCCGCTCACCGCACACACCTTGCCCACACCGACCTGCAGCGCCGCGGGTTCGGCGCCATGGAACGACAGCCACATCGCCTCGCGCTGATAGATCGGCAACATCACGCCGCCCCGCGTGAGCCACTCCGCGGGTGCGGTGTCGGGGTAGTCGGCGACCCTGCGCAGCGGGAACCGGCCCAGGCCGGGCGGCAACGGATGTAAACCCGTTTCGGGGATTCGCAGCGTCCGCTGAAACGTCACCGACACCGGCCCCAGCGTCAACTGGTCCCCGACGATCTCTACCTGCGGGCTATCCGTCACAACTACCTCCATCTCGGCTGTTGCCAACATGAATATCACCGGGCACCGACACGTCACGGCATTCCCGTCCGCCGCCGCTTCCAGCGGGTCATAATCTGGCGAGCTTTGCCCGAGACAAAGGAGTCTGGATGGAGATCGACCCGGCCGCGACCGCCTGGGTACTGGCCTGCACAGCGCTTGTCCTGCTGATGACACCCGGTTTGGCGATCTTCTATGGCGGCATGGTCCGGTCCACGGGCGTGCTGAACATGATCATGATGTGCTTCATCTCGATCCCCGTCGTCACGATCGCGTGGTTGCTGGCCGGCTATTCGTTGGCGTTCGGGCAGGACGCGGGCGGCGGCCTGATCGGTGACCTGGGGCACTTCGGACTGCTCGGGATCGATCCGACCACCGTTCGGTCCGGCATTCCCGAACTGCTCTTCGTGATCTTCCAGTTGGGCTTCGCGATCCTCACCGCCGCACTCGTCTGCGGCGCGATCGCCGACCGCGCCCGCTTCTCGGCCTGGATGATCTACTGCGCGGTCTGGACGGTCGCCATCTACGCACCCGTCGCGCACTGGGTCTGGGGACCCGACGGCTGGCTCGCGTCGTTCGGCGCCGTCGACTACGCGGGCGGGTTTGTCGTCGAGATCGTCTCGGGCGCCTCGGCGCTCGCGTTGGCGCTCGTGCTCGGTCCCCGTATCGGGTTCAAGTCGGAGGCGATGCGCCCGCACAACCTGCCGTTCGTGTTGCTCGGCGTCGGGCTGCTCTGGTTCGGCTGGTTCGGGTTCAATGCCGGCTCGGCGTTGACCGCTGACGGCAAGGCGTCGGTGGTCTTTCTCAACACACTGATCGCCGGATGTCTCGGCATGCTGGGCTGGATCTTGGTCGAACGCCTCCGCGACGGCCGTCCGACGACGTTCGGTGCGGCCTCAGGCGTGGTGGCCGGGCTCGTCGCGATCACACCGTCATGCGGGTTCGTCGCTCCCATAGGCGCATTCGTGGTTGGTCTGGCGGCAGGCGTGGTGTGTTCGTATGCCGTCGGCTGGAAGTTCAAGGCCGGCTACGACGACTCGCTCGACGTCGTCGGTGTGCACTTTGTCGGCGGCGTCGTCGGCTGCTTCCTGATCGGACTGCTCGCCGCCGCGGTGGTGTCCGGTGGCGTTGAAGGCCTGTTCTACGGCGGCGGGTTGTCGCTGTTGGGCAAGCAGATGGTGGGCATACCCGTCGTCGCCGTGTTCGCCTTCGTCGTCTCCTACATCATCGCGAAGGTCATCGATACGACGTTCGGGTTCCGCATCCTGCGCGAGGACGAGATCTCCGGGATCGACCTGGCCCAGCACGCGGAGACCGCCTACACCGAGGGTGTGCACGGCGCCGCGCCGAAGCGACCCGGCCTGAACTGACTCGGGACCGAACCCTCGGTTGCGCAATCACACTGCGGCGGGCGCCTTCACGGCCTCGATACGCGCAGGCACGTGCTTGTGCCAGGGTGTGCCGGCGTAGGCGTCGCGCCATTGCGTTGACGTGAGCATGTTCGGGGCGACACCGGGCACCGTGATCTGCCCACTTTCGTCGACGAAATCCAGTCCGAGACCGTTCGGCAGCGACGCGTGTCCGGGCAGCATCGCCTCGCTGACCTCCACGGTTGCCTCGGCGCTGCCCGCGGCGGTGGTGATGCGCGCCCGTCCACCGGAAACCAGACCCAACGCCTGGGCGTCCTCGACGCTGACCCGCAGTGCACCGTCGGCATCGCGCTTGCGCCACGCCGGATCCCGGAAGATGTCGTTGGCCGTATAGGCGCGGCGTTCGCCCGCCGACAGCACGACCGGGAATTCAGGCGTCGTCAGCGCCGACGGCGCCTCCCGCAATCTCCGTATGTCACCGAGCATTTCGGGCATCTCCAGCGCGATCTTGTGATCGGCATGCGTGATCAACGCGAAGTCGTCCTCGTACTCGTGCACGGTGAACGTCACGCCGGAACGGCCCGCAAGAATGGCCTCGAACAGCGCGTTGCCGTCGGCGTGGCCCGCCCGTCGCACGGCGTCGGGGTAGGTCATCGCGGTCTTCTGCGCGAGCCCCCACAACGCCCCGGCCCCCTTGAGATTGGCAGGCAGCGTCGGGCCGAGCGTCTCGTACAGCACGTACGGCAGCACCCGCGACATGGCTGGGTTGGCGCTGACCGCACCGAGGAACGCGGATGCGTAGGCTTCCAGACCCTGACTTGCGGCCTCCCGCAACGGCTTCAGATCGGCCTCGTCAACCACGTCGAGCGCACGCACCAGCCGGGCCCAGATCTCCGGCTCGGGCAATGTGCCCGGCAGCGGTTCGAGCAGTGGGTGGCGAAGGTGAAATGTGTTGTGCGGGAACTCCAGATTGAAGAACGTCGCCTCCGGCTTCTCGTACTGGCTCGCCGCAGGAAGCACGTAGTGCGCCAGTCGCGCCGTCTCCGTCATCGCGACATCGATGACCACCATCAGCTCCAGCGACTCGAACGCTTCGCGGCACGCGGCGGAGTCGGCGATCGAGTGGGCGGGGTTGCTGCTCTCCACGATCATGGCGCGGAAGCGATCGGGATGGTCGGTCAGGATCTCCTGGGGCACAACGTTGGACGGCACCAAGCCCGAGATCACCGGAGCACCCGTGACCGGCGTCCGGCCGACACCACCGAAGCTGAAGAGCGGCGCGAACGACGAATGCAGATGCTGGCTGCCGCGTTTGGCGAAGTTGCCCGTCAGGATCCACAGCATCTTGTTCAGGTACGAGCACAGCGTGCTGTTGGGCCCCTGCTGGACGCCGAGGTCCTCGAAGACGGCCACGCTGCCCGCGCTCGCGATGCGCCGCACGGCGGTGCGGATCAACTCCTCGTCGACTCCGCACCGCTGCGCGTACTCGGCAACCGGGACGTCGCGCAGGACATTCTTGGCGGCCTCCACGCCGTTGACATGCTCAGCCAAAAACTGTTCGTCGCAGAGGTTTTCCTGGACCAGCACACCGGCCATCGCGGCGAGGCACCACGCATCGGTCCCCGGCCGCACGCGCAGGTGCACGTCCGCCATCTTCGCGGTGTCGGTGACGACGGGGTCGATGACGATCATCGCGCGCGCGGGATCCTTGGCGATCTCGTTGAGCACGGTCCTGGCCCGCGGGAAGCTCTGCGACATCCATGGGTTCTTGCCGACGAACACCGACACCTCGGCGTGCTCGAACTCGCCACGCGTGTGTCCGCCGTAGAGGTGCGCATCGACCCACGCCTCTCCGGTTTTCTCCTGCGCCAACGCATTCGACCGATAGCGCGAACCGATCGCCTTCAAAAACGCACCCGAGTACGCGCCGCCGAGGTGGTTTCCCTGACCGCCGCCACCGTAGTAGAAGACCTTGTCGCCGCCGTAGGTGTCGCGGATGCGCTTGAACCCGTCGGCGATCTCCGCAATCGCGGTGTCCCAGTCGATTTCCTCGTAGCTGCCGTCCGGGCGCCGACGCATCGGCGATGTCAGCCTGCTACGGGTGTTCTGGTAATGATCGAGCCGCAGTGCCTTGTTGCACGTGTAGCCCTTCGACGCCGGATGCTCCTTGTCTCCGCGGATCTTGGCGAGAGTGCGGCCCTCGAGCTGCACGACGATGCCGCAGTTGCACTCGCACAGGATGCAGGCCGTCGACTGCCAGTCATCGGTCATCGGGACTTCCCTTCGGCGGTCGCGGCGTCGAGAAGACCGCGAAGCTGACGTTGGACGAGGTCGAGCGGTTTCGCGTCCCGCGACGCGCGGGCGACGATGATCGCGCCCTCTATCGAGGTCGTCACGAGCATGGCGAGTTCGTCCGCACGCGCCGCCTCGACTCCCTCGGCGATCAGCCGCCGGCGGATCAGATCCGTCCACAGCTCGAACGCCGCCGCGGCGCGTTCGATGACCTTCGAGGTGCGCTCGGGATTGTCGGGATCACCGGCTTCGATCGTCACCGCCACGATCGGACAGCCCGCCCGGTAGTCACTACGGATCAACTGCTCGCGGTACATCCCGGTCAGCTCGTCCAGCAGCCCGACGGCGCTCTCGGCGTTGGTGATCTTCTCGGCGATGTAGGCGCCGGCGTAGTCGGTCGCCTCCTCCAGAAGCTGCATGCGGCCGCCGGGGAAATAGTGGTAGGCCGACCCGCGCGGCGCACGGCTGTGCTTCAACACATCGGATATCGCGGTCGCCTGAGCTCCGCGCTCACGGATCAGCAAGGCCGCGGATACCACCATCCGCTCCCGGGGACCGCCTGCCACCACGCTATATATGATGACATACATAACACCGGCCTGACTAGATACCCGCCTCAGGCAGATCTCGTCAGGACTTCTCGGACCGCTCTCCGTCGTCGGGCGCCTCGCCCACGTCGGCGGTGTCGCGTCGCCGCTCACGCAGCACGAACGCCGCGAGCGCCAGCGCCAGGACCACGCCGGCCAGCACGCCGATCTCCACGACAGCGCGCGAGAACGCGGGCCCCTTCTCCAGGAGCGTGGCCGCCTCCACCGACAGCACGACGATCTCTTTGATGCCTGCCAGGATGCCGACGATCAGAAACGGCTCCGCGACGATCTCGTGCGACCGCAGGCAGGCCCGCACGGCGTAGAGCAACTCGACGAAGATGAAGAGAAGCAGTAGCCCGTCCAGGATTTCCAGCATCACGGCCTTGGCCGGTGCATTCCGCAGTGTCAGCATCGTGTTGAACTGCGCGACCAGCAACGCTGCCGATCCGATGATCAGTACGAGCGAGATGCCCCAATACACAGCGTCTTCGAGTCGGCCGAGCACCCGGTCAGCGATGCGCTGGCGTTCCTCGTCGCCCTTGGATTCGGATTGCTGCGCCATGTCAGCGGTTCAGCATCCAGATCCGGGTGGACAACACCGTCGCGAAGGCGCACCACAGCGGATAGAGGGCGAGCGGCGCACCGCGACCTGGCCGCACCTCAACCGCGCGCCGGGTCAGGTCGGCGCTGCTCGCGGTCAGCGCCGCTGCGGCAATGGCGGATGTGCCGAGCATGCGGCGGTTGAAGAACAGCCAGGACCAACTGGCGTTCAGCATGAGATTGAGCGCCAGTGCCCGCCGAAATGCGCTGGCCTTGTCGAGGCGGCGTTGGTCCTCGAGTTCGTCGACCGTCGCTGCGGAGACGGCGGCGATGTCGGCGTACAGCAGTGGCCAGACGATAGGAAACGCCTGTCGTGGAGGCTGAAACGACGGTTTGCGCAGCTTGGCGTACCAGCCGTTTTCGGCAGGACGGCTGGCCAGACCGCCGACCGCCCCGGTGACGAGGACCGCCGCTGCCGATTTCGCAAGTGTTGCTGGACGCATGGACCTTAATTAACCGCAGCGCCGATATCGCAAACCCGCCGCCTACCATACGAGAGCGCTGAAACCGCCTCCATGTCAGCTGAAGTCGAGTCCACAGGACAAGCTGCACGCGGTCGCCGATGACATCACGCCTGGTTCAGCTAGCGTGTCGTGATGGCAACCCCATGGCAGCTGCGGATAGGTGGCGCCGCCGATCTGGACCTCGTCGAACCGCTCTGGGTCGCGGTCCATCACCGCCACATCGAGAGCATGCCCGAGCTGGCGCCCTACGTCGACGACGGCGAAACCTGGCGTGCCCGCAGGGAACTCTACGAAGAGCTGCTGGCCAAACCGGAAACGCTGTTGTTGTTGGCGACCGCCGACGATGAGCCGATCGGATACGGGCTGGTCCACGTGATGCCCGTCGCGGGGTCGTGGGTCGAGGACACCTGGCGCACCGGCGACCGGATCGGCGAGATCGAATCGCTGAGCGTGCTGCCGGCATACCGCGGAACCGGGCTCGGCTCAGAGCTTCTCGAGCGGCTGGAGGCGCATCTGCGCGACCTCGGCGTCGAGGACCTCATCCTGGGAGCGCTCGCTGGCAACGCCGACGCGATCCGACTCTACGAGCGGCGCGGCTATCAACCGACCTGGCTTTACCTGTCCAAATTCGCCGGGCGAGAGCCAAGGAGCCGGTAACCGCCGTAAAGCGCCGCTGCCACAACGAAGTTCACGAAGTAGGCGATGTCGGCGCCGTGCCATGCCTGCGCCACCGGCCCGGTGAACAGCGACGTGTTCATGAACGGCACCGCGGCGGCGTAGGCGACGACGAACGCGACCACCGCGGCGATGGCGTCATTACGTGCGGTGTATTCCTCGGCCGGGTTGAGCGTCGCTCGCCCACGGGCCCGGAACCGCCAGTCGATGACGACCACCGCAACGAACGCCGGGATCCAGTAGCTGACCAACAACAGGACATGCTCGAAACGGGATGCGGTGTCCCCGCCGTGCAGCCAGAGAATCAGCGCGAAGGCGATCACGGTGACCACCACTGCCGAGAACGGTCTGCGGACCCGCACCCCGATGGTCTGCAGCGCCAACGAACCGCTGTAGTCGTTCATGATGCCGGAACCGATCGACGCCAGCGCGATGACGAGCAACGCCAAAGCACCGACGACGCCACCGCCCATCACCGACCGCACCCCCTCGGCGGTGTGCTCGGACACCACGTCACCCGCCGCGATGCCGATGCCCTGAACGAAGATGTAGGCCAACACGATTCCGGCGAAGGTGTAGCCGAACACCTGGACGCGTGACGAGTCCGCGGGCAGATAGCGGCTGAAGTCGGCGGCATAGCTGGCCCACGAGATCGCCAGGCTGAACCCGATGGTGACCTCCAGGATGAACGCACCCACCAGGTCGGGCCCGTGCACGGTCGCCGGGGTGATGACCTCGTGCCCGGCGACCAGTTTCACCGCGAACACCACGAACGTGACGAACAGCACTACCGTCAGCACCGCCTGGATGCGGTGGATCATCTCGTAGCCGAAGAACCCGACAACGCCCTGCACGCCGAGCACGATCAACACCGCGCTCCAGAACGGGATGCCCAGCAGCACCGCGAGCGCTTCGCCACCGAACAGGCCGACCAACGCGTCCCATGCGATCGACGAAAGCCACTGCAGCGCACCGGGAAGCACGACGACGCCGCCGAAGGCCATCCGCGCGTTCGGCAGCTGAGCGGTCCCTGTGCGCGGACCCCACGTGGAGAGGTATGCCACCACGAGCGACCCCAGCACCGTGCCGATCAGCATCGCGAGCATGCCCAGCCAGAACCCGAGCCCCAACGCGATCGCCAGCGCACCGGTGAACACGCCGGTCAACGTCACCTGCGGCGCGAACCAGACGGTGAACAGCCGCCGCGGGCTGCCGTAGCGCTGGTCCTCGCCCACGGGTGCGATGCCGTGCGTCTCGACCGACAGATCCCCCGCGCCCGACGGTGTCCGGCCGCTGAACACCGGCTCCGTCAACGCGCTCGCTGGATTGCCGCCATGCGTCATGGGGTCCATTCGATCACGCCGGGATCAGCTGGCCGACGGCGCCTCCGAGCCTGCCGACCGCTCGACCCCGGCCTCCGACAGCACTGCCATCACCTCGGCGCGGGCCTCTTGGATGTGGGCCTCCATTGCCGCGGCGGCCGCCTTCGGTTTGCCCTTGGCGATCGCGTCGATGACCCCGGCGTGCCCCCGGATCGACGACTCGTGGATCACCTTGAAGTCGTACTGGTCGAGCCGCGACGAGACGGCGGCGCGCACGTCTTCGACCACGTTGCAGAGCATGTCGTTGCCGCTGATCCGGGCGACCGTCATGTGGAACTCCGAATCGGCCCGCCGGAAAGCATGGACGTCGTTGCTCGACGCCAGCGCCCGCTGGCATTCCTCGAGGTGCTCGATGTCCCGCGGCGTGACGCGTTCGGCGGCCAACCGGGCCGCCATCGTCTCGACGGCCAAGCGCAGTTCGAATACCTCGGCGATCTTCCTGTCCCACTCGCCCTTGGCTTCCCAACTCGTCAGCGTCGGCGACACGGTCGTCCCGCCGCTGCCCCGCCTGGTGACCAGCAGGCCCTCCCCCTGCAGCACCCGCAGCGCCTCCCGAACAGTGACCCGTGAGACGCCGAGTTCTTCGGCGAGCGCCCGCTCCGCCGGCAGCCTGTCACCGGGCAGGAGAACCCCGAGTGCCACCGCGCGACGGATCCTTTCGACGACCGCGGCGTACGCCGGCGGGGTGTCGAGAGGTCGCATCAAGAAGTCGTCGGGCATCTCTTGAAGGCTACCGCTCTTGGACATATTGTCTATTGGTATGAAAGGCAGACCATGACGGTTGGCCCCATCGCCGACTTCGCCAACCACCTGCCGGTCCGGATCACGTTCGGCGACGGCGTGGCCCACCGCCTCCCCGATATCGCCAAGTCCGTTGGGGCATCGCGCATTCTGCTGCTGACCGACGAGAACGCCGAAGCCTACAACCCGGCGCTCGCGCGCGTCACCGCCGCGCTGCGCGATTCGGGTCTGACCATCGCCCGCGTGGAGAAACCCGCGGGCGAGCCGACGATCGCGATGGTCGACGCCACGACCTCGCGGATGCGGGCCGAGCAGACCGATGCGGTGATCGCGCTCGGCGGAGGTTCGGTGATCGACACCGCCAAGGCGGCCCGGCTCTGCCATCAGCTCAACATGTCGTTCGCCGAGTTTCTGGACAGCGACCGGGCCTACCCGGAGCCGACGGTCACCCTCATCGCGGCCCCGACCACGGCGGGCACCGGATCGGAGGTGTCCGGCGGATCCGTCGTCTCCGACCCCGACGCGGGCCGCAAGGCGGGCATCGCGCATCCGAACGTGCGGCCGCAGTTCGCGGTCGTCGACCCCGAACTGACGTGGAGCATGCCGCCGGGAATGACGGCAAACACCGGCATCGACGCCCTCGCCCAGGCGATCGCCGCGACGGTGGCCAAGGTCCGCACCCCGATCGGCGATGCGATCGCCCTCGAGGCGGTCCGGCTGATGGGCAACTCGCTGCTCACGGCCTACCGCGACGGCTCCAATGTCGCTGCGCGCTCGGCCATGTCGTGCGGAAGCATGATGGCGGGCCTCGCGATGAACATCTCCGACTGCGCGGCTGAGCATTCGCTCGGCCAGGCGATCGGCGGTTTGACCGGCGCGCCGCACGGCCTGACCATCGGCCTCGTCCTGGTGGAAACGCTGGAGCGGGAACGACATTGGGTGCCCGACCAACTCGAACGCGTAGCCGACGCTTGGGGGCTGCCCGACGACGGGACGCGCGACGGAACCCGGGTCGTGACGGCCGTCCGGTCGCTGCTGGGCGACCTGCAGTTCCCCGTCCTGTCCGAACTCGGCCTGACCGACGCCGACCTAGACCGCCTCACCGACCTCGCACTCGGCGACTACTTCATCACCATGTCGCCTCAACCGTGGGACAGGGCCGAGGTGTACTCCGCTTTCGCCTCGGCCCTCTCCCTCCGGCAGCGCCAGCTGACAGCGACATCCGGTTAGGAGCCCGATGGACACGTCCCCCACGTCTGATCGGCACGCAGCCGAGCGCGTCGACGTCGTGATCGTCGGCGCCGGTTTCGCCGGGCTGTACATGCTGCACCGCATCCGCGAACTCGGCCTCACCGCACGGGTTTTCGAACGCGGCCACGACGTCGGCGGCACCTGGTACTGGAACCGCTACCCGGGCGCCCGGTGCGACATCGAGAGCATCGACTACTCGTACTCGTTTGACGAAGCCCTCACCCGGGAATGGCGGTGGACCGAACGCTATGCGGCGCAACCGGAGATCCTCGCCTACCTCGAGCATGTCGCCGACCGCTTCGACCTTCGTAAGGACATCACCTTCGACACCATGGTGACACGGGCCGAGTGGAGCGACGATTACAACGAGTGGACGGTTCGCCTCGACTCCGGCGAGACGGTTCACGCGACGTTCTGCGTCATGGCCACGGGCTGCCTCTCGGTGGTCAAGCAACCCGAATTCCCCGGCCTGGGCGACTTTCGCGGCGAGTGGTATCACACGGGCCGGTGGCCTCACCGCAGCGTGGACTTCACCGACAAGAACGTCGCCGTGATCGGCACCGGGTCGTCGGGAATCCAGGTCATTCCGCGGGTCGCCGCAGCGGCACGCCACCTCTATGTGCTGCAACGGACACCCAACTACAGCATGCCTGCACAGAACCGTCCCCTCGAGGATGGTGAGATCGACACGGCCGTCGCAACATTCGCCGAACGGCGGCGGATCTGCCAGCACTCCGACGCCGGCGTCCCGCATCCGCCGCCGACGGAATCGACGTTCGACGTATCAGATGAAGAGCGCCGCCGCCGGTTCGCGGAGGGCTGGCAGCGCGGCGGCATCAATGCACTTTCGGCCGCGTTCACCGATTTCTTCACCGACGAAGCCGCCAACGAGCAGGCGCAGGAATTCGCGCGCACCAAGATCCGCGAGATCGTCCATGATCCGGAAACCGCCGAACTGCTGTGTCCGAAACACCACATCGGCACCAAACGCACCTGTGTGGACATCGGCTACTTCGAGACCTACAACCGGGACAACGTCGAACTGATCGACGCCCGCACACACCCGATCGAACGGCTCACCCCGACCGGAGTCCGGTTGTCCGACCGTCATCTGGACGTCGACATCGTCGTGTTCGCGATCGGGTACGACGCAATCACCGGCGCCCTGGTCGACATCGACATCCGCGGCGTCGACGGCATCTCGTTGCGCGACAAGTGGGCCGACGGTCCTCGGACCCTGCTCGGACTGCAGACCGCGGGCTTTCCCAACCTGTTCACCATCACCGGTCCGGGCAGCCCGTCCGTGCTGAGCAACATGGTGGTCTCGATCGAGCAGCACGTGGACTGGATCGCCGACTGTCTGGCCCATCTGCGCAAACTCGGCCTCACCCGCATCGAGGCATCCCCGGACGCCGAGAAGCGCTGGATGGACCACGTCGCCGAGTTGGCCGCCGAAACGCTGTACCCGCAGGCGAGTTCCTGGTATGTCGGGGCGAACATCCCGGGAAAGCCTCGGGTGCTGATGCCGTATGTCGCGGGCTGCGGCCAGTACCGGCAGGAGTGCGAGGAGATCGTGGCGCGGGGATATGACGGCTTCGCGCTCGGCGCCCGCCCGCTGCCGGTCGGCGAGGAGTGTCACTCATGACGAGTGATGTCACACCGGCAGAGGTCGTCGAGCGGCTGAAATCCGACGGCATCTCCACCGTCATCCTCGGCGGCTGCGACACACACGGAATGATGCGCGGCAAGCGCATCCCCATCGACGGTCTGGCGGCGGTGCTGTCGCACGGCCTGCCGATCTGCGACGTGTTCTGGGTCATGCACGTCGACGAATCCGATCTCGTCGTCAGGCCGCCCGACCACACCGGCTACTTCCCCACCGAGACGCAGGGTTATCCGGACATCCACGCCGTGCCCCAACTCGACAGCGTGCGCACCGTGCCGTGGCACCCCGAGACTGCGCTGTTCGTCTGCGACTGGGAACTGCCCGAAGGCCGTGGCCCCGTGCCGATCTCGCCCCGCGAGGTACTGCGGCGGGTCGTCGCGCGCGCCCGCGACATGGGCTACGAGTCGATGAGCGCGCTGGAACTCGAGTTCTACCTACTGCGGGAGAAGGCAGGAACACCCCACCACAAACGGCCGGACGAGCTGGTTCCGCTGCAGGGCGTGCCGAGCACGTACGGCGTGGTGATGGGCTCGCTGCAGGAGGACATCGGCTCGGTCATCCGCACCAACATGCTGTCCTACGGACTGCCCGTCGAGGCGTGCAACCCGGAGACGGGTCCGGGACAGTTCGAGATCACGTTGCGCTACGGCCCGAGCCTGACGTCGGCAGACCACGCGTTCCTCTTCAAGTCCGGCGTGAAGGAACTCGCCGCACAGAACGATCTGCTGGCGACCTTCATGGCGAAGCCGACGACGGCGTGGGCGGGCAACAGCTGCCATGTGCACATCAGCCTCCGTGACGAGAAGGGCCGAGGGGTCTTCTACGACCCCGACGCCCCCGAGCAGCTGTCCACTGTCATGCGACATTTCGCCGGTGGCGTGCTGAACACCATGCGCGAGTTCACCGCGCTGATGGCGCCGACGCCCAACTCCTACCGCCGCTTCGTTCCCTACTCCTGGGCGGGCACCACGGCGACCTGGGGCATCGACAACCGTTCGGTCGGCCTGCGAGCCATCCGGGAGGGCGACCACGGCACCCGCCTCGAACACCGCCAACCGGGCGGCGACGCGAACCCGTACCTCGCCACCGCCGCCGCGCTGGCGGGCGGCCTGCACGGCCTGGTCAACGAGATCGATCCCGGCGACCTCAACCCCGGCGACGTGTACAACCAGCCGGCCGAGGAGTTGGTCACGCTGCCAACCGATCTCACCGAGGCCGTCGATCTGCTCCAGCACAGTGCCGCGGCGCGCGAATGGTTCGGTGACGACTTCGTCGATCACTACGTGGCCATGAAACGTGCCGAGGTGAAGGCTCAGTCGATTGCCGTCACCGACTGGGAGATCGCGCGTTATCTCGAGGCGATGTAGCTCAACCGGACGCTGCACGCATGAGGAAAGGAACTGGTGCGCAATGTCGGGTACCAACGAAGTCGATGCCGCACATCCAGAGTTCGGTACGTCTCCCCACGGCGAGGTCACACCCGCCCAGGTGAGCGCCGAGCGAGGCCTTCGGCGAGGCGCGATCAACTGGAAGCAGGTGGCGGTCCTGTCGATCGCGGGCTGCGGGCCCGCCTCGGTCATCGCGCTGAACCTCCAGTTCATGGGTCAGTTCGCCGGCGCCGCGCTGGTCCTGGCCTTCGTCCTGGTGTGGCCCGGAATCCTGTTGCTGGTCAACACATTCGCTGAGTTCTCCAAGAAGCTGCCGACCTCGGGCGGGCTCTATACCTGGAACTCGAAGGCCTGGGGCGCCAACGTCGGTTTCGTCTACGGCTGGATGTTCATCGGCGCCTACCTGGTGTTCTCCGCCGCGGGCTTCGCCGTGTTCGGCGGCTGGGTGGAAGAGTGGCTGCGCACCCAGTTCGAGATCTCGATCCCGTGGTGGGTCTTCACGTTCCTGGCCCTGGCGTACGTGGGCACGCTGGCCTACCTCGGGATCACGCAGTCGCTGCACGCCGCGCTGGCCCTGCTCGCCTTCGAAGTCATCGTGCTGTTGGTGCTCGCGGTGTGGATCTTCATCTCCGGCCCGCAGACGGGCGGTGGCTTCGGCGTGACGCCGTTCCAGGTCTCGTCGGCCGGTGCGCTCGCGCTCGGCGGGGTCGGCTTGGCAATGACCTACGGCGTGCTCTCCCACGTCGGCATCGAAGAGGGCGCAACCCTGGGCCTGGAGGTCAAAGAGCCCAAACGCCAGATCCCGCTGGGACTTTGGGTGGCTGCCGTCGCCGTGCCCGCCTTCTATATCTTCGTGTCCTACGCGATGGTCTACGGCTACGGCATCGACAAGATGACCGAATTCGGCGAGGATCCCGCCCCGCTGCAGACCATCGCCAGTTCGTACTGGGGCGAGTTCGGCCTCGCGATCGTCGTGCTGGCCACGTTGAGCAGCATCCTGGCCTTCAGCCAGACCGCGTTCCTGGCGGGTGCACGCGTGCTCTACACGCTCGGCCGTGAGGGCGTGCTGCCGCGCGGGCTGGGCAAGGTGTCGTCGCGTCAGACGCCCGGTGTCGGGATCGCAGTGATGGCGGTGTTGTCCATGGCACTCGGTGTGCCCCTCGCCTTCCTGGTCGGCCCGTTCAACGTGTGGGGCTACTTCGGCTTCCTCATCTCGATCGCGTTCCTGGTGTCCTACATCTTCACCAACTTCGGCCTGATCAGGTACATGCGGCGCATCGGCGAGTTCAAGTGGTTCCGCCACGGCGTGCTGGGCCTGTTGGGTTCCATCGTGTTCCTCTACCCGCTGTACAAGACCGTCTGGCCGCTGCAGAGCGGCATCTACGGTGCGCTGCCGTTCGTGTTCCTCGCCTGGATCGTCGTCGGCGTCGGCCTGCTCGTGTTCACCCTGCGCAAGCGCCCCGAAGTGATGGAGCGAGTGGGCACATCGCTTGCCGAGGGCGATGATTCGCTGCCCGAGCACCGCTAGATTCCATTCGGTGACCGCTACTCACACCGCAGACGGCAGGCCGAGGGCGCGGGCGATCGGCATCGCCCCGCCCGGCGAACCGGGACCCGAGAACGCCATCACCGACGTCGCGGGTGTCGAGGTCGGCGTGACCACGCTGATCGAGGGCGACGGCCCACTGGTGGTGGGCAAGGGGCCGGTCCGCACCGGCGTCACCGCGATCCTGCCGCGTGGCCGCGACGGCGTCGGACAGCCGTGCGCGGCGGGCTGGTATTCGCTCAACGGCAACGGCGAGATGACCGGCACCACCTGGATCGAGGAAGCCGGTTCGTTCAATCTGCCTGTGGTGCTGTCGAATACGCACGCCGTCGGCACCTGCCACACCGGCGTCATCGGCTGGGTCAACCGCGTCAATCCGGTGCTGGCCCGGCAGTGGCTGTTGCCCGTGTGCGCCGAGACCTGGGACGGGTATCTCAACGACATCAACGGCGGCCACGTCCGCCCCGAACATGTCGAAGCCGCACTCGACAGCGCGACGTCGGGGCCCGTCGCCGAAGGCTCGGTCGGCGGCGGGACCGGGATGAACTGCTACGAGTTCAAAGGCGGCAACGGGACGGCGTCGAGGTTGGTCCGCTACGGCGACCAGACGTTCGTCGTCGCCGCCTTCGTGCAGGCCAACTTCGGATCGCGGGCTGAACTGACCGTCGCGGGCACGCATGTCGGCCCCGACCTGCTCGACGACAACCCGCTCGACGGCGACTGGTTCGAAGTGGACCTCGGGCTCAAGCCGCCCGCGGGCGCGGGGTCGGTCAT
Organism: Mycolicibacterium sp. 120270; assembly: GCA_033741175.1. GTDB lineage: Bacteria > Actinomycetota > Actinomycetes > Mycobacteriales > Mycobacteriaceae > Mycobacterium. The sequence continues at coordinate 38,082 of JAWQNE010000034.1, read as the reverse complement.
CGCCATCGTGGCCACCGACGCTCCCCTGCTGCCGGGGCAGTGCAAGGCGCTCGCGCGGCGGGTTCCGCTCGGCCTGGCCCGCACCGGCACCACGGGCAGCCACTTCTCCGGCGACATCTTCCTGGCCTTCTCGACCGCCGACGTGCCCGGGCTTGCCAGCGCCTTCCCGATCGGCCCGGTGGGCGCCGACGAGTTCGGCACCATCAGGTTCATCCCGTGGGGCCGGATGGACGACCTCTACACCGCGGTCGTGCAGTCGGTCGAGGAAGCCGTCCTCAACGCGCTGATCGTCAACGACGACATGGTCGGCCGGGACGGGCACCGGTCACCGCGGCTGCCCCACGACCGATTGGTCGCGTTTCTGGGTAAAGGGACATAATCGAGGAACCGAAGATGAGCTAACGATCGGAGCGCGGATTGGTCAGGGCGGAACCGATACGCTCCACCGCCTCGCAAGAGCCGATTCGACGCCCGCGCGCACTGATCGTCGGGCTGAGCATCGTTGTCCTGACCGTCGCCGTGCTGCAGACCGCGGTGGTCCCGGTGCTCGGTGTCATCGCCGACCAACTCGACGCGTCCACGGTCGGGGTCAGCTGGGCGGTCACCGCCAACCTGCTGGCCGCGGCGGCGGCGACGCCGCTGATCGGCAGGCTCGCCGACCTGCACAGCAAGAAGCGCGTGCTGCTGATCGTGCTGACCGTCGTGCTCGCGGGGTCTGTGCTCGCCGCCACCACCTCGTCACTGCCGCTGCTGATCGTCGGCCGGATCCTGCAGGCCGCGTCGTTCGCGCTCTATCCCGTCGGCGTCGCCATCCTGCGCGAGGAACTCCCCGAGGACCGGATGGTTTCGGCGATGTCGGTGCTGTCCGGAACGCTCGGCTTCGGCGGCGGCACCGGCCTGGTCGTCGTCGGGCTTCTGGTGGACGACGGCGCCAACTACCACCGGGTCTTCTGGCTCACCACCGCGTTCACCGCCGTCGTCATCGCCATCGTCGTCCTCGTGGTGCCCACCCGCCCGCGCACCGCGACGGGGACGATCGACTGGCTGGGCGCCGTCGGCCTCGCCGCCGGGCTGTCCGCGATCCTGCTGGCCATCACCCAGGGCCACGCCTGGGGTTGGACCGCACCGCGCACGCTGGCGTGTGCGGCGGGTGGACTCGTCATCACCGTCGGTTGGTGGTGGTGGGAGAACCACGCGACGCAACCACTGGTGTCGACGAAGATGCTGAGCCGCCGCCCGATCCTGCTGACCAACCTGGCCACGATCTTCGTCGGCATGGGGTTGTACTTCGCGTTCCTCGGCCTGACCCAGTTCGTGCAGATCCCACCCGAGGCAGCGGGATACGGCTTCGGCGCAACCGTGCTGGAGGCCAGCGTGATCTATCTGCTGCCCGGCGCGGTCACCGGCTTTCTCGTCGCATTGATCAGCGGCAGGTTCATCGACCGCTACGGCGCCAGGCCGGTGCTCGTCGTCGCCGCGGGCGTCGGGATAACCGGGTTCCTGTTCATCGCTTTCGCGCACTCGGCGCCGTGGCAGATCATCGCCGCGAGCATTCTGGCCAACGCCTACATCAGCCTCGGCTACGGCGCGCTACCCGCGCTTGTGGTGAGCGAGGTGAGCGCCGGCGAGACCGGTGTGGCCACCGGAATGAACGCGATCGCGCGGACGATCGGCAGTTCGATCGCCGCGGCGCTGGTGGCCGTTCTGCTCGCCAGGACCACGGGCGCCGCTGCCGTGCCCCTGGAAAGCAGCTTCGTGGCGATCTTCGTCGGCGGCGCGGTGACGGGCGGGCTGGCGATGGTGTTGATCGCCCTGTCGCGGATCCACGCCGGCGGCAACGAAACCGTTGAGGCGCGCTACGAATCCCGTGCCATGAACCACGAATGGGGATGACCGCCTCAGCGCAAGGCTGCGAGGTTCATCACAGACTTGCGCACCTCGGACTCCAACACCTTGGCGACGAGCTTGCCGATGCCCGTGTTGAGCAGCCCGCCCTTCAACTCGGCCTGCACGCGGAAGCGGGAACCCGGCGGATCGTCCTGCACCTCGATGCTCAACGTGATGCGGACTCCGCCGCGGCCCGCCCCGGTCATCTCGATCCGCTCCGGCTCGTCGTAGCGGGTGACCTGCCAGTGGATGATGTTGCGGAACCCCTTGACCTTGATGCACGACGACACGCAGGTCCCGACTTCGATGACGTCGGGCACCTCGCTTCGCCAGCCACCGAAAATCGTCAGCCACTCGTCGAAGCGGTGGAGGTCGGATGCCAGCTTCCACGCCTGTGGCGGAGCAAGGTCGGTGGGCACCGTCACATCAATCTTGGCCATATCGTTCACCTACCCCCGCAGGCCCCACCGCGAAACTAAACTGACGCTTCTCGCGCCCACCGCACCGCCGCGCGACTGGCGCCGGCCAGCCGTCGGTGGGACGCGGCCGTACCCGCGAATTCTTCAGGCGGACCCCCGTCTGGGCGAGTGATTCCATTGTGGAAATGTAAATTCGTTGCGGAATCGCTTGCGAAGGACGACGCAATCCGCGATTGTTTTACCGAAAGCTACGGGGGCTTTACGGGAGGTACCGCCCTGACCGATATACACACCACCCAGACGGACCAGACGACGGGACAGGACGGCACGGTCCGCGCCAAGGGCAACCCGGTCATCGAGATCGACAACGTCACGAAGCGGTTCTCCGACTACGTGGCCGTCAAAGAGGCCGACTTCTCGATAGCTTCCGGCGAGTTCTTCTCCATGCTCGGGCCGTCGGGGTGCGGCAAGACCACCACGCTGAGGATGATCGCGGGATTCGAGACCCCGACCGAGGGCGCCATCCGCCTCGAGGGCAAGGACGTGTCGAAGGTGCCCCCGCACAAGCGCAACGTCAACACCGTTTTCCAGCACTACGCGCTGTTCCCCCACATGACGGTTTGGGACAACGTCGCCTACGGGCCGCGCAGCATGAAGAAGGACAAGGCCGAGGTCAAAAGGCGCGTCGACGAACTGCTCGAGGTCGTCCGTCTCACCGACTTCGCGCAGCGCAAACCGGCCCAGCTGTCCGGCGGCCAGCAGCAGCGCGTCGCCTTGGCCCGCGCACTGGTGAACTATCCCAGCGCGCTTCTGTTGGACGAACCGCTCGGCGCGCTCGACCTCAAGCTGCGGCATGCGATGCAGTTCGAGCTCAAGCGGATCCAGCGCGAGGTGGGCATCACCTTCGTCTACGTCACCCACGACCAAGAGGAAGCGTTGACGATGAGTGACCGCATCGCGGTCATGAACGCGGGCAACGTGGATCAGATCGGCAGCCCGACCGAGATCTACGACCGGCCGTCGACGGTCTTCGTGGCGAGCTTCATCGGTCAGGCCAACCTGTGGGCGGGCACGCAGACCGGCCGGGCCAACCGCGACTTCGTCCAGGTCGAAGTGCTCGGCAGCTCGCTCAAGGCCAAGCCGGGCGAAACCGCGATCGAACCGGGTGGACAGGCCACGCTGATGGTCCGGCCGGAACGGGTCCGGGTGTCCATGGAGGCGCCGACCGGCGACGTCGTGTCGGTTCCCGCGACGGTCACCGACCTGACGTTCCAGGGACCGGTCGTCCGGGTGTCGCTGGCCGCACTGGACGAGTCGCCGATCATCGCTCACGTGGGGCCCGAGCAGGACCTGCCGCTGCTGCGCCCTGGCGACAGCGTGCACGTCGGCTGGGCGCCCGATGCATCTCTGGTTCTCCCGGCGGCCGACATCCCCACCACCGAGGACCTCGAGGAAATGCTCGACGACTCCTAACGGTCCGCTATCCGACCCGTCCCCTCTTCCTCCCCGGAAAACGAAAGGCGCACTTGTCATGCCCAACGAAATCGATCCCCGGCTCCTGTCCCGATTCGCCACCAACCGCACCTCCCGTCGTCGCTTCATCGGTGGCGGCGCGGCCGCTGCCGCTGCCGCGATTCTCGGCCCGTCGTTCCTCGCGGCCTGCGGATCAGACAGCGGCGGCGGTGGCGGCGAGTCGCCCCAGGCGACGGCTCCTCCGGATGACGGCGCGCCCGCGTCGGGCAAGCTGCGCGTCTCGAACTGGCCGCTCTACATGGCCGACGGCTTCGTCGCGGCGTTCCAGACCGCGACCGGCATTACTGTCGACTACAAGGAAGACTTCAACGACAACGAGCAGTGGTTCGCCAAGGTCAAGGAGCCGCTGTCGCGCAAGCAGGACATCGGCGCCGACCTGGCCGTGCCGACGCAGTTCATGGCGGCCCGCATCTCGGGGCTCGGCTGGCTCAACGAGATCCGCGAAGCCCGGTGGTCGAACAAGAAGAACCTGCGTGAGGACCTGCTGAACACGAAGGTCGACCCGGGTCGCAAGGTCACCGCCCCGTACATGACCGGCATGGTGGGCCTGGCGTACAACAAGGCCGCCACCGGGCGCGACATCAGCACGATCGACGACATGTGGGATCCCGCTTTCAAGGGCCGCGTCAGCCTGCTGTCCGACACCCAGGACGGTCTCGGCATGATCATGCAGTCGCAGGGCAGCTCGATCGAAGAACCCACCACGGAGAGCGTGCAGAAGGCAGTCGACCTGGTGCGGGAACAGAAGGACAAGGGTCAGATCCGGCGATTCACCGGCAACGATTACGCCGACGACCTGGCGGCAGGCAATATCGCTATCGCGCAGGCATATTCGGGTGACATCGTTCAGCTGCAGGCCGACAACCCCGACCTGCATTTCGTCATCCCGGAGTCCGGGGGCGACTGGTTCATCGACACCATGGTGATCCCCTACACGACGCAGAACCAGGCCGCAGCCGAGGAGTGGATCAACTACATCTACGACCGCCCCAACTACGCCAAGCTGGTGGCGTTCGTCCAATACGTGCCGGTGCTGTCGGATATGAACGAAGAACTCGACAAGCTGGATCCCGAATTGTCGAAGAACCCGCTGATCGTTCCCACTGAGGCCGACGCGGCGAAGCTGAAGTCCTGGGCGCCGCTCACCGACGAGCAGACCCAGGAGTTCAACACCATGTACGCAGCGGTGACCGGCGCCTGATCCCATGGCAGGTGTAGCCAGTAGTAGTCGACAGCGGAGCAAGATCGCTCCGTACCTGATGATCCTGCCCGCGTTGGTGTACCTCGGGATCTTCTTCGTGGTGCCCTTCTTCTCGCTGGCGCGCACGTCGCTGTCATCGACGGCTGGGTCGATCTATCTGCCGACGCTGACGTTCTCGTGGGACTTCGGGAATTACCTCGACGCGTTCACTACGTACAAGGACCAGATCATCCGGTCGCTGACCTATGCGGGCGTGGCGACGGTGCTGTGCATACTTCTGGCGTTTCCGCTCGCCTACGTCATCGCGTTCAAGGCGGGTCGCTACAAGAACCTCATCCTCGGCTTGGTGATCCTGCCGTTCTTCGTGACGTTCCTGATCCGCACGATCGCGTGGAAAACCATTCTCGCCGACGATGGCTGGGTGGTCAGTGCGCTCGGCGCCATCGGGTTGTTGCCTGAAGAAGGACGGTTGCTGTCGACGCCGTGGGCCGTGATCGGCGGGCTGACCTACAACTGGATCATCTTCATGATCCTGCCGCTGTATGTCAGCCTCGAGAAGATCGATCCGCGTCTGCTGGAGGCATCCAAAGATCTGTATTCCAGTAACACCCGGGCGTTCCGAAAGGTGATCCTGCCGCTGTCGATGCCGGGCGTGCTGGCGGGCAGCATGCTGACGTTCATCCCGGCCGTCGGCGACTTCATCAACGCCGACTATCTGGGCAGTACGCAGACGACGATGATCGGCAACGTCATCCAGAAACAGTTCCTGGTGGTCAAGGACTATCCCGCGGCCGCCGCGCTGTCGATGGTGTTGATGGTCATCATTCTGGTCGGCGTGCTGCTCTACACCAGGGCGCTGGGGACGGAGGACCTGGTATGACGACACAGGCGGGCGCCGCCGTCGCGGGCGCAGCGGATCAAATCGACCACACTCCCAAGGTCGTCAAGGGCAGCCCCAAGTGGGGCGATCTGATCCTGCGGATCGTGGCCGGCCTGGTACTGCTGTACCTGTTTCTGCCGATCTTCGTGATCATCCTGTTCTCGTTCAACGATCCGCACGGCAAGTTCAACTACTCGTGGCAGGGCTTCACCCTGAAGAACTGGTTGGACCCGTTCAAGTACCCAGCGTTGACAGACGCCTTGAAGCTGAGCCTCAACGTCGCGGCGGTGTCCACGGCGATCGCGCTCGTTCTCGGCACCCTGGTCGCCATTGCGCTTGTGCGGCAACGGTTCCGCGGTTCGACGGCGGTCGACACCTTCCTGGTGATCCCGTTGACCGCGCCCGAGGTCGTGATGGGTGCGGCGCTGCTGACACTGTTCCTCGATTTCGGCTGGGCGGCCGGCTACACCACGATCCTGATCGCCCACATCGCGTTCGAGGTCAGCTTCATCGCGATGACGGTGCGCGCCCGGGTCCGCGGTTTCGACTGGACACTCGAAGATGCCTCCCTTGACCTCGGCGCCAGCCCGTTGCGAACGTTCTTCAAAGTGACGCTGCCGCTGATCGTTCCGGGGATCGTCGCCGCGGCGATGCTGTCGTTCGCGTTGTCGCTCGACGACTTCATCATCACGTACTTCGTCAGCGGTTCGACCGTGACCTATCCCCTGTACGTGAACGCAGCCGTGAAGGCCGCCGTGCCGCCACAGATCAACGTGCTGGCGACCGCGATCCTGGTGATCAGCCTTGTGCTGCTTGGGCTCGGAACGCTGTTCCGGCGCAAGCAGGTCGAGTGACGGGCGACGCTAGTCGTCGAGCCTGACCTTCACGGCGACGCCGCCGTTGGCGTTCCGTTCGGCGACCGCGTGCCCGCGGCGGTCCCGGCCGTCCAGGTTCAGCAGGGTGATCGGTCCGCCGTCGCCGAGGAAGTTGCGCCACCAGTTCTTCTGCTCGGGTGCGGCGATGTTGATCGTCACGGTGTCGCCCGAACGCCGGTAGCCCACGGGGGTTTCGAACGTCTTGCCGGATCGTCGTCCGGTGTAGCGGATCACCACGAGCCCACGCCGGACGATGGGCCCGACGCCGGGAAGGTTCATCAGCCCGACGAACGCTCTGTTGACCACGCCGACCACCGGCGAGTTGAAAATGCCGCGTGCCAAAGTTCCTCCGCTCAACCGATTTCGGCGGGTACGGGTGGCGCCGAACGCGCTCCGGTGCGAGCCGCGCCAACGCCCGCCGCGACGACCATACAGATGCCGAGGATGCCGAACGCATCCGGCATCTGATGCAGGATCAGCAGACCGACGATCATGGCGAAGCCCGGCTCGAGCGCCATCAACGTCCCGAACGCCGCCGTCGTGAGTCGGCGTAACGCGAGCATCTCGAGCGCGAACGGGACGACCGGCAGCAGTATCGCCAAACCGATGCCGATCAGCAGGATCTGCGGAGTCATCCGCTCGAACACGGCCGGGCCCACCACGATCGTCGACACGAGACCCGCCACCGGCATCGACACGGCCAGACCGTTGATGCCTGTGACCTCGTCCCCGACTCGTTGGGTCAGCAGGATGTAGCACGCCCAGCAGGCCGCCGACGCGAGCGCGAACAGCACCCCGACCGGGTCGACGGCCCCGGTCCACGGCTGCGTCAGCAGGACGACGCCGACGGCGGCGACACCCGGCCACAGCGCGCGAGCGCTTCCCTTGCCGCTGGCGACGGCGACACCGAGCGGTCCCAGGAACTCGAGCGCGCTCGCGGTGCCCAACGGGATCCGTCCGGCGGCGGCCATGAACAACATGGTCACCCCGGCGGTCACCACGCCGAGCAGCACACACACCAGGAAGGTCTTTCGGGTGAATGCGGTCCGCCTCGGCCGGATGATCACGAGCATCAGGACACCGGCCCATGCCAACCTCAGCCACGCCGCGCCCTCGACGCCGATTTCGTCGATCAACGTGACCGCGATCGCCAACCCGACCTGGACGCACGCCATCGACCCCAGCGCCATGAACGCGCCGGTTCGGGCCTTGTTGTCTGTGATCACTGCGGTCACCACTGCATTGAACGGCAGCCGCACCGTTCACGTCCACGTGATTTATGTGGACATACCGTTCAGGTTCTTCAAACAATCGGATGTCAGCCGGCACCGAGGCGATGAACAACATCCCTTGTTGCGGGGTACAACTCGCGCCAGGTGCGGTAGAGATCCTCGTAGAGGTCCCGGGTGCCCGGATCGGGTTCGATGGTCCTGACGATCCGCGCCCAGTCGGTGTCGGGCGGCACGGATCCGACACCGATCGCGGCCAGCAGCGCGTCGCCGTAGCTGGCGCCGATCGACTGTTCGGGCACCAGTTGAGGATGTCCGGTGATGTCGCTGACCGCCTGCGCCCAGATCGGGCTCTGCAGTCCGCCGCCGACTGCGACCGTCCGCTGCGCGGGCTGGGCCTCGTCGAACCGCTCGAGGATCTGCCTGACTCCGAATGCGATCCCCTCGTAGGCGGCGCGGAAGAGATGCCCGCGGCCGTGCCGCAGCGTCAGCCCGGCGACCACTCCCCTGGCATGCGGATCGAACACCGGCGTCCGCTCGCCCGCCAGATACGGCAACACCAACAGCCCGTCGGAGCCGGCGGGCACCTCGAGTGCCTCCTCGGTCAACGCGTCGAACGGCGCATCGCCCGTGATCCCCTGCAGCCAACCGAGCAGGCTCCCCGCCGTCGAGGTCCCCGCGGCCAGCGCGAGGCCGCGCTGCTCCACACCTACCGTCGTCCACAGCGCCGGATCGCTGTGATAGTCGGCGATGATCTGCACGAGGAACATCGTCGAGCCGTACATCAGCATGCGGTCGCCCGGCCGTCGGACACCGACAGAGAACGCCTCGGCGTAGGCGTCGACCGTTCCCGCGCACACCGGAGTACCGGCAGGGATGCCGGTGGCCGATGCCGCCTCGGCGGTGACGCCGCCGACGACCTCGCTAGGCCATACCAGTCGCGGCATCCGAAGGTGGCGGCAGATTCGTTGCGCCCATTGCCGATTCCAGTCGAAATCTCTTGTCACATAGAGCGGATCACATTGGCTTGCGGTGTGATGGTCCATTACGTACTCGCCGGTGAGCTTCGCCGTGATGTACGAGTTCGACCCGTACCAGCCGGTCGCCCGCTCGAACACGTCGGGCTCATGGTTTCCCACCCACTCCAGCTTCGGGCCGAGCGCCTGGCTGGACAGCAGGGTTCCGGCCTGCTGCAGGATGTTCTTTTCGCCGAATTCCGCTGTCAGGGAATCGATCTCGGCGGTGGCGCGGGCGTCGACACCGTAGAGGATCGCCGGACGCAAGGGGCGCAGCTCGTCGTCGCAGAGAACGAGGCACGGCCCCACCCCGCTGACGCACACTCCGGCCAGGCGGGCACCTGCGGGCATCCGCACCATCAGCGCGGCTGCGACGGTGCAGATCTCACGCCACCATCCGGACTCGGCGTCGAACTCCGCCCATCCGGGCCGCGGGAGGTCCATCGAGTGGGACACCGTTTCCGAAGCCAGCACGACGCCTGACGTGTCGACGAGGACGCCCTTCGTGCTCCCCGTCCCCATGTCGATGCCGAGCAGCACGTGCACAGCGATCACCCTACGGCGCAGGCGTCGCTGGTGTCCGGGATAACCGGATGCTGCTGGACAGATCGTTCATCAATCACGAACAATCGGCTGATGGAGCTTTGGGAAGTCATCGCCCGCGAATCCGTCCGACAAACACTCGCCGACTACACCGCAGGAACCGACCGTAACCGACTCGAGGACATCGCGGCGTGCTTCGCACCCGACGGCGTCCTGAAGATCAGCGGCGGCGATCCGATGGTCGGGCCGCAGGCCATCATCGACGGACTGGGTGCGCAGGTGAACCGCTTCGCGGCGGGTCCGGTCCCGTTGACCCATGTGCGCCACCATGTTTCGAGCGTGCGCTTCGGGTCGGTGACACCGGAGCGGGCCGAGGTGAGCAGCTACTTCCTCGCGGTCACCAACATCGGTGTCGACCATTGGGGCAGGTATCGCGATGTGCTGGTGCCCGTCGGCGATCGCTGGCTGCTCGCATCGCGCGAAGCCTCTGCCGACGGCTTCTCCCCCGACAGCCTGATGCGGTAGCCATGGACACCCGGCGCCTGCAGCTGCTCCTGGCCCTGTCCCGGCTCGGCTCAATGCGCGCGGTCGCCGACGTCCACCATCTGACCACCTCGACGGTCTCGCAGCAGATCGCCGCGCTCGCAAAGGAAACAGGCGTCCAGCTGATCGAGCCGGAGGGCAGGCGGGTGCGCTTGACGCCTGCCGGGCAACGGCTCGCCGACCACGCCGTCACGATCCTGGCCGCCATCGACAGCGCGCGCCTCGACCTCGACCCGGATGCCGAACCCGCGGGCACGGTCCGCGTCGGCGGTTTCGCCACCGGCTTGCGGGTGTCGTTGCTGCCGATCGTCGCCGACCTCGCCGAACGCCATCCGAAGGTCGAGTTCGTGATCAGCGAGTACGAGCCCATCGAGGTGTTCGAGTTGCTCACCAACGACGACCTCGACCTGGCGCTGACCTATGACTACAACCTCGCCCCCGCGTCGCCCGGCCCCGTTCTCGAGACGGTGCCGCTGTGGTCGGTCGAATGGGGACTTGGGGTGCCCGCAGAGTCGGCACGCACGGGGTCCGATATCGGCGCGTACGCGGATCAGACGTGGATTGTCAACTCCCGCAACACCGCTGACGAAGACGCCGTGCGGACGCTGGCGTCGCTGGCCGGCTTCACCCCGCGGATTGCGCATCAGATCGACAGCCTCGATCTGGTCGAGGACTTGATCGTCGCCGGGTTCGGTGTCGGTCTTCTGCCGATCGGCAGGCCCACACATCCAGCAGTCACGGTGCTGCCCCTGTCCGGGCCGAAGGTCGTGCTGACCGCCTACGCCGCGACCAGGCGGGGCAGATCCACCTGGTCGCCGTTGCGCGTGGTGCTCGATGGGCTTCGGCCGCCGCAGGATGGGCCGCTGCCTCGGCCCCAGTGGCCGCGGCCGGTGGCTTGATCCTCTAGGCGACGTCGCGCCGACGGGCGGCGCGCCTGCTGGTATCGGCCGACCAGAGGTGAGCACAGGTGGGGCACTGCATGTGGACGAGCGGACCCTGATTGCTCAGAAGGTATTGCCAGTGAACGGCGCAATTCGCCGGGCTCTGGCAGACCGTGCACGCACTGCCGTGCTGACAGCGGGGGCACTCCAGCCATGCCCGCCGGGACCGGTCCGCCGTCGGGTCAATCGGTAACACGATCGCCGCCCCGCTCGGGCAGCACGCCTGCGCTGACCAGTTCGTCGTAGATGCGCTGCTGCTCGTCGTCGAGGTCGGAGTAGAGCATGTCGTACGCCTTTTCCTCTTCGGCCAGGACGGACGCGGGGTCCTACTTCACGCCACTGATGCGAAATTCGTCACAGTGGACGGGTCAGGCCTGTCCCAGGGTGAGCGGCTGCGCGGACCGATATCGCTCGACCACCTCCGGCGTCGGGTCCGCGGTGAACATCGCGGTGAGTCCGAACGACCACCCCGGCGGCGAGTCGGACTGCGCCAACGTCCAGGCCGCCTGCCGGGCCGCACCCAAGGCGACGTACTCCGCCGGCGTCGGCACCAGCACCGGCCTGCCGAAGATCGCGGGTGCGATGACCCTGACCGCCTCCGAGCGGGCACCGCCACCGACCAGGATGATCCGCTCGGCCTCGACGCCCTGGGCCGAGATCTTGTCGAGGCAGTACGCCAGCGAGCAGAGCAATCCCTCCACGCCGGCGCGGGCGATATTGGCCGCGGTCAGGTTGCGCGCCGTCATCCCCTGCAGCGCGCCGGATGCGTTCGGCAAATTGGGCGACCGTTCACCTTCGAGATACGGGACCAACGTCAGACCTTCGGCGCCCGCCGGTGCCGACAGCGCCAACCGATCCAGTTCGTCGTAGTCGACGTCGAGCATTCCGGCGACGGCGGCCAGCACCGGCGCGCCGTTGAGGGTGCATATCAGCGGTAGCTGTCGTCCCGTCGCGTCGGCGAAGCCGGCCACGATCCCCTCGGGGTCGTGCGGTGCGGCATGGCCGACGGCACTAACCACGCCCGACGTGCCGAGCGAGACGATGCAGTCGCCGGGTTGAGCGCCCAGACCCAGCGCCGCGCCTGCGTTGTCACCTGCGCCTGGGCCGAGCGTGGCACCACTCGACGTCTGGCCCGCACTGTCGCGCGGGCCGAGCACCTTGGGCAGCGCCGGTCGTCGACCGCGCAGCGCCAACTCCAGCAGATCGGGCTGATAGCTGTCGCTCTCGGCCGAGAAGTATCCGGTTCCGCTGGCGTCGCTGCGGTCGGTGCGCAACGCGTCGAGGTCCGAGGACCCGGTCAGTCGCCAGGTCAGCCAGTCGTGCGGCAGGCAGACCGCGTCGGTCGCGGCGGCGTTGTCGGGTTCGTTGTCGGCCAGCCAGCGCAGCTTGCTCACCGTGATGGCGGCCACCGGCACCACGCCGATGCGCTTCGCCCATTCGCTGGGTCCGCCGAGCTCGTCGACGAGGTCGGAAGCCGCAGCGCTCGACCGAGTGTCGTTCCACAGCAATGCATCTCGAACGACATCCCCGAATTCGTCCAGGCACACCATGCCGTGCTGCTGGGCGCCGACGGATAGGGCCGCGACGTCGTCGAGGCCACCGGCATTCTCGACAGCCGTCTGCAGCGCCTGCCACCACCGCTGCGGGTCGACCTCGGTGCCCTCCGGATGCGGCGCCGTCCCCGACCGAACAATGTCACCGCTATCCGCGTCGCAGACGAGCACTTTGCACGACTGGGTGGACGAGTCGACGCCGGCGACGAGGGTCACCCTTGCGAAGTTACCCCGAAAGCGACGATGAGTTCGGTACGGCCGTGAAGTCGATACTGCTATGCGGAAACTCGTGATCACGCAGAACATGACACTGGACGGTTCGATCGAGATGCTCGACGACTGGTTCGACCCGCAGTTGCAGGACGACGACCTGCTGGCCGAATCGCACCGTCAGGACGCGGAATGCGACGCGATGCTGCTGGGACGGCGGACGTTCGAGGACTTCCGCGGCTACTGGCCGAACCAGCGCGACGATTCGACCGGCATCACAGACTATTTGAACGACGTCGCCAAGTACGTCGTGTCGACGACGATGACCGACCCGCAGTGGCGCAACTCGACGGTGCTCGGCGATCCCGTCGGCCCGGTCCGCGAACTGAAGGCCGCGCCCGGGCGCGACATCGTGCTGACCGGCAGCATCAGCCTCGGCCATGCCCTGATCTCAGCGGGCCTGGTCGACGAATACCGGCTCTTCGTCTACCCGACCGTTCAGGGCCGTGGTCGGCGGTTGTTCCCCGACGGCATGTCGACATCGGCGTTGACCATGACCGAGCCTGCGAAGTCCTTCTCGTCCGGGATAACACTGCTGCGCTACGCGCCCGCGTAAACGGTCGATCGGTCCCAACCGTGCCCGCTGTACTGCGACAATGACGTCGTGGACATGGAGCATCCGGACGCGCACGAGCGCCGGGATGCGGGCCGCAATGAGACGGAAGCCCAACGGCTGGACCGCAATTGGTCCAACCTTCTGCAAGAGCTTCGGGTCACCCAGACCGGTGTGCAGCTGCTCACCGGGTTCTTGCTGACCCTGCCGTTCCAGGAACGCTTCACGCAGCTCGACAGCACTATGCGCGTGGTCTATCTCGTCACGGTCGCGTGCTCGATCGGCTCGACGGTGTTGCTCGTGGCGCCGGTCGGGATCCACCGCGTCTTGTTCCGCAAGCACCGGTTGAATGCAATCGTGTCGGCTGCCCACGTATCTGCTTTGGCCGGCCTGGTTCTGCTCGGCCTGGCTCTGGCAGGCGTGGGCGTCGTCATCTTCGACACGGTCGTCGGACGGACGGGCGCATGGATCGCGGGCGGCGCCACGTTGACGGCGTTCATCGTCTTCTGGTTCCTGCTCCCGCTGTTCATGCGCCGCGGAAGCAACAGCTCATATTGACGTTTGTGATCTCCTGACCTGGGGAACACCTGGGCCATGTTGATCCGACGTATCGCTCGCCCCCTGCTATCGGTCGCTTTCATCGGGCAAGGAGTGGATGCCCTTCGGAACCCGAAACCTGCCGCCGACGCGGCCCGCCCGGCCCTCGAAGGCATGCGCCAGCTACCTGACCCGATCGGCACGAATCTGCCGTCGGACGCGGAGACCTTCGCACGAATCAATGCCGCCGTGCAGATCGGCGGCGGTCTCCTGTTGGCAACCGGCAAGATGCCCCGATTGGCTTCTGCGGCACTGGCATTCACGGTCATCCCGGGCAGCCTCGGTGGGCACATGTTCTGGAACCAGTCAGATCCGCAACGCAAGGCCGACGAACGTCGCGCCTTCATGACCGACCTCAGCCTGCTCGGCGGGCTGATCATCGCCGCGGTCGACACCGAGGGCAAGCCATCGCTGGGATGGCGCGGTCGTCGCGCGGCGCGCAAAGTGACCGAGGCGGTGTCAGCCGCGCTGCCCGCAGGCGCCGCATCGGGCGCGACGCTGGCCGACAGCCCGCTCGCCGAGAAACTGGGCCACGGTCTGCACGCGGCCCGCGAACGCGGCGCGGAACTGGCCGACGTCGCTCGCGACCGCGCACCCGAACTCGCCGAAGCCGCGCGCGAGCGCGCCGCGGCACTGGCCGAGATCGCCCGTGAGCGGGGACCCGTGATCGCCGACGCCGCACGTGGCCGCGCTGCAGAGATCGCAGACGTGGCGCGCGAACGCGCACCCGAGATCGCCGACGCGGCCAAGGGTCGTGCGGTGACACTGGCCGACGCGGCGCGCGAGCGTGCGCCCGAACTGGCCGAAGCCGCACAGAAGCGCGCCGAGGCCGCCCGGTACCGCGCAGGCGATCTCGCCGATACGGCGCGCACGCAGACCAAAAAGCAACGTCGCCGCTTGAGTTGAGTTCGCCTGGCCCTCTTGTCGGGCCGGTAGATTGGCGCTACAGACAACCTTTGCGAAGAAGGGTCAGGAGCGACCATGACCGATCCGACATATGGCAGCGACCCGAGAAGCTACCCACCACCGTTTCCCGCTGGCCTCGAACCGGGCGGTGTGGTCGTCCGGTTCTTCGCGAGGCTGATCGACGGCATCATCGTCGGCATCGTCAGCTTCCTGCTGAGCTTCTTCACCGACACACTGTCGAGCATCTGGGTCACCGGCCTGTTCACCGGCCTGCTGATGTTCGTGTACTTCCTGGCCTTCGAGACGGCCCAGGGTTGGACGCCGGGTAAGCGGGTGCTCGGCCTGCGGGTGAACGGCCCCGGCGGCGCGCCGAAGCCAACGGCGAAGCAGGCCGCGATCCGCAATGTGTGGACGCTGTTCCCGATCATCCCGTTCATCGGCGGCCTGATCGCGTTCGCCGCCATGATCGTCATCGCGGTGACCATCAGCGCCAGCCCGACCAAACAGGGCAAGCACGACGAACTCGCGGGCGGAACGCAGGTCGTCAAGGGCTGACCGGGTTCCGCCCGCGCGTCGTCGGCGTCAGATCACGAGGCCGAGGATCAGCACCAGGATCAGACCGGTGACCGACAGCACGGTCTCCATGATCGACCACGACTTGATCGTCTGACCCACGCTCATTCCGAAGTACTCCTTCACGAGCCAGAAGCCCGCGTCGTTCACGTGAGAGAAGAACAGCGAGCCTGCGCCGACTGCCAGCACGATCAGCGACACCTCGCCGGTGCTCATGCCTTCGACGAGTCCGAGCATCAGCGACGACGCGGTTATCGTGGCGACGGTGGCCGAACCCGTTGCGAGACGGATCAACACGGCGAGCACCCAGGCCAGCAGGATGGCCGAGATGTTGGCCGCCGTCGCCCATTCGGCCAGCTTCGTCCCGATTCCGGTGTCGACGAGCACCTGCTTGAACCCGCCGCCTGCGGCGACGATGAGAATGATGCCCGCGACCGGCGGAAGCGACGTCTCCAGACACTTGGCGATCAGGTCACGGCTCATCGCGGCGCCCCGGCCGAGGGTGAAGATGCCGACGATCACCGCGATCAACAGCGCCATCAGCGGGCGACCGAGGATGTCGAAAGTCTGTCGGAGAACGTTGCTTTCGTCTTCGATGAAGATGTCGACCAGCGCCTTGCCCATCATCAGGCCGACGGGAAGCAGAACGGAGAACAGGGTGATGCCGAACGACGGCCGCTGCCGCTCCGTTCTGGTTGCGGTCTGCGTCGCGGTCGCGACACCGTCGCCACCCTCGGCGGCCACTACCGCACCGCCGCCTCCGTTGCGCGCGAAGTCATCGGCATCGAACCGGTCGGGCACGTCGAGCACGACCCAGCGGCCGGCGACCCTTCCGAACAGCGGGCCCGCCACGATCACCGTCGGGATGGCCACTGCCACGCCGAGCGCAAGCGTGATGCCGAGATCGGCGCCCAGGAGGTCGATGGCGGTCAGCGGTCCCGGGTGGGGTGGCACGAGGCCGTGCATGGCCGAAAGACCGGCGAGTGCTGGAATACCCACGGTGATGAGCGAGAGCTGAGATCGCTTGGCCACCAGGTAGATAACCGGCATCAGCAGCACGAGGCCGATCTCGAAGAACATCGGCAGGCCGATGATCGAGCCGACCAGCGCCATCGCCCATGGCAGCGCCCTCGGCGAGGCATGGCCCACGATCGTGTCGACGATCTCGTCGGCTCCGCCGGAGTCGGCAAGTAGTTTGGCGAACATCGCGCCCAGGGCGATCAGGATGCCGACACCGGCCGCGGTGGTCCCGAACCCGTCGGCGAACGATCCGAGCACGTCACCGATGTTCACCCCGGAGACGAGGCCGACGGTCAGGCCGCCGAAGATCAGCGCCAGGAACGGATGCAGTTTCGCCATCGTGATCAGCACGACGATCAGCGCGATACCCGCACAGGCGGCGAGCACGAGTTGCCAGCCTGCGGCGACGGGCTCGGCGAGCTCCGGTTCGGCCGCCAGGACGGTGAGTGCGGGGGTCATGAGTTCTCCTGTTCGGTTGCGCGCGAATCCGTCTGTGCGAGATAGCTTTCGATGATGGAATCGATGTCCTGATCGACGTCGATGGTGACGCCGTGCTCGTCGGAGGTGAGCGGTTCGAGGGTCTCGAACTGTGACGCCAGCAGCGACGCGGGCATGAAGTGGCCGGGTCGGCTCGCCTGGCGCTTACCGATCACCTCGGGTGAACCGGCGAGGTGCAGGAAGATGACGCCGGGACAGTGCCGCCGAATCTGGTCGCGGTACTTGTGCTTCAGCGCCGAACAGCTCATCACTCCGCCGTCGGTGCAGCGCGCGCCGAGCCACTCCCCGATCGCCTCCAGCCAGGGATAGCGGTCATCGTCGTTGAGCGGTTCACCCGCGGTCATCTTCGCGATGTTGGCCGGCGGATGGAAGTCGTCGGCGTCTGCGAACGGCACCCGCTTGCGCTGCGCCAACGCGGCGCCCACCGTGGACTTACCCGAGCCCGACACACCCATCACCACGATTGGTGACCCCATCAACTTCACCTACCCCGTTGTGTACGACGTCACATAGAATGCCTCAATAGTCATACGATTGCAAGAGGATCACGAAAAGATATGTTCTTAGCGGTGGTCAGCAAACTTATGACAGCATGTAAGCGTGGCTTCGCCCTCAAACGTCAGCGCCTTGCACCACAATCTGCTGACCGCCCTCGGCACCGGTATCGCGTCCGGGAAGTACCCGGCCGGTCAGGTGCTGACCCTCGACGGGGTCAGCGCCGAGCACGGCGTCTCGCGCAGCGTGGCCCGTGAGGCGATCCGCGTTCTGGAGTCCATGGGCATGGTCGCATCGCGCCGCCGGGTCGGTATCACGATCCAGCCGTCGGACAAGTGGAACGTGTTCGACCCGGTGGTGATCCGCTGGCGGCTCGAATCCGATGACCGCGCAGCCGTTTTGGTTTCGCTGTCCGAGTTGCGGCGCGGCTTCGAACCCACAGCGGCCGCGCTCGCCGCGCGCCGGGCCGACCCGCATCAATGCCGCACCATGGCTGCGGCCGTGTCCGACATGGTGGTACACGGGCGGTCCGGCGACCTCGAGTCGTATCTGCTGGCGGACAAAGTGTTTCACCGCACACTGCTGGAGGCCAGCGGCAACGAGATGTTCCGTGCACTCAATGACGTGGTGGCCGAAATCCTCACCGGCCGCACCCATCACCACATGATGCCGACGACACCCAACCCGGTGGCCATCGAACTGCACGACGAGGTCGCCCGCGCGATCCGGCTGCGGGATGAGGACGCCGCCGAAAAGGCGATGCGCGCGATCATCGACGAGGCCGCCACCGCAGTGGCCGACGAGTTCTCGGTGAACACCGACGGCCCGTAACCGGCTCGCCCCCGCGGTCGGTGAATACTGGCCTCGTGGGTCGACAACCTCAACTGGCGCGCCGGTTCTTCGACCGGTTCGAACCGATACACGCCGTCACATACTTCTCGCCGGAGAGCAGGGCCGCGCTGGATGACCTTGGCTACCGCGGCTTCTGGATGGGGTACTTCGCGGCCCGGTCCGCGCCGCTGGGCGTCGTGCCCGCCGAGGTCGTCACCGCGACGTTCTACAACTTCGCCGAGTTCCGGGTGGCCAAGGCGCTACCCGCAGCATGGGATATTGCTGCGCCCGCCGCCGCACTGCGGGCGCGCGAGGACTCCGCCGTCGCCACCCTGCGTCGCTACGGGCTGACCGACGACGCGGTCCGCACCGCCGCCGAGTTGGCAGGCAAGGCCGCACGAAGCGCACCGCTGGACGGCAGACCGCTGTTCGCCGCCAACGCTGCGTTGCCCTGGCCCACCGAACCGCTTGCCGCGCTGTGGCACGCCACCACGCTGCTGCGGGAACACCGCGGCGACGCGCATGTCGCGGTGCTGATCTCCTCGGGGCTGTCCGGCCGCGAATGCAATGTGCTGCACGCCGCGGCGGGCCGCGTCCCGCGGGAGATGATCATCCGGAGCAGGGACTACGACGACGAGCAGTGGCGCCACTACCAGGACAGGCTGGCGCAGCGGGGGCTACTCGACCCGTACGGCGAGCTGACCGACGCCGGCCGCGCGCTCAAACACAACATCGAGGACACCACCGACCTGCTGGCGTTGGGCGCGCTGGAGGCGCTCGACGACAACGAGGTCGAAGAACTCTTCACGGCGCTGACCCCGATCGCGCGGGCGGTCGTCGCGGGCGGGGACGTACCGCCCGCCACCCCGATGGGTCTCAGCCGCGACGACTTGGACAACGACAACGCCGGGCTCTAGACCCCGTAGAGGCGCGGTCGTCCCCAGCTTGCGCGTGGGCCCACGCGGTGCAAGGTGCGCGCTACCGGACGTTACGGTTCCACTCCACCCAGCCGACGCCCGACCTGCCGTCGGACGCGGTGACCGTCACCCATGCCCGCGGGAAATGGCTCAATCTGCCGTCGGGGGCGGTGAGCAGCACCGGGGCGTGGCCTCTGACGTGCACCGTGGCGGTGACGTCGCCCGGTTCGAGCGTCAGTTCCGTCGTGACGGGTAACGCGTCATCGCCAAATGTCTCGCGGGCGGTGACCGACTGTAACTCGATGAGCCCGCCGTCCGGCGGCTGGATGTAGCCGACGCCGAAGCGGGGCGCCCCGGGGATCCGGATGTCGACGCCGTGCAGGTGGGTGCCGTCATGCAGGTGCAGGGCGCTCCACACCCACTCCATACCCCACCAGTCGCGCACTCCCCAGGAGTGGTCGCGCTGACCGGCGACGGCCTTCACCTCGATCGTCGTGTCGTCGTAAGCGACCGTGCCCGAAACCGTGCACGGAATCTCGTAGCGGGGCGTCATGCGATACAGATACGGGATGCCCACCGTCGTCCAGCACAGATCCATCGACAGCTCGACCGGCCGGCCCGGCTCGTCCCGCAGGAGCGCCGAAGGGTCGTCGTAGGCCTGGCCGCGACCACGCAGGGTGACGCGATAGGTCCGCAGCGGGTCGGTGGCCTCGTGGCTGAGCTCGACCGAGTCGGCATGCACCGCGAACGGGTCGTCGGGCAGCGCGACGTGGAAGTCGTTCACCGCGACTGTCGGCATGTTCGGTCCGCACAGCAGCGCGTTCACCCACGCCGTCTTCTCGTTGGGCATCAAGCCGAGCCGGAACCAGCCACCGACACCGCCGGCTTCGTCGACGAAGTCGGCGTACCAGCTCTCACTCCACAGCGGTTCGTCGCCGGGCGGGTGTGCGCCCTCGTCGTCGGGCGACGGTTGCAACGGCTCAGGCGCAGCGGGTGCGGGCAGCGTCGCCAGGGCGTCGGTGTCGAGCACATGCTGGCTGTGCCGCCGCAGCAAGGTCATGAACATCTCGTCGCCACGTTCGGTCCGCTCGACGAGCATCGACGAGACGATCGCCATCATCACGCCGAAAAAGGCTTGGCGGCGGACGCCTTCGCGGACATCGGCCAGGCTCAGCGGGCTGTCGTGACCCAGCGCGGCGTGGTACGCACCGAGCAGCGCGTCGTAGTTGTCGCGGCGGACGTCGTCGGCCAGCGCGCAGCCAAGGAAGTACGCGACGTCGATCAGCGACGGCCCCCACGTGACGGTCTGCCAGTCCACGACGGTCAGCGGGCGGTCGGAGCCCTCCTGCCCGAACAGCATGTTGTCCAACCGGTAGTCGCCATGGACGAGCCCGTGCACGGACTCGGCGAGGTCGGCCTGGTAGGCGTCGAAGCTCGCGATCATCCGCTCACACACCTCGCGGTGCTGCGGCGCAATCTGATCCCCGTAACGATCCAAAAACCCGGCGTACAGCTGGGCGATGAGCGGCTGGTTCACCGGCGATTCCCGGTTGAGCCAGTCGACGTCGGCCATCGCGGTAAGGCCGAGCAGAGGCGCGTGCAGCCTGCCGAGCTCGGCCATCGCCAACAGTGCCTGTTCGACGGTGGCGCCGCGGATCTCGTCACCCACGACGGCGGGCGCGGCGTCGCCGAGCAGGAGGTGGAACACCCCGGTCTCGGCGTCGAACCCGAAGCTGTGACAGGGCGCGACCGGCCCGCCGATCCGCGGCGCGATGTCGGCGTAGAACCGAACCTCGCGTTCGTAGAGGCCCAGCGCCAGGCCCGTCTGCCTGCTCGCCGGGTCGGTGGCCGCGACCTTCAGGATCACCGACGCCGGGCCGGTGCCGCGGTCGCCGTAGCTCAGGGTGACGCGGTAACACTCACTCATCTGGCCGGTGCCGATGCGCTCGACGCTGAACTGCTCGACCGTGCCCGCCCCGATCGCGGCCGTCAGCCACCCGGCGGTCAGGTCGTCCGGCCGCTCGATGTCAGTGTCCGGCACTTGTGCTGTCCGTATGGCAGGTGTCAGGTGGGGTTCCGACGACGTCGAGCGCCGGGTTGCGGTCGAAGAAGCCGAACGGCTTGAGCCAGAACGACACCACGTCGACCGGCATCACCGGCCAGTCCTCGGGTCGGGTGATGTGGTGAATGCCGAACACGTACCACAGCACGACGTCGGTGTTCTCGATGTTGCGGTCAGCTTTCGTCCATTCTGCGAGCCCGGTGTCCCTGACGGACTGGTTGACGAATTCGCCTGCGGGCCAGCGTTCGTCGGGATTGTTGGGAGTGACCCACAGCGTATGTCCTATCACAGTGGCGCGTTTGTAGACCGGTGAGTTCTTGTCGAACATCATCGGCAGTGCCCCGCTGGGCACCAGCTTGTACGACGGGTGCGTGCCGAGTCCGTTGACGACGTTGGTGTTGACCACCTTCCACGAGCGCTGCGTCTCGAAGCTGACGTCCTGTTTGCCTTCGCTCTCGGTGCGCAGCGGGACGTTGCGGAGCACCACCGACAGCCCGTACGGATTGTCCGGGCCCATCGGCTCCGGATACGACTCCGACATGACGACGGTGTTGTCGGTGCCGTCGATGTCCATGTCCAGCCGCGCCACCAGGAAGTGTTGGTGGAACGGCGCATACGTCCGTTCGTCGACCAGCGTCCCGTTCGGGTGCGGCTGGCCTTCGGCTACCGGGGTGGTCACCATGATGCCGGTGGCCCGGATCTCGCACTCGATGTTGCCGTCCTGGTAGAGCCGCCAGTAGACGAGGTACTCGTAGTTGGCGACAGTGACGTGGAAGGAAATCGTCAGCCTGCGCATCCGCCGCACCTCGGCGCCCGCGTCGTGGTCGACGTGCTTCCACAGCACGGCGTTGTCTTCCTCGTGGATGCAGATCGCGTTGGTGATCGCGTACGGCTCACCCTTGCTGTTGTGCAGGACGGCGTCGAGGTAGCGGATCTCGCCGAGGCAGTCGCAGCCGAGTTCCAGCGACGTCGTCATGAAGCCGAGGCCCCACTCGCCGATGTCGAACGCGGTGCGCCGGTAGTGGTCCTCCGACGAGTCGCGGTACGGCACGATCATCTCGGCCAGCGAGATCCGGTGGGCCACCGAGCGGGTGCGGTCGCCGTCGCGGTAGGCGATGGTGTGCAGCGTCATCCCCTCGCGGTGGTTGAACCCGATCCGCAGCGACCAGTTCTGCCATTGCAGCAGGTTGCCGTCCAGGGTGAAGGACACCCCCTCCGGCTGCGTGAGGTGCAGCGGTTTGAGCGGCTCGCGCCGCGACGCCGCGCGGATCCGCTCCGGGATGTGCTTGGGCACGTACTCGCCCATGACGGTCGGCTCGTCCACGCCACCGTTGTCCTCGACCCGCAGCACCTCCATCGCGTTGACGTCGATCACGCAGTGCAGCCCGCTGATCGGATGCGCATAGGGATTCTGCCCGGGCCCCGCCTTGCGCCAGGTATCCGACCAGCCCAGCCTGCGGTCGCGGAATTCCGGTGGTGCGACCGCGTCACCGTAGGTCCAGGTGTCCACGAAGACCAGATCCATATCGGTGATGCCGCGCTTGGCCAGCGCCGCGATGAAGTCGGGATGCTTGCGCACCAGCTCATCGCATTCGAGAAACTCGTCGACGGTGAAGTTGGCCTGCACGCCGGGGATGTGGTCGAACGACTCGACCCGGCCGTCGTCCAACGACACCACGCCCGTGTAGGTGGCGTTGTTGGCGCGCTGCAGGCAGACCACTTCGGCGCGACGCGGCGGGGCGGCACCCCCGTTCTCGAAGTCCGCCAGCTGCGCCTTGGTCGGTTCGACGAGTTCGATGGAGGCGATCCGCCAGCCCGGCCCTCCGGCTCCAGCGTCCCCCACCCCGTGCTCGCGCCGCAGGATCGCCGCCACCGCCGTGAACTCGTCTGCTGATAACGGGTCCAATGGGTGGTTCACGCGATCACGCAACCACATCGGCGGATGCCCCGTGGGTTCTTTCGCTCAGCGTGTTGCGAGCGTGAAGCCTTCCCAGGCGGTGCGCCGTTCGGCATGGGGGTCGTGCACGATGCGGGATTTCCGGTCGAAGACCATCACGGCGCGGTCGGCACGGGTGTAGGGCGGCCAGTCGTCCCCTGGCACACCGGTGCGGCTGAACTCGCGCCAGCGGGTCTGGACATCGTCGCTGACCCGCCGCGCGGACCGGCCGTCGGCTGCCGCGGTGAGCAGCGAGCCGAACCTGGTGCGGTAGAGGTCGAAGACCGCGAACAGTTCCGTTGCGTGGGTGGCGCCCAGCCCGGACCAGTGCAGCGTGCGTGGCGCGTAGTCGTAGCGGTACCGATAGGTCGGGGCATGTTCGCAGTGGGCTTCGGCGATCTGCCACGCCGCCGTTCCGAAGGCGAAGTCCCCGCCGAGGCGGATGCAGGCCGCCTCGTCCGGGTAGCCGGGATAGGCCGAGGTAATCCGTTCCCGCTGTTCGGGTTCCAGCCCACCGAGCAACGCCTCGATCATCGCCTGGTTGGTCGGCAGCAGCTTCAGCCAGCGGGTGAACAGCCTGCCCTCGTGGGCGTTGCTGCCGATGATGAGCGGCACGCGGTGCGCCTGTCCGGTCCGCATGGCGTCGACCGGGTCGAGCGGCAGGTAATCGGTACCGCTGGTCGGGCCGACCGCGAACGCTCCGAGCATCCCCGTTCGCGCGTGCTTGATGAGTTCGTCCAGCGTGTTGACCAAAGTGGCGGGCCTGGCCGCCATCAATGCCCGTGTCGCGTCGTTGCTGTCCGCCCCGAGCAACTCGACGAACTGCTCGGCGTACTGGGCCCTGATCTCCTTGGTGCCCACCATGCCGCTGGCCGGACTCTCCGAGATGGCATGTGCGAACAGCCCTTTCGCCGCAGGCACCGCGAGCAACGTGGCGACCGCCTGCGCGCCCGCGCTCTCGCCGAAGATCGTGACGTTGTCCGGGTCACCGCCGAAGACCGCGATGTTGTCGCGCACCCACCGCAGCGCCATCACGAGGTCGCGCAGGAAGAGGTTGTCGTCGATCGGCACGTCGCTCGTGGACAGCGACGACAGGTCAAGGCAGCCGAGGGCACCGACCCGGTAGTTCACCGATACGTACACACAACCCTTGCGCGCCAGCGCCGCGCCGTCGTAGATCGGCGTCGCCGAACTGCCCAGGATGTAGCCGCCGCCATGGATGAACACCATCACCGGCATCGGCTCTTCGCGCCGCCGCTTCGGTGTGGTGACATTCAGCGTCAGGCAGTCCTCCCCCATCGGCTGGTATTTGCCGACGCCGAGCGCGGTGTACATGCGCTGCTGCGGGGCACAGTTGCCGAACCCGTGGCAGTAGCGCACGCCGCGCCACGGTTGCACGGGCCGCGGCGCCTGAAATCGCAGCGGGCCCGTCGGCGGCTGTGCGTAGGGAATCGAGCGCCAGCGGTGCACGCCGTCACGGGTGAAGCCCTCAACCGTTCCGGAATTGATCGTTGCGCGGACGACATGTTCGTGCATGTCCCGACCGTATCGAATCACCGCGCCGCGCCGCGCCTCGCCGCTGACCGCGTGTGCGTTCGCTAGCCTGGCGGTTATGCGGATAGCTGTGCTCATCGCGGCGTCTGTGCTGGTCGGGGGTTGTTCGCAGGGCGTCGGCAGAGATGTCGAGGACACCGAGTCGTCCCTGTCGGTGCCGACCAGAACCACAGCGACAACGCCGGACACGACCACACCCACGACGACCGCCCCGGCGAAACCGCCGCAAGCCGGTGCCGACATCGCCGACGTGAACAGGTTCGTCGAGGAAGGTGTGCCCGCCGAGGCGGCCGCGTTTCACACCGCGACCAGGGAGGGCACCGCCACACAGTTGGGCAACGACGTCGCGTTCACCACGCCGTCGGGCAAGTCGCAATGCATGACGGATTCGAGGAACGCCGGCGGCGCGCTTGCCTGCCTGGTGGATCTCACCATCCCGCCACTGCAGCCGCCGGACATCTACGGTCAGTGGAAGGGCGGCTGGGTCGACTTCGCAGGCCCGAGCATCGAAATCGGTTCCGCGCACGGCGATCCGGGCCGGTTCTCCAGCGGTAAGGGCCCGCAGTTGCCGTACGGCCACTCGCTCGCCTTCGGCGACTACCGCTGCCGTTCGGACGAGACCGGGCTGTACTGCGTCAACTACGCCAACCAGTCCGCCGCCCGGTTCAGCGATGCGGGCATCGTCACGTTCGGTTGCCTCCAGAAGGTGACGCCGCCGCCGGGGATTGGCGAGAAGTACAGCTGCTGAACCGCTTTCAGGCAACACCCTTCTGCCGCAGCACCGGCAGCACGCCCTCGGCGAACCAGTACGCCTCTTCCAGGTGCGGGTAGCCCGACAGGATGAACTCGTCGAAGCCGAGCGAGTGGTACTCGTAGATCAGGTTCGCCACTTCCTCGTGGCTGCCGACAAGCGCGGTGCCCGCCCCGCCGCGGACCAGCCCCACCCCCGCCCACAGGTTGGGGTAGATCTCGAGTTGGTCGAGGCGGCCGCCGTGCAGCGCGGTCATTCGCCGCTGCCCTTCGGACTCCGACTTGGCGTGCAGCGCAGTCTGTTTGGCGATCTGTTCGGGTGACAGCCCGGCCAGCAGCTCATCGGCCACCGCCCACGCCGCCGCCGAGGTGTCCCGGCTGATGGTGTGCAACCGGATTCCGAAGCGGACCTTGCGTCCGCGTGCCTCCGCCAGCTTGCGCACCTGTTCGATCTTGGCGGCCGCGGCCTGGGGCGGTTCCCCCCAGGTGAGGTAGACGTCGACGTGTTCGGCTGCGATGGGAAGCGCGGCCGACGATGACCCGCCGAAGTAGATCTGCGGCAACGGATCCGGTGGTGCAGACACCCGCGCATCCTTGACCGTGTAGTACTTGCCCTCGAAGTCGAACGAGTCCTGGCGCCAGATCGAATTGACGATGTGCAGGAATTCACCGGTGCGGGCGTACCGCTCGTCATGGGTGAGCCAGTCACCGAAACGGCGCTGTTCGACGTCGTCACCACCGCTGACGATGTTCAGCAGCACCCTGCCTTCGGAGAAGCGTTGCAGTGTCGCGGTCTGCTGCGCGGCCAGGGTCGGCGGCACCAGGCCGGGACGGAACGCGACGAGGAATTTCAGCCGCTCGGTCTCCGCCAGCAGTGCCGACGCGGTCAGCCAGGCATCCTCGCACCAGGTTCCGGTGGGTGTCAGCACGCCTTCGTAACCGAGTCGGTCGGCGGCGCGGGCCACCTCGGCCAGGTATCGGCGCGACGGCGCGCGGTAGTTCGGCGGCACGATGTGGTGTGACGACGCGTGCGAAGCGCCGACGATCGACCGGCTGTCGCCGTTGGTGGGCAGGAACCAAAAGAATTTCGCTTGGCTGGACACGTCTTTCCTCAGCGGTTGATCAGTAGGGGGTTGAGCGCGTCGCTGTAACGCCGGTCGACCCAGTTGTCGAACTTCGGCGCGGTGGCGATCTGCTTGGATTCGGCGAACAGGTCGGCGAGTTCCTGCTCGGTTCCGACGAGTTGATCCGACAGAGCGGTGGGCAGTCGCAGGCTCCGGCCCTGTGCGGCCTTGGCGACCTTCGGGTCGAGACCGACTTCGGCGGCGTATCTCTGAGCCCACAGTTCGGGGTTGTCCTTTGCCCATCGGACCGCCTTGGCGTAGCGAACCAGCAGGTCGGCCACCGCGGTGTTCCGCTTGGGATCGGCCAGCGCCTCATCGGATGCGACGCCGAAGCCGGCCCCGTTGGTGACGCCCGTCGCCTGCGCGATGCTGCGCACCGGAATGTCCGCCTCGGCCTGGGCCGTGTAGGGATCCCAGATCGCCCACGCGTCGACCTGGCGCTTGGTGAATGCGCCGAGCGCGTCGGCGGGCTGCAGGAAGACCAGCGTGACGTCGGACGGGGTGAGGCCTTCGCGGTTGAGCTGTGCGAGCACGTTGCCGTGCGCGGAACTGCCCTTGCCGACCGCGATCCGCTTGCCGCGCAGGTCGGTCACCGCACGGATCGACGAATCGGCGTGAACCAGGATCCGGTCGCCGCGGCCGCCGCCGTCGTACGCCGAGACCACCTTGACCTTCGCGTTGGATGCGGCACCGAAGATGGGCGGCGTGTTCCCGGTGATCGCGAAGTCGATCTTGCCCGCAGTCGCCGCCTCGATCTGCGGTGGACCGGAGGTGAAGGTCGAGAAAACGATCTTGTACGGCAGGTCCGTCAGCGCGCCCGCCGCGGTCAACAGTGCTTCGGTGCCGCCCTTCTGATCGCCCACTTGCAGTGTCAGACCCGACAATTCGGACAGTGGCACCGTCGCGGGCGCCTCCTTGGCGCCGGATGTGTCCTCCCGCGATACGCATGCGGCAAGCAGGCCGACGAGGGTCATGAGAACGGCGATGCGTAGCGCGAGCGGCCGCCGTGACGCGGACATAGTGCCCCCTTCGGACATCTGCGAATCGACTAGTTCGTGCTGATCAGCAAGGGGCGCAGCGTCTCGTTGTACCGGCGATCGACCCAGTTCTCGAATTTCGGTGCAGGCGAGGCGATCTGGCCCGACTCGGCGAAGAGGTCGGCGATCTTCTGCTCCGAAGCCGCCACCTCGTCGTCGAGTTCGGTTGGCAGCCGCAGGCTGCGCGACTACGATACCTCGGCGACCTTCGAATCCAGGCCCACCGCCGCCGCGTAGCTGTGTGCCCACTCGGCGGGATGGTCCTTCGCCCACCGCGCCGCCTTCTCGAACCTCACGAGAAGGTCGGCCAGCGCGGTGTTGCGTATGGGATCGGCCAGCGCCTGATCGGATGCGACACCGAACCAGTAGCCGTTGGTGACATCGCGGGCATGGCCGATGCTGCGCACGGGCAACTGGGCCGCGGTCTGTGCGGTGTAGGGGTCCCAGATCGCCCACGCGTCGGCCTGCCGCTTCGTGAACGCCGACAACGCGTCGGCGGGCTGGAGAAACACGAGTTCCACGTCCGACGGGCTGAGCCCGGCGCCCTTCAACTGGGCCAGGATGTGGCCGTGCGCCGAACTCCCTTTACCGACCGCGATGCGTTTCCCGCGCAGTTCGGCGACCGACTTGATCGGCGAATCCGCGTGCACCAGAACCTGATCGCCGTTGCCGCCGCCGTCGTAGGCCGACACCACCTTGACCTTGGCATTGGATGCCGCGCCGAAGATCGGCGGCGTGTTGCCGGTGATCGCGAAATCGATCTTGCCCGCCGTCGCCGCCTCGATCTGCGGCGGGCCCGAGGTGAAGGTCGAGAAGGCGATCTTGTACGGGAGGCCGTCGAGCGCGTTCGCTGCCCGCAGCAGGGACTCGGTGCCGCCCTTCTGATCTCCGACCTGCAGCGTGAGGTCGGACAACTCGGAGAGCGGAACCAGGTCAGGAGCCGCCTGGGTTTCCGATGCATTCTCACGGGAAACACAACCGGCCGCGACGCCGGTCGCGATGAGGAGAACTGCAACGCGCGCAAGCCAGTGCCGCCGCGATCGGGTCATGAACGTGCCTTTCGGATTTCTACAGTTGGACGCCGAGCTTGTCGAGCAGTTCTGCCCGGTGCTTCTCGGTGTCGGCATTGACCTCGCCCGCGGGTGGACGTGGTTGGTCGATGGTCAGGGTGTGAACGATGCGCCCGTCCTCGAGTACGAGCACGCGATCCGCCAGCGCGACCGCTTCGTCGACGTCGTGCGTCACGAGCAGCACACCGAATCGGTGTTCGCGCCACAGATCCAGAAGCAGGCTGCGCATCGTCAACCGGGTCAGCGCGTCCAACGCGCCGAACGGCTCGTCGAGCAGCAGCAGTTCCGGCTCGGCGACAAGTGCGCGCGCCAGCGAAACCCGTTGCGCCTGACCACCGGACAGGGTGGACGGCCACACCCCGGCCCGGTCGGCGAGGCCGACGTCGGCCAGTGCCCGCTCCGCGCGCGACACCGCGGCGGCGCGGCCGAGCTTGCTCCGGTTGAGCCCGTACACCACGTTGGTGCGCACGTCGCGCCACGGAAACAGCCGCGGCTCCTGGAATGCGAGTGCGGGCGCGCCCGTCACGTTTCGTACCCCGGTGTGATCGTTCGACAGCCCGGCGAACACCCGCAGCACGGTCGACTTACCGGAACCGCTGCGGCCGATCAGTGCGACGATCTCGCCGCGACCGACCGTCACGGACACGTTGTCGAGCACGTGATGCTCGCCGTACCACTTGTCGACTTCGCGTAGTTCGCCGGCGAGAACGGTGGGCCGATCGGTGACAACTGTCATGTGCGATACCTCAATGCTCGTTTCTCAAGCGCGCGGACGATGGCGTCGGTGCCGATTCCGAGCAGGGCGTAGACGATCAGGCCGAAGATGATGATGTCGATGCGCAGGAAGTCCCGCGCGTTGTTGATCATGAAGCCGATGCCCTTGTCGGCGTTGATCTGCTCGGCGACGATCAACGTCAGCCACGCGATGGCAAGCGACTGCCGCAGCCCAACCAGAACCTGCGGCGCGGCGCTGGGCACGATGATGATCCGGAACCGCTGCCAGAACGAGAACCCAAGTACCTGAGCCGTTTCGAACAGCTTTGGGTCGACCTGGCGGATCGCCGAGAACGTATTCAGATAGAGCGGAAAGCTCACCCCGAGTGCGACGAGAAGGACCTTGGGCAGTTCGCCGATGCCGAACCAGAGGATGAACAGCGGGATGAGGCCCAGATGCGGCAGCGCCCGCACCATCTGCATCGGCGGGTCGACGGTCGCCTCGAACCACCGCGACAGACCGACAGCGGTTCCGAGTGCGACCCCGAGGATTCCCCCGAGCAGCAGTCCCTCGACCACGCGGACACCGGACACCCGCAGCGCGTCGGTGAGTTGGCCGTTCTCGACGACTTCGACGCCTGCCTCGAGGATCAGCGACGGGGCGGGCAGGACGTCCTGCGGTATCAACCCGATCGCGCTGCCCAACTGCCACAGTGCGAGCAGAACCACCGGCGACAACCATCGGACGACGGTCCACTTGCGGTCGCTTCGCCGCCCGGGGATGGTCGGGGCTGCGGCCAGCTCGGTTGTTGTGGTCACGGTGGTTCGACGCTAGGCAGCGTTCGGCCGGCCGGAAAGGGTTGAACTCTGGCTGAGGCAAAGGGAATCGGCCCCGCCGGCTGCGCCCCGAAAAGCGCAGTCCGGCAGGGCCGTTTGGGTCGAACCTACGATGTGGTTGTCTTCACAACCGGAAGTTGCCGTTGACGAGAACGGGCGTGACCTCCGTGCCGTTGATGGTCGCCCTGGCCGACTTGTTGGCCAGCAAGGTGATCTGCTGGGCCTGCTGCAGCTGACGTTTGTTACGCACGGCGTTGCGGAACTGCTGCTCGTTCAACTGCTGCAACTCGGCCTGCTCGAAATCGCGACCGCTGACACCGCCGTTGAACTGGACGCCGGTGGCGCTGCCGTCGGGACGGACCACCCAGGAGGCGCGGACGCCGTCCAAGTCCGCGGTGTACATCCCGGCGGGCGCCGGAACGGCGGGAGCGCTGAACTTGAAGGCGACGCCGTTCATGGTCAGGTCGCCGACGACGTCCTTACCGTTGAACTCGGCGGTCAGCGTGTCCTTGAAGCGCGACGTGATACCGATCTTGCCGTCCTTCTGGTTGCCGAAGAACCACGCCTCGTCGTCGACGCCGTTGCAGGCGTACGCGGCGACCTCGTCGCCGTCGACGGCGATGCCGATGACCATCGGCTTGCCGTCGGCCGACTTCATATCGGCGATGTACTTCGCCGAAGCAGGGAACGGTGATGCGGTGCCAGGAGCCGGCGCGGCCGAAGTCTCGGATGTCTCAGGTGATCCTGTGGTTTCCGTTGCTTCTTTCGTACCGCTCGAGCACGCGGACAGGGTGCCGAGCGTGAGAAGCGCGGCCACCCCCAGTAGCAGGATGCGGATGTAGTTTTTCATGCGAACAAGCATGGATCGCCCGCAGCGGGTGCACATGAAGAATGTGTGGAGATTGCGTGGAGATCTCGGCGATCACTCCGCCAGGAAGCTCTCCACCTCGTCCAGGAACACCGGCCATGCCGGTTCGGTAGCCGTCAGCAGGTGGTTGTTGCTGTTCAGCGCGACAAGCCGGGAGTCGGGGATCAGTGCGGCGAGTTCCTCGGCGGCGCGCAGCGGCTGCCGGTGGTCGTCGCGAGAGTGCAGGATCAGCGTCGGGCACTCCACCCGGCCTGCCTCGTCGCGGACGTCGATGCGCCCGAACTCCTCCAGGAACCGCACGGCGTTCTCCGGCGACGTGGTGCGCCGCTGCAGTTGGTCGAAGGCGGCCCAGTCCGCGCGCGTGCCGTCGGGGATGAACTGCGCGGCGAACACCTGGCGAAACGCCGGGTCGTCGCGACCCCAGCCCACGCGTGCGAGATCCAGGTCGAGTGCCGCCGCCCGCTTCTCCTCCTCGTTCATCGCACGCGCGCCGCGACCACGCGCATAGGCGCTGCAGAGCACCAGCTTGCTGACACGCTCGGGGTGTCTGGCCGCGTAGGCCACCGCCACGGCCCCGCCCTGGGAGACACCCAGCAGCGGGAAGCGCTCCAACTCGAGCGCCTCGACGACGGACTCCAAATCGCTGACCCAGTCGTCGAAGGTGAAATCGCTTGCGCTCCAGTCGGATAGCCCGCAGCCCCGCTCGTCGTAACGGATGAAGGTGTGGCGACGCGCGAGATCGCGCACCCAGTGCCGCCACACCGGGCTCTCGATGTCGTAGCCGAGGTGCGTCATCCAGTTGGCGGCACGCACGAGGGGCGGTCCCTCCCCTGCCACCGCATAGGCCAACCGCACGCCGTCGGCGGCCCGGCAGAACGCGATTCGCTGTCGAGGCGGTGGTTCCTCGGCGGGTTCCGGTTCGGCGGGCGCGGCCGAAGCATCGCCGTGCACGGTGCCGACGAACTGATATCCGCGGCCGCGCACCGTCCTGATGTAGCGCTGCGATTCGCCGTCGTCGCCGAGTGCCCGCCGCGCCGCCTTGATCCGGCTGGTCAATGCGGCCTCGCCGACGAATTTCCCGCCCCAGACCGCGTCGAACAGCTCTTCTTTGGTGACGCAGCGGTGGTGGTTGCCGACCAGTTGGGTGAGAACGTCGAACACCTGGGGTTCGACGCGGACGATCTCGTCGCCGTTACGGAGTTCGTAGCGCTGGGTGTCGAGCACGAAGTCGTCGAAGCGCCACAAGCTCGGGGCCCCTATCGCCAGCCGTCGGCCGCCTTGGCCGCGCGCATCAGAGCGTCGCACAGTTCGCGCAGCTCCGCTGGCCCCGCTCCTTCGTCGATCGCGGTCGCCACGTCTTCTGCCGCGCATCTGACCTGGTAGACGCGATCGGAGAGCTGTGAGGCCTCCTCGGCGCTCAACACCACCGAATCCGGCGCCAGCGAGGTACCCCTGACCTGCGCGCGCTGCTCATACGCCCGCTGCCTGCAGGACTGCCTGCAGTACTGTCTGCGACGCCCGAGCCCCGCGTCGTCGACCTCGCGGCCGCACCATCGGCAGGGCTGCGTTCGGGCGCGCCTTCTGGTCACGGTTTCCACGGAACCTGACCTTAGACCGAGAACGGCGCTGTTCCCGGTATCATGGACGGTCGAGTCGGGAACTCTTACCCACGCCGTCGCGTTGGTTTTCTCAGACCGAATCCTTTGAAGGAGTGTTGACGAAATGGCTGATCGGGTTTTGAGAGGCAGTCGCCTCGGAGCCGTGAGCTACGAGACCGACCGCAACCATGACCTGGCGCCGCGTCAGGTTGCCCGCTATCGCACGGAGAACGGCGAGGAGTTCGACGTCCCGTTCGCCGACGACGCCGAGATCCCAGGCACCTGGCTGTGCCGCAACGGCATGGAGGGCACCCTGATCGAGGGTGACGTGCCGGAGCCCAAGAAGGTGAAGCCGCCGCGCACCCACTGGGACATGCTGCTGGAGCGCCGCTCGATCGAGGAGCTCGAAGAGCTGCTCAAGGAGCGACTCGACATCATCAAGACCCGCCGTCGCGGTAGCGGCGGCTAGCGCACCACGCCGCGGGCGCGATCCAGCCGCCCGCGGATACCCCACTCCGCGACCTTGACCATCGCCTCGCGGATGTTGGAGCCGCTCATCTTGGACACACCCAGCTCGCGCTCGGTGAACGTGATCGGCACCTCGACGACGGTGAAGCCGTTGTTGATGGCCCGCCACGTCAGGTCGATCTGGAAGCAGTAGCCCTTGGAGTCCACGGCCGCGAGGTCGATCTTCTCCAGCACCTCGCGCCGATACGCGCGGTAGCCCGCGGTGATGTCGTGCACGTCGACGCCGAGCAGCACCCTGGCGTAGGTGTTGGCCGTCTTGGAGAGGGCGTAGCGCCTGCGCGGCCAGTTGCGGATGGCCCCGCCGGGGACATAGCGCGAGCCGATCACGAGATCCGCGCCGTCGTCGATCGCGTCGAGCAGGCGGTGCAGTTCCTCGGGGGCGTGGCTGCCGTCGGCGTCCATCTCGACGAGCACCGTGTACTCGCGGCCCAGACCCCACGCGAAGCCTGCCAGATAGGCCGCACCCAGCCCGTCCTTGCTCTTGCGGTGCATCACGTGCACGCGGTCGGGGTCGGCAAGGGCCAGCTCGTCGGCGAGCTCGCCGGTGCCGTCCGGGCTGCCGTCGTCGACGACGAGGACGTGGACGTCTGGTAGCGCCTTATGCACCCGGCCGACGATCAGCGGCAGGTTCTCCCGCTCGTTGTAGGTCGGGATGATGACCAGAGTGCGCTGACTCGGGCGTTCAGCTGGCCCAGGGCCGCTCATGTAATTCCTCTTTCGGTGCCACCCGCTCTGGGTGGTCTGTTGTGACCGTCGGCGTCGGTCACCCGGCGGCGACCACGCACGAACCTTCCATTCTGCAGTATCGCGGCTATGAGGGCCCCTACCCCGATCGCGACGAGCAGGCCCTGCACCCATGGCCCCCACTGCGTGGCGGGCGTGAGCTGCGTTTTCAGCCTTATCGCCATGTCCAGATAGGCCGGTTCGAAGAACTGGGTGCGGGCGAGCACGCGGCCGTCGGGCGCGATGACGGCGCTGATGCCGGTGGTGCCCGCCACGATGACGAAGCGGTTGTGCTCGACGGCGCGCAGCCTGCCGAACGCGAGCTGCTGCACGCTCATCGACTCGTTGAACGTGGCGTTGTTGGACGGCACCGTCAACACCTGCGCGCCGTTCAGTACCGATTCGCGCGGCGCCCGGTCGAAGATGACCTCCCAGCACGTCGATACGCCGATGGGCACCCCCGCCGCCTCCACCACGCCGTTGCCGCTGCCGGGCTGGAAGTAGCCCGCCCTGTCGGCGTAGGCGGAGAAGTGTTTGAAGAAGCTCCGCCACGGCAGATACTCGCCGAACGGCTGGACGATCTGCTTGTCGTGCCGATCGCGGGGTCCGGTCTCCGGATTCCACACGATGACGGAGTTCGTCGACACCGGGTTCTCGCGCGTGTAGCCGGGTGCGGCGACCACACCACCGACGAGGATCGGCGCCTTGATCGCGTCGACGGCGACCGCGATCTGGTCTGCGGCGTCCTGGTTGGCCAACGGGTCGATGTCCGACGAGTTCTCCGGCCAGATGACGAACAGCGGCTGCGGCGCGCGGCCGGCACGCACGTCGGCGGCCAGCCGGACCGTCTCGCGCACGTGGTTGTCGAGCACCTCACGGCGCTGGGCGTTGAAGTCCAGCCCGAGTCGCGGCACGTTGCCCTGCACGGCGGCGACATTGACCGAGGGTTCGTCGTCGGCGCCGGCCCCGGAATGCCGGACGGCGGGCGAGATGGCCGCCGTCGCGATCAGCACAAGGCACACGCAGGCGCCGGGGAGTACCACAGCCGGCGGGGCGGAGCCGGGTCGGTGATCGCCGCCGCTTCGCAACCAGTCGTAGATCTCGAAGACCAGCGCGGCGACGCCGAAGCCGAGCAGTGTCACCGCGAACGACACCAGCGGCGCCCCGCCGATCTGGGCCAGGGCCAGCAGCGGACCATCCGCTTGGCCGAAACCGACTACGCCCCAGGGGAATCCGCCGAACGGAACGGTCGACTTGGCCCATTCGAAAAGTGCCCAGAGGCCGGCGAACCAGATGGGCCAGCCGGTCAGCTTGCGCGTCGCGACGGCGCACAGGCCGAACAGAGCAGGGAACACCGCCTGCACAAGCGACAGCGCCAGCCACGGCATCAGACCGACCATCACGCCGGTCCACGGCAGCAGCGGGATGTAGAACGCGCAGCCGAAGAGGAAGCCGTATCCGAACCCCCCGACGAGCGTGGTGCTCTCCCGGGTCAGCACCCACGCGAGCAGTGCGAACGCGACGAAAGCCAGATACCACCAGCCGAACGGCGGAAAGCTCAGGCACAGCAGCAGCCCGCCGACGAGCGCGACGCTGAGTTGCGTCAGCCGGGCCACCACGGCGTCGCCGAAGCGTTTGACCCATGCGGGTGGTTTCCGCTTCGCCGCCGGGCGGCCGAGCGCCGCCGGTTCGTCGTCGTGATCTCCGATGTCCGGGTCCACATCGTCGTCGGTGAAGACCGGCAACAGGTCGGTGTCGTCGTCGGCGCGGCGCCACTCGCGGTTCGGTGTGCGCTTAACCATGGATGACGGCACCTCGGTGCACGGTCTGACGGCATCGCGGCAGCGGGTCCTCAGCGCCGAGTCGGGGCAGGGCGGGCACCCGCGAGCGCGGATCGGTCGACCAGCGCTGCACGGCGTTGTCGGGCGCGCTGACCTCCAACCCCTCGGTCTCCCACACCGCATACGACGCGGGCGCGCCCGGCACGAGCGTTCCGGTCACACCGTCGCGCACCCCGGCCGCCCGCCACGCGCCCCTGGTGGCCGCCGAGAAGGCCGCGCGCATCGAGACCGCGCTCGCCGGATTGGAATGCCGCGCCGCCGCCCGCACGGTCTCCCAAGGATTCATGCTGGTGACCGGCGAATCCGAGCCGAAGGCGAGTGGCACGCCTTGGGATGCTAACAGCGCGAAAGGATTGAGCCCCCTGCCTCGGTCTGGGCCGAG
This sequence comes from Mycolicibacterium sp. 120270, assembly GCA_033741175.1. Lineage (GTDB taxonomy): Bacteria > Actinomycetota > Actinomycetes > Mycobacteriales > Mycobacteriaceae > Mycobacterium. The sequence continues at coordinate 1,778 of JAWQNE010000034.1, read as the reverse complement.
ACGCTGCGCGTACATGCCGTCGTCGCCGCCCCACAGCGCGTCGAAGTTCGGCTGCACGCTGGCGATCACACCCCACTGACCGAGCCGGGCCGCCTGCTCCTCGGTGACCATCTCGAGGTGCTCGAGCCGGTGTCCGCAGCGGGCGACGGCCTGTTGGCCGAGGACGTCGACCACCCGCTCCAGCCCGTCGACGACCGCGCCGACGGCCGCGTCGCCGATGACGTGGAAGCCGGCGGGGATGCCCGCTTCGGTGCAGGCGCGCACATGGGCGGTGATCACGTCGGGATCGAGGTAGTTGTTGCCGCACCGATCCGGCGCATCGGCGTAGGGCTCGTGCAGCCACGCCGTCCGGGACCCGAGTGCGCCGTCGACGAAGAGATCCCCGGCCAGCCCGCGCGCGCCCGTGGTTGCGACGAGTGCTTCCGCCGCTTCGCGGTCGGCGACCGCCTCGCCCCAGTAGCCGACGATCTCGACGCCGTGTCGGATGTCGCGCAGTTCCAGCCAGTCGTCGATGCCGCCGATCTGCGGGCCCGCGCATTCGTGCACGGCGACGATGCCGTTGGCGGCGGCAAGGTCCAGCGCGGCGGCGCGGGCACGAGCGCGCTGCTCTTCGGTCAACAGGCTGCGCGCCGCCGCCCGGACGAGGTGGTGGGCGTCGGCGGTCAGGGGCAGTTGCGGATCGAAGCCCTTCGCCGCCGAGAGCCCCGACGTGTTCTGGCGAAGTGCGGTCGACGCGACCGCGGAGTGGACATCGACGCGCGCCAGATACGCGGGCCGGTCCCCCACGACGGCGTCCAGGTCGTCGGTGCTCGGCGGCAGCGCCTCCGGCCAGCGCGACTCGTCCCAGCCGTGGCCCCAGATCGGCCCGTCTGGGTTGGCCCGCACAAATTCGGCGACGAGTTGCAGGCAGTGCCGCACGGACGTGGCGGTGCGCAGATCGAGCCCGGCGAGCAGCAGGCCGGTCGAGGTGAGATGGACGTGGCTGTCGACGAACGCCGGTGCGACGAACCCGCCGTCGAGGTCGATGACGTCGGCTTCGGGGAACTGCGCGGCTCCGACGTCGTCGCTGCCGAGCCAGACGACCGTACCGTCGCGGACGGCCATCGCGGTGGCGTCCGGCATGGCCGGGCTGTGGATCCGGCCGCCCCGCAGAAGCGTGGTCAACTCAGTCGGGCTTGTGGGGCAGGGCCGGGCGTTCGACGACGACCCCGTCGACGTCGACGACGTCGATCACCTCACCGTCGATGTAGTCGCCGCGCCCCGCGGTGGACCGGGTTCCCGCCGCAGTCGTCGCCACGGTGATGAGCGGTATCCGGCGCGCGGCCATCGCCGTCAGCACCGGCCGGGCCACCGCGCGGGTGGGCGGGGTGAGCAACAGCAGGCCGGCGACGGTCGTCACCACCCCTGGTACGAAGACCAGCACGGTGCCCAACGCGACCATCGCGCTGTCGGTGATCGCCCCCTGCGGCGACGTCAGACCCGATCGCAGCCGCTGAATATGGCGCTTGACCTGGGATCCGGCGAGCAGGAACCCGAGCACGGACGTGCCGAGCAGAGCCAGCACGGTCCAGCCGAACCCGATCGTCGAGACGAGAGCCACGACCACCGCCAGTTCGACGACCAGGTAGATCAGGAACAGCCGCATCGCCATAGTGTGCCAACGGTTCGGACCGCGCTGGGGTTCCTAGTGTCGTGAGTCGTTAATTGTGATCTAGTTGTTAAACTGGGTTGTGCCGACGCCTCACGCTGCCGAGATTGTGTTGACCGCTGATGAGCGG
>JAWQNE010000033.1:0-62888 GCA_033741175.1 Mycolicibacterium sp. 120270 | reverse complement strand
TTCGTCTCGATACTGCACGCCAAAGCGGAAGACGCTGGGCGCACCTGGATCGAGGTCAACCCCCGGCACACCTCCGACGGGTGTGAGTGCTGCGGCCACGCAGCACCCGAAAATCGCGTCAGCCAAGCGGAATTCGTCTGCCAACGTTGCGGTCACAAAGCAGCCGCCGACGCACACGCCGCACGCAACATACTCAGGGCTGGACTGGCCCTACACACCGCAACCGCGGCGTAAAAGAAGCCGGTCGCTTCCAGCGGCCGGAGAAGTCACGGCCAACGTTGCGAAAACAGCCGGCGTGACGGCGTGGACAGGTGCCTACCGTCTACCCACCGACAAGCGTGACCACCAGCGTGCGGTGCGGGCGCAGCGCCGCCGAGATCGCCGCAAAGTCACCGCTGACGCGCGCCGCGAGATCGCCGACGAACACCACCGTTGAGCGGCTTATTCGAGACGGTCGGCGATGCCCGATAGGCGATCAGCAATGTCATCAAGCTCGACCGTCGGGGCACATGTCTGAAATGCCGTGCCGCGCAGTGCCGTGCTGACGCTGCGGAGGATCGCCGCCGCAGAACGGAATGCCTCGGCACGATCCGGAGCACGCATGCCGTCGGTCGGCGGAACATAGGTACCGACCTCCGGAAGCGTGAAGGCGATAGCCGCTGCGGCGTCGGAACATTCACGCAAAGAGTCGTCCTCGGCGACAGCCGCAGGCCCCGCACGCTTGATTAGGCTGGCGCTGTACGCCTCCGTCGCGACCAGCTGGCGAGCATCCGATTCGATCCGACCCGCCAACGCATACAGCTCAGCCGGGATCCGCCACACCACGTTGTCCTCCGCCGAGCCAAGCTCCCCGAATTCCAAACGTCGGCCCATCGCCGCCGTGCGGACCGTCTCGGCGGCCTGACGTAACCCCGTGACGATCAGCTCAAAGCTGAACCCGTCATCTCGCTGCGACATATCAGGGCAATGTACCGGCCATCAGCGCGATCGGTAGCACCCTGGCGGCACTATTGACAGCGGCTCAGAGAGCGTTGCGTGCCCGCCAGGCCTCCGCTAATCTCCGGAACGGAGCTAACCGGTGTGGTTAGCGGCCGGTGCGCTTCAGCTGCAGAAGGCTGGCCGGTATCCGTGCAGTCAGGGCGACAGCCACGGCGGGTAATGCCGTGGCTGTCGCTTCGCTTTTATCCAAGTGTCCGTAGATAGCCGGTTCGAGTGGACCTGCGCAGCGAGCACTATGACGGTCAGCACAAAGGGACATGCGGGCGCGGCGGCTAGTGTTCCGATCAGCGCAAATCGGCGATGAAACGCGGCAACGCCTGTCTGTTCTACTCTGCCGACCATGAGCACCACCACCGGCAGCCGCTCGCGCCCGCGGGGCACAGATCCCACCCGGCTGCCGGCACGCCCTGTCTGCGCCACCTGCGGCCGCCATCGCGGCTGTGTGTGCTGCCGCGGCTGCGGCTCCCCAGACTGCTTCAACGAATGCGCACCCAACACGCCATGCGCCACGTGCGGCTACCGGCTCTCGGTACCACTTGCCGCACTGAACGTCTCAGACGCCGGCCTCGACAACGACGGCCGCTACCCCGGCCGAATGATCATCGCCGCCCGCCAGCACTACGACCACCTCGACGAAATGCCATCAGACCTATTCGCCGACCTCATGGCCGACGCCCAAACCGCATCCCGCGCGCTGCGCCGGCTGCCTGGCGTCGCCCGCGTCAACATCGCAATCCTCGGCAATCAGCAGTCACACGTGCACGTCGAGGTCATCCCGCGCCGACACACAGAACCCAACAGCGGCCTTGCACCGTGGGATCACGCACCCATCCATCGCCCTCTGGCCCCCGCCGACCTCCAGGACCTCACCGAGCAGCTTCGCCGAGTCCTCCGAGACGCCAGCCAACGTGTTGAGGTGCAACGATGACGGTCTACGTCGACGACATGCGACTGCCCGCCCGCGTCGGCAGAATTGAAGCGCGCTGGTCACACCTCTTCAGCGACAACCCCGACCCCACGGAGCTGCACCGACTCGCAGCCAAAATCGGACTGCGCCGCGCCTGGTTCCAAGACAAACCCAGCGGCGCACATTACGACGTCACCGACACCAAACGACGGGCCGCGATCGCCGCCGGAGCCGTCCCAATTGAATGCGGCTCGCCCGAATGGATGCGCGCACTCGAAGCGCAACGTTCCGGTACGCGCACGTCATCGACGGTTGCTGAACAACTCACGCTCGAATCAGTCATGCGCAGGGACTGGTGATGTCGGTGAGCGAGCGCAGCGACGAAATGTCAGACCATCCAAGGAAACTGTGATCATGACGACCTTCGTAAGCCTCGCCGGTTTTTGGGTCGCGCTCGCCCTCATCGTGTCCGCCTCGGCCGCGGTTGTGCGCAACACCTTGCGGCGCGACAGTGACGACCTCATCCCCGCTGACGCCGTCACTGGAATCGGAATCATGATCGTCGCCCCGCTCGTTGCGGGCGTTCTCATCGCGATAACTTCGGGCGGAATCCTCACCGCCACCGTGAACGGACACCACGCCGCCGTCGGTTCGACGAACGTCATCCCGCAGCTTGCCCAGCGCGTGGCTGACTCCAGCCTGCTGAGCTACGCGATAGCGGGCGTGAGTCTGCTGTGGTGGTATGCACTGCTTTCGGCTCTGGTGGCAACGGTAATGCGACACCGACAGCAGAATCGACTCCGCCAACACGCCACCACATTCACTGTCCGGTAGGCAGTAGAAGCGAGGCGGCGAGAAATGGAGCACACCACCATCACAGCGAGTCCGGAGCATGTTCTGGACGTCATCTCGGCTGTGGTGGCGACACCGCGGATCGTCGATACGCCGTGCAGATGGTGTAACTGTCTTGGGTCGCGGTGCGACGAGTACGGCCCCGGCCGCAAGTGCTGTCCAGACTGCCGCCACCCCAAGCGTATTCAGCGGACACGGGTCAAGGGTTCGCGACTGCCGATGGGGGCGGTGAGCGTCGCGCGGCCGAGCAGATACGGCAATCCATTCCGAGTTGTGGGGTCCTCGGTCGTTGGCATGGAGTGGTCTGACGTCGTGGAATGGGACTGCGGCATAGGCGCTATGCCGAACGCCGATGTGCTCTACGTGTCGGCAGCCGACCGATACGAGGCGGTCGACTGTGCCGTCGGCCTGTATCGCGAGCTGCTGCGTGTCCGTCAACGCGACTGGCGGCCCGCCCGTTTCGAGAAGTGGATCCGCGCAGCCCGCGGATACGACGTGGCCTGCTACTGCCCACTCGACCACGCATGTCACGGCGACGCGCTACTCGAAACCGCCAACGCCACACAAATGCCGGACATCCACAGGAGGACGGACAGACATGAATGCGACGACTGAAGAGGCGCCGGTGGATCTGTTTCCGATGCCCGACGCTGAGCTTGTGTTCGGCATCAACAGAACCGGGCGCCATGCCGTCGAGCGCACGATGGCGCTGTCGGTAGTCGGAGCCGGGTTGATCCGCGATGCCGCACCGCCGGCGGTATGCGGCCAGATCGTGCAACTGGCCCCGAAATGGGGTGGCTACCAACGAGACTCGCTCTACCTCAATCAGGACAGTCGAGTGAACTGCCAGACCTGCGCCTGGATCGTCGCCGCGGCGCGCGACGACATAGCAGCCGAAATTGCCGGCGTCGCACCCGACGCCGACAGCCTGCCTGCGCTGCGCGAAGCGCTGGGAGACCCGCTCACTGGTGTGTGGCTACTTGAAGCGATCGCTGCTGACGAAGACCTCGGCCAGCCGACCGGCAGGCTTCGTCGCTCACAGCGGTCAGACCTACTTGCCCTGGCCGCACAGCATCAACCCGAAATCTTGGTGTGCGAGGAGTGCGCAGACGGGTTTGGTGACATCCACGACGGGCAGAGGTGCCCCGCACACACCGTCGCCTGTCTGGGGTGCACCGCCACCGCTGGTCCCTGGGCCGGCGAGTGGGAACACCACGTGTTGGAGCAATGCATTGTGGCGGCACCGTGCTCGGTACTGCAGGCCCTGTGCCAGCACTACAAAATCCAAGTCGGCGACGCGAGCAACGCTACCGGGCGAAAGGAATCATGACGATGAGTGCGTTTACTGATGTGTGTACCGAAAAGCTCGGAGCCACACTGGAATGGGCGACGGATATGGAAAAGGCTCTCACCAAGCACGGATTAGCCGTTGTCGAACTGCCTGAGCCGATTAGGGACGACGAACCAACTGCCTACGTCGCGTTCTCCGGATCAAACCACGTGTACTACGCGGTCCCCGGCCGGGTCGACTCCGACGCTTTTGAGAAATGGGAACACCCCGCCGATGCTCGCGATGACGCAGCCGCGCTGCTGGCCGCAGCCGCAGCGGCCGAAAGCTCAGCGGATGTCCGCTCAGGAGGCGCATCATGACGATCGAGGACAGCAAGATGATGAGCGACTCAATGACCGTCACCGTACGTGACCGTTCAGCCGAATCCCAGTGGGGCAGCGGACGAACCGCGCCCGTGACGCGCCAGGTCACCATCTCGGCGTACTGTCCGCGCTGCGGCCGGCGCCGTGGCCAACCGCAAGGCCTCAACCAGCACGACGACGGCGCCTGGTACTGGGTTCAGACCTGGACCAACCCCTGCGGTCACGTCGACATGTACACCAGCGTCCTCCGCGAAGCCGGCGCCACGCTTCATCGCGCGGTAACGCATTGATGGCTGTTTGCGGCGGACAGTTCGGCTTGGACCTGTGGCCGCGCGAGCACGACCTGCCGCCACGCTGGGACGGCCTCGTGGTGGAGTGGGGCGACTGGGACGACACCGCCGGCGTGTTCGTCTGCCCGCCGCCCCGATCGCCGCAGCGATGCGAGATTTGCGGCAGCACGCGCCCCCCACTGATCAACTCGGGCCGGATCTGGACCGACCCAGCGACAGCGCCGCCCGCGATCGGCCGCGTCCGTATGCGCCGAGGCCGTCACCTGGTGGGCAGGATCACTGCCTTCCGGTGCGCCGACTGCGAACACGACACGGTGCTCGACCCGAATGGGCAGATGTGGGACCTCGATCCCACCGACTACACCGACGACGGCTCCTGGGACGTCGCGACACGTTCTTCGTGATCGACATACCCGACGATGAGGCAGGGCAGAAAGATGCCAGGCATGAACCGACCCGAAGTGATGCGCAACGAACACCTGCGCACCGTCCTACGCACCTACACCACGAGGACCATCCCGCTGCTCAAGATCAACGACTACGCCCAGCAGGTCTATCAGGCGAACCGGGCCGCCGGCCTATGACCGCCCCATGGCGCGAAATCCCATCCCGCCGCGGCCTTTTCAGGTGTCGATGACGCCGCGCATCTGCTGAGCCGAATCGGACTCGTGCGTGTCCCACCGATTCGCCGCCTCATGAAGACCATCGGCGACACGCAGATGATGACGAGCCTGCCGCTCGTAATCCTGCCGACGCCGATCAAGTACCTGCATCCCAGCCGCCCGGAACCCGCCGAAGATCGGGCCAAGCGACCCCAGAAAGCCCTGGATATCTGGGTGCGAACTCGGAACGGTGGCTAGGTAGTCCGACGCCCCCTGGTGCTGGGCAGCCGCCTGCCGCAGATTCTCCTGCTCAATCCGGATGCCATCAGCCACTTAGACCACCCATTCCTTCGCCGCGTCCGGCTGCGCCTCAATGCCCTGCGGCGGCGACACAACATTGACCCCGATCAGCTCGCGCGCCTGGCGCAGCGCCTCACGCACATCGTTCAACTGCTGCTGAAGCACACTGACGTCGGTCATCACCGTGGCCCATTCTGTTGTGGCCACCAGTACGTCGTCCCGTCCGGATCGGTCCGCAGCAGGTAGTAATTGGACGGCGCCAACGCGTCGGAGTCCGGCGGAATCACCACCAGCTTGTCGCTGAAGTTCTCGTGCCAGATCCACACACCAGTGTTCGGCGCCGCCTCCTCATAGCCATACGGGCCAAGCTCACCAGGCGGCAGGACGACCGGCATCGAGTGATCCCCGGTGCCATGAATACCGTCGATAGCACCCCTGGACAGCGACGAATCCGACGAGTCATCCGGCAACGACGGCATCGGGAAATCCTGGGGCAACTCGCCCCCGCCGCCGGTTCGATTGCTGATCAGCTGAGCCGGGATCCCCGATCCCGGAATCACGCCAGGCCCCGGCCCGGCCTCGATCGGCGCCGGCCCGCGATCGATGTTGTCGTCGCCCTCAAACCAGTCATCGTCACCGGCCGCGTAGGTGGCCTCCAACGCCGCCATCTGCGACTGCAACGCGGCGTCGGACTGCTTGGCATCTTCGAGCACCGAGAGAATGTCTTTGTGCTTGGCCAGCAGAAACCGCTGAAACTCCCGCGCCGCGGCCGGGGTCAACTTCATCCCCGCATGACGCGCCACGGCCTCATCGATCGCACGCTCGATCGCATCAAGCCGATGCCTGTACTGGGTGGCCGTCTCATGGGCACCGCGCAGCAGCGTCTGCAACTGCGCATCCGCATCCGCCGACGTCGCATTCCGGGCAGCCAGAAGCGCCTCGCGGCGCTGCGCCGCCGCAATCCCAGCCCCTGACTGCGCCATAACGGCAAAAGTTTACCCAGCCCAGCCACCACACGCGTTCTCCAGAGGATGCGATGGTGTGGTCGATGCGGGTGGTCGAAAGGAGGCTCGAATCTGATGCGCAATCCGACAAACACAACGCGCGGCTGGATGCCCCCACGCGGCGGCGGGTACCGCCCCGGCAAGAACACAGCTACTATCGCGCCGCCCGCCGGCGCAGTACCGCCAGGGCCACCACCCAAAGGCCCAGCAGGCGCCTCGAAAGCCGCAGGTCATAATGCCGACCGGGGACGGACGCTACCAGGGCGAGTGGCAGCCCGGACCGACTGAGCACCCGATACTCTGACGGCGTGGCCAGAACGTGGAGGCAGCTATCCCCGGATAACGCGGAACCCGGCTCACCCACCGTCCGGAAGGCTGCCGGGTCCACTTTCCTGAAGCTCAACGCAACAGACACCGTGACTATACCCGGCCACGTGGCCCAGCCCAAGGCTTGTCGTCGACGAGGAGGTCGTGAAGAAAGCCGCTGCTCGGGCCACCAGGGCATCGGCCAAGCTGGAGAACCGTTCGGTTCCTACCGGCTACGTTCGCCCGGCCGCTGTCAGGAAACTCCTGGCTGAGCGGCCCACTCGCAACGAGCTCGCCCTGTACGCCGCAGAGGGTCGCGAACCACCACAGTCCTAGCGTCGGCTGGTACGAACGCTGGAAGGCGCTGGCTATTTCCACCCGCGTGAAAGGCCGCCCTTCGACCGAGATGGTCATGCGTCGCCAGAATGCCGGCGCGCGTGGGTTGGGCTCGCGCCTCTCGACCTCGCAACCTGCACGGTTCTATCAAAGCCCCAGCTCGCGAAAGCTGAAGTTCTCGAAGGCCATTACGCCCGCCCGCCAATGCTGATTTGTCGGTCGACGCGGCTATATTGCGGTTTCAAACGCTACGGGCCGCTGAGGGCGTCGGAGGGGACGATGGCAAGAGGCACGCATCGGTGGGATGCATTCAGCATGCCGTGGATCGCTGAAGCACTCGCGGACTCTGAGCGCTGCTACCAAGCGCGGATAGACGAAATCGACACCGTGCCAGACGAAATGAGAAACCATCCTTCGCGCGCGTACATGAAGATGTTCGCCGATAACATCGCAAACGCCCAGCTGTACTGGATGAGCCGCACGGCAGTATCGGTTGCTGCGGACCTTGCAAGCCGCGATATGCCCGAAACAACGTTCCAAGAACTGATCGCGACATCCGACCTGCCGCCCGTGGGCTTGATGCTGTGGCCGAAACCGCTCGCAACGTTCAACTGGCGAAGCGTCGACATGATGCACACTAATCAACCCACCGTGCCAGTCACCTGGGACGGTCTTGCATGGATCTACGACCAGACCCGCATCACCAGCTACCTGCTGTCCCAGATGCGCGAACCACGCAAACAGGGTCGGCTCAGCGACATGCGCCCAAAAACATCACCCGGCAAAGTAATCCGATTCGACCAACACGACTTAACGACAGTGGTCGACCGCGATTCGGGCGTACTGGACCTAGCTGACAGCCCGCTCGATGACCCCGACCAAACGCCTGGACCGCCCACTCTCACGGCCACAGTGATCTCACTACTGGCATTGATCGGTCAGCAGCGCGTCGTCACGCAAAAGCGCATCTCGACCGGACCCGTCAAAAAATCGGCGCGCACCGCGCGTAACGACATCACGATGCTCGACATTCTGCGCCCACCCACGGTGACTGGTGTCAACGGGAATCAGGATAACGACGACCGCGCATACCGCCGCTGGTTCGTCCGCGGTCACTACCGCCACCAGCCATACGGCCCTGGAAACACATTGCGCAAGCTGATCTACGTCTCCCTGCACACGGCCGGCCACCCCGACGCGCCAGACCCGACTGGGCCACCACCTCCACGAGTCGCGGCTGTCTACGGGAAAAACTTCAAACGCCGATAATGCGGTGCCACTGACCGAATCGCGCTGAGCTAGCGACGCCGCTGACGGCACTGATATCGAGTGATATCATCGCGGCGTGAGCGACTTGTTGATCCGTGACGTACCGGATGAGGTGCTCGCTGGCCTCGATGCGCGGGCTGCAGAGCTGGGACTGTCGCGCGTTGAGTACATACGGCGGCGGCTGGCTCAGGACGCGCGAGCAACGCGAGTTCCAGTGACCCGCGAAGATCTACATCGATTCGGGCAGGCGGTTGCCGGCCTCGCCAACGAGGAGCTGATGCACGAGGCATGGAAATGATCGAGCAGGGGTGGCTGATCGACAAATCAGCTCTCGTCCGACTTGAACACAGCCATGACCTGGACCTCTGGGCCAACCGCATTGAGCGCGGACTGGTACACATCAGCAATGTGACACGACTGGAGATCGCCTATTCAGCCCAACCAGGTGACGCTGCGCGCCGTGAATTTCGCGAATCACCGTTAGCCGCAATGCCAGTCGAGTACCTAACTCCAAGGATTGAGGACCGCGCTCTTGAAGTCCAGTTGCTGCTGGCGGATCGGGGCCAGCACCGCGGGCCGTCGATTCCCGACCTCATCATCGGAGCGACTGCCGAACTCGCCGGACTGACCATCCTTCACGTCGACAAGGATTTCGACTTCATAACGTCGATTACCGGGCAACCCGCAACCCGCCTCGCCTACACCGACACAGGCGGTGCGCAATAGGTACAGCAGCGAGGAATGCACCGTGACAGGCGGCCAGGATCGTTGGTCGACATCGACGACTTGCGTCGGCGCTGCTCTGCTCACACGCAGTGGATGGCGAAGCATCCGGACAATGTGACGTTCGCAGAATCGTGGGCCGACCAGAACCTAGACCGGGGAGATGTCTGGGGCACTCGAAAGACGGGCAAAATGTTCTGATCCTTGGCGGAGCCTTCATCACCCGCACCGGCACCACCCGGCTCCGGCGACTGACCACCGCTTGCCGCGCGCGAAACGCGGAAGCGGCCACCTGATCTACAGTCCGAAGGCAAAACCCCGGTACCGCGCAAAGGATCGAACCCCCGTGAAGGCCGCCCTCGATGCAGTGCTCTCACACCCACAGATCCTGCTCGGCATCCTGGCAGGCGTCCTGCTCACCGTGATCATCCACGCCATCCGCCGAATCCGACGACTAATAGCCACAGGCATCGTCCTGGCCATCGCCGGGGGAGGAGTAACCGGCTTGGCCAACATGCAGAACCTGCTCCACTGGCCCTGATATGACGATCAGAGGACGCAAGGCCTACGCGCGGGTGTTTTGGTCTCTACTGCCAAAACAGCTGGTGCCGTGGGCTGACCCGTGCGAAGACCCGCACGACACCGTCACCGTCGACGGCGTCGACATCGACAAAGGGATCGCACCGTTGGTCATCTACCTGTGGAGCCAAGGCATCTCCACCCACGACTCCTGCCAAGGCGACTGCCACCTATATCGTCTGTACGAATCCCGGCACCCCGCAGAGTCCACACCCGCCGGCAACCCCTACGCCGCCTATCTCGCCGTCGACAGCCTCGCCGCTGCACAAGCGGTCATCCGGACCCTCAACCCGCCACCGCAGTCGGCTGCCATCATGAACGGAGGCGATCGGTGGTTCGTTGAATTCGACCCGTCGGCCCTGCTCCAGTGGCGATCGCCCGCTCCATAACGACGATTACCGGGCAAACCTCGCAACCCGCCTCGCCTACACCGACACAGGCGGTGCGCAATAGGTACAGCAGCGAGGAATGCACCGTGACAGGCGGCGACCTCGGCGGCACGCCGACCAGCTGGTGACCACAGCGAGGGCAGTATTTCCGGCTACCCTTCACGGATGCCCGATCCCCGCCACGATGCTGCCCGACCGTCGACGAGTTCAGGGCCAGTGTCGTTGGTCGACATCGACGACTTACGTCGGCGCTGCTCTGCTCACACGCAGTGGATGGCGAAGCATCCGGACAATGTGACGTTCGCAGAATCGTGGGCCGACCAGAACCTTGAGGACCTGCCCCGCCCCAAGCACCTCACAACAACCGTTGCGCCTACCGGGCGGCTGACCCCTGGTGCTCATCCAAGTAGGTGGCAATGGCGTCGCGCATAACGTCGCTGGCGCTGCGGCCCTGCTCGGCGGCGAAGCTATCGAGTCTGGTGTTGAGACTGCGCGGCAGCCGGACTTGCCGACGCGGGGCCGCGCCGGCGGCGTCAGGGTCAGTGTCAATGCTGGGCCGACCACCGGCGCGGCGCAGCAGCTCCCGAGACGCCTCGGCCGCCTGCCGCCCGCGTAGCGCCCTGTCAGGATGAATCTCGCGGTCGCCGCTCTCGGCCCATTCCGCGAGCTTGTGATAGCGCTCCTGGTCGATGCGGCCGCTCATGGTGTGTCCTCCTCCTTGTCGAGCCTCGCGAGGAACTTCTCGCGGGCACCCATGACGTGGAAAACGCGGATCGTGCGCGGCGGGATCACTTCGGCCATCACCTCCAGCAGCGGCGCTTGCGGGTCGAGCGACGGACCGATCCACAGGCTCGGACGTATGGAGCTGTGGTCGTCACTCGGCTCATCGAACTCTGGTTCGTAGTAGCGCGCGTTGCTCACTGCGTGAAAAGCGTCCGCTTCGCTGAATCCGTGCTTTCCGGCGCTCTCGGCGAACTCGATGGCCACACAGGTAGTGTACGACAAAACCACCCAGTTGTGTAGTACAAAACCCGGGTCACTGTTGAGCCCCGCCAGCCAAAGTCTCTAACCATTGACATCATCACACGTCGCCTTGATTTGTTCGCAGTAACGACCCGATGACCCTCCCTGGCGGTGCTCAGCTCGTCTTTGAGCGGATGATGACGCCAGCGGCAATGTGCTACAATCGGTCGTGAAAGTGCTACGGGCGCTGAACGGCCCGCCTGGGAGGTGATTACCGATGACAACGATGCAGGTCGCGGATACCCTTGACGACATGACCACCACCCGTCCGCCCACAACGGCACCGCCGCAGTGGGCGCCCAGCTACGGCCCGCCCGCGCGCCAGGGCGCAGGCGGACGGCTCGCAACCCTCTTGGTCGGCCTCGTCGCCCTTGCTGCCCTCGTCGTCGGCATAATCGGCCTCGCCAAGTCGCCGTCTCCAACGCCAGCCAGCAGCCCGGCCGCATCTTCGCCGCCTGCCTCGACATCTCCAGCTTTTACCGCTGATGAGGTTGCTACGGCGCAGAACTCGCTGTGCACCACCTGGTCGGCCGCTTCTAGAGCAGTTAAAGAGGAGACCAACCGGACGGACAACCCTGCGCTGGCCCGCGTTGCGTTGACGAACTCAGCAGCAATGATTGATTCGGCGGCGCAGAATCCTGCACTGACTCCGCAAAATAGGGAAGCGGCAGCAGCTGTCTCCGGGGCTTATCGAAATTTGACGGCGGTGAGTAGCATTGCGCCTCCTGGAACGCCCGAATTCCAGGAGGCGGTGGACGGAGCGAATCAGGCAGCGCGCCAAATGCAGGCGGTTTGCCCTTAGGGTGATTTGCCCTGCCGCGCGGCCTGCTCCACCATGGCCTTGAGAACCGCTCTGACGTGAAGCCTGGCCAGGCGGCTTGATGCTGGAGGAGGACACATGGCAGGTGATCTGCCGCCGGGCAAGTGGTCACCTGCTCTTGTCGGTACGTGGTGGTGCCAGTCAGGCGCGACGCTGAGACAGGCCGGTCAGCACTGGGGCACACAGTCACAGGAGCAGGAGAAGTACGCGGGTGATCTGCGGACGCAATGGCAGCAGCTCGCCGCTGGGAATTCGGGTCGTACGGCGGATGACTTGGTATCGCGCTACCAGTCCGGCGAGAAGCTGCACATGGACCTTGCTGAGAAATATGGCACCAAACGGGACGCTTTCAATTCAGGCGCAGACGCACTGGATAATCTGCGCTCCGGTCTGAGCGGGATAGCCGCCGAATACAACCAGAGAATTTCTGAGATTGAAAATAGGCCCGGTGGTATCGGTGCCGGCGTGGCGAAAATGGCGGCAATTTCATCTTTGATCGCTGAAGCACAAGGATTCGCCGCGCATAAGTCAGCGGCGGCGGTAGCCAACATCATGGAGGCGGTACAAAAAATCTTAACCGCCGAAGGCATCTCGATGTCGCCTCAAGAGTTCGTCAAAAGCCAGGGAATCAGTACCGAAGCCCCTCCGCCACCCGATCCAGACAAGGTCGTGCAAGACATGGTCGGTGACGGCTCCGGTGATCCCAACGCTGGCGGCGGTGCTGCTGGCTCAGGCGATCCGAATGCTGTTGGCGTTGGTTTCGGCTCAGGAGATCCAAACGCCGGCGGCGGCGCGCACACCGACCCTCTCGTAGGAACCGGTTCAGGGCAGTCAGGGGCTGGCTCTGGCAGTGGAATCGGCCCGGGTGCAGGCTCAACGCCAATCGGTGCTGGCGGGGGCGGCCGTGTCCCGGGCGGTGTGCAGGCTGGCGGAGTGAAGGTCGATGCGCCTGGCGCAGGCGGGTTGTCGCCGGCTGCGTCGGTCGGCAACGGGCTGTCTCCCGAGTCGCTGAGTCAGTCGTTCTCGTCGGGTGCGGCGGCGGGTCAACCGGCAGCCTCCGGCGCGAATTCGTTGACGGCGGGCACGATGGATGCGGCTGTCGAGTCGGGCCAGCCGGCGCAGGCTCCCGGTGCTCAGCCGTTGGCGTCGCCGGTGATGTCGGCTCCGACGATGGTTGGCGGAGGTGGTGGTGTGGAATCCGGTGCGGGGGAACATGCTTCGGCTGCTGCTGCTCCCTCGGCTGCGCCGGTGGTGTCGACGGGCAGTGGCGACAACCATGCTCCCGCTCCTGCGCCGGCGGTAGTGGCTGGGCCGGCGGCTCCGGTTGCACCTGTAGCCAGTGGGCCGGCTGTGCCGGCCGGGCCGCTGCCTGCGTATGGGTCTGATCTCCGTCCTCCGGTGGTTGCGCCGCCGGCCGCGCCGGCGGTGCCGGCCGGTCCGGTGTCGGGCGCTCCTGTCGCGCCGCCGCCAGCCTCGTCGCCGGCGGCGGGCGGTTCGCTGGTGTCGCCGGTGGAACGCTCGGCAGCTGCAGCAGCGCAGAGTCAGGCGTCCTCGTCGGCGATGGCGGGAGCCGCCACGGCGTCAGCGACCGCCGGTGCAGCGGCGGGAGATGCATCCGCGCGGTCAGCCGAGCAGCAGCGCTTGCAACGAATCGTTGATGCGGTAGCTCGGCAAGAGCCATCGCTTGCGTGGGCGGCCGGCCTGCGTGAGGATGGCGCAACCACGATGCTCGTCACCGATCTAGCGTGCGGGTGGATCCCTCCTCACATCAAGCTTCCGTCGGCGAGAGTGATGCTGCTAGAGCCGGCAGTGCGCAGGCGAGATACTGGTGTGGTCGACCTACTCGGCTCAGTGATCGTTGCATCGGCCTACCAGCCGAATAGCTACATCGCCAAGCCAAGCCCGGACGATCCGGTGCTGGGCGGCGAACGCGCCCGGTACGGGCCGGAGGTCGACGAGCTGCGGCCAAACCTTGTAGACGCGGTGCGTCGGCGCTCCGGATTGCCCCGAATTGTGCAGACAGTTGTGCTCGCCGCCACTCGTAAAACGGGGATACTCGACAACGAGCTGGACCAACTGTCGCAGGTGACACGAGAAGTCCAAAGCCGCGCGCTGGCCGCGTATCCCGAGCAGCAGGACTTGGCGGTGATTGGCGACTGGATGCTGATCGGCGCTATCGATGCGCTCATTGAGGGGCACGAGGAGATTGCCCAGTATCACTTGGCCTGGTTTGAGGCGGTAGCCTCGTGACCACATTCCGATCTGGGGCTCTGTTCCGGCCAGCCGTTGAATCTGCGGACACCGACATGGAATGGTCAGATTTCGATCGCGCTGTTGATGCACTTTCCTTCGCCCGCGCATATGGGCCACCGCCCGAGGTCGAGGGCCTGGAGTGGGGATTTGGCCGACGTCTCCGAACTCGTTTGCAAACTCTGCCCGCAGAGTCGGAGACACGTTGCGCTCTAGAAGAACTGGTTGAGGTCGTGGATAGGGTGTGCGGCGCGGTCCACACCGCACTTAGCCAGCTATTTCGCGCTCGTGCGGCGGTCGTCGACTCATGGGCAGCTCGACTATACGCACCACCGATCACCCGGCCAGAAGGAGGAATTGCGGAGTACGACATCGACACGATGCGGGGCGAATTACGCGCTGCTCGTGAAGCTGCGCAGCACGAAAACCAGCTAATCCTGGATTTCGGGGGGCGGATGGATCGGTGGACGTGGCAGGCGCTCGACGCAGTGAAATGCAGCGATCCGGATCGGCTGCGCGCGGTGATACACGAAGTGCACGCCGCGGGTGATGCTGCCTTCGCAGCGATCCGAGCTTAATCGAGGGAGAGGTGACCAAATGGCTGACGGCGACGGGGCGATCGTAGTCAACACAGCCGATTACGTGGGCGCTGGTTCGGGTGCTCCGCCGCCGCCGCTGGCACCGAGTTCCATGCCGGCAGGTGGGGCGTCGCTTGCTGATGGTGCGGCGGCTGTCCTGGGTGCGGCCGGCAATGTCGGTGTGCCTGGTGACCTCGCTGCCGGGACTGAGGGCGATCTAGACCGAAAGAGTCACGCTGCGGACGCCGCGGCGAAGTTCCCGGCGAATGAGGCGGCTTCGGCGGCAGAGATGCAGGGTGTTGGCGCTCAGGGCCAGATGGCGCAGATGTTGCCGCAGGTGATCTCGGGGGTTGCGGGTGCGGTGGCCGGCGCGGTCGGTGGTGTGATGGGTCCGCTTACCCAGTTCCCGCAGCAGGTGATGCAGGCCGGTCAGGGTGCGATGCAAGCCGGTATGGGTGCGATGCAAGCCGGCAGTGAGGGCGGTCTCGACGCCGGTGGTGACCCACTGGCTGGGATGAGTGATGAGGAGCTGCTGAGCAGCCTGGGTTATGACGATCCGGCGCTGATGGGCTCGGACTTCGGCGCTGGCGGCGGTGGTGGTGACGTCAGCGCTGGCGGCGGTGGCGGTGGTGGTGTCGGCGGTGGTGGTGACACCTCGCCGACGGGATACCTCGGTCCACCTCCTGTGCCGATGTCGTCTCCGCCGACCACGCCGGCGGCGGCGCCGTCGAAGCCGACGCCGGTGGCCCCGTCTGCCGGTACGACGCCGGCGGGCATGCCGATGGGTGGCGGGATGATGCCGATGATGCCGGGCGCGATGGGTGCCGGTGCTGGTGGAGACGGGAATAAGGACAAGCCCGATGAGAAGCGGGTTGCTGCGCCTGGTGTTCCGAATGGTCAGCCGGTGAAGGGTCGGATGACCGCGCCTCCGAACGTGCCGGTCACGAAATCTGTTGAGGGCAAACCCGTGCCGGTGCCGACGACGAAGCGGATCGTGGACAAGTCTGATGCTGATGCGGCCAAAGACAAGTAGGTGCCGCGATGGCTGGCGATGAGTTCGACGTCTATTGCGCGGATCTGGCCGCGCGTGTGAGTGCAGGCGATCTGTCGTTCGATGCGGCGGTCGAACGTGCACGGTGGGCACGGTTTGACTACGACGCGTTCATCGACGCGCTGGCTGCCGATGTCGCCGACGGGCGGCGCTCGATGGCTGATGCCCATGCCACGAATGCTCGAACGGGGATGATCGCGGCGAACCTGTCTGTTCGAGTCCGGTTGAACCCGAGTGGGTTTCGGCACTGATGACTACGATTGAGGCGCGTGAAGCGGGCCGCACCGCGATCGCCATTGAGCTACGGACTGTAGCCGAGCTGCACAATGGTCAGTCAAGCATCCGAGTGCGTGCACGGTTAGCTGGTGTGCGACATGATCGAGGTGTTGACCTCGATGTGCGCGCGGCTGTATGGGCGCCGCGGCGCGCGTAACCGGGCGATGCGGGCTATGACCGCGGCCAAGCAATCCGAGGCGGTGGGTGATGGCTAGGTTCGAGGTACCCGAGGGGTGGACCGCACAGGCGTATCGCTTTGCCCTGGATCCCACACCAACACAGCTGAGGGCGTTGGCCTCTCATGCTGGTGCGGCACGGTTTGCCCACAATCACATGCTGGCATTGGTGAAAGCGACCATGGATCAGCGGGCCGCTGAACGCAGCTACGGGGTGCCCGAGGCTGAGTTGACGCCGGTGGTGGGGTGGTCGTTGCCGGCGCTGCGCAAGGTGTGGAATCAGCGCAAGGCCTGGTGTGCACCGTGGTGGGCGCAGAACTCCAAGGAGGCCTACAACACGGGCCTGGACGGGCTAGCGCGGGGCCTGGAGGCGTGGTCGAAGTCGCGAAAGGGGCAGCGCAACGGTCGAGCGGTCGGCTTCCCGCGGTTCAAGTCGGCCCGGGCGGACAAGTCGGTGCGATTCACCACCGGGACGATCAGGATTGAGGCTGACCGCCGCCATGTCACGCTGCCGCGGCTGGGCGCGATCCGCACCCATGAGTCGACCCGTAAGCTGGCCCGCCGGATCGAGGCTGGGTCGGCGCGGATCTTGTCGGCCACGGTGCGCCAAGATAGCGCCGGCCGCTGGCACTGCGCCCTGCAGGTGATCGTCGAAACCAAGACGCGGCCTGCTGACGCACGCCGGTCGCCTCATCGAGTGGTCGGTGTCGATGTCGGGGTTAAAGCCGACAGTCTGCTGGTGGTTGCGACCCCGGACGGGATTGAGGTCGACCGCATCCCTGCGCCGAAGTCGTTGACCGCGGCCCAGGCCCAGCTGCGGGCCTTGCAGCGCCGGGCGGCCCGCCAGCTGGGACCCTACGATCCGGCCGCCAAGGTCAGGCAGTCACCGTCGAAGCGGTGGCGCAAGACCCAGGCCCGCATCGGCCGCACCCATGCTCATGCCGCCGCGGTGCGCCGTGACGTGCTGCACAAGGCCACCACCGTGCTAGCTCAGCAGCACGACGTTGTGGTGGTGGAAACCCTGAACGCCGCCGGTATGCGCACCGCCGGCGGTGCCCGCAAACGTGGCCTCAACCGCGCCTTGGCCGATGCCGCCCTGGCCGAGGTTCGGCGCATGCTCGGCTACAAGACTCGTTGGTACGGCTCCCATTTGGAGGAAGCCGACCGGCATTTTCCGTCGTCGAAGACGTGCACGGGCTGTGGGAGGCGAAAGCCAAACCTCACGCTGGCCGATCGAGTCTTCGACTGCGAGCACTGCGGCAAGCGGATCGATCGTGATCTGGGTGCTGCGATCAACCTCGCCCGACTCGGCGAACCCACCATGGGTGATCAGAGTCCCGCCGGGAGTGGCCCGGTGGTAGGACGTGGAGCCACGCATGAGACCGAACCCGCGCCAGCGGGCGACGCAGCAGGCGATGAAGCGTCAACCCCGCACCACCACCCGGTGGATCAGACAGGGACCGCCTCACCGCAAGGCGAGGCTGCCTAACGATGAGCAGGAACTCACATTCGCTCACCAAAAGGCAACGGTTGACGCCGAGGTGTTCGGCGAGTGCGCGTTGTGACTTTGGGTGTGGTGCCCATACGCGCGTGGAGAGGATGATCCGGTCGCGTGGGTCGAGTCTGTCGAGGAGCCGGCTGAGCGCTGTGGCTGGTCCGTTGTCGAGGTCGGCGTCGGCGGCGCGTTTGGTGGTGATGGCGTCGGTGGCTGCGGCGAGTAGGGCCTGCACGGCGGCTTCGCCGACCCCGGGGTGGGTTCTCAGGGACTCGATGGTCTGGTTGGCGATGTCGGCCCAGTGGGTGAATGCGTCGGCGTAGGCGGCGTGGACTCGCGGGGGTAGGCGGGTGTAGGGTATTGGGAGAGCAGCGATTTCGTCGAGGCCAGGGATGAGGTCACGGATCGGCGTGTCATCTGTGCCGGGGTGGTCGTCGGCCGGGCGGTGTGCCGGGGTGGTCGACGATGAAGGCTGCAGGTTCACGGGTTAGGCGAGGCGGGTCACGGGCAGGTAGGCGCCGGCGATTCGTCCGGCGCTGATCGCGGTGAAAAGTGTGTTCTGGACGTCGTGGTCGGGGTGGTCGCTGATGCCGACGTCGCCGGCGTAGACGCGGACCAGGCCGCGGTCCAGCGCGGCGCTGACCCATTGCTCGGACGGGTCCGGTAGCGGGTCGAGCAGCACGGTACCGGCCGGGTCGCTGACCACGCGGCCCTGGCCGCTGCGGTTGAGTTCAATTGTGCCGGTGGTGATGAGGGGGAAGTTTTGGGCTGGGTCGAGGACCAGTGCCCACTGCTTTTCGAGGAGGAACTGCACCCAGAGGTCTTCGCGGTCGCCGGAGCCGTGGATGAGGGAGATGCCGGCGTGGCGGTCGAGGATCAGGCCTGCGAGAGGTCCGTCTGCTGCTTGCCACAGCATGGTGACGCTGATGATGTCCTCGTCGAGATTGATCGATGGATTGTCGGGGTCGATGGTTGCGGTGTCGAGGGTGATGATCTGCGACGGGGCGCAGCGGGCGTGGGCGAGCTGGACGACAGGCGGGGCTTCGGGGGTGCCCTTGACGACGATGACGCTGGTGCGCTCGCGGGTGGCCTTGCCGGGCTTGCTGCAGGTAATGCAGGTGTAATCGCCGGCGCTTCGGCACAGGGTCGTCAGCGCGTCGGGGCCGAGGAATTCCTTGACCTCTGGTGACCACCGGACGAACTTATTGAGGGCGTCCATGGTTTCGTGCGCACCCTTTCTGCGTTTTACGTCGAGAGGACCATACGAAATCGCGGTGACATGCGCCGCTCACTGGCAGTCGGTTTGGTTCCGCTGTGGTTGCCTCGTGTGCGCTAACCGGAGCGTCGAGCCTCGGAAAACTTTGTGCACCGGAGTGGTGGTGCGAGGCGGTATCGTACAGCGGTGGGCGCGTGGGGCGCGCCGAGCTCGGATACTTGGGGTGCCATTTGTGGCGCATTTATGAATTCGCATGCCTAATTCCTCTTGTAATTCTGGCCCTAACGTTAGCGTTAAGGGTGAGTGGTCAGTATTCGCTAACGGCAGTAATGTCGTCGCCGTGGGGTTATTCCGTAGGGGTCGCCGGGTCAGAGCGGACATTCAAGCGCGCGCGCTGGACCACATGGCAGTTCCCCAGTACGAGGTGCCAGGGGGCATGCACGGTCGGCAGGACCCGCAGCGCGGTCCGCAGCGGATGCCGCGTGACTGCTCGGCGGTAGTGCTTGACGGGGTGTGGCCTTACGAGTTGATGACTCCGCGTCCGGAGACCGAGACTGTTGCCCGATATCTGCACGAGGACCTGATGAAGATCGTCGAGCGGACCAACGAGCGGCTGGCGGAGATGGATCGCTGGACGCATATGCCGTATGAGCAGCGGCGGGATTTGGAGAGGCGGGCGATCGACGTCGCGCGGGCGTTGGCGGTGCTGCGGGTCGAATCGACTGTGCGGTCGCTGGGTGGGCGGGCGATCACCGTGTCGCCGAAGGTCGTCGAGGTGACCAAGGCAATCGAGGCCGATCTGATGCAGCGTCCGGGAGCGGGGCGTCCTAATAGCGCTGGTGGGAGGGGTGCTCCCAGACAGGATGGCCGTCCAACGACGCCGCCGCCGCACCGTGATGGCGCTGGACGGCCGGCGCCGGGCGGCGGTCCTGCGCACGGGGTGCCGCAGCCCGGTGCGCGACCTGCGCCTGTACCGCCGCCACGTCCGCCGGTGCCGCCGCCTCCGAACGAGCGGCTGGCGGCGCCGCGGCCCGCTGCCGGGCACTTCGTGGACGCCGATGAGTCCCAGACCGACGAGTACGAGCCCGCGGTCGCTTCGGCGTCGAATGCGAGCCATGACACCCGGCCGATGTCGGGGCCGCAGCCGGTGGTGATCGTCGACGCCGATGAGCCCGACGATGATGCCGGTGAGACGACGGAGGTGGTGGCCCGGGCGTCGGTGCTGCCCGACGAGTCGACGCAGGTGGTGGCGCGCGAGACGCTGCGGCCCGACGAGTCGACGCAGGTGGTGGCCCATGGTCAACCGGCGGTCGAGGAGACGACCCCGGTGGTCCGGCCTGCCGAGGTCAGGCCCGCACCGGCACCGGTGGTTGCGTCCGCCGAGGTCAGGCCCGCACCGGCACCGGTGTCGAGAGGGCACGTGGAGGGCCGGGCGTCGTTTGCCGGGCCGGACCAGCTGCAAGAGTGGCTGCAGCAGGTGACCGGTATCGTGGCGCGCCAGCAGCCGGCGCTGAAGTGGGTGGTCGGTGAACGCGCTGACGGCAGCATCGTGGTGGCTACCGATGTGATGTCGGGGTGGGTTCCGCCTGGTGTGGTGTTGCCGGCTGGTGTGGTGGTGCTCGAACCCGCGCGGCGGTCAGGCAAGCTCGAGGAGTGGGTTGGGCCGCTGGAGCGCAGCGCCCGCTATGGGCCTGGTGATCGGATTGCGCCGAGTGCGGTTCCGGCGTTGGCGGAGAAGCCTTTTGCGGTGGTCGAGATCGTCGAGGATCTGGGTTGGCGGCTCGGGGAGGCGACTCGGCTGCATGAGGGGTTGCCGCGCATCGCGCACACGTTGGCTAAGGCTGGTGCTGCGCATACGGGTGTTCCTGAGGCGGAATTGGACGTGTTGGCGGTGCATGTGCAGACCGCGACGCAGTCGATGTTGGCCGCGTATCCGAGTGTCAGCGAGGCGCAGGTGCTTTCCTGCATGCTTTTAGGTGCCGCTGAGGCGATGGCGGCTGGGCATACGGTGCTGGCGAGTTACCACTACGCCTGGTATGAGACGTTAGCTGGCCGGAGGTGGGAATGAGCGTGGCCGAGGAGCCCGACGATGATGATCCGGTGCGGCACGGCGCGGCGGCGGATAAGGCGTTCGTCGATCAGACGCTGGCCGAGCTGCGGGAGAACGCCGAGAAGTGGGAAGATTTTCTTGCCGCCCAGGAGCTGGAGACGTTTACGGCCGATCTGGGTGACATCTACGCGATGTGTGACTTGGATGGGCAGCTGCTGGATCTGAAGATGGCTGCCGATGTGATGACGTCGTATACGTATATCGAGTTGCAGGCTCGGCTCAACGCTGTCTTCGAGGCGCTGCGCAAAGAGGCGCAAGCGGAGTTCAAGCGCACCTATGGCGAGGGATCCGTTGAGTGACCCGCTGATGGCTGAGGCGGTGGCTGCGCTTGCGCGCGGCCACAACCTTTTTGCGGGAAACACCCCTGCTGGTGGTGTCGGAGACGGGCCGGCGTCGTTGTCTGCGCGCGCCGATCAGATCAGCTCGTCGACCGGCTCGGGTGGGCTGCCCGCGCCGGCGGTGGTGCGGTCGGGGGCCGCGGTGGGGGATCTGCGGCGGCTGGCCTCCACTGATGGGGCACTGGCGCAGATCTTGGAGAGTGCGCGGGCCGACCGTGTGCATGCCAGCACTGCGACGCGGGTGATTTTGGATGCGGCGCGGGCGGATCCGATGCCGGCTGGTGATACGCCGATGGGTCGGCGTGAGGCGATGGCGAGGATGGTGGCGCGGCTGCGGGCGCAGCACGGGCACATCGTGCGGTCTCGGTCGCAGGCGCGGGTGTTGGCGCTGCGGTTGCGGCGACTGCTGTATCTGCGTCGGCATCAGCTGGCCGCGCGGTCGTCGGCGGATGCCGCGCCGGTCGGCGGTGGTGGGCGCGGTGCGGTGCTGGCGGCGATTCGTCGGGCGTTGGATATCAAGGGTATTCACCACCCGGTGGCGCGGGCGCGGTGGGAACGCGGCATGGATCTGGTCGCCAAGCGGGAGTCGGGCTACGACCCTGCCGCGGTCAACGGCTGGGATTCCAACGCCGCGAAGGGTACGCCGAGCAAGGGTGCCTGGCAGTTCATCGAGCCGACCTTTCGCGCGTATCACGAGCCGGGCACTTCAAGGAATATCCACGATCTGACGGCGCAGGCCGCAGCCTTCATCAACTACGCGCAAGGCCGGTACGGCGTTTTTGCGGACGGATCGAATTTGGCTGATCGGATCCAGCAGGCCGATCCGCGCCGAGCACCGAGGGGGTACTGAATCATGCCGCTGAGTTTGTCGAACCGGGATCAGAACTCCGGGCATCTGTTCTACAACCGCCGGCTGCGCGCGGCCACGACGCGGTTTTCGGTGCGGATGAAGCATGACGACCGCAAGCAGACCGCCGCGATCGCCCTGTCGATAGTGTTCGTGTTGATCGGTATGGGTTGGATGGTCCTGCTGAATGTGCTCAAACCGTCGGGCACCGTGGGGGATTCGGCGATCATCGGCGATCGTGACACGGGGGCGATCTACGCCCGCATTGACGGCAGGCTGTATAAGGCGCTGAATCTGACCTCGGCGCGGCTGGCGACCGGTACCGCTGGATCGCCGACGTGGGTCAAACCGGCCGAGATCGCCAAGTACCCGCCGGCGCCGCTGATCGGCATCCCGGGGGCGCCGGCGGCGATGGTGGTCAACCATGGCGCGCCGTCGGCGTGGGCGGTCTGCGATACCGCGGGGCCGCAGCGCGGCGGGGGGCAGCCGGTGGTGACATCGATCGGGGGTCAGCTGTCGCGGGCGGGTCGGGCCGAGCCGCTGCCCGACGGCGTGGGTGTGCTGGTGCGGTTCGAGGGGGCTCAATATGTGATCTGGGACGGCAAGCGTTCGCAGATCGACCCGGCCGATCGGGCAGTCACCCTGAGTTTGGGGATCGATCCGGGTGTGACTGTGCCGGTGGATATTTCACGTGCGCTGTTTGATGGGTTGCCGTCGACGGAGCCGCTGCGGGTGCCGGTGGTGCCGCAGGCGGGAGCTGACTCGACGTTGGTGGCGGGCTCGCAGGTGGGGGCGGTGTTGCAGGCCCAGACCGCCGGCGGGGGAACACAGTTTTATGTGTTGCTCGCCGACGGGGTGCAAAAGATCTCCAGTTTCGTGGCCGACTTGCTGCGCAGCTCTAATTCGTTCGGGTCGGCCGAACCGAAGGTAGTCAGTCCGGACGTGCTGGTCGACATCCCCGAAGTGAACTCGCTGCCAGTCGATTACTACCCGGATGGGCGGCTGAAATTTGTTGACACCGCGGCTAATCCGACCACCTGTGTCGGGTGGGAGAAGGCCTCAACTGATCCGCAGGCGCGCGTCACGGTGTATAGCGGGCGGGGCCTTCCGGTGCCGTCGTCGATGGATCAGCGGATCGTGTCGCTGGTGCGTGATGACCGTGACCCGGCCTCGGTGGTGGCTGATCGGGTCCTCATGCTTCCGGGTGCGACCAACTATGTGGTATCCACCAGTGCGGTCAAGGACGCCCACTCGCGTGAGTCGCTGTTTTGGGTGTCGGACAACGGCGTTCGGTTCGGCATCGCGGCAACCGATGCGACGCTCAACGCGCTGGGCTTAAACGAGGGATCGGCACAACAAGCGCCGTGGCCGCTGCTGCGGACCTTCGCGGCGGGGCCGGCGTTGTCGCAAGAGACTGCGCTGTTAGAGCGTGACACGGTGCCGGTGGCCGGGGACGTCAAACCTGTGGTCCCGGCGGCGCGCCAGCAGGCAGGAGGCTAGAAGGGGTGAGGACTTTGGACGTGCAAGCAGCTGCGGTGCCAGCCGAGAGTAGGGGGCAGTAAACAATGTCTAAGCGAGCGTTTGTGCCTGTGCGGACGGAGGTTCCCGACCCCAAGCCGGTGCGGGTGGCGCCCAAGGCTCCGCACGCGCTACCCGATCGGGAGCCGCGCAACATGTGGGTCATCATCGGTATCCCGGCGCTGATCGTGGGCCTGCTCGGCACGATTGTCATGCTCTACGTATCGGGCAATCGCAGTCTGCAGAACGGGTTCTTCCCGCTGCTTGGCATCGGTGCGTTCATGATGCTGATGTTTTCGGGCCGGTTCGGTCGCGCCCGCAAGATCAGCTGGGGTGAGCAGGAAAAGAACCGGCGGACCTATCTGCGTGAACTCGACGGGGACCGCGAGCAGATCCAGAAGGCGGTGGGTGCCCAGCGTGCTTCCCAGGAAAGGGTGCACTCCAATCCCATGGGGTTGGGGGCCATTGTGGGTGGGCCGCGGATGTGGGAGCGCCGGCGCAGCGATCCCGATTTCCTGGATGTGCGCCTAGGTGTCGGTGTGCAGAACGCACCGGATTCAGTGCTGTCGGTGACCTGGCCCGACATTCCGATCGAGGAGGAGCTGGAGCCGGTCACCGGTCAAGCGCTGCGTGATTTCATCTTGGAGCAACGCAAGATACGCGATATCGCCAAGGTGCTCAACCTGCGGTCGCAGCCGGGGTTCAGTTTCGTCGGTGAGGACCTTGACCGGGTGAGGTCGCTGATGCGTTCGGTGCTGTGCTCGTTGGCGGTGTTTCACAGTCCGTCCGATGTCAAGCTGATGGTGGTGACCCGCAACCCGGACGTGTGGTCGTGGATGGTGTGGCTGCCGCATAACCAGCACGATGAGCTGTTCGATGCGTGCGGGTGGCGGCGGCTGGTGTTTCAGACTCCCGGCGAGCTGGAGCAGACCCTGGCTGGCGAGCTGCATATGAAAGGCAAGCGGGGGGCGTGGAAGCCGCCCACGGCGGCCAGCCCGACCGCGATGGCCTCACCGCTGGAGTCCCCCAACGGAGACAGCCCTGCGGATCTGGGGCCGCACTGGGTGATCGTCGACGACAACACCGGCAGCCCTGAGGCCTGGGAAAGTGTGGTCGGTCAGGTTGGCAAGGAACGCATCACCGTGCTGCGGGTCGCCTCGCGGGTGGGCACCGGTGTCGGGTTCGGCAAGGATCAGGTTTTCGAGCTCGGTGAACGCGTCAGTGGTGCGGCTGAGAGCAACGGCAGCGGCACGGCCAACGGCAAATCCTCCGGCGGCAAGCACAGTAAGCGCAACGGCGATGCGCGGCCGGCGCCGGCGCCGCTGCTGCGCACAGGCGGCAAGTTCTTCGCCCACGCCGATCAGCTGTCCACCCCGCGCGCCTACCGATACGCGCGGGCGATGGCGCGCTGGTCGTCGAGCAGCGCCACCGAGGTGACCGATTCCAGCAGCGGTGCCGCCGAACTGCAGCGCGCGCTGGGAATCGCCGATCCGCGCGAACTGGACGTGGACCGGTTATGGGCCGAACGGCGCGGACGGGGCGATGCGCGGTGGTCGGAAATCCCGGTCGGAGCCAAACCCAACGGTGAGCTGCAGAACATCATCTTCCGGGCAAAAGACTTCGGGGGGTTCGGCTTCCACTCGGTGGTGATCGGCACCAGCGGCTCGGGCAAATCCGAGTTCTTTCTGTCGCTGGCCTACGGGGTGGCGCTGACGCATTCCCCGGAGACGTTCAACATCATATTCGTCGACATGAAGTTCGACTCGGCGGCTCAAGACATTCACGGTATCCCGCACTCGGTCGCGGCGCTGTCGAACATGGGTAAAGACGATCGGCATTTGGCTGAGCGGATGCGCAAAACGATCCAAGGCGAGATCAAGCGGCGCTACGAGCTGTTCAACACGGTCGGTGCGCGCGACGCCAACGACTATGAGGAAATCCGGTTAGCGGGACGGGATTTGGAGCCGGTGCCGGTCCTGCTGGTGATCATTGACGAGTATCTGGAATTGTTCACCGCGCAGCCGAAGTGGATTGACCTCATTATTCACATCGCTCAGGTCGGGCGCGGCGCGAACGTGTTCTTCATGTTGGGCGGTCAGCGGCTGGACTTGTCGTCGTTGATGAAGGTCAAGCACAGCATCGCATTTCGCATCGCGCTGCGCGCGGAGTCCGGCGATGAGAGCCGAGAGGTGATCGGCTCTGATGCTGCGTTCCACCTGCCGTCGAAAGAGAACGGATTCGGTCTGCTCAAGGTTGGGCCGCGGGATCTGGAGCCGTTCAGGTGCTTCTATCTGTCGGCGCCGTTCGTGGTGCCCAAGCAGAAGAAACTGGCCAAGACCATCGATATGACGTTGACCAAGCCGCGGTTGTACAACTGGGAATACCAGCCGCTCGATGAACAGGACGCCGCCGCGCTTGCTGAGGCCGCGGCCGTCGACGACGAACCTGACGAGTTCGTGATCCGCGATGACGGCTTCAAGAAGATGAAGATCGTCGACGTGTACCGAGAGTCGCTGATGGCGGTTCCGCACAAGGCGCCGCGAAAGATCTGGCTGCCGCCGCTGGAGATATCTGAGCCCGTCGACGAGCTGGTGCGCCAGTATCGCGGCAAGGAGTGGCACGTCGACTACGGCCGCAACGCTGGGCTGGTGTTTCCGCTGGGCATCATGGACATCCCCGAAGAGGCCAAGCAGCAAGTGTTTTCCATCGACGTGCTGCGCGACAACATCATGGTGGTCGGCGCGAAATCCAAGGGCAAGACAACCACGCTGATGACGATGATGTGCTCGGCGGCGTTGATGTACACCCCTGCGCGGGTGACGTTCTTCTGTATCGGCGGCGCCTCACTCAACCAGGTCTCGTCGCTGCCGCACGTCGCCGACATCATCTCGCCCAACGACAACGAGGGCGTGGTGCGCACCGTGGCGAGCATGGAGCGAATCGTCAACGCTCGTGAGGACGCGTTTCGACGGACCTCCAGTGATATCAACGAGTTTCGCGAACAACGGTTCGGGCCAGGCAGCGACGGGCTGGGTAACACCGACCCCAGCGACCGCTTCGGTGACGTGTTCTTGGTGATCGACGACTTCGCCGATCTGTACTCCCGCGACACCGTGCTCGGCGACCGCATCGTCGCGCTCAGCGGTATCGGACCGCAATACGGTGTACATGTCGTGGCCACCGGCGGCGGCTGGACGTACGGGCAACGGGGAACGCTGGTGCAAAACTCCAACGTCAAGATCCAGCTGCGGCTGGCCGAGCCCGGCGAAAACCAGATGAACAACGCCTCGATGGAGGGGCGCGAAGCTGCCCGCAAGACGTTGGACCTGCCGGGGTTTGCGCTGACCAACTCTTTACACGAGCTGCTGATCGGGGTGCCCGAGATCGTCGGTCGCGACGGGCAGCGGATCGCGACCCGCGACATCGGCAAGGTGGTGGCCGAGGTCTCTGGTACGCCAAAGCACGCGACTTTGATGCGGCTGCCCAAAGAGGTGGCGCTGGCCCAGATTCTGGAGTTCGACCGCCAGCAGCGTCCGCAGCGCGAGTTGTCGATCGCGTTCGCGATCGGCGAGCAGCATGAGCTGCGCCCGGTGCCGATATCGCTGCGGGACCACCCGGGAATGATGATCATGGGCCGGCAAGGCTGCGGAAAGAGCTCGACGCTGATGGCCATCGGCGAGGCGGTGATGGACCGATTCAGCCCAGACGAGGCCAGGCTGACGATCATCGACCCCAAGGTCGGTCCCCTGCAGAACCTGATCGCGCCCGAGTACGTGCATGCCTACGCCTATGAGCAGGACGAGATCGACGAGGTGATCACCCACCTGGCCCGCGAGATCTTGCTGCCGCGGCGGCCACCGACGGGGTTGAGCCAGGAGGAGTTGCGCGCGCTCAAACCGTGGGAGGGACCGAGGCACTTCGTGCTGATCGACGATGTGCAGGATTTGCGGCCGGCGATCAGCTACCCCGGCCCGCCAAAGGATCCGGTCGGATCGGCGCTGTGGAAGCTGATGGAAAGCCCTCGCGCTATTGGGCTGCACGTGTTTACCACCCGCAGTGGTAACTGGGCGACGATGGAAATGGATCCGTGGGTGCGCTATCAGCGGGCGGCTAAGGTCGCGATGCTGTATATGGACAACGATCCACAACAAAGGATCAGCCAGACAATTCGTGCGCAGGCGCTACCGGCGGGCCGCGGGTTGTTGATGACCGATGACACCAGCGCCGAAGGCGTATTGGTCGGGATCCCATCGTCAATGAGCGCTAATAGCTAGACGTGTTAGATAAGTGCCCGGTTTTTGCGTTAGCACAAAGTTGTTCCGCCATGTAGTGCTACAGTTTTCGGGAACAGCGGTATGGGGTTTTCGAGGGGATTCGAGAGAGTGAGGAAGGGGATTAGTCCAAATGGCTAGAAAGACCGAGAGCTATTTGGTCGATGACTTCGACGGATCGAAACCCGCGAATACGATCCCATTCAGCTATAGGGGTGCCGAGTACGAGATCGACTTGTCTGAAACCAATGCGCGCGAGTTCGACAAGGATATGGCGCGATACATCGATGCCGGCCGGCGGGTGCGAAACGGGCGCGGGATGCGGCGCTCGGAGGAGCGTCACCAGAAACTGCAGGCCGCGCGGGCGTGGCTGCGCGAACAGGGATATGACATCGGTAAGCAGGGGCGGATACCGAAGGCGTGGCTGGAGGAGTTCGAGAAGTTCGAGAAGGCGCAGGGTCAGCGGGACGACACTGCGCAGACCACCGGAACCGATGGTTAACGTTGCGCGAATTTGTGCAGGTCAGCGTTTGCTGGGTGTTTTTAGTGCACACGGGGTCGGCGAGCACACACTAGACTGATCGATCATCGCAGGACACACCGTCAATGACGTGTTCGGGAGGAAAATATGTGGTCTGTGGAACCCGCAGCGGTTTTGGCTTCCGCCGGTGCTGAGGCTGCCATAAGCGCTGAAACGGCGGCGGCAGCAGCGGCGGCGGCGCCAGCATTGACCGCCACCACCCCGATGGGTGGGGATCCGGATTCCATCGCGTTCTCCGCGGCGCTCAACGCCTGCGGCGTTGGATATCTGGGTGTGGTCGCTGAGCATGTCGGCCAGCGCAGCGCATTCGCCGGTGCGCAGACGATGGCGGCGGGGGTGTCCGAGGCCACTGAGGTGCTGCGCGCGGCCACCGTCGCTTTGGGTGGATAGCCCGAATGGGGGCGGCCGACCCGACCTGGCCTGCCCGACCGCCTGAGGCCAACGATCTGATCCTCAAGGCCGGTACCGGGGTGGGCACGATGGTGGCCAACGAGGCGGCGTGGACGGCGATGGGTGCCAGTCACCACGCATCGGCGACCGCATCGACGATCAATACCGCGGTGACTTCGGCGTCGTGGCTGGGCGCCGGGTCAGCGGCCTCGGCTGCCAACGTGACGATGCAGAATACGGCGTTGCATGGCCTGGGCGGCTGGGTCGACGTCAAACCGGCGGTGGTGCAGGCCGCGGTGATGGCCTTTGAGACCGCCAACGCGATGATGCGCCCAGCGGCCGAATGTCAGGCCAACCGCGATGAGTGGGCCGCCGACAACGCTATCAATCCGGCGGTGTTCTTCACGCTCACACCGCGAATCGTGGCGCTGGACGTCGAGTACTTCGGCGTGATGTGGCCCAACAACGCCGCGGTCGGAACCACCTACGGGGCGACGCTTTCGATGCTCACCCAAAGCCTGCTTATTCCCGCGCCGCCCGCAACGATGGGCGCCTCACCGGCCGCGCCTGCCGCGGCGGCGAGCGCGGTCAGCCAGGCCGCCGCCGAGACCGCAGCCGGCGGCGGGATGCGCGCCGCGCATGAAAGCGCCTCAGCCGCTACCAGCGGAACCCGGCAGGGCGCGTCGGCGGCCCAGGAAATCGGCGGTCAGGTCGGCTCGCTGATGGGGCCGGTTCAGCAAGGCCTGTCCTCGGCGATGCAGGCGCCCTCGTCGTTGGCGCAGATGCCGCAGAGTTTCATGGGGCCAGCGCAGTCGGCGATGGGCATGTTCATGAATCCCAGCATGCTCGGCGGGCTGGGCGCTGCCGGCGCGGGCGCGCCGGCGACCGCGGCAGTGCCGGCGGCCAATGCGGCAGCGGGCGCCGGTTCGGCGCTGGGCTCCGGCGGCGGTGCGGCCGGCGGCGCAGGCGGTGTGCCGGCGTCGACGTTCACCCGCCCGGTCAGTGCGTTCGAGGCCGGCGCCAGTGGGCGACCGGTCGGCATGCGGCCCAGCGGTGCCCTCGGCGTCGACGCGCTACGGGCTCCCACCACCACGACGCCGATGGGTGGCGGGATGGGCGGTATGCCGGTGGGGCATGCGGCGAACGCGCTGCGCGGCGGCGAGGGCGGTCGCGATCAACAGGCCGCAACGGTGCGGGTGGTCGACGATCGGGTGTGAGCAGCCAAAAAGGCTGCTCGGGCCGGTCGGGCACAAGTGAACAAGAGTGAATCGACACAACTGAATAGGGCTCATACACTTCGCTACATGCCCCGTCAGTCGTGGGGGAATGCCAACAGAAAAGGAGAATCCAGTGTCAATTGTCGTGACACCGGAATTGCTGCGCACCACCAGTGATGCCATTACGGCGCACATGGAAACCGCCCAGGCGATCGCCCGGGGCTATCTGGGCAACCAGGAAAACGTGATGAGTTCTGCGACCTGGTCCGGCCAAGCGGTCAACGCATCGCATGCGACGGCCACGCAACTCACCTCAGATCTGCAGAAGGTTCTCACCGGTGGGACGCGCCTGGCCGAAGGCCTCAAAGCCGCTGCGGCCCTGATGGAATCGCATGAGGCCGACTCCACGCACGCGTTCCAAGGGCTGTTCGGCGCGGGCGCCCAGACGGTATAGACCCAACTTCTCTTCTGAAAGGACGTTCCCAAAGCCATGGACAAAATTACTTATCACCCCGGTGCGGTGGCCGACTTCGCGACTGACACCGGCAACCGCGCCGGCCAGCTGCACGAGATCCACTCCGATGTCGCCAACAAGACCAACGCGTTGGCCGAGTTCTTCGCCGGCTCAGGCGCCGATGGATTCTTCGACGCCCAGCACCAGATGCTGTCGGGTCTGCAGGGCCTCATCGAGACCGTCGCGCAGCACGGCACGACCACATCGCACGTGCTGGGCAACGCGATCGGCACCGATCAGCACATCCGCGGCCTGTTCTGAGCCCCGCGGCGGGCAGAAGTCTTGCCCGCCAGCGGTTCACACAGTGTGGCGAGAAGGTGGGGCATGTGCGCAGTAGGGCGCGGGTGCCCCACCTTTCGCCGTCTAGGCAACGGGTGAAGGTGAAAGTAGCGTGCTGACAACAACAGTCGACGGCCTGTGGGTGCTGCAAGCAGTGACGGGCATCGAGCAGCTGTGCCCGGAGCTGAGGCTGCGCCCACTGATTCCGCGGCTGGAAACCGCGCACGAGGCGCTGAGACACCCGATGGCTGACGAGCTGCGCGCCATCACCCCGGTCCCGGCCATCGACGCCGCCGGCGAAGTGGACCCCATGATCCGCGAATGGCTCACCGTGATCATGCGCCGCGATCTGGCGCTACTTGTCACCATCACCATGCCCGGCCACGAACCGACCCAGGCCTCGATCTGCCGGTTTGCATCCTGGTGGGTCGTTCTGGAGCGCTACGGCGAGTTGGTGCGGCTCAGCCCGGCGGGCACATCGCGCGATGAGGCCTCGGCCAGCGATCTGCTGGTCGGCCAGATCGAGCGCCTACTGGGGGTCACCGAGGCCGCGCCGCTGCGACCGGTCACCCTCGACACCAAAGAACTGTTAGGCAGCGTGCATGACGCTGCGAGCCTTCGATCATTTCTGATGGACCAGCGCCTGGACGCCGATCAGATGCAGATCTTGTCCGCGGTCGCCGATTCAGGCCGCTCGTCGCAGGCCACCATCGTGGCAATGCAAGCCGGCGCCGGCCCGGAGAAGACCGCGCGACTGGCCATCGGCGATGCGGTGGTGGCGGTCGTCGATACCCCCGCCGGGCGGGTCTGCATCGAAGATCTCGACTCCGCAGGACGCCGCTACCGGGTCCTCTCGCCGGGCACACGCAGCGACATCGGCGGCGCGGTCAGCCGCCTCATTCGCCGGCTGCCCGCGGGGCAGGACTGGCACTCCTACCGCCGGGTGGTCTAGCTGTTGAAATGGGCCGTGTTGAAGAAGCAGGAGCGTTGGGAGGCGTGTTGACGGAGGCGTTTCTTGGCGCCGACTGGCGCCCTGGCGTGGCCCAGGCTGTCGGCCTGACGCACACGTGGGTGCCAGGCTGGTACGCAGGCGGGGTTGAGGCGATCGTTGCTGAGGTTCGCGGTGAGGCGTGGGATTGCCTCATGATCGAGAGCACATCCAACGGTCCGATCTCGCAAACCGCTCGTGACGAGGTTGTCGCCGCCGGTGCAACGGTTGTTGGCACCCGCGTGCGGGATGTAGACGCTGTCCTCGCCATGGTCGAGGACAGGCTGCGGCGCAGTCTGGGGCAGTCGTGGTCTGATTTCCCGCCGCTTCTGCTTCTCGTTGGCGACGGCGACCACATCCAGAAGGACGTTCTGCAAAGGGCTGCGTTCCTCGGACGGGCGGCGAACGTGCACCTGGGGATCGATGTGTTCGCCCGAGTGCGAACCTCCGGCCGGTTCGACCACTGCATCGGCGGCTGGTATCGCGGCTCGGATCAACGTTGCGTCAGTGTGGTGAGGTAGCGCATCAATCGGGCCGCGCGGAGCGTGCGCCAGGCACTTAATTCGTGTTCGCCAAAGGAACTCTTGAGAGCTGTCTGCGACCGGCGGCTTTATCCGGTGGAAATGCCGTACTGCGGGGTTACGTGGTATTAGCTGTTAACGCAGCTGAGGGGTTAGTGATGGTGATAAAGATTGGTGTAAACGAGGTTTCGCGCAGCGTGTTAGCATCGCGTTCGTGACGAGCCCTTGGAATGATCCGAATATGCCTGACGAAGGCCCGCCGGGGCGGGGGGATCCGTCGTACGGGCGCCACTACCGTGATTCGGTGGCGGACTCTATGCGCATTACCGACATGGCGCCACCCAGAAAGCCTCCACCGAAGTCCGGCTGGCGCAAATTCCTGTATAAATGCACTTTCCAATTGATAAATCCCGGCGAATCACCTCGGGAACGTCACTACCGCGAATTGAAGGGCCGTATTAGGCGGCATATTCGGCGGCAATACGTCATCACGTTTGTGTCGGGTAAAGGCGGTAACGGAACGACGACGGTGGCCGCCTGCGTCGGCGGGGTGTTCCGCGAAGTCCGGTCCGAAATGGTTGTGGCCATCGACGCGGTGCCCGGATTCGGCACGCTGGCCGACCGCATCGACGAGTCCCCGCCGGGCGATTACTCGGCCATTCTGCAAGACACCGACGTTCAGGGATACGCCGACATCCGCGAGCACCTGGGCCAAAACGGGATCGGGCTGGATGTGCTGGCCGGAAACCGCACCTCTGACCAGCCGCGGCCGCTGGTGCCGGCCATGTTCAGCGGTGTGCTGTCGCGGCTGCGGCGCACCCACAACGTGATCATCGTCGACACCGGTACCGACCTTGAGCATCCGGTGATGAAGGCGGTTCTGGACAGCACCGACACCCTGGTGTTCGTGGCTGGCATCACCCCCGATCGGTCACGGCCGGTGTCGCGGGCCATCGACTACCTCGGCTCGCAGGGCTATCACGAGCTGGTGTCGCGCTCCACCGTGATCATCAACCACAGCACCGATGCGACCAGTAGTGACGCGGTGGCCTACCTGACCGACCGGTTCAGCAAGATCGGCGCCGACGTTGAGGTGCTGCCGTTCGATCCGCAGCTAGCCAAAGGCGGCATCATCGATACCGTCAACGAGGTGAATAAGAAGACGCGGCTGCGCCTTTTTGAAATCACCGCCGGCCTCGCCGACAAATACGTGCCCGATACCGAGAGGTCTCGTCAGTGACATCGCCGACCGCCGCCACCGCCCCCACAAAGGTCGCTTTCCCAGCGCGCTGCCAGGTCACATTGGCCTACGACAAGCATTTGGTGTCCCAGGTGGTCCCGGCCGGAATTCCGGTGGAGGAATTCTTCGAGGGAATGGTGGAACTGCTCGACGAGGACCTGAAGCGGCGCGGGTCCGACGGGGTCTCGCTGCCGCCGGGCAGTTATGAGCTGCAGAAGGTCAACGGGGTGCGGCTGGACATCGCGCGCAGCCTCGACGAGTTGGGCGTGCAGGACGG
This sequence comes from Mycolicibacterium sp. 120270, assembly GCA_033741175.1. Lineage (GTDB taxonomy): Bacteria > Actinomycetota > Actinomycetes > Mycobacteriales > Mycobacteriaceae > Mycobacterium. The sequence continues at coordinate 28,743 of JAWQNE010000033.1, read as the reverse complement.
CGACACCCTGGTGCTGGTTCCGGCTGCGGCCGGGGATTCGTTTGAGCCGCAATATGAGTCGCTGTCGAGCGCGCTGGCCGCTGTCGGCCGGCGGCTGGGCAAGCAGCCCGAAATCGTGTGCCCGAACCCGGCGTGCCGCCATCAGTTCGACGAGCAGACCGTGGCCAACCTGCTCAAGGTCAAGGTGGATCGGATGTTCACGCCGGTGACCGCGCTGACCGCCGCGCACACCGCGATCGCGATCCTGGCGATGGCTGTTGCCGTCGTCGTTGCGCTGACGTTGCGGGCGCGCACCTTCACCGATCATTGGGCGCCGGCGGCGCTGGCCGGCGGGGTCGGTGCGCTACTGGTGGTCGGCACCGCGGTGGTGTGGAGCATGTGGCCGGCGCGGCGCGATCTGATCAGCGGATTCGGTTGGCTGGCGGTCGCGGCGGTGGCGGTGGCGGCGGCGTGCGCGCCGCCTGGGGCGCTGGCAGCCGCTCATGCGCTGATCGGCGTGGTGATCGTAGCGTTGGGTGCGATCGCTATCAGTGTGATCACCCGGTCGCAGACCGCGGTGGCTGCGGGGCTGGTGACGGTGTGCTCGATCGCGGCGGGCGTGGCCGCGGCGCGGATGTGGTGGTCAGTTACGCCGCAAGTCATCGGTATCTGCCTGCTGTTCGCGTTGCTGCTGCTGGTGCGGCTGACCCCGACTGTGGCGTTGTGGGTGGCGCGGGTGCGGCCCCCGTATTTCGGGTCGATCACCGGGCGTGACCTGTTCGCCCGCCGCGAAGGGCTGCCGGTGGACACCGTGTCGCCGGTCAGTGAAGACGAGGACGAGGACGACGAACTGATCGACACCTCCGCGCGCGGTGAGGCGATCGCCGCGTCGGCGCGGCTGGTTAACGCCGTGCAGGTCGGGATGTGCGCGGCGGTCTCGGCGGTACTGCCGGTGGCGGTGTGGCTGGTACTCACTCCCGGCCAGCCCAGACAGTGGGCGGCGCTGATCCTGGCCGCGCTGGTGGCCGGCATCTTCATCACCCAGGGTCGCGGATTCGCCGCCCGCTGGCAGGCGATCGCGCTGGTGTGCGGATCGTGCACGGCTGTGTTCGCCGGCATCGTCAAGTACGCGCTGGATGCGCCCGGCGATTCGGCGGCCGGGCTGTTGTGGCCGGTGGCCGCGGCGGTGATTTTCGCCGGATTGGGTTTGGCCGCTGGGCTTTTGGTTCCTGTGACTCGGTTTATTCCCTTCATCCGCCTGGCGGTGGAGTGGCTGGAAGTGTTGGCGCTGGTGGCGGTTCTTCCCTTGGCCGCCTGGTTGGGGGGACTGTTCGCGTGGGTGCGCAACTGAATCGGGGGTGCTGGCGGGCCGCCGCCGTCGGGGCGGTGGTCAGTCTCGTGGCGCTGTCGGCCAATATTCCTGCAGCACATGCGATCAGGCCGCCGTCGGTGGACCCGGCGATGGTGCCCGCAGGTGGGACGCCGGGACCCGATGAGCCGATGCGGCGGTCGAACTCCTGCAGTACGCCGATCACCGTGCGTAATCCGGACGTGTCGCTGATGGCGCCAGGGTTTGATCTGCTGTCGATCAGCAAGGCCTGGGAATACTCGACGGGTAACGGGGTGCCGGTGGCGGTGATCGATACCGGCGTGCAGCCCAGCCCCCGGCTGCCGGTGGTGGCTGGCGGCGATTACATCATGGGCGGTGACGACGGGCTGGCCGGGCTGCAGGACTGCGACGCGCACGGCACGATCGTCGCCTCGATCATCGCCGGCTCCCCGCAGGGTCTGTTGCCGATGCCCAAGCCGTTGCCGGCGCGGCCGGCGTTCCCGGCCCCGGCCGGTCCGCCGCCGGTCACCTCAGCGCCGTTGCCGCCGGTCGATATCCCGCCGCCGCTGCCGCCGCCACCGCCGCCGGCCCCGGTGACCATCACGGCGACGGTGGAGACACCAGCGCCGCCGCCGCCCGAACCGCCGCCACCTGCGCCGCCGGTCGCGCCGGCGCAGGGGCCGCCGGACCCGCAGTCCGACGATGAGCCCGCGGTGCCGCCGCCACCGCCGGGTGCTCCCGACGGGGTGGTCGGGGTGGCCCCGCACGCGACCATCATCTCGATCCGGCAGTCCTCACGTGCCTACGAGCCGGTCAATCCCCCGCCGCGGGGCGCCAACTCTGAGGAGCACATCAAGGCCGGCACCCTGTCGACGGTTGCGCGCGGGGTCGTGCATGCGGCTGATATGGGCGCCAAGGTCATCAACATTTCGGTGACCTCGTGTCTGCCGGCGGCGGGCACGCTGGATCAGCGGGCGCTCGGGGCGGCGTTGTGGTACGCCGCGACGGTCAAAGACGCGGTGATCGTGGCCGCGGCCGGAAACGTCGGTGAGGGTGGCTGCGACAACAACCCGATGTTCAACCCGCTGAACCCCAACGATGTTCGCGACTGGGACCAGGTCAAAGTGGTGTCGAGTCCGTCGTGGTTCAACGACTATGTGCTCTCGGTGGGTGCGGTCGATGCCAGCGGCGCCCCGCTGGACAAGAGCATGTCCGGCCCCTGGGTGGCGGTGGCGGCACCCGGAACGCACATCATGGGCCTGTCGCCGCAGGGCGGCGGGCCGGTCAACGCCTACCCGCCGTCTAAGCCCGGGGACAAGAACACCCCGTTTTGGGGCACTAGCTTCTCGGCGGCCTACGTCAGTGGGCTGGCCGCGCTGGTACGGGCCAAATACCCCGAGCTGACCGCCCATCAGGTGATCAATCGGATTGTGCAGACCGCGCACAACCCGCCGACCGGGGTGGACAACAAGGTCGGCTACGGGCTGGTGGATCCCGTTGCGGCGCTGACGTTCAACATCCCGCCCGGTGAGCGGATCGCGCCCGGGTCGCAATCGCGGGTGCTCACGCCGGCGCCGCCGCCGCCGCCTCCGGATCACCGCGCCCGCAACATCGCCATCGGATTCCTCGGGGTGATCGGTGGCGGCGTGCTGATCGTGATGATCGCTGCGCGGATACGGAGGGCGCGATGAGCAGGCGGCGTCTGCAGCCCAACCTGACCGGGTTCAGCGCGGCCAGTAATCGGCGGCTGGTGTCGGTGAGCGTGGTGTATCTGGCCGGGTTCCTCGGCTGGGTGATCGGCGGCTACGTCGCCGCCGGCGGGACCACCGGCGGCATCGTCGGCGCCGCCGTGGCCGCCGGCGTGGCTATCGTCGTGGTGTTCGTTCCGTGGTGGGGTCAGCCGGTGTGGTCGTGGGCGCTGCTAGCGCTGCGGTCCCGGCGCAGCGTGATCAGCTGGAATGATCCGATTACGGTGGCCAACAACAGATCTGGCGGTGGGGTGCGAATTGAGCAGCAGTAGTGTTTCGGTGGCTGCGGTGCAGCTGCTCGGCAAAGCGCACTCGGCCACCACGGTCACCGGATCTCTGGTCGACACCGACAACTTCATCGACATCGCCACACTCATGCCGATGCTGCGCCAGCCACTGGGGCTCGAGTTGGACTCGCTCAGTGTGGTCAGTATCGGGTCACGCCGCGGTATCACCGGCGACTACCCGCGGGTCTACGACCAGTTCATCGGCACACCACCGTATGCCGGCCGGCGTGAGACGTGGCTGATTGCTCGGCTGCCGGTCATCACCAACACCGAAGCGCTGCGCTGGCGCACCACCGTCGGCGCGGCCACGGTGGCGCTGGCCCAGCGGATAGCCGCTGCCCTCCGGGTGGAAGGACTGCGGGCTCGGGTCGGCACCGCGACCGAACTGGTCGAGCTCGATCGGCGCCTCGGCGCCGAGGCGCTGGCCTCGCCGGCGGCCCAGAAGTGGAAGGCGCTGCGCACCGAAGCCGGCTGGGTGAGCGCCTACGCCTATCCGGCCAAGCACCTCAATTCCCAGGCACTGGCGCAGGCATGGAATCTGCCCGCCGACGAGGTGGTCCAGAATGTGACCATCTACCCCGACCGCACCTGCACGGCCACCGTCAGCGTGCGCACCCCGATGCCGTTGCCCACACCGCCGACGGTGATCCTGCGCCGCCTCAACGGCGAACAGGCAGCCGCCGCCGCGGCCAACATGTGCGGGCCACGTCCGCGGCTGCGCGGCCTGCAACCCAGTCCGATACCGCGGCGGCTACCCATCGAGATCGGGCCGTCGGGGGTGCTGATCGGCAAGCTGGCCAACGGGGATCGGCTGATGATGCCGCTGACCGACCCGGGCGAGCCCTCACGAGTGTTCGTCGCCGCCGAGGACGCGATCGCCAAGCGGATCGTGATCCGCACCGTGGGTGCCGGTGAGCGGGTCAGCGTGCACACCCGCGACAAAGCCCGCTGGGCCAGCGTGCGCATGCCCGAACTATCCCTTGTGGGTGAGCCGCGCCCGGCGCCACGCACCACCGTCAGCGTCATCGATGGACCGATCTCACCCACCCCTCGGCCGAGCACACTGATCACCATCGCCGAGGCCGGCACACGGCCCCCCGAAATCAACCCCGCCGACGTGACCATCGAACAAGTCAATCGGGCGATGCTGCGCGTCAGCGCGGCCGGCAAGTCGTGGATGGTCGAGATGGACCTGTTTCGGGCCGAAAACCGATACGTCAGCCGCGAGCCGATCACCATGTCGGTCGCAAACTAGCGAAAGGCGGGCACAGCACATGGGTGAACCAACTTCGCAACCGTCCGGTGCGCTCGTGAACCTCAACGCGGTCGTCGCGTACGCCTTGACTTTGCCGATCGCCGACTCCGACCGCGCGCAGCTGCAGTCGGTACAGACCGAGCTGTCACGGCTTGCCGATCAGGTGGCGACGATCCTAGGCAACTACGACCCTGAGGTGATTCGGCAGCGCCCAGACACCCGGTTCCTTGAGGAGCTGCGGCCACTGGGCACGCTATCGCGGCCGTCGCGTCGATAGCAGGTGGCTGTGAGTCCAGACCTGCCCGGCGCGATCGCCGCACGTGACCGCATGCTGGCCATCAGCGCCGACCCCGACCTGAGCCGCGAGGCAAAGCTGTTCGCGCTGTGCCTGCTGGCCTACCTGGTCGACCCCCAGCGCAACAACGGTGACCGGCAACGCAGTTGGACCCAGGCGGTCGGCGAAATGATGGACCCGCCGGACTCAAACGTCCGCCGCGTCTATCGGCCGTCGCAGGTGGTGCGCGCCGTCATCGCCGACGACATACCGCGCTATGAGATCCCGTACAGTCGTGGCCGCTGCCCGGTGCCCAAAACGCGGGGCAAGAACGCCGGCAAGCCCTGCGGGCGGTACCCGGCCCACCACTGGATTGATCGTGATCCGCAGACCGGCGAAGCCACTGAGGTCGGATACTGCCGCGATCACTACAACCCGCAAGCCGAGCAGCGCGCCCAGGACCGCGTGCAGCAATGGAAGGCAAACGGTGAGCCGGTGCCGGCGGCCAACAAGGGCGGTGTCTTGGCGCGGCACTTCAACACGGACTGGGCCAAGCTGTACGCGTGGGCCGACCCCGGCCGTCAGCCGCTGCCGGACGGCAAGGCGCCGACACCGCCACGGCCGAGACTGACGTTGATTCGCGGCCAGGCCGACGTCAACCATGCGGGGCCGGGCTTGGTTGATGATCACCGCGCGCCGGCTCTGCGCGCCGTCGGCGGCACAGGTGCACGTGGCTGGATGTCGTAGAAGGGAAAACGATGGGCAGGGGAGCACACCATGAGTGACTTACTCACCGCGCGTAGGCATTTCGACAAGGCCATGGTGATCATGGAGCAGCGCGGACGCGAGGCGGCGCTGGGTGAGTTCATGGCAGCCACAGAGGCGGATTCGTCGATGGCCGATGCCTGGCTGGGGCGCGTCGCTTGTGGTGATAGCGACCTGGAGGCACTCAAGCGGCTCTACGCCAATGGGGACTGGCTGCACCGCGAAACGTCGCGGCTGGGCAAGCATTTGGCCGCCGAGATCCCGCTGGGTCCCTACCTGTCGATCACCGTGACCGATGCCTCACAGGTTGGGTTGGCGCTGGCGTCGGCGTTGACGATGGCCGGCGACTATGAGGCCGCCAATGAACTGCTCGCCCGCAAGGAACTGCTCGACTCGTGGGTTAATCACCAGTGGCATCAGCTCGCGCGTGCCTTTCTGATGTTCGCCACACAGCGGTGGCCAGACGTGCTGACCACCGCCGCCGAGGAGTTGCCGGGCAAGGCGACCATCATGGCGGCAGTGACGGCCTCGATCTGCGCGCTGGCCGCGCACGCCGCCGCGCATCTCGGGCAGGGCCGTGTGGCGTTGGACTGGCTGGACCGGGTAGATATCGGCGGGCAGAGCCGGTCGTCGGACCGGTTCGGCGCCGAGGTGCTGACTGCCTCGATCGATTTGGCGGACTTTCCGGTTCTGGTGGCGGACCTGGCCTACATGCGGGGCATGGCGTACCGCCAGCTCGGGGAGGAGGACAAGGCCCAGATTTGGCTGTCAAAGGCCACCATCAACGGGGTGCTGACTGAGGACGCCAAAGCCGCGCTCAACGATCCCAACCTGAACCTGGTGGTCACCGACGAACGGACCATCGCCAGCCGCACGGACCGCTGGGACGTGAACAGCGCCAAGAGCCGCGACCAGCTCGACGACGACGCGGCCCAGGGCCAGCGCGCGGAGCTGCTGGCCGAGGGCCGCAAACTCCTGGCTAAGCAGGTCGGTCTCACCGCGGTCAAACAGGCCGTGCAGGCGCTAGAAGACCAGCTCGAAGTTCGCGCCATGCGGCTGGAGGCCGGGCTGCCCGTGGAGGGACAGACCAACCATATGCTGCTGGTCGGCCCGCCTGGCACCGGCAAGACCACCACCGCCGAGGCGCTGGGCATGATCTACGCCGGCATGGGCCTGGTGCGCAACCCCAAGATCCGCGAAGTGAAACGCTCGGACTTCTGCGGTGAGCACATCGGCACATCCGGCCCGAAAACCAACGCGCTGATCGAAAAGTCGTTGGGCGGCATCCTTTTCATGGACGAGTTCTACTCCCTCGTCGAGCGTCACCAGGACGGCAGACCCGACATGATCGGCATGGAGGCCGTCAACCAGCTGCTGGTGGCTCTGGAGAAACACCGCTTCGACTTCTGCTTCATCGGCGCCGGCTACGAGGATCAGGTCGACGAATTCCTCACCGTCAACCCAGGGTTGGCAGGTCGGTTCAACCGCAAGCTGCGGTTTGAGTCCTACTCGCCGGGTGAGATCGTCGAGATTGGTCATCGCTACGCCGCACCACGCGCCAGTGTGCTCGACGATGCTGCGCGGCAGACGTTCCTGGACGCGGCCACCACCATCCGGGCCTACACCACCCCAGACGGTCAGCACGGGATCGACGCCATGCACAACGGGCGGTTCGCCCGCAATGTCATCGAGCGAGCCGAGGAGTTCCGCGATCGGCGCCTGGCGGCCCAAAAGCGCTCCGGTACGCCGGTGTCGGTCGACGATCTGAAGATCCTCACCGCTGCCGACGTCGAGGCCGCCGTGCGCGCTGTCGTCTCCGACAATCGCAACATGGCCGCCATCGTCTGGTAGCCGGTCCTGGCCGCGATAGAGAGAGCGAGGAAACCATGCCCGGCGATGACGAACCGATCCGGCACAGGATCACGGGTGGGACATGGCCGCTAATGTCGCCACAGTTCTCGGCGTACTGGGCGGTCAAAAAGGCTCAACACTTCCGAGCGCAGGCACATGAGTATCGTCGTGCGGCGCAACGGTGCGCGCAGATCGCCAACTGGGCGCGGGCGCAGCAGAGGCAGTGATGGCGGGGCACAGATGTGAGTTCTGCGGTGAGGCAACCGATCACCGCGACGTCGATGGCTCACTGAGCCCGTGCCCGGAATCGATCGGTGCCACCATGGCCGTCGGTGCGCTGCTAGCCGATGACGACCGCAGCCTCGTCGACGCCAAAGCGTGGCGGGAAGAGTAAGACGATCGCGCCGCGGCCCGCGGCCGAAGCGCAGAAGCTGACAGGAGGGACGGCCCACGTGGGGACCGGACAGGCCGCAGGTCCTGGCGGACCGTGGATGAGCGCAGCTGAGGTGGAACGCGAATCCGGGCTGCACCGAGCACTGGTGACCCGGTTCGTGCCGCCGGTCGAAACCGCATCCGGGCCGCTGTACAACGCGCATCATCTCGCCGTGGCGCGATTCGTCAAGCAGCTCACCGAGATTCAGACACCGTCCGAGGCCATCGACGTCGCAGTGAGCGACGTAATCGATCGGCCCGCTACCGAGTTCGGGGGGACGCTCACACCGCGTTTTGCGGTCGAGACCAGCAGCGGAGTTCGGCGCCGCACCGCGATGATCGCCGGCGCGGCCGCCGCTGCCGCGCTCATCGTCGGTGGGCTCGTCGGGACTCTGGTTAGTGGTTCCCGCAGCGGCGACAGCCAGCCGCCGGAGGCGGCGCAGCCGGTGCAGTTCACACCGACAGTCCCGGCGGCGCCCGAGCCAGTGTGTGCTGAATGGTCATCGATGCTGGATTCCTACAACGACCGCCGCAGGGCCTGGGCTAAGGCGGCCGACCCGAGTGTGCCGGCCGACCGCTGGCCTGCCCACCGGCGCGCCCTCACCAATGAGGTGATCCCGGTACTAGAAGCCGAGGCCGCCGATATGCGTCGACTAGCCGAAAAGGCCGAGGACCCGTTTCTGGCCGGCCTCATGACCGCACAAGCCGTCTACGAAGATGAATTTGTCCAACGACTGCCGAACTACCAGCCAAGCGATCAACGCTACTGGGAGGCCGTCATCTCGTTCAGCGGCGGCATCCGCGCCATGTGCGCCCGACAATGATCACCACACACTGCACGCCTTGGGTCGTTCACGGCGCGGTGATGATGAACACGAGTGCCGACGACATCCGCTAAGCTGTGACACAGCGCCGCCCGCGACGGCCAGGCCCGCAACAGGCTGATCCGCCCACATCGGACAGCCCCTACCTGCCGGGCCGAAGACCCCCAGGGTTTCGCGGTAGACCCAGCAAAGAAACATCGCCTTGTACAGATGTGGGCTGACAGGGCGAGACCTTTGATGGGAGTGAGATACTTTGTCCAGCAACAACGCTCGAAAGAAAGCCGCCCGCCGCAAGCAGGCCGAGAACCCAGGCATGTCCTACCAGAAGGCGTGGGATGAGGTCGGCGCCGAGCACAAACAAGCGATCATTGAGCACGATCTCGCCGAATTAGGGCAAAGCGCAGCCCAGTTGGAAGAGATGTTAGCGGCGATGGATGCGGCAAGCGCGAGAGCTACTGAGAGGGCTCAGCAAAGATTCCATGATCATGTGGTAGCGCGATTCGACGGCAACGGTGCGCTCACTGCACTTGATATCGATGCGGCTGTCCTCTACAGCTACACCACCAAGGAGCTCGGGCGGGCCGTCACCGATGTCATGCAGCGAACATGGGACGCGGTGATGGCTGCGGCCAAAGAGGAGTACGCAGCGCTGGGCTACGACATTCCATTGGACCGTGCCCGTGATGCTGCAGGAGTCTTCACCGAGGCTTCGCGCGACGGCGCGCTTAAACTCGCCGTAAACGGGGCAGGGCGGCTGTTGTGGTGCGAAATTGGTGACGAGATCCTGGCCGGCGGCTGGACCGCGGCCGAGGTCAGCGAACGCATCATGATCCTGTTTCAATCCGCAGTCATGCGGTCGTGGCGGGAGATCGGCAGGCCGCTCGATGAGCCGACCCCTGACGACGACCGCGACCGGATTATTCCCAGTGATGCCGAGATTGCTCGGTACCGCGCTGAGACCCTGACCTTCTGATCCTCCAGTTCGGGTGTGAGGGCCTGACTTTCGGCGTCTAAAGCGACGACCCAGATGTCCAGTAGGCGGGCAGGGCGTCTAAGTCGCTTCGGTAGTTCGGATCGTTGAGTGCGTCGAGTTCGGTTGCGCGCACTGGAATGTCGGGCCAGGTGCTGATCCGTTCGCGCAGCCAGGCGCGCCAGTCAATCGGGTCGCCGCCGGCGGCCAGACCGGCTCGATACGACGCCTCGTGCATAACGCGGGCGCGCGAGGTCAGCGAGCGGTGAGCGTTTCGCAATGCCTCGATCGTCGCCTGGGCGGCGCCGCTGGCGCGCATGGTGGCCACTGTGGCGTCGTGTGCGGCGAGGTAGTCGTCGAGCACCGTGTGGCCGGCGGCCCGCCACGCAGTCAGGGCGGCTCGCCAGCCGATACCGCGGTGCGGCTCCCAGTCAGCGATCGGGCGCGCCTGCAGCTCGGCGACGACCAGGATGTCGGCGTCGCTGTAGAACTGGTAGCCGGGGTTGTGGGCGATCAGATCGGTGTAGTCGGCCGGCTGCAGGCGATCGCGCCAGTCGGCGGGCAGCAGCCCAACGCGGACGCGTTCGAGGATGGTGGTCATGGTCTGGAATCGCTTGGTGCGGTAGTACAGCGATCCGTACTGTTGGTGGGCTTCGCGGACGCGGCGCTCGCTGTCGCGCAAGGCATTTAGCGCTGCTTGGTAGCGGCGGTTGGCGGCTGCGGCTGGGTCGTCTGGTTGGTCGTGGCCGGTCATGGCGTCATCGGTCAGTGGGCGGTAGTCAGACGCTGTTGTCGCGGAAGGAGGCCAGCGCGGCGGGCAGCGACATCACATAGCCGCCGCGATAAGGCTCGGTGAAGTGGCCTTGCCATAGACCGACAATAGCCACGAGCGTGTCGCTGATCTTGAGGTATGTCGGCCCGCCCGAGTCGCCTTTGCGGCCGGTCTGGGTGACGGTGATCAGAGGGGTGTTCACAGCGCTGACGAAGCCGCAGACCTCTTCATCGGAGGTCGCGCCGTAGTGGCATACCCAGTCCGATTCGCGGGCGTTGACGTAGGTGACCACCCGATAGGAGGTGCCAGCGATGCGATCGGACCAGGCGACGTCGCCGAAATCGATGAGCCACCAGTCTTTTTGGGGAGGGTGGGGGGTGTCCTTGCCGGGGAGCAGAGTGACCGATACGGTGCGGCCGGTGACGCCGGCGTCGACGTTGGTGATCGGGCCACCATCTGGGGAAGCGCAGTGGCCCGCGCTGACGCCCATGGTGTGTCCGGGCACACGATAGACGTAGCCGAGTGTGCATCGGATTCCGCCCTGGGTGATGGTGTCGCCGGCCGCGACGGGTTTGGTTTCGTCGGCGTGGGCCGGTGCCGCAGGCATTAGCGTCGCAAACATCGCGACGGCAACAAGTAGGCCCGCAATTCGCGCTGGGAATCTCAGCAGGCGCCTCGGGAACGGCTGCTGATCATGGTGTCTTTCTGCCGCCACGAGGCGGACACTAGTTCAAATTTGCCGCCGCCGTTTCATCGCTCAACGGCAGGTGATCGTACCTGCGGGGCGACGCTGGGCGGGCGGCGATGAGGACGAGACAACAGTAGCCACCCGAGGATGAATACGCTCAAGCCTTCCAGTTGTTAGGCTTGAGTCACGTTGGGAGTCCGGCCTGTGACAATAGGGTTTCTGCAAAGGGGTACGCATGACGGAATCGGAGCGCTCCGATGCTGCGTGGGACATCCCTGATCCGGAGTCGTCGGCTGAGCGGCGGCGCCGCCAACTGCGCGAGTACCACCAGCGACGGACCCGCAGAACTGCCGACGGCGCCGAGCACGGCCGCCGCTGGACGATCGCCGACGCCCGCCTCGCACTCGATGTGCGCCGCAGCGTTCCCGAAGTCGCCGAAACACTGGGCCGCTCGGCCAGCGCCGTGGAATCGCTGCGCCGCCGCTGGCGCGCGGGCCGGCTGCCGGCGGTCCTGGCCGACCAGATGCCGCGCCCACCGGGCGCCTCCGCCGACGGCGCCCCCGCGCCCTGACCGACAGACCAGCAACAGAGGGACGGCAAGCATGGAGTACCTGGTCACAACCCCACAGGGCACATACCGCATCGATCAGGACGCCGACGACGTGGGTGACCTGATCGCGCTGCTGGACCACTACGCCACCACGGGGTCGGTCAGCGGGCCTGCCCCGCTGCGAGCGCTGTCACGCCAGCAGGTCCTGGCCCAGCTGGGCCGCGCGACGCTGCCCGAAGACAAAGAGACCCCGTTCCCGGCGCCCGCAGTGGTCATCGGCGACGAGGACAGCGGCGGCGCATTCACCCGAGGCTGGCTGGACTCGCAGATCACCGCTTGGCAAGACCAGAAAATGGCGACCAAGATTCTCGGTACGGACGCCCAAGGACCCGAGACCGCAGACTCGCAGGTAACTGATCAGCCCGCCGCCGAGAGCGACCAGAACCAGGCACAGCCGGCCACGCCGACGGCTGTCACCACCGGTGAAGCAGACCGCGACGACCAGGGCAAGCCGAACTTCCCGAAAGGCACCCGCCAGTGGGAGGCCCCGGGCGCGGCCGACGAGCGCGTCGTCATCGTGACCTCACGCGGAATCACCACACCATCAGGGTGGGTGCTGACCGGGCCGCTTCCGGCACCGCAGAACGTGCCGCGGTTCGTGGCCTGGCACTGGCGCAAGAAACCCAGCGCATTGCCGCAGATGTGGTTCACCGCCGAAGCCATGGAACGCATCGGCATCCCCGTCGAAGACGCTGACCCGGGCACTGTCGCAGAGCTGGTGGCCGACATCTTCGGCTGCAAAGTCAGCTGGTCACAATCGGGATTCTTCACGTGCCGGTGGGGACCCGGCGACGACGCCGGCGGCGCCGAGGGCGCCTCGGTGGCCAATCGATCGGTGCAGCTGGTGTTTGTGCCGTGGCTGCCCCTGGATCCCTCCGAAGCCCGATCCAAAGATATGGGCGTCGCGGGCATCGAGGATACCGAGACCGAGCTGCCCGAAGACGAGGACCAGGCCGTGCCGATCCTGGCTGAACGCATCGCCTGGGTGGCAAGCCTGGGTGAGGGTTTGGCGCCGGCGTCGCGATGGAGCACTGTGGGCGCTGCGTTCGCCGACGTGGTTCGCCGCCGCAGCTCGATCAAAGGGGTCAAGGGGTGCCCCTGGCCCGGCGAAATCGTTGCCGCGCAGACAGATCTGGACCCCGACCTACATGAGGGCAGACTCGGGGCGCACAAGGCGCGCGGGGACACACTCAAGGTCGAGGTCGACCAACGCGCGGCATATCTGGCATCGGCGATCAAGCTGAACTTCGGCTACGGGGAGCCCAGCCGTGTCGACAATCCCGACCCGGATGTGCTGAACACCCAAGAGCCCCCGTTCGCGCTGTGGCGTGTGACGACGCCGCCGGCCAACACGATCGACGGCCTGGATCAGCGGCTGCCGCTGCCAGTCGGTTACATGGCCACCGATGAGCAGCGCACGTTTTGGACGACCACGCGCGGAGCTCAGCACCTGATGAGCCCCGTCGACCAAGGCGGTGCAGGCCTGACCCCGGCCGAGCTGGCGATCGACGCGGCCTGGGTGTGGCCGCATCAGGCGCGGCTGCTGCGGTCGTGGGCCGAAGCGATCCGGGTGCGGCTGAAAGCGGCCATCGCCGAGGGCCGCAAAGACCGTGAGGACATGCTCAAGGCGATGTACAAGGCGTATCTGGGGCGCATGCAGTCGTCGAAGTGGTCACCCCAGCAGTACCACCACCATCAGCCCGCCTGGTATGCGGCGATCCAGGCCGACACCCGCTTTCGCGCCATGACCTACGCGCGTCACATCGTCGACACGCACGGCTGGTATCCGGTTGCTGCCGATGTCGACGCCTGGAGCTACTGGCTGCCGCCCGACGCCGACCTGACGGTGCTGGAGGAGCCGTCGGAGAACAACGGCAAGTACCGCATCAAGACCGTCGAGCTGCCGCCGGCGAAGTCATGAGGAAAATCCGGCAGCGACGCAGCACGCCCGAACCGCCGCCACCGCCGATCCCGCCACCGGCACCGCCGGCGCCGGCGGCGCGCACGGCCGAGGACTTGACCGGCGGCCGGCGCGGCGCGGCGGCCGGCATGTGGGCGCTGGCTCGCCGCAAGCTGCGCGAGCTGCGGGGCCGGCGGTGGGAGGCCGCCACCGAGCGGCAGCGCCGCCGGGAAGCCGACCGGCGTGCTCGCGAGGAGTTGGCGCGGCGCATCGAACGCCAGACCGGTCGTCGGCCATCGGAGCGCACACTGCGCCGCCACGCAGCGGCCGGGACGGTGCCCCGTGGCGTCGACGCGGAGAAGCTGGGCCGCCAGGCCGCCATCGATGCGGCCGGAGGTATCGCCAAGTTCGCTCGCCAACAAGGCATGTCCGAGCGGGCGGTGGTGCGCTGGCGCGAGCGTGGCGGCCCGCTGCCTGAGGTGGTGCCGGAAAGTTTGCGGTTCTTCGTCGCCATGGTGGCCACGCTGATCAGCAAGGGGGAGCGGTACAAGACCGATCAGCTCTGGGCGACCGAAATCACGGTGGATGGCGTATCTGTGGCGCGGGTCGTGGAGGCGGCGCAGAGCGGCGATTTCAGCGGTGTGCGGACGCTGGTGGGTGAACTGGCCGCCGATCAGTTCCCATGGGTCGGTGCGGCCGAACGGCATTTTGAAGTGAGCGAAATCATTGAAATCAGCGTCGCCGAATAACTGTTAGCATCCGGCCTTATGTTGTGGCGATCGGAAATCGCGCGCACAGCAATTGCGCAGAATTATCAGCGCTACGTGTGGTTTGTGGCTTGGCCGTTGATTCTGCTTGCGGTGTTCGCCGGCTGCGTGCGCTCAGCACCCACCGATGGGCAGGCCGACCAGACGGAGCGCCAGCAGGTGACCGATTACGGGGCGGTGGCGATCCTGTCGTTTGTGACCGCCACGCCGGCGGATTCGGCCAAACTGAGCGCGATCTACGGCGAGCTGATCAAACCGCCGGAGGGCCAGCAGGGGATCCCGCTGCCGCGGCGCACCGTGCTGGCGTCGTTCGCCAGCGCGGAACCACCAGCGAGCAAGGATGATTCGTGGTGGGTGACGTTGAGCACCATCACTGCCGACGGCCAGGAGTCGTGGCAGGTGCCGGTGCAGGTTTTCCCCAGCGGTCCTCGAGTTCTGCAGCTGCCCGGGGTGGTCCCCGGGGTGTCTGCGGGGCCGGCGGTGGCGGTCAAGGCCGCGGCCCCGATCGACGTGACCTCGAAGGATGAAGCGATCGCGGTGACGTTGCGCGACTTCTTCGACGCCTGGCTGACCGGGCGCGGAGATCTGGGGCGGGTCGCCGACACCGCCACCGTGCCGGCGTTTTCCGCGCCGCCGTATACCCGCGCGCAACTCGTGCAGGCCTACGCCGGTTCGCAGATTCCCCAGCAACCCGAGGGAACCATCACCGCCGGGGTCACTGTGTGGGCGACGAAAACCTCGACCGACCAGCTGTCCTACACCGTCACCCTCACTGCGACCGCGGGCCGATGGGTGGTGTCGGATATCGCCGCGCACCCACTGGTCACCGAGACCAAGGGCGATACGCCGGCGGTGACGGCCGGCCCGTAACAACCGGCGGGCAGCGAGCGGTCCCGCCACGGCTGCGAAGCCTGTTAATCGCAGCGTGCTAAGGGTGAGTGGCCCAGGTCGGCTAACGGACGTAATGTCCCCGGCATGACGGAAAGTGGCTTTCGCTGTCGCCGTGTACGAAAACGGCGCGAATGTGGCCCTTCAGCGTCACAGCAACATTCCAGAAATTGCACGGAGGTGTATAAACCGTGAACCAAGCGCAAGACCTCCTGATGTCGATTCTGAACCTCGGATTAATGGCCGCTGGGGTGTTCTGCATGCTCAAAGGTGGATTCGCCGTACACGCGGCCAACAATGGCAATGACGACATCAACATCAGCGGCTGGAAGCGAATCACCTCCTGGTGGGCGCTGGGCGCGATCATGCTCATTCCGGGCGCCTGGAATCAGTTCGGCAGCCTGATTATGAACGTGTGGCAATCGCTGTTCTGAGCCGATGCACATCTACACAGCAATCCGGCGTGTGGCGCGGCTCGTCGGCACGACCGGACGCGGTGAGCCCCTGTTCGGTGGCCCCTTCCGCGCCGACCGCGACCTACCCGTCGCCGCGGTCGCGGTCTTTCTGGCGTGCTCGATCCTGGCCGTCGGATTCACCCTCGGCAAGGTCACCGGGCTGGGGGTCGGGATTCTCGGGGCCGGCGTCGTGCTCTACACCGGTGTGCGCATCATCCGCCGGCTGCGCCGGATGCCCGACGACGCCTCCCCGCAAGACTGGCTGACGTCGCGCGTCGACATGATCTTGGCGCGCCCAACGCACCTGGGCGGGCCGAACCCGTTTCACCCCGCCACCCCGCAGGTCAAAAAGCATCCGCTGCTGGCCACCACCCGCATCGTGGACGGCAACATCCGCGACGTCGGCGGCAAGTTCTGGGCCGAGTACCGGGTGCCCCACCCGCTGCCCAACGGCCGGGTGACCGAGCAACGCAGTCTGGAAGTGCTGGAGGAACACAAGCTGCTGTTCCGGGTCCTGCTGCGCCATGGCCACCACATCGGCATCAGCAAAGAACCGATCCCCTACGACGAACTGCTCGAAGATTCCTTCACCGACGATGACCCCACCGGCGAGGACATGGAGCAGATCGGCATGTACGTCCACGCCACCGTCGGCACACTCGACGAACTCGTGGCTAAGGCGAAGCAGGACCCGTCAGTGTGGCCGAGCCGAATGGTGTTCACCGTGGCCATCTACGTCGGCGACGACGAGGCGCGTGCCGCGGCACGCCGCGACGAAATCATCGCGCGCCTGCCGTTCACCTGGCACCTCGTGCCGGCCACCCCCGCACAGATGTACTGGGCGCTTTACGGGCACTGCATGCGCGGAGCTGAGCTGGTGCCCACCGCCGGTCGCACCGACATTCCCGAAACGTTGCCTGATCTGGAGTTCGATGACGGAGCGCGCAGCGACGTTTCGCTGCGGGGCCGGTTCAGCTTCGCAGGCGGTGACCTGTCGCCGGTGCTGAAAGTATCGACCGGAAACCGGCATGCGTATCAGGCAATACTCACCGCGAAGCTGCCCGACATTGTCGACTGGCCCGACACCGACATGTTCTCGCTGTTCGCGCATCTGGAAGCGCCCATAGACGTCGTGATTCGGTGCAGTCCGAAAGACCGGGGCGTGGTGGAGGAGGAGAACAAAAAGGCCGACACCATCATCACCGACAACCAGAAAGAAACAGAACACCTCAATTCGCAGGTCAAGGCGTTCAGCCGCGAGGAACAGCTGCTGCAAATCTATTCGGAGAAACTATCTGCAGACCCCGACGCCCACAGCGTCACGTTCACGATCTTCATCGCGATCGGCGGCCAGACGCCTAAAGAGGTAGCGGATCTGATCGAATCGCTCAAGACCACCTTTTCGCGGATGAATATCAAGTTCCGGGCGCCTCAGCCAGGCCAGCAGGAGCAGCTGTGGGCGGCCATGCAACCCGGCGCCCCGCGCAGCCCCGTGCTCGATCGCCTAGCCGATGAAACCACCATCGACGAGTTCGCCGAGTTCATCCCCTTCACCACCGCGTCGATCGGACACGCCACAGGCCCCATCTGGGCGCGAAACCTCACGTCGGGCCTGCGCGAGTTCGTGCGGGTGGCCGCCGAAAAGGTGCTGCAATCCAACCGGTCAGCAAGCATGGCCTTCATCTCCAGCCCCGGAGGCGGAAAGTCTGCTGCAGGAAAGACTTTGGCCTACCTCGCGCACGGTCGACGCCAGTCGTGGGGAGCGATCGACCGCAGCAACATCGAGGTCAGCGTGTCCCCGCCGCGGCGCACCGGTGAGTGGGTGAAGTTCACCGAGGCGCTGCCCGCCGGCGAGGTTCAGGTGATCGACGTCGCCGCCCCACCGGGGACGATGGATCCGCTGCGGGTGTGGGCGCACGATCCGCAACGCGCGTCGCTGCGCGCCTATGCGCTGCTGATGGAACTGCTCAACCTCGCCGACGATGAGCAGGAGCTGGCGCTGGCCGAGGCGCTGAATCCAGAGGGTCTGTCGGCCAACGGCATTGGCTCGATGATGGCCTTGTCACGCTACCTCAAGGCCCAACCGGATCGGGCGGCGGTGCTCGTCGGACGCAAAATCGCAGCGTGGGCCTATCGCCCGTTCGCGGCGGCCGTGTTCGACGAGGACCTGCCGGCACTGAAGCTGACAGCTCAAGGGACGGTGTTTCGCACCCACGGGTTCGCACTGCCCGGGGCTCAGAAGGTGTTCAACGAACATCTTTACAAAAAGCTGCAGCCCGAGGAGCGCTACGCGCTGGCCATCTATCCGCTTGTGGCGGCGTTCCTGTCGGCGGCGTTCGAGCAGCGCGGCGGAACGGCGTGGCTGTTCATCGACGAGGCATGGACCGTCACGAGAACCCCCGTGGGTCACGAGCTGATGGAGCCGCGGATGCGCGACTCCCGCAAGCACGATCTGATCCCGGTCTTCATGACCCACGCAGCGGCCATCGACCTGGCCGATGACATCTACAAGCTGATCACCATCAAGTTCCTCGGCAAGGCCGAGGACAGAGAGCTGGCAATCGCCAATCTTGGCTGGTTCCAATCGATGCCGATCACTGAGGACACGATCGCCGAAGTGATGGCGATGAAGAACGGGCGGTTCTTCATGTCCATGATCAACGACGACGACGACATCGAGGGCGACGGAGCCGGTGTCAGCCAGGTCACCGAGGTGCAATTCCTGCTGCCCGCCGATGAAACGGTGCGCGAAGCGATCAACACCAAACCGATGAGCCGCCGAGAGCGCGACCAGCGCAAGCGCAAAGACCAGGCGGCATGATCGCAACGGCGAAAAGGCTGGGCGGCAGCGCTGTCGCGATGCTGGCGGCGCTGACCGTCGCGACCGTTGCCGCGGCGCCGGCGGCGATGGCCGACACCGGCGACGGTGTCACCCCGGCCGATTCACACGGCATCCCTATCGGTGATTACCTGTTCGGATTCAACTACGGCGCAGGTGTTTTCGGCGTAGCGGCCACACCCGACACCACCTTTCCCGCCGGATTCGCCGCGATCATGTTCGGCGTCTGGATCGCCGGGTGGTGGCTGGTGTTCACCGTATTCAACCTCTTCCAGAAAATGGACTGGATCACCCCAATCGTCGGCGTGGCCGAGAACGTCTCGACCAGCATCAGCGACCAGTTCGGCGAGCAGTTCATCTACTGGGTGGTAACCGCGACCATGCTGATCACCATCACCGTGTACGCGCTGCGTAACCAGGCCAACAGAGCCTGGCATCACGTCGCATTGACCATCGTGGCCATTGGCATCGGTGTGTTGATGGTGTTGCCCGTCGGAGAGGCCGCGCACCTACTCAAGATGGGCCGCGATATCGCCGCCGAGACCGGCACCGCGGTCACCGGGCACCCGGCCGCCGTAAGCCCAAGTGCCGGCCTCATCGACGAATACGTGCGCAAACCCACCCAGCGCTGGCAGTACGGGCAGGACCTCGACTCGCTGGGGTGCGGGTGGGCCTGGGACGACAAGATCCGCGCCGGCGACGCCGACAAAATGAAGGACGCCCCCCTGGTCTGTCCTGGAGGTGACCTGGGTGCAAGGATGCACGCCCACGCGATGAACCCTGCGGGGGCGCTCACAGAAAGCATCCTGTACCCGCTGTTCATGGTCGTGGTTGCGGTGCTCATCGCGATGGCCGTGGTGAAGATGGGCTCGACCGCCGTCGGTGCGCTAATCCACGCCGCGTTCATCAAACCGGGTCTCATCGCTGTCGGCACACCTGTCGGGCAGCGGTTCCTCATTCGGAACGTGATCGACGGATTCACCGCGGCACTCGTGTTCGGCGGGTACCTGCTGATCCTGTTCATAACCGCGGCCCTGGTCGGAATCCTCGGCACAGTGGTGCCGTCCTCAGACGTCGGCATGCTGATCACACTGCTCGTGGTCGGGTTCGCGATCGGCGGCGTGCGCTACGCCGGGGCCAACATGCGTGGGTGGAAAGACGCTGCGGGACGGGCGATTCTGCCGGCGGGCAGCCCGGGAATGTACGGCCAGCCATCACGCGCGCCGGCAGTTGCACGGCATGCCGCGCTGTCGGCGGCGCATTACGCCGCTGACGGGATCCGGACCCGGCGCCAGATCGCTCGGGTGGCGACCAAGAGCGCTGCGGCCAAGGCCGGCGCCGGTGCGGTCGCCCCAGAAATCGCGATCCCCACCCAAGTGATGAACGCATTCGCCCATGAGGTGCTGCGCACCGCGCACCACTACCGCACGGTGCACCAGGGCGGCAGCGGCCGCGGTAGCGGGATCGGTGTGGCTGGGTCCGGTCGAGGTGGCGGCGCGCAGTCGGTCAACTACGGCGGGTCTGGTGGGGGAGCCGTTGGCAGCGCACGCGAGCTTGCCCGGCGCAGCAGTCAACGCCGAGCACAAACCCGCGCCGCGGAATCGGTGTCCGTCCCAGCCGCCGCCGGGACCTCGTCGGTGCGTCCGCCGAGCCGGCCGGCCCCGCTGCGCACTAGCTCCGGTGCCCGCAGCTCCAGCGTCGCCGAATCGCCGTCGGCTGTCGCGGTTGCCGCCCCACAGAGTCCGGTCAGCTCAGCAGGACCGGTCCAGCCCGCCGGGGGCAGTGACGGACGGTCGGCACCTCCACCCGCAGGCCCGGCGCGCTCCGGAGTGAACCAGGCATTGCGCCGATCCGGCGCGATCAACACCGCGCGTAACGCCGCACGCAATTTCCGTAAGGGCCGGCAATGATCAAGGTCCTGGCGATCGCGGTGGCCGCGGTCTTTCTGATTCCCGCTACGTTCATGGCTTTCCTGGGTGGCCCACAAGCTGCCACCGACGTCACCAACATCGTGGCGGCGTGCCGCACCGTGCTCGGTGTCGCGCCGCAGCCGGAATCCACCGTTGCGGAGTTCGGCGGCGCAGACGCCGAGCTGGTCGCCGCCGCGCCCATCACCACCACCACCACCACGGCAGGCGCCGAAGACCCCACAGTCGAGACCACCACGACCGCCCCGCCGCCTCCACCGCTGCTCGGTGCGCAAGCCTACGACTTCGTCACGTCGCTGAACACGATCGACAACTGGCGCACCCTGCCGGTCGATGAACTCAACCGCTGGGCGCGTAACCCGCCGGTGTCGCCGCTGCCTGTCGGCGCTCATACTCTGCCACCGCTGCCTGCCGACCAAACCAACGCTGCGCCAGCGCAATACCAGCCAAGCGGCAACTATGCCCGTGCCTGCGCGGCCGTCGTTAGTCGCGCGACGAAGACAGAACCGTCAACACCAGCAATCGATGCCGCACCGGCCCGGAGAGTGCCGGCGAACCTGGCCGGCCTGGAAGGTGCGGTGACCGACGCGCTGGGCCTGCTGCGTGCCGTTGACCCCGACGCCACACAGGCCGATCCGCGCCAGTTCTACCTCGACTACTGGCCAATTACGCAGATCCGGCCCGGCGACATCGTGCTCTACGACTTCACCACAGCCGGCGCCGCACACTTCGGTGTCGCCGTCAGCGAGCAAGCCATGCTCACCACCGGCAGCTGCTGCACACCTGCACGAGTGCAACTTTGGCCCATCCCCACCAACGCCAGCGCGCTGAGCATCACACAGGACAGCCAGCCAGAACACAGTGCCCCACAGGAGGATCGGCAACAATGAGCGCTCTCATCGGAACGGCGATCACTGCTGGTGCAGCGCTGGCGATCGCGACCGACTCCTGCACGCGCGATCATGCCGCTGCCAAGGTCACGCGCCACGGGTGGTCACGATGAGCCCCGGCGTCATCGCTCTCATCGTCGCCGCGGCCGGCGTCGTCGCGGTAGTGGTCAACGCGTCTCGACATAACGTGCCCGTCTCGCGGTTCGTGCCCTACCTGGTGCTGGCGTTCGTCGGCGGGTTCATCACCACCGCCGTGGCGTATCTGTTCGTTCCCGTCGTGTGGCTGCTGCTGGCGGTCGCCCCCGGCGCGGCGGCATGGTGGCTCAGTGAACATGTCGGAGCGCGCAACTACCACCGCCGGTCGCTGCGGCTGCTGCTGGCAGCCCGGCTCAACGAAGTGATTCCCGGATGGGAGGGCCGCTCGCTGCTCATCCAGTGGGACGGCGGCCACCTCCCCGCCGACGTCGTGGAGATCAAGATCGGGCTTCCCGCAAAAACGTCGCCTGCCAAGGTTGTTCCAAACATCAAGGCGGTCATCAACGAAACCGTCGGCGGGCAATGGTCGATCGCCACGAAAGGCACTGTTCTGACCTGCCGGCGGGCAGTGGTCGTCAACGACCCGCCGCCGCTGAAGCATCTCAAGGATGTGCTGTCGGATCGTGACTGCTTCGGCGACGGCTATCGGCTCAAGAAGTGCGATCTCACCGCGGACAACACTGCCGTTGAAAGCTATGTAGTGGGGTACAGCAACGGCAACGCGTTCGCCAAGACAGCGCAGAAGCGCTCCGGTGTGGAAACCGTGCTGCGCGAACGGGTCCCGGTGCCGTCAGGGTCATGGATGTTCGACTGGAAGCTGGCAGACGCCGAACTGGAGGCGGTGCGGTCT
This sequence comes from Mycolicibacterium sp. 120270, assembly GCA_033741175.1. Classification (GTDB taxonomy): domain Bacteria; phylum Actinomycetota; class Actinomycetes; order Mycobacteriales; family Mycobacteriaceae; genus Mycobacterium. Next base: position 6,405 of record JAWQNE010000033.1, on the reverse strand, counting down.
GCGTTTGAGCCCATCATGTACGCCAAGCCGATCAAACACTTTGTGCAGAGCCGCGAGGAGGCGATCGACTTATATCCCAAGGCCGAATTCGTGCTTGGCGTCTACGGTGACGGGTCTCCGGTCATCTGGAGTCCTGTTGCCGAGGGCACCCCGCACTGCAACACCTGCGGCGCCTCCGGCAAAGGTAAAACATCGTGGGCGCACACACTGATCGCCCAGGCCGCAGCGCTGGGCTGGTGTGTGATCATCGCAGATTTCAAGCTGGCCAAGAGTTTCCGCGGCTTTCTGGACTGGCCTAACGTGCACGTGGTCACCAACGGCGTCTACTCGAACATCAAGACCATCTACTACGTCGTCGAGATCCTCAACCGCCGCCGCGCCCAAAGTGGCGCCAGCAGCGTCATTAGCGATGACGTGCCCATCCTGTTCATCATGGATGAATACGCCGATTTCGCGATGCAGATGGTCAAGAACGTGTGGCCGCGATTCAAGGGCCAGGGCGACCCGAGCCAACCGCCGGTTCTCGGTGAGATCGACCAGCTGATCATCATGTGCCGTGAGTTCCGCATCCACATCGTGACAATGCTGCAGAAGCCCTCCGCCGACTTCATCAACACCAACATCATCTTCAACTCGGGCAAGAAATTTCAGGTCGGCAACATGGAAGGCCCGATGTCAAATACCTACTGGGGCAACTACGACATCGGCTCATCGTTTCCCGACGTACCCGGCCGGGGACTGGTGAAAGACGCCGACAGTCGATTGAAGGCGCGCGAGTTTCAGGCCTACTACACACCCGACCCGATCAAGGCCCGCAAACCAAAGGACTTGGCTATACTCGCCGAGCTCCTGCCCCAGAAGTCGCTATATCCGCGCGTCACGTTCGACTTACCGAGCCCCTATGACATCACCCAATGGGACCAAATCGTCACCGCACCATGGGAACTCGCCGACGAACGCCCTGACCTCGATCCGCTCTCCCCGTACTTCCGGCCACAACCCATCTTCACCTACGACACACTGGGAGACATGGACCCCGCATCAATGAGCGTGCAACGGTAGAGGGGAAACGATTCAACCGCGGCGAGAAAGGGAGCACCATGGCCGCAGACGCAGAACACCAGTGGGCGCCGGCTCAGCGCATGCAGCAGGCCCCGACCCAACTAGCACAGCCCATGCAGCAGCAGGTCCTCAGTCAGCTAGGTCAGCGCATGCAGCAGGCCCCGAGCCAGCTAGTGCACGAGATTGCGGCCCGGCCGATGCAGGGTCCTAAACGGTTCTTCGTCAGCGACGGCAGCGACGTCAGCGACGACAGCGACGTCAGCGACGACAGCGACGCATGAGCCCCATTCAGCAGATGCAAGCCCCCGCACCTCACAAGACTCGGCAGCGGTTGCAACCCGAGCACAGCCAGGCCGGGGACCATCCGCAATTGCGGGACCAGCCAGCTACCGTCATGGGCATGTCTGGCACAACCGGTGACAGCGACGCATCCACGGCTGGCCCGCCCTGGGAGCCTGCCGACGTCGACCTGCCACAGCGGGTGACTGCGAGGTGGTGCGCCGACAACCTCACCACCCCGACAGGCAACGCCGTAGTACGTGCACACCTGGAGCCGCGCAGCGAAGACCGCCGCTACCGGGCCGCATGGCAGGTGCTATGGCAAATGATCAGTTTTGACCCGCGGTGGCGGCGAACGACCATCGAGATGCTAAGCGCTGACCGTGAGCAAGCCCAACAGGCGCTGGCTGGTGGGCTCACCGGTAAGTCCGCCACCCGCGCCCGAACGTACATCCACGGCGTGGACAGCGCGCTGGCACGCATCGAACGTGAAGCGGCCGGACCGCTGGCATGGGCCTCGGCCTATTACGCTGACTTCCCCCCGCGCGCCCGCGAAGTGATCGAGACCCTAACGCTGGCCGTCGACGAGTTCCGCCGCGGCGAGCTGTCGCCAGCCGAGCTGGACGCCACGCTGTCCGGTCTGGACCTCAACCCGGCCACCCGCGACATTCCCGCGCAAGCGCGGCAGCGCGCCGCCCACAACCGGTCACTGCCCCCTCGGCGTCGGCGAGGCGCGCCCGGCTAACTGGTGACCGCCACGCGCGGCTGCGCCCGGCTGAACGCTGCTGCTGTGCGGTACAGAGTCTCCTGGGCAGCCGTCGTCGTCGGTCAATCATCTCTCGGGTGTACGAACCACCCGCCGGCCCGTCGCCGGCGTAGCCGCTCAGCCAAGCCCGGTAGGCGCCTCCCGGTCCTCATCAGCCACGGCAGGGGCAGCGCGCCGCCGAGTGCAGGTGCCACCGCATGGATCCGATACCACAGCTCCTCGTAGGAACTCACGATGCCGTTCAGCTCATCGCTACGCGCTGCCGCGGTTATCCACGACGGCGTGCTCGCCGACGGCGCCTGCGTATCAGGCCGTCGGCGATCACGCCGTTCCTGCTCCAGTTCTGCGTCAAAGGCCATCCGCAACCTATGAAACTGGCCCAATAGATCAAGAGCTTGCGCGACATCTTCGCTAAACGGCCGATCACGATTCGTCATGACAACATCTTGCGCAGACCGACCGACACAAGGTCCGTCGCGTTCCGACGGTCCTGGCGGGTGGTGCGGGCGCGTTAGAGCGGGTGGTCGTGGATACAGACCTCGGCGGGGGCGTCGGGAACCTCGATCATGTGCGGCAGCGCCGCCCAGCGGGAGCTGGCGGCGAAGCGGCCCGCCAACTGGTAGCGGTTCGTGCTGTCGTCGACGTCCACGGGGGCGAGATACCACGTCGTGCCTGTGGGTGTGCCGAATTCGCCCGAGCGGTATTCGCTTGTGGTTTCGCCAGTTTCGAGGTCGATGGTGGTGTACTGGGTTGCCCACTGCACCGCCACCAGCGCGTACTTCAATTCGGCGTTGGCAGGTTCGGCTCCGTCGGGGGCCGTGTCGAATGGCGTGACCGCTGTACCGGGCTGAGGGTGGCGGGGGAAGCCTCGCACGTAGCCGACAACAGCGACCGGGCCGGGGAGTGAGGCAGAAATCGCTTGGTATGTCATCGCGTCGACTCCTAGTTGGATGTTGCGGGTAGCGGATGATGAGGAACGGGACCCGGTGAACAACCCTTGATATTGTCAAGTGGTAATGCTACCGAAAAGGGTTGATGGCGTCAAGGCTATACGGACAGGGAGCGCACAATGTGCGCCGAGAGCGCGGCGCGCATCAAGGATGCATATGCGATCGGCATTCAGCTGCTACCATTCGACGCATTGGCCCGTATGGCGCAGTGGTTGACTTGCGCGCCAACCGGATTCATCAGCTGCGGTCGAAATGGAGAACGCGCTCAATGACAATTCTCGACGAGGCGCCCACGCGCAACGGATCGGAACACACCCAGACGCGCCTGTCCAGCCAGGCCGTCGCGGAGAGAGAGCCTGCAAGGCCCGCGGTGTCCCCCGCGGTGGACACCGATTACGCCGAGCAGCGGCGGCGCCCGATCGGCAACCAGCAGGACGCTGACACGCCCCAGGACGACGAGACGCAAACTGAAGCCGCGGAGCTAGCCGCTGCGCGGGAGGTGGCGAAGAAATTCGCGTGGGGCTGGCTGATCTTCGCCAGTGCGGTGTCTATCCTCGGAAATGGTGCGCACTCCTATCTGATCAACGAAGGAAAGCCGCTCGCCTTTCAGATTTGGGCGGTGTTTCTGGCGCTGTGCCCACCCATATTCTTGCTCGGCTCAACGCATCTCGTCGCGCTGCTGATACGGGCACGCCGACTGGGATGGGATTTCGGCGTCACCCTCACCGTCACCATACTGGTGGGTCTGACCGCGTTCTTGCTGTGCTTCTACAACCTCCGAGAGCTTGTGGAGATGATGGGTATGCGCCACTGGACTGGCTTCTATCCGATCATCATCGACTTGTCTATCGTCGGTTCCACACTGTCGCTGTTGACGTTGTCGCGGCCGCGTCGCGTGAAAAGGCAACCGGCTGAAGCGGAGCAGCTGCAGGAGCTGTTGGCAGGTGTTCCCGTGCGTTGGGAGGCGATCGCCGCCGTGGCCCACGAGCAGAACCCAGGGGTTCCGGCGATTCAGGAACGTTCCATCGAGGAGACCGCGGACATTCTCAAGCGGATCTACGAGCACCGCGAGAGCGTCCGCGCTGTCGGCCGAGTGCACAACAAACTGCACCACCGCAAGATCAACGCGATAACCGATGCCGGCGCGGAAGCGCTCAAGCAGTTCCGTCTGGCGGCCGAGCCGGTGGACACGGCTGCCTGACGGCGGCATGCACCGTCGACAACGCCGCCTTAAGAATTCGCATCGTGATCAGTAGTCGACAGGAGTACGAGTATGACCGAATTGCCGCCCGTTAGGTTCGCGTGTGAAGCTGCTGGGTGACGGACCCCGATGGTGGGATGTGCGCTGTGCCGACGGGCGATTCGCGATCCTCACCCGCCAGGCCGAGTTCAAGCCGAAGGGCGAGGTCTGCTATACGATCCTCGACGCGCAAGAGGGTGTGCGCGGCCCGTGCAACCTGATCGGCCAGGGCTGGGACAAGTACATGCCCGACGAAGCGTGTCAGGACTTGCTGACCGAGTTGCAGATCGGCGCGAAAGTCAACGCCTGGAATGCCGGTGACCGCAGCCTGAGCGAGGCCGGGATTGACCAGCTTCTCGTCGAGCGAGGCTCATGGGTTGAGATCAGCCATCGCAACCGGGTGCCACTCGACCTCGGCGAAGTAGGCGCAGCCTGACGTAGGGCAGGAATGACGGCATACCGATTCGTGACGCTGACGTGCAACTCCTGTGGCGAGGTTTTCGACACAGGGCAGGCACGGTCAGTTAGGGAGGCACGGACTGCCGCTTGCGCCGAGGGCTGGCGCTACTACCAGCGCGAAGACCTCTGCCCTCGCCACTTCGGCTACTGCTTCAGCGAAGTCGCTGGCTGGATTTACAACCCTCAGATTTCCGCTCAGAACGCCGAGCGCGCGGGTTATGCCTACTACCCCGCATCGACCTGACGAAGATATCAAATCCGTTCCAGCGCACTATTTATCGGAGACTCAGAGAACACAGTGAGCGCAAAGGCAGACGACCTGCTCTGCGATGGAACGTGTTCGGAGTTTCGGTACTTCGACGATGAGTGGAGCATCTGGATCTGCTCGCTCTGCGATCGACCACTGGCGGTCACCGATAGGGTATCGGAACGAGCCGCGAGCTGACCGTTTTCTTGGGGGCCACGATCGTCAGCGCTGAGTGCGGGCCAGGCGATCGAGTGCGGTGTGAATCTGCGTGTCGAGATCCGCGCGGATCTCGTTGCGGTCGAAGGGGACTGCTGCCAGCTGGTCGATTCCGAGCTCGACCATAACAAGAGCGTCCTCACCGTCGACGTCTAGCAGCGCCTTGCACATCAACAGGTGATCGATATTGCGCAGGGCCTTGCAGTAGTCGCTCAGCGTGTCGATGAGGTCGACCAGTTCGTGCCACGTACTTTCGGCTGCGTCGGCCGTCGTGGTGTTGGTCGCGTGGGCGCGCCAGCAGCGGTAGGCGGATAGCGCGATCTGGTGCACCGCCGCGTCAATGTCGATGCGGGCGCGGTGGGTATCTATCTGGGTGCAGGTCCAAGTTGTGGTGTCGCGTATGGAGTCGGCGATGAGTACAGCGACGGCGACGAGGTTGGGTTCAGCCCACACCAAGGCAGCGTCGCCGTCCGACACGCGGCGATCGCTGGCTAGGCGGCTGTCCCAGTCGTGGAGGAGGCGGGCGGCGTTCGGATGGCGGGTGAGATCTGCGCGGCTGGTCGGCCATTGCACGCGGGCGGCGTCGAGGTGGCGGCGTTCGGTGCGGGTGTAGGCCCCTCTCGGGTGGCGGCGGACTGTCGCTGTGGCGACCACCGAACACGCCAGCAGTGCGGCGGTGAGCGCGCTGATCAGCAGCGCGGAGGGGCCGGCGATGAGCATCGCGGCGGCCGGCGGTGCCGATAACCACGCCCCGAGCGTTGCGAGGCCGGCCGTGGCGCCGACGGTACGCCGCCAGTTCGGGACCGCAGCGAGTGCTCCGGCGCGGTTGAGGTCGCGGTGCTTAGCGGCTAGCGCCGGCGGTAACAGCGATGTGTCGATCATGCCGGCAGGGGCGGCATTGAATGCGGTGGTCATGTGGCGATCGCGATATGGCCAGTCGAGATCGAGAGAGCTGGGCGTGCGGCGGGTGTCGCGGCCTGTGCGTTTTGGCCAGCGCGGCGGATGTGGTGTCGGCATGCGGTCTTGGCTCCTCCTGCAAGGCAAGGATATCGGCGGCTGAGCGGCGCTCTGGCGGCTGGCGCCGCGCACGGCTTATCTGTAACAAAGGGGGCCTAGCTGAGCTATCCGACTGTTCAGGACGAGTGTTACATGTGTACCTGGTCTAATCGGGCGCCGGATTGTCCTG
>JAWQNE010000032.1:0-63503 GCA_033741175.1 Mycolicibacterium sp. 120270 | reverse complement strand
CGCCTTGACGTGGGCTTCCCGGCAGACTGTTCCTTCGGCATACCTGCATCCTCGTTTCCAAGGTCAGGAGCCTCCGGGATTTCCAGGGCGATTCAGCTCCACGGCTTAGAGACGTTGACCACTATTGGTATGGGGGACGCCTCCGGAGGGTCCACCTCCGCCGAGGGCGGTATGTGGTCGTGATCTTCGCTGTTCAGACGGGTTTTTGGGAGGAAACTCGCACCGGCTCCCGTACTTCTTGCCCACGTCGTGCCCACTGTCTTTGGAGCGTAGGCGGCGTCCAAGTTCGACGCCACATCGTCGAGGTCGGAATCGAATAGGTCGGCGTAGACATCGAGAGTCACTTTCGCGCTGCGGTGTCCCAGCATGCGTTGTAACGCCAGTACGTTGGCTCCGGCCGATACCGCCAACGAAGCACAGGTATGTCGCAAATCGTGCGGAGTAATCGTGGGCAACCCGGCTCGTCGCAACGCTGCGGCGAACCAGCCAGTGGAGGAGCGCGGACGAGGGATGTAGCCGTCATCAGGGCCAGGGAAGATCAAGGCGTCGCGTGCCTTGCCCACACAGAGACGTGACAGGTCACCGAGGAGAAATTCAGGGACTGGCACTGACCTCGCCCGGCGCTCCTTCGTGGGTCCAACCTGATGGCGGCCTCCGATTTCCACGGCGTTGATCGAGACGAGAACCCGGCGTCGAAGGAAGTCGACGTCGCCGACCCGTAGTGCAATGGCCTCACCCCACCGCAGGCCACAGAACGCCAACAGCAGCACCAAAGCTCGGTGCTCACCCGCCTCGACACCAAGTGCGTGCACGTCCGACGCCGTCAGGTAGCAGTGTCGGCGCGCGACCCGGCGTGGCAGGTTCTCAACGCCGCGGGCTGGATTGATGACCAGCCGGTGGGCCTTGACCGCATCGCTCAAGATTCCCGACAGCACCGCATGCGCACGACGAACCGTGGTCGTCCCATGACCGCGACGTGCCATCGCCGTGATCCATGCCTCGACCTCGATCGTGGTGATTCCGGCGATGTCCCGCATCGCCCAGATCGGCTGAACATGTGTCCGCCAGGAGGACTCCAGGGTGCGGTAGTGAGACTGTGCGGTAAGTTGCTTCTTCTTGTCCAGCCATGCCTGCGCAAGCTCGTCTACTGTGACACGCCCTGCAGCCGTAGACACGAAGGTGCCCAGGGCTTTTCGTGCTTCGATAGTTGCGGCGAACGCCCTGGCGTCTCGCTTCGTCGCAAACCCGCGCTTATCGGTCTGCCGTCGGTCCGGTGTTCGATAACGCACGCGCCACCGCCGTCCCGACTTGGTCTCATACGCTTCCACCGTCGCCATTGACTTGCCTCCAGACGCGCCGCCTTGCCAACAAAAATGCAACGCTGACGGCGACCGAACTATTCCAGCATGGAGCTGTCCAGGATCCGACAAACAAGTTGCGCGGCAACGACTTACGGGCTAGTCGGATGTGTCGGGCGTTGAGCATCCGGCCGACGGATGTACATTGTTCTCTAGCAAGGCCGAGCCGCCGAGTCCGGCGGCACCGCGTAGCTCAGTAGTCGGTTTTGAAATCACGTCGACCGATGAGCCGGCCGGCAGGGGGTAGGACTTAAGGTTCTGCGTTGAGGAATCGACCTCCCGCTCGCGAGTTCCGGACTTGCCGCTGATGTACTTGTCGAGTGTTGTTTTTCATGGTTCCCGCCTGGCCGGTTCATCGCGACGCACCGGCGAGCGGATACTCGCACGAAAATTGTCGAACGCCGGGAAAGCGAACACGCGGTGGGCTGAAATGTAACTGAGCGGATCACGGTTATCCGATGTTGACGAGGTGAGATTGTCGCTGTACTCGCCCGCGGGTACCAACGGCAAATCAGCCGCCGGCGACGTCGCAGCAGTTGGCTAGGTAGGCGTCCACTGCTATGGTTCAGAGCATGGCTCTGCTTAGCAGAAACAGCTGGCCAGATGCTGGCATCGTCATGTTGCTACGAGACGAGATCGAGAACTCCGAGCGTGAGCATCTCGACGAGTCCGCGCACAGCCGTCCGGGCGCGACGCTTCGACTCGAGCAGATGTTCGTGGCCGACCACTAGCTACGTCCCGAAACATCGCGGAGACAGACAAACTGATGAAATATCCGACCTGCACGCAGCAGGGCATGAGTGGTTATGAAGACAGGGCCCTGCTTGCAGGTGCGGTTGTGTCGTGTAACGGACACTACGCTTTCGGCCTGGCGGACCTCACTGATGCCGACCCCACCCGTTGTTCGTCCTCAATCCGCTGCCGTGGCTGACCGGGACCCGTTCGACATCGCCGGCAACGTCATCGTGGTAACCGGGGGCGCCAATGGCATAGGTGATGAAGTGGTTGCAGATCTCGTGAACGCTGGCGCCAACGTAGTGGTGGCCGACCTCGCGCCACCGCCCGGCCGGCCGACGGTGATCTATCATCGTGCGGACGTCACCGACGAAGACGCGCTCGCAGATCTCGTCAACGACACCGTGGAGCGCTTCGGCCAGATAGACGGCTTGGTCAATTGCGCTGCGATGTATAAGGCGCTCGGCTCCAAGAAGTCCTTGGAAGAATTGACCATCCAAGAATGGGACGACGTCCTACGCATCAATGTGCGGGGTACGTGGCAAGCGATGAAAGCCATTCTGCCAGCGGTGCCAGCGCGGGGCGGTCGCGTTGTGAACGTTTCCTCGTCGACCGCGCGGACGGGAACGCTCGGTTTTCCGCATTACATCGCCTCCAAGGCTGCAGTCGAGGGCCTCACCCGCGCTGCGGCCCGAGAGCTGGGCGCGCGTGGAATTACCGTCAACGCAGTCGCCCCAGGGCTCGTGGACGACGAGGCGACAAACGAACTCAACGATCCCATCTACGTCGCGCAGGCGGTCAACCGCCGGTCAATCAAGCGGACGCTTTTCCCGGCGGATGTCGCGTCCGTGGTGCGATTTCTATGGCCCGCGTGCAATCGGTGGAGAACATCATGCGCATTACCGCGGTACTGGACGTCGCCGGGATGGTGGGCATAGATCCCGCTAGCCGGCGTCCAAGGGGGAGAGGTCGGTTTCCAATAACCCGTGAGGGCCTACAGGGCCTGATTGCGATGTCTCATTTCGACGAGATCGACATCGTGCTATGGAGAAGCGAGGTTTGATCGTGCGCCTCGGCGTCGGTGGACGTCTACCGCCTTCGTCGCTGTAGCGCTTATTCGTCGAACCCTTCATCTGGGATGGCAAACACCGCCCGTGCGTTTTCGTTGAGATTGGCAAATCCATCGATAATCACCTGCTTCACGCGCATCTCGTTGTCAGCTATGCGAATCAGCCACGTGCGAAAGGCCGACCCGGTGAATTCTTCGCTGACCAACGAGGGTGCTTTCCAGCGTCGAAAGTAGAACTCAAGATGGGTCGTCAGCTCGACCACACCCTCCTTCGCCGGGATGTAGGAAAGTACGTGACGCAGTTCCAGGCGTTCGTCGAAGATCCCGGCCCGTTGGTCAAGGTACGTCTGCAGACCATCGCGGCCTTTCCACTGGTAACCACCACGAAGACCGATCTGAAAGTCGTCGGTGAGGACCGCCGCGAACATCGGTTCGGCATTCCGTTGCTTCTCCATGCTTAGGAACGCGTCGAGGGTGGCAATGAAGCCAGGCAAATCTGGGGCGCCGCTGGGCATTTCACTGTCGGCTTCCACTTTTTTGGACGTCATCAGCCGAGATTGCGGGCTAGCTCGGCGGCGGCGTCTGTTAGGGCAGTGCGAGCTTTGCGGATATCTGAGGGCCGGAATCGATAACTGGGCGCTGACGCATTGAGTGCCAGCCTCATCTGGGAACCTCCTACGGGTACTGCCACGGCAACAGACGCGACGCCTTCCTCACTTTCCTGGTTGCTGGTCGCAAACCCACTCTTTCTGACCTCTGCCAATTGAGCGCGCAGTTCGGTGAGGGTACGCACGGAATGCTCGGTGAGTGGCTCCAAATGTGGGTCGGGATACAACTGGTCAAGCTCGTCATCGGATAGTCCGGCGAGTAGGACTTTACCTGTCGACGTGCAATGGGCAGGACGTGTAGTACCCAAACGCGATATCACTCGAACAGCAGAAGGGCTTTCGAGTGCCGCGATGAAGCGAACGAGTCTGCCATCCAACGTTCCTACGTGCACGGTTTCTTGCAACGTGTCCGCGAGGTGGCGCAGAATCGGCGCGGCGGTGCGCGGTATGTCCATCCTGGAGTGGACAGCGAACGCCACGTTTGTCAAGGACGGTCCGGGCTGGTATGCCCGGCTAATCGGATCTTGGCGGACAAACCCGCGGTACTGAAGCATCGATAACAGGCGATGCGCGGTCGACGAAGCGACGTGCAGGTACTCGCTGGCGTCAGTGAGCCGGATCTCAGAGCGGTCTCCCAGGAGGAGGATTAGGCGAAGAGCATTGTCGACAGACTCGATCGGATATTGCGGGAGCTTTCCGGTGCTGTCATGCTCCATGCCCGCGACAGGAGGTTTCTGCATGACAGAGACCTTACCGCGGTGAAAGCCGAATGCAGCTCGAAGAATCGCGACGCTCAGGCATCGGCGGCGAAATGACGCCTTCACCGCACAACACCTGGCACCGCCGTCCGCCCGGGCGGTCCGCAGACTTGCTCCCGCGGCGTCGTCGTCGATGACAAGTCCAATCCGTAGGCGGCGCAGGGTCTCCGGCGAAATCTGCTCCGGCCAGTACCGCTGACAGCTGCTGGCATCCCACGCATGCTCGCCCGTGCGCAGCAGCACCCGGGCGCGGTCGTTTTCGTTACGGGCCCTGTGCCCATTCCTCGCAAATCCCGTGGGCAAGGAAGACAAACTGCCTCGCGCGGTGATGCCGTTGTGGACGTTTGGTCGAAGGCAACGAAGCGGGCTGCGCGACAGTTCGACAGCTCAGCGAGGCCGGTTGACTACACCGGCAAATTGACGGCATACTCTCTGCTAGACAGAGTCGTGTTCTACATAACAGTGAAGGCGCCTCAGTCGAGGATTGGGTCCCGTCGCTGAGTCATGGAGTTGAAGATGCAGGATCACGGTGAGGTGTTGGCGGCAGTACGCACTGGCATGATTCCGGCGCACGTGTACAACGACAAGCAGATTTTCTCGCTCGAAAAGGAGCGGCTGTTCAGTCGGGCGTGGTTGTTCGTCGCGCACGAGTCCGAAATTCCGCAGCCGGGCGACTACGTGGTCAGGCAAGTGTTACAGGACTCGTTCATCGTCGCTCGTGATTCTGCAGGCGAGGTCCGGGTGATGTTCAATATGTGCCTCCATCGCGGTATGCAGATTTGTCGGGCGGAGATGGGGAACGCGTCGAATTTCAGATGCCCGTACCACGGGTGGTCTTACCGCAACGACGGCCGCATTATCGGACTGCCTTTTCACCAAGAGGCCTATGGAGGAGACGCGGGGTTCAACAAGACGGGTCAGACCCTGTTGCCAGCGCCGAGTGTGGCCAGCTACAACGGGTTGATCTTCCTGTCGATGGATCCTGACGCAGAATCGCTTGAAGACTACCTGGGTGATTTCAGGTTCTATCTCGATTTCTACACCAAGCAGGGCCCCAACGGTCTCGAGGTGCAGGGTCCTCAGCGTTGGCGGGTAAAAGCGAACTGGAAAATCGCAGCTGAGAATTTCGCCGGGGACATGTACCACACCCCGCAGACGCACACGTCGGTGGTCGAGATCGGCCTGTTCCGAGAGCCGAAGGCCCACAAGCGCAAAGACGGCGCAACCTATTGGGCGGGCAGAGGTGGGGGCACCACATACAAGCTGCCGGAGGGGAGTTTCGAAGACCGGATGAGCTATGTCGGCTACCCGGCGGAGATGATCAGTCGTGCCAAGGCGACCTGGACCGAGCAGCAGCGACAGGTCGTGGGCGCCGACGGGTTCATGATCTCGGCGGCGACGTGCTTTCCGAACATCAGTTTCGTGCACAACTGGCCGAAAGTGGAGGACGGCGAGCACGTCTTGCCGTTCATTTCGATTCGGGTATGGCAGCCCATTAGCGAGAACGAGACTGAGGTGCTGTCCTGGTTTGCGGTGGATTCTGATGCCCCGGAAGCGTTTAAGGCGGCCTCATACAAGGCTTATTTGATGTGTTTCGGCTCGACGGGAATGTTCGAACAAGACGATGTCGAGAACTGGGTGTCGCTGACCAACACCGCGGGGGGTTCGATGGCCCGCCGACTGCGGCTGAACAGCCGGATGGGGCTGCTCGCAGACGATGCCCGGGTGGTCGACACCCTAAGCAGCGCTCAGTTTCACGGGCCTGGATACGCTCAGCTCGGCTACAACGAGAACAATCAACGGGAATTATTGAGGCTCTGGGCTGACTACCTCGACATGCCGCCGCTGCGAGTCGACCCGGCTACTGTGCTCACGGACAACCCGCAAGGTATTGAGCCGATGGTGCAGACCAATGGCCGGGCCGTCGCCGGTATCGACTCGGAGTCGGCTACGACGTCGGTGACGCTGTGACCGTCGACGATCAACGCACTGGTCGACCCATGGCCCCATCGGTACTCGGTGCGCACGCCGCCCGCGCCCAACGTGTGGGGGAAGCCTTGCCGTTCGACGATTCTCGCCATCTGGAGGCGCATCGCTTCCTCGTCAACGAGGCGTACCTTCTCGATGCCCAAGACTACGACAGGTGGCTGGGTGTTCTTACCGAGGACATTCACTATTACATGCCGGTGCGGATCACCACCGCCGCCGGCGCCGGATTCGATACCTCAGCAGGAATGGCGCATTTCGACGAGAACAAATACTCACTCAGTCGCCGCGTTGCCCGATTCGCCACCGAGCATGCCTGGACTGAGGATCCGCCGTCGCGTCTGCGTCACTTCATCACCAACGTGCGCACATTCCTCACCGACGACGCCGACTACCTCGCGGTCGACAGCGCTGAGCTGTTGTTCCGCAGCCGCGGTGACGTCAATGAGTCCACGCTCCTTTCATGCGGTCGTGAGGATCTCCTACGTCGCGATGGCAACGCCCTCAAACTCGCCCGGCGGACAATCGCCGTCGATGAATCAGTGCTTCGAATGCAGAATCTGGCGGTATTCCTATGAGCTCGAATCGACCCGGCGAGGGCGCGCAGTCACCACCACAATCGGCGTGCGAGGAACTGTCGACGCTGCTGGCCGGGTCGACCGGCGATGCACTCAACATCGCCAACGAGTTCGCGGAGGTCGTCGTGCGCCGAGTGACCACTCGCAACGGAGCTCGGCTGTTGATTCAGGCGCCAAAATCGGCGCAGTGGGTGTCGCTGGATGCCTTGGAGATCGAGGCCTTGACCTGGCAGAACCCGGCCACCTTGGCCGCCATGGTGGGGAACGCAGGGGCTCCCTTGATCTTGGGCGACGAGGTATGACTGGCTGGCTGGCGGGCAAACGCGCATTGATCGTCGGAGGAGGTTCGGGTATCGGTCGGGCCACCGTCGACGCGTTCCTGAACGAGGATGCCCAGGTCGCCGTGCTCGAGTACGACAGCGATAAGTGCGCGGCGCTGCGCCATCAGCTGCCCGACATCCCGGTAATCGAGGGTGATGGGACCACCCACACCGCCAACGACGAAGCTGTGCAGGTCGCTGCCGACGCATTCGGCGGACTCGACACATTGGTGAACTGCGTCGGGATCTTCGATTTCTACCGTCGTATTCAGGACATCCCCGCCGAGCGAATCGACCAGGCGTTCGACGAGATGTTTCGTATCAACGTCCTGAGTCATATCCACTCAGTCAAGGCAGCAGTGCCGGCATTGAGGGGGCAGGACGGCGCCTCGATCATCCTCACCGAGTCCGCTTCATCATTTTATCCAGGACGCGGCGGCCTGCTGTATGTCGCGTCGAAGTTCGCGGTGCGTGGCCTCGTCACCGCACTGGCTCACGAACTCGCGCCGAGGATCCGTGTGAACGGTGTTGCCCCAGGGGGAACGTTGAACACCGACCTGCGCGGACTCGACAGTCTCGACCTTGGCTCCCGCCGTCTTGATGCTGCACCCGACCGGGCCCGCGAATTGGCTGCTCGCACACCGCTGAACGTGGCCCTATCGGGTCACGACCACGCGTGGAGTTACGTCTTTCTCGCTTCGCACCGCTCCCGCGGGCTTACCGGCGAAACGATCCGCCCCGACGGCGGTTTCAGCCTCGGACCTGCACCCCAGCGCAATTGAACCCGACGAACATAGGGAAGGAAAGCACATGGACGGAGTCATAAAGGCTAACCACGCGGTATGTCAGGGATACGCGAACTGTGTCGTAGCCGCCGAGGACTACTTCGACATCGACGACCGGGGACTCGTGTTGGTCCGGAAGACGGAGGTCCCTTCCGCGGACAGGACCCGGGTCGAGGAGGCTGCGCGCAGCTGTCCGGTCGCCGCGTTGGAAGTCGTAGACGAATGACGTCACGGGTCGTCATCGTCGGCAGTTCTGTCGGCGGGGTCCGCACGGCCCAGGCGCTGCGATCGGAAGGCTACGACGGCGACATCGTCCTCGTGGGCGAGGAAACTGCACTGCCCTACGACAAACCGCCGCTATCCAAAGCCTTGCTTGCGGGTACGAGTGACATCGCGGCTGCGACGTTACTCACCAGAGACGCTGCCGCCGACGACGGCATCGAGCTTCGCCTCGGCCGCCGCGCGATCGGAGTGGATGTCGCAGCGTGTCAGGTGGAGTTCGCCGATGAAGAGCCCCTACGCTACGACCACCTGGTGGTGGCCACCGGAGCGAGCGCGCGACCATCCCCGTGGGGCCAGGGACCGGGCGTTCATGTGCTGCGCACCCTAGAGGACTGTCTGCGGCTACGAGCCGACCTCGTCAACGGTGCCCGCCTCGTGGTGATCGGGGCAGGATTTATAGGGGCCGAGGTCGCGTCAACCGCGCGGTCACTGGGGCTGCAAGTGACGGTTGTCGACCCGGTGCCGGTGCCGATGAGCCGGGTGCTTACCGAAGAGATCGGCGGGTGGTTCGTCGATTTGCATCGAGACCACGGGGTGCACACGCGATTCGGCCGCGGTGTCGAGAATATTGAGGGGGAGCGCGGCAACTTGGAGGTCTGCCTCACGGACGGGACCGTCGTGGAAGCCGACACGGTGGTGGTGGGCATCGGTGCCGTTCCGAACGACGGCTGGCTGGTGCCGTCCGGACTGGTCGTCGATGACGGCCTGGTCTGCGACGAGTTCTGTCGTGCCGTCACGTCAGAAAACGTCTACGCAGTCGGCGACGTGTCGCGTTGGTTTCATCGCGCCCGCGGCGTGATGATGCGCATCGAACACTGGACAAATGCGGTCGACCAGGCGTCTTGCGTCGCGCACAATATCTCGCACCCCGATCATCTGCGCTGCTACGAGCCCGTCGAGTACGTATGGAGCGACCAGTACGACTGGAAGATCCAGTTTTGCGGCCAAACAACTCACCTAAGTGAGCCACTCGTCGTCGGAGATCGATTGTCCGACAATCGATTCACAGCGCTCTACCCCGATGGCGAGCAACGTTTGAGCGGCGCCGCGATCGTGAACTGGCCTCGAGCACTGATCGAGTGCAGGCGTGCACTGAAGGCCGGCAGCGATCTCGAAACTGTGCGGGGGAGGCTCGAACTGTTGACGAACCCACCCGACACTGCCGCGACGCGATCACCATAGTGCGGCCACGCGTGGTTGCCCGCTGCATCAGACGTGACACTGTACGTCCGCCGAAGATGCTCGCTGCGGCGCCGCAATCTTAGTTCGACAACGTCTCACCAGCGGGAAACACGGCCCTCAAGATAAACACCTTGCCGTTATCTCGCCTCACCCGATCCCGAGTTGCTCCCCACCGGCAACAGTGTCCTCATTGCGTTGTGCGCCGATCCGAGATGACTAGCGGAGCTGGCGCGAGTCGGCACGGGGGGCTGCCGACGTGCTGGCTGAAGAAGATAGTCTTTCCGCAGATCGGCGCGCGAGCAGCTCAACGAACACGCTCGCAAGTCCATCCGGGAGCACCCGCGACACCACGAGTTGCGGCACCGGATGATCTGGATGGCGGCGGAGTCGGCGAATTCGTCTAGCGTGCTGCATATCTCGACCTTTCGCCCCGTTAGGGGTACTGACCCAAGAGGTCAGCTCAGTGCGGCCCGTGCGGTATTGACGCGACCGGCGGGTGCCGATAATCTCTAATTGACAGAGTGTCATTCTGCCAACCAGAGAAGGTAGCCAATGTCCACCGCCGAGAGTTCAGAGCTCCGCGAATTTGACGTCGAGCTCGAGGCTGCCAACTTACGTGGGCAATGGATATACGACGAAATGCTGGAAAGCGTCGTCGGCGGCCCCAAGCCCGCCGGTGTTCCGTTTCTGTGGCGATGGCACGATGTTTACGCGAAGCTTCTGAAGTCGTGCGACGTGATGCCCGAAAGTTTGACGGCGCGACGCAATCTCTCGTTCATCAATCCGGATGCCCGGGGAACCACGCACACCATGAACATGGGCATGCAGATGCTCAAGCCCGGCGAGATTGCCTATGCGCACCGCCATACCATGGCGGCGCTGCGGTTCGCTATTCAAGGCGGCCCCGGCCTGATTACTGTGGTGGACGGCGAGCCGTGCCAAATGGAGGACTACGACCTTGTCTTAACCCCTCGCTGGACGTGGCACGACCACGAGAATGCCACCTCGGAGAACGTCGTTTGGCTCGACGTGCTCGATATCGGATTGGTGCTCGGGCTCAATGTTCCCTTCTATGAGTCCTACGGCGAGAAGCGCCAACCTCAACGCGACGAGCCGGGAGAGCATCTCGCCGACCGGGGGGGCCTACTCCGCCCTGCATGGGAGCAGGTCAAGACGGCGAACTTTCCATTCCGCTATCCCTGGCGCGACGTCGAGCGGCAGCTCCAGCGGATGGCGGGCCTTGCGGGCAGTCCCTACGACGGCGTCGTCCTGCGTTATGCCAACCCCGTCACAGGCGGATCGACCATGCCAACGCTCGATTGCTGGGTGCAATTGCTGCGGCCCGGCCAGCGGACCGACGCCCATCGCCACACGTCGAGTGCCGTGTATTTCGTCGTGCGTGGCGAAGGGACGACCGTCGTCGACGACGTGGAGCTTGACTGGGGGCCCCACGACAGTTTCGCGGTGCCTAACTGGAGCACCCATCACTTCGTCAACCGGTCGACAGAAGATGCCGTGCTGTTCTCGGTCAACGACATCCCCACACTCAAGGCACTCGATCTCTACTACGAAGAGCCCGAGCTGTCATTGGGGGCGCACCCGTTTCCCCCAGTACCCGCCAACCTCCGAGCCCGCTGACGTTTCACCAGAAAGGCAATGCCTGTGCCTGACACGAAGTTGACCGTTGATGACATTACCGGGGTCGTTGGCATCATTCCTACGCCCTCCATCCCGACGGCCGACCAGCCCGACACAACATTCTCCGTGGACCTCGACGAGGCGGCGACGCTTGCCGACTCGATGGTCCGCGGCGGGGTCGACGTGCTTATGACCACAGGCACCTTCGGCGAGTGTGCCTCGCTGACATGGGACGAGTTGCAAAGCTTCGTCGCCACCGTCGTCGATGCCGTCGCGGGTCGAATCCCGGTTTTCGCTGGAGCGACGACGCTCAACACCCGCGATACGATCACTCGAGGTCGTCGGCTCGGCGAGCTCGGTGCCGACGGTTTGTTCGTCGGTCGTCCGATGTGGCTGCCCCTCGACGACGCCGGAATTGTGCGCTTCTATCGCGATGTGGCCGAGGCAGTGCCGAACCTGGCACTGGTTGTCTACGACAACCCAGGCGCCTTCAAGGGAAAGATCGGGACCCCCGCATACGAGGCGCTTAGCCAGATACCACAGGTTGTCGCTGCCAAGCACCTCGGACTGCTCAGTGGCTCCGCCTTCCTCTCCGACCTCCGCGCCGTCGGCGGTCGTGTGCGGCTACTGCCGCTTGAGACCGACTGGTACTACTTTGCCCGGCTATTCCCAGAGGAGGTCACCGCCTGTTGGTCGGGCAATGTGGCCTGCGGCCCTGCGCCGGTAACCCACTTGCGCGACTTAATCCGAGCCCGCCGCTGGGACGACTGCCAAACGCTCACCGACGAACTCGAGGCCGCTCTCGCGACGCTCTACCCGGGCGGCAACTTCGCCGAATTCCTCAAATACAGCATCCAAATCGACAACGCCCAATTCCAAGCAGCCGGTTTTATGCGCACCGGGCCCACCCGGCCGCCGTACACCGAAGTGCCGGAGTCCTACTTGGCTGGAGGGCGCGAGGCCGGCAAGAACTGGGCCGCACTCCAGCAGCGCTATGCGTCACTTACCGTCCCGAACCACTGAATCGCCCGAGGACAGCACATGTTGGTGAAGGCGTTGGGTTATGTGGGTGTGGAGTCTCCGGATGCGAAGGAGTGGTTGGAGTTTGGTCCGGAGGTTTTGGGGATGGAGGCGGTGGAGGCGGCCAGTGGGTCGGTTCTGTTGCGGATCGATGACGCCGATCACCGGTTGGCTGTGCATCACGGGGAGCGCAACCGGATGTTGTATGCGGGGTGGGATGTGGGCAGCGAGGAGGCGGTTGAGGCTGCCGGGGAGTTGTTGCATCGGCAGGGCATCGGATTTGAGGTGGGAACCGAGGAGGACTGCGCGGCCCGCGGTGTGTTGGGCTTTTTGACGCTGTCGGATCCTTCGGGGTTGCGTCATGAGTTGTTTTACGGTCAGAAGGTGGTGCCGGGTTCCTTCCGGCCCGGTCGTGCGATATCGGGGTTCGTCACCGGGGCGCAGGGGTTGGGTCATGTGGTGCTGGCGACGCCGGACCTCGCGCAGGCCGACCGGTTTTTGCGGGGGGTGTTGGGGTTTAAGAAGAGTGATGAGATTTACACCTTCATCGATCTGTGGTTCTACCACTGCAACCCGCGCCATCACAGCATCGCGTTGACCCCGATGCCGGGTGTGCGGGGGCTGCACCACGTGATGGTCGAGGTGAAAAGTTTTGATGACGTGGGGATGGCTTATGACCTGTGCATGTCGCGCAACATTCCGCTGAGCATGACGTTGGGGCGCCATGTCAACGATCGGATGGTGTCGTTCTACGTCCGAACACCCAGCGGTTTTGATCTCGAGTACGGCTGGGATGGGGCCACCGTCGACGACGAAACCTGGACCGTCGCCCAGTACGACCGACCCAGTGTGTGGGGCCACCAGATGGTCGCCCAAACACCACCAGGAGCACTCGAAGCCGCAACAACATGAACGGCTCGACGGACGAGACGGCGAAAACGATCATATGGAGGTGAAATGGCGATCCAGTTCCTAACCGACGACTGGGCGACTGCGGTGACCGACGCGGCCAATGCCGACGAGAGGTTCCGCATTGCAGCGAAGGGACATGACGTGGTGCTCCGCGTGTCCGTGTCGCAGAGCCCGGCCAGCGATGACTACTACATGCATTTCTCTGACGGGTCGCTCATCGTCGGTATCGGATCCCCGCCGCGCACGCCCGACGTGGAGGCCGAGCTCAGCTACGAAACAAACGTCGAGCTGTCTCGGGGTGCGCTCAACGGCCAGACCGCGGCCATGACCGGGCAGATGAAAGCCGTCGGCAACATGATGAAGATGATGTCGATCGGAAAAGCCCAGGATCGGCTCGCAGAACTCGAGAGCGGCTTAGACATCGACTACTAGCACTGATCGCGGCGCCTCGAGTTGACTTCGCGCCGAGGGACACAATGCCACGAACGGGCAGTGCATCGGCACCTACCATCGGCTCAAGTCCCACCCTGGACGGTCCGGCGGAACCATACCGCCAACAAAGCCATTCCGAAAATCCTCAAACCAGATTGGACACGGCTCATGACAACACGCACCAGCGAACTCGTTCCCAGCGACATGAAGGGGTTGTGGGGATTCGTGCCGGCCTGCTCGACGCCGGACGCCGCCGATGTCAACGCGGTCGACACGATCGACACCGATGCGCTGGCGTCTCTGGTTGATCGACTGGTTCGTGATGGTGTCGACGGCATCGTCACGACCGGCAGCGCCGGCGAGTCGCACACCCTTTCCGACGACGAATACCGCACGCTCATCACCACGGTCGTGGAGACGGTGAACGCTCGGGTTCCGGTGTTCGTTGGTGCCAGTACGCTCAACACGCGCGACTCGATCCGACGCGCCCGCGTCATCGCCGACCTCGGGGCGGACGGGATCATGAGCGGACCGCCGATGTATTTGCCGCAGACTGCCGAGAACGCGGTCCAGTACTATAAAGACCTCGCCGAGGCCGTTCCGGAGCTGGCGATTATGATCTACCAGAACCCGCACGCGTTCCGCATCACATTGCCGCCCGGTGCATTTAGGGAGCTGGCCCAGATTCGCAATATCGTTGCGCTCAAGCAGACCTCGATGGACATCTTCAATGTGATCGGCGCCATCAAAGCGGTCAAGGACAAGATGTCGGTCCTCGTCTTGGACCAATTGATGTACCCCGCAATGATGTTCGGTGCTGCCGGAGCGTGGAGCATCGACGTATGCATGGGTCCCTGGCCCGCGCTTTCGCTGCGCGATGCATGCCAGCGTGGCGACTGGGCAGAGGCCGCGACCATCGCCGACCAGATGCAGGCGCCATTTCGAACGCTGGGCTTGACTATGGAGGAATTCCAAGCCATGCAGTCCGCCTGGTGGAAGATCGCAATCGACACTGCGGGCTATGGGCGTGCTGGGGCTGCTCGGCCGCCCTTCGTTCACATACCGCAGACCGTCGTCGACTCCGCGCACCGCTACGGTGAACGCTGGGCAGGACTTGCGGAGCGCTACCACCGGTCAAGGGAAGCCGCTGGGCTGCCGCCTGCCGCGGCGAACGGCACCCCCGCCTCGTCGTCGACGCCGGGAAAGAACCTTCAGGGCGACCTGCTGACCACTCCCGCCACCTAGGCGTCTAGGTCTGTAGCCAACGTCGCCAGCCCACTCAGCAGCGATTGAACTTCGGGAAGGACTGCCAAGCCGAGCAATGCGACGGCGGCGAGGTTGAACAATGCCGCCTGCTTGCGACCACCGATCTGGTGGGCTTCTCCGAGAGCCCGTGCACGATGATGGGTCAGCCCGTCAGGATTGTGATCGAGAGCAGCGTCAGGATAGGAAGTCGCACCCGAGCCAACGCGTCGCCGAGCATCCAGATAGTCTGCGCAACAAGCGTTTTCGCCGCCGTGGTCACGGCGAGCATGTCACAAGTCACAAGCGCCACGGGCGGTCGGCCAGGACCGGCCCGGCGATCACTTGGAGGTGTCCGAACCCATAGGCGCGACAATCGTCATCGCCTGCCGACCCGGGCGATCGGGGGAGTGGATCGGCTGACGCCCGCCACCGGGGTGTTCGTCGGCTTCGCCGCGGACAGTAGCGGCAACGACCGCCGCGAGTGCTTTTTGTTCCCGCGCCCCGCGGCCGAACGTTCTTAGCAGGGCACCGACAGCACGGCGACATCGCCACAGACCTCGGCCATTGAGCGGCTGGCGGCCCCGGCGCAAAGGCAAGTCGGTCAAAGAGATCAACACGTCCAGTCGCGATCTTGCTTGCACTGCCGCAGCTGCCGAACGCGTCGTAAATGCCTGATTCGTCAGGACTTAGCGTGATCTTGTCTACATAAGGTGACGCGCCAGGCGCCGGGTATCGCGCATCCGATGGAGGCGCCACATGAGATCGCGTCCAAATCGGTTGTGCAACATCATCATTGGTTCCGCGCCGTTTTGGTCGTGGTCCATTCGGAGATGTTGTCTTGACGGGCCGGTGTGACGTATCTAGCATTCTCTACAGCGGAGGATGCATCTGTTCAGCAGAATAGAGAGTGAGTGTGGCGGGTTGGTCGAGGAGTTCGGTGTGATGAATGCGGTCGGGGTCGATCGGGATACCCGTGAGGCTGTCGAGGCGTTCATGTTCCGGGAGGCGGAGCTACTCGATGGGGGGCAGTTCCGGGAATGGTTGGGTCTGCTCGACCCCGACATCCGGTATGTGGTTCCGGTGCGCACCACGAGGGAGGACTCCGCGGGTTGGGTGGGCGCGATCGCGCACTGGAACGACGACTACACGGGTTTGGAGATGCGGGTTCTTCGCGGCGAGACGGACTTCTCGTGGGCCGAGTCACCTCGGTCGCGGACCCGGCACTTCGTGTCCAACATTCGCACGACTGCCGGACCGGGGACTGATGAGTTGACCGTGCGCTCAAATCTGTTGTTCTTTCGCAGCCGCGGAGATAGCGGCCGCTGGGAGTTGCTGTCGGCCGAACGCGTCGACGTGTTGCGCCGGACCGACGATTCGCTGCGGTTGGCTCGGCGCGAGGTGTTGCTCGACCACTCGACGTTGCCCATCGACAACCTGTCGGTATTCCTGTAGGGCCAGCTCCCCTCACCACCTCCGCGTGGATATCGCCGATTCCAGAAAGGGCCCGACCATATGACCACCGAAACAACCGAGACGGACTTGATCGAGATGTTGGTGAAGGCGTGACTGGCGTTATGGGCAGTGACCTGGATGTGTCGGTCCAAGAATGCGACGTCTTAGTGGTGGGTGGGGGAATTGGCGGAGTGCGGGCAGCACTACGGGCCGCGGAGTTGGGGTCGTCGGTGATTCTGGTGGAGAAGGCGGTGGTGTCTCGGGCAGGGCCGATGACGTATGTCCACAGCCAATACGCCCCTGATCACCGGGTGCAGGGTGAGGAGATGACGGAGTGGGCGCGCGAGTTCGTGGTGGGTAGCAATTATTTGGCCGATCAGGATTGGGTGCAGCAGTACATAGCCGAGGCCTATGACAGGGTTAACGAGCAGATCGAGTGGGGTGTGCCCTATTCCACCCAAAAGGATGGGTCGCTGAAGTATGTGACGGTCCGCGGCCACAACCTTGGCACCACGCTGGGTGTGGATGGTCGCGTGTGTATGGAAATCCTCAAGGAGAGGATGAAGGCGGCGGGGGTGCGTCTGTTCGAGCGAGTCGATGTGATCGATCTGCTGACCACCGACGGGTGCCGCCCCACCGCTGGTGCGGTGTGTGGTGCGGTGGGGGTAAACGTTGTCACCGGCCAGTGTCATGTGTTTACGGCGGGCAGTGTCATCCTCAACACCGGCCCCTGGTATCCCAAGCTGCACTACGCGTTCGCCGACCATTGCAGCGGGGAGGGGCATGTGGCGGCGTGGCGAGTGGGTGCCGAGTTCGCCGGCATGGAGTTCGGCCAGTTCGCCGCCTGGAGTTACTTCAATCGTTCATTCTTCACGCCGGGTCAAGCCAAGATTCAGGGGATCGGTGGCAAGTTCTGCAACGTGGCGGGCGAGTACTTCATGGACCGCTATGACCCGATCTGGGGGGATAAGGGCGGGCTGTTCACCATCGCGCGCGCGATCATGACCGAGATGGTGGAGGGCCGAGGGCCGTGCTATCTCGACTTGCGTCACGTACCACAGGCGGATCTAGAGGTGCTGTATGAAGTGTCTCCGACGGTGCGGCGCGCCTTTACCGAGTTTGAGGTCGATCCCTCCACTGACCTGCTGGAGGTGACCCCGTTCATCGTGCTCGGCACGAGCAGCACCAGCGGTCCCACGATCGACCTGGACGGAGCCACCACAGTGCCCGGCCTGTACGCGGCCGGGTATGGCACGGCGTGCCCGCATTTGATGTCGGGAATTTCTGGTAGCGGGATCTCGAGCTTCTCCGCTGTTGCGGGGTACCGGGCGGGCACTGCGGCGGCGGCGCGCGGCGGTCACGCGGTAGCGCGCAGTGTGTGGGAGAACCAGGCGCAGGAGAGCTTCGCGGAGTATTTCGCGCCGATGCGTCGGCTGCGGCAGGTCCGGCCGGTTGATGTGTGGAAAGCCATCGGCGAGGCGACGGCCAATCCGGCATTCGCATTGTTCAAGTCGGAGGCACGGATCGATTCAGCGCTCGCTGAGCTGTACCGGATCCGGGATCGGGTACTGCGTTACGTTTTCGCGCCGGACTATCAAGAACTTAAGAAGGCGCATGAGGTGCGCGCATACCTGACGTTGGCGATCATCACCTGTGAGGCGATGAAGCGGCGCACCGAAAGTCGCGGGGAGCTGTTTCGTATCGACTACCCCTACGCCGACAACGATGAGTGGCTGAAGTGGCTGCTCGTGCGCCGGGGCAGCGGCGGTGAATTCGATCTGCGGTTCAGCGAACGCGACCTGCCGATCCAGTCGTGGCCGGTGCAGGCCCCGCCCGGCCGCCATCCAAGTCCATATACCGTGCCGCAAGGCTACCGCGAGGAGGCGGCGGTTCAGTGATCGAAAGCATCGACGAAACTACGTGCGACGGGTGCAACGTCTGCATCGACAGCTGCCCAACCGGGGTGATCCGGCTGGTGGAGGGCGACGAACCGTGGGCCACGACCAAGTGGCGAGCCAAGATCATCTACCCCAACGACTGTCATTCCTGTCGGTTGTGCGCAATCGATTGCCACGTGGACGCGATCGTTGTCAGCCACGCACTAGTGATCCCCGACCCCTTCCTCCCGGGCGTAGAGCCCCTCGACGGCAGCCGCGACGCTCCGCCCGAAGAAAAGAAAACTTGATGTCCATCGGAGTAGCGCAAGCCGGGGCGTGTTCGGCCTCGGCAAGGTCCAGGCTGCGGGGTCAGGCGATGATGGCCGCCCGATGCGGCCGCCGCCGGATTCGGCACTTACCCGGGTCGCCGGGCGATCCTCCGATGACCCAGACATGGCTCCCACAAATCAACCGTTCCCCGCAGGAAAGTTAGGACTTCGGCATGATCAACGCAAACCTCATCATCAATGGACGTGAGGAAACATCCGACCGGACGATCGACGTCGTCAGCCCGGCTGATATCCGGGTACTGCTCGGTTCGGTCCCAGACGCCGCACCCGGGCAGGTCGACGAAGCGGTCGCAGCGGCCGCAATGGCGTTCCCAGAATGGTCATCGCGGCCCCTGGAAGAACGCCAGGGAGCACTACTTGCCGCCGCAGGCACGATCCACGACATGATCGAGGAATATGCGCCGATCCTGAGCCGGGAGAACGGAAAGATCCTCGAAGAGTCGCACGTCGACCTCGAATTCGCGTCGGGCATTTGCGGCTACACCGCAGGCATTTCGGCTGAAATCCTTGCGGACCAACAGATTCGCGACACCGGGGGCACGACCCTCATCCGCCGCCGCCCAATCGGGCCGGTGGCCGCCATCACGCCGTGGAACTTTCCGGTGGTCCTGGCATTCATGAAGCTGGCGCCCGCGCTCGTCGCCGGCAACACAGTCGTCTTAAAGCCGGCGGCAAACTCCCCGTTGGTTCTCGCCGAAGTCATCCGAGCCCTCCAACAGCACTTCCCTCCGGGCGTGCTCAACATGGTCACCGGAGGCGACGCGGTCGGAGAAGCACTCGTCGCTCACCCGAGAATTCGCAAGATTGGTTTCACCGGCGGCATCGATACCGGGCGCAAAGTTATGGCCGCGGCCGCGCGCGACATCAAGAGGGTGACGCTCGAGCTGGGCGGAAACGACCCTGCGATCCTCCTCGACGACGTCGACCTGTCGCCCGAGACTATGCGGCAGATCGTAAAAGGCGCGTTCGCGACCACCGGCCAGGTGTGCTTCGGTCTCAAACGTATCTACGTGCCGACCCGCATCCACGACCGCTTCGTGGAAGCGTTCTCAGCCGCCGTGGATGAAATCGTCGTCGGGCCCGGCGACGACCCCCGAGTCACCATGGGGCCGCTGAACAACGCTCAGCAAAAGAACCTCGTCGAGAAGATCGTGGACGACGCGCGCTCGAGCGGCGCGACCGTCACCACCCTCGGGCAGCGGCTCGATTCGGCGGCCTGGGACCACGGCCACTTCATGATGCCCAGCGTGGTCACTGCGGCTGATCCCCGCCTCGCAATCGTCGAAGAGGAACAGTTCGGCCCGGTCGTGCCCGTGCTGAAATACGACGAACTCGACGACGTGATCCGGCTCGTGAATCAATCGCAATACGGGCTTGCCGCCTCGATCTGGACGTCAGATGAAGAGCGGGCGTTTCTGCTTGGCCGCCGGTTCGACACCGGCTCCGTCTTCATCAACAGCCACACCTTCACCTCCCTCGACCCCCGCGCACCCTTCGGTGGGGCGAAAGCGAGCGGCTTGGGACGCGAATTCTCTCCAGCCAGCCTGGATTCCTACACCGAATTACAAACAATCAGCCGTCGCATCGGGCCGCCAGGCCCTCCGCTGTCCTGAGTCCGGCGGGGCGCCTGACCAACACATAAACGTCACGGGCCTAGATCCGCGACGACGACGTGGCGGGTATCGATGCATAGGGATAACTCCGCCGACGGTGTGGAGGCATGAGCGGCGCCTGCTTTAGCAGGCTGCCGCCATTAGTGATCCATTCCAGCCCTCTAACCGCGGCGATTCGACCCTCATAACGTAGGGACCGGCCAATAGACGCGCGTGTGCTGCCGCGCGTCGATGAGGAAAACGCGGCAGCGCTCTCACCGACAGTGCGCACATTGCAAGGGCCGCCGCCGCTGTCAGGCCGCTGGGCACGGCGACGACCGAGCGTTACCTCCGGTTGTCGTCTATAGATTCGCTGGCCGTCAATGACGTGTGCCGTGGGGCTGGTTCTGGGAGCGCCGTGGGGCTTGCTGTGGGAGCCGTTTTGGTCGTGGTCCATTCGGAGATGTTGTCTTGACGGGCCGGTGTGACGTATCTAGCATTCTCTACAGCGGAGGACGCATCTGTTCAGCAGAATAGCGAGTGAGTGTTGGCGGGTTGGTCGAGGAGTTCGGTGTGATGAATGCGGTCGGGGTCGATCGGGATACCCGTGAGGCTGTCGAGGCGTTCATGTTTCGGGAGGCGGAGCTACTCGATGGGGGGCAGTTCCGGGAATGGTTGGGTCTGCTCGACCCCGACATCCGGTATGTGGTTCCGGTGCGCACCACGAGGGAGGACTCCGCGGGTTGGGTGGGCGCGATCGCGCACTGGAACGACGACTACACGGGTTTGGAGATGCGGGTTCTTCGCGGCGAGACGGACTTCTCGTGGGCCGAGTCACCTCGGTCGCGGACCCGGCACTTCGTGTCCAACATTCGCACGACTGCCGGACCGGGGACTGATGAGTTGACCGTGCGCTCAAATCTGTTGTTCTTTCGCAGCCGCGGAGATAGCGGCCGCTGGGAGTTGCTGTCGGCCGAACGCGTCGACGTGTTGCGCCGGACCGACGATTCGCTGCGGCTGGCTCGGCGCGAGGTGTTGCTCGACCACTCGACGTTGCCCATCGACAACCTGTCGGTATTCCTGTAGGGCCAGCTCCCCTCACCACCTCCTCGTGGATATCGCCGATTCCAGAAAGGGCCCAACCATATGACCACCGAAACAACCGGAACAGCTGACGCGACCGATCCCTACCTGCGGCTCGCGTTGCGCGACGTAGCGGACGGGCTCAAGGTCGGGCGCTTACCGGCCCGCGTCGTCAGCGATCCTGCGCTGCACACAATCGAGATGGAGCGCATCTTCGGACGAGCCTGGGTGTTCCTCGGACATGAGTCGGAGTTGACCAAGTCCGGCGACTTCGTCGTGCGGCACATCGGGGCCGATTCGGTGATCGTTTGCCGGGACAGCTCCGGCCGGATCCAGGCGCTGTCCAATTCTTGTCGACACCGTGGTGCGCTCGTGTGCCGGGCGGAGATGGGAAACACCGCGCACTTCCAGTGCCCGTACCACGGCTGGGTGTACAGCAACACCGGCGAGCTCGTCGGTGTGCCGGCGATGAGGGAGGCCTATCCCGGCGGCTTCGACAAGTCGCAGTGGGGATTACGTCACATCCCCCATGTCGACTCTTACGCCGGATTCATCTTCGGCAGCGTCGATCCGAAGGCGCCCAGTCTGACCGACTACCTCGGCGACACGACGTTCTACCTCGACCTCATTGCGAAGAAGACGGCGGGCGGTCTGGAGGTGATAGGGGCACCGCACCGATGGGTGATGTCGGCGAACTGGAAGACAGCCGCCGACAATTTCGTCGGCGACTCCTACCACACCCTCTTTGCTCACCGCTCCATGGTCGAGCTGGGAATGGCGCCCGGTGACCCGAACTTCGCGAGCGCACCAGCGGAGATCTCGCTGCAGAACGGCCACGGCGTCGGCGTACTCGGCTTTCCGCCCACGCTCGCCGATTTTCCCGAGTACGAGGGATACCCCGACGAAGTCGTCGACCAGATGGCGGCGTCCTATCCGTCGCCGGCACACAAGGACATGATGCGACGCTCGGCCTTCATTCACGGCACCGTGTTCCCGAATTTGTCGTTCATCAACGTGACCATCGCGCCGGACCATATGTCGCCCCCTACCCCCTTCATCACGTTCCGGGTGTGGCATCCGCTCTCTCATGATCGGATGGAGATCCTCTCCTGGTTCCTGGTCGAACGCGACGCTCCGGAATGGCTGCGCGATGCGTCCCAGGCGTCCTACGTCAACAACTTCGGCCCAGGCGGTGTTTTCGAACAGGATGACGCCGAGGCATGGAAGGCCATCACCGAATCTGTCCAGGGTCCGTTCGCCGGTGCAGGCCTGCTGAACTACGAGATGGGCATGGACTTGACTCCGCTCACCGACTGGCCAGGGCCTGGAGAGGCTCTCCCGAGCGGGTACGCCGAGCAGAACCAGCGGCGGTTTTGGGGGAGATGGCTGGAATACATGGGCCAACCTGCCGCATTCGGTGGGCGTGCTTGATGAACCTATACCCCAGGCTGTGCGCGAAATGCGCCTGTCCAACGATCGGCGCCGCGTGAGTGCCGTGACGGCGGGGGACCGCCGGGTCGCGATCGTCACCGCCGCTGCGGCGGGGATCGGTAAGGCGATCGCAATGCGGTGGTGCCGCGAAGGTGGGTGCTGTGTCATGGCCGACACCGACGGCGAGGGCCTCGATGCCGCCGTGGCCGAATTGGCCGAGTCCGGCGCGACGGTTTGCGGTGTCGCCGGCGACGTTTGCCTCCGCGAGGTCGCCAACGGTGTCGTCGAACGGACGCTGACCGAGTTCGGGCGGCTCGACGCACTGTTCAACGTCGTCGGCGGGAGCCTGGCCCGCAATGTGGAGGAAATCAGCGAGGAGCAGTGGCGCAGCCAGATCGACATGAACCTCGGCAGTGTCTTTCAGATGTCCAAACCCGCAATCCCCTTGCTACGCCAGGGTGGCGGCGGATCGATCGTCAACGTCGCGTCGACGGCCGGGATTCTGGCCGAGAACAGGTGCTCCGCCTACAGCGCGAGCAAAGGCGGGGTTGTGCTGCTCACGAAAAACATGGCCCTCGACTTCGCCCGGGACAACATCCGCGTGAACGCGATCGCCCCTGGGGGCACCCGTACGCCGAGGATTGAACGGTTCCTAGCCGAGCACCCCGAACACGCCTCGATGATGGTTGACCTCTGCGCGATGCAGCGTTTCGCAGGACCAGAGGAGATCGCGGCACCGGCTGTATTTCTTGCCTCGCCCGAGGCGTCCTACATCACTGGTGCCGTGCTGCCGGTCGACGGAGGCATGACCGCCGGCGTCACTTTCCGTGCGTTCGAGGCGGTATGAGCATGGTCCCTAACCATTGGAATCGTCGCCGGACCAACGAAAGCGCCGCGGGCTGAGATGGAAGCGATCGTTCTTAACGGCAACAACGACGTCGGTCTGACATCGGTGCCAGACCCGGCGCCGCAGGCCGGTGAGGTCATCATCGAGGTGGCGGCGACCGGACTATGTGGAACTGACCTTCACGAGTTTGTTGAGGGGCCCACCTTCTCGCAGCCGCCGGTGGTGCTCGGCCACGAAATCTCGGGCCGGATCGTGGAAGTTGGAGCGGGCATCGACCAATCCCGCATTGGCGAGGGCGCCGCGGTGATTCCGATGGACTTCTGCGGGAGCTGCCACTATTGCCACCGGTCGCTCTTTCACTTGTGCCAGCGCCCAGGGTGGATCGGCTTCACCCGAAACGGGGGCTTGGCGAACTACGTCGCAGTGCCATCTCGGCTCGCGGTCCGAGTACCGGACGCGGTGGACCTCGAGGTGGCGGCGCTGACCGAGCCGACGGCGGTGGCGTTCCACGCGGTGCGGCGAGCGAAACTGCTCCTTGGAGAAACGGTGATGGTCCTCGGCGCCGGGGCACTCGGGCTCACCGTGATCCAGTGCGCACGCGCAGCCGGAGCTGCGCGAATCTACGTCACAGAGCCAAGCGGC
Source organism: Mycolicibacterium sp. 120270 (assembly GCA_033741175.1). Taxonomy (GTDB): domain Bacteria; phylum Actinomycetota; class Actinomycetes; order Mycobacteriales; family Mycobacteriaceae; genus Mycobacterium. The sequence goes on along the minus strand of JAWQNE010000032.1, from coordinate 39,321 downwards.
GTACGCGGCAGCCTGGCGCGCGACCTCGGTGCGACGTTGGTGCTCGATCCGAATGATCCCGGGACCACCGCGCGCATTTTGGAGGAGACACGGGGCGCAGGGGTGGACGTCGTCTTCCATGTGGCAGGCAGCGCGGAGGCATTCACACAGGGCCTGGACTGCCTTCGCAAACAAGGCCGCTTCATGGAGATGTCGTCATGGGCTGGTGCGGCCTCGCTGGATGTCAACCGCCATCTGCTCAAGGAGATAGAGCTCCGGATGGTTTTCGGTTACGACATGTTCGACGATTTCCCGGCTGTTCTCGCCCTGATCGCCGACGGAAAACTCGCGCTCACGCCGCAGATCACCGCTCGAATCCCGCTGGACCGCGCTGTCAAGGATGGATTGGGCGGGCTATTAGAGGGCCGGGAGGGTTTGGTCAAGGTGCTGGTGAAGCCGTGAGTGAGGGAGGCTTGATGGTCGTCGCCGCGACAAGCCGCGGTGTGTTCACCGTGTGCGGCGACGGCAAGGCCCGGGCTTGGCCCGAGTTGCCAGGGCAGGTCATGGCCATGGCTGTCCAGGACGAGCGCGTCGCCGTCGCCGTCCACAAGCACGGCGTGTTTCTGGCCACCGTGGGCGCAGACCACTGGACTGACCTCGGCGATGGCCTCGCGCACCGCGACGTACGCGCGCTGGCGTTCGACCCGCACACGCCCAACGCGCTCTACGCCGGAACAGAACCGGCGCACTTGCTGCGGTGGCACGACGGGATCTGGGCCGAGTGGGGAAACCTACTCGGCGTACCCGAAGCGAAAAGGTGGAGCTTCCCCATCCGCCCGGGAATCGCGCATGTCCGTACCATCGCCGTGCACCCACGCGAAGCTGACGTCGTCTACGCCGGCATTGAAGTCGGCTCCCTCCTGGTTACCCGGGACCGGGGACAGACGTGGGAGGAGATCGACGGCCTCGGTCACGACATCCACCGCGTGGTTCTGCACCAGGATGCCCCCGACCGGCTCATCGTTACCACCGGCCAGGACACAAAGCCTTACCGCGGCGGCAAGGGCATTTACCGCAGCACCGACCGAGGATCGAGCTGGGTGCAGTCCAACGACGGACTCGGCGAGCGCAACTACACCGAAGACGCGATCGTGGTGCATCCCGCCGACCCCGACGTGGTGTTCCTCGCCGCGGCCGACGGCATCCCACCGAAGTGGGCCGCAGTGCGCCGGCTGGTGATGGGCGTGCTCAACGGCAATGTCTATTTCCTGTCGCCGTCCAAACTGCGCCGACGCCGCGGCGCCGACGTGGGATTCTTCCGCAGCAACGACGGTGGCGCCTCCTGGGTACGGCTGGATAGCGCGGACGACCGCGGCTTGTTCGACATGGTCTGGGCACTGGAGGGTGAGCTCACTGATGGCGGCGAGCTGCTGCTGTACCACGGCACCACGGCGGGTGGGCTTTACGTGTCGGAAGACGAGGGCCACACCTGGAAGTGCCTCGCCGACGGCCTCGGCGCGATCACGCACATCGCGACGCCGAAGAAAGGAGCAGCGCAGTGAAGCTTGGACCGACGCTGGAGTTCGACCATGTGCAGCCGGCGATCCGGAAACGGTTCACCTCTGCCGCGGACATTCCCAAGGAGGTGTTCAGCGACCCCGACGTCTACCGGGAAGAGCTCACCCGCATCTTCTATGGCCCCTACTGGCATCCGATCGCGCACCGGGCCGAACTGGCCGAGCGCAACGCCTTCCGGACGAGATGGCTAGCCGACGTGCCGCTGCTGATGGTGCGGGACGGCGATGACCGCATCCGCGTGTTCGTCAACTCCTGCGCCCATCGAGGAACGCTACTGGAGCAGCGCCGGTGCGGGGTCGCAGAGCGATTCGAGTGTCCGTACCACCGCTGGCTCTTCAACAATGACGGCCGGTTCGCAGGCGCGCCACGCCGCATGCAGTTTCGCCCCGACTTCCGCGAGGAGGACTACGGCCTACGAGAACTGCACGTAGTCGAGTCGTGGGGGTTGATCTTCGTCAGCATGGCCGATGAGCCGCCGCCGTTCGACGATTACCTCGGCGATAGCGCGGCTCCGTTGCGCGACTGCATGCTCGATGACGGGGACTTGACGCTGCTGGGCTACCAGACGGTGGTGTTCCAGAGTAATTGGAAGACCTACATAGACAACGATCCTTACCACGCGCCACTGCTGCACAGCGCGTTCAAACTACTCAACTGGCAGGGCGGCAGCGGCAACGTGCTGGTCAGCGAGCCCTACGGGCACATGTCGATTCTGTACGATGCGCAACCCTACGTGGACAACGGCTTCCTGGCTGACCCGAGTGTGGTCACGCGGAAGGGGGACGACAGCCGAGCCCGCGTCATCGCGTTACGGCCGGTCACTGGGATCGTGCGTCACGTCGACACGATCAACATCCGGTACGCGCGCCCGCTCGGGGTTGATCGTACCGAGGTTCGATACACGTTCTTCGGCCACGCCAGTGACAGCGAGGACTTCGCACGCCACCGAGTCCGCCAGTCGTCGAATCTGCTCGGGCCGAGCGGCTTTATCAGTATCGAGGACGCCGCCGTCTACAACCGCGTGCAGGCGACCGCGCGTGATGGCGGCTATCAGCGGTTTGTCGCCGGGGTCGGCCGACCATTATCGGAATCGTCGCAGAACGATGAGGTCGCCAACACCGGCTGGTGGGCGCACTACCAGGAAGTGATGGAGTTTTGTTGACATCGAGCATCGAAGATCGGCGGGCACGTGCCGCGTACCTGGTGGACGAACTGCTGGGAGCCTACGCACGCGCAGTCGACGAGCGAGACTTCACCGCCTGGCTGGCCCTGTTCGCGCCGGAATGTGCCTACGAGGTGCGCGCGATGGAGAACGTCCGTGAGGGTCTGCCGCTGGCGTACATGATGGACGATTGCCGAGAACGGCTGGCCGACCGCGTGAAGATGATCCAGGAGGTCTGGGCGGGCACGGTCGAACCTTACGATACCCGCCACGTTCAGCAGCGTACGGCGATGCGTGAGCTCGGCGAAGACCGCTGGGAGGTACGGTCCAACGTCCTCGTCGCCTACACCGGCGCCTCCGGCGAGCCTGGGATCTTGGTCAGCGGCTACAGCGAAGACGTCGTCGTCCTTGACGACGAAACCGCGCTGTTTCAGCAGAAATTCGTGGTGGTGGACAACACTCCGCCGCGCTATCTGGTGTATCCCGTTTGACTCATCGGCCGAAGGAAAGGATCCGAAAATGACTGCCGTTGCGTTGATGTCGCCCGAGTGGGCACGCGCGTACCGCGACCTGTGGAACGACTCGGCCGAGATCCGGCAGGGTGCCAAAGAGTTGAGCATGCTGATCGAATGGCGAGTTCAGGACGCCGACGACCAGATTTCACAGTTGGAGATCAACGATGGTGAGGCTGTCTACGGCGGGGTGCAGATCGAAGGGCGAAAGCCTGACTTCGTTCTGACTGCAACCGCGAGCGTCTGGCACCGGGTCGCGGATGGCGAGCTCGGCGTAGCGAACGCCATCGCGACGCGCAAGATCAAATTCGTGGGCCCGATCAAGGTGGCGATGGCAAACATGGCGGTGCTCGGCGCCGGACTTCGCCTCGTAGGTCAGGTCGACGGACTGGTCTGGGGAGACTGAGCATGGCAGCTGCTTCTCGATGGCATTGCGACCGGAGGGTCGGCGCCTCCGGGGCCATTCAGTTTCACGGGGTGATCACCGGTGAAGATGGTCGACCAGTTCCTGACGCCTTGATCGAGACCTGGCATTCCGCGGGCGACGACAACAACGCGGTGGAAAAGACTGGACTGCTTTGGAGCGACGGCTGGATTAATGCTCGACCGACTTGCGTCATCACCGACCAACAGGGTCGATACAGCGTGAAAATGGTGCCGCCTCTAGCACCTGAGCACGGATCAGCACCGTTCATAGCGGTCTCAGTAGAAGCCCGGGGGCATCTCGATCGGCTGATCACCCGCGCCTACCTTCCAGGGTGCCATCTCGCCAAAGACTCCTTGCTGCGCCGCCTGCCCGCCGACCAGCGGCAAGCCCTTATCGCCACCCGCGACGACATCGGGCTTCGTTTCGACATCACACTGCCGCCAGCAATTTTCGTGGCGGCTGAAGCCTCTGATGAGTCGCGCCAGGGAGCAGTGACGTGAACGTTTTGGGGCGATGCGGCATCGCCGTACCGGCTGTCATGGACGGATTCTGGCGATGCTGTTGGCGTCGGCGTGGCCGCGGCGACGCCGACTTAGGTCCCGGCGGCGCACGTCAGCACGGTAGTGGGGTCGTCGAGTGAAACGCTTTTCCCTCCGTAACACCGTCGAAGCCGTCCCGGCAGCGGCTGACGTCAAAGCGCTGAAACCACTCAGCATTATTGGCGGGCTCTACGCGATGACGCTGGACATGCTCGTCGCGATGGTCAAGCCACCGTTCCAATGGCGCGAGTTCCTCTTCCAAACATGGTTCGTGGCGCGGGTTTCTGTGGTTCCCGCGCTGACGTTGTCGATTCCCCTCGTTGTCCTCACGTCATTCACCTTCAACACGTTGCTCAGCGAATTCGGCGCCGCCGACTTCTCAGGAACCGGCGCAGCCTTGGGCGCGGTCAACCAGATCGGCCCCTTCGTCACCGTTCTCGTCGTCGCGGGTGCGGGCGCTTCGGCGATGTGCGCCGATCTCGGGTCGCGCACCATCCGCGAGGAAGTCGATGCGATGCGGGTCCTGGGGCTTGACCCGATCCATTCCCTTGTCGTCCCCAGGGTGCTGGCGACGACGACGGTCGCGGTGCTCCTGTCATCTGTCGTGACCGTGACTGGTCTCCTGGGCGCTTTCTTGTTCTCGGTGTACTTCCAGCACGTGACTCCCGGGTCATTCGTTGCCAGTATGACGCTGATCACGGGTCTCAGCGATGTCCTCGTGTCTCTGGTCAAGGCCACGCTGTTCGGTTTCGTGGCGGGTCTGATTGCCTGCTACCAAGGCTTGCGGGTGCAAAAAGGCGCGGCCGGTGTGGGTAACGCGGTCAACGAAACCGTTGTCATTGCGTTCTTGTTGCTGTTCGTCGTGAATGCCATCGTCACTGCGGTCGGGTTCGAGGTCACGAAATGAGCGCCGGCGTTGTCTTTCGGCAGCGGTTTCCAGGCACCGCCCGCTCTTTGAGCCAGTGGAGGGCCAAGTGGAGAGGTCTCGGCGATCAGGCTCACTTCTACGGGCAGTCGGTCGCCTCGATCGTGCAGGCGGTGGGTATTTATCGGGCTGAATTGCTGCGCCAGATCGCTGCGATCGGTCTCGGAGCGGGATCCTTAGCGGTGGTTGGTGGCACCGTGGCGGTCGTTGCCTTCTTGAACTTATCGACCAGCGGCGCCCTCGCAAGTCAGGCCTACAACCAGATGTCTCAAGTCGGCGTGGAAGCGTTGGCGGGCTTCACCTCTGCCTTCGTCAACGTTCGGCTGGTAACCCCGGCCAGCTCCGCCTTCGCGTTCGCCGCGACGATCGGTGCTGGTACCACCGCGCAGCTGGGCGCAATGAAAATCAACGAGGAGGTCGACGCGCTAGCGGTGATGGGCATCCGGCCCATCGCCTATCTGGCCTCCACCCGTTTGCTCGCCGGCATGATCGTGGTCATTCCACTGTATTGCGTGGCCTTGTTGATGTCGTTCTTCTCGGTACGGGTCATCACCACCGCTTTTTACGGGCAGGGACCCGGAGTATTCGACCACTACTTCGACACCTTTCTCAGTCCGCAGGCTGTGTTCTTCTCCTTCGCCGTCACGGTCGCCGAAGTGCTGGTGATCATGTTGATCCACACGTACTACGGACTTAACGCCACCGGGGGGCCCGCGGGCGTGGGCGAGGCGGTCGGGCGCGCGACCCGGACCTCACTGATCGCGTCTCAAATGGTGATTCTGATGGTCACCCTGGCTCTCTACGGCCAGACCGGCAACTTCAACTACGCGGGGTGACGCATATGGCAGACGGTATGGGCGCTCGTCGGATCTCCCCTGAATGGTGGGCGATGTTGCTCGTCGTGGGCATCGTCGCGGCGGTGGTGCTAAGTCTGACCATGTTCAACAGGACGTTCGCCCCAAGCGTGCCGGTGACTCTGACAGCGGACCGCTCCGGTCTGGTGCTGGAGCCCAACTCCCGCGTGAAGATGCGCGGGGTGCAGGTCGGCCGCGTCAGTTCTGTCGGCGGCGGAGACTCGACCCGCATCCAGCTGGACATTGACCCTGCCCAGATTCAATACATCCCGGCCAACGTCGAGGCGCGAATCCAATCGATATCCCTGTTCGGGGCGAAGTACGTCGACCTCGTCTACCCACCCAATCCAAGCCCACAGCGACTGTCCGCGGGAGCGGTGCTGAGATCATTGAACGTCGCCACTGAGGTCAACACCGTGTTTCAAAACGCGGTGCAGCTGATCAAGGCGATCGACCCGTTCAAGCTGAATGCCGTACTCAGCGCGCTTGCCGAGGGCGTGAGAGGACAGGGCGACAGGATCGGCGAAGCGATCACCGCGAGCAATCAGGTTCTGCTGCAGCTGAATCCGCGCACAGACACTCTGCGCGAGGACTTCCGCGCGCTCAAAGGTGTCAGCGACACCTACAGCGCCGCGGCAAAGAACATCATCGACACCCTGGCCGCCGCGACCACCACCAGCGCGACAGTCACCAGCCATGCCCAGCAACTCGATGCGCTGCTGCTCAACGTAGTGGGGCTGTCGCGCAGCGGAGTGGACCTGCTAGGGGCCAGCAAAGACAACCTGGTGACTGCGGTCAACCTGCTGGAACCCACGACGAACTTGCTTATGAAGTACAACCCCGAGCTCACCTGCTTGATCGTCGGCGCCAAGACCACTCTGGACTCCGGCTATGCCGACATGCTTGGCGGAAACGGCAAGTCTCTCATCATGGACGCGGAGCTGTTGCCGGGATACGACCCGTACCGGTATCCGAAAAACTTGCCCATCAACGCTGCTAAGGGCGGGGAAGGAGGCAAGCCCGGGTGCGGCTCGCTCCCCGACGTCGCCCAGAACTTCCCGGTGAGACAGCTGATCGCCAACACCGGCTTCGGCACCGGATTGGATTGGCGGCCCAATCCCGGCATCGGATTCCCCGGGTACGCCAACTACTTCCCGGTGACTCGGGCGGTCCCCGAACCGCCGAGTATCCGCTACCCGGGCGGCCCGGCGCCCGGTCCCATGCCCTACCCCGGTGCGCCGCCCTACGGCGCACCGCAGTACGGCCCCGACGGAACGCCCCTATATCCCGGGGTCCCGCCACCGCCGTCACGGGGACCCACACCACCGTGACCGCCCGCCACGCAAATGGTTCGAAACATACCCGCAAATGTCGGAGGGGAGCTTAGCCGTGACCAATAGAGTGTCGGCTGTCTTGTGGCGCCTCGGCATCTTCGTGCTCGTGTGCGCTCTGGGTGCATTTGCCCTCTTTGCCGTCTTCGCACAGCTGCGCTTCGAGCGCGAACAGACCTATACCGCTGTCTTCACCAACGTCAGCGGACTGGAGAGCGAGGATTTCGTCCGCATCGCCGGTGTGGAGGTCGGCAAGGTCCAAACCATCACAGTCCGCGATGACTCGACGGTGCAGGTCGAGTTCGGGGCCGACGACTCGGTGGTACTCACCGACGGCAGCCGCGCTGTCATCAAATACGACAACCTGATCGGAGACCGCTACCTGGCGATCGAGGAAGGCGCGGGCGGGACCAAGAAACTGCGGCCCGGCGACACAATTCCGTTGAATCGCACCGCGCCGGCACTGGATCTGGACGCCGTGATCGGTGGGTTCCGGCCGCTGTTCCGCGCCCTGGACCCCACACAGGTCAACGCTCTCACCAGCCAACTCATCGCAGCTTTTCAGGGTCAAGGCGCCACGATCGGTTCCATACTGGCTCAGACTGCAGCGCTGACGAACACTCTGGCCGACCGAGACGAGCTGATCGGGCAAACCATCGTCAACTTGAACGCGGTGCTGGGATCGCTGGGCGAGCACAGCGAGCAATTCGGCAAGGCTGTCGACTCGCTGTCGCAGCTCGTGCACGGGCTGCAAGCCCGCAAGCAGGACATCAGCAACGGAGTGGCCTATGCCAACGAGGCTGCCCGGTCGATCGCCGACCTTCTCGCACAAGCCCGACCACCGCTGCAGAAAACTGTGCACGAGACCGATCGCACCGCGACCGCTGTGCTCGCAGATCGTGACTACTTCGACAACCTCCTCAATACATTGCCTGATGCCTACCGAGTACTGCTGCGGCAAGGGCTCTACGGCAACTACTTCGCCTTCTACCTGTGCGATCTGCTGCTGAAAGTGAATGGAAAGGGCGGACAACCCGTGTACATCAAGCTAGTCGGACAAAGTAGCGGCAGGTGCACACCCCAATGAAGCCGTTCGCGGAGCGCAACTTCGTTCTCATGGGAACCATCGGTGTATTGGCCACCGCCGTGCTCGTAGTCGGCGCGCTCAACTACAACAAGCTGCCGTTCGTCTCCTCCGGCAAGACCTATTCGGCGTATTTCGACGAGGCTGGTGGACTGACCACTGGAGCCCCGGTGCGGGTGTCGGGCGCTCCCGCCGGCCAAGTCGAGAGCATCACGCTCGACGGGCAGTGGGTACTGGTCAAGTTCACGGTGGCCGACGGTATCCGGCTGGGGGACCGCAGCGAGGCGTCGATCAAGACGACCAGTGTGCTTGGCAATAAGGTCCTCGATCTCACTACCCGCGGCGCGGGGACACTCTCCGGCGCCATCCCTGTCGAGCGGACGACCTCACCGTATCAATTGCCGGACGCCCTCGGAGACCTTACGACTACCATCAGCGGGCTCGACACCGAGCAACTGTCAACGTCGTTAACAGTGCTGTCCCAGACGCTCCAAGACACCCCCGATGACCTGCGCCTCGCCGTCGCGGGTGTCGCACGTTTCTCGGAAACTCTCAACCAGCGCGATGCCCGGCTGCGCGAACTGCTCGCGAACGCCGCCAAGGCGACCACCGTCCTGGGCGAACGCACTACCGACATAGTGCGTCTGATCTCCGACACCAATGCGTTGCTGGCGCAGCTGCGTTCGCAAAGCGCTGCGCTGGATGAGATCTCGACGAACATCACTCAGCTCAGTCGGCAGATCGCCGGGTTCATTGCGGAAAACAAGACGACGCTCAAACCTGCACTCGACAAACTCAACGAGGTTCTCGCGATCCTCGACAACCGGAAAGTTCAGATCCAAGAGTCCATCAAAGGACTGGCGGCCTATGCAATGCAGTTCGGCGAGACCGTCGCTGCCGGTCCCTTCTTCAACGCTTACCTCGCCAACCTAGTGCCTGGACAGTTCATTCAACCGTTCGTCGATGCGGCATTCTCCGATCTCGGTCTGGATCCCAACGTGCTGCTGCCCTCCGAGCGCACCGACCCCCAGGTGGGCCAGCCCGGCACCCCGGCGCTACCGATTCCATATCCGAGGACCGGCCAAGGCGGCGACCCCAAATTGACTCTGCCGGATGCGATCACTGGAAACCCGGGCGATCCCCGCTACCCGTACCGCGAACCCGTACCGGCCCCGCCGCCAGGCGGCCCGCCGCCAGGTCCGCCGGCACCCCCGCAGCAGTTCCCACAGCCGCCGACGCCAAGCCCGGTCTTCGTGCCGGCGCCCGACGAAGTCGCGCCCGGACCAACAGACTCCTCGATCCCCCAAGGCAGACCATGACAAACTCTCGGACCAAACTCGCATTGGCAATCGTTTTGGTCAGCCTCATTGTGGGCGGCGCGATTGCGGTGACGCGTGCGGCACACCAGGTCGATCGTGTGCACGTCGTCGCCTACTTCGACAACAGCAACGGAGTGTTCGTCGGCGATGATGTGCGTATAAAGGGCGTTCGCGTAGGCGGGATCGAGGCCATCGAACCGCAGCCCACACTAGTCAAAATCGCGTTCTGGTTCGACGCCAAATACACGGTGCCCGCCGAGGCCAAAGCGGTGATCCTGTCGCCGACGCTGGTGACCTCTCGCGCCATCCAATTGACCCCCGGCTACACCGGTGGCCCGATGCTGCAGGACAACGCCGTCATCCCCAGAGAACGCACCGCTGTTCCAGTGGAGTTCGACGAGTTCCGGCAACAGCTCGAACGGTTGACGACACTGCTGCAGCCAACCGAGCCCGGCGGAGTCAGCACGCTGGGCGCCCTGGTAAACACCGCCGCCGACAACTTGCGTGGCCAAGGCCCGGCAATACGCGACGCCATCATCCAGTTGTCACAGTCGGTGTCCGCGCTAGCCGATCACAGCCCGGACATCTTTAGCAGCGTCAAGAATCTTTCGACACTCGTGTCTGCGCTGCAGGACAGCACTGTGCTGGTACGTCAGCTGAATCAGAACCTGGCGGCGGTAACCGGGCTACTGACCAACAACCCGACCGAAGTCGGGGACGCTGTGAAGAACCTCAATGACGTGGTGGGCGACCTGACGGCCTTCGTCGCCGCAAACCGCGAGACGATCGGCGCCACGTCGGACAAGTTGACGTCGGTCTCCGATGCACTGACGGGCAGCATCGACGACATCAAACAGCTGCTGCATATCGCGCCGACGACGTTGTCGAACGCCGCCAACCTCTACAAGCCCGCCCAGGGCACACTCACCGGAGTGCTCAACGTCGCCAACTTCTCGGATCCAATCACTTTTTTGTGCGGCGCAGTACAGGCCGCCTCGCGACTGAACAGCGAACAATCGGCGAAATTATGCGTGCAGTACTTGGCGCCGATCATCAAGAACCGCCAATATAACTTCCCCCCGATCGGGGTGAACCCGTTCGTCCAGGCCAGCGCCCGGCCGAATGAAGTGACGTACAGTGAGGACTGGATGCGGCCGGACTACATTCCGCCGCAGCCGATTTCGCCACCCGATGCAACCGCCTCCGACCCGAATGCGCCGCCACCGCTTGCCGGGTCAGCGCTGCCAGCTGAAGCCCCGGTGCCGGTTTCTGGCCCGTCGGGTCAGCCCACCGATCCGGCTGCCGGGCTGCCCGGCATGATGATTCCACCCGGGGGCGGCTCATGACGGGGAAGCGCTGCTTTCGTGCCGCCGCGGTGATCGTGATCGCGCTGACCATCGCCGCGCTGCCGGGATGCGGTTTTCGCGGGTTGAACTCCTTTCGGCTGCCCGGGACGCAAGGCCAAGGGCAGGGCTCTTACACGATCCAAGCCGAAATGCCCGATGTCGAAAACCTTCAGCCGAACTCGCGTGTCCGAGTGGGTGACGTCAATGTGGGTACGGTCACGAAGATCGAGCGTCGAGGGTGGCATGCGCTGCTCACCCTCGCACTCGATGGTGACGTCGACCTTCCCGCCAACTCGACCGTGTCGCTGGGTCAAACCAGCCTGCTGGGCTCACTACACATCGAGTTGGCGCCCCCCACCGATGTTCGCCCGGCGGGAAAACTCCGGGCCGGTTCGCTGATTCCGTTGTCCTCGGCTGGGGCCTACCCGTCCACCGAACAGACCCTGGCGTCGGTCTCCCTCCTGCTCAACGGCGGCGGAGTGGGGCAGGTACAGGACATCACCACAGCACTCACGTCCGCGTTGGGAGGCCGTGAAAACGAATTCCGCAGCCTGCTCACACAGCTGGACACCTTCACCGCCAACGTCAACGGTCAAATCGACGACATCATCGCGGCCACCGAAAGCCTCAACAATCTGGCCGCCCAGTTCGCCGCACAAAAACCAGTCATCGACAAGGCGCTGGAAACGATTCCCGACGCGCTGGCGGTGATTAACGCCGAACGCGACCAGCTCGTGGAGGCGGTCGACCAGCTCGGCAAATTCGGCGCACTGGCCGCCGACACAGTCAACCAGTCGCAAGAGTCATTGATCCAGATCTTGAACGACCTGGGACCGGTACTGGAATCACTGGCGAACGCCGGTCCCGCGTTGACCCGTTCACTGAACCTGTTCACCACGATTCCGTTCGTGAAAGACAACCTGACCAAGTGGTGGCGGGGTGATTACGCCAACATCACCACCATCGTCGACTTGACATTAAGTCGCATCGACGCGGCGCTATTCACCGGTACCCGGTTCGAAGGCAACCTCACCGAACTTGAATTGCAGTGGGGCCGCACGATCGGGCAACTGCCAAGCCCCTACACCGCGCGAAATCCGCTAATTGTCCCCTACCGGTTGGACCAAGGACCATAAAATGTACCTGAGTAAACGAGTTCGGGTGCAGCTGGCCGTGTTTGGAGCGGTGACGCTGTTGGCCGGTGGAACCATGGGCTTCTACTACCTTCGGCTGCCGAGCCTGCTCTTCGGTGTCGGCCGCTATCAGGTCACCATGAAGCTTCAGGACTCAGCAAGCCTGTACGACAACGCCAACGTGACCTACCGGGGCGCGACGGTAGGCCGGGTCGCAGATGTCCGCCTCAGTGACACGGGCGTCGACGCCGTGCTGTCGCTGCAGTCAGACATCAAGATTCCGGCCGACCTCGACGCTCACGTGGGCAGCCAGACTGCGGTAGGCGAATTGTTCGTCGACCTCGTCCCGCGAAGCGGTGACGGCGCGCCGTTGGAGAACGGCGACGTGATATCGGCCGACCGCACCTCGGTCCCTCCCGATATCAACGCACTGCTGCGGGGTGTCAACACCGGTGTCCAAGCGATCCCGCGCGACAACCTCGAAACGGTGATCGACGAGTCCTACACGGCTTTCGGTGGCCTGGGGCCCGAACTTTCCCGGCTGACCCGGGGTGCCACCACGCTCGCGATCGATGCGCGCAACAACCTGCCTGCACTGACCACCCTCATCGACGAATCCAAGTCCGTCCTCGATACCCAGACCGAAACCTCCGACTCCATCCAGACCTGGGCAGCCAATCTCGCTCAAATCACCAATCAGTTGCAGCTGCACGACGAATCGGTGAAAGGCCTACTGGTCAACGGACCCCCCGCCGCTGACCAAGTACGTCAGCTGTTTGACCGCGTACGGCCCACCCTGCCCCTCCTGCTGGCCAATATGGTCAGCCTCGGGCAAGTGGCCCTCACCTATCAACCCAATCTCGAGCAGATCCTCGCCCTGTACCCGATTGAGATCGCCGGCCTCCAGGGTGCCGCACTCGCCAACCGAAACACCAAACAGGACTACAAAGGTGTGTTCTTGTCCTTCAACCTAAACCTCAATGTGCCTCCGCCGTGCAGAACGGGATACCTACCCGCCCAACAGCAACGCGTACCGTCTGAAGTGGATTACCCACCGAAGCCCGCCGGTGACTTCTACTGCCGGATACCACAGGAATCCGGCCTCACGAACGTCCGCGGAGCTCGCAACCTGCCCTGTGTGACTCGGCCGGGAAAGCGTGCGCCCACGGTGAAGATGTGCGAAAGCGACGAAAACTACGTACCACTCAACGACGGCACCAACTGGAAAGGCGATCCGAACGCGACGCTGTCCGGTCAGGCGGTTCCGCAGCTGCCGCCAGGAACGCCACCGCCCACCCCCGTGCCGGCGACCGCCCCGATTCCGGTCGCCGAGTACGACCCGAGCACAGGCAGCTACATCGGACCGGATGGAAAACAGTACAGGCAGGCGGATTTGGGCCGGAATGCTGCCGGGGACCAGACCTGGCAGGACATGCTGCTTCCGCCAAAGGACGGTGAACGGTGACCATCGACACCGCGGACGACCCGGCCCGCGACGATCCCACACCGAGTATGACGGCCCCTGATGACACCCTCGATGTCGGTCCGGCCGAAGCCGCCGACGGCGGGGACCCCGAAGTCGCCAACGAAAAACAACATGGGGACACCGCGCCCCCCTCGCGAACCCCGATGCCGCCGCAGCGACTAGCGCTTGTGATGGGGTTGCTGGCGGCCGTGACGATGGCCGCACTAGCCAGTTGGCTGGGCTACCAGGCCCGCCAAACGCATGAGTCCTCCGAACAACGGCAGCTGTTTGTTCAGGTCGGACGTCAAGGAGCACTGAATCTAACCACGATCGACTGGCAGCACGCCGATGCCGACACTAAGCGCATTCTCGACTCGGCGACTGGCACGTTCTACGACGAGTTCTCCCAGCGGTCACAACCATTCATCGACGTGGTCAACAAAGTGAAGTCCAAATCGGTCGGCACCATTACTGAGGCGGGCTTGGAGTCCCAGTCTCATGACACGGCCCAAGTGCTGGTCGCGGTCAGCGTGAAGACCACTGTCGGCGATGGACCCGAACAGGAACCCCGAGCATGGCGAATGCGCGTCACGGTGCAGAAAGTTGGCAACGATGTGAAGGTCGCCGACGTGGAGTTCGTGCCGTGAGTAATTCACCAGCGAAAGGTGAACAGGATGATGTCGTCCACTCCGCCGAAGTCGACGATCAACCGCCATCACCCGGGAAAGCATCGAGCAACTCGTCGGGATGTGAGTCCGGCGTCGCGCCAGAATGCCAGGACCCTGTCGAGGTCGACCCGACAGACGATCGTCGCGGCACCTTTGTGCGGATGCTCGCATTCTGGCTCTTGCCCTTTATCGCGTTGTTGTTGGCGCTGGGTGCGGCCTACTTCAAGTATCAAGCGGGGACCGCCGCTGGCACGGACCGCGCCCGCGCGGAAACCGTTCACGTCGCCACCGAAGCGACGGTCGCGATGCTGTCCTACACGCCTGAAACGGCAGCCGAGAAACTGAAGGATGCGCGCGATCGACTGACAGGACCGCTTCGCGATTCATATACATCGTTGACCGACGATGTCGTAATTCCGGGAGCACAGCAGAAGCGAATCTCGGCCACCGCCAGGGTGTCAGCCGCTGCCTCCGTGTCCGCCGGTATGAACCGTGCCATCGTCTTGGTGTTTGTCGACCAAACCACCACCGTGGGCAATGACGCGCCGACAGACACCGACTCCGTCGTTCAGGTCAGCCTCGACAAAGTCGGATCCCGCTGGCTGATATCGGGTTTCGAGCCGAAATGAGCACCATCCAAACCTCAAGGTCTGCTGGTGTCTCCCTCGTCTGCCCGATGGCAGCGTGTGAGGGGGTGGGATTTTGGCTGGTCTGCCGGCGTTGAGACCGTTTTGCATCGACGTCGCTGATGACGTTCTCGATGATCTACGAACGCGTCTGTCGCGGACCCGTTGGCCCGAAGCCGAGTGTGTACAGGACTGGACCCAGGGCATCCCACTCGGGTACACCCGCGACCTGACCGCGTATTGGGCCGACGTATACGACTGGCGGTCCCGTGAAGCCGCCCTCAACCGATTCGATCAGTTCATCGTCGAAATCGACGGCGTGGACATCCATTTCATTCACCAGCGATCTCCGCACGAAGAGGCTTTCCCGCTGGTCATCACCCACGGTTGGCCTGGCTCGATCGTGGAGTTTCGCAACGTGATTGAGCCACTGACCAATCCGACTGCCCACGGCGGACGCGCCGAGGACGCCTTCCACGTGGTCTGCCCGGCGCTTCCCGGCTACGGCTTCTCCGGCAAGCCCACCCACTCCGGGTGGGGTGTTGAAAGAATCGCGCAGGCGTGGGAGGCGCTCATGCTGCGACTTGGCTACGAGCGCTACGGTGCCCAAGGCGGCGACTGGGGAGCAGCTATCACCACACAAATGGGCCGCAACCGCGGCCACTGCGCCGCCATCCATCTGAACATGCCGATCGCTTACCCTCCCGCGGGCGGCATCGCCGATCCGACCGAGGAAGAACAGCTGGCCCTGGCCGCCCTGACGGCTCATCAGCGTTGGGGGACAGGCTATTCCGAGCAGCAATCCACCCGGCCACAGACCATAGGCTACGGACTGGCCGATTCGCCAGTCGGCCAGATGGCGTGGATCGTCGAGAAATTCGCAGCGTGGATGGACTGCGACGGGCATCCCGAGAACGTGCTCAGCCGCGATGAGCTCCTCGACAACGTCATGATCTACTGGGCTACCAACAGTGGATGCTCGTCGGCCCGGTTGTACTGGGAGAGCTTCAAGACCCTGGACGCGACAACTCGTGTGGAATTGCCCACTGGTATTGCTGCCTTTCCCAAGGAGGTCCTGCGCTCACCACGCAGTTGGTGCGAACCGATCTACAACATCACCCACTGGACGACCATGCCGCGCGGCGGGCACTTCGCCGCTTTGGAACAACCGGGTCTCTTTGTCGACGACGTCCGCGAATTCTTCGAAACCGTGCGGTGATACGGCCAGTTGGCAGGCCACGAAGCCTTGGTAGCACACCTGCGATGAGCTAAACTCTCTGCATTGCGGAGATCCGATCTGCTAGCAAGAGGACACGTACAAACATTGGGGCACGTGTCAACTGTCAAGGAGGCTACGAGTGGTAGACGACGCACGCAGTGCAGTCATGAGAACGTGGACGCTACCCCTAGGTGCCGCGACTTTGCAGAGCCAGAGCGTCTACGACGTCGAGGACCCGTGCACCGGCAACGTGCTGACCCAGGTGCCCGACTGCAGCGGCGAAGATGTCGACAGGGTGGTGACAACTGCACATGCCGCTCAACGCGAGTGGGCGCTGCGGACGCCTCGCCAGCGCGCCACCGCGCTGCGGGCTTTGGCGACACTCATGCGCGATCACACCGAAGAACTCGCGCTGCTCGACGCCGTTGACGGCGGCTTTCCATTGCCTGCGATGCGCGACGATGTCACTTGGGCGGCCGACGTGTTGGAGCTGATGGCAGACGGCGCGCTCAACCTCGGCGGGCGGACTATCCCTCTCTCGGCGAACCTGCACTACACGCTGCAGCAACCGTACGGCGTGGTTGCTCGAATCGTGCCCTTCAATCATCCTGTCCTATTTGCAGGAGCCAAGATCGCCGCTCCGCTGATGGCGGGAAACGCCGTGGTGCTCAAAGCTCCCGATCAGACACCGTTGTCGGCCATCCGGCTCGCCGAGCTCGCCAGGGAGGTCCTGCCCGAAGGCCTATTTGGGGTGGTAACCGGACATGGGGCGACTGCCGGCGCCGCGTTGGTCGCTCATCCACTAGTCCGGCGAATCGGCTTTATCGGCTCCCCGGGCACGGGCCGCCATATTCAGCGCTTGGCAGCCGAGCACGGCGTCAAATACGTCACGCTGGAACTCGGCGGCAAGAACCCCATGATCGTCATGCCCAACGCCGACCTGGAGGCGGCTGCCAAAAGCGCCGTCGTAGGGATGAACTTCACCACCACAGCCGGCCAATCATGCGGGTCAACAAGCAGACTGCTGCTGCACGAAGCGATCGCTGACGAGGTTATTAACTTGGTCGTCGATCAAGTCGCTGCCATCAAGGTAGGCGACCCGCTCGTTGACGGCACAGACATGGGACCCGTCATCGACCAAGCGCAATACTCAAAGTCGCTGCAGGCCATCGAATCAGGACGGGCGGCCGGCGCCAGCGTGCTTACCGGTGGGGGACGCGCGCAGGGGGTTGGGCCCAAAGGCTGGTATGTCGCACCGACCGTATTGGCCGACGTGGCACCACAAACCGCCGTCGCCCGCGACGAGATCTTCGGGCCCGTTCTTTCGGTGCTAACCGTTCGCGACGAAGCCGAGGCTGTTCAAGTCGCCAACAGCGTCGAGTTCGGATTGACCGCCGCGGTGTGGACCAACGACTTAAGCCAGGGTCACCGCATGGCTGCTGGTCTTGATGCCGGCTACGTCTGGATTAATGGCAGCGCACGCCACTACTGGGGGTTGCCATTCGGAGGCTGGAAGTCATCAGGCGTTGGATCGGAAGAATCTACGGAGGAATTGCTGTCGTACACACAAGTCAAGGCGGTAACCGTCACCATGGAATAAGGCGCGTCCATCCCCGGTCGGACACGGATCGGCGAATGTCAATGCGTAGCAGTGGATTCGGAGCACCGTCTAGTCGCCTCCCAGACCTAGTAAGTAGGTGACCGAAGCTTCAATGTGACGCGACGCGTTCGAGGTCCACCGCACCGAAGTCGGGCAGCGGTGACCGCCGGACACCGCAGCGAAGGGGTCGTAGTTCTGTGAATGAAAGTGCTGTCGGACAGCTGAGCCGCCGACGTAAGGCCTTCGTCTTGGCGTCCTGCTGCATGAGCGTGCTGATTGTGTCGACTGACGTGACGATCGTCAACGTTGCAATCCCGAGCATCCGCGCCGAGTTTTCGGCGTCGCCTTCGCAAATGCAATGGCTCGTCGACATTTACACCTTGATGGTGGCCTCGCTGTTGCTGCTCTCGGGTGCCACGGCCGACCGATTCGGCCGGCGGCGCACATTGCAGATCGGGTTGATGGTCTTCGCATCGGCCTCCCTACTCTGCAGCGTGGCTCCCAACGTCGAAACGCTGATCGGCGCCCGCTTCCTGCAAGCTATCGGCGGCTCGATGCTCACCCCTGCTGGATTGTCGATCGTCACGCAGGTGTTCACCGGCAGAGTGGAGCGCGCACGTGTGATCGGCATATGGGGGGGCGTCGTAGGCATCTCGATGGCGTTGGGTCCGATCGTGGGCGGAATACTTATCGAGTACGTCGACTGGCGAGCAGTGTTCTGGATCAACGTGCCGATCTGCGCAGTAGCCGTATTATTGACCGCTGTCTTCGTTCCCGAATCCAAGTCGGTCACCATGCGCGACGTCGACTTGATCGGCTTGGGCCTGGGCATGGCCTTCCTGTTCGGACTGGTTTTCGTGCTCATCGAGGGGCCAGGAATGGGCTGGACCGACACGCGTGTCGTCGTCACATGCGGACTCTCAGCCATTGCGTTCGCGATTTTCCTGCGCTACGAGTCACGCCGCCCCGACCCGTTCGTCGAGCTGCGATTCTTCCGCAGCATCCCGTTCGCTTCGGCGACGGCCATCGCGGTGTGCGCATTCGCTGCATGGGGCGCGTTCGTATTCATGATGTCGATGTATTTGCAAGGGGAGCGCGGGCTCTCCGCGGTGCACACGGGCCTGATGTTTTTGCCCGTCGCCGTCGGCGCACTCATTTTCTCGCCTCTGTCTGGCCGGCTGGTGGGGCGATTCGGTGCCAGACCGTCGCTGATGATCGCCGGGGCGTTGATTGCCGCCGCGACTCTAATGTTCGCGCAGTTGAGCGACGCTACCCCGCAATGGCAGATGCTGGCCGCCTTTGCGGTCTTCGGCATCGGCACTTCAATGGTGAACGCACCGATCACGAACGCGGCCGTCAGCGGTATGCCAATCGACCGTGCCGGTGGGGCAGCGGCAATCACGTCCACCAGCCGACAGGTGGGCGTGGGAATCGGTGTGGCCCTTTGCGGTTCGGTCGCTGGTACGGCATTGGGCGACACCAACGTCGATTTCGCGGTCTCCGCCCGGCCGCTTTGGCTGGTGTTCGCCGGAGTTGGTGTGCTAATTATCGCGCTCGGTGTCTACTCGACGTCGAAGCGTGCGCTGCGCTCAGCTGAGCACCTAGCGCCGCTGATCGCAGGAACCGATCCGCGACGGGAGGCTGCCGGTGTCGCATAATGCAGAAGCGGATGAGGTCTGGCGCGTGATGACCACACTGGTCACCGACAACCGCGACAGCTGGAGGCGAGCGACCGCCGACCAAACGGGCCTGCCATTCAGTCGCATCCGAATCCTGCTCCGGCTGGCCCGTGGTTCGATGACCGTCAAAGAGGTCGCGCAAGCCGTGACAATCGATGCCCCGGCGGCCACGGTGGCGGTAAACGATCTGGAGGACCGCGGGCTAGTCATGCGTCAGACTGTTCCCACCAACCGGCGGTGCAAAGTGGTTTCACTGACCGACCGCGGCTGGTCGATCGTGGCCACGATCCATGGGATCGTCGACCCGGCTCCCGAAGCGCTTGCCGCACTTGATAGTAACGAGCTAAAGGCTCTGCGAGTCGCGATAGCCAAAATCAGCGCTCCCGCCAAAACACCGCGGCGTGAACGCTGAACGAACGGCTGTCAGTCCACCAGTCGGCGCATGGACGGCTTGAACTAGGCGCGCCCCTACGTGGTGGTGATGGACTTCGGCCATCGAGCCCACCGATCATCCTCGAAGTTAGCGTGTTCTTCGTCGCCGAGTTTCCAGGGGCCAAATGAAATTCAGCAATACCCAGTTAATCCTGACGTGCCCCGACGTAGGTCTGCAGGGATGCCACCTAGCGCTGCAGGTACCACGGTAGCCTAAATAATAGCTTGCAAACAGTTGCTGTCCTATGTAAACTTCGCAGTGGTGTAGCTCACGTGAGTGCTCATGTTTCTGCAGGCAGGAATCGACAGGAAGGTGCGCCTGGTGAATTCGATGGCGCCGGATGCGACGACAATGCGACTATTAGAGAATGCGCGCGGCTCCATCCTGAAGGGCCGCCTCCCTGCGTCTCTCATTGCTAATGCGGCGCTCTACCAGCTTGAATTAAAGCGAGTATTTGGCAGGACATGGCAGTTTCTCTGCCACGAAGACGAGATCCCTAATCCAGGCGATTATGTTGTCCGCTACATCGCTGATAACTCTATTATTGTTGCGCGGCAGCAGGATATGACGATTCGGGCGATGTCGAACTCGTGCCGGCACCGCGGCACGCTGCTTTGCCGAACCGAGGCGGGGAATGAGTCGGCGTTCCAGTGCCCGTACCACGGTTGGACCTATCGAAACAACGGTGATCTCATCGCGATACCTGCGCAGCAGGCCGTCTACGGTGCTGCGTTCGACAAGAGTCGGCTAGGGTTGCGCGCTCTGCCGATGCTCGACTCGTACGCGGGCCTCGTTTTCGGGTGTGTGTCAGATGAGGCCCCAGGGCTGGATGAGTACCTCGGGGATATGCGCTGGTATCTCGACTTGATGATGAGTAAGAGCGCGGCCGGCATTCAGGTGTGGGGGGCTCCGCAGCGTTGGGTGATTGACGCGAACTGGAAGACAGGCGCTGACAATTTTGTTGGGGACGGCTATCACACGGTCATGACGCACCGCTCCATGTGCGAGTTGGGGTTGTTACCGCCCGATAATGTGGCCGTTTCGCCGGCGCACGTCAGCCTATCGGGGGGGCACGGGGCGGGCGTTTTAGGCGCACCCCCCGGCATACCCGCACCACCGTATATGGGCTATCCCGAGGAAATCGTCTCCGGTCTCAGCGAAGGTTACGGCGATGACGTCCATGGCGAGATGCTGAAACGGACAATGTTCATTCATGGCAATGTGTTCCCGAACTTGTCCTTCTTGAACGCCTTCATCGCCAAGGACGGCGAATCTATGCCGGTGCCCATTCTGACCTTGCGGCAATGGCGTCCTCTGGACGCGGCGCGCATGGAGGTGTGGTCGTGGTTCTTCGTGGAGCGCAATGCGCCCGAAGAATTCAAGCAACAGTCGTTTGAGACTTATGTTCGGACGTTCGGGGTTGGGGGCGTCTTCGAGCAGGATGACGCCGAGATATTCCAGGCTATTACCAAGGGAACCCGCGGCGAGTTGGCTGGTGGCGTGGAGTTGAACGTGGAGATGGGACTGGACAACTTGGCCCCTGATCCAACGTGGCTGGGTCCGGGACGACCGTTGGCCAGTGGCTACGCCGAACAAAATCAGCGCGAGTACTGGAAGCAGTACTTCGACTATCTGGCCACCCCGAGAAGGGATGAGAACGTATGACGACAACGCTGCCCCAGGATCCACCTCAAGCTGCGAGGGTTTCGCGGGAGGTGCGTGAGGAAATCGAAGACTTCCTTTTCGACGAGGCTGATCTGTTGGATCGCGATGAGTTCGAGGAGTGGCTGGGATTGCTGGCACCCGATGTGCACTATTTCGCGCGCGTCCGTCAGACGCTTCGGAGAGCAGGGGGACCGGGGTTTTCTGAGCGCTCCATGCACTTGAACGATAACTACACGAGCCTGAAAATGCGTATTCAGCGGCACCGAACGTCGTCGGATTGGGCTGAGGATCCTCCCTCGCGGATCCGGCACTTCATAACCAACGTCAGGGTCAGGTCTGGTGACGGTGACGGTCGGTACCGAGTCACCTCGAATGCATTGCTGGTGCGCACGCGCGCGGACGAGGCCAAGGCGGAGACAGTCTCTGCCGAGCGCCGAGACATTATTCGTCGCGACGAGGGGGGTTGGAAACTGGTCCAGCGCGAGATCCTGCTGGATCACACCACGTTGCCCACGCACAACCTGTCATTCTGGATCTAAGGTGCCGGTGAGCTTGACATCAACCTGGCGGCACCTCCGCCGAGACTCCGGCCAACGAAAGTCGGTGCTGCCGAAAGAATCCGGGTCCGTCCTGAAGGTAGGCCGGTAGGTGCGCGCAGCTGTTTATCACGGTCGCGAAGACGTGCGAATCGAAGAACTTCCCGATCCGAGTCCACGTGCGGGAGAAGTGGTCATCGAGGTGGCCCGAGCGGGGATCTGCGGCACAGACCTGCACGAGTACATCGCCGGTCCGATGCATGCTGCGCCAGGGGTCGTCATGGGGCACGAATATTCCGGGACGGTGGTCGGCGTCGGGCCCGGCGTGCACAAGTTCACCGAAGGTGACCGGGTTTGCGGCGTCGGTGTTTTCGGCTGCGGTGAATGCGGCTCCTGCAAACAGGGCGCTGAAGCACTCTGTGGGACAGTCGGTTTCATCGGCTTCGCTCTCAACGGGGCACTTGCCCGCTACGCCTCGGTGTCGGCGAAGGCGTTGTTTCACATCCCGGATGACATCAGTCTCGTCGAGGCTGCCGTCGTCGAACCGATCGCGTCGGCGTACCACGCTGTTCGCCGTAGCCGGCTGGCAGCGGGTGAGACCGTCTTCATTGCCGGTGCCGGCGCGATCGGCCTTGCCCTTGTGCAGTTCTGCCTTGCTCAAGGTGCGACTCAGATCATCGTCAGTGAGGTTTCGGCATCCCGCCGCGTCGCCGCCCACCGGGTCGGGGCTACATGCGTAATCGATCCTCTGGTCGAGGATGCAGTCGAGGTGGTTCAGACGTTGACACACGGAAACGGCGTCGATGTCGCCTTCGACGCTGCGGGCGTACAACCCGCGCTTGACGCGGCGTTGAGCGTCCTGCGCCCCCGCGGTCGATTGATGGTCGTGGCGATTTGGGAGGCTCCGGCTGGTATCGACATCAATCGAAGCATCATGCGCGAAGCCAATATCGGCTTCTCGTTTTGCTACGAAGCCCAAAGTCAGGTTCCGGCAATTCTCACTTTGATTTCTGTTGGGGCCCTCAGCCTAAGTGAACTGATCACCGATGAGATCCCGTTGGATGCCGTGGTCAGTGAGGGTTTCGAGGAATTGCGCATCAACCGCGATGCACACATAAAAATACTGATCGACCCATCGGCATAGCTGCGACCGGTACCCCGCAGTGGATATCAGCCGTCGCACCAAAGGAGTTAAGTGTCCGCGAATATGGAGAGCCTCTTTGACGGTCTCACGGTCCTCGAGCTGGGGCACGTGATCGCGGCGCCTTTCGCTGCGTCGTTGATCGGCGACTTCGGAGCACAGGTCATCAAGATCGAAGACCCCGGCTCGGGCGACATGTTGCGCGGGTCCGGTCCCACGAAAGACGGAGTGCACCTTTGGTGGAAGTCCGCGGCCCGGAACAAGTCAAGCGTGGCTATCGATCTGCGCCTCCCCGAGGGGCAAGCGCTGGTGCGCAAAATGGTCGAACGCGCAGACGTGGTGATCGAAAACTTCCGTCCGGGAACGCTCGAGCGTTGGGGACTGGGATGGGAGGAACTGCACGCAGCCAACCCGCGGCTGATCATGTTGCGGATTTCTGGGTACGGCCAGATCGGCCCGGAGAGTGCAAAGCCGGGATACGGACGGGTCGGGGAGGCTATGAGCGGAGCGGTACACATCACCGGCCACCCTGACCGACCACCGACACACTTCGGTTTCTCCCTGGGCGATGTGACGACAGGAATCATGGGTGCATTCGCTGTTGCCGGAGCACTATTCAAACGTGAAGTGATCGGGACTCGCTTCGATGGGGAATGTATCGATCTGGCTCTCTACGAATCACTGTTTCGTGGTATCGACTGGCAGGTCATCCTCTACGACCAGTTGAACTTTATTGCCGAGCGTCAGGGCAACCAGTTCCAGGTCAGCCCGTCGCCGGTGTCAGATACTTATCTCAGTTGCGATGGGGTGTGGTACACCGTGGCGACCGGCACCGTGCGGTCAGTGCAGAGCCTTCTCGACCTGTTGGGCGGCACGACTCTGCGCAACGATCCGAAGTACGCGACTCAGGAACTGCAGATGTTGCACCGCGAAGAGCTCGGCGAGATGGTTCGGAAGTGGTTCGCCGAAAACAACTCCGATATTGTCGAAAAGGCCTGCGCGAGTGCGGGCGTCGTTGCTGCGCGCATATTCACACCGGCAGAGATGTTCTCAAGTCCCACGTTCGCGGCTCGCCAGAGCCTCGTCGAGGTCGCTGATCAGGAATTGGGTCCGGTCCGTGTCACCGGGGTGGTGCCGAGGCTGACGAACTTTCCCGGATCCATACGCAGCACCGGGCCCCGTCTCGGGATCCACGGCAAAACGGTGCTGACTGAGTGGCTCGGCTTGGCCGACTCGCAGTACGAGGCCCTGGTATCTAGGGGTGTCGTCGGGGCGGTCGACGTCGACGGAGAGGTTCCCGGGCATTGACTGCGCTGCGCGACAAGGCCTGCATCGTCGGCGTTGGTCATACGGTCTACCGTCGTGGTGGTACTGAGTCGGCAACAGACCTTGGCCTGCAACTTGAAGCAGCCCGTGCCGCGATTGCGGATGCCGGGATGTCGCCTCGTGAGATTGATGGAATCATCTGCCCCATTAACGGTGGCACGGCCGAAGACTTCGTAGCGAATCTCGGCCTGACACAACTTCGTTACGCGGTGACATCCCATACCGGAGGGGCGGCAAGTGTGGCGGGTCTGGCCACTGCGGCGATGGCGGTGTGGTCGGGCGTCGCGCGTAGTGTCCTCATTGCCGCGGGCTGGTGTGGGTACTCCGGTCCGCGTGCTCGCGGGATGGCGTCGAGCGCGGAGATGGCGATAGGCAAGGTTGTTCGGGACTATTACGCCCCACAGGGCGCGGTGTCGGCTGTGCACCAGTATGCGCTCGTGGCCGACCGATACGTCCGGAAGTACGACGTGCCGCCTGAAGCGTTGGGGGCCGTGGCAGTTGCGTTTCGCGCTAACGCGCAGCTCAACTCGA
The DNA here is from genome assembly GCA_033741175.1 of Mycolicibacterium sp. 120270. Taxonomy (GTDB): domain Bacteria; phylum Actinomycetota; class Actinomycetes; order Mycobacteriales; family Mycobacteriaceae; genus Mycobacterium. The sequence continues at coordinate 14,243 of JAWQNE010000032.1, read as the reverse complement.
ATGCGGTGATGTGCGGCCGTGAGTTGACGATGAAGGAATATCTCGACTCTCCACCGATCAGTACGCCGTTTCGTTTGTTCGATTGCAGTTTGGAAACCGACGGGGCAGCTGCAGTGGTGGTATCAGGGGCCGATTGTGCGGCGGACGGTCCGCACCGGCCGGTGTTTGTGATGAGTGTGGCGGAAGGGCGCCCATTTCCCGTCGATGAATTCGCCAACAGGGCAGACCCGTTGGAGATCGGGCTTGCCGAGGCGGCGCCGCGCGCATTTGCCGACGCTGGTGTCGCCCCGTCTGATATCGATCTGTTTGAGGTTTACGATAGTTTCACGATCAACGTGTTGCGTCAGATCGAAGCGACCGGGTTCTGTAAGGCCGGCGAAGCAGCGGGTTTCGTGCTCGACGGGCATATCGCCGCCGACGGCTCGTTGCCGACGAATCTCAACGGCGGTTTGCTGTCCGAAGCGCACGTGCAGGGGATGAACAATCTGGTCGAGGCGGTGCGGCAGCTGCGCGGGGGCTTAGCGGAGCGGCAGGTCCACAATGCGGAGTTGGCGGTAGTGACCGGTATGGGCGGCGGATGGGGTTCAGGTGCTCTCGCCATATTGCGTCGGTGACAGCGTCGTGACCGGCGGGTTCACGAGAGGCCCGGTGTGACACGAATGGGAGCGGATGTCGCAACACCGCCACTGCCATCCCTGGAAGGTCTCACGGCGGAGTTCTACGGCCATTGCCGACGTCAAGAGCTGTCGTTTCAGCGATGCTCAAGCTGCGGTCGTTGGCGTCATGTTCCTCGCCTGGCGTGCGTCGGGTGCGGCAGTAACGCATGGTCTTGGCAGAGGTCGTCGGGTAGGGGAGTGGTATTCAGCTTCACGGTTATTCACCGCGCGCTGCATCCCGGTTTCGACGAGGAAGTCCCGTTCGTGTGTGCCGTCGTCGAAATGGATGAGGGTGTGCGGATGGTGGCACGGATAGTGGACGAAGTTGCCGACCGGACAGCGACGCTGGCGGATGCGGCCGTCGAGGTTGTCTACGTGCACGTCGCCGATAATGTTGTGCTACCGGCATTTCGGCTGTCCACTGCGGAAGCGCGGGGCAATGACCGCCGCTGACGAGTTACGCGATCGTGTCGGTGAGAAGATCCGCTTCCGCGGCGCCGACTCGGTGACGCAAAATGATATCCGCCGCAAATTAGAGGTTTTCACCTTTTCCTGCCCGCTGCATGACGACGAGGCGGCAGCGAAGTCACACGGCTACCTCGGCGTCGTGGCTCCGGTGACAATGACTCCGCTGTGGGGACTACCGCCGTATTGGGCACCCGGCCAGCCCAGTCCTTATCTGGCCGACGGGCAGGAAATGACAGGGAATATCACCGACACGTTGGCTCTGCCGTTCAGCCGATCGGTCAACGTCAGTAGCGAGTGGCAGTACCACACACCGCTATACCTCGGGGACAGGCTGCACGGGACTACGACGATAATCTCGGTAGAGCAGAAGCGAACCCGGGTCGGTACCGGAATCTTCCTGCAATACGAATCAGAGTACTTGAAGGATTCTGGAGAACTTGTCGCGCTCAACCGAAATACCGTCTTCAACTACGACGCCTCCACGCCTCGGCATGAGCCCGGCACTTCCGCACGCACCCAGCAGGGCGACCGAGGTCCCCGCCCACTTCAAGTGCAAGATACCGATATCCGTGTCGATTGGACCACGCCACTTGAGTTCGACGACGTTGAGGTCGGTGCTGAAGTGCGCGGACCGGCTTTGGCCCTGACCTACCAACGCATTGTGATGAACATTGCCGCGGATCGCATGTTTTCCGGGATACACCACAGCGCCGCGGCCGCGCATGCCGCGGGGCTGCCGGACATCATCTTCAATACTCGTGGCCTGGAAACCCTTTTCGAGACCGGGCTTCGTCGCTGGATGGGCCTTGGCGGCAGGTTGGTGCACCTCGGTCCATTCAAGATGAGTGCCTCGATTCACCCGGGCGATGTGGTGCAGGCGCGATGGACTGTGACCGGCAAGCATGCGCAGGCGGGCGCAGAAGCCGTTGATCTCCAATTCGGCGTCTTCGCTGGGGATCGGCAAGCGGTGCAAGGGATTGCAACCATCACGCTCGATGGGAAAAGCAATGCTAATCAGAGTTCTGTAGGAGAAGGAGGGTTCCCTTGAGTGTCATCAAGGCGGACGAGGAAGTCTGCCAGGGTTACGCGAACTGTGTCGTCGCAGCGGCCGACATCTTTGACATCGGTGATGCGGGAACCGTTGTCATTCTTGATGACACGGTAGCCGAGAGCGATGAGGCACGGATCGTCACAGCAATTCGCAGTTGCCCCGTCTCGGCTCTACGTCTCGAAATGGTGTGAGCGAGACGGCCGTGAACGGCGCAAATACCAGGGGGTCAATGCGTCAATACATGGTGGAGACGAGTCGTTTCCCGAATGTGCTTGCCGCTCAACCGACTTTGGTTTACCTGCGAGGTACGACGTGAGATCGACACTTGGCAGACGGGGTGACGGTTTGTGGCGATCTGATTTACGGCTGTCTACGGGTGGCTCGGGCATTACAGCAAAGGAAAGGTACCGATGACGCTAGAAATGAGTACTTCAGGCGGTGCGGATCGGACCGCTCGTAGTCTCGTCGATGTCGTTCGCGGGGAGATCAGTCGGGAAATCTTCATCGATGCTTCGGTATTCAACCGTGAGCTCGAGTGTTTGTTTCCGCGGACCTGGTTGTTTGTGGGTCATGCCTCGCAGGTGTCTGCGCCGGGTCAGTTCTTCTCGTCGAGGATGGGTTCGGATCCGGTGCTGTTGACCCGTGACGCGCAGGGTGGTGTGAATGTCCTGCTGAATTCGTGTCGACATCGGGGTATGGCCGTGTGTCGCTATGACGAGGGCCGTGCGCTTCAGTTCACCTGCCCCTACCACGGCTGGTCGTACTCGATGGACGGTTCGCTGGTGTCCACTCCAGGAGATTTGCACGGTGTGCCGCAGCAGGGCATGGCCTACGGTAATGACCTTGATAAAGCGAGTTGGGGGCTTGTCAGCGCTGCCAAGGTGCACAATTACAAGGGCCTGATCTTCGCGTGCTGGGATCCCGCTGCCCCGGAGTTCGACGAGTATGTCGGTGACTTTCATTATTGGCTGGACAACCTGGCCGATGCTTTCGATGGCACCGAGGGCGCTACGGAGGTGTTCCGCGGAGTGCAGAAGTGGCGCATCAGGTCGAATTGGAAGTTCGTTTCAGAGAATTTTCTCGGCGATACCTATCACGGGGCGACGACTCATGCCTCGGTTGAGCAGGTGGGTATTGGCCCGGGCGGGAGGAATTCGCGGCGCCACGGTGAACGACAGGATCAGGGTGGTTTCTCGAAAGGCCGAGTGAAGACGTCGTTTCGTACGGGTCACGGTGCATCGGACAACCTGGCGTATGAGATCGCCTATCCTGAGTTCGCCGAAGAACCGGCCTTGAGTGAGTACTTCTCCCAGGCCTGGGCACTCCGTAAAGAGCGGTTGGAGGCGCAGGGCAGACAGCTCGGTGGTCGTGGCCCAGCGACGATGTTCCCCAACATGTCGTTTTCCGCCGGTTTTCCGAGGACGATTCTGGTGTCACACCCGATCAGCCCGACCGAAACCGAGGTGTGGCGCTGGTACCTCATCGACAAGAGCGCACCCGATTATGTACGTGATTGGCTGCGACGCTATTACATGCGCTACTCCGGTCCCGGAGGGATGACGGAGCAAGACGATATGGAGAACTGGAATTACGCGACGCAGGCCAGCCAGGGCGTGATAGCCCGACGCTATCCCTACAACTATCAGCAGGGACTGGGTAAGGAAACTCCCAGTGCGCTCGACAAGGCTGTTCATTCCCACCAGCCCATCGCCGGCGAGGTGAATGCACGCGCCTTTTACCGGCGATGGGCCGAGTTCATCGACAACCTCTCGTGGCCTCAACTGACCGAGCTTGCCAAATCCGACGAGAGAGCCGCACAGTCGTGAGCCGAGCGAGAGGCGATGAAATTGCGACGAGGCAGGATGTGGTTGAGAAGTTGCTGCTCCAGGCCGAAATCGCCGATTTCCTCAATCGGGAAGCCGACCTGCTCGACGAACGGCGCTACTCCGAGTGGCTTGGTCTGCTCACCGAAGACTACGGGTACTCCGTTCCACTGCGGGCGAACGTCGCCTACGACGACCTCGCGGAGCTGGAGCAGACTCAGGAAGGTAACGACATCTGCTGGTTCGACGAGACGAAGGAGACCGTCGCTTTGCGGGTGGCGCAGCTGATGACAGGACTGCACTGGGCCGAAGAACCCGTCTCGCGAGTGTCACACCTGGTCACCAACGTGCGCATCGAGGGGATGGACGGCGCGGAAGTCGATGTGAGTTGCCGGTTCCTGGTGTATCGAAACCGGGTCGCCGATGAGACTGATCTGCTGGTCGGTCGGCGTAAGGACCGGTTGCGCCGTGTCGCTGGTGACTGGCAACTGTGCCGTCGCCGGCTACTCCTCGACCAATCGGTGCTGCTCGCCAAGAACCTCTCGATCATCTTATGAAGCGGGACCCTATCCTTGAACTCTTGACCTTCAGTACGCGAAAATATATTGTTCTCTAAACATAATGCAGTGGTGCGCGACCAACGAGGGGGCAGCTGGAATGTCTACTTCGCTCCAACCGAAGCGGCGTGCCGATGATGTGACCGCCCTGCGAGTGATGACAGAGGAAATGCGCCCGCTTCTCGTCGGCGACGGGTATCAGATGTTCGATGTGCGCGCTCCGCACTCATCTGGACCTCCACCGCACCAACACCCTTGGGATGAAAGCTATGTGGTGCTCGAGGGCGAACTGTGGGTGAGCCGCGGCGGCGAAGAAACGACCCTGCAGGTGGGTGAGGCGATTCGGGTGCCGGCTGGCGTCGTGCACGCCTATCGCGTTCTCTCTGAGGGCGCCCGGTGGCTTACGACCTCGTCTTTCCCGGGGGGCGCGCTTGATTTCTTCTCAGATGTGGATCAAACCTCGAACGGCCCTGGCGACGTGAAGGCCCTTATCGAGGCTGCCAAGCGAAACAATGTCAAATTCGCCGATCCGGCGCTGGGATAGCCGTCGGTTGAATCACCGGGCCGCAGTTGCCATTTGCCGACTGTGTCGGTAGTCGGTTTACTACCCGACATTCGGGGGTCGGTGTCATGAGGCGGGTCGGCGTGATCGGTTTAGGCGGTATGGGCTCCGCCCTGGCAGCGTCACTTCTCGCGACGGACCATTCGGTAGTTTGTTTCGACATTCGGCCTGACGTGTTACGCCCAGTTGTAGAGCTAGGCGCCCAGTCCGCTGGGGACGCGCGTGAGCTGGCTGGCGCGTGTGACGTCGTTTTGACGGTCCTGCCGGGGCCGACTCAGGTGCTGGAGGTGGCGCTCGGGTCGGAGCGAGGTGTGCTGGCCGGCCTTCCCGAAGGGGCCGCCCTGCTGGATATGTCGACGTGTAACCCTGAGGTTGCCGCGGTCATCGGGCAGGCCTACGACGCGGTTGGGAGGCGCTTCGTCGATTGCCCCGTTAGCCGGAAGGCGCCGGACCTGACCGTTCTGGTCGGAGGGCCGCGCGGGGTGCTCGGCCCTGATGCCGATGTCCTTGCCGCCGTGGCCCGCACCTTGGTGTACTGCGGCCAACGAGGTGCGGGCTACGCCACCAAGCTCCTCAACCAGCATGTCAAGTACAGTTGGTACCTCGCCTCTGCGGAAGCCCTTTTAATTGCTGAGGCGATGGGGTTAGAGGCCAGCGAGGTAGCCGAAGCGATCGCTGAGTGCAGCGGAGGGGACTCGGGTCTCACTACGGCGGCAGCGTACTTCCGTCACGACACTGAGTTCGTTCGTAGCCGCGCACCCGCTGGCACCATCGAAAAAGACTCCGCGCTGGCGGAGAGAATGGCGACGAACGCCGGTATCCGCAGTAGAACGCTTGCGGTCGTCGTTGACTTCTTCCAAAGCGTTGCGGCCTCGGAGTTTCGCGACCGTGCCTATCCCGAGAGCACAGAACTTCTTAAACGAATCCGGTCGATGCCTCCGAAGTCAACCTCCACGCCGTGACAGTAAGGCGCTCACGCTGTATAGCTAGCTGAATTGCAAATCGCCGAATATCGGCGAACGTAAAGAAAGACCACTGGCCGTTTGCCGGTATGATCATGATCAATACCGCCGGAGATGTATGCCAAAACGCTGATCAACGTTGCAAGGGACGTCATGACTACCGAGAAGTTGACGATGGCCCAACAGGTCGCGGCCAAGACCCGCGAAGCGGGACCTGATCACGATCCCTCGTCGTTGGCGCTCCCGCTTGCGCTCTACCGTGCCGTGACGGCGTTCGGTCGGGTAGCCGTCGATGAACTTGCGCCTGTTGACCTTTCGATGAGCCAGTTCAATGTTCTTACCGTCCTCAAGCGGGCCGACGGGCCGATCACGATGGGCGCACTGGCCGATTCGATTTCTGTACGCCAAGCCAGCCTGACGAGCGTGGTGGACAGCCTGACCAAGGCTGGGTTGGTCACGCGCAAGATGAATCCCCGCGATCGGCGCTCGGTAGTGGTCGCGATTTCGAAGAAGGGGGATCAGTTCATGACCGAGTTTCTGCCCGGTCATTACGACTTCCTCGAGGGACTCTTTGCCGGTATCAACCCGCGACACAGGCAGCAGCTCCTCGCACGACTGAATGAACTTATAGATTGCTTGGAGAATTATCCGAACGGCCAGCGCACCTCCTGATCGGTAGCCGGACGAAAGATTGTGACCGCCGATATGGACTGGGCCCCATCCTCGAACTGACCGGGCGATGCTACGACTTCTACAACGTTGAGCGCCTTCAAAATTACCTCGGTACTTAGCTATGGAGTTTCGGGGCGCGCCCTGACGCCCGCTCGGCAGTTCTCGCCTCGCATACCTACGGCTCGAGCTGGCCGGTCATATCGGCTGCACTCAGGTAATGAGCACTGCCGAGAAGAAGATTCGCTCGGCGGCTAGGTTGCGTCCTCTACGTGTCACGTGGGGGTTCCAGTGTGGCGTTCAGCGTTGGTCGTAACGTGTCGAATGACATTGCGACACAGGGGAATCGTTGATACGACGCGGCACGACCGCAGCGAAGAACTGCGTGGATGATGGTCGATGTTTGCGTCGGCAGCCGCACCGCTGCGCCGGCTTCCCTAGCAAGTCCATTTACAGAGAAACCTAAATTTCTATCTTGCAGATATTCGGAAGCTGTGGTAAAACGTTGTTACCGAACTTGCTGAGAGGACGTCCGAGGTTGCTCAAAGACACTTCGATTTGTGTGAGCTTGCTTGGGGCGGAGACACGCTTCGTGTATGTCGATGGCATCCGAACTAGGACAATTCAGGCAGGGGAAGGTCCGGACCTCATTCTCATGCACGGGGGAGGCGGTCACGCCGAAGCCTTCGCCCGCAACGTGACGGCGCTGTCGCGTCATTTCCGAGTGCATGCGCTAGACCTGTTGGGTCACGGTCTCACCAGTGGTTGTGAGGTCGCCCCGAAGCGTAAGGACTATGTCAGTCACCTACTCGGATACATGGACCAGGAAGGCATCGACCGAGCCCACCTGGTGGGCGAGTCGTTAGGAGGTTGGATCGCGGCGTGGACTGCGTTGGAACATCCCGACCGTGTCGACCGGTTGATCTACGTGTGCGGCGCGCGGTTGACGCTAGAGGTCGGCGCCGATGCCGAGGCTCGCACCGCTGCCGGGCGCGCAGAGCTTGCCCGGGTCACCCGGCAATTCCTGGCTGACCCCAGTCCGGCGAATGTGCGGGAGAGGATGGCCTGGCTTTTCCACCACCCTGACCGCGACCTGACCGATGAACTGGTGGCGCTGCGGTGGGCACTTTACCAGAGCGAAGAATCGCGGTCGGCACTGACGAATGCGACGGCGCCGCCCTCAGCGGCGACTGCTGAGGACAATCTCACGGCTGAGCGATTGACCAGCTTGACCAGGCCCACGCTCGTGCTGTGGACGAGTCACAATCCCTCGGCGACGGTGGAATTCGGACGGCGGGCAGCCGAGCTAATTCCCGGCGCTGAATTCGCATTGATGGAGGATTGTGGCCATTGGCCGCAGTGGGAACGGCCGGAAGAGTTCAACCAAATCCTCACCAATTATCTTCAAGGTGATCGCGAGTCCCGAGGGCAACGTTGATGGAGACAATCGGTTCCAAAACCGGCCCGGCGCTGCCGATAGACTCCTCGGCCTTCTACGACGAGGCGGTGTACCAGCGGGAACTCGACTCCATCTTCAAGCGGTCGTGGCTATTCGTCGGCCACGAGTCCATGATCCCCAAGCCCGGTGACTTCCGCACAACCTATATGGCCGACGACGCCGTGATCGTATGCCGGGACAAGGAATCTCGTGTTCGTGTGCTGCTGAACAAATGTCGGCACCGGGGCAATAAAGTCTGTCAGTTCGACAAGGGCAACGCGAACATCTTTCACTGCAGCTATCACGGCTGGAGTTACGACACTGCCGGACGGCTGCGCAGTGTTCCGCTAGCCGAGAGCGCCTACGGGCCGCAGTTCGATAAGGCCAGCATGGGCCTCGTCTCCCCCCGGGTAGCTATCTACAAAGGACTTATCTTTGCTTGCTGGGATCAGTCGGCGCCACCGCTGGAAGAATATCTGGGGGAGGGCCTGCTGTGGTACCTCGACAACTTTCTACTCGACTGTGACCCCAACGGCCTGCAGGTCGTTCCCGGCCTGCACCGCTACCTCATGCCCGTCAACTGGAAGTTGTTGGCCGAGAACTTCGGCGGCGACCAGTACCATTTCGCTGCCACTCACGGATCGGTTTCCGCACTGTCGAAAGCTGGGCAGACTGCCCGCATCAACTTTTCGATAGACGAGGGGCAGCACTACAGCGTGGTTCTCGACGGCTGCGCGCCCCATGGGTTGCTGCAACTGGCAGTCGGTAAGAATTTCTATCAGGACGATCTCGCCCAAGCCGAAACGCTGGGTACCGAGGCAGTCGACTGGCTAACCGAGCGGCAGCGCCTGCAAGACGAGCGGTTGGCGACATCCCCCGTGCAGCCCTACAGCTTTCACGTAGCCAATATCTTCCCAAACTTCAGCATGATTGGCATGGGCACGGCTTTTTACGGTCGGGGATTCATCATGTGGCAGCCTCGGGGACCGCGGTTGACCGAGGTTTGGGAGTGGTGTTTGGTGGAAAGCTCCGCGCCCCGTGCTGTCAAGGAACGCATGGTCTTCGTCTTGAGTCAGCGGCAATCGGCGGCCGGTCTCGTGACGCCCGATGATCACGAAAACTTCGAACGATTGTCTGACGCCCTTGACACCGGAGTCGCCCGGGATGTGCCGTTCAACTACTCACTCGGCGAGGACGTCGAACCAATGGAGTCGCTGGTTGCGGAGTTACCCGGCAATGTCAGGCCGCAGATCAGCGAAGCCTACCAGCGCGAGTTCTATCGGCACTGGCACCGAACTATGACGGAGCCGGCCTAGCCATGGAGACCAGCCAGTTGGACGTGGAACTGCGGCTGCGAATAAACGAATTCTATGCGCGGGAGACCATGCTTCTCGATGATGGGCGGCTGGACGAGTGGCTGGGCTTATTGGCGCCGGATGCCAGATACACGATGCCATTCCCAGAGTCCAGCACGCATCCGGTCGACGATGATGACGGCCTACCGCCGTTTCTGTTGTTCAACGACGACTACGAATCGCTGAAGCTGAGAATTGCCCGGCTGGCTACTGGGCTCGCCCCCGGGGAAACTCCGCGCACGATCACTCAGCGCATAGTCAGCGACATCCTGGTCACCGATGTATCCGATCAAGAGCTGAGCGTCCGATCCAGCGTCATGGTGTTTCTCGTACGCCACGAACGCCACGAGAGCTTCTTCATCGGCAAACGACAAGACGTTCTACGCCGAGACGAAGACTCGGGCCTGCTGCTGGCCGCCCGGGACATCACCCTGGCTCATAGCGTTCTTCCACGAGCGATTTCGATCTTCTTCTAATGCCCAGTCGTTCACTAGCTCTCAGATAGGTCGCACATGACAGATGTCGCGTCACGCGAGCTCGGCCTAGGATTTCTCGGAATCGGTCAGGCAGTCGCCCGAATCTTCCAGCAGTACCCAGACATGTCGACGCTGCCGTATCGGGTTGTGGCGGCAGCCGATACCCGATCACACTCGCTCGCCCGCTTCGCCACCGAGTTCTCCGGCCAGACCTACACGAACGCAGAGCAACTGTGTGCCGATCCAAGCGTGGACGTCGTCTACATCGCCACCCCTCCCGAGCTGCATCGGGAGCATGCGCTAATGGCCGCACGTCACGGAAAACACATGATCGTCGAAAAGCCGTTGGCCATGTCGATCGACGATTGCACTGCAATGGTCGAGGCGGCCCAGGCAGCGGGCGTGCAGCTGATGGCCGGCCACACACACAGCTTTGATGCGCCGGTGCGAGCGATGGCCGAACTTGTAGCCAGTGGCGAACTCGGCGAGTTGCTCATGGTCAACACCTGGAATTTCAACGACTTCAACCGGCGACCGTGGCCGACTTCGGAATTGCGCTCGACCAGCGGGCCAGTTCTCAACCAGGGGCCCCACCAGGTCGATATCGTGCGGCAAATAGTCGGCGGTTTGGCCAGAACAGTGCGTGCGTCGACAATATGGGACGACGTCCGGGAATGCGTCGGGGGATACACCTGTCATCTCGGATTCAAATCAGGAGCTTCCGCCACGCTCGTCTATGACGCGCGAGCTTTCTTCGACGTCGCGGAGTTGCACTCGTGGGTGGCGGAAGACGGCGGCCGCCGCAGCCCCCAAGCCAACCAGCGAGTAGCCAATAACTTCGCTGCGCTCAGTCAGAACCCTGACCAACTTGAAGTCGCATTGGAAGCTCAGAAGGAACAGGGCCGCTACGGTGCTGCGACGACGACCGAAGAGTCACAGGAGCTGTGGGGTTACTCCGCCCCCGGAGAGATCATCCACCACCCCTACTTCGGCCTGACCGTGGTGTCCTGCGAACGCGGCGCGATCAGGCAGTCGCCCGACGGGCTGGTGGTGTACGGGCAAAACGGATTGCAGGAAATACCGGTCGCGCGCACCATGCGGGGCAGGGCCGCAGAGTTGGCTGAACTACACCGGGCGATCACTGAGGACCGCCCTGTTCAGCACGACGGTCGCTGGGGGCGCGCGACGCTAGAAGTATGTTTCGCCATCCTGCAGTCGGCCTACGAAGATCGCGAAGTCGTTCTCTCCCACCAGGTATCGCTGTGACTTCAGATGAGGAGAAATCGTGGGTGAGATTGTAGCGGGTTACGCGTCGTCCCATGCCTTCACTTTCATCCCGCCTCCCAGGTGGGAAGGCTTCCGCATAAAGAACAGGCAAAGCTACACATTGCGACGCGGTAAGAACGCACCTTGCCCGCCAAAGACAGACGAAGAACCATTCGACGCCGCCGCGGCGCGCTACACGCATATTGAAAACGGGCTTCAACGGCTGCGGGACAGCATTAGACGCGACCGACTCGATTGCCTGATCATCATCGGCGATGACCAAAACGAGAACTTCGACGGTTCTGCACTGCCCCAGATAGCCATCCACACAGGAGCGGGGTTCGAAGTGTCCGACCGCTTCTTGCCCGCCGCGCGGTTCTGGAAAAGCTCTCCCGAGCTCAGTAAGGACTTGAGTGAGCACACCGTCGAGGCGGGGTTCGACGTCGCCACCGTCGTCGATTTCCGTGAGACAACCTTGCACTCACACGCCCATGGCGAGATTGTGGCCAACATTCTCGGAGACCACGAAGTCCCAGTGGTGTTGGTCTTCCTCAATGCCGTTCATGTGCCGTCGTTGTCGCCTAAGCGGTGCTTCGCGCTCGGATGTGCGATTGGCGACGCCGTGCGGTCACGGCGCCCCGCAGGCGAGAGGATAGGTGTCTACGCGTCCGGTGGGCTCTCACACTTCACGGCCGGCTTTCCGTGGGATGCCTACCACGGGCCGCGTATCCACGGCTCAATCGACGACGAGTTCGATCGCCGCACTCTGAAGGTCCTCGCCGCCGGAAACGGCTACGAGCTGAGCAAGCTCACCAGTGAAGACTTGCTCAACTCTGGCAACATCGAGCTGAGATCTTGGATATGTGCTGTCGGTGCCGTCGGCGGCAACACTCCATGGGCCAGCGTCTACGAGCCGATCCCCCGCGCGCTAATGGGAATGGCCGTCGCTTGGACGCACCCCGAGATCCCTAATTAGGGCATCGCGTGAGGCACGCGGGCGCACGGTTTTGCCGGTTGACCCGACTGCGTCGCCACCATACTCTCTGTTTTACAGAAAAGATTTCTATCCTCCAGTGGATCTATCGGTCGATGAATCGAATCTAGTCACGGAACGGAAGTAACTGGCCCGTGGCGGAGGTGCAGCTTCAGCCTGGGGCCTCCAGAGGCCAATCACACAGAGACCGATAGGAAGGAGGCGATACGGATGGCCATTTGCACTGCCAGCAGCGCCCATCGCAGTTCGTACCAGGCGCCCGCGAACTTGAGCATCGCCGCCAAGGGCGGCGCCGACACCGACAGCCGAGGCTCGCGATGAGCTCCACCCCTTCGGCAAAAGGGCTAGACACTGAACGACACGCCATCGCGCTGGCCTGTCGCGTCCTGGCGGCGCGCGGTTTGGCGCCAGGCATCCTCGGCCACATCAGCCTGCGCGTCGACAAAGATCGACTGCTGATCCGATGTCGTGGTCCGCACGAGCGAGGACTCGCGTTCACCCGTGCAAAAGACATCCGGGTGGTCACGTTGGACGGTGAAGAGGGCGCCCCAGGAGAACTCGACGACGGTCACCAGCCGCCGAACGAGTTGCCACTGCACAGCGAAGTGCTCCGCACCCGCCGCGATGTCAATGCCGTGGTCCATGCGCACCCCGAGGCGGTAGTTGCCGCCGATCTCGCCGGTCTAGGCGTCCGGCCGATCGTCGGAGCGTTTGACATCCCCGGTTTTAGGCTCGCCGCGGATGGCGTGCCGGTCTATCGGCGAGGGGTCTTGGTGCGCAATCGGCAACTCGCCCAGGAAATGGTTGCAGCTATGGCGGACCGGCCGGTTGTCGTTCTGCGGGCCCACGGCCTCACTAGTGCTGCGGAATCCGTTGAGCGGGCCGTACTACAGGCCATCAGCGTCGACACGATATCGCGTTTGTCGCTTCAGATCGCTTCTGCTGGTGGCACTCTGGCTGATTTGCCCGACGATGATGCAGCAGAGCTGCCTGACCTAGGGAATGCGTTTAACGAGACCATCGCGTGGCGTCACGAGTTGGCACGCCTCCAAACCCATCGTTCGTCGCGTCACACTTCCAAAAAACGATCCTCATAGGCCACTGGCGGGCCATGCGGCCACGAGCTCACGGCCGTCGCCGCGGGCGGTCTGGGACGCCGCTTCCAATCCCGTCGAATCGCTGGCGTACACATCCTGCACCGCCCTCGCCCGAGCATTGCTCAGCGTGCGGACCGCACGCAGTCGTTCGCAATTTCCAACCCTGGTCGTGAGACCCGCGTGAATCGGAGCTTCGACCGCGCTGTGCGGATAGACCCCCCATTCTGCGACGAGGAAGCTAATCAGCAAATGAAGAGCAGCTGTAACGGCGACACCACCGGAGGGCAATAGTTTGAGTTGGTTGACCGGGCAAGTCGCACTGGTGACCGGCGGGGCAGCCGGAATCGGTTTGGCCGTGGTCGAGCGTTTCTTGGCCGAGGGCGCATGCGTGGGTGTCTTGGATCGCTCGGAAGGCGACCTGGCTACCATTGGCAGCGCCGACGGCAGGCTCATCGCGGTAACAGGTGACGTTACTGCGTATGACGACAATGTCAGGGCGGTGCGCGAAACGGTCGACGCTTTCGGAAAGCTCGACGTGTTCGTCGGTAACGCTGGGATCTTTGACTACTTCGCCCCCTTGATAGGTTTCGACGGCGCCGACCTCAGCAGCGCCTTCGATGAAATCTTCGCGGTCAACGTCAAGGGTTACCTCCTTGGCGCTAGGGCCGCCGTTCCTGAACTCCTCAAAAGCGATGGGCCTAGCATCATTTTCACCGTCTCCAACTCTGGTTTCTATGCCTCTAGTGGCGGCCCGCTATACACCGCTTCCAAGCACGCAGTCGTTGGCGTCGTGCGTGAACTGGCGTACGAGTTGGCGCCGAAGATCCGGGTGAATGGCGTGGCTCCAGGCGGCACGATAACGGGCCTAC
>JAWQNE010000031.1:0-64142 GCA_033741175.1 Mycolicibacterium sp. 120270 | reverse complement strand
ACCACTTCCTACGAAGCCGTAATGCCGCCGGGTGGCGCTTTGCTTGGCCAACCTCGGTAACTTAGCTTGACATCTATAACCAGTTCAACAATCAACAAAACCTTTTCGTTACCGGACTTGATACCGCACCGTGACCGCTGAACAACACTCGCCACGCGGATACCTCGAGATTGCGCCAATAAACTGGATTTGTGAGTACTCGTGCACCGCGCCGGTCGAAAGTCGCCCTTGCGGCGGCGGCCACGCTCGCGTCCACAGGCTCCGCCTACGTCGGAGCCCGTACCTTCCTCACCGGACAGGCTGATCAGGCCCGACGTGTCATTCCGAAGGCGTGGGACATCCCGCCACGCGCCGACGGCGTGTACAGCCCCGGCGGGGGTCCGGTCGAGCGCTGGCACCGCGGCGTGCCGTTCGACCTGCACCTGATGGTGTTCGGCGACTCCACCGCCACCGGCTACGGTGCCCGGAACGCCGAGGAAGTGCCCGGGGTGGTGATCGCCCGCAACCTGGCCGAGGCCTCCGGGCAGCGGATCCGGCTGAGCACGAAGGCCATCGTCGGCGCGACGTCGAAAGGGCTGTCGGGCCAGATCGACGCGATGTTCGTGGCGGGCCCGCCGCCGGATGCGGCCGTGATCATGATCGGCGCCAACGACATCACCAGGCTGCACGGCATCGGTCCGTCGGCCCGTCGGCTGGGCGCGGCGGTGCGCCGCCTGCGGGCCAGCGGGGCCGTCGTCGTCGTCGGCACGTGCCCCGATTTCGGGGTGATCACCGCGATCCCGCAGCCGCTGCGCACGATCGCCAGGACCAGGGGGTTACGGCTGGCGCGCGCGCAGGCGGCTGCCGTGCGGACGTCGGGCGGGATCCCGGTCCCGCTGGCCGACCTGTTGGCGTCGGACTTCAAGCAGGCGCCGGACGTGTATTTCTCCTCGGACATGTTCCACCCGTCGGGGGCCGGTTATGCGCTGGCCGCCAAGCAGCTGTTGCCCGCGCTGTGTAATGCGTTGGGGGACTTCGCCTCGACGGCGGAGCAGGAATCGCCGTTGGAGTTGCGCGGCTCGGACACCGGCTCGCTTCTCGGAAAGCTCGGCGGCGTCAGCCGGCTGTGGCGGCGCTCCACTGGGGTGCCTGCACCGATCGTGGTGCCCGCGAGCTAGGTTTTCTCTGCTAAGCCACTACCGAGGAGCCGTCATGAGTGAAGCCGTCATTGTCGCGACCGCCCGTTCGCCGATCGGCCGTGCAGGCAAGGGATCGCTGGTCGACATGCGGCCCGATGATCTGGCCACCCAGATGGTGCGGGCCGCGCTGGACAAGGTGCCTGCGCTGGACCCGAAGGATATCGACGACCTGATCATGGGCTGCGGCCAACCGGGCGGCGAGGCCGGCTTCAACATCGGCCGCTCCGTGGCCGTCCAGCTCGGATACGACTTCCTGCCGGGCACGACGGTGAACCGCTACTGCTCGTCGTCGCTGCAGACCACCCGGATGGCGTTCCACGCGATCAAGGCGGGCGAGGGCAGCGCGTTCATCTCCGCGGGCGTGGAGACCGTGTCGCGGTTCCCGAAGGGCACCTCCGACGGCTGGCCCGATACGCACAACCCGCTGTTCGGTGAGGCCGAGGAGCGTACGGCGGCGGCGTCGGCGGGCGCCGAGGAGTGGCATGACCCGCGCGTGGACGGCGTGCTGCCGGATGTGTACATCGCGATGGGTCAGACCGCCGAGAACGTCGCGCTGTACACCGGGATCAGCCGCGAGGAGCAGGACCACTGGGGCGTGCGCAGCCAGAACCGCGCCGAGGAGGCCATCAACAGCGGCTTCTTCGAGCGCGAGATCACGCCGGTGACGCTGCCGGACGGGTCGCAGGTCAGCAAGGACGACGGGCCGCGCGCAGGAACCACCTACGAGAAGATCAGCCAGCTGAAGCCGGTGTTCCGGCCGAACGGCACGGTCACCGCCGGTAACGCGTGCCCGCTGAATGACGGTGCGGCGGCAGTGATCGTGATGAGCGACGAAAAGGCCAAGGCGTTGGGGCTGACGCCGCTGGCGCGGATCGTGGCGACGGGCGTGAGCGGGCTGTCGCCGGAGATCATGGGCCTCGGACCGATCGAGGCGACGCGCAAGGCTCTTGCCAACGCGGGCATGACGATTGACGACATCGACCTGTACGAGATCAACGAGGCGTTCGCGGTTCAGGTGCTGGGCTCGGCGCGCGAGCTCGGCATGGACCTCGACAAGCTCAACGTGTCCGGCGGCGCGATCGCGCTGGGGCATCCGTTCGGTATGACGGGTGCGCGGATCACGGCCACGCTGCTGAACAACCTGCAGACGCACGACAAGACGTTCGGCTTGGAGACGATGTGCGTCGGCGGCGGTCAGGGCATGGCGATGATCATCGAACGGCTCAGCTGATCGCGTTGACTCTGCGTCTGTGGCGCGAAATGCGGTGAAATCAGCGCCCACATCGCAGAGTCAACTGGTTCGCGAGTCCCATGCGCGCCGTACCCGCCGCAGAACCTCCGCGGGATGGTTTCGGGCGGCCACCCGTACGACCAACCACCCGAGTTCTCGGAGGTCTTCAGCACGCTCGATTTCGTAGGCGAAGAGTTCGCGGGTGGTTCGGTGGTGATCGCCGTCGTACTCGACGGCCAACATGATGTCCTCCCAGCCCATGTCGAGGTAGTACCGACGGCGGCCATCGAGGCTCCAGACGGGAATCTGGGTCCGCGGCCGTCGATACCCGTCGCGAATGAGCATCAGCCGCAGCCACGTCTCCCGCGGCGACTCAGCTCCGGCATCGACGAGATCGAGTGCCTTCTCGAGTTGTCGAAGCCCGCGGGTGTGGCGATGCCGGGCGGCCAATTCCTCGACGTCGCAGATCTTGAGCTGTGTGGCTCTGGCCAAAGCGTCCAGGCGAGCGACT
This sequence comes from Mycolicibacterium sp. 120270, assembly GCA_033741175.1. GTDB lineage: Bacteria > Actinomycetota > Actinomycetes > Mycobacteriales > Mycobacteriaceae > Mycobacterium. The sequence continues at coordinate 61,222 of JAWQNE010000031.1, read as the reverse complement.
GCATCGTCGAGCCGACCACGCCGTCCAAGATCGAAAGCGGTGCGCTCCGGCGTCGTCACGACGAGATCGCCGAACCGCCGAACTTCGTTGTCGAGCAATAGCTCATCGCGCGTGATCACTCCCTTCGGTGGACGCGCGTTCGGCCAAATCAGCTCAACGGGCTCGTCGTCGTCGATCCATTTGGACCCGTGTATCGCCGACGCCGACAACCCGGAAACGATCGCCTCGCCCCGCGACCACAGGTGTGCAGCCGTGATGCGGTGACGAAGCGACGCGTCAACCCTGTTGTACAGGTAGATATTCGGCATGATCGCGCGGTAGTACCGACGCAACTCGTATCGACTGAGCCAGCCGAGCGCCAACGCCTCGCTACCGATAAACGGTTCATCTGCACTGGCCATGACTGCAGGTTGACGCCATAGGCCGACGTATTGCTCTTGACTCTGCGCCTACGGCGCGAACCTGTGGATCAATCGCGCCCTGTGTACAGAGTCAATGCGGGGATAGAGAAAGCCCCCGGCATGCCGGGGGCTTTCGTAGTGAAGCGTCGCTATTCGCTTTGCAAGATGCTCAGCAGCCGCAGGATCTCGACGTACAGCCAGACCAGTGTGACGGTCAGGCCGAGCGCGACACCCCATGCGGCTTTCTCCGGCGCGCCTGCGCGGATCATCTGGTCGGCCGCATCGAAGTCGATCAGGAAGCTGAACGCCGCCAGGCCGATGCACACCAGCGAGAAGATGATCGCGATCGGGCCGTTGCCGCGAAGGCCGAGGCCCTCACCGCCGCCGACACCGAACATCGCCAGCACCAGGTTGCCGAGCGCGAGCACGAACACACCGAAGATGCCCGCGATGATCATGCGGGTGAACTTCGGGGTGACACGGATGGCGCCCGTCTTGTAGACCACGAGCATGCCGATGAACACGCCGATCGTGGCCAGGATGGCCTGCCCGATGAGGGCGCCTGCGCTGGCACCGGACACATAGAAGTTCGCGAGCAGGAACGAGATCGCGCCGAGGAACAGACCCTCGAGGGCTGCGTAGGTCAGCACAATGCCGGGTTTGTCCTGCTTGCGGCCGAACATCCCGATGAGCAGGACGACGAGGCCGCCGATCCCGCCGACCATGACGAACGGCAAGGCAAGCCCGACGTTGCCCGCGACCAGGAAATACGAGACGACCGCGACGGCGCTCAACACCGCAAGCGTGACACCGGTCTTGGTGACGACGTCGTCGATGGTCATCGGACGCGAAACCCCGGTCTGCCGCTGGTCGGGGTACTGCGTCACATACGGGTCGGCGTGTACCGCCGCGGCACCGGCGCCTGCGGCTCCGGTCCCGAACTGGGCATATCCACCCTGCGTCTTCGGCAGAGATCGAAATACCGGATTGCTGCTCTCGCGCACCGTCGGATCCTCTCCATGTGCTCTTGTTCGCCTGCTGACGAACACATACTCAACGATTCGGACCAGGTACCGGTTCCCGCGAGAACCTCCCAGGTCTTTCACAGGAAAGCCTACCTACAACTGGCCACGACAGGGCCACGATCGGGTTGCACTAGATTGCTTAGCCGTGGCGGAAAACGAGGACGTCCTAGTAACCGTGGACCGCGGAATCGGTCTGATCACGCTAAACAGGCCCAAGGCCATCAACTCGCTGAACCACCCGATGGTCTCAGTGATCTCTCAGGCGCTGACCGAATGGCGGGATGACGACGACGTACGCGCCGTTTTGCTGTCCGGAGCGGGAGAACGCGGCCTCTGCGCGGGCGGCGACATCGTCGAGGTCTACAACAGCGCCCGCGGCGACCACGGCGTCGCCGGCTCGTTCTGGTGGGACGAGTACCTGATGAACGCCTACATCGCGCGCTATCCGAAGCCCTACATCGCTTTGATGGACGGCATCGTGATGGGCGGTGGCGTCGGCGTCAGCGCGCACGGCAGCCATCGAATCGTCACCGACACCACGAAGATGGCGATGCCCGAGGTGGGTATCGGCTTCATCCCCGACGTCGGCGGCACCTACATCCTGTCGCGGACGCCAGGCCTGCTCGGCCACCACGCGGCGCTGACGGGCGCGCCGTTCGCCGCGGGCGACGCCATCGCGATGGGCTTCGCCGACCACTTCGTTCCGCACGACAAGCTCGCCGAGTTCAAGGCCGCGATCATCGCCGACGGCATCGACGCCGCGCTCGCCGCATACGCGACCGAGCCGCCAGCGAGCGAACTGCTGGCGCAACGGGACTGGATCGACGAGTGCTACGCCGGCGAGACCGTAGCCGACATCGTCGCCGCGCTGCGCAGGCACGGCGGGGGCCCGGCCAACGACGCGGCGGACCTCATCATGACCCGCTCCCCCGTCTCGCTGTCGGTCACGCTGGAAGCGGTGCGCCGCGCCGCCAAGCTTGACACCCTGGAAGACGTGCTGCGCCAGGAGTATCGGACGTCGTGCGGCTCGCTGAACTCACACGACCTCGTCGAGGGCATCCGCGCGCAGGTCATCGACAAGGACCGAAACCCGAAGTGGTCGCCGCCGTCGCTCGAGGCGGTCACCGCGGACGACGTCGAGGCGTACTTCGCGCCGCAGAACCCCGACCTGACCTTTCCGGAGGAGAAGCCATGACCGACAACACTTACGAGACCATTCTCGTCGACCGCGTAGAGCGCGTCGGCACCATCACGCTGAACCGTCCGAAGGCGCTCAACGCGCTCAACAGCAAGGTCATGCACGAAGTGACTTCGGCAGCCGCGGAATTCGACGCCGACAACGGCATCGGCGCCATCATCATCACGGGCAACGAGAAGGCGTTCGCCGCCGGCGCCGACATCAAGGAGATGTCGGAGCTGTCCTTCGGCGACGTCTTCGGCCAGGACTTCTTCGCGCCGTGGGCCAAGCTGGCCGCGGTGCGTACACCGCTGATCGCCGCGGTGGCGGGGTACGCGCTCGGCGGCGGCTGCGAGCTGGCGATGATGTGCGACCTGCTGATCGCCGCCGACACCGCCAAGTTCGGCCAGCCGGAGATCAAGCTGGGCGTGCTGCCGGGCATGGGCGGTTCCCAGCGGCTCACCCGCGCGGTCGGCAAGGCCAAGGCGATGGACATGATCCTGACCGGTCGCACCATCGACGCCGAGGAGGCTGACCGCAGCGGTCTGGTGTCGCGCGTCGTGCCCGCCGATGAACTGCTTCGCGAGGCAATGTCGGTGGCCACCACGATCTCTCAGATGTCGCTGTCGGCGTCCCGGATGGCCAAGGAGGCCGTCAACCGCGCGTTCGAGTCGTCGTTGGCCGAGGGCCTGCTCTACGAGCGCAGGCTGTTCCACGCGGCGTTCGCAACGGCCGACCAGACCGAAGGTATGAACGCCTTCACCGAGAAACGCCCCCCGAAGTTCACGCACAGCTAATCTGCGTTGGTGACTGACACCGCGGAGATGACGGAAGAGGCGGCACCGCAACAAGAACCACCCGAGCACAAGCCCACCTGGTGGCAACGCCACTACACGTTCACCGGGACGGTGCTCGCGCTGGTGTTCCTGTGGCTGTCGCTGACGCCGTCGTTGCTGCCACGCGGCCCGCTGTTCCAGGGGCTGGTCAGCGGAGCGGCCGGAGCGTTCGGATACGGCCTCGGCGTCTTTCTGGTGTGGCTGGTGCGGTACATGCTCTCCAAGGACGCCAGCCCGCATGCACCGGGCTGGGCCTGGCTGGCCGTGGTGGTCGTCGGGATCATCGGCCAGATCCTGATGATCATCTACTTCCACATCTGGCAGGACGAGGTTCGCGACCTCAACGGCGTTCCGCGGATGACGTTCTGGGAGCATCCGCTGACCGCGGTGATCGCCATCGTCGCGCTGTTCGTCTTCGTCGAGATCGGCCAGCTGATCGGCAAGCTGGTCAAGTTCCTCGTTCGTCAGCTGAACCGCGTTGCCCCGCCACGGGTTTCGGCGGTCGTCGCCGTGGTGCTGCTATTGGCCCTCGCCGTCGCACTGCTCAACGGCGTCGTCGTGCGGGTCGGGATGGACTACATCAACAAGACCTTCGCCGCGGTCAACGACGAGACCGACCCCGACTTCCCCGCACCGCAATCGCGGTTACGGTCCGGCGGACCCGACTCCGCCGTCAGCTGGGAGTCGCTCGGCCACCAGGGCCGGGTGTTCGTCTCGGCGGGCCCCACCGTCGAGCAGCTGTCGAAATTCAATAGCAAGCCTGCGATCGAACCGATCCGCGCCTACGCGGGACTGCACTCGGCCGACGGCATCAAGGCGACCGCGGCGCTGGCCGCGGAAGAGCTGCGCGCCATGGGCGGCCTGGACCGCGACGTGGTCGCCGTCGCGACGACGACGGGTACCGGCTGGATCAACGAGGCCGAGGCCGCGTCGCTGGAGTACATGTACAACGGCAACACCGCGATCGTCAGCATGCAGTACTCGTTCCTGCCGAGTTGGCTGTCGTTCCTGGTCGACAAGGAGAACGCGCGACAGGCAGGCCAGGCGTTGTTCGAGGCCGTCGACGCGATGATCCGCGAGATGCCCGAGGCGCAACGGCCCAAGCTCGTCGTGTTCGGCGAGAGCCTGGGCTCCTTCGGCGGCGAGGCGCCGTTCCTGTCACTGAACAACCTCATCGCGCGCACCGACGGCGCGCTGTACTCCGGTCCGACGTTCAACAACACCATCTGGACCGATCTCACCCGCAACCGCGACAAGGGTTCGCCGGAGTGGCTGCCGATCTACGACAAGGGCGAATACGTCCGCTTCGTCGCGCGGCCCGGCGACCTGGACCGACCGAACGACCCGTGGGAAGAGCCGCGGGTGGTTTACCTGCAGCACGCATCGGATCCGATCGCATGGTGGACCCCCGATCTTCTGTTCGCCGAACCGGACTGGCTGCGCGAGCCCCGCGGCTACGACCTGTCCGGGCGCATGCAGTGGATCCCGGTGGTGACCTTCCTTCAGGTGTCCGCCGACATGGCGGTCGCGGTGGACGTTCCCGACGGCCACGGCCACGTCTACATCAAGGATGTCGCCAATGCGTGGGCGGACGTGCTGGAGCCGCCGGGATGGACGCCGGAGAAGACCGAGCGGTTACGCCCGCTGCTCACCAACGACGAAAACGCTTAAACCAGTACACCTTCGGCCTTCAGCGCGTGGTATCCGCCGATGACGTCGGTCGAGCGGTGTAGCCCGAGGTCGATCAGCGACGCGGCGGCCAGGCTCGAGGTGTAACCCTCCGAGCACAGCACCACCCACTCCACGTCGTCGTCGACGGCCTCGGGGATTCTGGCGTCGCTGGTCGGGTCGCAGCGCCACTCCAGCACATTGCGTTCGATGACCAGCGCGGCGGGCACGTGCCCTTCGCGGTCGCGTTGGGCCTGCGGTCGGATGTCGACGAGCACCGCGCCGCGCTGCAGCGCGCCGGGCACTTCGGCGGCGGGCATACGCTCGAGCCGGGCGCGGGCGGCGTCGAGCACCTTGTCGATACGGCTGGACATCGAATCCTTATCCTTCCGGCCCGTCGGTCAGCTCGGTTCGGTTGCGGCGCAGCGTGTTACGGCTCGTCACCTCGTAGTACGACATCGCCGTCAGCGGCGGCGAGTATGCGTGCACGCTCAGGGTCGGTCCTGCGACGGCGATGGCCGGCGTCGGCGCCCATACGACGTCGTGCACCCATCCGAGCGGGAACGCCGCCTGATCGCCCGCCCCCAGCCGCCGGCGGCGCAATGCCTCCCCGTCCCAGCGGAATTCGTCGAGCGCGCCCGACACCACCGTCAGCGCGCCGAGCGAGCCGCCGTGGTCGTGCAGTTCGGTCGCGTGGTCCTTGACCCAGCTGATCAACCAGATGTCCAGCTCGTCGTCGCCGTGGATGCGGGTGTACCAACGCTCGTCGACGGGCAGCCCCTCGGCGGGCAGCAGGTGGTCGTAATGGCCGCTGAGCACGCCGTCGGCGCCTTGGTCGACCGCCTTCAACAGGTCCGGCACACGCAGGCGGGTAGGGGCCGAAACGGCGGAAATCATGGGCACTCCAGAAAGCGATGACGGAAAAGTGGGGTCGGCGGCTAGACAGCCGTACAACAACCCCTGACTCCGGTCCGCTCCATCACGCCCGCGAGTGTTGCATAGATTGGCAGCATGCGCTTCTACCCCCTCTTGGTCGTGGCGGCCTCGACGACCTTCGCGATCGCCGGCTGTTCGTCGGGCGGCGAGGGCGGCCAGCCGTCGGAGACGCCGACCACGACGACTGCCACCAGCACGGAAACCCACACCCCGGCGCCGGGCGCCATCGAGGTGTCGCCGGGTGGGGTCACCACCGCGATCGGCGCCGACGCGGAGTCGACGGAGGAGGAGTATTCGCAGGCCTGCCAGGCCGCGAAAGCCTGGATCGACGAGCAGGGCGGCGACCGGAAATCGCAGGTCGAGGCCTTCCTGAAGCACATTCAGGACCCCGCCACCCCGCCTGGACCGGCCACCTACGGCACGCCGTGGGCCGAGCTCTCGCCGGCCAGGCAGGCCGCCGTCATCGTGGCGGTCCAGGCCGGCGCGGACGAGCTCTGCTGACTTCAAATCACGTCTGCGAGAAAGTCGGCCAGCCCGTCGGCGGACTCGCCGCGATGACCGCGTGACGCGGCGCAAAATGGACCCATGGCTGGCAATCGGGTCGCGCTGGCTCTCGGCAGCGGGGGTGCACGGGGATACGCCCACATCGGCGTGATCACCGAGCTGCGTGAGCGCGGCTACGAGATCGTCGGAATCGCAGGGTCCTCGATGGGCGCGCTCGTCGGCGGGCTGCAGGCGGCCGGAAAGCTCGACGAATTCGCCACGTGGGCAATGTCGCTGACCCAACGCGCGGTGCTGCGACTGCTGGACCCGTCGATCACCGCCGCCGGCGTGTTGCGGGCGGCGAAGATACTCGACGCGGTGCGTGACATCCTCGGCGACGTCACCATCGAACAATTGCCGATCCCCTACACCGCGGTCTCGACGGACTTGATCGCTGGGAAGTCGGTGTGGCTACAGCGCGGTCCGGTGGACGCGGCGATCCGTGCGTCGATCGCCATCCCCGGCGTGATCAGCCCGCACATCCTCGACGGCCGCCTGCTCGCCGACGGCGGCATCCTCGACCCGCTGCCCATGGCGCCGATCGCTGCCGTCAACGCCGACCTGACGATCGCCGTCAGCCTCGCCGGAAGCGAGTCCGGCGGCCGCGACGAGGCGACCGGGGCCGAACCGCGAGCCACCACGGAATGGTGGAACCGCGTGTGGCGCAGCACGTCGTCGCTGTTCGAGTCCAGCACGATGCTGAACCGGTTCGGCCTCGCACAGGACGACTCCGACGCCGACGGCGTCGAGCTCGCGGCCGTCTCCGGCAGCGACGACCAACTCGTCGACAGCGCCAAGGAAGTACCGGTGCCCAAGCTGGGCAGCTTCGAGGTGATGAACCGCACCATCGACATCGCGCAGGCGGCGCTGGCCCGGCATACGCTGGCCGCCCATCCGCCCGATCTGCTGATCGAGGTGCCTCGAAGCGCCTGCCGCAGTTTGGAATTCCACCGCGCAGCCGAGGTCATCGAGATCGGCCACGAGCTGACGGCGCAGGCCCTCAAGGAGTTGGAGGGCTAATCCCTGGCCAGGAACTCGGCGATCTCGGCGGCGACGCGGCGGCCCTGCGCACGGCCGGCGCGTGCCGACGGCTCACGGCATGCGGGGTCGAGCGGGTTGGGCCCGAACGCCGCCAGCGCATCGTCGTCGGCGAACACTCCCAGCGATCGGCCGGGAAAACCGTCGACCTCCACGGCCGGGTCTGGGCCGAACGGCGACGGCGCGCCCTTGCCCGACGGCACCAGAACCACCACGGCGCCGCAGTCGTCGGCGAGCTTCAGGTTCATGGTGCTGCCGACCCCGCCGTCCATGTATCGGCGTTCACCGATCGTCACCGGGGGCCACGCCCCGGGTACGGCGCAGCTGGCGGCGACGGCGTCGACGAGCTCGACCCCGAACGTGCGGTCGAATGCGACCAGCTCGCCGGTCGCGATGTCGATGGCGGTGATGCGCAGATCGCGCTCGGGCCACTCGTGCGACGGCAGCCGCTGGGCGATGACATCGCGGCGGACCGACTCGGGCACGGTCGCCGTCGACAGGGCGACCTCTCCGATCCGCTGCAGCTTCTGCGCCGTCGTCGCCTCCGGGTCGGACAGGGCGGTGAGGAACAACTCGGCGATGTCGTCGATGTCGACGCTCGGGCTGATCTCGTTGGTCGTGCCGCTGAGCTGGCGCTCGTACAGCTCGTCGAGGCTGCGCCCGCTACCCAGCTGGGCCGCCACCGCCGAACCGGCCGACGTGCCGATCACGACGTCGGACTCCAGCAGCGCACGCGCGGTATCGGGCGATTCGTCCTCGATGCCGCGCAGAATGCCGGTTTCCCATGCGATGCCCGCCAGTCCCCCGCCTGCGAGAACCAGGCCGCGTTTCGATGTCACAGACGGGAGTCTGCCAGGCTGGCCATAATCGGCCTTTGACACACCAACCCTCGAGGGGACGTCGATGAAGACGAAAGCCGCCGTGCTGTGGGGACTGCACCAGAAATGGGAGGTCGAGGAGATCGACCTCGACGGTCCGGAGCACGGCGAGGTGATGGTCAAGATGACCGCCAGCGGGATGTGCCACTCCGATGAGCACCTGGTCACCGGCGACCTGCAGATGACCATGCCGGTGGTCGGCGGACACGAGGGCGCAGGCGTCGTGGTCGAGGTCGGCGACGGGGTGACCGATATCGCCGAGGGCGATCATGTCGTGCTGAGCTTCATTCCCGCCTGCGGCCGGTGCGGGCCGTGCGTGCGCGGCATCAGCAACCTGTGCGAACTCGGCATGCACCTCCTCAAGGGCCCGCAGCTGGACGGCACCCATCGCTTCCACACGCGCGGACACGACGTAGGCCAAATGTGTTTGCTCGGCACGTTTTCCGAGTACACCGTGGTGCCGACGGCGTCGGTGGTCAAAGTCGACGACAGCGTGCCGCTCGACAAGGCGGCGCTCGTCGGCTGCGGCGTGACCACCGGATACGGCAGCACGGTTCACACCGGCGAGGCGACAGCGGGAAGCACCGTCGTGGTGATGGGCGTCGGCGGCGTCGGCATCAACGCCGTGCAGGCCGCGAGGATCGTGGGCGCGCGGCACATCATCGCGTTGGACCCCGTCGAGTACAAGCGTTCTCGGGCAACGGAATTCGGGGCCACCCATACTGCCGCGTCGCTCGAAGAGGCGGCCAGGCTGGTGGTTGACCTGACCCGCGGGCAGAAGGCCGACGTCTGCGTGGTCACCACCGATGTCGCCGAAGGCGCGTACGTCGGGCAGGCGCTGAGCCTGGTCGGCAAGCGCGGCCGCGTGGTGATGACGGCGATCGCGCATCCGACCGAAACCGAGGTGAGCATGTCGCTTGTCGACCTGACGCTGTTCGAAAAGCAGGTCCGCGGTTCGCTTTTCGGCTCGTCGAACCCGCGCGTCGACATCTTCTCGATGCTCGACCTGTACGACTCCGGGCAGCTCATGCTCGACGAGCTCATCACCCGCGAGTACACGCTGGCCGACATCAACACCGGTTACGACGATCTGCGCAGCGGACTGAACCTGCGCGGGCTGATCAGGTTCTGAGCATGATCGCGCGTCTCGTGGCTGCGCTGGCCGCGGCCGTCCTCGCATCAGCACCCGTGGCCGTCGCCTCGCCGCCTGCGCCGCCGACGCCCATCGTCCCTCCGCCCGTGCAGCCTGCCAACATCGGCGCTCTGAAGACCGAGGCGCGCGGCTACTACCACAGCGGCGCCTATCTCACCGACCTGCAGCAGGCGGCGTGGCCCGCCATCCCGTGGATCGACGTGCGGGCGCCGATGGTGGATCGGCCCGCCGTCGTGTTCGACATCGACGAGACCGCTTTGTCGAACTGGCCGGCGTTGGAAGCCAACGATCTCGGCCGCATCTTCACAGGCCCGTGTGACCTACCGCAGGGCCCATGCGGATTGGTCGACTGGGATCTGAGCGCCGAAGCGACGGTGATCCCGCCGACAATGGACGTCTTCAACACCGCGAAGGACCGCGGCGCGGCGATCTACTTCATCACCGGCCGCAACGAATCCCAGCGCGCCGCCACCGAACGCAACCTCACCAACGTCGGCTACACCGGCTACACCCGGCTCATCATGGAACCCGATGACGCGCACTATGTTTCGGCGGCCGACTTCAAGGCGCCGCAGCGGCACGCAATCGAAGCCGAGGGCTACACCATCATCGCCAACCTGGGCGATCAGCCGTCGGACCTCGAAGGCGGATTCGCCGAGCGCACGTTCCTGCTGCCGAACCCGTTCTACCGCATCCCCTGACGGGGATCAGTGCACAAGCTGGCGCGCCAGCTCGGCGAGCGACTGCCGCGCGTAGCCCTTCCACAGCCGGCCGAACACCGGCAGCAGCGGCGCCGTCAGCGCACTGCGGGGATAAATGGTCCACCGCCACGTCACGTTGGTGCCGTTGCCGATCGGCTCGAAGAGCCAGACGCCGTCGACGTGATCGACCAACGGCGACAGGGGGCCCTTGACGTCCGACAGCGTGTACCCGAACGAGCTGGGCGGGTCGAAACTCGTCAACTGCTCGTGCATGCTGCCGCCGCCGACGAGCACCACGGTGCGCGACTGGCCGACGGCGTCCCAGTCGCCGGTCTGGTCGCGGGTCTCCTTGATCGGCGGAATCGGGCCGTACCACTTGCTGAACAGCTCCGGCAGCGGCATCGGGACCATGTCGCGGAAGACATCCGCCTGACCCATCGGAATCGTGCGGGACTGTTCGACCACCAAGGGCTTCGCCATGGTTGAAGACTAGCCCGGCAGCTCCACGTCGCACCGGTCACGGAAGTCGAGCGTCGGCTGGCGTATCCCCCGCACGTCGGCCTCCACCTGCGGGTTGGCGTCGAGGTACTCCTGCAGACGTTGGCGCTGCTGGTCCCGGGGCAGACCCTTGAGGTCGGTGAAGAACGCGTTGACGTCGGGATGGGTGAAGAGATAGGCCGACATCGCGGCAGACACACCGGTCACCACACCGGCCAGGTCGGCGGCGGTGCAGTTCGGCGGCGGGTCGTCAGCGGCCGCAGGCGCGGATGTGGCAAGCAGGAGCGCGGCGCTCAGCGCCGACGTGCCGAGGACGATCCATCGATGCGTGGTGGACATGGCGGCTTCCCTTCTTGTGCTTTTCTCCTGCGACGGCACGCGGCTCACACACAACCGCTGACGCTGATCCGGCGCCCGAAGTTGGCGCACACGTTGACATTCGGTGGCGGTGGCGGTGGCGGCGGAGGTGGTGCCGCCTCGTAGTCCTCCGGCAGCGGAGCATAGGCCGCCGGTGGCGGCACATAGGGTGCGATGGCATCGGCGATGCTTCCGCACCCGCCGACGGAGACGTGGCGTCCACCCACCGATCCGCAGACGTCGGCGTGCACCGATGCCGGCTCGGCGACCGCGAGCCCGATCATGATGGCGCAGAATCCCAGTGGCGCAGCTGTCTTGATGGACATACTCATGCTTACGATCTTCGCAGCAGCGTCGGGCCCAAAAGGGCCGAATGGCCCTAATTCTCAGCGAAGCCCTGGTGCCGCCTTGCCGCTGATCAACGGCAGCTCCAGCATGGTGAGGATGCCGGGTTCGGCGGCGCAGACCGCAGGGACCGAGTTCACGCAGTGCGCCGCGGTGCCGACGACACCCAGGTCGGGGCCTTCGTCGCCGGTCTTGGCGTGGAAGCCGTGCACGACGATGTTGAGGTCGGGATTTCCCCGCACCTCCATCTCATACCGCTGACCCTCGGGCCCGAATTCCCATGCGGGATCGAGGTTCTCTTCGCCCATCAGCCAGTTCACCGTCACGCGAACCACGGGTGTTTCGCCGACGACCGCTTCCCAGTGGAATTTGCGCCCGGCGACCTGGCCGGGCTCGATGACACCGATGGGCGATTCGATCGGCGCGGTCGCCACGGCGATCTCCTGGGTGGCGCGCACCTTCGGGTCGGTGTTGAACCCCATCTTGTCCACGATCATCTTCACGGCCTGGATGAAGCCGCTGTCGAGCATCTTCTGCATCGGACCCGTCAACGCCTTCTCCGGGACTTCGCCGAACCCCATGACATGGCGGACGACGTCGGGCGCCTCGTAGGAGCGCAGGTCCGAGAACTCCTCCGCGCGAACGAACGTCACGCCGGTCGAGAACGCCGAGAACAGCAGCGGGAACTTCTCGCTGATGCCGCCGGGGGCCAAACCGGTGCCGTGCAGGGTCGCGTTGCCTGCCAGCGCCGCCTCCCGCATCGGCGCTGCGCTGCGCTCGCTGGGATACAGCCAACCGACGGGGGTGACGACGTTCTTCCCCGATCGCAGCAGCGCGGCCACCTCGTCGGGGTTGGCCATCAGCGGCGCGTAGATGACCGCGTCGGCGTCGAGGGCGAGGATGTCGTCGATGCTGTTGGTCGCGGTCACGCCGATCGGGTCGACGCCCGCGATCTCGCCGACGTCGTTTCCGGCCTTGTCGGCCGAGTGCACCCAGCAGCCGACGAGTTCGAGGTCCGGGTGCTCCAGTACGCCCCTGATCGCCGCGACACCGACGCCGCCGGTGGCCCACTGCACGACCCGAAGGACCATGTCATTCCTCCCGCCATCGCAGAACTAGAACACGTTCTACCCAGGTGTACACCACTTGGTGCGGCGGCGGGAGCGACTTACGGCAGATCGAGCGCGGCGATCTGGTCGAGGAGCGCGCGTGCGGGCGCCGACGCGCTCGCGGAGATCGCGAGCCCGAGGGGGCGGACGGTCCGTTGCTCGAGAGGTCGCATGACGACGCCCGTCGGCAGGTCGGGCAGCCCGATGCTCGGCGCCACACTGACGCCGAGGCCGGCCCGAACGATCTCCAGAACAGCGGTGATCTCGCGCGCCTCGAAGGCCACGTCGAACTCGACCCCCGCCTGCTGCGCGATCGGGGTGAGCACGTCGGCGCAGCCGCCCGTGCCGCGGATGAACGGCTCCTTGGCCAGTTCGCCGTAGCTGACAACCTCTTTCGACGCCAGCCAGTTGTCCGCGGGCACGATGGCGACCATCTCCTGGTCACCGAGCTTGGCCGTGCGCAGGCCGCGGGCGGGCAGCCTGACCACGCCTGCCTCGGCTGCGCCTTGGTCCAGCCAGTCGAGCACCTCCTGCTCGCTGCCCTCGAGCAAGCGGATCGTCACGGCGGGATGTCGGGCGGCGAACTCGCGCAGCTGCGGTGCGATGAGGGGTGCGGTGGCGCTGGGCAGGCTGGCAACGCTCAGCGTTCCGGTGACGTCACCGACCAGGCCCGCCAACTCGGCATGCATCGACGTCATGTGCGCCACGACTTCTCTGGCGTGCATCAACGCGATGAAGCCGGCTTCGGTGGGCGATACGCCGTCGCGGGTCCGGATCAGCAGCCGCAGTCCCAGCTCCTTCTCCAGGGCGGCGACGGCCCGGCTGACGGCGGGCTGCGACAGGCCGAGATGATCGCCCGCGGGCGTGAAACCGCCGTGATCAACCACCGCCACGAACGCCTTGAGCTGCAATAGCGTCGACATCGGCCCTCCATACGCCAAGCGTCATTGCCCATACCAACGCTGGTATGCGGCTTTTGCCTTCCCCCGACGTTGTAGTGACCACACGACCACGTTTTTGAAGGAGGACGACATGGCCGGCAGACGGGTACTGATCACCGGGGCGTCGAAGGGTATCGGGCGCGCGGTCGCCGACAAGGTGACCGCGGCAGGCGACATCGCAGTGGGTCTGGCGCGCAGCGCGCCTGCCGAATTTCCCGGTGAGTTCTTCGCGGCCGACCTCGCCGACCGCGCCGCCACCGCCGAGGTGCTCGAGCAGATCCTCGCGGCTGGGCGCGTCGACGCCGTGGTCAACAATGTCGGGGTCGCACGGTTCGGTCGAATCGGCTCGATCGACTTGGACCATCTGTTCCTCACGTACGACTTGAACGTGCGCGCCGCCGTTCAGGTGGTGCAGGCGGTGCTGCCGGGCATGGTCGAAGCCGGTTGGGGCCGCATCGTCAACGTCTCCAGCCTGACCACCCTCGGCGTCGCCGAACGCACACCGTATGCGGCGTCGAAGGCGGCGCTGGAAGCGTGCACCCGGATCTGGGCGACGGAACTCGCCGAGACCGGTATCACGGTCAACGCGGTAGCGCCCGGACCGATCGAAACCGAGCTGTTCCGCGAACGCAGCCCGATCGGATCGGAGCGAGAGCGCGCACTGCTGAAGAACATTCCGCTGCAACGGGTCGGCACACCGCAGGAGATCGCGCATACGATCTACGCCCTGCTCGACGAGGACGCCGGTTACATCACGGGACAGATCATTCGGGCAGACGGAGGCGGAAGCATCGCCGCATGATCCACAATGAGCCTGATGGCCGAGAAGGGTATCGAGTTCGGCGTGCTCGGACCGCTGCAGATCCGCGTCGACGATGCACCGGTGGCGCTGGGCACGCCCAAGCAGCGGGCCGTGCTCGCCATGCTGTTGATCAACCGCAACCGCCCGGTCGCGACCGACGCGCTGATCGAGGCTGCGTGGGAGCAGTTCCCGCCGCCTGATCCGCGCGCGAGCCTGCACTCCTATGTGTCTAACCTCCGCAAGCTGCTCGCCGGCGTCGGGCTGGACGCCCGCATGGCGCTGGTCAGCGCGCCCCCGGGGTACCAGCTGAATGTCAGTGAAAATGCCTGCGATATAGGGCGATTCGTGTTCGCCAAGAACGCGGGCGTGCAGGCGGCGGCCGCTGGAAAGTTCGAGATTGCCAGCCGGCATCTGTCTGCCGCGTTGTCCGAGTGGCGCGGGCCCGTCCTGGAGGACCTGCGCGACTTCCAGTTCGTCGACGCGTTCGCCACCGCGCTCGTCGAGGACAAGATACTGGCGCACACGGCGCGGGTAGAGGCCGAAATCGCCTGTGGCCGAGCATATGCGGTAATCGGCGAGTTGGAGTCGCTGACCGCCGAGCATCCGTATCGCGAGCCGCTGTGGGCGCAGCTGATCACCGCGTACTACGTGGCTGAACGGCAGTCTGATGCGCTGGAGGCGTATCGGCGGCTGAAGACGATGCTGGCCGACGACC
The DNA here is from genome assembly GCA_033741175.1 of Mycolicibacterium sp. 120270. Classification (GTDB taxonomy): domain Bacteria; phylum Actinomycetota; class Actinomycetes; order Mycobacteriales; family Mycobacteriaceae; genus Mycobacterium. Next base: position 46,099 of record JAWQNE010000031.1, on the reverse strand, counting down.
TCGGCATCGATCCCGGACCGACCGTGCAGGCGCTCTACGAGCGGGTGCTGCGGCAGGAGCCGCTGGACGTGAAGCGAGTGGCCAGGACCACCGCCATCCACACCGCCACGGCCCTGAACCAGCGCACCGCGGTCGGCGACGGATCGTCGGTCGCGCTGCTGCGCGAGACGACAGGCGCCGAGTATTCGCTGGTGGCCGCCGCCACCAGGATCGGGCGGCTGCCCGACAACGACATCGTTCTCCCCGATGCCAACGTCAGCCGCCACCACGCCGTCGTCATCGACACCGGCACCAGCTTCGTGATCTCCGACCTGCGGTCGGCCAACGGCGTCGACGTGGGCGGCGAACGGATCCGGGCCAGCGTCACGCTCCACCACGGCGACCGGATCCGGATCTGCGACCACGAGTTCGTCTTCGAAATGCAGACCGCTCAGGCGTAGCGCGGATTGCGGTGTGGCGCGCCGCCCTTGGCATTAGTGTGTGTTCGCTGGCAATGCTGAGGAGCGGTCGATGAGCGGCACCGAAGGTGACTCCCGTGTGGGAACGGTGTTCGGCCGCTACCGGCTGCGCCGGCTTCTCGGCAGAGGCGGCATGGGCGAGGTCTACGAGGCCGAGGACACCGAGAAGGACCGCATCGTCGCGCTGAAGCTGTTGCCGGAGGCGGTCTCTCACGATCCGGTGTTCCGCAAGCGGCTGCAGCGCGAAGCGCACTCCGCGGGTCGGCTGCTGGAGCCGCACGTGGTGCCGATCCACGACTACGGCGAGATCGACGGCGTGATGTTCGTCGACATGCGGATGATCGACGGCACCGATCTGCGCAAGATCCTGAAGAACTACGGCCCGATGACGCCGGCGCGGGCGGTGGCGATCGTGCGACAGATCGCGTCGGCGCTCGACGCCGCTCACGAGTCGGGCATCATGCACCGCGATGTCAAACCCGAGAACATTCTGATCACCCGCGACGACTTCGCCTACCTCGTCGACTTCGGCATCGCCAACGCCGCCACCGACGAGAAGTTGACCGAACTGGGCACCGCGGTCGGCACGTACGCCTACATGGCGCCGGAGCGGTTCTCCAACGATCAGGTGACCTACCGCGCGGACATCTACGCGCTGGCGTGTGTGTTGCACGAGTGCCTGACCGGCTCGCAACCGTTCCCCGCCGACAGCGTCAGCGCCGTCATCACCGCGCACCTGATGCAGCCGGTGCCGCGGCCGAGCGTGATGCGGCCGGGCATTCCCGGCGCCTTCGACCGAGTCATCGAACGCGGCATGGCCAAGAATCCGAACGATCGCTTCGCGAGTGCGGGTGATCTCGCGGCGGCCGCGAATGACGCACTGACACAACGTGATCAGGACCAGGCAGCCAACATTCTGCAGCGCAGCCAGGAAGCGACGATGCCGGCCTTCGTCACGCCGCCGCCGTATCAGGTGACGCCACCTCCTCCGACGCCGCCCGCGTTCCCCGCGTCGTCGCCTGCGGGGTTTCACGGGCAGTTTCACACCCCACCGCCGGCAGGGCCCAAGCATAAGAGCACGACGTGGATTCCGGTGGCCGCGGCGGCCGCGGTGTTCGTCGTGGTGCTCGGCGCGTTCGGGGTGTGGTGGGTGCTGAAGAAGGACGACTCGTCCAATCGCAGCGTGGCCGCGACGACCTCGACGACGGGCGAGACGACCACGCGGTCGCGGCCGCCGAGGACGACGGCCACGCCGCCGCCGGAATCGGAGTCGTTCGACGCCAGGCTGTTCGCGGTGCTGCCCGCAAGCTATGACGAGGGTGCCTGCGAGGCGGTGCATCCGCCTGCCACAGGGGCGTTGGCGACGGTGGACTGCACCGAGACGAACGTGCCGACGGGCCCGAGGATCGCGCGGTATTCGCTGTTCGCCGACCAGAAGACGCTCGACGAGCACTTCCAGGACGCGATCGCGCAGAACTCGGAGTTGGTGCGCTGCCCCGGCAGCGACCTCGACTCCCCCACCGCGTGGTTCTACAACGCCAACCCCGACGAGGTCGCAGGCCAGGTCGCGTGCGGGGTGTACGAAGGCAACCAGGACGTCACGTGGACGAAGGACGCCGACCTGCTGCTGGCCGACGCGCAGAGCGACAACCTCGAAGACCTGCACAAATGGTGGAACGACTTCGGCTGAGCACTGCCTGATCGAACGCTCCAAGAAATCGTCAAGGATCCCTCAAGCGCCGCATCGGACGCTGATGTCGACCGGCACACCAGCCGAAGAATCGACATCGAGGAGTCCACATGTTCGCCACCAACAGACTCGCCACGTTCCTGCTCGACCTGGGCGATGAGATCGTGGCCAACACCGATCTGACCGTTCACCAGGCCGCCGTGCTCGTCGTCGAGTCGGTGTTCAACCACCGCCCGCAGTACACCGTCGCCCTCCCCTGACTGCCCCTTCCCCCATCGCGCTATGTTTCACCTCGACCGCGCAGTGCAGCGAAGGGATGCAGAACATGCCGAACAAGGTTTTCGTCGTCGGGGTCGGGATGACCAAATTCGAGAAGCCGGGCCGCCGCGAGGGATGGGACTACCCCGATATGGCGCGCGAATCGGGCACGAAGGCGCTCGAGGATGCCGGCATCGACTACTCCGAGGTGCAGCAGGGGTTCGTCGGCTACTGCTCGGGCGATTCGACGTCGGGCAACCGCGCGCTCTACGAACTGGGCATGACGGGCATTCCGATCGCCAACGTCAACAACAACTGCTCGACGGGTTCGACGGCGCTCTTCCTCGCCGCGCAGACGATTCGCGGCGGCCTCGCCGACTGCGTGATCGCACTCGGCTTCGAGAAGATGCAGCCCGGATCGCTTTCGGGCGGGGCCGAGGACCGGGAGTCGCCGCTGGGCCGTCACATCAAGGCGCTCGCCGAGATGGAGGAGTTCGCATTCCCGGTGGCGCCGTGGATGTTCGCGGCTGCGGGGCGCGAGCACATGCGCCAATACGGCAGCACCGCAGAGCATTTCGCGAAGATCGGCTACAAGAACCACAAGCATTCGGTGAACAACCCGTATGCGCAGTTCCAGGAGGAGTACACGCTCGAGGACATCCTCGCGGCGAAGATGATCTCCGATCCGGTGACCAAGCTGCAGTGCTCGCCGACCTCCGACGGCTCGGGCGCGGCGATCGTGGCCAGCGAGGCGTTCGTCGACAAGCACGGTCTCGCGGGCCAGGCGGTGGAGATCGTCGGACAGGCGATGACGACCGACTTCGCGTCGACGTTCGACGGCAGCGCCAAGAACATCATCGGCTACGACATGAATGTGCAGGCGGCGCAACAGGTTTACGATGAGTCCGGCCTCGGTCCGGCCGACTTCCAGGTGATCGAGCTGCACGACTGCTTCTCCGCGAACGAGCTGTTGCTGTATGAGGCGCTAGGCCTGTGCGGTGAGGGTGAGGCGCCGAAGCTGATCGACAACGGCGACACGACCTACGGCGGTCGCTGGGTGGTGAATCCGTCCGGCGGGCTGATCTCCAAGGGTCATCCGCTCGGCGCCACCGGCCTGGCGCAGTGCGCGGAGCTGACGTGGCAGTTGCGGGGCACCGCGGACAAGCGGCAGGTCGACAATGTGACCGCGGCGCTGCAACACAACATCGGCCTCGGCGGCGCCGCAGTGGTGACGGCCTACCAGCGCGCCGAACGCTAGTCCCGCAGGTCACCTTCTCCCCGGGTCACCTTCTCCCGCGAGCAGACGCAAACTCGCACAAATTGCGCTCGGATCGTGCGAGTTTGCGTCTGCTCGGCAATGAACCGGTTGTCCACAGTCGAGGATTCATCCACAGACCGCCGATACGTCGGTTCCCTCGATACTGTCGCTGGCTCACGATCTGCAAATGCATACCGACGCGTCCACCTTCGTCGCGCAACTCGGCGGGATAGCCACGACGGCACAGTTACTGACCACTATGACGAGGCAGCAGCTCGACGTACAGGTGAGCAAGGGCAATCTGGTCCGCGTCTGGCACGGGGTGTACGCGACAGAGGTGCCAGATCTCTTCGGTCGCCTGGACGCACTCGACATTTTCATGGGCCAGAGGGCCGTCGTATGCATGGGAACGGCGGCCGCACTCCACGGGTTCGATACGGAGAACGCGGCTACCATTCACGTCCTTGATCCCGGTGTGCGCATGCGGCCGACTACCGGTCTGATGGTGCACCAACGTGTCGGTGCACCGTTGAAACGGGTGAGCGGACGCCTTGCGACGGCGCCGGCCTGGACCGCCGTTGAGGTCGCTCGCACGGTTCGGCGCCCGCGGGCGCTGGCGACACTTGACGCCGCTCTTCATTCGTTGTCGTGCACTGCCGCCGAAATCGCAGCAGCCGTCCGCGAGCACGGCGGTCGCCGGGGCATCGTCGCGGTCCGTGAGCTGCTGGAACATGCGGACGGACGAGCGGAGTCCGCAATGGAGAGCGAAGCACGGCTCGTGATGATCGATTACAGCGTGCCGCCGCCCGAGCTGCAGTACCAGATCCAAGGCGCAGACGGCGATGTCTGGCGTGTCGACTTTGCATGGCCGGACCACAAAGTCGCAGCAGAATACGAAAGCATCGCGTGGCATGCGGGTCGGCTCGAGATGCTCAGAGATAAGAAGAGGCTCGCGGCTCTACAGGAACTCGGTTGGACGGTGATCCCGATCGTCGTCGATGACGTCCGCGTGTACCCGTGGCGTCTCGCCGACAGGATCAAGGGCCACTTGGAGCGGGCTGTGCTCGCTAGTTGACCGCCGAGCAGACGCAAACTCGCACGAAATTGGCGCAATATGTGCGAGTTTGCGTCTGCTCGCGGGGGAAGGTGCCGCGCGGGGAAGAGGCGCGGAGAAAGGTTAGTCGCGCTGTTCGATGACCTTGTACGCGTTCTCGGCGTAACGGGCCCGGATCGTTTTCTTGTCGAACTTGCCGACGCTGGTCAGGGGCACCGCGTCGACGAACGCCCACCGCTCCGGCAGCCACCAGCGAACGACCTTGTCGCCGAGGAACTCTCGCAGGTCCTTCGCGCACACCTCGACGCCCTCGCTGACGACAACCACCGCCAGCGGCCGCTCCTGCCAGCGCTCGTCGGGCACCGCGACAACGGCGGCCTCGGACACCGCCGGATGGCCCATGAGATGGTTCTCCAGTTCCACCGACGAAATCCACTCCCCGCCGGACTTGATCACATCCTTCGCCCTGTCGGTCAGCGTGACGTAGCCGTACTTGTCGATGCGGCCGACGTCGCCGGTGCGCAACCAGCCGTTGTCGAACTTCTCCGCATCCAGGTTGCGGTAGTACGCGCCGGTGATCCAGGGACCGCGCACCTGCACTTCGCCGACGGCCTCGTTGTCGTGCGGCAGCGGGTTGCCCTCGTCGTCGACGATCCTGGCCTCCACCCCCGCCACCACGCGGCCCTGCGTCGCGCGCTGCCTCCAGTACTCCTCCCCCGACGCATCCGGCAGCGGGCGCGCGATCGTCGCCAGCGGCGACGTCTCCGTCATCCCCCACGCCTGCACGATCTGCACACCGTGCTGCTCCTCGAACGCCTTCATCATCGATATCGGCACCGCCGACCCGCCGCACGTCACCAACCGCAATGACGAAATGTCATGTCCGGGTGACTGTTCCAGGCAGTGCAGCACGTCGTTCCAGATCGTCGGAACCGCTGCGGCGATTGTCGGCCGCTGGGTCTCGATCAGGTCGATCAGCGACTTCGAGTCCATGAACCGGTCGGTCATCACGATCGCGGCGCCCGCCATCAACGCGCCGTACGGCATCCCCCACGCGTTGGCGTGGAACATCGGCACGATCGGAAGCACCTTGTCGGTGAACCCCACCCCGACCGCGTTGGCGGTGTTCGTCATCATCGCGTGCAGGTAACTCGAACGATGGCTGTAGACAACGCCTTTCGGATGACCCGTGGTCCCACTGGTGTAGCACATCGCGGCCGCGGACCTCTCGTCGACATCCGGCCAGTCGAACTCGGGCGACTCGGCGGCCAGCACGTCGTCGTAGCGGACGACGGCGATGCCCGGCGTCGACAGCGCGTCGATGTCGCCGACGCCGACGCCGATCACCGTGTGCACGGTCTTCAGCAGCGGCAGCACGGGCGCCAACTGAGCCACCAACGACAGGTCGGCGATGACGACCTGGTCCTCGGCCTCGTTGGCGATGTAGGCGATCTGCTCGGCCGACAGCCGGATGTTCAGCGTGTGCAGCACCGCCCCCATCGACGGAACGGCCAGATACGCGGTCAGGTGCTCGGCGTTGTTCCACATGAACGTGCCGACGCGCTGATCGCCGGTGATGCCGAGGCGGCGCAACGCATTCGCCAAGCGGCCGGCCTGCTGTCCGATCTCGGCGATCGTCGTATGCCGGTACCCGTCACCGGTGGCCGTCGTAATCGTGCGGTCTGCGTGCTGCGCGCACGCGTGTCGCATGATGCTCGCGATCGTCAGCGGCACGTCCTGCATCGTGGCATCCATCGGCTTTCCCTCTCCGACTTCGGGCGCCGCGCACCCCGCGGCCAGATGGACGCGATGGTAATGCGCCGGTCAGGCGGTGTCGGCGGTTCGGTCCGATGCCGCAGCGTCACGCCTGCGGACGCCTGCGGCGCCACGCCTGCCACCAGCGCATAGCCGGCTTCTCGACACGGTTCGGCTGACGCTGCGAACGGCGCAGCCGTTCCATTTCGACCTGCTCCGGGGTCTCGACGCCGACGGTCTCCAACGCGGCCTGCTCCAGCGACCGCAGCGGCGACTCCGGCGTCAGCAGCGCCTGCCAGCCGCCGGGCACGCCCACGATGCCGTGCGAGCGCGCGGTGTCCCGCAAGGCGTCGCCGAGTTCGGCGGCCAGCAGCTGGCGCACCATGTCGGCGCCGTGGCGCGGGTTGGCCAGCATCCACGAGTGGTACGCCTCGCGCACCCGGTACAGGGCGGCATCGGCGCGCTCGGCCATGTCCAGCGCGCTGTCGAACGGAACCAGAAGGTCATGCTCGCCGTGCACGACGATGGTCGGCACCCCGTGCTCACGCATCGCCTCCAGCATCGGGGCGTAGTCGCCGGAGGCGATGATGGCCCGCACAGCGCCCGGCAGCCCGAGCGGTGTCCTGACATTGCGCGCAAGCGCGCGCGCCATCTGCCGCATGTAGCGCTTGCGTTCCGGCGGCGGCAGCCGGCTCGGGTCGCGCGGCGCGTCGTAGGCCGCGTTCACCAACGCCTGCGCGGCCCGGCGCGGCGACCGCAGGGGCGCCCGGACGGACTCGTCGAACGGCGCACCCGCCGCGGCGTTCAGGAGCACCGCGGCCACCACCCGCTCGGGGGCGACGGCAGCCAACTGGACGGTCATCCGGCCGCCCATCGAATGCCCCAGGAACACCGCCTCGCGCACGCCGAGCCTGTCCAGCGCGCGCAGCGTCAGGTCTACCCGATGGCTCAGGTCGGCCGCGTTGCGGGGCAGGTTCGGGGTGACGCCGTGGCCCGCCGCGTCGAGGGCGACGACCAGGAACCCCATCCCCGCCAGCCGGCTGAGCAGCCGCACGTAGGCCCGCCCGCTCAGGGCGATGCCGTGCAGGAAGACCAGCGGCACACCCTGGCCGCCGACGGTTACGCCCACCTTGTGCCCGTCGTCGAGCGTCAGGACGTGGTGGGCCAGTCGGACCCGGGTGGCCGTTGCCGGCTCGGGGGCTACCGATGTCTGACTCACGCCATCATGGTTAACCATTCGCGGCGGCCGCGACCAACCCGCCGGCTGTGGGGTTGGTTACGGTCGCCCTGACCTGCGACGAACCTCACGACGTGCGGATTTCGTGTCGCCGGGGCGGACGCTGATCAGCCGGGAACGAAACGGCTGTCGCAGGCGCTCTATCTGGGGGATCATTGACGCCAACACAACGAGGAGAGGTGCGATATGCGCAAAAGGATGACGCTCGCGGCTGCGGTGGTGGGCGCCTGCGCCGCTGTGCTCGCGCCTGGTGTCGCCTCGGCCGAGGAGGACGCGCAAGCGACCATCCAACGGCTGCAGAGCGAGGGCTACACCGTCAACATCGACCGCACGGGCACCGCTCCGCTGAGCGAATGCGTGGTGACCAACGTGCGCAACCCGCAGACCGTGCAGCAGTGGGTGCCCTACATCGGCCCCGGTGACCGGAGCTTCGGCGGTGACCGGGCCCTGGTGCTGCAGACCATGAGCCAGTCGATCTCGGTGACGCTGGACTGCAACCGCAGGTAAGCACGTGAGAAGGCCCGGCCGGTGGGCGGTACCGGCCGGGCCTTCCTTTATTTCGCGCGCCCTACACCGGTGCAGGGACGGGCTCCTTCGCCGGCTCTTCGGCGCGCGCAGCGTGCTCGTCATCCACCATGGTCAGCTCATCGAACGGGTCGTCACCGCGGAGCACGGCGTTGACCTGGACCTTGTCGACGGTCTTGGTCCACGACCCGACCAGCAGCGTGGCGACGGCGTTGCCGGAGAAGTTCGTCACTGCGCGGGCCTCGGACATGAACCGGTCGATGCCGACGATCAGGCCGACGCCGTCGAGCAGGTCGGGCCGGTGGCTCTGCAGGCCGCCTGCCAGTGTGGCCAGACCCGCGCCGGTGACACCCGCGGCGCCCTTGGAGGCGACGATCATGAACACCAGCAGGCCGATCTGCTCGCCCACCGACAGAGGGCTGCCGAGCGCGTCGGCGATGAACAGCGAAGCCATGGTCAGGTAGATCGCGGTGCCGTCGAGGTTGAACGAGTAGCCGGTGGGGACGACGACGCCGACGGTGCTGCGGTCGACACCGAGGTGCTCCATCTTGGCGATCAGCCGGGGCAGCGCGGACTCCGACGACGACGTCGAGAAGATCAGCAGGTACTCGCGGGCCAGGTAGCGCACCAGCTTGAAGATCGACACCCCCGACACCGCGCGCAGCAGCACACCGAGCACACCGAACACGAACAGCACGCACGTGACGTAGAAGCCGAGCATCAGCGTCAGCAGCTGGGTCACCGCGGTCCAGCCGGTCTGGCCGACGACGTTGGCGATCGCGCCGAACGCGCCGATCGGCGCCAGCCACAGGATCATCACCAGGACCTTGAAGACCAGCTTCTGCAGGTGCTCGATGCCGCGCAGCACGGGCTCACCCGCACTGCCCATCGCCTGCAGCGCGAACCCGACGAGCAGCGCGACGAACAGCGCCTGCAGGACGCTGCCCGACGTCAGCGACGAGAACAACGTGTCGGGGATGATGCCCTGCACGAAATCCATCAATCCGCCTGACTCATGGGCCTTTTCGGCCAACTCAGCGCCTTTGCCCATCGCGGTCTCGGTCAGGTGCATTCCGCTGCCGGGATGGATGATGTTGCCGACGACGAGGCCGATCGCAAGCGCGAACGTCGACATCACGATGAAGTACATGAAGGCCAGGCCGCCGACCTTGCCGACGGTGGCGGCCTTACGGACCGACCCGATGCCCAGCACGATCGTGCAGAAGATCACCGGCGCGATCATCATCTTGATCAGCGCGACGAACATCGTGCCGAGGACGCCGACGCTCTTGCCGACCTCGGGACTGAGGAGGCCGACGGCGATGCCGATCAGCACTGCGGCGATGACCGCGATGTAGAGCCAGTGCGTGCGGTCCTTCCGGCGCGGCTGGTCCGGCGGTTCGGATACCGGCGGCTGGCGGTCGATGACTGTCATGAGCGGACTACCTCCAAAGTCGACATCAAAAGTGATGTGCAAGTAGGTTCGGCGACCCCGTGAGCCAGGTCACGTTTTAGTTCATTACGTTCAGCCCGGCTGACCTATTCGGCCGCTCGACCGACGGCGGACTGCTTTCATTACGGCATGACCGACTCGCCGCAGACGGTGACGGCCCCTGACGGCCGCACGCTTGCGTACCTCGAGGTCGGCGAACCGGACGGCCCACTGGTCATCCACAACCACGGCGGCCCGAGCAGCAGGCTCGAGGCTCGTCTCCTGGCAGAGGCCGCCACCAGGAACGGCCTGCGTCTCGTGTGCGTCGACCGGCCCGGCATGGGTCAGTCCAGCCCGCAGAAGGACCGGACGTACTCCGGATGGGCGGACGACCTCGTCACGATCGCCGATGCACTGGGAGCCCGGGAGTTCGGCGTGACGGGCTGGTCGGAGGGTGGTCCGTGGGCGCTTGCCGCTGCGGCCTACATCGACCCCGCCCGGCTGCGCCACGTCAGCAGCATCGCCCCGGGAAGCTACGGCGCCTTCGGCGACAACTCCGCGGCGCAATACCTTTCGAAGATCGACGCCTTCGCCGGCTCACTCGCGCTGCGCTTCAAACCGGGCTTCCGGCTCATGTACGCCGCACTCGGGCTTTCGGCCAAGCGGTTCCAGGACAGCTTCGTCAAGCAGGTCCGCGACAACGCCAGCGCCTACGACCAGCGGCTGCTGTCCGATCCTGCGATCGCCAAGGGCTTCGGTGACACCTGCGCCGAATGCTTCGCCCACGGCTCCGACGGCCTGGTCCGCGACGCCGAACTGCTGTACCGCCGTTGGGCTTTCGACGTCAAGAACATCGAGAGGCCGGTGCACCTCTGGCAGGGCCTGGACGACGCCCTGGTGCCGGATCCCATCAACAAGGCGGTTGCCGACGCGATGCCCGGCACCGTGTGGCATCCCGTCGACGGCGCCGGGCATTTCATCGCGGTCGGCTGCGGCGACGACATCTTCGCCATCGCGGCCAAGGAGTTGCGTTCGCCGTGACCAGGTGGTGGCCGCGGTCACTGGCCGGGCAGGCGATCGCACTGCAGATCCTGGTGATCGCGGTGGTCGTGCTCGCGGGCAGCGGCCTCGCCCTCCTCGACGCCCGCCAGGACGGCGACGCCGCCGCGCGCCAGCAGGTCATCGGCATCGCCACCGCGCTCGCCGACTCCCCGTCGACGGCCGAGGCGATCGAATCCGGAAGGGCCACAGAGATTCTGCAGCCCGTCACCGAAGCGGTGCGCACCAACACCGACATCGCATTCATCACGATCATGTCGCCCGACGGCATCCGCTTCACCCACACCGATCCGCGCCAGATCGGCGGCCACTACCTCGGCACCATCGAACCCGCGCAGCGCGGCGAGACGTTCACCGAGGTGTACACCGGCACGCTGGGCCCCTCGGTGCGCTCGATCGTGCCGGTGCGCAACGAGTCCGGCGAGATCGTCGGCCTGGTCGCGGCCGGCATCACGCAGCAGACGCTGGCCGAGCGCTGGCGATCGCAGTGGTTGACCATCGCGGCCGTCAGCCTTGCGGCGCTTGCCATTTCGCTGGTCGGGGTGTGGGCGATCCGACGCAGACTGCTGCGCCAGACGCACGGGCTGCGGCCCGACGAACTGCGGGTGATGTACGAGCACCACGACGCGATCCTGCATTCGGTGTCGGAGGGGCTCATCGTGCTCGACCGCACCGGGGTGGCGCTGGTCAACGACGAGGCACGCCGCCTGCTCGGTCTCCCGCCCGGCCCTGTCACGCTGGCGGATCTGCCGGCGTTTCTCCGCACCTACAACCCCGGCGCCCGCGACGAGGTGCACGTCACCGACGAACGCGTGCTCGTGGTGAACCGCTCCCAGGTCGACAACCGTTCGCAGGACGCCGAAGTCGTGACCATCCGCGATCGCACCGAATTGCAGGGCGCCCTGGGCGAACTCAGCTCACTACAGGTGTTGACGGATTCGCTGCGCGCGCAGGCCCACGAAGCCGCCAACAAGCTGCACGCCGTCATCACGATGGTGGAGATGGGCCGCGCCGACGAGGCGGTCACATTCGCGACCCACGAGCTGGAACTCTCGCAGCAACTGGTCGACCGGTTGTCCACCGATGTCGGCGAACCCGCGCTGGTCGCACTGCTTCTCGGCAAGACCGCCCAGGCCGACGAGCGTGGCATCGAACTGTCGGTCACCGAGGACACCCATCTGCCCTCCAACACCGACGACGTCCCGCTGTCCGGCCAGGAGATGGTCACCGTGCTGGGCAACCTGATCGACAACGCGATGGACGCCTGCGACCGCGACGACCCGTGGGTCGAGGTCACCGTCAACCAGGACGACGACCGGCTGCTGATCCGGGTGGCCGACAGCGGTCCGGGAATGGACGCGGCGACGTTCCAAAAGGCCATGCAGCGTGGCTATTCCACGAAGTCCGGCTCCGACGCCGAGCAGCACGGCCTCGGCCTCGCGCTCGTCGCGCAGGTGGTGAAGCGCCACAACGGCACGCTGACCGCCGACGTGACGTACGGCTCGGTGGTGACGGTTACGGTGGCCGACAAATGATCAGCGTGCTGATCGTCGAGGACGAGCCGCTCATTGCAGAGGCGCACCAGACATATCTGCAACGGCTGGAAGGGTTTACCGTCGCTGCGGTGGCGCACACCGCCCGCGATGCGATGCGGGCGGCCACCGATGCCGCCGCCGGTGAGACCCCCGTCGACCTGGTGCTGCTCGACATCGGTCTGCCCGATGCCAGCGGTATCGCGTTGGCGTCGGCTCTGTCCGGACTTCGTCCGGCGCCGGACATCATCGCGATCACCTCCGAGCGGGATCTGGAGATGGTGCGCGCGGCCGTCGGCCATGGAGCGCTGGCATATCTGCTGAAGCCGTTCACCTTCGCGGCATTCCGCGACCGGCTCGAGCGTTACCGGCGCTACCGCGAGGCGCTTCCTGCAGGAACCGATGCGGCCAGCCAGGCCGAGGTCGACCGCGCACTCGCCGAGCTACGGATCACCGCCGAAAGATCTGCCGCCCCCAAGGGCGCCGCAGTGGGGACCAACGACGAGATCGCCCGTGCGGTAAGGGATTCCACCGACGGGGTCACCGCCGACGCGGTCGCCAAGCAGGTGGGAGTCTCACGGGTGACCGCGTGGCGATACCTCGAACGTCTCGCCGACGAGGGCACCGTCACGCGGCACACCGACTACGGCAAGGCAGGCAGGCCGAAGACCCGCTACCAATGGCGGTGACGGCTACCCGCCGAGCAGGTCAGATACCGGCGGGCTGCAGTGCGCGCAGATCCGGCGCATCGCTCACGTGGAGGCTGATCAGCTTTTCGGTCTCGACCTCGCTGGCGTCGGCGGCCACAGACATTGCCGTGATGACACCTGCGTGATCGGCGATGTAGAGCCGGGTGCTGTCGGGGCTGACGGCGACGCACGACGGCTTGGCGGTCACGGTCAGCATGTCGATGACCGAGTTGGTCTCGGTACACAGCACCGCGACGTGCTCGTAGTCGGCGATGTAGAGCCGCGCGCCGTCGGCGCTGAGCGCCATCTGCATCGGTGCGCCACCGATGCCCACCTTCGCGGTGATCTCGTTGATCGCGGTGTCGATGACGTCGACGGAACCGCCCCAGTGGGCGTCGAAGCTCGCGACGTAAGCCAGCGCGCCGTCGTAGCTCAGCGCGACGTCGCGGATCGGCGATGCGATCGAGACCTCGCGGAGCACGCGGCCCTTCGCGGCGTCGACGACGTGCAACGTGCCGCTGACGGCGTCGGAGGTGGCGACGTAGACCAGGCGGCCGTTGGGGCTCACCCGCACTGCGTCGACCGTGCGGCCGACGCCGTCGGCGAGGGCCACGTTGTGCGTGCGGCCGAAGGTGTTGATAACCGTGAGGCCGACGTCGTCTCCGGTCCGACCGACGTAGATCCGCGTCCCGTCGGGGCTGACCGCGACGTCACTGGCGACGTCGTCGATCGGGTGGTTGGCGACGACCTGCTTGTTCGCGGTGTCGATGACCGCGACCGAGTCGTATTTGTGGCCGGCGACCGTGACGTAGGCGCGACGTTCGGCGGCGGTCACCCGGCTGGGCTCCACGCCCGGCATCTCGATGTCGGCGTCGACGGTCAGCGCGTAGGCATCGATGATCGACACGTTGCCGTCGCCGTAGTGGGTGGCGACGATCGTGGTGCCGTCGGAGGTCACAGCGAGGTCGGCGATGGGGCCCCGCTCGACGTCGATCGAGCCGAGTACGACGGCCGGTTCGATGACCGCGGCTGCGGTCGGGTCCCCGGGGACCGTGTTCTTATGCATGACAGTATTTGCCCTGTTCATCAGTGCTTGGGCCGGCTGTGGCTTCGTCCGGCAATGACATACGTCGTGCTGCGGTTCGTGATCGCAGGCTCTGGTCGAGTGTAGCGACGAAAATTCGCCCGCCGAGAAGCGTCGTCCGTCGATTGTCGCCCGCGCCGGAATTGCTCTCAGACGATGCTTAGAAAACTATTCGTTATGAATTCGTTACCGCGTATTAGCAAGCATCACTATCGCGATGACATGCCCGTTTGCAGACATGGCAAGCGTGATTTCGGCGTGTGACCAATGAGGTTGGAACACAGTTTCTTACTTTTCACCCGAAAAGTGAGATGCAGAACACATCGCGACACGCCAGCAAACTCCTGTCGGTCCTGGACGTCGATTTCGACCCGGCTGAAGGTCGGACGCAGGAGGTGCCAGCCGCCCTCCCAGGGGCGCCGACAACGTTCGCTGGCGCCGGAACAAATCTCCTCATTCGCGACGCGACCACGCCGACAGCAGTGGAGTATCAAGTGCGCGGACCGCCCTACCGAGAGGAACTCAATGAATCGCCGTCTCGGCATTCTCATCGTCTTCGTTCTGGCCCTGGCCGGATGCGGCCGCGAGGCGTCGCAACCCGCGGCGCACTCACCATCGGCGGCGCAGGAGACGTCGGCATCGGCCGTGCAGAATCCCCAGGACCAGAGCGCAGGCATCCCCGACCCCTGCACCCTGCTCAGCGACGCCGAGGTCACCACCCTGACCGGCCGCGACATCACCCAGATCGACAGGGACGGCGCCGACGCCACCTCATCGACCCGCTACTGCCAGTGGCAACAGCCCTCCGGCCAACTCGCGGTGTTCGTCTCCCGCACCAGCAGCGACGATTTCAAGCTCGCGCAGGCGGACGCGCCGTCGATAACCGGCATCGGCGACGATGCCTACTGGCGAGACGGCCACCTGTACGTGCTCGTCGGACGAACGCAACTCGACGTGTACGCGCGCGGCGGCGACGAACAGCAGAGCCAAGCCGAGGCGGAAAAGGTTGCGGCAGCGCTACTTCCGAAGGTGGGCTCCTTCGCCTGACCGCGGTGCGGTATCAGAACGGCAGCCGTATTCCGCCGAGGATTCCGGCGATGTTCGGCAGAGGCGGCGGAGCCGGCAGCGCGGGCATCGGCGGCGGTGCAGGCAGCACCGGCAATTGCGGCGGAGGCACCGCGGGCAGTTCCGGCAGCACCGGCGCCCGTACGGGCGGTGCGGCCGGCGCCGCGGGCAGCTCCGGCGGAACGAACGTAGGAACCGGTATGTCGGCGGGCTTCGGAAGGTCCGCGATCGGTGCCTGAGGCGGATCCACCTTCGGCGGAACGATCTTCGGCAGGATGTCCGCTCGCGGCAGATCGACCTTCGGCACCTCAACCGGCTTCGGCAGCTCGACAGGCTTGGGCAGCTCGACAGGCATGGGCAGCTCGACAGGCTTGGGCAGCTCGGCAGGCGCGGGCTTCGGCAGATCCAGCGGCGCAGCCTTCGGCGCTTCGACCGGCTCAGGCTTGGTCAGCGGTACCGGCTTCCACCATCCCGGTGTCAGGTTGCTACCCGGGGTCGCGGGCGCCTTGTCCAATCCGGACGTCGGCGCGGCCGGCGCCATGGGCGCCGCGCTCGGCATCGGCTGCAGTGGCCGGGCCGCAGGCTGCGGCGTGGTCGGCAGCGCTGGGCCCTGCTTGGGGGCGGCGAGCGCCTGGGTGTCCGGCACGGCGGCAGGCTGCGACGGCAGCGGCGTGCCGTTGGCGTCGAACGAGCCGGCGTTGACCGGCGGACCGCCCACCCCGTACGGGCTGCGCTGTTCGATCGGCGGCGTACCGAACGGGCGGATGTCGGCCGCCTCCTGGATGCCGTCGTCGACGCCGGTCGGGATCGCGATGATGAAGTTCATTCCGGTCTGCACCGGGTTGGGGAAGTACAGGATGCTCGCCTTGGTCGGTACGCCGGGGCTGACCGTTCGGTTGTAACCGGCTTCGACCAGCACGCGCGTCGGTGCGTCGAGCATCGTCACCAGCGGGCTGGGCACACCCGCCTCGGCGAGCGGTATCAGCAGCGGCAGCCGCCGGCTCGGAATCATGTAATAGTCCGTGTCTCCGTACGCGCCCTGGTACAGCGCATCGCCGAGACCGACGCTCTGGTAGTCGCCGTGCACGTAGTGAATGCCCGCGATGGCGTTCGCCGTGGCGAACGGGTTGAGCGGGTTGTCGGGGAAGTCGGACCAGCCGTCGTACTGGCGGGTGATGTCGACTGTCTTGAAATCGGTGTTGGTCGGTGTTGCGCCGTCGAAGGTGATTCCGGCGATCGGGACGCTGAGCCCTTCGAAGCGCTGCAGGACTCCGCCGTTGGGCCGGTTCGGGTTTCCGATCAACACGAAGGATGCGGGCAGCGTCGAACCCGCCGCGGCGAGGTTGCCCTTCTGGATCGACGCGATGCGCGCACTCTGCGAATAACCGAACACCACCATCGACTCGCCAACCGGTTGCGCGTTCATCGCCTGGTCGAGATTGACGACGCCCTGACCGACGGACTGGTCGAACGTCATCGGACCCGCGACCGGCATGAATTGCTCGGGTGTACTCACCGCGGTGGGCGTGCACCCGCTTTCACCGCAGTATCCGGTGAGCACGATGTAGTCGTCGTTGGCGTCGGTGGTGTAGCCGTTGATGAACTCGGGGGTGTCCTGCGGAGTGCTCAACGGATGCCCGGTGCCACCCATGATCAGAGCGGTCGCGGTGAGGGCGACCAGCGCCGTCATGGTTTGCATGCTCGCGAGTACCACCGTGGACGCAAGCGAGAGAACGACGACACCGGCGGTGTAGAAGAGACGGCGCACAGCGAGCCCCCAGAGGCTGTCATTGCAGTTGGACGTCCCCGCGCGCCGAGCCACCTGCGTGTGGCTCGTGTGAATTCTGCGACTCACCGTGGTTTGCCCGCAACGATTTGGCCAAAATTAAAGGCTTCTCACATTGACCCGTAGCCGCTCCGCACGGGTGTCGCGTTCAGTAGTTTCGGCGTCGTGGCCGACCTGACGAACCGCCAGATCCTGCTTCGCCGTCGTCCCCAGGGGCTCGTCAAACCCGAGGACACCGAGATGGTCGGCGCGCCCGCGCCGGAACCGGCCGAGGGTGAGGCGCTGCTGCGCGTCACGTACATCGGGATGGACGCAGCCGTGCGGACCTGGCTCGATGACCAGCCGAGCTACCTGCCACCCGTCCAGATCGGCGAGGTGATCCGTGCGGCGGGAATCGGTGAGGTGGTGGAGTCGCGATGCAATGCCTACACCGTCGGGGACATCGTCACCACGCTGACCGGATTTCAGGACTACGTGATCATCCGCGACGACATCTTCAGCACTCCGGTGGACGGTTACACCGACCAGCTTGCGGTCATGTCGGTCTACGGACCGACCGGCGCCACAGCATATTTCGGGATGACGGGGGTGGGGCGGCCGCAGCCCGGCGAGACGGTCGTCGTGTCCGCCGCGGCAGGCGCTACCGGATCGGTGGCCGGACAGATCGCCCGCATCGCAGGCGCCCGGGTCATCGGTATCGCGGGCGGGCCGGAGAAATGCCGCGCGGTGGTCGAGGACTTCGGTTTCGACGCGTGCATCGACTACAAGAACGAGGACTTGCGCGCCGCGCTGAAAGAGCACTGCCCCAAGGGCGTTGACGTCTACTTCGACAATGTCGGTGGGCCGATCCTCGACGCGGTGCTCGGCCGCCTGGCGCCGAAGGCCCGCGTCGTGCTGTGCGGCGTCATCTCGAGCTATCTCACCGGCGAGCATCCCGGCCCGGCGAACTACGTGAACCTGCTGTCGAAGACGGCGACGATGCAGGGCTTCAACGCACTCGACGAGTGGGGCCGCTTCGACGAAGCCTTCGCGGCGCTGAGCGGCTGGGAACAGCAGGGTCTGCTCGCTCACCGCCAGACGATTTTCGATGGCCTGGAATCGTGCGTCGACGCCCTCAACGGGCTGTTCACCGGGGCGAACATCGGCAAGATGCTCGTCAAAGTCAGCGAGCCGACGTCCGGATAGGACGATGAGAACGGTGAGGTGTGTCCGTGTCGCCGCGACGCTGCTGGCGGTTGCGGCGCTGGTGGTCGGCTGCACCGGCCTCCGCGACGCCCTGCACCGGGTGGCCCGCGAATCGTCGACGTCGCCGAGCCCGGTCGCCTCGTCGGAGGGGGTGATCGCCGAGGCGCGCCCCGGCGTGGTGAAGGTACACGGCGAGTCGGAGAGCTGCATGAAGGTAACGGAGGGAAGCGGTTTCGTCGTCGCTGCGCACAAGGTGATGACCAACGCGCACGTGGTGGCGGGTGCCGACACTTTCACGGTGGTCTCCGATCGGAAAACTCATGCGGCACAGGTTGTTTCCTTTGACTCGCAAGCCGACATCGCGATC
This sequence comes from Mycolicibacterium sp. 120270, assembly GCA_033741175.1. Lineage (GTDB taxonomy): Bacteria > Actinomycetota > Actinomycetes > Mycobacteriales > Mycobacteriaceae > Mycobacterium. Next base: position 27,665 of record JAWQNE010000031.1, on the reverse strand, counting down.
CTCGATGTTCCTGATCTTGCTGCCGAACCGTTGAAGTTCGCCGAGTACACCGCGGGCAGCGGCGTGGACGTCTTGGTGCTCGGATTTCCCGGCGCCACATCGTTTCACGCATCGCCCGCCACGGTTCGGGAGGTCACCGAGATCAAAGGCCCGGACATCTACCACGTGACGACGGTCAGGCGTGAGGTGTACGTCCTCAACGGCTCGTTCCCCGATACGGGTTCGAGCGGCAGCGCCGTCATCGACCTCAACGGCCGGGTTCTCGGTGTGTACTTCGGCGCCGAGACCAGTAACAAGACGACGGGTTTCGCCATGACGGCCGCGCAGGTCGCCCCGCAGATGAAGCGTGTCAACTTCACGCAGACGGCCGACACGCAGGGTTGTATCTATTGATCGGCTGAGTGACGCCGGCGGCCGGTAGCGAGGCTAGGACGCCACCTCGGCCGGCAACACGTTGAGCCGTAGGGCAGCGGCCGTCGCGGGCCCGACGATGCCGTCGACCTTCAATCCCGGGGTGCTGCGCTGAAACGCCCGCACCGCGGCCTCGGTCTCCGGGCCGAAGTCGCCGTCCACCGTCACACCGAGTTGCCGCTGGAGTTCGGCGACCTGCGGGCCCTGCGAACCGCGGAAGAGCAGTACGTCGGCGTACAACCCCACCGGCACCGGCGGCCGGGGCGTCGGCGCCGTACCCGACCCCTTTCCGATGCGGGCCTGTATATCGGCCCGCAGGATGTCCATGTCGATGGCGCCGGGATCCCACTTCCCTTGCGCCCGACCGGAGTACTCCTTGTGCCCGATGGTGCGCGCCGACGTCTGCGAGAGCCTACGGTTGAGCGCCGCGCAACAGTTCACCAACGCGTAGTACTGGGCGTCGGGCCAGTTGGTGCGATGCGGGGCGGTCGGACTGGTGCCGCTGTTGGCGCACTCGATTCCGATCATGTGCCAGTTGGCCATGTTCGTCGGGAGCCACGGATACATTCCGATACCGGCATGCCACGCGACGCCCACCGCCACGACCGTCACCGTGCCGTCGCGCGCGATGTGTAGCTGCGACAGCGGTCCGGGAAGGTCCGGACGACCGTTGGCGATCGACGCGGCCGACGCATTGTCGGACCCGGTGTGGTGCGCCATCACCCCCCGGATGTCCTTGAAGTCGCCGTGTCCGCGGTTCCGCCACCCCGGATACTCGACGAGGTTTACGCCCTCGGCGCGCAGCACGTCGGCTATCCAGACAGGGTCGCCGGTCCAGATTTTCGTCTGTGCCATATTTCCCGATGGTACGGCGGTCGGCCGACATTCGGCCCGACATGACGACTCGGCGAAATCGACTGCTCGGCAAGGCGTTTGCTGAGAATTCCTCGTCAAACGATGGCCGGTGCGTTCGGGCACTCCTGACGCTCCGGCGCGGTTGCGCGGAAAAGTCGGTACCCGGCGATACCGTCACCGTGGCGACGCAGAATCACGACGGGGGCGTTATGGCGGAGGATCTCGAGCAAGCACGGCGGACCGCGCGTGACACGTATCGGTATCTGCGCGGCGGAATGGTGGTTGTCATCGTCATGCTGTTCGCTGCGGTCCTCATCGACAGCGTGCCGACGTGGCTCTGGCAGGACTCGATCAGCGCCTACTACTACACCGCAGCCCGCAACGTCTTCGTCGCCGCGCTCTGCTGCCTCGGCATCATGCTGATCGTCTACAAAGGTAGCGCCGACGCCGAAGACGTTCTCCTCAACCTCGCAGGAACACTGGCATTCTTCGTCGCGTTCGTCCCCGTCGACCCACCCACCACGTGGAACGAGATGCAAATCGTGCCCGCCGATGACGAGCGGATCGCCGCGATCAACAACAACATCGGTGCGGTCGTCATCGCACTGGCGGTGGCGGCCACGATCATCGCGTTCGTCTACTTCGCCGACAAGTCGTCGCGCAGCGACACCACGCAATGGGGCAACTGGCTGCGCCTCAACTCCGCGATCATTCTCACCGGGTTCGTCGCGGTGTTCCTGTGGGCGCCAGACCTGTTCCGGGCCGGCGCGCACTACGTGGCCGCGATCCTGATCTTCGCGATCATCGTCGGGGTCGTGTTCTTCAACGCCTACTTGGTGATCAGACAGGAAGAACCGGATCGTCCGACGCGAGAGCGCTACCAGCGCCGCTACCGGACCATCGGCGCGATGATGCTCGGCTCGTTACTCATCGCGATCGCCCTGTGGGCGGTTAGCTACTTCTTCGAGATCGAGGGCAAGCTCTGGACCTTCCCGTTGTTCGCCCTGGAAACCGCACTGCTTCTCGAGTTCGCCGCGTACTGGGCGTTCCAGACCGTCGAACTGTGGAACCACGCTGACCGGAAGTCGTTGATCGACCCGCAAGTTCAGTGCGAACTGGCCTTCTGCTGAAATGCGCTCAGGCCTGCTGCTGCACGCCGAGGACACGCAGCAGATCCGGCTTCATCTCCTGCAACTGGGCGCCCCAGTAGCCCCAGCTGTGCGTACCGTTCGCCGGGAACTTGAAGACAGCGTTGCGCCCGCCCGCGGCGATGTACTTCTGCTCGAACTGCTTGTTGGTCTGCAGGGTGATGTTCTCCAGATACTGCGCACTGAACTGGGTGCCGAAGTTCCCGTCGTTGGCGTCGAGGTCCGACAGCGCGCCGTTGCCGCAGTAAACCCACACCGCAGTTCGGTTGGCCACCAACGTGTTTATGTTGACCATCGGATCGTTGCGCCGCCACGCCGGGTCGCTGGTGGGCCCCCACATGTTCTGGGCGTTGTAGCCACCGGCGTCCTTCATCGACAGCCCGATCAGCGTCGGCCACAGACCCGATGACGGGTTGAGGTACCCGGAAAGGGATCCGGCGAAGATGAACTGCGCCGGATGCCAGATCGCCAGCGTCAGCGCCGCGCTGCCCGACATCGATACGCCCACGACGGCGTTGTTGTTCGGATCCTGGCCCTTGTTGGCCGCCAACCACGACGGCAGCTCCTGGGTCAGGAAGGTCTCCCACTTGTAGGTCTGGGTGCCCTCGCTGCCGACCGCGGGCTGATACCAGTCGGTGTAGAAGCTGGACTGGCCGCCGACGGGCATGACGACCGAGATACCCGACTGGTAGAACCAGTCGAACGCCGAAGTGTTGATGTCCCACCCGCTCGCGTCTTCCTGCGCGCGCAGACCGTCCAGCAGATAGACGGCGTGCGGGCCGCCGCCCTGGAACTGGACCTTGATGTCGCGCCCCATGGACGGCGACGGCACCTGGAGATACTCGACCGGCAGGCCCTCACGCGAATACGCCGCCGCGTTCTGCGCCTGTATCAGGCCAACAGCCGAAACCAGCACAGCCACCGCCGCCGCCACAACCGCATACGACCATGCCTGGAAAGTTCTGCTGACCACGCGTTCCGCCACCAACACCGCCGCACCTCTCCCGTTTCGGGCTCGCCTTCGCGCAAGGTAGCAACGGTGTTCGACAGGCTCGGCGGTGAAGCGCCGCGCGTGATCGGCTCGTTACCAACACGTTCCGAGATCGTGAGGCCCCGTCAGCGTGAGCAGTCGAGTGAGACCGTGACGGTCCGCTTCACAACCACCGGCACGAGATCTCGGTCGTCGTCTCCCGGCACCCGCACAAACTCGGTGCGCTCGCGAGGGTTGCGGACGTTGACGACCTCGCACTGGTTCAGCGGCGCGCTGCCGACCCGGTCGAGCTTCACGTCGAAGCCCTGCGCCTCCAGCTGGCCGATGGTGATGAGTGCCGACTCGGCGTTCGCGGTCGTGGCCATGGACAGCGCCGCGGCAGCAAGACCGGTGCCGATGAGCGTGGAGCCGATGATCTTCTTCATGGGAAAACTCCTGTTCGTGCGGGCCAGGCCCGCTGTTGTTCGACGCATTCATGCTGCTGGCCTCGGGTGGGTCGGTGCTTGGAGGCAAGGTGGAGATTCTGTGGAGATTGCAGGTAGAAGCGGCGTCACTGGCAGACTCCCCGCTACGAGGAGGTGCCGTGAACAGGTTTGTCGCCGTGGCCGGCGTGGTGGGCCTGGGCCTGACGAGCGGGATCGCGTCGGCCGATGCCCCCTCGGAAGTACCGGTGGTGGCGACGACGTTCAGCGTCGGCGCCGGCCCGATGCCCGACGTCGCGACCGATTCCTCGACCCAGCGCGCCTACGTCACCAGTCAGGGCGACGACTCGCTCTACATCCTCGACGGCACCGGTCGCGTGGGGAGAATCGCAGTGGGGCCGGCACCCCGCTTCGCCGCCGTGGACCCGACAACGCAGACGGGTCGATCCCGACACCCGGACGCTGTTCATCGCGAACGCGGGAGACGACTCGGTTTCGGCGATCGACACAGGAACCCGAACCGTCACTGCGACAGTCAAAGTCGGTGACCAACCGGGCAAGATGGGCGTCGATCCGACCACCGGGCTGCTTATGTGTCGAACCGTGGCGACGCTTCGGTCTCTGTGGTCGATGCCGCGAAATCGTCAGTGATCGAAACGATTTCGGTGGGTCGCAACCCTAACGATGTCGCCCTAGACCCGCCAGCCCGTACCGCGTTCGTCCCCAACACCGACGACGGCACCGTATCGGTGATCGACTCCCGTAGCCGGGCCGTCACTGGCTCGGTCGAAGTGGGTGACGGCCCACAGACCGTTGCAGCCGATCCATCGACGCACACCGCGTGGGTCGTGAACTTCACGGCCAATTCGGTTTCGGTGCTTGCGGAACCGTCGAATCCCTGACCGAGCAGCCTGCGGGGCGGACAATGTCGCCAGGCGGTTGTTGTGATCGGTAGCCGTCACCGCGGCCTTGACTCGGCGCATCGACGGCGCCGACATCAACGGCGCCTCATGGAGAGGAGACAACCATGAAGCTGATATGCCAATTGGCGACGACGGCCCTGGTGTCGGGCGGTCTCGGCCTCGCCGCTCTGGGCTTCGGCGCAGGCATTGCGCCGGCGGCGCCACCTTCAGGGCCCTATACCTGGTGTCCGGGCGACGATCCGGGCGGCGGGCCCGGTGGGCCGTTCAACTCCCCAGGCCCACCGAACTGGGACTGGAACATCTGCCACACCTTCTACACCGTCAACCTCGGGCAGGGAAACGTCTCACCGACCATCTGGGACGGGGAGAATCCTCCGCCGGACAGCTTCGGCCCGGTTGGGCCGTGCTCGCTCCTGGACACCAGGGGCTGCCACTAGCCCGACGCAACCACCGACGGCGCACTCCACGGCGCCAACGGCGCACCACCGTCGGCGCGGAACTCCTCGGGTAGTTCCTCGACGACGTGCCAGGTCGCGGCCAGCCGGCCGAGGCCGACGCACATCGCGCAGTGCAATCCGAGCGCGACGAGCTGGTCCTCGGTGAAATGGGCGCGAAGGCCGTCGTAGACCGTGTCGTCGATCGCGAGATGGTCGGTGGCGAAGAGGTCGGCGAACCGCAGCGCCGCGCGTTCCGCGTCGGTCAGGTCCGCCGCCTCTGCGGGTCGTGCCAGCGAGCACACGGCGTCATCGGTCAAGCCGTCGTCGATGGCGCTCTGGTAGCGGATCGACATGCAGCTGCGGCACTGGTTGTGGAAGGCGATGCGAAGCCGGACCAACTCCATCAACCGCGGCGACAGTCCACCGGTTTCGCGGACCGCGTTGGTGACGGTGCCGACGGCGGCCGCCACATCGGGCAGCCGCGACATGATCCCTGCTACGCCAAGGTTGATGCGATCGCCCTGACCGAGGTCGGTGGTCGGTATCGCGGCGAAAGCGTCCGATGCTTCGATACGTGCCATGGCCCTCTCCGATCACGAGAATCGAAGCGAGCGTAACCCGTTGGCGGTCAGCCGCCTAGCAGTTGCATCCCCGGAGGTTGACCCACGCCGAGCGGCGCGGTTGCCACGGGAAAGAAGCCGTGGCCGTCGCGCAGCGTCGGCTCGACGAGTATGCGAGTTTTCCGGCCTGTCCCGCTCGATGGCCGTCGCGGCGCAGGGTATGACGGCGCTCGGCGAAGGGCGATCTGCGCGCGGAACCTACATCACCTCGATTCCGCCGCAGATGGTTTGGCGGTTCCGGCGATGTGTCCGGGCTCTTCTATCGGTTCCGTATTCTGCGCACCGAGGTACTGGCCAGACTCGGCGATGCGCAGGCCGCGGCGGTATCCCTCGAGGCAACGCGCCGGTGGCGGCAATCGCGGCAGCGCGCTGACCGCCAGTGCTCGCGCGCACAAGACCGACCCCGACACCTAACCCGAAAATTCAGCTGAACTGAGTCTTCGGGCGGGTCAGGGCCACACCGTCGACGACGATGTCGAGCTTCTCGTTGTAGAACGCGATCAGTCCGGCGATCGCCGCCACCGCGGGCAGCGGATAGTGATACGTCCAGGCCAGGTCCTGATGGACGGTATCTCCAACGCGCACAGAGAAATATTCCGACGTCGTTCCCTTGTATGGGCACAACGTCTTGGTGTCGCTGAGTTCCAAGTGCTCGAAAGCGACATCCGTTGGATCAACGTAATACCTTGTCGGCAAGCTGGTTTCGAAGAGCAGCACCGGAGACGTGGTATCGGCGAGCACGATGCCGTCGAGTTCCACACGGACGTGACGGTGCGAGCGCAGCGCGTCGACCCGCGCGTACGGATTGCGCGGATGGCCGTAGATCTGCTCGTCCTCCTCGAGCCACCGCAGCGGATCCCACTCGAAGCGCACCAGGCCCGCGACGGGTCCGTCGTCGAACACCCGGGCCGCCTTCTCGTGCGTCTGACCGGCGCCCACCAACGAGTGCAGACGCGACGACCCGAACTGGACCTTCTGCGGGTGGTTCTCATCGCGGAGAAACTCGGGCCGGACATCGGCCAACGGAATGTAGTACTGCGGGTAATAGGGCAGTTCCCAAACATAGCGGGCCGCGGTGGTGTCGAAGACCAGCTCGTGGCCCAGGAAGCCACGCACCCGTCGCGGCGCTGGCTCGATCCGACCACGTTCGACCGCCGACTGCGGGTAATCGCGTTCATCGCTCATCCAGCCATGATGACTCGGGAATGCGGCGGCCACATACGGTGTCGTGGTAATCGACCAAGGGATGTGGAGATGCGAGTTGGTGTGACGTTCCCGCAGACGGAACTCGGCGGCGACCCGGGTGCGGTGCGCGCCTACGGGGAACGGGTGGAGGAACTCGGGTACAACCACGTCTTGATCTACGATCACGTGCTCGGCGCCGACCCAGCCGTCCATACCGGGTGGAACGGCCCCTACGACGTGCACACCACCTTTCATGAGCCCTTCGTGGTGTTCGGCTATCTCGCCGCCGTCACCCGCCGCCTCGAACTCGTCACCGGGGTGATCATCCTGCCGCAGCGCCAGACAGCGCTGGTCGCCAAACAGGCCGCCGAGGTCGATCTGCTCAGCGGCGGCCGACTGCGACTCGGCGTCGGCGTGGGCTGGAACGCCGTCGAATACGAGGCGCTCGGCGAGAACTTCGGCGACCGGGGCAAGCGCTCGGCCGAACAGATCGACTTGCTGCGCCGTCTGTGGACCGAACAGACGGTGACGTTCAACGGCCGATTCCACACGGTGACCGGCGCCGGCATTGCTCCCCTACCCGTCCAGCGCCCGGTTCCGGTGTGGGTCGGGGCGGCGTCCGCACCCGGCTACAAACGCGCAGGCCGACTGGCCGACGGATGGTTCCCGATGATGGGGCCTGGGCCGAAGCTCGACGAGGCGCGCGCCATCGTCGCCGCGGCTGCCGCCGAGGCGGGCCGCGACCCCGCCGCGATCGGGATGGAGGGCCGCGTCGACTGGCGCGGCGATGCTGACGCGGTGGCCGAACGCCTCGCCGAGTGGGCGAAGGCGGGTGCGTCGCACGTCTCGGTCAACACCATGGGGGCCGGGCTCGAGAGCGTCGACGATCACTTGGCAGTGCTGGCGCAGGTTGCCGAATCGCTGCCATGAACCAGGTGCGGGTCCGAATCCAGGTACGTAGGGACCGAAAAACAGGTACCTAAGCGCGGGTCGTACCGACGCCGGTTGCGCCAGGGTCAATACGAGATTGCCGCCCCTGTCGAATAGCGGCCAGTTGATCTAATCCGACTCCGGGGCCTCGGTGGCTCCGGCCGGAGCGTCGGGAACGCTCGCGATCAGCACCCACACCAGCGTCGCGAGGCCGGTGAAGATGCCTTGAACCGAGAGCAGGAACGCCACGTACTCGTGCCAGCTGGACAGCACGTCATCGCAGCCCTGCCCATCCCACGGCAGAGTCGACAGGGCGGCGACCAGACCGGCCGCCATCACCGCAACTGTCGCGGCGGTCGCCGCGCGCTGCCCTGCATCGGCCAAAACCCTTCGGAAGTAATTGAACTCGATGCCCAACGTCAGCAGGAGCACCGGCATCACACCGACGATCTGCTGGAAGAACACCGGACTGATCGCGCCCTCGCACAGCTGGGACAGCACCGCCGCCTGTTCGGTGAAAGGCAGTTCTGCCACCTCTTCCTCGGTGGCCGGGTCCAGCGCACGCATGGTCGCGACATCGAAGTAGTCGACGAATGCGCCCGCGGCCAGATAGCAGAGCCACGTCCCCACCACCAGAGGGACGATCGCTCGTACCCTTGCCCAGTCCCTCGGTTTCGCGACCCGGCGGGCACTGCTGAACAGCGCGAGCGGATCGGCGTTCAACGCCGCTGACATCGTCACGCCCATCGCCACTGCGTATATGGACGCGGTCACGACGTCGGCACGAACCGACTCGAGTGGTAGGAACCGAAATACGTCAACACCCAGCAGGACGACGACGCCCGCCCACCACCATTTCCACAGCCGGCAGTCACCGTCAGCCCGCGTCACGACGCGTTTCATCAGGCCGACTGCGGCGAGGACGACGACATCGACGATCACGACCGTGATCCGCCACGCCGTCTGCCCACTGCCTGCGGGGAAGAGCCCAGAGACGAGTTGCTCGCTGTAGGAGAACGCGAACAACATGAGAAAGACCACGCCGAACACGGCGCGATCGGCACGCTGGCGCATTGCGATGTCAGACATCATCGACCTCGGCGGAGATGCGTTGGTCCGAGGTGTTGGCCACCAACAGCCACAGCAGGGTCGCCAAACCCGTTGCGACGCCTTGGACGGAGACCACGAAGGTCAGATATTCGTGCCAGTACCCGAGTACGCCTCCGCAGCCGGTGTCGGCCCACGGAAGGGTGGACACCGCAAGGGACAGCCCGATCGCCATGAGCGCCACGGTCGCGGCGGCGGCGGCGCGTTGGGCGGGCTCATCGAGTGCGCGCCGGAAGAAGTTGAACTCCACGCCGAGGGTGAGCAGAAGCAACGGGATGACGGCGACGACCTGTTGGAAGAACGCCGGGCTGACAGCACCTTCGCAGAGGGTCGCCCACGCGCCGAGTCGTTCGGGCAGCGGCATGGCCGCGACCTCCGCTTCCATCTCCGGGTCGAGGACGCGCACCGTGTCGAGATCGAAGAAGTCGTCGAAGGCTGTTGCGGCGAGAAAGCAAGCGAGCGTGCCGATCACGAGGGGAACCACCGCCCGTACCCGCGCCCAAGCGGTGGGGTCGGCGGATCGCCGATCACCGTCGAACAATGTCAGCGGGTCGGCGTTGAGCGACACCATCATCACGATTCCCATGAGGACGGCGAGCGTCACGGAAGCGGAGAAGTCGATCCACAACGGATGGTCTTCCGGCAGGAGGACCAGGATCACGTCGAGGGCGATGACGGCTGCCGACGCCGTCCACCACCATCGCCACAGCCCAGCCGGCTCACCATCGGCGCGCGCGATGAACCGTTTCAGCAGCCCGGTGAGACCGAGCACTGTCGCGTCGAAGCCGACCAGCCCGACGAACCATCCGGCGGTGTCGTCCCGGCCTGTCGCCTCGAGCACCGCGAAGACGAAATCCTCGCTGTAGGAGAACGCGAACAGGAGGAGGAACACCACCGCGATCACCGCGATGTCGCGTCTGTGCCGCATCAGCGTGGCGGCGTGATCGGTGTCCGGTTCGGCTGCCAACCGCCCCCTCCAACCTCTGCGCCGATGCGGCACTCAAGTCGTCAGTGCGCTCACGCTAATCCCATTGGGGCAGTTTTCTTCCGGGTTTACGCAAGAAGGGTGGCGGTGTGGCCGAAGCGCTCAGACCCGCAGCAACATTTCGGCGTTGCGATAGGCGATCGCACTACGCTCTCGCGGCGATCCGCGGAACCGCGTGGGGTGTTCCGAAATATGTTCGGCGAGGGAGCTGTTCACCATGCGGCACAGCTCGACGGCTTCGGGGCGATCAAGCGCGCTCGGGCTGTTACCGCCGTGGGTGCGCCAACCGCTGTCCCGCCGGCCGTTCAGCCAACTCCTTGTCGGGTGCGAAGTCTTGACGCAACGCCGCGAAATGGGCGTCCGGCTGGTCCCGTAGGCTGCGGCGGCATGGTGTGGCGTTCTGTACTGCTCTTCGCCCTCGCCGCGGTGGCTGAGATCGGCGGAGCGTGGTTGGTGTGGCAAGGGGTTCGCGAGCACCGCGGCTGGCTGTGGGCCGGACTGGGCGTCATCGCTTTGGGCCTCTACGGGTTCGTCGCAACGCTGCAACCCGAGGCGCACTTCGGCCGCATCCTGGCCGCGTACGGCGGGGTTTTCATTGCGGGGTCATTGGCGTGGGGAATGGCGTTCGACGGGTTCCGCCCCGACCGCTGGGACGTCGTCGGGGCGGCCATCTGTCTGGCGGGTGTGGCGGTGATCATGTACGCCCCGCGCGGCTAGGAGTCGTCGTCGGAATCGTCTTCTTTGTCGTCCTTCTTCGACGAGTCGTCGTCCTTCGAGTCGTCCTTGCCCTTGGCTGACTCGATCTTGTCCGCGTGCTTGGTCAGCAGAGCAGCGAGTTCGCGGGCTTCGTCGACTGCCAACTCGTCTTCGGAGACGCGTTCGTTGTCCTCGTCGAAACGTTCGAGGGTGATGACGTTGTTCTTGGTGCCGACATCCCATCGGCTGCCTTCTTGACGGGCCATGTTGCTGCCTTTCCCGGAACGAAATTGCTCAATGCGTTCGGTTACCCAACTTCGAAATGCGGGAACCCCCGCGCCCACGGGGCCTCGAGACTGCGGGGAGATCGCGATATTGGGAGACAGCCGCGCCCTGACCGCGGTCTCGGCGATTGGAATCTTCCCCACCGGGGAACAGCGGAGGCACTTACAACGTTGCGCCTGCGACGGAGTTGAAAGGAAGGAGCCCTGATGGCTACGGACTACGACGCGCCACGCACGAAGAACGTCGAGGACACTGTCGACGAGTCGCTCGAGGAACTGGCCGCCACGCGGCGGGCGACCGACACCGCGGTGATCGACGAGGACGAGGCGGTCGACTCATATGACCTGCCCGACGCGGACATCTCCGAAGAACTGTCGGTTCGTGTGATCCCCAAACAGGCGAACGAGTTCACCTGCTCGTCATGCTTCCTGGTGCAGCACCGCAACCGGTTGGCGCTTCAGCGCGGCTCCGAGCAGATCTGCGTCGACTGCGTGTAGACCGCTATTTGTTGCTGTTGGCGTCCAGGTCGTCCAGCTTCACTTCGGTGACGCACGCGCCGGAGAACGTCGCGCGGCGGCGTGCCGACTGGTAGGCGCCATCAGCGCCACCGGCGCCCGCCTGCATGCTCGGTCCCGAGGTGGGGCCGGTGTCGGCCGAGGCAACCGCAGCGCCGGTGATGACGGTGGTGCCAAGCCCCGCCATCAGGGCATAGCCCGCAATCCAGCGAGCGAAGTGCGTGGTGTGAGAGGTCATAGGGAAGAGCATCGCGGCGGGCGGGCCATTCGGTAATCGCTGCGAGGCCACAATCCCGCAGCCGCACGGTAGGGATTCCTATCTGTCCGGCGAGCATCCCCGGCTGGTTCAAACACGGAAAACGCGGTGGCCAGCGGTTTAGTGTCGCTTATGGACCGCATCTGGCAGTGGGCCTGGGACCGGCACGGACCCAGGTACTCGTGGGCGATATGCGCAGTCACCTTTCCAGGGGCGTTGCTGGCTTATCTCTGCGGGGCGTTTCTGATCGTCGCCGTCGAGGATTCCAATCGATACCTCGAAGCGGCCGCCGTCACCGCGATCGCAGTGCCAGTGCTGGTGTACGCGGTAGTTCTTCCAGGTATCGGCGGGACGCGCATCGTCGAGCAGTGGGCCGCGGGTCGTGAGATCGATCGGACATCCGCACTGGAAACCACCTACACATGGGCTCGGGGGGCCGTCGTCCGAGCGGTGGTGACCGGCGCCGTCTGGTGCGCGGTGTTATCGGTCGTTCTCAGCGCAATCGCCGGGGCGAGCGGGTCGCGACAACTTCAATATGCGATCGTCGGCGCCGCTGTCGGGGCGGCGGTCGAACTGGCTGCTACGCATAGTGTTCAGGAAGGAGCGATGCGGCCGGTGCGGGTCGCCATCGCCGGTGGCACAGCGATCGGTGACGATCTCCCTCGCTCGCGTCCGAGTTTTGCCGCTTGGTCAAGTGTGTTGACGCTCGCGCTGGTGTTCCTCAACGCCGTCTCGGCTGGGTTGCTCGCGACGGTGATGTACCGGGCTCATGGCGAACCGTGGATATTCTTCGCGATCGGATCCGCCCTCACTCTCGGCTTCGGGCCGCTTGTGGTTGGTTCATTGCTCTCCCCGTCACTCCAACCGATCCGCGACCTGTCCGAGGGAACCAAGCGTGTGGGCGCCGGTGACTACAGCCAACGTCTGCCGGTGGTGCAGGACGACGACCTCGGCGCGCTCGCCGCTTCCTTCAACCGGATGCAGGCGGGATTGGCTGAGCGACAACGACTTCAGTCTGCATTCGGAACATATGTTGACCCGTCCTTGGCGACGCGTCTGCTCGATCAGGGTGACGATGTGTTCACCGGTGAGCGCCGAGAGGTGACAGTGATGTTCATCGATATCCGCGACTTCACCCCTTTTGCGGAGGCCAACACCGCCGAGAACACGGTCGCTCGCCTCAACGCCTTGTTCGAGATTGTCGTGCCGACGGTCGTCGACGCCGGTGGGCATGTCAACAAGTTCCTCGGCGATGGAGCGCTGGCCGTTTTCGGCGCGCCGAATTCGGTTGCCGAACATGCCGACGCGGCTTTGTATGTGGCGGTGTCGCTTCAACGACTCGTCGCCGAGCGTTTCGACGGCGCGCTTCGGATCGGCATCGGAATCAACACCGGGGTGGTGATTGCAGGCACTATCGGCGGCGGAGGGAAACTCGAATTCACCTTGATCGGCGACGCCGTCAACGTCGCGGCCCGCGTCGAGCAGCTCACCAAGTCCACCGGCGACCCGGTCCTGCTGACCCAGGAGTGCGTCGATGCCTTGGCTTCTCCACCGCCGGGACTCACGAACCGCGGCTCCCATGCGCTGAAGGGTAAATCGGCCCCGGTGCAGGTCTTCGGCCTCGACGAAATGGCAGGCGCGCGGGTCGCAAACTAGCCGAGCGCCGCAACGGCCATGTCGTAGATCGGCTTTGGCGCTTTGGACGGCGCCCCGGAGTTGAACGGCGGCTGCGGGTCGTACTCGATGGCGAGCTGAATAGTCTGGGCGACTTCGGGGCCCGCAATGTCGGCGGCGAGCGTCAAGGCGAGGTCGACCCCGGCCGACACCCCGGCGCCGGTGACGATCCGCCCGGCGGTGACCACACGCTGTTCAGTCGGGTGCGCGCCGTAGGACGCGAGTTCGTCGTAGGCGCACCAGTGGGTGGTGGCGGGCAGGCCGTCGAGAAGGCCGGCGGCGCCGAGCAGAAGTGCGCCGGTGCAGACCGACGTCGTCCATGTCGTGTGCGGGTGGGCCTGGCGGATCCACTCGACGATCGGATGGCCGTCTCGGGCGTACTGGCCTGCGATGGGACCGCCGGGCACCAGGAGCACGTCCGGGCGAGGGACGTCGGCGTAGGCCTTGTCGACGCGCAGGTGGATGAGGCCGTTGTGGTCGTCGACGATGCCGGGCTCATCTGCGCAGAGGACGACATCAGCACCGGGCAGGTACGTCAAGATCTCGTACGGGCCGATCGCGTCGAGCGTGGTGAAGCCTTGGTAGAGGCCGATGGCGACGATCATGACGATCTCCTCACCGTTGAGGTATCGCCAGATCGTAGGCCCCGGTGGCCGTCGCAGACCCCAAACTGTGCGGATTGCGCGACGAGACAGATTCCAGCGGTAGCCGGACGGCCCCGGTGGCTGTCGGACCGCGACAAAGCCGACCGGCTTGATTGTGGGGAGCACGCAAGCGCGTTCAACCGAATTTCGCCATCCTGGAATCAACCGAACCAGCTGGTAGAGCTTCGACTGGACTACGAAAGGACCGTCTCCATGTCCGTACCCACTGCATCCTTCGAGACCTCCCAGGAACGCCGGTGGACGATCTCGCATCCACGCTTGCGGTTGAAGCCCACATACGGGTCTGCCGGTGCCGTGCAGGGAGGCTGGTGGCCTCGCACCGACCGGCTGCACATCGAACTTCCGCTGTTACTCGCGGCGCTGTCGTCGCGGCCGGGGGCCATCGAGCGGGTGATATATGACGAGAGTGCGTGGGCACCAGCCTCGTTGCGGATCGAGTTTCGCGGCCACAGTGTGATTCTCGAGCCCGGAGGTTCTGCCAACATATTGACCGTCAGCGGCAAGAAGTTCGGAACGCTGGTGCTGCTCGTCGTACCACCTGACACCGACCCGGCCGCTGCACGCGCTGCCGTCATGGCGGCAGCCGACCCCGACAATGCGTCTACCGCCGAGGATCTGCTCAGGGCCGCGGAGCCGCCGCGGCAGTGGCGTCGCCGTGGGTCGACCGGGCAGCACGGCGCGCACAGCAGCGGAAGATCACACCGGGGCGGCCGCCGTCCGGCCGATCTGCACGCTCGAGCACATCAATGACGACAGAACTGGTCGCGCGGCGGCCGATCCCCTTATGAGGGTCAGCCCTTGCGCTTGCGCACGATCTGCGTCGACTCAATGGCCTTGGCGCGCTTGGCTGCCCGGCGTTCCTTGATCGACAGTGCGGGCTTTCGGAGATTCTTGCCCTGAGACTTGCTAGCCATTGTCGCTCCTTAATACGAAGTGGCAATCACTATCTCGACCATACGTCAGAAAACAAATAACGCCACCTCCGTCACAGTCGCGTGCCGTTACTCGGCATGCGTTCTTTGCCGCGGGCCGGCGTCGACAAACTGGACGCTGTCCTACCGCGACAAAAACCTGTCCCGTGCTTGTCGGATCGAGGCAAGCCAGTCACGAAAACCTCTACGACCATAGAAGTTACTCAGCTTGTTCAAGCCCGACTCCCGAACGGAATCCACGCTGAACAAATCCATTGCCCAGTAAGGGAGGCACTACATGTCAGCGATCGCCGAGAGGTCCCCCAAGGCAACGGCACGCCGGCCGGCTGGCGGCACACTTCGGATGCGGCTGAAACCCGCACACCGGACATGCGGTTACGTCCAAGGTGCTTGGTGGCCTCGATCCACGGAGATGGCGCGCGAAGTTCCACCACTGCTGGTGGCGCTCTCCTTGAGGTTCGGCCCGATCGAGAGAGTGGTCTATCGCGAAAGTGACTGGTCCCCAGCACCAGTGAGCATCGATCACCGCGGAGACCGGGTAATCCTGAGCCCCCGCCAAGATCAGCCCAATGTCGCAACTGTGTACGGACCCCGGTTTGGCCGACTGGACCTGCTGGTGGTCCCGCCATACACCGAGCCGACGCACGCATACGACGTGGTCATGGCTGCCACCGACGCCGACGACGCATCCACCCCCGGCCAGCTACTGGGACTCACACGTCGCGCCGACGACCGCCGGCTCTCCCCCATCGCACTCGAACGATGGGAATCCGACGGGGGCGCAGTGGCACCAGGTTCACCATCACGCCGTCAGGTCCGAGACGTCGAGCGGGTGACGCGCGCCCTGGTCCGTATCGCATAGACACCGATCGCTCGCAGGCCACGCCACTGACCTCGAAACTGCAGGGAGACCGTGCTGCGCCGTGTTTTCGCGATCTGCCCGCAGTTTCGGCGAAGGATGTCCGGGTCAACGCTTGAGGCGCCACCGCGCGACACCGGCGAACAGCAGCGCAAGCACTCCCAACATCGCCATGTTCACCAGCCACGCCGACGTGGTGTGCTGCCAGTGCGCATCGTTGGCGATCCCCGCGACGAGGTTGGTCAGGTCGGCCGTCGATGCAGTCGCCGCGAAGCCCCACCGCCCCGGCATGAGCCACGCGACGGCCTCCATCAGCGGTCGGTCCGTCACCGGGATGAACCCGCCCGCGAGAATCAGTTGCGCCGTCAGCGTCATCGCCAACAGCACGATGACCTGATCGCCGGTCCGCGCCAGCGCCGAAATCGCAAGCCCCACAACGACGGCCACGACGCACGTGGACGCGACACCGACGAACAGTTCGAACATCGGGCTGCTCAACACGACTGCGCTCGACGGGCCCGCCTTGCCGATCGCAGGCGCGGTGACAATCAGAACCAGGATCGCCGACTGGATCACCGCCACCGCGCTGAAAACCACCGCCTTCCCGAGCAGATACGCCGATGCCGACAGTCCCGCCGCCTGTTCACGACGAAAGACAGCGCGTTCGCCGACCAGATCGCGGGCAGTGAGGGTGGTCCCCATCAGGATCGCGGCGAAGCTCGTCAACGCGACGATGTGCTTGGCCTCGAATGGCGGTGCACCGAGCGAGGGCATGTGGCTCAGACCCGCGTCGCCGGTGACGGTGAGCGGCAGCAGGCCGACGATGAACGGCAGCACCGCGAGGAAGGCGAGATAGCCGCGATTGGCCATGAGCAGGCGGACCTGCCGACGCGCGACGGTAGACGTTTGGCGCCGCACGCCTGCGCGTGCCGGTTCGCCCGTCGGCTGAACGGGCACCGCCCGGTACATCGTGTCCGCATCCTGAGGGCTTCTTCCCTGCAGGAACCGCCGGTGCAGACCGTCCGGATCGGCGCAGACCTTCGCGAAGACGTCAGCCCAATCCGACGCCCCCAGAGCGGAATTGAGCTCCCGGGGCGGTCCGCAGAATGTTGTCCTGCCGCCGGGTGCGAGCAACAGTACCTGATCGCACATGTCCAGGAACGTCAACGAGTGCGTCACCACCACGACCACGCGGCCGGCGTCAGCCAGATGGCGCAGCATCTCCATCACCGAACGGTCCAGCGCGGGATCGAGCCCCGTCGTCGGCTCGTCGAGCACCAAAAGCGAAGGGCTGGTCAACAACTCCACCGCCACCGACACGCGCTTGCGCTGACCGCCCGACAACATATCGATGCGGGTACCGGCGTGAGCTGTCAGCTCGAGTTCCTCGAGCACCCTTGCGATCACCCGGTCCCGGTCATTTGCGGTGGTGTCGGCGGGCATCCGGAGTTCCGCCGCGAACTGCAGTGCCTGTGCCACGGAGAGTCGGCCGTGCACGACGTCGTCCTGCGGGACCATCCCGATCTCGCTGCGCACGGCGTGCACGTCGCGCGCGTCGAACGACGCCGTCCCACTGGTGGGACGTTCGGCGCCGGCAACGACCTTGGCCAGCGTGGACTTGCCCGCACCCGAGGGGCCGATGACCGCGGTCAAGGCACCGGGCCGGGCCGTGAGCGAGACCCGTTCCAGCAGAACGGTTTCGTCGACGACGAGGGACACATCGCGCACCTCGAGACCACCGGTCGCCGCGAGCAGGGCCGGCCGCGAACGCTCGACCGCCGGGCCGATCGGCATCGACCCGAAGGGCTCTGCCGGGAATCGCCAACGGGCGCGCATGCTCGTGAGGGTCGATGCGTCGTCGGTCCGACGCGGCAGGGTGATCGGCGTCGTGGGCTTGTCGTTGTTCATGGGGATCTCCTTCATCCGAGGAAGTACGCGAGTGGAAGGACGACCAGCAGCGAGTCGATGCGGTCGAGCAGGCCGCCGAAGCCCGGCAGCCAGTCACCGGCGTCCTTGACCTGGGCCTGCCGCTTGAGCATGGACTCCAGCAGGTCACCGAACAGGCCGCCGATGGAGACGGCGATGAGCAGGCCGACCGAGATGGTGCCCAACAGGGTGAGGATCAGAAACGCGCCGACGACCGCGCCGACGACGCCGCCGATCGTTTTGTTGGGGCTCAGCGGGGAAACCGCCCTGCGCGCCCATCGCATGCGGCGCAACCCTTTTCCTCCGCACCAGGCCGCGACGTCGGTGGCGGCGACGGCGAAGCACAGCAGGTACGCGTCGGGGTACACCATGACGAGGTGGGACAGCGCCCAGCAGATCCAGATCGATCCGAACGCGGTGAATGCGGTGCGCTTGGCGCCGTTCTCGACGTCACCGTCGAGGACCGAGGGCAGCGCGCACAGCAGCACGACGAGCGGTGCGAACTGAAGCAGCGACGGGCGCAGCCATGCCGCGAGCGGGTACGCCACGGCCAGCGCCAGAAGCACATACGTGTCGGCGCGGCCGAGCTTGACCAGTCGCGCGTATTCGATCACCGCGACGACGGCCAGCACCGCGGCCAAGGCCGCCGTGGTGCCGAGGCCGATCCAGACGGGGATCCCGACGGCGGGTGCGATCAGCGCCCAGGTGCGCCATTTCTGCACCAACTCCGGCTTGCGCGAGATCAGCACCGCGATGCCTGCGACGGCGAGAATGGCCACCGTGACCCACATCAGGAACACGGCCCGCGAGTACACGTGGACGTGCAGTGGACCCAGGTCGATGTTGAGCGGCATGCGCCGATCGAGGTGCAGGAACCACAGGTAGTGGTCGATGGGTGTCATTGCGGGCCGCCGACTTCACGACGCCAGCGCGTAGTGGTCATCGGCCATGACGTCGCCCCGCAGCGCCAGCACCTGCGCCCGCAGCTGTGATGCGGACGTGGTGTGGGGATCGACAGGCGCGCCGAGGCGGACCTCCATCGGGGCGGGCGAGAATCTTCCGTCCTTCGGCAGCACGTCGGCGGTCCCCATGATCGCCACCGGGACGATCGGCACGCCGCAGTCGCGGGCCAGACGTAGTGCACCGGAACGGAATTCGCCGACGGAGCCGTCGGTTGACCGGGTGCCCTCGGGGTAGATCACGACGGTCCGTCCGGCGCGAAGCGCCGGAGCTGCGGCCGCGAGCAGCGCGGCGTAGTTGCCGTTACCCGAGCGTCGCACCGGAAGTATTCCGATCAGCGACGTCGCGATGAAGCGTCGCACCGGCACGTCGAACCAGTAGTCGGCCGCCGCGCCGAAGACAGGACCGGCGGTGGACGGCAGCGCCGCCACCAGCACCGCGGTGTCGGCGTGCGAGGCGTGATTGGCGACGACGATGCAGCCGCCGTTGGCGTGCCAGCGCCCGGCCACGGTCAGCCCGCCCGAGACGGCGCACACCGTCCGCCAGAGCCAGTGCCGAAGCACGCTCGCAATCCGGTTGGCGGTCATGCTGCCACCTCGGCCATCGGCCGCGTGACGAGGTTGAACGGCACGGTGACTGCACCGAGTCGCTGCGTCGGCGCATCGCACGGGTAGGTGGTCGTGTCGATCCGCTGGGTGGCGGCGTTGAAACGCTGGTGGGCCGCGGTGAACGGCTGCGTGATCGCATCGAACTGCGCGTGCAGAGCGACGCGTTCGGTCGGTTCGATCACCATGTCGTGCACCGCAACCGGCTGCGCCCGATGCGCTTTCAGCTCGCGATACGCAGCGCGCAGTCTCAGGGCAGTGGTCAGCAGCGATCCGTTGACCAACTGCACCAGCAGGATCGGCATGATGACGGGGAACGCGGTGGCCAGCACGAGGAACAGGCAGCGTTCGGTCTTGCCGAGCGGTCCGCCGTTGCGACGTGTGAGGCCTGCCGCGGCGGCCGCCAACGATGCGAAGGTCGGCAGCGTCGCGGCGAGCGCGGCCAGTAGTACCTGAAGCACCGGCCAGGACAACCAGTTCAGTCCGGGGCCGTGTTGCCGCGCCGCGAAGACTGCCAGGCCCGCGAAGGCCAGCAGATCTGAGGTGCGGTCGCCGAGTTCGTTGACGACAAAGCCCCACGGCCTGCTCATGCCGCGCGCTCGGGCGACCGCACCGTCGAGGTTGGCGCCGGCCAACCGAAGCACCATGAAGACCGCTGCCAGCGGCCACCAGCCGTACGCGATGGCGGTTCCCGCCGCGCCGGCCGCGATGACACCTGCGGCGGTGAAGACGTCGGGAGACACTCGCCGGGCCACGGCGGTGTTGATGATCGGGGTCAGCCTTCCGGTGAACCACGGCTTCAACGCGTAGAGCCCAGTCATGCGGGTCCCGCGAGACGTCGTCGGGACTGGGTGGTGAACAGCGACGTCCGTATTCATGGCTGGCTCCTTTCGTGTCGTGCCGGTTCCTACGGGGGATGCACCACCTGGTGGCGGCGTGCGATGAGTACATCGAGCCCGACCGGCTACCGATCCCAAGTGAGAGGCACTGACGCCGACCTGGCGTTCTGCCGTATTTCCCGAATCTGGGACACATGTGCCACGGGTGTGTTAGCTTGGCTCGCGCGCAGACGGGGCTGTCGCAACTATCAAGATCACTAATTACCTGGGGGAAACATGACTAGAGCGATTCTCTGCGCTGCTGTTCTTTCGATAGCTGGCCTCGGCCTCGCACCGAGCGCCGTCGCCGAGAGGCCGTACGCGAACTGCTCCGAAGCGCGCGCTGACGGGAGGACGGATATCCCGGAGAGCGACCCGGCGTACTGGCCTGGCGGGGACCGCGATCAGGACGGGTATGCGTGCGATTCCTGACGGTCATTCGCGCGGCGGTGGTGACCGTCGGCCTCGTCACGGTTCCGGCCGCGGTCGCGGCACCGGCGTCCGCTGACCCTGTCGCAACCACGGCGGTCGTCCTCAAAGTCGTCGACGGCGACACCGTCGACATTCGCGACGACGTCCGGGGTCGGCTCCGTGTGCGAGTCCTCGGCATCGACACACCGGAGACGGTGAAACCCGACTCTCCGGTCGAATGTTGGGGGCCGGAGGCGACCGAGTTCGCCAAGTCGAATCTTGTCGGTCAGCGGGTGGCGTTGATAACCGATCCGACGCAGGACCGAACAGACCGCTACGGCCGCACTTATCTGCACTAGTCAATCCGTTCACCGGGGCCGGTCATCAGTCGGAGTCTTTGGAGCCTTCGAGGGCGCGGCTGAGCTGTTGATGTGGGACAGCTCTAGCTGGATGGTCGGTGAGTTCGCCTCGGGTTACGTGGGTTTGCGGGCGGTGAGGCGTTCGACGAGGCCGAGTTTGAAGCGTTCGACGCGTTCGATGTCGAGGTTGGGGTCGTTGCGGATGTGGTTGAGGGGGCGGCGCAGGAAGTGTTCGCCGCCGAGGGGAACGGTGAACAGTTCGAGGAAGCGTTGCACGGCTCGGGCGGGGGCGACGCTGCTGCGGATGTGATCGACCAGGATGAGTTGTCCGCCGGGGCGCAGGACGCGGGTCATTTCGTTGAGGGCTTTGGTGTGGTCGGGGATGGCGCAGAGCCCGAAGGTGCAGACGACGGTGTCGAAGGTGGCGTCGTCGAACGGTAGGTGGTGGGCGTCGGCTTGTTGCAGCGTGGCGGGGTGGCCGAGGTCGGCGGCACGTTGACGAGCCAGGTCGAGCATCTGTTCGCTCCAGTCGATCCCGGTCAGCGTGACGGTGTCGGGGTAGAACTCGAGGTTGAGGCCGGTGCCGACGGCGACTTCCAGGGTGGTGCCGGCCGCTTGGCTGCAGACCCATTGGCGGGAGTCGCCGAACAGGTGGCGGTCAAAGAATCCGATTTCGCGGTCGTAGGTACGGGATTTCTTGTCCCAGTATCGGTTCCATCGGGCGGTGCGATCACCGGTGGCCATGGTTCACCTCGATTCGAGTCGGCCAGTCAGACGATTCGGGTGCGTCCGATGTGGGGAACAAACCGGCCGACCGTCTCACAGTAGTCCCGGTAGGCCTGGCCGTGGATAGCGTTGAGATAGGGCTCTTCGACGACGCGGACCTGCAGCTCGATGGTGGCCAGCAGCACGACGAACGCGACCAGGGCGAGCGGGTTGGGGGTCATCAGGGTGATGCCGGCGGCGAAGATCAGCATCGCGGTGAAGATGGGGTTGCGCACCAGCCCGAACACACCACGGAGCACCAATGTGGTGGTCTCACTGGGGTCGACGCCAATCCGCCAGGACTCGCCCATGTCGCGCTGGGCGTAGAGGGTGGCCGCGATACCCGCCACCGCCAGCACCGTCCCGCCCACCTGAATCCACGGCGCCTGCAGGAGCGCGATCGGGGTGAGGATGCCGAGCAGTTGCAGCAGCGGTGCGGCCGCCCCGGCGAGGATGGCAGCGATGAATCCGGCGCCGGCGAACCATTCCAGCGAGCCAGGCCGGCCGTGGATGCCGCGAAACCCGGTCGAGCCGGTGCGGCGGTGCTGGGTCCAGCTGCGCCAGCCGAACCCTAAGACGGCAAAGACCAGGTAGAGAACGAGCGCGGTGGCGGGCATGGGTGAACCTCCTGGCCGGACTGAGATGAGTGTCGATGTGGAGAGGGGCGGTCAAGCCGATGGATGCGGCAGGCCGCGCCTAGTTCTCGGCGAGCGCTTGATCGAAGGCCTGGGCTAGGTCTTCATAGCTGTGTGGCTGGATGCGGGTGTCGTTGAGGAAGAAGGTCGGGGTGCCCTGCACGCCCAAGGCGCGGCCGTCGGCCATGTCGAGTTGGATGCGTTCGAGGGTGGCGGGATTGGCGTAGGCCGCGTCGAACTCGGCCATGTCCAGGCCGAGTTCTGTTGCGAATCCGCGGAATACGTCATCGGCTGGGGTTTGCTTTTCACCCCACTGGGCTTGGGTGTCATACATTTTGCGATACATCGCCTCCAGTTGGCCTTGCTGGGCGGCGGCTTCCACCGCGCGGGCGGCCCGCTCGGCGTTGACGTGGGCTTGCAGCGGGAAGTAGCGGATCACGAAATTCACCCGGTCGCCGTATTCGGCCCGCGCTTTTTCGATCTCTGGGTAGACCGCGCGGCAGCCCTCGCATTCGAAGTCGAGAAACTCCACGAACGTCACCGTGCTGTCGGGCACCGTGTTGAGTCGGTGGCTGTTCTCGCGCACCACCTGCCCGGCCTCGCCGGTATCGGGCTGTGCCGTGGTGGTCGAGTCGCGGTCGCGCACTGACAGGTAGACCAGCGCCCCGATCGCCATGGCGGCGATGACGAACGCGGTGAGCAGGATGCGGCTGGTGCGCGCCATTCAGATACCTCTTTTGTGGGCGTGGACGATCTGGAACGGGGCGGCCCAGCTGCGCGCGGGCAGATGGGTGGTGACGGCCAGTCCGTGTGCGGTGAATGCGTCGGCCAGGCCGGTGCCCAGGACGTCGCGGGCGTGGGGTCGTTCGGCGAGCCGCATGTAGGTCTCGAAGATGGTGCGGGCGGTGGGTGGTGGGTCGAGGTCGATGGCGATGACCTGGCCGGCGAGACGTAGAACGCGGATGGCTTCGTCGATGGCGCGGTGGCGGATGTCGGTGGGCAGTTCGTGCCAGCCGAACACGCTCATCACCACGTCGAAGGTGTCATTGCCGAACGGCAGTGCGGCGGCGTCACCTTCATGCAGCGCCACGGTACCGATCCCGGCGCGGGTGAGGTAGCGGCGGCCGACGGCCAGCATTTCCGGGGAGATGTCGAGGCAATCCACTCGTGTGCTCGGGGATTTGCGGGCGAGCAGGCGGGCGGCGTAGCCGGTGCCGCCGCACAGTTCGAGCACTCGTTTCGGTTTCTGGTCGGCGACGAGCTGGGCGAGCCGGTCATGGGGTCGGCCGGGGATGAACCGGTTGCCGGCTTCGAACAGCGGTCCGGCCAGGGCGAATTTGAGCCGGTTGCGGCCCCAGGGGCGGCTCATGTCGGCTGCCGTTCACTGGCGGTGACCGGGAGTGTCGATGTGTAAGTGCTTGGGGTGGTGGTGAATTGGTGGGCGCAGTCGGTCGAGCAGAACCACCAATCCCGGTCCTGGTAGCGGCGTCGCGCCCGGGCGGTTTCCGGGTTGATCCGCATGCCGCAGACCGGGTCGCGGGGGTAGCGGGCCTCGGTCAGGGCCAGCGTGTGTAGCGGAATCGGGGTGGTGATGCTGCGCAGCGGCGGAGCACCGATCGCTGGGGTGGACAGGCCTTGTCGGGTAGCGGCAGCCGCGATCGGGTCGGTGATCACGGCGTGGCCGGCCCCGGCGAGTGCGGTGATGCGGGCGGCGATGTTGACGGTGTGGCCGAACACGTCGCCGCCGCGGGCGATGACGGGTCCGTGATGGATTCCGGCGCGCAGCGCCAGGAACCCGTCCTCGCCGGCGACCTGCTCTGCCAGGTCGGTGAGGGTGGCCAGCATCTGGGTGGGTGTGTCGGCGGTCAACATGACCGCGTCCCCGATCGTCTTCACCAGCCTCACGCCCGGTTGTAGTGCAGCCTGTGCCAGGTCGGCAAGCCGCGCGGCGAGCTGGGCGGCTTCGTGGTCGCCGCAGATTTCGGTGAGGATGCTGTAGCCGGCCAGGTCGACAAACGCCGCCGTCGCCTCGACCGTGTCGAAGTCAGGTGTAGTGTCGGGCAGCATCATTGGTCTCATCTCTGGTGCGGCCGAGCCACGGTAGGAAGCGCCCCACTCGGGTGGTGTAGTCGCGGTAGGTGTGGCCGTGGACGCGGCGCAGGTAGGGCTCTTCCACTTCGCGCACCTGCAGCTGGATGCCGGCGATCGCGATCAGCAGGCCGGCGATCGCTATCGGGTTGGGCACCATCAGCGTCAGGCCGGTCAGGGTGAGCAGCAGTGTGGTGAAGATCGGGTTGCGCACAATCGCGAACGGGCCGCCGGTGACCAGCTCGGTGCGTTCGGTCTCATCAACCCCGATCCGCCACGAGGCCCCCAACCCCAGCTGGGCCTGCAAGGTCAGCCCGATGCCCACCACCGCAACCGCGATCCCAGTCGCATGAACCAGCAGATGGTCGGCGAAACGCAGTGGGGCGAGCCCGGCCAGGGCCGCCGCTGGGGCGCCGACGCCGACCAGCAGATAGCCCACGTCGGCGAGCGCGAGCGCCCACCATTCCAGGGTGCCGTCGGGCCGCCAACCCCGCCGGTTGCCGCTGTCGCCGATGCGGGCCAGCTGGATCCGGCGCCGACAGGCCCCGATCACCAGCATCAACATCGCGAACAGGCCCAGTGCAGTCAGTGCCATCGCCTGCTCCTTCCCGGTCGGCCCGTCCCCGCCCTGCGTCCTCATCCATCGGGTTGTATCGATGTTGGCGGGGTTGACCGATCAATAGTGTTGGACGCTATCATCGTCGTGTGGCGATGAAAAGTGGTTCGGTCGATCCCGCGATGTGCGGGAATGTGGATGCGGCGACGGCGTTGTTTCACAGCCTCTCGGATGGCACCCGGTTGGCGATCCTGCGCCGGCTGGCGGTCGGTGAGGCGCGGGTGGTGGATCTGACCGGCGAGTTGGGGTTGGCGCAGTCGACGGTGTCGGCGCATCTGGCGTGCCTGCGCGACTGCGGGCTGGTGGATTTCCGGCCGCAGGGCCGCGCCTCGGTGTATCGGCTGGCCCGCCCGGAACTACTGGACATGTTGCGGGCCGCCGAAGCTGTCTTGGAGGCCACCGGCAACGCGGTGGCGTTGTGCCCCAACTACGGCCACCCGACTGAGCGGAAGAAGGTTGCGCGATGAGTGAGGCGTGCGGCTGCGGCAGCGACGACCGCCCCGGCGAGGACGAGCAGGAACCCGAACGGCTTTGGGAGATCACCGAACTGCGCGCCGCCGCGGTGGCGGGCGTGGTGCTTTTGGCCGGCTATGTGGTCGGCTGGTCCGGCGGCCCCCATGCGGTCGAAATCGGCCTGTATGCGCTCGCCTTGGTGATCGGTGCCTACACGTTCGTGCCTTCGACGCTGCGCCGGCTGGCGCAGGGCAAGATCGGGGTCGGCACGCTGATGACGATCGCCGCGGTCGGCGCGGTGATCCTCGGCGAGGTCGGCGAGGCCGCCATGCTGGCGTTCCTGTTCTCCATCAGCGAGGGCCTCGAAGAATACTCCCTCGCCCGCACCCGCCGAGGTCTGCGGGCGTTGTTGTCGCTGGTGCCCGATGAGGCCACCGTGCTCCGCGACGGTACCGAAACCACCATCGCCCCAGCAGAGTTGGCGGTGGGTGACCGGATGCTGGTCAAGCCCGGCGAACGCGTCGCCACCGACGGCACGATCGTGTCGGGGCGCACGGCGCTGGATGTTTCGGCCATCACCGGCGAATCCGTGCCGGTAGAGGCCGGGCCCGGTGATGAGGTGTTCGCCGGGTCGATCAACGGCACCAGCGTGCTGGAGGTTGAGGTCACGTCCACTGCTGCTGACAACTCGTTGGCCCGCATCGTGGCGATCGTGGAGGCCGAGCAGTCCCGCAAGGGCGAAGCCCAGCGCCTGGCCGACCGCATCGCCAAACCCCTGGTCCCCGCGATCATGATCGCCGCGGTCCTCATCGCCGCCATCGGCAGCGTGTTGGGCGATCCGCTGGTGTGGATCGAACGTGCCCTGGTGGTGTTGGTGGCGGCCTCTCCTTGCGCGCTGGCGATCTCGGTGCCGGTCACGGTGGTCGCCGCGATCGGCGCGGCTAGCAAGCTCGGTGTCTTGGTCAAGGGCGGGGCGGCGCTGGAAGCCCTGGGCGCGGTCCGCACGATCGCGCTGGACAAGACAGGCACCCTGACCGCCAACGCACCCACCGTCATCGACGTCGCCACCACCAACGGCGCCACCCGCGAGCACGTGCTGGATGTGGCGGCGGCGTTGGAGGCCCGCAGCGAACACCCCCTCGCGGCAGCGATTCTCGCCGCCGCGCAGGGCCCCGTGCAACCGGCTGATGACGTGCAGGCGGTCACCGGTGCCGGGTTGACCGGCGCGCGGGATGGCCGTCGATTGCGGCTGGGCCGCCCCGGCTGGCTTGACCCCGGCCCGCTGGCCGGCCAGGTCGCGGCCATGCAGGCCGCCGGCGCCACCGCCGTGCTCATCGAAGACAACGACCAGATCATCGGGGCAGTCGCGGTGCGCGATGAGCTGCGGCCCGAAGCCGCCCACGTCGTCGCCCAGCTGCGCCGCGGCGGGTATCAGGTGGCCATGCTCACCGGTGACAACCAAGCGACCGCCCACGCATTGGCCAAGCAGGTGGGCATCGAGGTCGTGCATGCCGATCTGCGGCCCGAAGACAAAGCCGCGCTAATTGGTCAAATGCGCCAACGTTCCTCGACGGCCATGGTCGGTGACGGCGTCAACGACGCCCCGGCCCTGGCCACTGCCGATTTGGGTATCGCCATGGGCGCGATGGGCACCGACGTGGCCATCGAAACCGCCGACGTCGCGCTGATGGGTGAAGACCTGCGCCACCTCACCCAAGCACTGGCCCACGCGCGGCGCGCGAGGCGGATCATGCTGCAAAACGTCGGCCTCTCACTGGCATTGATTACGGTGCTCATTCCGCTCGCCCTCACCGGTGTCCTCGGGCTGGCCGCGGTCGTCGCGGTGCACGAACTCGCCGAAATCGTCGTCATCGCCAACGGCGTGCGCGCCGGACGCACCAAGCCCCTCGGGGGCACCATCATCGAAACCGGAACCGACTCCCACCGGCTGGCCCACACCCGCAACCAGAAGACCACGGCAGCCAGCTGAACTCGGGGCCGCAAC
The DNA here is from genome assembly GCA_033741175.1 of Mycolicibacterium sp. 120270. Taxonomy (GTDB): domain Bacteria; phylum Actinomycetota; class Actinomycetes; order Mycobacteriales; family Mycobacteriaceae; genus Mycobacterium. The sequence goes on along the minus strand of JAWQNE010000031.1, from coordinate 68 downwards.
ATCGGGGTAAGACCCCGGATCGATCACGTCAACGGCGTCGCACTCCGAAGCGCCGCCAGCACGCGATC
>JAWQNE010000030.1:0-64177 GCA_033741175.1 Mycolicibacterium sp. 120270 | reverse complement strand
ACCGAGCCTGCGAGGTAAGCGCATGAGCGAAGCTTGCGAGCGAATCGACAGCCCAGCATGCGGGAACCGAGCCTGCGAGGTAAGCGCATGAGCGAGCCGGTGACGACGGACACCGCGACGACGGCACAGTCCGGCCCCGAACCGCACGAGTTCGCCTCCCGCCGAACCCTGGTGTGGCGCAGGTTCTTACGCAACAAGCCCGCCGTCGTCTCCCTGGCCCTCCTGGTGCTGTTCTTCGTCGGCTGCTATGCGCTGCCTCCACTGCTGCCCTACAGCTACACCGACCTCGACTATTACGCGCTTCAGCAGCCGCCGAGCATCGAACACTGGTTCGGCACCAACGCGCTCGGCCAGGACATGCTGGCGCTGACGCTTCGCGGGATGCAGAAGTCGATGCTGATCGGCGTCTGCGTCGCGTTGATCTCGACGATCCTGGCCGCGACGGTCGGCGCGATCGCCGGCTACTTCGGCGGCTGGCGCGATCGTCGCCTGATGTGGCTGGTCGACTTGTTGCTCGTGGTGCCGAGTTTCATCGTGATCGCCATCGTCACCCCGCGGCTTGGCTCATCGGATCGGGTGTTCTGGCTGATTCTGCTGTTCTCGGTGTTCGGTTGGATGATCAGCTCGCGCATCGTGCGCGGTATGACGCTGAGTCTGCGGGAACGCGAATTCGTGGTGGCCGCGCGGTACATGGGTGTGCCGAACTGGCGGATCATCGTCCGCCACATCCTGCCCAACGTCGCGTCGCTGCTCATCATCGACACCACGCTCAACGTCGGCACCGCGATCATCGGCGAAACCGGCTTGAGCTTCCTCGGATTCGGCATCCAGCCGCCCGACGTGTCGCTCGGCACCCTGATCGCCGACAGCTCCAGTTCCGCCACGACGTTCCCCTGGGTATTCCTCTTCCCAGCAGGCGTACTGGTGTTGATCGTGCTGTGCACCAACCTCATTGGTGACGGCCTGCGCGATGCGCTCGACCCCGGCGCGAGGCCGCTGCGGAGAAAACGCACATGAGCCTCCTCGAGGTAAGTGACCTCACCGTCGCCTTCCCGACCGAGACCGAACGGGTCGCGGCGGTCCGGGGAATGAACTTCCACGTCGACGCAGGCCAAGTCGTGGCGCTGGTCGGAGAATCCGGTGCGGGCAAATCGGCCAGCGCGATGGCAGTCGTCGGCCTGCTGCCCGAGTACGCCGAAGTGTCCGGTTCGGTGCGACTGCACGGCGACGAACTGCTCGGCCTGTCCGATCAGCGGATGTCCCGCGTCCGCGGTAAGGCCATCGGCACGGTGTTCCAGGACCCCATGTCGGCGCTGACGCCGGTCTACACCATCGGCGACCAGATCGCCGAGGCCATCGAGGTGCACAACAAGGAGACCAGCCGCAAAGCGGCCCGCACGCGTGCCATCGAACTGCTGGAACTGGTCGGCATCGCGCAGCCCGAACGGCGGGCCCGTGCGTTCCCGCACGAACTGTCCGGCGGGGAGCGTCAACGCGTCGTGATCGCGACCGCCATCGCCAACGATCCCGACCTGCTCATCTGCGATGAGCCCACCACTGCGCTGGATGTCACCGTGCAGGCGCAGATCCTCGACGTACTCAAGACCGCGCGCGACGTCACCGGTGCGGGCGTGCTGATCATCACCCACGACCTCGGCGTCGTCGCCGAGTTCGCCGACCGCGCGCTGGTGATGTACGCCGGCCGTGCCGTCGAAGTCGCCTCGGTGGGCCAGCTCTACCGCGACCGCCGGATGCCTTACACCGCAGGGCTTCTCGGCTCCGTGCCGCGCCTCGACGCGCCACAGGGCGCACGCCTGGTGCCCATCCCCGGCGCTCCCCCGTCGCTGGCAGCGCTGCCGCCGGGGTGCCCGTTCGCGCCGCGCTGTCCGTTGGCCATCGACGAATGCCGGGCAGCCGAACCGGAACTCATCAGCGTCGGACCCGACCACACCGCGGCCTGCATCCGAACCGATCAGGTCGCCGGCCGCAGCGCCGCCGACATCTACGGTGTCTCGACGACACCGAAGACCGCCCCGGAAGCCGGCGCCGACGCCCCCGTCGTCCTGCGCGTCGAAAACCTGGCCAAGACCTACAAACTGACCAAGGGCGTGGTGTTCCGCCGCAGCATCGGCGAAGTGCGCGCGGTCGACGGGGTCAGCTTCGAACTCCAGCAGGGCCGCACATTGGGCATCGTCGGCGAGTCCGGTTCGGGCAAGTCCACGACCCTGCACCAGATCCTCGACCTGACCCCGCCGCAGGCGGGTTCCATCGAAGTGCTCGGCGCCGACGTCGCCTCCCTGGACAGGAAGTCGCGACGCGCACTGCGCGGCGATCTCCAAGTGGTGTTCCAGGATCCGGTCGCGTCCCTGGACCCGCGGCTGCCCGTCTTCGAGGTGATCGCAGAGCCGTTGTCCGCCAACGGCTTCGACAAGAGGCGTATCGACGAGCGGGTCGCCGAACTGCTCGAGGTCGTCGGGTTGCGGCGCCAGGACGCCAATCGCTATCCAGCCGAGTTCTCCGGTGGCCAGAAGCAACGCATCGGCATCGCCCGGGCGCTGGCTCTGCAACCGAAGATCCTCGCTCTCGACGAGCCCGTATCGGCTCTCGACGTATCAATCCAGGCGGGCATCATCAACCTGCTGCTCGACCTGCAGGACCGCTTCGGGCTCGCCTACCTGTTCGTCTCGCACGACCTCTCGGTGGTCAAGCACCTTGCCCACCGGGTGGCGGTGATGCACAACGGCAAGATCGTCGAGCAGGGCGACGGTGATCAGGTGTTTGCCAACCCGCGCGACGAATACACCCGCAAGTTGCTGGCCGCGGTCCCGCAACCGGACCCGAACCGCCGCTAGAGTCGTTCGGATGATGCTCCGACGCTTCGCTGCGGCCCTGCTGGTCACCGGTCTCACGATCACCGGATGCTCGAGCGGCGACAAGGAAACACCGCCTGCCGGGGGTAACGCCGAGGTCGGCAAGACCGCCGACATCAACCCGCAGGACCCGGCCACGCTGCGCCAAGGCGGCAACCTGCGGCTGGCATTGAGCGGATACCCGTCCAACTTCAACAGCCTGCACATCGACGGCAACGAGGCCGACAGCGGCGCCATGTTGCGGGCCACCATGCCGCGCGCGTTCCGCGTCGCATCCGACGGCACGACGACGGTCAACACCGACTACTTCACCAATGTCGAATTGACCGGCGAGAATCCCCAGGTCGTCACCTACACCATCAACCCGCAAGCTGTCTGGAGCGACGGCACGCCGATCACCTGGGAGGACATCGCCTCCCAGATCAACGCGACGAGCGGGAAGAACGAAGACTTCCGCATCGCCAGCACCAACGGCGCCGACCGCGTCGAGAAGGTGACGCGCGGTGTCGACGACCGGCAGGCCGTCGTCACCTTCGCCAAGAACTTCTCCGAATGGCGGGGCATGTTCGCAGGCAACACGATGCTTCTTCCCAAGAGCATGACGTCCGACCCCGAGGTGTTCAACAAGGGCCAGCTGGACCGGCCAGGGCCGTCGGCGGGCCCGTTCATCATCACCGATCTTGATCGCACAGCGCAGCGAATCACGTTGAAGCGCAACCCGAAATGGTGGGGTACACCACCGCTGCTCGACAGCATCACCTATCTGGTACTCGACGACAAGGCGCGCATCCCGGCGCTGCAGAACAACACCATCGACGCCACCGGCGTCACATCGCTGCCCGAGTTGACCACCGCGCGCGATACCAAGGGCGTCTCGATCCGGCGAGCGCCGGGCGCCAGCTGGTATCACTTCACGTTCAATGGGGCGCCGGGCTCGATCCTCTCCGACAAGGCGTTGCGGCTCGCGATCGCGAAAGGCATCGACCGCCAGGCCATCGCCAACGTCACCCAGCGCGGCCTGGTCGACAAGCCGGTGCCGCTGAACAACCACATCTTCGTCGCGGGCCAGGAGGGCTACCAGGACAACAGCGCCTCAGTCGCCTTCGACCCGGAGAAGGCCAAACAGGAACTCGACGCACTGGGTTGGCGGATGAACGGCCAGTTCCGGGAGAAGGACGGTCGGCAACTGGTGATCCGCGACGTGCTGTTCGACGCCGACACCACCAAACAGGTAGCCCAGGTCGCGCAGAACAGCCTCGCTCAGATCGGCGTGAAGCTCGAACTCGACGCCAAGGCGGGCACCGGCTTCTTCACCAACTACATCATCCCCGGCGACTTCGACATCGCGCAGTTCTCGTGGGTCGGCGACGCGTTCTCGCTGTGCTGTCTGAACCAGATCTATACGACCAACGCGGAGAGCAACTTCGGCAAGATCAGCAGCCCCGAGATCGACGCCAAGGCGGAGGAGACCTTCGATGAACTCGATCCGGCAAAGGCACGTCAACTCGCCAACGAACTCGACAAGATGATCTTCGACATCGGCTTCAGCCTCCCGCTGTTCCAGTCGGCGGGCAACGTCGCGGTGCGAAGCAATCTGGCGAACTTCGGCCCGGCCGGGATCGGCGATCTCGACTACTCCGCGATCGGGTTCATGAAGTAACCCGTCGCGGTCTCACTGCGGCTTCGGCCCGAGGGCGCGGGCGCGCTGCACCCACGGGTCGGCGAGCATCGCGGTGAAGAAGTTCACGATCTCGCCGTCGGGGCTGCGGTGCGTGTCCAGGCGCTCCACCACGGTCTCGATGCGCCGAAGGAACCCGCCGAACGCGGCTGCGGCGTCCTCGGCGTATGCCGCGACCTCCTCGTTGCCGGGCACGAGGTCGCCGCCATCCCGCGACTCGTCGCACAGATACAGCGCGTGCTCGTGCACGACCCGCGCCAACGTCTGCATGAGGTCGATGTCCACGGGTATTTCGGCATCGGCGTCCTCGGCCAGACCGACTTCCAGCATGTAGTCGATCTGGTGCAGCGCATTGAGCGCATTTTCGATATGCGCTGTCTGCGAACGGAACTCAAGCGGTGGCAGCGGCATCGACAGTGTCCGCGTCGCGCGCGCCTGTACCTGCTTGACCGCATCGTCAGCCGCGGCGTAGGCACGCGCCACCTCGGCTTCGGCGGCCTCACGCACCGAAGCCGCCTCGCCTGCGGCCCACCCGCGCGCCGCGGCGACTTCGGCTTCCGCCTCGGTGCGGACGCGTTCGAGCTCGCCGCGCAACTGCTGAGCGGTCTTCTCGGCGGCCTGGGTTGCGGCCGTACGTTCAGCGGCCCGCTGCTGGGCGCGCGCGTCGGCCGCGGTTGCCTTCTCGCGCGCTGCTGTCACCACCGCCTCGGAATCGGCGCGGACCTGCTCGAGTTCGGCGCGCAGCTGCTGCACCATCTGCTCGGCCGCCTCGGTCGCCGCGGTGCGCTCCGTGGTCCGCTGTTGCGCGCGGGCCTCGGCTGCCGCAGCGCGTTCGCGGGCCGCCGCGACCTCGGCTTCTGCGTCCACTCGCACCTGTTCCAGTTCGGCGCGCAGCTGCTGCAGTGCACGTTCGTGCGCCTCGGCGGCGGCGGTCCGTTCGGCCGTCCGCTCCATATCCTTCTCGGCAACCGACTGCTGCGCCGCTCGCAGCTGTGCGCGTGCGGCGTCGGCCGTCCGTGCCGCCTCATCGGCTTCCACGCGGGCCGCCGCTGCGGAAGCTTCGGCATCCAGCTTGTTCTGATGAGCCGTCTGCGCAGCGGCCTCGGCCTTACGGCGAAGGTGATCGGCTTGCACCAACTGCATGACGGGCGAAAGTCGTTGTCTGACAGGACCGTTACGGGTCCGACGGTCGAGAAGCTGTCGCTCACTCATCCGGGCCACCGCGGCGAGCTCCGCCGGTGGTTGCTGTCCGCGTCGCTTGGCCGCTTCCACCGCCTCTGCGGCGGCGCGGCGGGTCAGTGACGCCCACTCGTCGTTGCCGAGGTCCTGGATGTGGCTGTGCAACGACGTCATCGCCGGTGTCGCCGTCCGTCGCCCGCCAGTTCGGCTGCCGACGCATTCTCGTCGGGCACAGGTTTCTTGTCGGGCTTGTCATCCTGCGCATTGGCCGGCTGCGGCCGTGCCGCAGGCGAAGGCGGCGGTTTGCGCTCCGCGGAAGGTGCACCGGCGAGGTCGGACAGGGGGCCGGCCTGCTGCGCCAGCACCCGTGCGAACTGGTTCTGGTAGGCGGTCACGGCGTCGGCCAGGGTTTCGTCATGAAGCCGCTCGGCGTCGCGGAGCAGTCCCCGCAGGGTGGCCATCGCCAGCTCCGGCCCGACACCGAGTGTGGCACCCTCGCTTGCCGCGGGTTCCACGCCTGCGGTGTCCACCAGCCACGTGAACGTCTGCCAACTCTGTTGCCGCGCCTGGGCAGCCTCCTCGGCATCGCGAACCGCGTCATGAAGACGCTTGCGTTGCTTCAACTCCTGGTCGAACCGCTTGCCCGCCCGCCGGACCGCATACAGCACGGCTCCGAGCACGATAAGGGCCGCGACCAGTACCGTCGCACCGACGAAGCCCGGCGAGACGATGAACTCACGCAGCGGCACCAGAGCCTCCCCTTGCCTGCGGAATATCAATCATCCGCATCATTCTGCCGTATGCGCGCGTTCGGCCGGCGCACAAGCTGTTCACGACGTGACTCGGCGCAGCACTTTTGGAATGGCTGCGGGCAATGCGGATTCGACGACGGCGGCTGCGCTGAGAGCCGCGACCAGAAGCCGGATGCCGAGGCTTGCGGGTACGTCGTCCAACTGTTTCCCCCGTTCCTGCAGCCCGGAGATGTCACCGCCGTAGAGCACTTCGACGATGTCGAGAGCGGCGCGTTCGCGGACGTCGATCACGCTGTGGCCTGCGGTCGGTAGGTCCACGAGAACGGAATTCGGAATGAGCGACACGATCTGCTCGGCCACAGATCGCGGTGTGATCAGGTCACGTCCGCCGGAGATGACGACGGTAGGCCAGGTGAACTTCGGCATCTCCGTAGCCAGGTCGTACGGTTCGGCGTCGAAATCGGAAGGCTGAACGGCCATTTCGCGGAAGGCGACGGCGGGGTCCAGCGGCTTGCCGTCCGGGGTCGCGCCGTAGTTGAGTTCGCGAAACCCGATGTGTCCCACCAGGTCCGGTTCGTGGCGATACGGCGCCTTGCGTTCGAAGAGGAATTTCGACGCCTGATCGAGCACGGTCCACAAGCCGCGCCTGCCCTGCAGCAGCAGGTCGAGTTGACGGGCCAGCATCGCAGGCCCGGCGAAGCCGTAGACCGCTGCGGCCAGTTGTCCGGCCGCGGGGGTCAACACCCCGTCGTCGACGAGCTTTCGTACCTTCGGAGCCAACTCCGCGGTCTCCGGAGCGTCGCCGTCCCAGAGCACCCGACGGGTTTCGTCGCGCACGGCGTCGATGTCGTCGGCCGACAACAGCGGCGAGTCGAGCACCATGCCGTGCAGCCGATCCGGGTGCCGCACACCGACTCCCGCGGCGAGATAGGTGCCATAGGAGGTCCCGTAGACGACCGCCTTGTCGACCTGGGCGTCGTCGAGGACGGCCGCGATGTCGCCGACAGCCTGGTCGATGGTCAGCGCTTCGGGCGGAAGATCGGCGCCGCGATCGTCGTGGCGGGACATGCCCACACCGCGGTGGTCGATCATGATCATGTCGAGGCCGCGCGCCGCCGCGTGTCTGCGCAGACCCCGATACAGCGCGATCGACGCCGCGCCCGGACCGCCGGGGATGACGACCAGCGGATGGGCCGACTTCTTACCCGTGCGCACGTAGAACAGGTCGAACTGCTCGTCGCCGTCGGGCGTCACCGGCCGCCGCACGGGACGCACACCGGCCATCGAGGCCAGCTTGTCGTGCGCGCGGCGACGTTTGGCGTTCATCGTCATCGCCCACCATTCTGCCCCGGCGAAAATGCACCGGTAATAGAGTCGCGGGACGGATCGACGACGGGGACGCGGTGAACTTGGAGCAGTTCTTCGAACGGGCCACCCAGGCGTTCGAGGTGTTGGGTGTCTCGTCGATGGTGCTCGGAACCGGCTACGCCATCGGCCTGGCGTTGGTGACCCTGCGGCGAACCGACGGCGCCAGGGCATTCAAAACACTGCGCAACGCGATCGGCGGCGCGATACTCCTCGGCCTGGAACTGCTCGTCGCCGCCGACATCGTCAAGACCGTCACGTCGAAACCGTCGCTGGAGGACGCCGCGATCCTCGGCATGATCGTGCTCATCCGCACCGTGCTCAGCTTCACCATCGAAGTCGAGATCGACGGCGTCGCGCCGTGGCGAAAAGCGTTGACGACAGGCCCGGAAGTGCTGGCGCGCACCACCCGCGGCGCCCGTTCACAACCGGAGCGGGAAGCCTAGCCGGCCCGCATGAGGTCGGCGGCTTTCTCCCCGATCAGCACGCTCGGCGCGTGCGTATGCCCGCGCACGATCGCAGGCATCACCGATGCGTCGGCCACCCGCAATCCTTCGACCCCGCGCACCCGCAGCTGCGGATCCACCACGCTCGCGTCGTCACTGCCCATCCGGCAGGTCCCGACGGGGTGGTAGAGCGTGTGCGAGCATTCGTTGATCGCACGTTCGAACGTCTCGTCGTTCAGCGTCGTCGCGCCGACCGGGCGCGCGATCCTGCCGAACACCCCGCTCAGCGCGGGCGACCGCGCGATACGCGCGCTCATCTGCAGCCCTGCGATCAGCGCGGCACGGTCGGCTCCGGCATCGTCGCTGAGGTACTGCGGATCGATGATCGGCTTGTCCAGCGGGTCGGCCGACCTCAACGTGATGCGGCCGCGGCTGCGCGGCTTCACCAGGATCGGGCCCATCGCCACCGCGTGCCGGTCGTAAGGGTCGCCGATGCCCTCGTCGAAGAACGGCGCGGGTGCGAATATCAGCTCGAGGTCGGGCACGTCCAGATCCGGTCTGCTGCGTACGAACCCGTACGCCTCACCGACATTCGACGTGAGCATGCCGCGGCGACGAAGCAGATAGTTGACCAACTCCACCGGCTTCTCCGCGCCGAGCAGCGAGTCACCGGTTACGTCGAACCCCATCGGGACCGCGAGGTGGTCCATCAGGTTCTGCCCCACCTCGGGCACGTCGGCGACCACTTCGATGCCGTGGCCGGCGAGTTGTTCGCGATCGCCGATACCCGAGAGCATCAGCAGCGCAGGGCTGTTCACCGCGCCACCGGCGAGCACCACCTCACGCCGCGCACGCACCACGCGACGCTGACCGAGCTGATGAAACTCCACCCCCACCGCGCGTCTGCCGTCGAAGAGCACCTTGGTAGCGGTGGCTTCGGTCTGCAGGGTCAGGTTGCGGCGGCGCAGAACGGGTTTGAGGTAGGCGTCGGCCGTGCTCCACCGGGCGCCTCGCCGCTGTGTGACGACCGTCTCGCAGAAACCTTCCGGCTCATCACAATTGGGGTTCTCGATGTCGTAGCCGCATTCACGAACCGCTTCCAGCCACGCCGCCGTCGAACTTCGCGGGCTGCGCTGCGGCGAGATGACCAGCGGGCCGGCCTCGATCTTCGCGAAGTACTTCGACACGTGCGCGAAGTCCCAGTCCTGACCGGCGAGTGCGCCCCACTCGTCGTAGTCGGCGGCGAACCCGCGTACCCACATCATCGCGTTCATCGACGAACAGCCGCCGAGCATCTTGCCGCGCGGCCAATAGATTTCGCGCCCGTCGAGCTGCTTCTGCGGCTCAGTCAGGTAATCCCAGTCCACCTCGCTGCGGAACAGCTTCGAAAAGGCGGCCGGGATGCGAATGAACTTGTTCTTGTCCTTGGGGCCCGCCTCGAGCACCACGACCGAAGCGGCCGGGTCGGCGCTCAGCCGATTGGCCAACACCGCCCCTGCCGAGCCCGTTCCCACGACGATGTAGTCGGCTTCCACCCGCCGGAGTTTATGGGCTGACACCCGGTTACGCGGACAGTCGGCCCATTCTCCCGACCCGACCGGCGATGCTCCTAGGTATTGGACCAGTCGAATTCGTAGAAGATCCAGTTGGTGTCGGTGAAGTCGAGGCGTAGACCCTCGGCCTCGACCTGAAATGTCCCGATACCGCACTCCCCCTTCTTCCAGATGAAGCCGTCGGGAAGGACGATCTGCGCGATGTGCGGCTCACCGGTCACCGGGTTCTTGAACGTGTCGCCGGTGGCGCGCCCGACGCCTTCTGCGGTCATCGTCGCCGTCACGCCGGTGCCTTCGAAACTGATCGGGGCCTTCACCAGGCCGACGACCTCGAACGTCGTCCCCAAGATCCCCCATGGGTCGCCTCCCAGCGCTCCGGTGTAGATCTGCGAAAGGCATTCGATCTGTTCCTCGGTGGTCTCGGGCGCGACGATGAACACCGCCTTACCGTTTCCGTCGTGGATCGCCTTCGGCCAGTCGATGACGGCGACCGCCTTGACCCCCGACAGGTCCACGTCGCCGCACGCCCCGTCGATGATGTGGTTTCCGACCATTGCCTTGCAGCTGCCGTCCGACGACGTCGGGAAGCCGTGAAAATTGCAGCCGCACCCGGGGGCGCAGTTGCAGAACTCATAGCCGTGACCTTTGAGGTGCCACTGGGTGAGTTGTTCGGTTGATGTCATGGCCGGGGCCTTTCGATCAGACGAGATGGGTGACGAGAGCCGGGTGCACCAGGAGCGCAACACCCAGCGCGAACAGCGCCGCCCCTGCTACGCGGGCGAGCTGTTCACCAAACGGGGCGATCTTCTCCGCCAGAATCAGAACGGCGAACACCGCCATCCACGCCAATTGCATTGCGCCGAAGGCAACTAACAGTGCCATCAGCATCCAGCAGCAGCCGATGCAGAACAGACCGTGGCGCACCCCGGCGACGAATGCGCCGGTCGGGCGGTCCAGGTGCCTGCCGTGCCGCATGAAGAACGACAGCGGTGAACGGCAATGTCGCAGACACACTGTCTTCAGCGGCGTCAGTTGGTAGAGGCCGGCAGCCACCGCCACCGCGCCCGCGACGCGCACGGCCCATGGGCTTCCCTGCATCATCGGCTCGTTGAGTCGGCTCCACGCGAAGTAGGCGGGGATGCCCACAACGGCCCACAGCGCGATGTAGCCACCGACGAAGATCGCCACCGGCGCAGCACGGCCGTTCGCCGCGGCCCGTGCGTAGATGCGGACCACCGGCACGACCGCCGGAAGCATCATCGCCGCCATCATCGCGACCCACGCCACCAGGAACGCGACGAACGACATCGCCGGCTGCGGCTCCATCGGCATGCCGTCCATCTGCATGGCGTCGCCGCTCATGTCGCCGGCAGTGACGGCGGACCACCACCAACTGACACCCGCCAGAGTCAGCAGGGCTACCGGCAGCCAGACATCGGTTCTGCCTGCCCGGTCACGAACTTCGCCCGTACTCAACTCGGCCCTTACCGTGGTGTTCCTCCACTATGACACCGCAGACAGGCGGTGCCGCCGGATTGGCCGACTACGCGGACAGTTCGATGTGGTGGGCGGCGCCCACGCTCTCGTACCGCTGCGGGCTGCAGGTCAGCACGATCACCTGGCCGTCACCGCCGACGGCGTCGAACACCGCGCCCATCTTGACGAGCCGCTCGGGATCGGTGAAGCCGAGAGCGTCGTCGATGACGACGGGCACGCTGTCCTCCTTGGCGACCAGTGCCGCCCCCGCCAGCCTGGCGACGATGCCCAACTGCTCCTTGGCACCGCCGGACAACGACTCGTAGGGCACAGTGCGCCCGGACAATGTGCGGCTGCGGATTCGCAGGTCGCTGTCGATCTCGACCTCGAACGTGTCCCCGAAGACGATGCGCCCCAATCGCTCCACCTGGCTGCGGAACGGATCGACGTAGCGCAGCCGGGTGGCATCGCGGTGGCGGGCCATCACCGACCGCAGCAGTTCGGCTGCCCTCGCCCGGCGGTGCACCCGCAGGTACTCGGCCTCGGCATGCTCGCGCTCGGTCTCGGCGCCGTCGAGCTGGCATTTGCGGCCCTCGGTGCCGTACACCTTCAGCTGCGCGCCCACCAGCCGCAGCGCATCGGCCGTCTCGTCGTGACGCTGGGCCAACGCATCGACGCGGCGAAGCGCCTCATCGAGGGTGGCCGCGACGGTGTCCGGCGCGCAGCGCGCCAGCTCACCACCCAGATCCGCGACCAGCCCGGTGGCGCGTCGGGCCTTGTCCATATCGGCCTCCGCCTTGACGAGAAGCTCGTCGTCGGAGACGGTCGCACGCTGCTGCGCGAGGCGGTCGCGGTCCACGGTCAGCTCCGACAGGGACGCCGTCAGCTTTTCCTGCGCGATGCTGGACTGCCGTGCCTTCTCCGCCAGCCGCTTCGCGGCCGCCTCGGCCACCTTGCGGTGCGTCTCGCAGTCCTCGATCGCCTTCTGCTGGGCGGCGGTGGCGGCGGTGAGTTCGGCGCGGGCGGTGGCCCCATCGACCGGCGCATCGCTGGTGCTTGCGATTCCGGCGTCGGACAGCTCCGTGAGGCGGGCACGTAACGCGTCGACGTCGTCGTCGCCGACCAGGCCGTGGATCGTCGCGGTCGCCCTGTCGCACGCCGCCACCAGTTTCCGGCGTCGCTCGTCGAGGGTCCGCGCACTGGCGACGTCGGCGACCTTCGCAGTCAATAGCAGCTGCGCGAGAACCTCTTGCGCGGCATCAAGTTCGGCTTGCATATCGGCAGCCGGGGTGCCGGGCACCACCCGCGCGGTCACCACACCGGGCAACTCCACGTCGGTCGTCGTCGTGGCATCGGCCGCCCACACCGCGCCTGACGCCAGACTGACCGGTTCGCCACCGACCCGAAGCTCGATGTCCGCGGCGGCGACGATCTCGATGTGGGCCGATGCCCACCGGGCCTGACCCTCGGCGCGTTCGACGCGTGCGGCAGCGGCGTCGATGTCACGCATCACCGCGTCGGTGAGCGCGATCGGCTCGAGTTCGCGACGGATGCGCCCGACGTCCGCCGACGCCGCGTCGATTTTGGCCAGCCGACCGGAAAGCCGTTGCGCCTCATCGCGGTCCGACTGCTGATCGAAGGCTCGGCGCGCGGCCTCGACACGGGCCTGGGCTCTCTGCACGGCCGCCCGCGCCTCTTCGGCGGCCGCCTCGGCGGCTTCGGCAACCTCTACCGCGGTGAGCTCGTCCTCATGCGCCTGCGCGGCCGCCTTCTCGAGTTCGGCCACCGCGGCGGCGCGTTCGTCGACTTCGGTCTGCAGCCTGCGGCGTTCGGTCAGCGCCGCCACCGACGCCGTGAGCGTGGCATCGGCGGCCGCTGCCACCACCTCCGCCTGCTTGAGCTCCTTGGACAACGCGGCCACCTGCTCAGCCGCGGTACGCGCGGCGGCGAGTCGTTGTGCCGCCTCGTCCCGCTCGGTGCAGAGCCGCTCGAGATCGGCGGTGAGCGTCGCATGGGTGCGCACGGCATCGTCGACTTCGGCGACCGCGGCCGCGCACCTGGCCACTTCATCGTCGGCGTCACGCATCCGCCTGGTCGCGGCCGCCCACTCGCCGGTCGGCCGCCCGGTGGGCGTGAAGTAGCGCAGGTACTCCGCCTCGATCCGGTCGATCAGCAACGGCTCGGCCCCCGACAGCTGGACCGCCTCGCCCGCGGCCACGTCGAGTGCGCGGGACAGCGCATCGCATCCCGACAGGTCGACCGCGGCCGTCGACGCCGACTGGAGTACGCGCTGTGCCTGCCACAGCGCCACGTCGACGGTCTCGTCGAGGATCGCGCGCACGCGTTCGTGGGCCTCGTCGCCGGTGAGCTGTTCGCGGCGCGGCGCCAGCACCGTCAGCGCCGTCTCGGGACGTTTGTGGAATCGCTTGCGATAGACGAATCGGTAAGGGCCCGTGCTGATCTCGGCGGTGATCTCGGCACCAACGTCGGCGTGCGTCGGCTTGACCTGTTTGACTTCCTTCTTGGTGGACCGGTCCTTGGACTCGAAGAGAAGGTCGAGGGCTTCGATCATCGACGACTTGCCGATCTCGTTGGCGCCGCACACGACGATCACGCCGTGGTCGGGAAATTCGAGTTCGCGGTGGGTGATGCCGCGGTAGTTGGTCAGCACCAGCCTGTGCAACCTCATGCGCCGACCTCGCAGGCTCCGCCGGCGCATTCCATGGTGATGATTCGCTCGCAAGCTTCGCTCATGCGATTCCCCTGTCCACCAACCGCAGCAGCAAGGACAGCGCCGCGCGCGCATCGTCGGCGTCCTCAGCGTCGGAGCGCGCCGCGGCCACCAGTTCGTCGACGGCCGCGGCGGCGAATCCGCCGATCCCGAGGTCGTCGAATTCGCCGTCGGCCGGGACCACCGCGATCTCGGACTGCCGCTCCCACAGGCCCAGTGCGGCGAACAACCGGGCGTACTTGTCCAGGCAGGCGTCAAGCGTGGCCTTGTCGGTGACGGTCAGCGAACCGGTGAGTGCCAACCGCACCACGGTGCGCTCTTTGTCTGCCATCAGGTCGAGGTTGATGTCGAGGTCGGCGATGTCCCTGCTGCCGTCCACCGCGTGGTGAAGTGTCACGAACCGCCAGCGCCCGACCCGACGCGGGTCGACGGAAACGGGCCTGGCGGGATCGGCCTCGTCGACGTCCACCACGAGCACATGACCGGGGTCGGGTTCGATGTCGTCGTAGTTGGTGACCTCGGGCGAACCGGAATACCAGACCCGCCCCGTCGAACCGACCTGCATGCGAGAGTGCTTGTCGCCCAACGCGACATAGTGAACCGCCCCGCGCGCGATCGCCGCCTCGATGGCCGTCAGCTGGATCAGCGACGGCCGGTCCTTGTCCGGAACGAAGATGTCGACAGCGCCGTGGCCGACCACGATTCGCGTGGTTCCGTCGGCAGGCAGATCGTCGATCACCTGGGCGATGAGGTCGGTGGTCGGCGCCTTCGACGTCCACGGGGCGGCGACGATCTGCAACCCGGGCCGGACCTCGTGCACGCCTGGCCGGTCGAGAACCGTGACGTTGTCCGGGCATTCGGCGGTGAACAGCGCGCTGGTGTACACCGACGACGCGTCGAGGGGATCGTGGTTACCCGGCAGCAGATACACCGGACGGCCGATGGCGCGCATCGCTTCGAGCGACTGGCTCACGACCCGCGGCGCCAACTGGTTGTGCTCGAAGACGTCGCCGGCCACCACCACGAACTCCGCGCCCGTCTCGTCGGCCAATGCGCCGAGCCCGGCCACGACATCACGACGCGCGGCCGAATAACGGGGCTGCGCCTCGCCGTTGAGGAAGTACCGGGTCATCCCGAGCTGCCAGTCGGCAGTGTGCACGAACCGCATCTCGACCCCTCCTTCCTCGCCGCGTATTTGCTAGGTGTGGCGAGTGTAGGACCGGTCGCCGACAAGTCGTCGGACCTCGTTCGGCATGTAGTGAATTCACCGATCGCGCGAGGGCTTAGCGTTGGAGCGGTGACGAACCAATTCCGGACCCTGCTGTTGATGCGGCATGCGAAATCGGACTACCCCACCGGGGTGACCGACCACGAGCGCCCGCTGGCCGCGCGCGGCGAGCGGGAAGCCGAGCTGGCAGGCGATTGGTTACGCGCGCACACCCCGTCGGTCGATGCGGTGCTGTGCTCCAGCGCCACCCGTACCCGCGAGACGTTGGCACTGACCCGTATCGATGCGCCCGCGACGTTCGTCGACCGTTTGTACGACGCGACGCCGGGAGCAGTGATCGAGGAGATCAACGGTGTCGACGCGGACGTGGAGACGCTTCTGGTGATCGGTCACGAGCCTGCGATGTCGTCGGTGGCGCTCGGCCTGGCCACCGCCGACGGCAGCAACAAGACCGCGGCCGATCACATCTCGACGAAGTTTCCGACCTCGGCGATCGCGGTGCTGCGCACCGCCGAGCCATGGGAGGCGCTGACGCTCAGCAGCGCCGCGCTGGTCACTTTCCACGTGCCCCGTTAAGAGCTGGTGGCCAGCGTCAGCTCCATCAGCTTGATCGCCATCCCGCACGCGTCGATGCCCGGCTGCTGCGGGTTGACCCACCAACCGACCACACCGCCGGCATCGCTGGCCACGCCGCAGGCGCCGTTCGGGTCGTTCGGGTGCATGACGATCGACGGGACGCCGGCGATCGCGCGGCTCTCCACCTTGTACTCCAGCTGATCGGCGGTCCTGCGCTCGTTGTCGAGGCTGCCCTGCTCGAACCAGAAGCGGGTGATGTCGATCAACCCGGCCGGGTTGGCGGCCTGCCAGCGGCACACCGCGCCGACGAACGTGCTCTTTATGTCCAGCGGATCCGCGCCGACGGTCTTGGCGAGGATGTCCTCGGTGAGGACGTCGCACTCCTTGAGCAGGTTCGGGTACTGCTTCTCGGAGTCGTCGTTGCGCGGCACGTCGCCGGATCCGGACTTGGCGGCGGTCCCCTCGACCGTTCGCGTACAGCCCACCAGCAGCGTCACCGCGGCCAGCACGGCGGCGAGGGCCGCGACCGCGCGGCGCAGTGAGCCCGTCATTTGGCGTTCGCGATCGTCTGGCGGGTCAACTCTTTGGCGATCTCACATGGATCGGGGAACGGCTTCTCGGCGAAGCTGATCGACCACTCAAAGAAGTCGTCGTCGTATTGGATACCGATCTCGCACAGGTTGTTGCCGAGGATCGGGTCCTCACCGAGTGCGATGAAGCCGTCGTGACCGTCGATGTTGATGTCCTCGACGCTGGCCCGGGACAGTTCCTCGGTCTTGCGTTCGCGCCCGATCGGGCTGCCGCGGTACAGGGTGATGGAGAAATGCGGACCGAGGATGCCCCCGCCGGCCAGCCATTGGCATCCGACGGAGTTCTTGGCCGTGTTGACCAGTCCCGTCACGCGGGTCTGCTCTGCCATCGTCTGGTCGCTGACGCCACCGCACTCCGGGAAGAAGGGCCCGTGGGTGACGCCCTGTGCGGTCGGCGGGCTCGGCGACTCGCCGGGCGACGTCGAATCGGAGCCAGAGGAACACGCCGCCAACACCGGAATCAGGGCGACCGTCGCGACGGCCAGCCGTTTCAGGTTGCTGGGGATCACGACGCACACTGTAGCGGCAGCCGGGTAAGCCCGACCTGAGAGACACGCTGACCTGCTCTTATGAGGTCCGAAACGGGTGCCGACCATCCCGCGGCCGTACAGGTCGGTGTGCGAAAGTAGCGAGATGCTCCTGGCACTGCTGCGCCAGTATGTGCAGCCCTATCGCCGGCTACTGGCCGCCGTGGCGGTGCTCCAGGTGATCAGCAATATGGCTTCGCTGTATCTGCCGACGGTCAACGCGTCGATCATCGACGACGGTGTGGCCAAGGGCGACACCGGCACCATCGTCGAACTCGGCGGGGTGATGCTGGCCGTCACGGGGTTGCAGGTGCTTTGCGCGGTCGGCGCGGTGTACTACGGCTCGCGGGCCGCAACCGGATTCGGCCGGGATCTGCGCTCGGCGATCTTTCACCACGTGGCGGGGTTCTCCGCGGCCGAGACGGCACGCTTCGGCGCCCCGTCGCTGCTCACCCGCACCACCAACGACGTCCAGCAGGTGCAGCTGCTCGTGCAGCTGACCTGCACGATGCTGATCACCGCGCCGATCATGTCGATCGGCGGCATCTTCATGGCGGTGCACCAGGACGCCGGGCTGTCCTGGCTGCTGCTGGTCAGCGTGCCGATACTGGCGCTGGCCAACTACTGGATCGTGCGGCACCTGCTGCCGATCTTCCGCGTCATGCAACGCCTGATCGACGGCATCAACCGGGTCATGCGCGAGCAGTTGTCCGGGATCAGGGTCATCCGCGCGTTCGCGCGAGAGCCGTTCGAGCGCAACCGGTTCGCCATCGCCAACCAGGAGCTGTCGGACACCGCGCTGACGGCGGGGCGTTGGCAGGCGCTCATGCTGCCGGTGACCACACTGGTCATCAACATCTCCAGCGTCGCCTTGATCTGGTTCGGCGGCCTGCGCATCGACGCCGGGCAGATGCAGGTCGGCTCGCTTATCGCGTTCCTGTCCTATTTCATGCAGATCCTGATGGCGGTGCTACTCGCGACGTTCATCCTGGTGCTCGTTCCCCGGGCCACCGCGTGCGCCGAGCGGATCACCGACGTGCTGGCCACCGAACCGGTGATCACCAGCCCCGCCGAGCCGGTCCGGCCGGATTCGGTTTCGGGCGAAATCGCCCTGCGCGAAGCCACATTCAGCTATCCGGGTGCTGATCGCCCTGTGCTGCAGGATGTTTCGCTGGCCGCCCGGCCCGGCACCACCACCGCCATCGTGGGGTCGACGGGCTCGGGCAAGTCGACGCTGATATCGCTGATCTGCCGGATGTACGACGTCACATCGGGTTCGGTGCAGATCGACGGCATCGATGTGCGGGATTACGACACAGAGCAGTTGTGGTCGGAGATCGGGTTGGTCCCGCAGCGGGGATACCTGTTCTCGGGCACCGTCGCCGACAACCTGCGCTACGGCAAGGCCGATGCGACAGACGACGAGATGTGGAAGGCGCTGCGGGTCGCGTCGGCGGACGGCTTCGTCCGCTCGCACCCAGACGGCCTCGACATGCGGGTGGCCCAGGGCGGCGTCAACTTCTCGGGCGGCCAGCGGCAACGGTTGGCCATTGCCCGCGCCGTCATCCGCAGGCCGGCCATCTACCTGTTCGACGACGCGTTCTCCGCGCTGGACGTGCACACCGACGCCAAGGTGCGCGCCGCACTGGCGGAGGTGTCCGCCGAGGCCACAGTTGTCATCGTGGCGCAACGCATTTCGACGGTGGCAAAGGCCGATCAGATCGTCGTGATCGACGACGGCAGAGTCGTCGGCGCGGGAACCCACGAGTCGCTGCTGGCCGACTGCCCGACCTACGCCGAGTTCGCCGACTCGCAGTCCGTGACGGCAGGCGTCGGGGGTGAGCGGTGACTCAACCACTCGGACGCCCCATCCGCGGCATGGTGCAGGCGCCGACGGAGCGCTCGCGCGACTTCAAGGGCGCCGCGACCCGACTGGTGAAACGGCTGACCCCGCAGCGCGGTCCGACCGCAGCGGTGATATTGCTCGGGATCGGCGGCATCGTGATCGGCGTGATCGGCCCGCGCATCCTGGGGCACGCCACCGATCTGCTGTTCAACGGTGTCATCGGCCGCGAACTGCCCGCGGGGCTGACCAAGGAACAGGCGATCGCGGCGGCACGGGCGCGCGGCGACAACGCGTTCGCCGATCTGCTGTCGGGAATGAACGTCGTGCCGGGCCGCGGCGTCGACTTCGGTGCGGTCGGGCGCACGCTGCTGTTGGCGCTGGGGCTGTATCTTGTTGCCGCGCTGCTGGTTTGGCTTCAAGCGCGGTTGCTCAACGTGGTGGTGCAGAGGACGATGGTCTCGCTGCGCTCCGACGTCGAGGACAAGCTGCACCGGCTGCCGCTGGCGTACTTCGACACCAGACAGCGCGGCGAGGTGCTCAGCCGTGTCACCAACGACATCGACAACATCTCGACATCGCTGTCGATGACCATCAGCCAACTGCTGACGTCGCTTTTGACCGTGTTCGCCGTACTGGCGATGATGCTGACGATCTCGCCGCTGCTGACCCTGCTCACCGTCGTCACGGTGCCGCTGTCGCTGTACGTCACCCGCGAGATCGCGCGCCGATCGCAGCGGTTGTTCGTCGCGCAGTGGACGAACACCGGGCGGCTCAACGCCCACATCGAGGAGACCTACAGCGGCTTCACCCTCGTGAAGACGTTCGGTCACCGCGCGCTGGCCGAGGAGCAGTTCCGCGAACGCAACGCCGATGTCTACGACGCCAGCCGTGGCGCGCAGTTCTTCTCCGGCCTCGTCGGGCCGGCCACCACGTTCATCGGCAACCTCAGCTATGTCGCGGTCGCGGTGGTCGGCGGCATCCAGGTGGCCACCGGCCAGATCACGCTTGGCAGCATCCAGGCGTTCATCCAGTACGTGCGGCAGTTCAACCAGCCGCTGACCCAGGTCGCGGGCATGTACAACACGCTGCAGTCCGGTGTGGCCAGCGCGGAGCGGGTCTTCGAACTGCTCGACGCCGAGGAGGAGTCACCCGACGGCGCGCGAACGTTCGTTACCAGTCGAGAATCGGCCGAGAATTCGACTGGTAACGAACGTTCGCAGGGTGTGCGCGTGGAGTTCGAGCATGTGGACTTCGCCTACCGGGAGGACACCCCGGTGATCGAGGACCTGTCGCTCGTCGCCGAGCCCGGCACCACCGTGGCGATCGTCGGCCCGACCGGCGCCGGTAAGACGACGCTGGTCAACCTGCTGATGCGGTTCTACGACGTCGACTCCGGCCGCATCCTGGTCGACGGCATCGACATTGCGACCGTCAGCAGGCAATCGCTGCGATCGCGGATCGGCATGGTGCTGCAGGACACCTGGCTGTTCGGCGGCACGATCTTCGACAACATCGCCTACGGCAGGCCCGACGCCGACGAGGACGAGGTCATCGAAGCGGCCAGGGCCGCCTACGTGGACCGGTTCGTGCACACGCTGCCCGACGGCTACGACACCCGGGTGAGCGACGACGGCGGCAACATCAGTGCGGGCGAGAAGCAGCTGATCACCATCGCCCGCGCATTCCTGGCCCGCCCGCAGCTGCTGATCCTCGACGAGGCGACCAGTTCGGTGGACACCCGCACCGAGCTGCTGATCCAGCACGCCATGGTGGAGCTTCGCCGCGACCGGACCAGCTTCATCATCGCCCACCGGCTGTCCACCATCCGCGACGCCGACCAGATCCTGGTGATGGAGGAGGGCAGGATCGTCGAGCGCGGCAGCCACGCCGAATTGTTGGAGCGTCACGGCGAGTACTGGGCGATGGCGCAGGCCTGACCGCGCTCGCGCGAGAAAACCGAAGCGTTGTGCTTAACGGCTTCGTAGCCGACGACGGTTGGGGCACTATGGCGATATGGCCACGCAGACGGTGCATACGTTCTGCCGGTATTGCCTTGCGTCGTGCGGGATCGAGGTCACCGTCGAGGACAACCGCGTCACGAAGATCTCGCCTGACAAGCAGAACCCGCACACCTGGCAGGACTTCTGCGCCAAGGGCCGCACCGCCAACCAACTCGTCGAGCATCCGCGCCGCATCCTGAACCCGATGCGGCGGGTGGGGGACCGATACGTCGAAGCCACCTGGGAGGAGGCCATCGCCGACATCGCGGCGCGCATGAACGCGCTGATCGACGCCGACGGCCCCGACGCAGTCGGCGTCTACTACGGCAATCCGTCGGGGTTCTCGTCGTCGAACATCGTCTTCATGAACGGCTGGCTCGACGCCGTCGGCACCCACAGCCGGTACGCCGTCGGCTCGGTCGACCAGAACGCGATGCATGTCGTGGCGACCGCGATGTACGGCTCGATGCTGATGGCGCCGGTATCGGACATCGACAACTGCGACTACTTCCTGCTGGTGGGCACCAATCCCGCTGTCAGCGCATGGAATTGGCTCGAAACCGTACCCGGCGGATGGCGTCGCGCACTCGAAAGGCAGAAGGTCGGGGCGGAAATCGTCGTCGTGGACCCATTGCGCACCGAGTCGGCAGAGCGCGCCGACGTGCACCTGACGGTGCGACCGGGCCAGGATTGGGCGCTGCTGCTCGCCATGGTGAAGGTCATCCTCGACGAGGGATTCGAGCAGGAGCAGGACTGCACCGAACTCGCTACTGGCGTACCGGAATTGCGCAAGCTCGTCGCCGACGTCGATCTCGACGACCTCGCATCCCGCTGCGATGTCCCCCGCCAGGACATCGAACAAGTAGCCCGTGATTTCGCCCGCGCCGAGGCGGCCATGGCCGTCACCCGCACCGGTGTTTCGATGCACCTCGCCGGGACCGTCGCCGAGTGGCTTGGGCATGTGCTCAACGTGATCACCGGACGCATGGACCGACCAGGCGGCCGGCGTTTCGAACCCGGTTACGTCGATGCGATCCGGATGTCGTCCATGGTCAAGGCGGACCCGCACAAGAGCCGGGTGGCGGGCCGCGAGATGGTCGCGGGAGCACACGCGCTGAGCGAATTGCCTGACGAGATAAGCACTCCCGGTCCCGGCCAGATCCGGGCGATGGTCATCAACTGCGGTAATCCCGTGGTGTCCGGGCCCGACGGCGCGAAGCTTGACAAGGCACTGGAGACGTTGGATCTCCTCGTTGTCATCGATTTCGTGCAGCGCGAAAGCCACCGGCATGCGCACTGGCTGCTGCCCGCGGTGCACTGGCTCGAACGCGACGACCTGTTGGCCTTCACCAGCAACATGCACGATGAGCCGTACGTGCAGTACGGGACGAAAGCGGTCGAGCCACCGCCGGGCGCGCGTCAGGAGTGGCGTATCTTCGTCGATCTGGCCATCGCCATGCGCAAGCCGCTGTTCGGCGCGAAGGGAATCAACGGCTTCATCAAGGTGACGAGGCGGCTGGCCCGCGTGACCCGCAGGCCGCAGCTCGAGTTCGGGCCGCACTGGATTGACCGGGTGCTGATCGCGACCAGCCGAAAAGTGAATGGCCGCAAGGTCAAATGGCGCGATGTCAAGGCCCATCCACACGGGTGGGTGCTCGGATCTCGCGAGTTCGGCCACTTCCGCGATGCGCTTCGCACCGACGACAAGAAGGTGCATGCCGCACCTGAAGAATTCGTCGCGCGGGCCCGCGAGTTGCTCGACGAACCGCATCCGGTTGCGCCCGAGGGCTTTCCGTTCCAGCTGGCGAATCGGCGCCACCGCCACTCGATGAACTCGTGGCTCAACGAACTGCCCGGCCTGCACCCGTCGGGCAAGGACAACGAGGTGCTGATCAACCCCGACGACGCCGCGGACCTCGGCATAGGTGACGGCGACCGTGTCCGCGTCTTCTCGCCGGTCGGTGAGATCGAACTGCCCGCGGCGGTCGACAAGACACCCCGGCCGGGTGTCATCGTGATAGACCACGGCTGGGGCTCAAGGGTTTTCGACCCTCGAGGGGGCGCCGGCCCGCAGTCGTACGGCGCCAACCGCAACCTGCTGGTCGACGGCGGTCCCGTCGATCCACTGTCGCAGACCCCCGCGCTGAGCTCGTCCTACGTCGGCGTCGAGCGCGTCGGCTGAGTCTACAGCTGCGGCCCCTCCGACCTGAGGTCGTCGACGTTGCGCATGGCATCGCGCAACTTCGTCAACCACTCCTCGGCGTGCTCGCCGACAAGCCGGACCGACCAGGCGAGCGCATCCGAACGCGATCGCGCGACACCGGCGTCGACGAGCGTGTCCAGAACCTGACGTTCCGGCTGCTTCAACCGAGTCATCACCGGAACGGCGATGTGGGTGAACAGAATTCGCTCGTAGTTCTCGTCTCCGGGGGAGCCGATCTCCACACCCCAGGAGACCTTGCGCCCGTACTTGTCCTGCGCCTCGTCGGCGATGCGCATGCGCTCTTGGCGGGTTTCCTCGCGGAACCGGGAGACCCGGCCCGACGCCCTGGCCTCGCTCTCCTCACCCTCGGCATCGGGCAGCTTGCCGATGACGGTGATCTCCTCGCGGTCGACGACGACGGTGGGGTCCCCGTCGAACCAGTCGGGCAGGCGGCCTGCGAACCATTCGCCGGCGTCACTGGCATCGGGCTGGTTGGCCTGCTGCCAACCGCCTGAGCGGCCCGAACGTCGACCATATGCGTGATGGTGCCTCATAATTACATGATTACATCGTTACAATGCTGATGGGGCAGCTTTCACCAACAGCGAACGGGTGACCATTCAGCCTCCGCTACCGCCGCTTCATCAACAGGGCGGCTCCTCCGCCGACGACCATCCCGACCAGAAGCAGCGCCGCCCAGCCTGCGCCGAAGACCCACCACACGACGGCCAGCGCCGCGATGGCGGGAGACGCGGCGAACAGCACCATGCCGGGGTGCGCTCTGATGACCGAGAGTGCGCTCTGCGCCCGTGCCCGGTCGATTTCCTTTGCCATCCAATAAGCATGCCAGCGCGGCGCCAACCACGGCATAGTGTCGGAAGACCCCAACGCAGAGGAGGGCACGGTGTCTGGACCGCAAGCCGGCAGTTGGCAACCCGATCCCGAAGGCCGCTACGAGTACCGCTGGTGGGACGGTCAGCGTTGGACGGATCAGGTCTCGCACCGCGGCCAGGTGAGCTGTGTCCCGCTGGGCGGCCCGCCGCTCCAGGGCGGTGCACCCGGCGGCGGCCAGCCGCAGGCCCAGGTGCAGCAGGGCGGCGGCCCACCCCCGGGCGGCCAAGCGCCACAGGGCGACGGGTTCGCAGGCATCACCGGCGATCTGGTCGACGGGCGGTTCAGCGAGAAAGAGGCGAAGCCGATCGCGAACCAGAACTCGAAGCTGTTACGGGTTCGCCTCGGCGAGCCGTTCATGGCGCGGCAGGGCTCGATGGTTGCCTACCAGGGCAACGTCGACTTCGCGTTCGAGGGCGGCGGCGCGTCGAAGTTCCTCAAGAAGGCGCTGACCGGCGAAGGACTCCCGCTGATGCGCTGCCAGGGCCAGGGCGATGTGTTCCTCGCCGAACGGGCTTACGACGTACATCTGTTGAACATCAACAACTCCGGGCTGTCGATCAGCGGCAAGAACGTATTGGCGTTCTCGTCGAGCCTGGACTGGAACATCGAGCGGGTGAAGGGCGGCAGCATCGCCACAGGCGGGCTCTTCAACACGACGTTGCGCGGCACCGGATGGGTGGCGTTGACGACGGACGGGCCGCCGGTGGTGCTGAATGCGGCCGAGGCCCCGACGTTCGCCGACACCAACGCCGTCGTGGCGTGGTCGGCGCATCTGCAGACTCAGTTGAAGACGAGTTTCAAGGCGGGTGCATTGATAGGTCGCGGATCCGGCGAAGCGGTCCAAGTATCGTTCCACGGGCAGGGCTTCGTGATCGTGCAGCCCTCGGAGGGCTTCCAGGTCACCGCGACCGGATAGCTCACAGCTCGATCTGGACGGTCACCGGACCGTCGTTGACGAGCGCGACAGCCATATCCGCGCCGAACACCCCCGTCTCCACCCGCGCGCCCAGCGCACGCAGCGCGTCGGCGAACGCGGTCACCAGCGGTTCGGCGACGGCGCCGGGCGCGGCGGCGTTCCAGGTCGGCCGCCTGCCCTTGGCCGTATTGGCGTACAGGGTGAACTGGCTGATGACCAGGATCGGCGCGTCGACGTCGGCCGCCGACTTCTCGTCATCGAGAATGCGCAGCTGCCAGAGCTTTTCGGCCAGCCGCTGCGCCTTGGTCACATCGTCGTCGTGCGTGACGCCGACAAGCGCGAGCAGGCCCTGATGCTGCGGCTGGATCTCGCCGACGACCTTGCCGTCGACGGCGACCGACGCCGAGGTGACCCGTTGAACGAGAATCCGCACGGCGAAGACGCTACAGCGTCTCGAGCAGACCCTTCATCGTGTCGATCTCCTGCTGCTGGGTCTTGACGATCGCTCGCGCCAGTTCGATTGCGGGCGGGAACTTTCCGCGCTCGATCTCGTCCTGCGCCATGTCGATGGCACCTTGATGGTGCGTGATCATGCCGGTGAGAAAGAGCCTGCTCGCTTCGACGCCCTCGGCATTCTTCAGCGCCGACATCTGCTCGTCCGACATCATGCCCATCCCGGACATGCCGCCCATGTCGTGGCCGCCATGGCCTTCACCCGCGTCCATCGGCGGCATCGGCGGGTTACCCCACTGCTCGAGCCACCCCTTCATCTGTGCGATCTCCGGGCCCTGTGCGGCCTTGATCGCGGTGGCGAGTTCGGTTACCCGCGGGTCGATGCCCTGTTTGGCCAACACGATGTCGCTCATCTCGATCGCCTGCTGGTGATGCGGGATCATGTGATGGGCGAACATGACGTCCGCTTCGTTGTGGTCCCCGGCCTGCGCTGCCGACGGCGCCGCGCTCGTCGCCGACGTAACGTGCCCCTGCGGATGGCCGCCTTCCGACTCCTGCTCTTGACCCCCGCAGCCTGCGATGACCAGCGCCGCGACGGCGCCTGCACAGAGCAGAGTTGCCCGTTTCCACATCACTTGTCCCATCCCTTC
Source organism: Mycolicibacterium sp. 120270 (assembly GCA_033741175.1). Lineage (GTDB taxonomy): Bacteria > Actinomycetota > Actinomycetes > Mycobacteriales > Mycobacteriaceae > Mycobacterium. Next base: position 38,244 of record JAWQNE010000030.1, on the reverse strand, counting down.
GTCACGCCTTTACCTATACCCCCTATGGGTATAAGGTGGCAAGTATGTCCACCGCCCATGCCACCGACCGACACGCGATCACCCTGGCCATCAGCGGGATGTCGTGTGCGTCGTGTGCCGCACGGGTCGAGAAGAAGCTCAACCAGGTCGATGGCGTGGTCGCAACCGTCAACTTCGCCACCGAACAGGCCACCGTCGACTACCCGGACAGCGTGTCCCCCGAAGACCTGGTCGCAGCGGTCGAAGAAACCGGTTACACCGCGACGCTACCCGCACCCGACGAGCCCGCTTCGGCCGAAGAGGCCGATACCACCACCTCCTGGCTGCGTCGCCTGCTGGTTTCGGCGGCGCTCAGCATTCCCGTCCTGGTGCTGTCGATGGTGCCCCCGCTGCAATTCGACTACTGGCAGTGGGTGGCCCTCGCGCTCGCCACCCCCGTCGCGGTGTGGGGCGCGTGGCCGTTCCACCGGGCAGCGGTGACCAATCTGCGCCACCGGGCGGCGACGATGGACACCCTCATCTCCGTCGGCGTCAGCGCGGCGTACCTCTGGTCGGTGTGGGCGCTGATGTTCACCCATGCCGGCGAACCCGGGATGAAGATGGGCCTGAGCCTGTGGGCCGACGGCGACGGTGGAGCCCATCTCTATCTGGAGGTGGCCGCCGCCGTCACGACCTTCATCCTCGCCGGTCGCTATTTCGAGTCGCGCGCCAAGCGAAGCTCGGGGGCCGCGCTGCGGGCACTTCTCGACATGGGCGCCAAAGACGTCGCTGTGCTGCGCGACGGCTCGACCGAAGCCCGTGTTCCCATCGGCGAACTCGCCGTCGGTGACGTGTTCATCGCGCGGCCGGGTGAGAAGATCGCCACCGACGGCGTCGTGACATCGGGCACCTCGGCGATCGATGCGTCAATGCTGACCGGCGAGCCGGTACCCGTCGAAGTGGGGCCTGGCGACACCGTCGTCGGCGCGACCGTCAACGTCGGGGGCCGCCTCGAGGTGCGCGCCACCCGTGTCGGTTCCGACACCCAACTCGCGCAGATCGCCAGGCTGGTCGCCGACGCGCAGAGCGGCAAGGCCGACGTGCAGCGGCTGGCCGATCGCGTTTCGTCTGTCTTCGTTCCGATCGTCATCGGGCTATCCCTTCTGACGCTTGCGGTTTGGCTGCTCGTCAGCGGGTCGGTGACCGCCGCGTTCACTGCCGCCGTCGCCGTGTTGATCATTGCCTGCCCGTGCGCTTTGGGGCTCGCCACACCCACAGCCCTGCTGGTGGGCACCGGCCGCGGCGCGCAACTGGGGATCCTGATCAAGGGGCCGCAGGTACTGGAGTCGACACGGCGCATCGACACGATCGTGCTCGACAAAACCGGGACGGTCACCACGGGCAAGATGACCGTCGCCGCCGTGCATGCGGCTGACGACGCATCAACCGAAGAGATGCTTCGGCTGGCGGGCGCGCTCGAGCATGCATCCGAACATCCCATCGGGCGTGCCATCGCGACACGCGCCGCCGAGGCAGGCCCGCTCCCGACAGTCACCGACTTCGAAAATCACGGCGGCAGAGGCGTTACCGGCGTCGTCGACGGTCATTCGCTTGCCGCAGGCCGCTACTCCTGGCTGCGCGAGACCGGCGCACCCGAAGCGACACCCGCGCTGCTGGCCATCGCCGAAGAAGCTGAATCGGTTGGCAGAACGCCGATTTGGCTGGCCGTCGACGGTCGGATCCGCGCGGTGTTCGTCGTCTCCGACGCTGTCAAGGAGTCGTCGCAGCCCGCGGTGACCGAGCTGCGCGCACTCGGCCTGACACCGATTCTGTTGACCGGCGACAATCGCCGCGCCGCGGAGGCGGTCGCGTCCGAAGTCGGTATCGACACGGTGATCGCGGAGGTGCTGCCCGCCGACAAGGTGGATCAGATCAAGCGTCTGCAGTCCGAAGGCAAGGTCGTCGCGATGGTCGGCGATGGCGTGAACGACGCCGCCGCGCTCGCACAGGCCGATCTCGGGTTGGCGATGGGCACCGGCACCGACGTCGCGATCGCCGCATCGGATCTCACGCTTGTACGCGGTGATCTGCGGGCGGCGCCCGAGGCCATCCGGCTGTCCCGCGCCACCCTGCGGACGATCAAGGGAAATCTGTTCTGGGCCTTCGCCTACAACGTCGCGGCGCTGCCGCTGGCCGCGCTCGGCCTGCTCAACCCGCTGATCGCAGGCGCTGCCATGGCGTTCAGTTCGGTGTTCGTCGTGACCAACAGCCTGCGCCTACGCAGGTTCTCCCGGTAGACGAACGGTCAGCCCGCCTGCTGCGTCAGCGGCCTGCAATACGCGCACAGGCCCATGCCCAGCGTCGGATAGCCGCACGCCGGACAGATGGAAGAGATGGTCAGCAGCTGAGCTGCCGAAGTCAGGGGGATATCCGGCTCACGAAGAGCGTCGGTTCCTGATGCATCCATAGCGCGGCCCTTTCCTCCCGACCGCGTTGGGGCTACCCCGTTGATCTTGTTATTAACACTTCAGTCATCCGAATTCTTCAGCCAGTTTGCCCGGATAGCGGTGCCCCTGGGACAGAAGTTGCTCAAGTGCCGTTCGGCGTGGGCCGGTGGACCTCGAACAACTTCACTTCGCCGCTGACGCCCTTGAGATGTCGTGCGCCGACCGGCGACCATTCGACGTCTTGTGCGTTGCCGATCGCGTCCCTCGTCGACTCGGCGACAAGCACCGTCGCCGGCCGCGCGGCCGCGGTCAGCCGGCTCGCCACATTCACTGTGCTGCCGAACCAATCCCCCGCCCGCGTCACCGCAGGCCCGGTGGCGATGCCGACCCGCAGAGGCGGCAGGCCGTTCCCGGTTGCGGCCGCCAACAGATCCAGCGCCGCGACAACCAAGGGCAGCGGTTCGGCGCACACCAACATCACCGCATCACCGATCGACTTCACAAATCGCACCGGCGGCAACGACACGTCGTGGGCAAGCTCGGCGAGCCTATTGGCAACGCGCTGAAGGTCTTCCGGGGGAAGCGCCTCACCGAGGGTGGTGAAACCGGTCAGGTCCGCGAAACACACCGTCATCTCGCGCGCACCGGGAAGCTTGCCTACGGCACGCTCGGCGGCATTGACCGCCTCGCTTTCGAACGTGCGACGCAGCTCGATCCGCAGCAGCGTCTCCATCATCGGACCGAACTTCGGCGCAGCCTGGACCGACATCGCCTCGATCGCGGAAGCGACCTCGATCTCGGTGGCACCCGGTTTCAGGATCGTCTTCAGCGCGGCCTCTCGCATCACCGCAGCCGCGTGGCCGAGGCTCTCCTTCATCACCCGAAGCACCGACACCACGTCGTCCGGGGCGATGCCGAGATCCAGCATCATCCTCGCCTGCGTGGCAACCTCGCCCTCCACACGTAGCAGCGTCGGGGTGTCCGGGTCCTCGATGCGGGGAAGGCCGAACGCGCGGTGAATCCGTTGCAGGAAAGCAACATCGATCCCGTAGGCATCGCAGATCTCGTGCGCCGACACATACGTTCCGTCGTCGCCGATCACCCGCGCCGCCGGTAACGTCAACGGTGACCCGACCGAGCTCTTGATGTGTTGGAGGTCGAAGCCGCGGGACAGCAGCCACTCGATCAGGTCGATGCGCTCCCGTCGCGCATTCCCCTCCAGACCATCGAGCAGGCCCATCGCTTCGAGGTCGGCCTCCGAAGCCATGTGGCGAACGTACTATTCCGACCCCGCGGTGCGGGCCCGAAACAACTTGACTTCACCCTTGATTCCCTTGATGTGTCGCGCTCCGGCGAAGGACCATGTGAACTCGTCGGTCTCGCCGATGGCCTCGCGCGCCGACTCGGCCACCAGCACGCTGCCCGGCCGAGCAACCGACGTCACCCTGCTCGCCAGGTTCACCGGGCTACCGAACCAGTCACCCGCACGCTGCACCGCACCGCCGAAGGCCAGACCGACCCGCAACTGCGGCAGGTCGTCCTTCTCCGCAAGAGCGATCAACTGGATCGCGGCCCGCAGCAGGGCCGCCGCGTCTGTCGCGACGAACATCACCGCATCGCCGATGGTCTTGATGAAATGCACGGGCGGTGCCGCGACATCCCTCGCAAGGCCCGACAATCGGTTTGCCAGGCTCTCCAACTCCTCGGGAGGCACCGCCTCGCCGAGTCGGGTGAAGTCGACGAGGTCGGCGAAGCAGACCGTCACCTCGCGAGCCCCCGGCAGCTTTCCTGCGACGCGCTCGGCGGCACTGATCGCTTCGGTCTCCATCCCGTGCCGAAGCTGCAGCCGCAGCACATCTTCGGCCAGCGGCCCGAGCAGCGGCGAAACCCGTTGCACGAGTTCGCTGTACGCTTTCGCGGTCTGCAGCTCCGTCTGTCCCGGCTCGATTACCCGTTCGAGCACGGCCTGCCGCATCACCTCGGCGGTCTGCGCCATGCCCTGACCAAGTACGCGGGCCACGGCGATCACCTGCTCGCGGGTGAACCCGGCGTCGACGAAGACCTGTGCGCGCGCCGCGACCTCGGCGTCTGCGCGCAAGTGCACGGGTGCGTCGGGATCGTCGACCCGCGGCAACCCGAGCGCGCGTTGCATGGCCTCGACCAGTTCGAGATCGACGCCGGTCTCCTCGCATATCTGCCGGGTGGACACATGCACGCCGTCGTCGCCCATGAGGCGGCCTGCAGGCATCTGCATCGGCGCGAAGTCGCTTCGGATCGCCTCGACGGTGAAACCCTCGTCGAGCAGCCATGCGATCAACTCGGCCCGTTCGGCCCTCGCCCGACCCTCGAGGCCGTCGAGCAGCCCCGACGCCTCGATGGCTTCGGTATCGATGTCATCGGCCACCGCCTCAACGTATACCTGTGGTCATGACGGGACCGCTGCTGGAGGGGCTGCCGCCGATCGCCGATCCCGATGCGCGGGTCCTGATTCTCGGCAACATGCCCAGCGTGATGTCGCTGGCCGCGCGGCAGTACTACGGGAACCCGCGCAACGCGTTCTGGCGGATAACCGCAGACATCTTCGGATTCGACGCCACCGCCGAGTACTCCGATCGCACTGCCGCCCTGCGCAGGTCCGGCGTCGCGGTCTGGGACGTCCTGAGGCTGTGTCGACGGGAAGGCAGCCTCGACTCGGCGATCGAATCGGACAGCATGGTGGCCAACGACTTCGAGTCGTTCTTCGACGCACATCCCGCAATCGACCGGGTGTTCTTCAACGGCGCGGCGGCGGAGAAGAACTTCGTCCGCCTTGCCGGGATCGATCGGCCGCTGCGCTACCGCAGGCTGCCGTCGACGAGTCCCGCACAGACCATGCGATACGAGGACAAGCTGCGCGTGTGGCGAGAAGCCTTGTGCTAGGCCATCGGTGGGCGCCGCTGCGCCCACGGGCGCACTTTTTCGATCTGAGCAGCCAACGACAGCAGCGTGGCTTCGTCGAAGGGTCTGCCGACGAGTTGGATCGACGTCGGCACGCCGTCTTCGTCGACACCCCACGGCACGACGGCCGCCGGCTGCCCGGTCCCGTTGAACATCGCCTGGAACGGCACCCGTTGCGCGACGAGCACCAGCGTCGCTATCGCACCGCGGCGCTGGTATGCCCCGATCCGTGACGGCCCGCTCGCCGTCCCCGGCGTGATGACGACGTCGACGTCGTCGAAGATCGACATAACGCGTTGCGCCAGAGCACTTTCCGCTTGCCGAATCGCGGCCATCCGCCGGTCGGAGAACAACCCGCCGATGCGGGCGAAAGCGCGGGTGCGTCTTTCGAGACGATCCTTGTGGGGCAGCGTCTGCACGTCGTCGTAGACCCCGCGGAAGTAGCGCGGCAGCAGGTGACCGTAGACCGCGCCTGCTGGATAGTCGGGATCGCGGACCTCGACCTGATGCCCGAGTTCGCGCAACAGCGCGCCTGCCTCATCCACGGCGCTACGCTGCGCGCGGCCCACCCTCGCGGTCAGCGGAGGCGGCACCTTGGTGCTCAACGCGATTCGCATGCGGCCGGGCTCGCGGCGCGCGGCGGCGACGAAACCGCCCTCAGCGGCAGGCGTGGTCGCGGTCGCGTCCAGGAACACCGCCGCGTCCTCGACCGTCCGAGTGATCGGTCCGTTGGCGGACAGGCCGTTCCACGCTCCGTCGTGCGGCGCCAGCGGCACCCGGTCCCGCTGCGGCTTGATTCCGAACAGACCGCACCACGTCGACGGGATCCGGATGGATCCCATGCCGTCGGAGCCGAGCGCCATCGGGGCGAGCCCCGCTGCGACCGCGGCCGCGCTGCCGCCGCTGCTGCCACCGGGAGTTCGATTGGAATCCCACGGGTTTCGCGTGGCACCGAACTGTTTCGGTGAACGACCAGATCATCATTTCGGGCACCGCAGTCTTGCCGAGGATGACCGCGCCCGCCTTACGCAGCCTGCGCACCACCTCCGCGTCTTCCGCCCTCGCCGGTCCATGCGCACCGGTGCCGTACGTAGTGACGACGCCGGCGATGTCGACATCGTCCTTGATAGCTATCGGCACGCCGAGAAGCGGCAGACGGTCGCCCTTGTCGAGTCGGCTCTGCGCGGCGACGGCCTCCCGACGGGCGGACTCGTGCAGGACGGCGGTGTATGCACGCAGTTGTGGATCCAGGTGGGCGATGCGCTCCAGATAAAGGTCGAGCAGCGCGGGTGCGGTGACGGTGCCCGCGGCGAGAAGCCGGGCCTGCTCTGCGGCGCCCGCGAAGGCCAGGTCTGCGGAGTCCACGGGCGGCAGCGTATCGGCCCGAGGCTCCCCGCGGCCCGCGATTGGCCCTGCTCAGCGGTCGCGGGTAGGGGAAACAGTGACCGCGAAGGTCGGCCTGACCTAACCTCTATCGCTATGTCACGCGCATTCCTGGCAATCCCGATGGTCGCCATCGGCCTCGTCATGACCCCTGCGATCGGCAACGCGGCCGTCGATTGCCCCTCCGGGTGGGAGTTCGGGCCGTCCCTGCGGCTGCAGCAGAGCGACGGTTGGACGGTCACCGTCGCCACCGCGGGCCGCACCGTAGGCGGGTCTGCCGTCGCCGTACCGCCCAACAAGGGCGCGCTGTGGCGCGGAACCGCCGAGGGCGGCAGCGACGGCCAGACCGTCGCGTTCGGCGTGGGTTTCGACAACGGCACCGTCCTGCACTACACAGGCGTCATCGACCAGGCGACCGGAGCCGTCACCGGCGAACGGCCCGACGGAGTCACGTGGAAGTCCACGAACAACATGCGGTGCATCGGCGGAGCAACCGAGGCCGCGACCACACCCGGCGTCGCAAGTGGTGCGCCGGATACAGCAAGCACGCCCGGTGCGCCAGGGGTGCCTGCCCCTCCCGCGGCCTGACAGCGCAAAAAGAGGGCACCCCACGGGGTGGGTGCCCTCTTTTGAACTTCGAGGCTTAGCTGGCGGTCATGTCCACCTGCGGGACGTTCACCTGCTGCTGGATCTCGTGCACCCACTTGTGGTGAACGATGTCCGCCTGTGCGGGGGCGGCGAAGCCCAGCACTGCGGCGGCCAGACCGGTAGCGGCGATGGAAGCGAATCCGAACTTCTTCATTCTGGTTGCCTTCTTCGTATCTCTGCGGGCCCTTCTCGTGCCCTCTGACCGTCTAAACACACAGGTCAGAGGGTTAATTCCATTGGCAGAAATTGATCGGCCGTTGGCAGGAATCGGTACCTAATACGATTCGCTGATGGCCAAACTCGAGCTGTCCCGCAGCCTCTCGATGACAGCGGATGACGCGTGGGCGCACGCGTCCAACTTCTCGACACTCGGCGACTGGCTCGCCATGCACGAGGGCTGGCGCTGCGAACTACCCGACGAGCTCGACGTCGGCACGACGCTCGTCGGCGTCGCGGGCGTCAAGGGCATGCGCAACAGGGTCACCTGGACGGTCAAGGAGCTCGATGCGCCGACGCTGCTGACGGTGACCGGTAAGGGTGTCGGCGGCACCAAGTACGGATTGAAAATGACCGTGAAGCCCACCCCGTCGGGGTGTGACTTCACGGTCAAGATCGACCTGGGTGGCGCGCCGCTGTTCGGACCCATCGGCGCGACCGCCGCCCGCCTCGTCAAAGGCGATATCGAGCGCTCGATCGAGCGGTTCGAGCAGCTGTACGGCTGACGCTGCGCCGCGGGCAGCCGCTACGTCTGACGCTGCGCCGCGGGCAGCCGCTACGTCTGCGCCTGCCCGAGCGTGACCTGCACGGTCTTCGAGTCGCCCGAGGTGTCGGTGAAGGTCAGCGTGACGTCATCACCCGGTGCCTTCGACCGGATCGCGGCCACCAGGGCCTCGGCGCCGTCGATCGGCCGATCGTCGACCTTGGTGATCACCACGCCGCTGGGCAGACCCGCCGCGGCGGCAGCGCCGCCGTCGACGACCTCGGCCACCCCGGCGCCCGGCACGTCGGCGTTCTGGGCGAGCTGAACACCCAGCGATGCGTGCGTGACGGTGCCGGTGGAGATGAGTTGGCTGGCGACGCGCTTGGCCTGGTCCGAGGGGATCGCGAAGCCCAGCCCGATCGAGCCGCTCTGCGCACCCTGCGCATCGGGGCCGCCGCCCATCGAGGCGATCGCGGAGTTCACGCCGACGAGTTCGCCCTTCATGTTGACCAGTGCGCCGCCGGAGTTACCCGGGTTGATGGCCGCGTCGGTCTGGATCGCGTTCATCACCGAGTGCTGCCCGGTGCTCGGGTCGCCGGTGCTGACCGGACGGTCCAGCGCGCTGATGATGCCGGTGGTGACGGTGCCGTCGAGGCCGAGCGGCGAGCCGATCGCCACGACGTTCTCACCGACCTTCAGGTCCTTCGACGACCCCATCGTGATCGGCGTCAGGCCCGAAACCCCTTCGGCGCGAACGACGGCGAGGTCATCCGCCGGATCGGTTCCGACGACGGTGAACGGCGCGGTGCGACCATCGGCGAACGTGACGGTGGCCTGCGCTTCCTGACCGGTTGAGCCCCGGCCGAACGGTGCGGGCTGATCGTCCGGTGAGCCCAGCCCCGGCAGATCGGGGAAGATCGGCTCGTCCTGGCCGCCGAACGGGCTAGATGCCGCATCGGCCGACGGGCCGCTCACCGCTTCCACCACGTGGTTGTTGGTCAGGATCAGGCCGTCGGAGCTGAGCACGATGCCCGAGCCCTCTCCCTTGCCCTGCCCCATGCTGATCTCCAGCTTCACCACGCTGGGCAGTACCTTTACCGCCACCTGCTCGACAGAGCCGGCCGGCGGAGCGGCGACGGGCTGCTCGGGGGCCGGTGCTGCCGCCGTGGCGGCGGTGGCGGCGCTGTTGGCCGCCGTATCGGACTGATTGGCCAGCACCGCGGCGCCGACGCCGCCGGACACCAGCGCGACGGCAGCTGTGCTTGCCACGATGACACCGGTACGAGTCCGCTTCCGCACCAAGGGAATTGGCGCTGTCGGCGTCGAATCATAATGGGATGCAACGCCATACACACCAAAGGGAGGCTGGGTCTGTTGCGTGGCGTACCGCCAGTCGTAGGGCTGCTGGAACCCGCCCTGCGGGGGGACGCCCGAATAATGTTGGTTGACAGTCGGGCTCGGTGCCGATACCCGGCGAGTTTTCCGCAGCGAGTATCGCGATTGCTTTTTCATGAAGTGGTGTTTCCCTAACGGTGGGCCGCAAATGGTTAGCCCCACTGTGCCTTCGCTCGCTGAGACCGGGCTGAGAGAAGGATCTAAGCAGTCCAAGATTCCGGCAACAAGTTAGCCTGGCATACATGTCATGTGTGTTCTGCGCCATAGTCAACGGCGATGCGCCCGCCATCCGGGTCTACGAGGACGACGCCTACCTGGCGATCCTCGACATCCGCCCGTTCACCCGCGGCCACACCCTCGTCATCCCCAAACGCCACACCGTGGACCTGACCGACACACCGCCCGACACCTGCGCCGACCTCGTGCGCATCGGCCAGCGGATCGCCAAGGCGGCACGACAGTCCGGACTGCATGCCGACGGCAACAACGTCGTCATCAACGACGGCAAGGCCGCATTCCAGAGCGTGTTCCACATCCATCTGCACGTCCTGCCACGCCAGTCCGGTGACAAGTTGTCGTTCGCCAAAGGCATGTTGCTGCGCCGCGACCCCGACCGCGAGGAGACCGGCCGGATTCTGCGCGACGCACTGGCCGAACTCGACTCCGCGCCAAGCGAGGACGCACCATGACCCTCGCCGAGAAGGTGGCAGGCCAGATATTTCGATTGCACGACAAGGTGTATCAACGCACCAACGGCTGGGTCGGCCATCGGCTTCTGATCCTGCCCAGCCTGCTGCTGCACACCGTTGGCGCCAAAACCGGTAAACCGCGCACCACTTCGCTGACCTACGCGCGAGACGGTGACGACTATCTGGTGGTGGCGTCCAACGGCGGCGCGCCGCGGTCACCAGGTTGGTACCACAACCTCAAGGCGAATCCGAATGCCGAAATCAACGTCGGGCCAAGGCGTTTCGCTGTGACCGCTACGCCGGTACTCCCCGGCGATCCAGACCGCGAACGGCTGTGGCGGATCGTCACCAAGTACAACAAGGCGTACCCCGCCTACCAGGCGAGGACCAGCCGCCCCATCCCCATTGTCAGGCTGACGCCCAAAGCCTGATCAGAACAGCTCTTTGGCGAGCAGTTCCAGCGTCTTCACGCGCGCAGGCGACGTCGACGGATCGGTGCCGCGGCGCGCGGACGCCACTGGGTGCACCATGACCTCGTCGACGTCGAACTCCTCGGCCAGCGCACGCACCTGGTTGGCGGCCTCGGTCGGATCGCCGACGACGGCCCGACGCAGCCCGGATTCGACGACGGCCTCCTCCTGCGGGGTGAGTCGCCGTTGTTCGGCGTCCTCGACGAGATCGACCGGACCGAGCGGCTGCCCGGTGCGCAGCCGTGCCATCATCTGCAGGTTGGGTAGCAGCAATGCCATTGCCTCATCGCGGGTTTCGGCCACCACCGCGTTGACGGTCAGGAACGTCACGGGTTCAGAGGCCAGCTCGCTGGGCTGGAACTCGGAGCGGTAGACGGCCAGCGCCTCCGCGGTGCCCTGCCCGGAGAAGTGGTGTGCGAACACATACGGCAAGCCCTTGGCGGCGGCCAGATGTGCTGAGTACATCGACGAACCGAGCAGCCACATGAGCGGTTCGGTCGTCGCCGCCGGCGTCGCCTTCAGGATGTAGTCCTGCTGCGGGATGGACACGCGCACCCCGCTGGGACTCATCATCGCCAGCACATGGTCGAGGTACTCGGGGAACTTGTCGATGTCCTCGTCGTCGCGTCCGGCGGGCTTGCGCAACAGGTACGAGGTCAACGGGTCGGAGCCGGGCGCGCGGCCGATGCCGAGGTCGATGCGGCCGGGGTGCGCCGCCTCAAGAAGCGCGAACTGCTCGGCGACCGCCAACGGCGCATGGTTGGGCAGCATGACGCCGCCGGAGCCGACCCGGATCTGCGATGTGGCGGCGGCCAGGTGGGCGATCAGCACGGGCGGGCTGGTGGCCGCCACCGACGGCATGTTGTGGTGTTCGGCGAGCCAGTAGCGGGTGTATCCGAGCCGGTCAGCCGTCTGCGCGAGCTGCGTGGACGCCGCGAGCGCATCGGAGGTCGACTGGTCGGTGCGCACCGGGACGAGGTCGAGAACAGAAAGTCGCATATGGGGGTCAACGCGTGTCATCGCGTGCTCGTTCCCGCGATTTCGGCGTGATTTCCTTCGCTGAGCGCCGGTTTTCACGCCCAGATCGCTGAATGCCGGCCAGTTCGGCGGCTCGGGTGAAGACGTCGTCGAGCATTGCGGGCGTCAGTTTGCCGGTGAAGGTGTTCTGCTGGCTCGGGTGATACACCCCCATCAACGTCACCTCACCGTGCGGTGTCTGCAGCATCGCCGTCGCGCCGTGGCCGAACTTCGGCACCGGTCGGCCCACCGAACCTCCCGCCGCGCGCACCATGTCCAACACCGCGCGCCACGCGAACCCGCCGAGCGCGATCAGCACGCGCACATCCTGCCCGGCCAGCCGCCATTCGGCGTCCAGCCACGGCGCACACGTCGCCCGCTCAGCCGGTGTCGGCGCGTTCCCCGGCGGCGCGCACCGCACAGCCGCGACGATGCGAGTGTCGTTGAGCATCAACCCGTCTGCCGCGTCGACGCACAACGCCTGGTTCGCCAGCCCGGCGCGATGCAGTGCGGCGAACAGGAAGTCGCCGGACCTGTCGCCGGTGAACACGCGACCGGTGCGGTTGGCGCCGTGCGCCGCGGGCGCAAGCCCGACGACCATCACCCGTGGGCGCGCCGAACCCCAGCCGGGCGCCGGCCTGCCCCAGTACGGCTCGCCTGCAAACGATTTGCGCTTCTCGACGGCGACGCGCTCGCGCCACTCCACCAGCCGCGGGCAGGCGCGGCACACCGACACCTCGGCGTCGACCTGCTCGATCGACTCCGCCGCCTCGGCCAGCACGGTCACCTGCGCGGCCGTCTCTGCGACCGCGGTCGCGCTCGTCGCCGGATCGCCCGGCCACCCTGCACCTGCGGGAACCGGCGAGTCGAACTTCTTGCCGGTGCGCGGATGGGCCAATTTCACCAGTCCACTGTGCCTGCGCAGGAAAACCCATCACCGACCGGCCCCGGCCGCTGTTAGGGTCCATCGAGATAACCCATGGTCAACAGCAGGCGCGGTCCGCTCTTCGTCATCCTGTTCGGCGCGCTGATGGCCGGTGCGGGCAACGGCATCTCGATCGTCGCCTTCCCGTGGCTGGTGCTGCAGCGCACCGGGTCCGCGCTCGACGCGTCGATCGTGGCCATGGCGGGCACCATCCCACTGCTCGTGGCCACCTTGATCGCCGGCGCTGCCGTCGATTACCTGGGGCGCAAACGGGTTTCGATGATCTCCGATGCGCTGTCCGCGCTGTCGGTCGCCGCGGTGCCCGTGCTGGCGCTGACGTTCGGCGCACAGGCCGTCAACGTCGGCGTGCTGGCCGGCCTCGCCGCACTCGGGGCGCTGTTCGACCCGGCGGGCATGACCGCGCGCGAGACCATGCTGCCCGAGGCCGCGCAACGTGCTGGCTGGACGTTGGACCACGCCAACAGCGTGTACGAAGCGGTGTTCAACCTGGCCTACATCGTCGGTCCAGGGGTCGGCGGCCTGCTGATCGCGACGCTCGGCGGCGTCAACACCATGTGGGTCACGGCGGCCGCGTTCATTCTGTCGATCTGCGCGATCGCCACGCTTCAGCTGGAAGGTGCGGGCACACCCGACCGCGGCGTCCTCCCTGAAGGTGTGTGGGCAGGGGTCGTCGAAGGATTGCGCTTCGTCTGGCACAACAAGGTGTTGCGCACGCTGGCGATCGTCGACCTCGCCGCGACCGGGCTCTACATGCCGATGGAATCGGTTCTTTTTCCGAAATACTTCACGGACCGCAACGAGCCGGCCCAGTTGGGCTGGGTGCTGATGGCGCTCAGCATCGGCGGTCTCGTCGGTGCGCTGAGTTACGCGGTGTTGTCGAAGTATTCGCGTCGACGCACGGTCATGCTGACCGCGGTGCTGACGCTCGGCGTGGCGATGACGGTCATCGCGTTCCTGCCGCCGCTTCCGCTGATCCTGGTGCTGTGCGCGGTGGTCGGCTTCGTCTACGGCCCGATCGCGCCGATCTACAACTACGTCATGCAGACGCGGGCGCCGCAACATCTGCGCGGTCGCGTCGTCGGCGTGATGGGGTCGCTGGCCTATGCCGCCGGACCGCTCGGCCTGATAGTGGCCGGGCCGCTGGCCGATGCGGCCGGGCTGCACGCGACCTTCCTCGCTTTGTCGCTGCCGATGCTGCTGCTCGGCATCGTCTCGGTGTTCCTGCCTGCACTTCGGGAACTGGACGCGGAGCCGACGCAGGCGCCATAGAAGCGGTTCTTTGAAAGCCGTTGGTCTTGGGTATACGTGTGGCGCACACCACAAATCGAACATTGAGGTTCGCCTGTGTACCAGCAAGTTCTCGATCCGGTTGGCCATTCCCTCGCATGGAGTTCGCTGGTCGCGGCGATACCGATACTTCTGCTGTTCGTTCTGCTCGGCGTCCTGCGCATCACCGCGTGGGTGGCCTCGTTGATCTCTCTCGCCGTCGCCATCGCCGTCGCCGTGCTGGTTTACGGCATGCCGATCGGCCAGACGTTGCTCGCGGCCACCGAGGGTGCCGCGTTCGGGTTCTTCCCGATCCTGTGGATCGTCATCAACGCGATCTGGGTGTACCAGTTGACCGTCGAAACCGGGCACTTCGACGTGCTGCGACGGTCGTTCTCCCGGGTCAGCGACGATCAGCGAATTCAGGCCGTGCTCATCGCGTTCTCCTTCGGCGCCTTGCTCGAGGCGCTGGCGGGCTTCGGCACACCGGTGGCGGTGACGTCGGTGATGCTGATGGCGTTGGGGTTCAGGCCGTTGAAGGCCGCCGTGCTCGCGCTTGTCGCCAACACCGCGCCCGTCGCATTCGGGGCGATGGCGACGCCGATCCTCACGCTGGCCAAGGTCACCGAACTGCCCGCCGACACCCTCGGCGCGATGGTCGGTAGGCAGACGCCGCTTCTGTCGGTGGTCGTTCCCCTCGCGCTGGTGGCGATCGTCGACGGCAGGCGCGGCGTGAAGGAAACATGGCTGCCCGCCCTCGTCTGCGGCGTCGTGTTCGGCCTCGGCCAGTTCGCCACGTCCAACTTCATCTCGGTGCCGCTGGCCGATGTCGTCGCCGCCCTCCTTTCGGCGGGGGCGGTGGTGCTGCTGGTACGGGTCTGGAAGCCGCGCCAGACCTACACCGAGCCCGCCGTCGTCGCGGGCGGTGCGGCCGACGCGCCGACGCCCGAATTCGCCGACCGCGTCGCGCATCCCGACTCGCGCGCCGATGTCGTCAGGGCCTACGCCCCGTACGCGATCATCATCGCGGTCTTCGTCGTCTGTCAGATCTCGGCCGTAAAGAAGCTGCTCGACAAGGCGACGGTGAAGTTCGAGTGGCCGGGGATCGACGTCGTCAGTCCGAGCGGAAAGCCGTTGTCGCTCAACGAATTCACCCTCAACCTACTCACCACACCGGGCACCCAGATGTTGTTCGCGGGCGTGCTCACGATGATCGCCCTGCGGCTGACGGTGCCGCGCGCGGTCAAGGCGTACGGCACGACGCTGCATCAGTTGCGCTGGGCGATCGTGACGGTGATGGCGGTGCTGGCGCTGGCGTTCGTGATGAACCTGTCCGGCCAGACCATCACGTTGGGCACCTGGATGGCCGCGGCGGGTGGGCTGTTCGCGCTGCTGTCGCCGATCCTCGGCTGGCTCGGCGTCGCCGTCACCGGATCCGACACGTCGGCCAATTCGCTCTTCGGCGCGTTACAGGTGACCGCCGCCAACCAGGCCGGTCTGTCCGACGTGCTGATGGCGGCGTCGAACAGTTCGGGTGGCGTACTGGGCAAGATGATCTCGCCGCAGAACCTCGCCATCGCGGCGGCCGCCGTCGGCATGGACGGCAAGGAGGGCGACATCTTCCGCCGCGTGGTGCTGTGGAGCCTGGTCTTTTTGGCCCTGCTGTGCATTCTGTCCGCGCTGCAGGCGTCGCCTGTCCTTTCCTGGATGGTGCCGTCATGATCGCCCTCGCTCGTAGCATCGAACCGTGAGCGTTCTCGACAGCCTCGTCGCCGACCTGCCCGAGGGCATGGTCGTCACCGACCCGTCCATCACCGAGGGCTACCGGCAGGACCGTGCCCTCGACCCGTCTGCGGGTAAACCGTTGGCCGTCGTGCGGCCGCACACCACCGAGCACGTGCAGACGATCATGCGCTGGGCCAGCGCGCACCGGGTTCCCGTGGTGCCACGCGGAGCGGGGAGCGGGTTGTCCGGCGGGGCCACCGCACTCGACGACGGCATCGTGTTGTCGACGGAGAAGATGCGCGACATCACCGTCGACCCCGTCACCCGCACCGCGGTCTGCCAGCCCGGGTTGTTCAATGCGGAGGTGAAAAAGGCTGCTGCCCAACATGATCTGTGGTATCCGCCGGATCCGTCGTCGTTCGAGATCTGCAGCATCGGCGGCAACATCGCCACCAACGCCGGCGGGTTGTGCTGCGTCAAGTACGGCGTCACCACCGACTATGTGATGGGCCTGCAAGTGGTGCTTGCCGACGGCACGGCGGTGCGGGTCGGCGGACCGAGGGTGAAAGACGTTGCGGGGCTGAGCCTCACGAAGCTCTTCGTCGGCAGCGAGGGCACCCTCGGCATCGTCACCGAGATCACACTGCGACTGCTACCCAAGCAGCACCGGTCGAGCACGGTGGTGGCCAACTTCCCGACGGTCGAGGCCGCGACCGACGCCGTGCTCGGGGTGGCCTGCCAGATGCGCCCGTCGATGCTGGAATTCATGGACGCCGTCGCCATCAACGCCGTCGAGGACAAGCTGAAGATGGGTTTGGACCGCGATGCGGCGGCGCTGCTGCTGGCCGGATCCGACGAACGCGGCCGGTCGGCCGCCGAGGATGCCGAACGGATCGCCGCCGTCTTCGAAGCGAAGGGCGCATCGGATGTCTTCTCCACCGACGACCCCGACGAGGGCGAGGCGTTCGTCGCCGCCCGCCGGTTCGCCATCCCCGCGGTGGAGGCCAGGGGCACGCTGCTGCTCGAGGATGTCGGCGTCCCACTGCCGAGGATCGGCGACCTCGTCAGCGGCGTCGAACGCATCGCCACCGCGCGCGACGTGATGATCTCGGTGATCGCGCACGCCGGCGACGGCAACACCCATCCGCTGATCGTCTACAACCCGGATGACGATGCGATGGCGGAGCGGGCCCAACTCGCCTTCGGCGAGATCATGGACCTCGCGATCGGTCTCGGTGGCACGATCACCGGCGAGCACGGCGTCGGTAGGCTCAAAAGGCCCTGGTTGCAGGATCAGGTGGGCCCCGAGGTGATGGAGATCAACCGTCGCATCAAGGCCGCCCTGGACCCGGACAACATCCTGAACCCGGGCGCGGCCATTTAGTACCAATTCGCTGCGCCCTGTTGACAGGGTAGGTAGGTGTGTCGTACCCATAAGACATGACCGCCGCTGTGTCTCACCGCACGCCTGCCCGTTTCGAACTCGCGACGGCGGAGACCTGGGCCAACCCGTGGCCCATGTACCAGGCGCTTCGGGATAAGGACCCCGTGCACCACGTCGTGCCGGAAGACCGGCCGCACCACGACTACTGGGTGCTGTCGCGGCACCTCGACGTGTGGAACGCCGCCCGCGACCATGAGACGTTCTCGTCGGCCCAGGGCCTCACCGTCAACTACGGCGAACTGGAGATGATCGGCCTTGCCGACAACCCGCCGTTCGTCATGCAGGACCCGCCGACGCACACCGAATTCCGCAAGCTGGTGTCGCGCGGTTTCACGCCTCGCCAGGTCGAGGCCGTCGAACCCGCCGTGCGACGTTTCGTCGTCGAGCGGATCGAGCGACTGCGCGCAGCGGGCGGCGGCGACATCGTCACAGAGCTGTTCAAGCCGCTGCCGTCGATGGTCGTCGCGCACTACCTCGGGGTGCCCGAGGAGGACCGCGACCAGTTCGACGGCTGGACCGATGCGATCGTCGCCGCCCAGACGAATGATGGCGGGCTCGCGACGGCCGGCGAGTCCGCGGGCGAGGCAGTCGCGTCGATGATGGCCTACTTCACCGGGCTGATCGAACGTCGCCGCCACCAGCCCGAGGACGACACCGTGTCACACCTCGTCGCCGCGGGCGTCGGCGCCGACGGCGACATGGCCGGGATGCTGTCGATCCTCGCGTTCACCTTCACGATGGTCACCGGCGGCAACGACACCACCACCGGAATGCTCGGCGGCGCAGTTCAACTGCTGCACCAGCGGCCCGATCAGCGCAAGCTGCTGGTCAACAACCCCGACCTGATTCCCGACGCGGTCGACGAACTACTGCGGCTCACTTCACCGGTGCAGGGGCTGGCCCGTACCACCACCCGCGATGTGCGAGTGGGCAATACGATCATTCCCGCCGGACGCAAGGTGCTACTGCTGTACGGGTCGGCCAACCGCGACGAACGCGAATTCGGCAACGACGCAGGGGAACTCGAGGTCCGCAGGCGTCCGCGCAACATCATGACGTTCAGCCACGGCGCACACTTCTGCCTCGGCGCGGCCGCCGCGCGCATGCAGTCCCGCGTCGCGCTCACCGAACTGCTGGCGCGCTGCCCCGAGTTCGAGGTCAACCTCTCCGGCGTCGAGTGGGCAGGCGGCAGCTACGTGCGCAGGCCGCTGTCAGTTCCGTTCCGGGTGACCGGCTGATGGCGGGCAACGACTGGCTGGGCGACCGCCGCACCGAGGTCGCCGCTGACCGTATCCTCGACGCCGCGGACGCGCTGTTCGCGCAGCAGGACGCCGCGACGGTCGGCATGCACGAAATCGCCAAGGCCGCAGGGTGTTCGCGCGCCACGCTGTATCGCTACTTCGAGAATCGCGAGGCGCTGTACACCGCGTACGTGCACCGTGAGAGCTACCGGCTGTTCCACCAGATGACCGAACAGCTGACCGGTGTCGAGGAGCCACGCGAGCGGCTCATCGAAGGCATGGTGTCCTCGCTGCGCAACGTCCGCCAGAGCCCCGCGCTGTCGTCGTGGTTCGCCACCGCGCAACGGCCGATCGGCGCGGAGATCGCCGAGCAGTCACAGGTCATCAAGGCGCTCACCGAGGCGTTCCTGATCTCGATGGCGCCCGACGACCCGGAGATCGTCGAACGCAAGGCGCGTTGGCTGGTGCGGGTGATGACGTCGCTGCTGGTGTTCCCCGGCCACGACGAAGCCGACGAGCGCGCGATGATCGAGCAGTTCGTCGTGCCGATGGTGGTGCCGACGACCTCCGAGACCGCCGAACCCGCCTAGCCCCCAGTACTCGCGAAATTGCATTCCGGCAGCGGAATCGCGAGAGAGGGCCTGCCGGAATGCAATTTCGCGGGAAGTTAATTCGAGCGGACGCGGGTGAAGCGGTGCAGCAGCCACGCCACCGGGACCGTCACGATGAACGTCACGATGAACAGCACCGGCATCGACCCCGTGTAGATGTGGAAGTGCAGGATCTCCACCATCACCAGTTCCATCGTCAACAAGTGGATCAGGAAGATCTCGTAGGAGATCTCGCCGAGGAAGACCATCGGCCTGCTGGCCAGAAACCGCGCGTACCACCCGCGGTCCCCCAGCGCCAACGGCGAGACGACCAGCGTCGCGATCACGGCGTAGAACACCGCCTTCCATATCGCGGGCGCCAGCGCGTACGGCGATGTCGTCGGCTCCCCCGCGATCGGTGTCGAGGCGATGAAGTAGCTCAGCACCGCGACGGGCAACACAGCGAAGGCGTAACAACGGACCCCCATCGTCGCGAGCACCGCGAGCAGCATGCCGCCGATGAACCACAACAGGTACGACGGCAACCACAGGCGCGCCCCATCGGGCAACCCGTTGACGGTGTGAACGACGATCAGCCACGCCGGTGTCACCGCGCCAAGCACCGCGAGGCCGCCGATCATCAGCATGGGCCGCCACTGGCGGCGGCACAGCACAGTGATCAACAGCCACGCCAATCCCGGTAGCACCGCGTAGAACGCGACTTCGACTGCCAGGCTCCACATCTGGGTCAACGCCTGATGCAGATACGAGTACATGTACTGGTCGGTGTAGATCTGCGTCAGCGTGAGGTTGCGGAACAACCCCATCCAGGTGTGGCCGGGATTCGGGCCCGCGGTTCGGAAGTGGTAGACGAGATACGCGATCAGCACGGTGACGACGTATGCGGGCATGATCCGTCGTACCCGGTGCCAGGCGTAGCGCCGCACCGACGGCCAATCGCGCTCCCCCGCAGCCGCTTTCACCCATGGCTGGAAGAGCAGAAAACCGGAAAGCACGAAGAAGATCGGAACGCCCATCTCCATCCGGGCGTATACCAGGCCGACGTAGCCGTGCGTGTACTTGCCGGTGGTGTAGGCGGCGTGGGTGGCCAGCACCAGAAGTGCGGCCACAGCGCGGATCCCGGTGAGCGAGGCCACCCGCTCCGGCGCCGCAACGGATTCGAGGCCGCCCTGGGCCTCAGGGCCTGCGATGCCTTTGGAGACTGTCATTTTGACTTGCGGTGCGGCTTCTTCGGGCCCCGATCGGGTTGCAGGTCGATCAGCTGGCCTTGAATCCGGGTCTTGGCAAGGGCTTTCAGCGTCTGCTTGGACAACTTCGCAGGCAGTTCGACCAGGGAGTAGTTCTCCCGGATGCTGATGTGCCCGAAATCGCTGCGGTGTAGCCCGCCCTCGTTGGCGATCGCGCCGACGATGGCGCCGGGCATCACCTTGTGCCGCTTGCCGACTGCGATGCGGTAGGTGGCCAGGTCGTCGCGGATCTCACGCCGTTTGCGCGGCGGCCCGTCATCACGAGAGCGATCGGGACGTTCGCGGCGCTTGTCCGGCGGCGGCTCCGTCATCAGGAACTCTTCACCGTCGCGGCTCTGCAATGCCAGCGCCGCGGCGATGTCGGCCATCGGCACATCGTGGTCGCGTTCGTATCCCTCGACCAGGCTGCGGAACAAGTCGATTCCCGGCGATGCGAGCGCTTTGGTGATCGAATCGCGGAACTTCTCCACCCGCTGGGCGTTGACGTCCTCCACCGACGGCAACTCGGACTCGACGAGCTCCTGCCGCGTCACGCGTTCGATCGACTTGAGCAAGTGGCGCTCCCGCGGCGTGACGAACAGCAGCGCGGTACCGGACCGCCCGGCCCGCCCGGTGCGGCCAATGCGGTGCACGTAGGACTCGGGGTCGTGCGGGATGTCGTAGTTCACCACATGGGAGATGCGCTCGACGTCGAGGCCGCGCGCGGCGACGTCCGTCGCGATCAGGATGTCGATGGTGCCGTCCTTCAGCGCCGCGATCGTGCGCTCGCGTACGGCCTGCGGGATGTCGCCGTTGATGGCAGCCGCCGCGAAACCGCGCGCCTTGAGCCGCTCGGCGACCTCTTCGGTCGCCTGCTTCGTGCGGACGAACACGATCATCGCGTCGCCCTGCTCGACCTCGAGCAGCCGAGTCAGCGCGTCCATCTTCCGCGGGCCCGCGACCTGGATGTAGCGCTGGGTGATGTTCTCGGCCGTCTGCGTCTTCGCCTTGACCGTCACCTCGACCGGGTCGTGCAGGTACTTCGACGTGATCTTGCGGATCGCCGGCGGCATCGTCGCCGAGAACAGGGCGACCTGCTTGTACTCGGGGGTGTCGGCCAGGATGCGCTCGACGTCCTCGGCGAAGCCCATCTGCAGCATCTCGTCGGCCTCGTCGAGCACGAGGTAGTCCAGATGGGTCAGGTCGAGGCTGCCCTTCTCCAGGTGATCGATGACCCGGCCCGGTGTGCCGACGACGACCTGCGCGCCGCGCTTCAGCCCGCCCAGCTGCGGGCCGTAGGACGCGCCGCCGTAGATCGGCAGCACGTTCACCGACAGGTGCGCGCCATAGCGGCTGAAGGCCTCGGCGACCTGCAGCGCGAGTTCGCGCGTCGGCGCGAGCACCAGGGCCTGGGTGATCCGGCTCGAGGTGTCGATCTTCGACAGGATCGGGATGGCGAAGGCCGCCGTCTTACCGGTTCCCGTCTGCGCCAGGCCGACGACATCGGAGCCGTCCATCATCGCCGGGATGGTGGCCGCCTGGATGGCCGACGGTGTCTCGTATCCGACGTCGGAAACCGCCTGCAGCACCGCGGGGTGAATCTGCAGGTCGGCAAACGTGGATTGCCCGGGGGGCGCGTCCTGATCAGGCGACGTCATCGGGTTGCCAGTCTAGGCGCTTGCCCGCTGCCGACCCGCCGCCCCACCTGCCGGGTCGGTGACGGAGTAGGCGGTACGGTGCGCAACTGTGAAACGGCTCCTGACCGCAACCGCGGCGGGCGTCGCACTGTTGACCGGCTGCGGTTCGAGCGACTCGACGGTCTCCAAGACACCGGAGGCGTCGAGCACGCCCGCACCTGCGCCCGCCGTCGCGCCGCCCGCACCGTCCGTCCGCGCTGCCCCGAGCACCCCTGCGCCCGATCCGTGTGCGGTGAATCTGGCCGCGCCCGAGATCGCCAAGACCGTGTCCGAACTGCCGCGTGACCCGCGCAGCGGGCAGGCGTGGAGCCCCGAACCGCTGGCGGGCACGTACAACGAGTGCGCGCAGCTTTCGGCCATCATCGTCAAGGCCAACACCAACGCCGAGAACCCCAACACCCGCGCCGTGCTGTTCCACTTGGGCAAGTACATCCCGAGCGGGGTGCCGGACACCTACGGGTTCAACAGCATCAAGCAGTCCGAAAGCACGGGCGACACCGTCGCGCTGGTGTACTCCAACGGCACGCAAGGGCTGGAGAGCGTGGTGAAGTTCCGCTGGAACGGCGCCGGCGTCGAGTTGATCGGCAACACACCCGGCTGAGATCCCCGCCCAATTGTCGGTTTGGGTGACGACACGCCGCGAAATCGCGCCCAATTGTCGGTTTGGGCGTAGTTGTGCGGGGCTGGAATGTCGGGGCGCGGGCATACAGTTGGGCACGTGTTCGTCTCCGACGATCGAGTCATCTACAGCGCCTCTGACCTCGCAGCCGCAGCGCGTTGCGAGTACGCGCTGCTGCGCTCGTTCGACGCACGCCTCGGCTGGGGCCCGGCGGTGGCAGTCGAGGACGAATTGCTCGCCCGCACGGCCGACCTCGGCGGCCAACACGAACAGCGTCACCTCGACGAACTGCGGGAGCAGTCGCCGTACAACGTGGCGATCATCGGGCGGCCGACATACACCATCGACGGGCTGACCGCTGCCGCCGAGGCGACCAAGCGCGCGGTCGAGCAGCGGGCGCCGATCGTCTACCAGGCCGCGATGTTCGACGGCCGGTTCGTCGGCTTCGCAGACTTCCTGATCCTCGAAGACGGCCCCGACGGCGGACGCTACCGGCTGCGTGACACCAAGCTCGCGCGCTCGGTGAAGGTGGAGGCGCTGCTGCAGCTCGCCGCCTACGCCGACACACTGGCCAGCGCGGGTGTGCCGGTGGCGTCCGAGGTGGAGTTGGTGCTCGGTGACGGCGCCACCGCGAGCTATCGGGTCGACGAATTGCTGCCGGTCTACCTGCCGCGCCGCGACGCGCTGCAGCACCTGCTCGACGATCATCTGGCCGGCGGCCGGCCGGTCGCGTGGGAGGACCCCGACATCCGGGCGTGCTTCCGATGCCCCGAGTGCTTGATCCAGGTCCGCGAACACGACGACCTGCTGCTGGTGGCGGGTATGCGGACCAGTCAGCGCGCCCGGTTCATCGACGCGGGCATCACCACAATCAGTGCGCTCGAGGGCCACCACGGCCCCGTCCCCGAACTCTCCGAGCGCACCGTCACGTCGCTGTCGGCGCAGGCGCGGCTGCAACTCGCGCCGCGCATCGACGGCAAGCCGCCCTACGAGATCGTCGACGCGCAGCCGCTGATGGTGCTGCCCGAACCCGACCAGGGAGACCTCTTCTTCGATTTCGAGGGCGACCCGCTGTGGACCTCCGACGGCCGCGAGTGGGGGCTGGAGTACCTGTTCGGCGTGTTGGACACCGCTGACGGGTTTCACCCCTTGTGGGCGCACGACCGCGCCGACGAACGCCAGGCGCTGATCGAATTCCTCAAGATGGTGCGCAAGCGCCGTAAGCGCTATCCGCACATGCACATCTATCACTACGCCGCCTACGAGAAGACGGCGTTGCTACGGCTTGCGGGACGCTACGGAGTCGGCGAGGACGAGGTCGACGACCTGCTGCGCAACGGTGTGCTCGTCGACCTGTATCCCCTTGTGCGCAAAACTATTCGGGTCGGAACGGAGAACTACAGCCTGAAGTCGCTCGAGCCGCTCTACATGGGCGGTCAGCTGCGGACCGGTGACGTGACGACGGCGACCGACTCGATAACCCAGTACGCCAAGTACTGCGAACTGCGCGCGGCAGGCCGTGACGACGACGCTGCCGTCGTGCTCAAGGAGATCGAGGATTACAACCGGTACGACTGCACATCGACGCGGAAACTGCGCGACTGGCTGATCTGCCGGGCCATCGACTGCGCGGTCCCACCCGTCGGCGCCCAATCGGTCAAGGACGGCGACGCGACCATTGAAGACGACGACCAACTGGCCCACAAGCTGGCGAAGTTCGTCGGCGACGATCCTTCCAACCGCACCGCCGAACAGACTGCGGTGGCGATGGTTTCGGCTGCCCGCGGTTACCACCGCCGCGAGGACAAGCCGTTCTGGTGGAGTCACTTCGACCGGCTCAACAATCCGGTTGACGAGTGGTCCGACAGCACCGACGTGTTCATCGCGGAGAAGGCGAAAGTCGAAACCGACTGGAGCATCCCGCCGAAAGCCCGCAAGCTGCAGCGGCGGGTGCGGCTCTACGGCGGTATCGCCAACGGTGAGCTCAGCCGATCGATGTACGCGCTGTATGAGCCACCCTCGCCGGCCGGTCTCAGCGACGATCCGGAGCGACGGGCTTTCGGCCCGGTCACAGTCGTGGACTGCGACAACCCCGCGGCGCCCACCGAGGTGACGATCGTGGAGCGAGAACCCAGGCAGGGCGGGCCGTTTCACCAGCTGCCGTTCGCGCTGACGCCCGGGCCGCCGATCCCGACGGGCCCGCTGCGCGACTCCATCGAGGCGACGGCCACCGACATTGCCGGGGGCCTGCCCCACCTTCCGCCGAACGCGGTCATCGACATCTTGATGCGCCACCCCCCGCGTACCCGCGGCGGCGCACCGCTTCCGCGCGGAGCAGACGTCGCGGCATCGATCACCGCAGCGCTTCTCGACCTGGACTCGTCCTACCTCGCCGTGCACGGCCCGCCCGGCACGGGCAAGACCTTCACCGCGGCGGCCGTCATCGCGCGTCTGGTACTTGAAAACACTTGGCGCATCGGCGTTGTCGCGCAGTCACACGCCGTCGTGGAGAATCTCTTCCGCGATGTCGTCGCGGTCGGCGTCGATCCTTCGGTGATCGCCAAGAAGCACAAGCACGACACGGACGCGCGCTGGCAGGAGATCGACGAGAAGGACTATCCAGGGTTCATCGCCGACCATGACGGCTGCGTGATCGGCGGCACCGCGTGGGATTTCGCGAACCCGAACCGGGTGCAGCGCGGCAGCCTCGATCTGCTCGTCGTCGAGGAGGCGGGCCAGTACTGTCTGGCGAACACCATCGCGGTGGCGTCGACCGCGACGAACATCCTGCTGCTCGGCGATCCGCAACAGCTACCTCAGGTCAGCCAGGGCACGCATCCGGAACCGGTCGACACTTCGGCGCTGGGCTGGCTCATCGACGGAAAGCACACGCTGCCTGCCGAGTTCGGATACTTTCTCGACCTCTCCTACCGGATGCATCCCGACGTCTGCGCGGCGGTGTCGCGGCTGTCCTACGACGACCGGCTTCGCTCGGTCGACGACGTGACCGGCGCGCGACGGCTCGATGGTCTGGCGCCCGGCGTGCGGGTGCTGATGGTCGACCACGACGGCAACTCCACGGAGAGCCCCGAGGAAGCGGACGCCATCGTCGCCGAGATCGACAAGCTGATCGGCGCAGCCTGGACCGACGAGCACGGGCCTCGGCGGCTGACGCAGGACGATGTGCTCGTCGTGACCCCCTACAACGCGCAAGTCGTGCTGCTGCGCGAACGCCTCGACACCGCAGGCCTGGGCTCGGTCCGAGCGGGCACCGTGGACAAGTTCCAGGGCCAGCAGGCGCCGGTGGTGTACATCTCGATGACCGCGTCGTCCATCGACGACGTGCCCCGCGGGATCGCCTTCCTGCTCAACCGCAATCGGCTCAACGTCGCGGTGAGCCGGGCGAAGTACCTCAGCGTCATCGTCCGATCACCGCTGCTGACTGAGTACCTGCCCGGCACCCCGGACCGGCTGATCGAACTGGGCGCCTTCTTGTCGCTGCCCTCGTGTGGTAGACCCTCGGGGTGACCGAATCGCTGGCCGACGGCCTCGCCGAGATCGTGGGCGCGGCGCACGTCACCACCGATCCCGACGTGCTCGACGGCCGAAGCGTCGATCACACCGGCCGCTACCGCGGGCACGCCAGCATGCTCGTACGCCCCGGCACCGCCGAGGAGGTAGCCGCCGTGCTGGGTGCGTGCCGGGCGGCGGGCGTCCCTGTCACCGTGCAGGGCGGTCGCACCTCGCTGGTCGCGGGAACGGTTCCCGAACACGACGACGTGCTGTTGTCCACCGAACGGCTGACCGAAATCGGTGAGGTCGACACCGTCGAACGGCGGATCCGCGTCGGTGCGGGCGTGACCCTGGCCGCCGTCCAGCGGGCGGCGACGAAGGCCGGCCTGGTGTTCGGCGTCGACATCGCCGCGCGCGACTCCGCGACCGTCGGCGGCATGGCGTCGACGAACGCCGGCGGGCTGCGCACCGTGCGATACGGCAACATGGGCGAGCAGGTCATCGGGCTGGACGTGGTGCTACCCGACGGGTCAATTGTGCAGCGGCACAGTCAGGTTCGGCAGGACAACACCGGATACGACCTGGCCTCGCTGTTCGTCGGCGCCGAGGGCACGCTCGGCGTCATCACCAGCCTGGATCTACGGCTCCACCCAACTCCCACCAGCAGGGTGACCGCGGTCTGCGGTTTCGCCGATCTCGACGACCTCGTCGAAGCAGGCCGCGAGTTCCGCGACATGGACGGCATCGCCGCACTCGAGTTGATCGACTCCCGGGCAAGCGATCTGACCGCCGAGCACCTCGGCGTCGCCGCGCCCGTGACCGGCGCATGGCAGCTGTTGATCGAACTCGCCGCCGACACCGACCAAACCGAGCACCTGGCCGACGCGCTCGAGCACGCTCGGCTGACCGGTGAACCCGCGGTCGGCGTCGACGTCAACTCCCAGCAGCGGCTGTGGCAGGTGCGCGAGTCGGTCGCCGAGATCCTCGGGCTCTACGGCCCACCGCTGAAATTCGATGTGTCGCTGCCGTTGTCGGCCATCGCTTCGTTCGCACGCGAGTCCGCCGAGCTGATCGCCGGCCACGCGCCAGACGCGATCCCGGTGCTGTTCGGCCACATCGGCGAGGGCAACCTGCATCTCAACGTGTTGCGGTGCGCGCTCGACAGCGATGAGCGCTCGCGCGAAGAGCCGACCGTAGGAGAACGCGAGGCCGCGCTGTATTCGGCGATGATGGCGTTGATCGCACGCCACGGCGGCAACGTCAGCTCCGAGCACGGCGTCGGCAGCCGCAAGCGCGACTACGTGGGCATGTCACGGACGAGCGCCGACATCGCCGCGATGCGGGCCGTCAAGACGGCGTTCGACCCCGCCGGGTATCTCAACCCCGCCGTGTTGTTCGACTAATCGCCCGGGCGTGAGTGCCGTCCGCGCCGCCCGTAGCTCGGCGCGTCGTCGGCGTCGGGTCGGTAATGCCGTCCATTGGACCGGGTTTCGTCCTCGGCCAGCCCGTGTCGCGGCGACGAGTCGAAACCGGTCTCGTCATCCGGGCTTTCGTAATGCGCGTGGCTGCCGAAGTCCAGCGGATAGTCGGGGCTGAGGATGTCATGCGTCGGCGGTGCCGCAGGCTCCGGCGGTTCATGACGCGGCACGAACCGGCTCAGCGGCTGGAACAGCTCCTCTTTGTCGGTGTGGAACCCGTTGTGCGCGAACCCGATCGGCTCCACCGACGGCTTCGGCACAGGCACGTCGGACAGGAAGTCATGCAGGCTGCGCACGGGCTCGTGCCGTTGGCCGATCGGTGGCTCGGGCTCGACGGACGGCGCGATCGGTTCGGCCGTGTCCAGCTCGTCGAGCAAACTGTCCGCCTGCGCCGTCGTCGCGGTTCGCGCGGCCAGAGGCTCGGTGTCGAACTCGTCCTCGGCGTCGGGCACGACATCATCGTCGACGTCGGGCACCTCGGCGACGACGTGTGCGGCGGGCGGTGGTGCCGTGCGCGGGACCTCGTCGACGTCGTCGGGTTTCTCGGGTACCAAGGTGATCTCGACGTAGTGGTCGTCGTCGAGGTCCTCCTCCTCGTCGTCCCAGTACTCGTCGTCCACAGCGGGTTGCTGTTTCGGCCCGCTGGCGAAGCCGAGCAGGAACATCGCGGCGACCACACCGAACAACGCGACGAACGCAGGCAGCAGGAGAGACTGCGACATCGCGGCCGCGAAGGGCTCGTGCAGGAAGGCGGGCAACTGCGTGACCGAGCCCTCGCCTCCGATCCCGTCGTCGGAAAAAGGCATCTCGGCGCTGATCCGGCTCGTCATGAACGCCGCCATGCTGGCGCTGCCCAGCACCGACCCGACCTGACGGGTGGCGTTGTACACGCCGGATCCGGCACCGGCCACCGATGGGGCGAGGTTGCGCGTCGCGGTGGCGGCGAGCGGCGACCAGATGAACGCCATCCCGACGCCGGTCGCGGTCAGCGGCAACACGATTCGCCAGATCGGCGTGGTCGGGGTCATCTCGACCGACAACCACGTCAGCGCGATCGCCAACAGCGAGAAGCCGAACCCGATGATCGGTCGCGGGTGGTACCGGTCGACCAGCCTGCCGACCCACGGCGCGAGCCCACCGTTCGCGACCGCCATCGGCGCGGTCAACAGCGCCGACTGCGTCGGCGACAGACCACACACCGCCTGCGCGTAGAACATCACCGGCAGGATCATCGCGATCACGACGAAGCCGATCGTGGCGACGCCGAGCGTCGACAGGCTGAAGTCGCGGTCGCGGAAGATGTCCAGCGGAATCAGCGGCTCGTTGCGGTTTGCCTGCTGCCAGAAGACGAACGCCGACATCACCCCGATGCCGCCTGCCAGGGTGCCCCAGACCCACGGCGCCCAGTCGTGCGCCTGTCCCTCCTGCAGGGCGAAGACGACCATGAACATGCCGATGCCGGAGAGCACGACGCCGATCACGTCGAACCCGTGCTGCTCGGTCGGCAGGTTCGGCACCAGCCAGTACGCCAGCCCCAGGCCGATGATCCCGATCGGCACGTTGACGAAGAAGATCCACTGCCAGCCGAGTTGATCGACCAGGATGCCGCCTGCCAGCGGACCCACCAGTGTGGCGACCCCGGCGGTGGCACCCCACACGCTCATCGCGACACCTCGCCGCTCGGCGGGGAAGATGCGGGTGATCGTGGACAGCGTCTGGGGGGTGAGCAGCGCGGCGCCGACGCCCTGCACCACGCGCGCGGCGATCAGCATGCCGATGCCGTCGGACAGCCCGCACCACAGCGATGCGGCGGTGAACACCAACAGCCCCAGCAGGTAGAGGTTCTTGGGTCCGTAGCGGTCGCCGAGTCTGCCTGCCAGCAGCAGCGGAACCGCGAAGCCGAGCAGGTAGGCGCTGGTCACCCAGATGACGGCGTCGTAACCCGTGCCGAGGCTCGCCATGATCGACGGGTTGGCCACCGACACGATCGTCGCGTCGACGAGGATCATGAAGAAGCCGACCATCATGGCCCAGAGCGCATGCCACGGGTCGGCGACCGGCGCACGCCGGCCTCGCAACGCCGTGGTCATATCCCCACTCCCCTCGCAAGCTGGGGGCCCACGTCCCGGGCTCCATTAGATGGTCTCGGCTTATCTCCCCCGCCGCCACCCCATCGGCCTGTTCTTAGGGACTTCGCAGTCAATGACCTGACCCCCGCGCAGATCAGCAGGAACCGGCCGTCACAGCTGAATACCCCGTACGGAGTGATTCGCCCCGACGGTACGGGCCGTTAACGACGGCGACAACTATGCGGGGTCGGGCAAAGCCTCACCGGTCACGGCCCGCTCGGCGTCGTCGCTGGTCGAGGCGCCGACGGCAAGGAGAGCGAGAAGGGCCACCAGCGCACTGACGGCCATCACGACGGCCAGTGCAAGCTCGTCGTTGCCCAGCACCCCCACCAGCGGAGCCACCGCGGCGCCCAGCCCGAACTGGGCGGCGCCGAGCAGCGCGGCGGCGGTGCCCGCGGCGTCGGGATGCCGCGACAGCGCGACGGCGGGCGCGTTCGGGATGACCAGGCCCATCGCGGCCAGGATCAGCCAGACCGGCGCCACGAACCCGGCGAGTCCGCCGACCCCGGCGGCCGACAGTCCGACGAACACCCCGCCCGATAGCAGCGCGGCGGCCAGCGCCCACAGCGTGATCGCCTGCGGCGAGAACCGCTTCAGCAGCACGACGTTGAACTGGGTCGCGCCGATCAGCGCGACCGCGCCCGCGCCGAACACCAGCGCGAAGGCCTGCTGGTCCAGCCCGTAGGTGCCCTGCAGCACGAACGACGCGCCCGCGATGTAGGCGAACAGGCCCGACATGCCCAGCGCGGCGACCAGCACAAGAATGACGAACCGCCGGTCGCGCAGCAGTTCGACGTAGGTCGCGGCGATCGCGCGCACCCGCAGCGGCCGTCGATGCGACGGCGGCAGCGTCTCGGGCAGCCCGAACACCGCGACCAGAAGCAGAAGGCCCGCCAGGATCACCAGCGCGGTGAAGACCCAGTGCCAGGATCCGTGCAGCAGCACAGCGGCGCCCAGCGACGGCGCGATGACCGGCGCGACGCCGAGCACCAGCATCAGCCGGGACAGCACCGTCGCGGCGGCGTTGTCGGCGAACAGGTCACCGACGACGGCGATGGCCACCACCATGCCCGCCGCCGCGCCGACGCCCTGCAGCACACGGGCCAGACCCAGCACGACCAGGTTCGGGGCGAGCATGCAGATCACCGACGCCACCATGTGCAGCACGATTCCGGCCATCAGCGGGCGCCTGCGGCCCAGCGAGTCAGACAGCGGGCCGACGATCAACTGTCCCAGCGCCAGCCCGGCCAGCGTCCCGGTCAGGGTGAGCTGGACGACCGAAGACGACACCGACAGGTCGTCGGCGATCTTCGGCAGTGCGGGCAGATACATGTCGATCGTCAGCGGACCCAGCGCGACCATGACTCCCAGCACGATGATCATGCGCCAGCGGCCAGGGGTCTTCACGTCCACGGAGGGCGAATATGCCATGCAAGTGGTTAGCACGCCGAATCAGTTTTTTCTTCCCTGATCACCCGCGTGACCATCGTCACCGCTGCGCACTCTGCGACCGGAAACGCTGGACCTCGGCCGTTCGTTGACCAACCGTTAGCCTGAAGGCAACGTCACGCCCCGAACGGGAGGCAGCTATGAGTGCTCGCTCCAAGGCGAAAAGCCGGGTGCCTGCGACGGTCGACGAGCATCCCGGCGCCGCCGCACGGGTGTTGTCGGAGATCATCGAGCGTGGCGCACGCGTGCAGGGTCCCGCGGTGCGGGCCTATGTCGAGCGGCTGCGGGACGGCAATCCCGACGCCGCGCCCGCCGAGATCGTCACCAAGCTGGAGAAGCAGTATCTGGCCGCGGTGATGGCCAGCGGCGCGGCGGTGGGGTCCGCGGCGGCGATCCCCGGCATCGGCACGCTGGCGGCGCTGTCGGCGGTGGCCGGCGAGACCGTGGTCTTCCTCGAGGCGACGGCGTTGTTCGTGCTCGCCGTGGCCGAGGTGCACGGCATACCCGCTGAGCACAGGGAACGCAGGCGCGCACTCGTGCTCTCAGTGCTCGTCGGCGAGGACAGCAAGCATGCGGTCGCCGAGCTTCTCGGCCCGGGCCGGACCAAGGGCGCGTGGCTCAGCGACGGCGCGGCAACGCTGCCGCTGCCTGCGGTGTCTCAGCTGAACTCGCGACTGCTGCGCTACTTCGTCAAGCGCTATGCGCTCAAGCGCGGGGCGATCGCGTTCGGCAAGCTGCTGCCGGTCGGGATCGGCGCGGTGGTCGGCGGCGTCGGCAACCGGTTGATGGGTAAGCGGATCATCGAGAACGCGAGGAAGGCCTTCGGGTCACCGCCGCCTCGATGGCCGTCGAAACTCCACGTGCTGCCCGCGCCGCAGGGCTGAGGACGTCACCGTCTGATTAAGGCTCTTGTGGCATGCGCTGATACACGTAAGCGCTAGCCTTTAGGCGGCGTGGATGCGGGGTAACCGCAGGCTGAAAGGAAAGTAGACGGGCAGGCGTCCGAGCGGACTCCTGCCGAAGGCGAAGGAATCGAGGCGAGTAGCTGCCGTGAGCAGTTCAACTTCACCATTCGGACAGAACGAGTGGTTGGTCGAAGAGATGTACCGCAAGTTCCGCGAGGATCCCTCTTCGGTCGACTCGAGTTGGCATGAATTCTTGGTCGACTACTCGCCCGAACCGACAGCAGGCACAGAGGCGGACACCGGCAACGGACCCGCGACCAAATCCACTCCGATCGCGCCGCAGGAGCCTGGGCCGGCACCGGCGCCCGAGCCCGCGCAGGCCAACGGCGCGCCGACCGCCAAGGCTGAGTCGGCGCCCGCCAAGGCCGAACAGGCGCCGGCCAAGACGGACGCCCCGCCCGCCACGAAGAAGCCTCCCGCCGACAAGACCGACGTCGCGCCCGCCAAACCCAAAGCGGCCGAATCGAAACCGGCCGAGAAGGCCCCTGCCGAAGGCGACGAGGCTCAGGTGCTGCGCGGCGCGGCCGCCGCCGTCGTGAAGAACATGTCGGCGTCGCTGGAGGTGCCGACCGCGACGAGCGTGCGCGCCATTCCCGCCAAGCTGATGATCGACAACCGCACCGTCATCAACAACCACCTCAAGCGGACCCGCGGCGGCAAGATCTCCTTCACGCATCTGATCGGCTACGCCATCGTGCAGGCGGTCAAGAAGTTCCCGAACATGAACCGCCACTTCTCCGAGGTGGACGGCAAGCCCAACGCCATCACGCCTGCGCACACCAACCTCGGGTTGGCGATCGACCTGCAGGGTAAGGAAGGCACGCGCCAGTTGGTGGTGGCCGCCATCAAGGGCGCCGAGGCGATGCGGTTCGGCCAGTTCATCGCCGCCTACGAGGACATCGTGCGGCGCGCCCGCGACGGCAAGCTCACCGCCGAGGACTTCTCCGGCGTGACGATCTCGCTGACCAACCCCGGCACCATCGGCACCGTGCATTCGGTGCCGCGGCTGATGCGCGGCCAGGGCGCGATCATCGGCGTCGGTGCGATGGAGTACCCGGCGGAGTTCCAGGGCGCAAGCGAGGAGCGCATCGCCGAACTCGGCATCGGCAAGCTGATCACGCTGACGTCGACTTACGACCACCGCATCATCCAGGGCGCGGAGTCCGGCGACTTCCTGCGCACCGTGCACGAACTGTTGCTGTCCGACGACTTCTTCGACGAGATCTTCCACGAGCTCGGCATCCCCTATGAGCCGGTGCGGTGGCGCACCGACAACCCCGATTCCATCGAGGACAAGAACGCACGGGTCATCGAGCTGATCGCGGCCTACCGCAACCGCGGCCATCTGATGGCCGACATCGACCCGCTGCGGTTGGACAAGAGCCGCTTCCGCAACCACCCCGACCTCGACGTGACCACGCACGGGTTGACGCTGTGGGATCTCGACCGGGTGTTCAAGGTCAACGGGTTCGCAGGTGCGCAGCGCAAGAAGCTGCGCGACGTGCTCGGCCTGTTGCGCGACTCCTACTGCCGCCACGTCGGTGTCGAGTACACCCACATCCTCGAACCCGACCAGCAGAAGTGGCTCGAGGAGCGCGTCGAGGTCAAGCACGAGAAGCCGACCGTCGCCCAGCAGAAGTACATCCTGTCGAAGCTGAACGCCGCCGAAGCCTTCGAGACGTTCCTGCAAACGAAATATGTTGGGCAGAAGCGGTTCTCGCTCGAGGGCGCGGAGACCGTCATTCCGACGATGGATGCGGTGATCGATCAGGCCGCCGAACACGGTCTCGACGAGGTCGTCATCGGCATGCCGCACCGCGGCCGCCTCAACGTGCTGGCCAATATCGTGGGCAAGCCGTACTCGCAGATCTTCAGCGAGTTCGAGGGCAATCTGAACCCGTCGCAGGCCCATGGCTCCGGCGACGTGAAGTACCACCTCGGCGCGAACGGCACCTACATACAGATGTTCGGCGACAACGACATTGCGGTGTCGCTGGTGGCCAACCCATCGCACCTGGAGGCCGTCGACCCCGTTCTCGAGGGCATCGTGCGGGCCAAGCAGGATCTGCTGGACAAGGGCGACGGACCCGACGGGTTCACCGTCGTGCCACTGATGCTGCACGGCGACGCGGCGTTCGCCGGCCAAGGCGTCGTCGCCGAGACGCTGAACCTCGCATTGCTGCGCGGGTATCGCACCGGCGGCACGATCCACATCGTCGTCAACAACCAAATCGGTTTCACCACTTCGCCTTCCGACGCCAAGTCGTCGGAGTACTGCACGGATGTGGCGAAGATGATCGGGGCGCCGATCTTCCACGTCAACGGCGACGACCCCGAGGCCGCGGTGTGGGTGGCCCGACTGGCGATGGACTTCCGGCAGAAGTTCAAGAAGGACGTCGTCATCGACCTGCTCTGCTACCGCAGGCGCGGACACAACGAAGGCGACGACCCCTCGATGACCCAGCCGGCGATGTATGACGCCATCGACACCAAGCGCGGCGTCCGCAAGACCTACACCGAAGCGTTGATCGGCCGCGGCGACATCTCGATGAAGGAAGCCGAGGACGCTCTTCGCGACTACCAAGGCCAGTTGGAGCAGGTGTTCAACGAGGTCCGCGAACTCGAGAAACACCCGATCGAGCCGAGCGAGTCGGTGGAGAGCGACCAGATGTTGCCCGCGGGCATGGACACCGCCGTCGACAAGTCGCTGCTGGCCAGGATCGGCGATGCCCATCTCGCTGCGCCGGAGGGCTTCACCGTGCACTCGAGGGTCAAGCCGGTGCTGGAGAAGCGCCGCGAGATGGCCTACGAGGGCAAGATCGACTGGGCCTTCGCCGAACTGCTGGCGCTGGGCTCACTGATCGCCGAGGGCAGGCTGATCCGGTTCTCCGGTCAGGATTCCAGGCGCGGCACGTTCACCCAGCGGCATGCGGTCATCATCGACCGCAAGACCGGCGCGGAGTTCACCCCGCTGCAGTTGCTGGCCACCAACTCCGACGGGCAACCGACCGGCGGCAAGCTGATGATCTACGACTCGGCGCTGTCGGAGTACGCGGCCGTCGGCTTCGAATACGGCTACTCCGTGGGTAATCCGGACGCATTGGTGCTGTGGGAGGCGCAGTTCGGCGACTTCGTCAACGGCGCGCAGTCGATCATCGACGAGTTCATCAGCTCCGGCGAGGCCAAGTGGGGGCAGCTCTCCGACGTCGTGCTGCTGCTGCCGCACGGCCACGAGGGCCAGGGCCCCGACCACACGTCGGGCCGCATCGAGCGGTTCCTGCTGCTGTGGGCCGAAGGGTCGATGACGATCGCGATGCCGTCGACGCCCGCGAACTACTTCCACCTGCTGCGCCGCCACGCGCTGGACGGTATTCATCGGCCGTTGATCGTCTTCACCCCGAAGTCGATGCTGCGAAACAAGGCCGCTGTCAGCGACATTCGCGACTTCACCGAGCAGAAGTTCCGCTCGGTGCTCGAGGAGCCGACCTACACCGACGGCGTCGGCGACCGCGACAAGGTCAAGCGGATCCTGTTGACCAGCGGCAAGCTCTACTACGAGCTGGTGGCGCGCAAGTCGAAGGACAACCGCGAGGACGTCGCGATCGTGCGCGTCGAGCAACTCGCACCGCTGCCGAGGCGGCGCCTCAGCGAGACGCTGGACGGCTACCCCAACGCCGAGCAGTTCTTCTGGGTGCAGGAGGAGCCGGCCAACCAGGGTGCGTGGCCGACGTTCGGGTTGACGCTGCCCGAGCTGCTTCCGGAGAAGTTGTCGGGGCTGAAGCGGATTTCGCGCCGCGCGATGTCGGCGCCGTCGTCGGGTAGCTCGAAGGTGCATGCCGTCGAGCAGCAGGAGATCATCGACGAGGCGTTCGCCTGAGCGAAGCGAAGGGAACGCCGAGGAGACGACAACCGGCGCGAGGCGTTCGCCTGAGCGAAGCGAAGGGAACGCCGAGGAGACGACAACCGGCGCGAGGCATTCGCGGAGTAGCTTCGGGCCGTTTCGGCAAACATGAACTGAAGTAGTCCACTACTTACCCGCCGCCGCCGGTTTCGCCGGATAATCCGCTCGACAGCAAAGGCGGTGAGCAATGTCGAATTTCGGCGTAGGTGTGGTGGAGTTCCTGGCGAACAGTCGGTTCGGCCCAGGCCCCATGGTGCGGAACAGCTTGGTGACCGCCCAAGCGGCGCGGGCCGATTCGCTGTGGGTGCCCGATCATCTGAACAGTCTGTTCCCTCGGGCGATCATGAAGAAGCCGTACGTGGGGGCGGCGGTTTTGATGCCGCGTCCCGACGCGTGTCTCGAACCGTGGACCATGCTCGGCAACATCGCGGCGAAGAACCGTCTCCGTCGGCTGAAATTGGGCCTTGCCGTCACCGACACCGCTCGCCGCAACCCGGCGGTCACCGCCCAGGCCGCGGCGACGCTGCATCTGCTCACAAAGGGCCGAGCGATCCTCGGCATCGGAACCGGCGAACGGGAAGGAAACGAACCCTACGGCGTCGACTGGTCCAAACCCGTCGGCCGGTTCATCGAGGCGATGGCGACGATCCGTGCACTGTGGGACTCCGACGGGGCACCCGTCACCCGCGACTCGGAGTTCTATCCGCTGCACAACGCCACCTTCGACCTTCCGCCGTACAAGGGCACATGGCCCGAGATCTGGATCGCCTCCCACGGTCCGCGGATGCTGCGGGCCACCGGCCGCTACGGCGACGGTTGGTTCCCCGGCGCGATCTTCCACCGTCCCGACTACAAGGCGTGTCTCGACGTCGTCCGCACCGCAGCATCCGACTCTGGACGAGAGCCGGCGTCGGTCCGCGCCGCGAACTTCCTCTATGTCGTCACCGGCCGGACCCGAGACGACGTCGATGAAGCAATCGATTCGGTGACGATGAAGTCATTCGGCCTCTTGATCCCGGCTGCGGAGTGGAAGCGACACGGCTTGCGACATCCGATGGGCGACGATTTCGCCGGGTTCCAGGACATCATTCCCCAGGTGCTCGACGAACAGACCGTGCTGTCGTACAACTCGGCTGTGCCGACGTCGCTTCTGCGCTCCTGCCTGTTGGCAGGCACGCCCGATGAGGTGGTCGACCAGGTGGCTGAGTGGCGCGACTTCGGCTTGGAGTACGGCGTCTTCGCCAACGCCAGCTTCATGCAACCGAGTGCGAAGAAGGCTCTCGCTGCGAGCGCGCCGTTCCTGCAGATCCTCCGGAAGGCCAGAAAGCTCTAGCCACCCCACCCACCCGGCCGCACGCGCTACCGGCGGTACCGACTAATCTCGTTGCGAGTCAGTCCACATCCTGGGGGTGCGTACATGGAAGGCTTCGACGGGAAAGTAGCCGTCGTGACCGGCGCGGGTTCGGGCATCGGCCAGGCGTTGGCGATCGAGCTCGGGCGCTCCGGCGCCAAGCTGGCGATCAGCGACGTCGACACCGATGGCCTCGCGGCCACCGAGGAACGGCTGAACGCGATCGGCGCACCGGTGAAGGTCGACCGGCTCGACGTCACCGAACGCGAGGCCTTCCAGCTGTACGCCGACGCGGTCAACGATCACTACGGCATCGTGAACCAGATCTACAACAACGCGGGCATCTCGTTCATGGGCAGCATCGAGGCGAGCGACTTCAAGGACATCGAACGGGTGATGGACGTCGACTACTGGGGCGTCGTCAACGGCACGAAAGTCTTTCTGCCGCACCTGATTGCGTCGGGCGACGGACATGTCATCAACGTCTCCAGCGTTTTCGGGCTGCTCGCGGTGCCGGGCCAGGGTGCCTACAACGCGGCCAAGTTCGCCGTCCGCGGGTTCACCGAGGCGCTGCGTCAGGAGATGATCGTCGCGGGACATCCGGTCAAGGTGACGTGCGTGCACCCCGGCGGCATCAAGACCGCGATCGCCCGCAACTCCGCCGCCGTCGAAGGGGTCGATCAGGAAGCGCTCGCGAAGTACTTCGACAAGAAGCTCGCGAGCACGTCGGCGCAGAAGGCTGCGCGGGTGATCCTCGACGGTGTGCGCAAGAACAAAGCCCGCGTGCTCGTCGGCAACGACGCCAAGGCCCTTGACCTGCTCGCCCGGGTCACCGGTTCGGGTTATCAGCGGTTGGTCGCCAAGGTGACCTCCCAGCAGGGGCCCACAAGCTCGCTCGCCTGACGCGCGCTCGTCGGCCGCAACTAGTGTCGTGAGTCATTAATTCTGGTGCAGTAGTTTCCGATGCTGGCCAGGATTTGGTCGGCGGTTTTGGTCCAGACGTAGGGTTTGGGGTTGT
>JAWQNE010000029.1:0-69242 GCA_033741175.1 Mycolicibacterium sp. 120270 | reverse complement strand
CCCGCTCATCAGCGGTCAACACAATCTCGGCAGCGTGAGGCGTCGGCACAACCCAGTTTAACAACTAGATCACAAATAACGACTCACGACACTAGCGGGTAGAAGCGCGTAGGCGCTGACCGGTGACGCAGTTGGGTGCCAGCGTGGCTGACACGACCTGCGACCGACGAGAGGCTGTAGAAGCCAACATGTTCGAAGGGGTCTCGTCATGAAGCTGTATCTGCTCACCACCGCGACGCTGTTCGGAGTCGCGATCGCCGCGCTGCAACTCGCGGGCTCGGCCCACGCGACCGCACTCGTCGGATAGTCCGGGCAACGGTTCGAATCAGCCGGAGTTGATCACCGGCCGGCGGAATTGTCGCGCGGGCCGCGTGGTTGCTCGCGATATGCCAAGCGTCGTACTCACCGAACACCCGAGCGCAACCAACGTCGTCGACGACTTCATCGCCCAGGCCAGACGCGCACAGGAAGTGGGCGTCGAACAGGTCTGGCTGTCTCAGCGATTCGACCATGATGCGATCGCGCTCGCCGGAATCCTCGGCGCCGTGGTGCCCGGGCTGAAGGTCGGAACCTTTGTCGTCCCCATCAACCCGCGACACCCGCTGATCGTGTCGTCGCTCGCGCAGACCGCGCAGGCCGCAACGCACGGTAACTTCACCCTCGGCCTGGGCCTCGGCGCGCACCAACTCGAGCGCGACGCGTTCGGCACGCCGTTCCCCAACACCATCGGGCGGCTGCGCGAACACCTGACCGTGCTGCGATCCATATTTGACACGGGCGCCGTCGACTTCCACGGCGAGGAACTCACCGCCAAGCCCTGATGGCCTGTCACGGTGCCCGGCGCGACGACGATCCCGATCTACGTTGCGGCCATGGGCCCCAAGGCGTTACAGGTGACCGGCGAACTGGCCGACGGCACCCTGCCCTACCTCGCGGGACCGCGCACGATCGCGGAGTTCATCGAACCCACCATCGCGAAGGCCGCGGCCGATGCGGGCAGGCCGAAGCCACAGATCATCGCCGCGGTGCCGGTCCTGGTCACCGACGACCTCGACGCGGGCCGCGCTGTCGCCGCCGAACGGCTGGGGTTCTACGAGTCCATCCCGTCCTATCGCAAGGTGCTCGACCGCGAGGGCGTGGACCACGCCGGCGACCTCGCCGCCGTCGGATCCGCCGAAGCGGTCGCCAAACACCTGCGGACGTACCTCGACGCGGGCGCGACGGACGTGGTGCTCAGCCCGATCGACAGGACCGACAGCGCCGACCACGAATCGCTGTGGGCGGTCGCCGCGTCGCTGTAGCAACACGTGCGAAACAAAAACTGCCTACGGTGACGGGATGGCGTCACGGCGACGGTCGGCCCTGCTGGACAGGCTGGTCGTCGACGCGCCCGGCAGGCCGCAGCAGGCGATCCTGGACGACCTGCGCAGGGTGATCCTCGACGGCGGCGTGCCGCCGGGAACGCCGATCCCGCTGGGCGAAGTCGCCGACCTGTTCGGCGTCAGCCAGATCCCGGTGCGCGAGGCGCTCAAGACGCTGATCGGCGAGGGCCTGGTGGCGCACCGCAGCAACGCCGGCTACGCGGTCGCGCAACTGACGCCGCAGGAGCTGCGCGAAATGTACATCGTCCGTGAGACTT
The DNA here is from genome assembly GCA_033741175.1 of Mycolicibacterium sp. 120270. Taxonomy (GTDB): domain Bacteria; phylum Actinomycetota; class Actinomycetes; order Mycobacteriales; family Mycobacteriaceae; genus Mycobacterium. The sequence goes on along the minus strand of JAWQNE010000029.1, from coordinate 67,603 downwards.
TGGAGTCGGCATCGCTGGCCGCGGCCGTCGCGAACGCCACCGACGACGACCGGGCGGCCGCTATCGCAACCAATGACGTTCTGCAGCGGGCGATCCGCGACGACGATCCGGTGACCTACCACCGGCACAGCAGGAACTTTCACATGGCGCTGACGCGGCCGTCGCGGATGCACCGGCTGCTGCACATGCTCGAATCCGCCTGGAACATCACCGAACCCGTGCAGTCGATGGTGCACGTCCGGCCCGAGCACCGCGCGGAGTTGCACACCGACCACTGCGAGATGCTTGACGCGTTCTTGACCGGTGACGTCGAGCGGCTTGTCGCGACGTCCGAACTGCATGCGCAGCGGCTCAACGCCGTCATCGCGACGCTGCCGACCGGTACGGGTCTGCTGCTGTCGGGAGATATATCTTCTGCGCAATAGCGGCGCATATCGCAGGAAACAGCCGCGCAACAGTCCGTCGATAACTTCCGCGCATGACGGACATCGACACACCGACCACTCGAGACCTCCCGCCCGGCGCCGTCGTCGGCGCGGACGACCTGGTCGAGGCATCCGGTCATCCCGTCGGGGGTGGCGTCATCAAACCGGGTTACGACCCGCGGCTGACGAACGAGGACCTGGCGCCGCTGGGCAAGCAGACCTGGTCGTCGTACAACATCTTCGCGTTCTGGATGTCCGATGTGCACAGCGTCGGCGGCTACGTGACGGCGGGCAGCCTGTTCGCGCTGGGCCTGGCCAGCTGGCAGGTGCTCGTCGCGCTGCTGATCGGCATCGTGATCGTCAACATCTTCTGCAACCTGGTGGCCAAACCGAGCCAGGCCACGGGCGTGCCGTATCCCGTCATCTGCCGCAGCGTCTTCGGGGTGCTCGGCGCGAACATCCCCGCGATCATCCGCGGCTTGATCGCGGTCGCGTGGTATGGCATCCAGACCTACCTGGCATCGGCGGCGCTGGATGTGGTGCTGCTCAAGCTGTTTCCGGGCTTGGCGCCGTATGCCGATGTGGACCTCTACGGCTTCCTCGGGCTGCCGCTGCTCGGCTGGGGCAGCTTCGTGCTGCTGTGGATCCTGCAGGCCTGCGTGTTCTGGCGAGGTATGGAGTCGATCCGTAAGTTCATCGACTTCTGCGGGCCGGCCGTATACGTGGTGATGTTCGTGCTCTGCGGCTATCTGATCTACAAGGCGGGCTGGGGTGCCATCGACCTGAACCTCGGCGAGGTGACCTACACGGGCTTGGAGTCCATCCCGGTGATGCTCGGCGCGATCGCTCTCGTGGTGTCCTACTTCTCCGGTCCGATGCTGAACTTCGGCGACTTCTCGCGCTACGGCAAGTCGTTCGCGGCGGTAAAACGGGGCAACTTCCTGGGCCTGCCGGTGAACTTCCTGGTGTTCTCCCTGCTGGTCGTCGTCACCGCGTCGCTGACCGTGCCGGTGTTCGGCGAGCTCATCACCGACCCGGTGGAGACGGTGGCGCGTATCGACTCGACCTTCGCAATCGTGTTGGGGGCGTTGACGTTCACGATCGCCACCATCGGCATCAACATCGTCGCCAACTTCATCTCGCCTGCGTTCGACTTCAGCAACGTCAGCCCGCAACGGATCAGCTGGCGAGCCGGCGGCATGATCGCCGCGGTCGGTTCGGTGCTGATCACCCCGTGGAACCTGTACAACAACCCCGAGGTCATTCACTACACGCTGGAAACGCTCGGCGCGTTCATCGGCCCACTCTTCGGTGTGCTCATCGCCCACTACTACCTGGTGCACAAGCAGAAGGTGGCCGTCGACGACATGTTCACCCTCGACGAGGACGGAACCTACTGGTACACCAAGGGGTACAACCCTGGCGCGGTGGTCGCCACCGTCGTCGCCGCGGTGGTCGCGGTGATCCCCGTGCTGCTCGGCGGATCGGTGGTGGGTATGCACACCGCGGCGCAGTACAGCTGGTTCATCGGCTGCGGCATCGGCTTCGGGCTGTACTACCTGCTGGCCATGCACTCGAAGAAGTTCGCGGTCGCCCCGCTACCCTGAAGCCCAAACCGACATTTGGGCGACGACACGCCGTGATTTCGCGCCCAAACGTCAGTTTCGGCGCAACACCGACAGTCGGCGGATGGCCTCGTCGAGCGTGTCGTCACGCTTGCAGAAGGCGAAGCGCGCCAAGTGATTCCACTTGTTGTCGGTCGACTCGCAGAACGCCGCCATCGGAATAGCCGCCACCCCAGCCCTCTCGGGCAGCTCGGCGCAGAACGTCGTGCTGTCGTCAAAGCCGAGCGGTCGCGGGTCGGCGCAGAGGAAGTACGTGCCGAAGCTGTCGTGCACCTCGAAGCCGATATCGGCGAGGGCAGTTCCGAGACGGTCCCGCTTGGCCTGCAGCGAGCCCCGCAGCGCGGCGACCCACAGCTCCTCGGTGTTCAGGGCCTCGGCGACCGCGGGTTGGAAGGGCGCCCCGCCGACATAGCTCAGGTATTGCTTGGCGGCCCGCACACCCGCGATGAGTTCTGCTGGGCCACAGGCCCATCCGATCTTCCAGCCGGTGACGTTGAACATCTTGGCCGCACTGGAGATGGTGACCGTGCGGCCGGCCATCCCGGGATAGTTGGCCAGCGGCAGATGGCGGTGCCCGTCGAACACCAGATGCTCGTAGACCTCATCGGTGATCACCAGCAGATCGGCTTGCACCGCGAGCTCGGCGATCGCGGCGAGTTCGGCGTCGGAGGCCACCATCCCGGTCGGGTTGTGCGGCGAATTGAGCATCAGCGCTTTGGTTTTCGGGGTGACCGCGCGGCGCAGCGCGTCGATGTCGATCGCGAAGCCGCGGCCGTCTTCCACCATCGGCACGACGCGCCGTTCACAGCCGGCCATCGCGATGACGGGGGAGTAGGAGTCGTAGAAGGGCTCGATGAGCAGTACCTCGCTGCCGGGCTCGACGAGCCCGAGGACCGAGGCGGCGATCGCCTCGGTGGCGCCGACGGTGACGAGCACCTCGGTGTCGGGGTCGTACTCGGTGCCGAAGTTCCGCTTGCGCTGCGCGGCGATCGCCTCGCGCAGCGGCGCGATGCCCAACCCCGGCGGGTACTGGTTGACGCCCTCGGCGATCGCGTTCTCTGCGACCTTGAGCATCGCGGCCGGGCCGTCCTCGTCGGGAAAACCCTGGCCCAGGTTCACCGCGCCGAGGCGTGCGGCCAGCGCAGACATCTCGGCGAAGATCGTCACCGCATAGGGCTGCAGTCGCCGTACCGTCATGGCATCCGAGCCTATGCCAGGAATGAATGCGGGCCTTCGCGCGCTGTGGCCGACATGGCCTTCACTCTGGACGACGACTCCGCCCTGCTTCAACCCGCGGTGATCGGCGACGTGCCGACATCCAACCGGCTGTTCATGGCCCCGCTTACCCGGTCACGCGCCGAATCCGATGCGACGCCCTCGGAGCTGGCCGCCCTGTACTACGCGCAACGCGCGTCGGCGGGTCTGATCGTCAGCGAGGCGACGGCGGTGTCGCGGGCGGCCAACGGCGCGTACCCGAACACGCCGGGCATGTTCACCGATCGGCACCAGCGCCGCTGGGCCGGCATCGCCGACGCCGTACACGCCGAAGGCGGCCGGATGTTCCTGCAGCTGTGGCACGTCGGTCGAATGGGACACCCCGAGATCGGCGGCGTCGAGACCGTCGCACCGTCGGCGATCGCAGCACAGATGACCGCCCACACGCCGACGGGTCGCAAGCCGCTGCCCGTTCCGCGCGCGCTTCGCACAGACGAGATAGCAGCCATCGTCGCCGACTTCCGCGCCGCGGCCCGCCGCGCCGTCGACGCCGGGATGGACGGCGTCGAGATCCATTCCGCGAACGGCTATCTGCTGCACGAGTTCCTCTCCGACGTGACCAACCGGCGCGACGACATCTACGGCGGCTCCCCGCAGAACCGGGCCCGGTTCACTGCAGAGGTGGTCGAAGCCGTTGCTGATGAGATCGGTGCGGGCCGGGTCGGGCTGCGGATCTCGCCGGGAAACAGCGCGGGCGATATGCTGCCGCGCACGCGAGGAGCAATACAGCATGAGGTCGACGAGGTGTCGGCCTACGAGGCGCTGTTGAACCGCATCGCGGCGCTTCCGCTGGCGTATCTGCACATGGTGATCGAGCCGACGCAACCGGCGTTCGCCGTCGTCCGCTCGCTGTGGGAGCGCACGCTGGTGCTCAACACCCCGCGAACCGTCGAGACGAACTTCTGCGAGCTGGAGAACCTCGTCGACTGGGGTGTCGTCGGCGCCGTCGCGGTCGGCCGTGCCTACCTCGCCAACCCGGACCTGATCGACCGCCTGCGCCAGGGCGCCGCACTCAACGAACCGGATCAGGCGACGTTCTACGCGTCTGGCCCCGTCGGCTACATCGACTACCCGACGCTCGATGAGGTCGATTCGCTCGGCGTCGCCTGACGGCTCGTCGAGATCGACGTTTTGGCGCGATGCTCTCGCACTTTTCCGCCCAAATGTTGGTTTGGGCGGAATTGGGGTAGGGGTGACCAACCTCCCAACCACCCGGTTGGGTGGGCCTGTTACGCTGACGCGCAGAGGACAACCGCCCATGTGGGCAGGTCTCCCAAACAACCCCACTGAACAGGAACATCTTCATGTCTGAAGAAGCCTTCATCTACGAGGCCATTCGTACGCCTCGCGGCAAGAACAAGGGCGGTGCCCTCAACGAGGTCAAGCCGGTCAACCTGGTCGTCGGCCTGATCGACGAGCTGCGCACCCGGTACCCCGATCTCGACGAGAACCTCATCAGCGACCTGATCCTGGGCGTCGTCTCGCCGGTCGGTGACCAGGGCGGCGACATCGCCCGCACCGCGGCGCTGGTGGCGAATCTGCCCGAGACCACCGGCGGTTTCCAGCTCAACCGCTTCTGCGCGTCCGGCCTGGAGGCCGTCAACACCGCCGCGCAGAAAGTCCGCTCGGGCTGGGACGACCTGGTGCTCGCCGGTGGCGTGGAGTCGATGAGCCGGGTGCCGATGGGCTCCGACGGCGGCGCGTGGGCTTCCGACCCCGAGACCAACTACCGCATCGGCTTCGTCCCGCAGGGCATCGGCGCCGACCTGATCGCGACGATCGAGGGCTTCTCCCGCGAGGACGTCGACCGCTACGCGCTGCGCAGCCAGGAGAAGGCGGCCGCGGCGTGGTCGGGCGGCTACTTCGCCAAGTCGGTTGTTCCCGTGAAGGATCAGAACGGTCTGGTCATCCTCGATCATGACGAGCACATGCGGCCCGACACCACGCTCGAAGGCCTGGGCAAGTTGAAGACCGCGTTCGACGGTGTCGGCGCGATGGGCGGCTTCGACGACGTGGCGCTGCAGAAGTACCACTTCGTCGAGAAGATCAACCACGTCCACACCGGCGGCAACAGCTCGGGCATCGTCGACGGCGCCGCGCTGGTGCTCGTCGGTAGTGAAAAGGCCGGCCAGAGCCAGGGGCTCACCCCGCGGGCCCGCATCGTGGCGACTGCGACCAGCGGTGCGGATCCGGTCATCATGCTGACCGGCCCGACGCCTGCCACCCGCAAGGTGCTCGACCGTGCGGGCCTGACGGTCGACGACATCGATCTGTTCGAGCTGAACGAGGCGTTCGCCTCGGTGGTGCTGAAGTTCCAGAAGGACCTGAACATCCCCGACGAGAAGCTCAACGTCAACGGTGGCGCCATCGCGATGGGCCACCCGCTGGGCGCCACCGGCGCCATGATCACCGGAACCATGGTCGACGAGCTCGAGCGTCGTAATGCGCGGCGCGCGCTGATCACGCTGTGCATCGGCGGCGGCATGGGTGTCGCGACCATCATCGAGAGGGTGTAGGACCACCAAAAATGAGCACTGTTAACACCATTGAGTGGGAAAAGGATGCCGACGGCATCGTCACCCTGACGATCAACGACCCGAACGGGTCGGCCAACGTGATGAACGAGCACTACCGCGAGTCCATGCACAAGGCGGTCGAACGCCTTGTGGCGGAAAAGGATTCGATCACTGGCGTGGTCATTACCAGCGCGAAGAAGACATTCTTCGCCGGCGGCGACCTCAATTCGATCATCCAGGCCCAGCCCGAGAACGCCGGCGAGTTCTTCGACGAGGTCGAGGGCATCAAGCGCGATCTACGCGCGCTGGAGACGCTGGGCAAGCCGGTGGTGGCGGCCATCAACGGCGCCGCGCTCGGCGGCGGCCTGGAGATCTGCCTGGCCACCCATCACCGCATCATCGCCGACGTACCCGGCGCCGTCGTGGGCTTCCCCGAGGTGACGCTGGGTCTGCTGCCCGGCGCAGGCGGTGTCGCCCGCTCGGTCCGGATGTTCGGCATCCAGCAGGCCTTCATGGAGGTGCTCAGCCAGGGCACCCGGTTCAAGCCCGGCAAGGCCAAGGACATCGGTCTGGTCGACGAGGTCGTCGGCTCGGTCGACGAGCTGGTACCCGCCGCCAAGGCGTGGATCAAGGCCAACCCCGAGGCGCACACCCAGCCGTGGGACGCCAAGGGCTACAAAATGCCCGGCGGCACACCGACCAGCCCCGCGCTGGCCGCCATCCTGCCGTCGTTCCCCGCGCTGCTGCGCAAGCAGCTCAAGGGTGCGCCGATGCCCGCGCCGCGGGCGATCCTGGACGCGGCCGTCGAGGGTGCGCAGGTCGACTTCGAGACCGCGTGCCGCATCGAGAGCCGCTACTTCACCTCGCTGGCCACCGGCCAGGTCGCCAAGAACATGATCCAGGCGTTCTTCTTCGACCTGCAGCACATCAACGGCGGCGGGTCGCGGCCCGAGGGCATCGAACCGGTCAAGATCAACAAGATCGGCGTGCTCGGCGCGGGCATGATGGGCGCGGGCATCGCCTACGTCTCGGCCAAGGCCGGCTTCGACGTCGTGCTCAAGGACGTCAGCATCGAGGCCGCCCAGAAGGGCAAGGGCTACTCCGAGAAGCTCGAAGCCAAGGCGCTCGAACGCGGCAGGACCACCGAGGAGAAGTCCAAGGCGCTGCTGGACCGCATCACCCCGACGGCCGACGCGGCCGACCTGGCCGGCGTCGACTTCGTCGTCGAGGCGGTGTTCGAGAACCAGGAACTCAAGCACAAGGTGTTCGGCGAGATCGAGGACGTCGTCGAGCCGAATGCGATCCTCGGTTCGAACACCTCCACGCTGCCGATCACCGGTCTGGCGACCGGCGTGAAGCGCCAGGAGGACTTCATCGGGATCCACTTCTTCTCGCCGGTCGACAAGATGCCGCTGGTGGAGATCATCAAGGGCGAGAAGACCTCCGACGAGGCGCTGGCCCGGGTGTTCGACTACACGCTTGCGATCGGCAAGACCCCGATCGTCGTCAACGACAGCCGTGGCTTCTTCACCAGCCGCGTCATCGGCACCTTCGTCAACGAGGCGCTGGCGATGCTCGGCGAGGGTGTCCCGGCCGCGTCCATCGAGCAGGCCGGTTCTCAGGCCGGCTACCCGGCCCCGCCGCTGCAGCTGTCCGATGAGCTCAACCTCGAGCTGATGCAGAAGATCGCCACCGAGACCCGCAAGGCCGCCGAGGCCACGGGCGCCGCCTACGAGCCGCACCCGGCCGAGGCGGTGGTGAACAAGATGATCGAGATCGGTCGCCCGTCGCGTCTGAAGGGTGCCGGGTTCTACTCCTACGTCGACGGTAAGCGCACCGGTCTATGGCCTGGGCTCGCCGAGACGTTCGGTGACGGCGCCGACATTCCGCTGCAGGACATGATCGACCGGATGCTTTTCGCCGAGGCGCTGGAAACCCAGAAGTGCCTCGACGAGGGCGTGCTCACGTCGACCGCCGACGCCAACATCGGCTCGATCATGGGCATCGGCTACCCGCCCTACACGGGTGGCAGCGCGCAGTTCATCGTCGGCTACTCCGGTGCACTGGGCACCGGCAAGGACGCCTTCGTGGCCCGCGCCAAGGAATTGGCCGCCCGCTACGGCGAGCGGTTCAACCCGCCGGCGTCGCTGACCAAGTAGCGCCAGGGAACGAACAAGCCCCCGGGGCACCACAAGTGCTTCCGGGGGCTTTTCGTATCGTGGGAGAAATGAGTGCCGAAACCGTCGAAGGAGTGGGGTTTCGGTCCGAGCGGGGGCCCGTCCTCGTCTCGATCATGGTCTCGCTCAGCCTGGTCGCGCTGGACGCGACCGTGCTGGCCACCGCGGTTCCGACGATCGTCGCCGAACTCGGCGACTTCGCCTTGTTCCCGTGGCTCTTCTCCGGGTATCTGCTCGCGCAGGCGGTGACCACGCCGCTCTACGCCAAGCTCTCCGACGTGTTCGGCCGCAAGCCGGTCATGCTGGTGGGCATCGGCCTGTTTCTGGCCGGGTCGCTGCTGTGTGCGGTCGCGTGGTCGATGCCCGCGCTCATCGTCGCCCGCGCGATCCAGGGGACCGGTGCCGGTGCGGTGCAACCGATGTCGGTGACCATCGCGGGCGACATCTACACGCTTGCCGAACGGGCCCGGGTGCAGGGCTACTTCGCCAGTGTGTGGGCCATTGCATCGGTGATCGGACCGACGCTGGGCGGGCTGTTCGCGCAGTTGGGAATCTGGCGCTGGGTGTTCGTGATCAACGTGCCGCTGTGCCTGTTGGCCGCCTGGATGATGTTCCGACGCTTCCACGAGGACACCGACCGCGCCGAGCGATCGGTCGACGTCCGCGGCGCGGTCCTGCTCATCTCCGCGCTGACCCTGCTCGTGTTGGGCACCCTCGGCGGCGGGCAGGCGTGGGCCTGGCGTTCGGTGCAGAGCATCGCGGTATTCGGCGTTGGGGCAGCCCTTTTGGCGGCGTTTGTCATTTCCGCACGGCGGACCGACGAACCGATCCTGCCCGGCTTCGTGCTGACTCGGCGCCTGCTGCTGACCACGACATTGGTCGGTCTCGGCGTCGGTGCCATCCTCATCGGGCTCACCTCGTACGTGCCGACCTATCTGGAGGGATCGCTGGGCGTTTCGCCGGTCCAGGCGGGCCTGGCGTTGACCACCCTGACCATCGGCTGGCCACTGACGGCAGGTTTGGCAGGCAAGATCTACCTGCGAATCGGCTTCAAGAGAACGGGATTCATCGGGGCGGCGCTGGCGCTGATCGGCACCGGCGGCCTGCTGACGGTGGTGCATCAGCCGAGCATCGGGATCATCGCGGCGCTGTGCTTCGTCACCGGTTGCGGCCTCGGGCTTCTGGCGTTGCCCGCCCTCGTCGCCGCGCAGTCGAGCGTGGACTGGGGCGAGCGCGGGGTGGCCAGCGGAGCACACATGTTCGCCCGGTCGCTCGGCAGCGCAATGGGTGTCGCGGTGTTCGGCGCGGTCGCGAACTCGATCTTCGGCGAGGGCGACGTGCACACGCTCGGTGCGGCAACCATCCAGTCCGGTACGGCCGCGGTCTTCGTCGGGGTGTTGGTGGTGGCGCTCGCAACCACCGCTGCGGTCATCGCCATGCCGCCGACACCGCCGAACGACGCGAATCCCTGACCGCTAGGCCACCAACTCCTGCGGGTGAAGCTGCGGATTCGCCTCGGGGTTGGCCTCCAGCGCCTCGAGAACGACCGACCACACCCGTGGGTCCGACACCACGCCCGCATGCCCGGCAACATAGCCCGGAAACCGTTCCTGCAGAATGATATTGGTGACGCTGTCGCCTTCCAGGAGCTGCTGCGTATACGGGGTCACCACCTCGTCGTTGCGCGTGATGATGTTGGTGTAACGGACATTCGGGTTGGCGTCCTGCGTGCCGTACACGATGTCCTGAAAGTCCGAACCAACCGTCTGCTGCATGCCTGCGGGCATGACCAGGTGCGCGACGGCGACGACGAGCGGCCCGACCACCGGCACCTGCAGCAGGCCGACGAGGCCGTTGAAATCGGTGCCGTGGTTGCTCGGCGCAATGCCGATCACCTCAGACACCTTGTCGGCCCCGCCCTCCATGTTGTTGATGTAGTACGCCGGCAGGATGCCGCCGCCCTGCGAATGGCCGATCAGGATCACCTTCTCGGCGCCGGTTTCCTCGAGCACCCTGTCGATTTCGTCGTCCAGCTCTTCGGCTGACTTGGCGATGTCGCCCGTCGCCTGCATCGGCGAGTTCGGGTTGTCGGTGACGTTGCCGTAGTTGAACGTGTAGACCTTGTAGCCGGCATTGGCCAGCACCGCCGCCCCGACCGACCAGTTCAGTCCCTGCGTCAGCCCTGTTCCGTTGAGCAGAATGATCGGCAGCGGGTGCTCGTCGGTGACCTCGATCGAGTCGTCGTTCGCCCCAGGCGGCGGCTGCTGCGGATCCAGCAGTGTCAGTGCGTTGTAGACGCCGTAGGTCACCGTGAACCGCCCGGGCTCGGCGGCGCCGAGCGGAGCGCCCAGGAACGCCCGGCCCGCGGCGGCGGCGGTATTCGCCAGCACGGTGGCGAGTGCATGGGGCACGCCGTGAAAGTCGTTGGGGCCGAAGGCCCGCGCCACGCCGTCGGCCACGGTGTACACCGCCGACGCGGCCACCACGCCTGCGTCGGAAAGGAATCCGGTGGCCGCCCTGCGGAGTTGTTGCGGTTCGGGCGCGCCGGTGGGGGCCGCCGCGCTTGGCTGCGCCGGTTCTGACGGCGCGAGCTTCACGGCCGGCGTCTTGACGTCGGGCGTCGTCTGCGCCGACGAAACATCAGCGTTTCGAGTCGTCGGCTTCGCGGGCTTGTCGGCGACCGCCGTCAGATTCCTCAACTCAATCACACGGTTGCCGTGCCGGGTGTCGTCGGGTCGGGTCTCCTGCTTCGAGGTGCTCGACGACGGCTTGGGGGCAATCGCCTTGATGTGGGCGGTGATTCGGTCCCGCAATTCGGAGTGATACCGCGTCGGTCGAAGGTGCACGCCGAAGAACCGTCTCGGCGCAGCGGAGGCGGACGGGTCCGTCTCACGATGTTCCGGCGCGGCGGCCGACGTCGTCTGGTCGTTCGGAGGCGGTTGGTCGTCGGCGTGCGCCACACCCGGCAACGCCAGGGTCATCCACGCCGACAGTGCGAACGCGACAACGGCCAGTAGCAGCCACCGCATCCGGGCCGATCCACGGCCATCGAAGCGCTCTTGTCTTATCATTGCCAGCTACGCCCCTAACATCGCGGATTGCACTGTAACCGACCGCCCGCGATCTTGTTGCGTTTGCTGAAACCCTGCTCCGGCAGCGTTGGTTAAGGTCGACGGGTGACCGATACCTTCACCGAAAGGTTCGCGGCGGGACTTGCCGGCTACGGCGACGGGCAATGCATCGAGTACCAGGGTCGTTGGTATTCGGGCACCGAGGTGACCGCCTACGCCGACGCGATCGCGACAGTGCTGCGCGACGCCGGGGTCGCCGACGACGCCCCGGTGGGACTTGTAGTTCGTAACCGCCTGCCGCACGCCGCGGCGATCGTCGGGTTCATCGCGGCAGGGCGGACCGTCTCGATGATCTACTCGTTCCAGTCTGCGGAGGCGATCGGCCGCGACATCGAGAAGCTGAACCTGTCCGCGATCGTTGCCGATGAACAGGACTGGACCGACGAGGCGCGCGCGGCGGCCAAGCGCGCGGGCAGCGCCGGGGTGGCCCTCTCCATGCGCGCGCCGATCGTCGTCCCCGTGGCGGGGCTCGAACACCGCGACACCAGCCGTCGTCACGCCGAGCCGGAACCCGGTGTCGCGCTGCAGATCCTGACCAGCGGCACCACTGGGCCGCCGAAACGGCAGGCGATCAAGACGCGGGTGCTGGAGCGGACGGTCTTCAGCGTCACGAGCGGCGAGGCGGCCCCGCCGGACGCGCCGCCCGAGTTCGCCTACTGGCAGTTCGGCGGTATCGGGGTCTGCCAGTTGATCGCGGGCGCCTACAACGGCAGGCGGATCGTCATCCTCGAACGGTTCACCGTCGACGGCTGGGTCAACGCGGTGAAGACGCACGGCATCAGACGGTCGGGGGTGCAGCCCGCGGTGATCCGGATGCTGCTCGACGCCGACGTGCCGAAGGAGGACCTGGCATCGCTGGAGTTCCTGATCAGCGCGTCGGGCCCACTTGATCCGCAGACCCGCGACGAGTTCGAGGCGCGCTACGGCATACCGGTGAAATTGGCCTACGGGGCAACGGAATTCGCCGGTTCCCTGTGCGCGTGGACCCCGGAGATGGACCGCGAGTTCGGCGCCGCCAAACGCAACAGCGTCGGCAGGGCACTACCCGACACCGAGCTGCGCATCGTCGATCCGGACACCGGCGCGGAGTTGGCCGCCGGTGAGCGCGGGCTGCTCGAGGCGAAGATCGCCGCGATCAGCGAGGAGTGGATCCGCACCACCGACATCGCGTCGATCGACGAAGACGGGTTCGTGACGTTGCACGGGCGAGCGGATGGTGCCATCAACCGCGGGGGGTTCAAGATCCTGCCGGAAACCGTTCGTGCCGTGCTGATTTCACATCCGGCGGTGCGCGACGCCTGCGTCGTCGGCGTGCCGGACGCGCGGCTGGGGCAGGTGCCGTTCGCGGCGATCGAACCCGTGCCGGGCGAGCCGGTGCCCGACGAGGACGAGCTCAAGGAGCTCGTCCGGCAGTCGCTGCCGGTCTACAACGTGCCCGTCGCGTTCACCGTCGTCGACGAACTGCCGCGCAATCCGGCGTTGAAGGTCAGCCTTCCCGCTGTCGCCGCGCTCTACGACGCCCGCCCAAGCAGGTAGTAGCGCCCGGGGTCCTCGCCGGTGCGGTCCATCGTCGGCTCGCTGCCCGACGCCAGCAGCGTCCACGGTCCCTCGAACAGCTGCGCCACCTCCGACGGTTCGATGCCGGGCACCCCGAACGAGCCGCCCGGGACGAACTCCACGAGCAGCAACCGGGCCCCTGGCGCGGCCGCGGCCGTGACCTCACGCACGTAGTCGTGGCGGTCCTCGTCGTTCATCCCGTGCAGGCAGGCGTTGTCGACGATGAGGTCGAAGTTCGACCCGATTCCCTCCTCGCACAGGCGCGTGGCATCGGCCACCTCGAAGCGGATGTCGAGTCTGCGGGCCGCGGCCTTGGCGCGCGCCTTGTCGATCGCCTTCTGGACGAAGTCGATGCCGGTGACCTGCCACCCGCGTTCGGCCAAATGGATTGCGTTGTCGCCCGTGCCGCAACCGATGTCGAGGGCGGTGCCGGGTGACAGCGCACGGTCGCCCTCGATCAGGTTTGTCAGGCTGGTCGGCAGCGCGTGACCGTCCCACGGGGTGAAGCCGAGGCGGTAGAGGGTCCGGAAAAGCAGCTGCCGCGAAGCCATTCTCTTAAAACGACCCGAGATCGGCCGACAGCCAGTGCGCCGGCTTCATGTGGATGACCACCGTCGGGCCGTGCTCGCGCCGCGCCATCTCGAGGTAGGGCTCGACGGCCTCCGGCGGCAGGTAGCGCTTGGTCACCTCGACCAGTTGTTCGTCGGTCGCGGGCTCGATGCGGCTGACCGGTCCGTCCACGGCGACATAGCGCACGGACGGCTGCGACCGCTGGACCATCAGCGTGAACTCGCCTTGGGTTTCGATGAGGCGGTGCTTGCGGGAGCCGTCGCCGGTGAGCACCCACGGTTCACCGCCGGGGCTGTACTGATACCAGATCGGCACGGTCAGCGGGCCACGCTTGTCGCCCGCGCTCACCGACAGCGCAGCGACATGTGGTTCGGCCAGAAACTGTTCGCGTTCTTCCTTGGAGAGGGCCATGTTCGCCAGGCTAGACGGAACGGCGGGTCAGCGGTGGTTCGCTTGCGTGCGACATCCGCTCGCCGTGCGCGCGGGCATGGGACGATTGACGACGGAAATTACTGGGAGCTCACGAGTGAGATGCAGATCCGCCTGAACAACGGCCAGACGTTCCGCGGGTCCTATTTCACGCAATTGCAGTTATGGCAGATGTATAGGACGCGGCGGTATGTCACGCCGGACGGCGTGACGAAAATCCGGCCGCGGCCCCAGCATTACCTCCCGCATTTCGACGAATGGTTTCGGGTCGGCGCGAGTTTGCGTTGTCTTTACAATCCGGCGAATCCCGACGAGGTGCTTGTGACCCCCTTTGAGGCGCGCGGTGATCGGGTTGAGCACGAGGACTATGTCTCGTTCCACTCGGCGACCTAGAGTCGGGACCCATGGACTTCGGATTGTTTATCCCGCAGGGCTGGCGCCTCGATCTCGTCGACATTCCCACCGAACGACAGTGGCCGGTGATGCATGAACTGGCCACGTATGCCGACAACAGTGCGTGGGATTCGCTGTGGGTGTACGACCACTTTCACACCGTTCCGGTGCCGACGAACGAAGCCACGCACGAGGCGTGGTCGTTGATGTCGGCGTACGCGGCGACCACGTCGCGGATCAAGCTCGGCCAGATGTGCACGGCGATGGGCTACCGCAATCCGGTGTACCTGGCGAAGGTGGCCGCCACCGTCGACATCATCTCCGGCGGTCGCGTGCAGATGGGCATCGGCGGCGGCTGGTACGAACACGAGTGGCGCGCCTACGGTTACGGCTTCCCGTCGGCGGGTGAGCGGCTCGGCCGGCTCGACGAAGGCGTTCAGATCATGCGGGATGCGTGGCGCGACGGCCGAGTCACGTTCAACGGCAAGCACTATCAGGTCAACGACGCGATCGTCGCGCCGAAGCCGCTTCAAGACGGCGGTCCGCCGCTGTGGATCGCGGGCGGTGGGGAGAAAGTGACGCTGAAGATCGCGGCGAAGTATGCGCGCTACACGAACTTCAGCTCCGACCCCGAGGTCTTCGCCCACAAGTCGAAGGTGCTCGCCGAACACTGCCGCAATGTCGGAACGGACTACGACGCGATCGTGCGGTCGGCGAACTTCAACGCGGTGATCGGCGAGTCAGAGGCCGACGTCAACGACCGCATCGCACGCCTGCGGGAACGGCAGGTCAAGGTGGCCGACGAACAGGCCGTCGACTCGATGCTCGGGATGGTGAAGTCGCCGGACTCCCTCGGCTGCACACCCGAGCAGGCGGTGGAGAGGCTGACGCGGATGCGTGACCTCGGTTGCGGGTACGCGATCCTCTACTTCCCCGAAGCGGCCTACGACCGCTCGGGCATCGAACTGTTCGAGCAGAAGGTCATTCCCGAGCTGAGCTAGGGGATCGGCGTGATCGGCACCGTGCCGGGCGCGGCCGGCGGCGGTCCGTCGTACCACCCGGGCGGCGGCGGACCGGTCAGCGGGTAGTAGCCCTCGGGCAGCGGCGGCCCTCCGCCGGGCGTCCCCGCGGGCGGCGGCGCTTCGCTCGGCGGGGCCTCCGACCCCGGCGCGTTCAGCGACGTGAACCCCGGCGGCAGCTGCGGCGCGGGCCCGGCACCGGGTGGCGGCGGGTGGCCGCCGGGCATCTGGCCTTCGGGCGTCTCGGCGAACCCGTAGGGATCCTTGGCTTGGTTCCACGCGTCGCGCAGGAAGCCCAGCGGTCCGCTGGAGTTCCCCGACCCGTACTTGGGATCGCGGATCTCGGGCACCATCGGCGGCCCGACCGGGGGCGGTGCGGCGACCACGTCGCCGCCGACGGGGACGCCCGCGGGGACGGGCTCGATCACGGGCTGGCCCGGCGGAATCGGCTCTCCCGGCGCAGGCGGAGGC
This sequence comes from Mycolicibacterium sp. 120270, assembly GCA_033741175.1. Classification (GTDB taxonomy): domain Bacteria; phylum Actinomycetota; class Actinomycetes; order Mycobacteriales; family Mycobacteriaceae; genus Mycobacterium. The sequence continues at coordinate 52,015 of JAWQNE010000029.1, read as the reverse complement.
GGTGGCGGCTCCGCGCTGGCCGTAGCCGCAAGGCCCAGCGCGCCGAAGCCGATGACCGTTCCTGCGATCGCCGCGGCGGCGATTCTTCGCGTCATGGGTGTCGAGGCTAGCGGCTCCGGCCCGGACCTGCGGAGCCAACCGCTACTTCGCGGCCCGGATCGCCTCGAACACGCTGGGATCGACAAGGGTCGAGGTGTCGCCCAGTTCGCGGCCCTCGGCGACGTCGCGCAGCAGTCGCCGCATGATCTTTCCGCTGCGGGTCTTCGGCAGTTCCGGCACCACGTGGATGGCCTTCGGCCGCGCGATCGGCGAGATCTCGCGCGCCACCTCGGCCCGCAGTTCGTCGACCATGTCCTGTCCGCCGTCGACGGAGCCGCTCTGCAGGATCACGAACGCGATGATTGCCTGGCCGGTGTGCTCGTCGGTAGCGCCGACGACGGCCGCCTCGGCCACGTGCGCGTGCCCGACGAGCGCCGACTCCACCTCGGCGGTCGAGATGCGGTGTCCCGACACGTTCATCACGTCGTCGATGCGGCCCAGCACCCAGATGTTGCCGTCGAGGTCGTAGCGGGCCCCATCGCCCGCGAAATACCAGCCCCGCTCGGCGAACCGCGACCAGTAGGTCTCGCGGAACCGCTTCGGATCGCCCCAGATTCCGCGCAGCATCGACGGCCACGGCTGATCGATCACCAGATAGCCCGATGCGTGCTCGCCGTACTCGGGGCTCGGCTCGACCAGGTTGCCGTCGTCGTCGACAACCTTCGCGGAGATGCCGGGCAGTGGCCTGGTGGCCGAACCCGGTTTACACACCGTCACACCCGGCAGCGGCGCGATCATCGCCGCACCGGTCTCGGTCTGCCACCAGGTGTCGACGATCGGAGTCACGTTGGCGCCGAAAACCCCCCGGTACCAGCGCCACGCCTCGGGATTGATGGGCTCACCGACCGTGCCCAGGAGCCGCAGGCTGGACAGGTCGTGGGCGTCGGGGATCTCGCGGCCCCATTTCATGAAGGTGCGCACCAGCGTCGGTGCGGTGTAGTAGATCGTCACGCCGTAGCGTTCGATGATCTCGAAGTGCCGGTGCTCGTTCGGCGACGCCGGCGTGCCTTCGTAGAGCACCTGGGTGACACCGTTGGACAGCGGCCCGTACACGCCGTAGGTGTGGCCGGTGATCCAGCCGATGTCGGCGGTGCACCAGTACACGTCGGTCTCGGCCTTGATGTCGAAGACGTAGTAGTGGGTGTAGGACGCCTGAGTCAGGTATCCGCCCGAGGTGTGCACGATGCCCTTCGGCTTGCCGGTGGTGCCCGACGTGTACAGCAGGAACAGCGGATGCTCGGATTCGAACGCCTCGGGGGTGTGCGTCGTCGGCGCGGGGTCGACCACGTCGTGCCACCACAGGTCGCGCCCGTCGGTCCACGGGGTGTCGATGCCGGTGCGGCGCACCACGAGGACGTGCTCGACGGTGCTGTCGCCGGCCGACACGGCATCGTCGACGAACGACTTCAGCGGAACGGCGTCGCCGCGCCGGTACTGCCCGTCGGCGGTGATGACGACCTTGGCCTCGGCGTCGTCGATACGCGCCTTCAGCGCCGCCGCCGAGTATCCGGCGAAGACGACCGAATGCAGCACACCCAACCGGGCGCACGCCAGCATGGCCACCACGGCCTCGGGAATCATCGGCATGTAGATCGCGGCTCGATCGCCCGCCCGCAGACCCAGTTCGGTCAGCGCGTTGGCGGCCCTGCACACGTCGGCGTGCAGTTCGGCGTAGGTGATGCTCCTGCGGTCGCCCGGCTCACCCTCCCAGTGGATCGCCACCCGCGCGCCGAGGCCGGCTTCGACGTGCCGGTCGACGCAGTTGTACGCGACGTTGAGGCGGCCGTCGGCGAACCATTTCGCGAAGGGCGCGTCGGACCAGTCGAGCACTTCGGTGAACGGTTTCTGCCACGACAGGCGGCGGGCCTGCGCGGCCCAGAAGGCCAGCCCATCCAGTTCGGCGTAGGCGTACAGATCGGCGGTTCCGTTGGCCTGTGCGGCGAACTCCGCCGACGGACCGTATGCCGGGATCGCTTCGAGGATTGCTTCGCTCATGCGTTGTGAGCGTAGTCACGAAATGCCTGCTCAACGGCGGTGCGTCACAGTAGTCTACGAGCGGCGCAAGACGTGCGCCGACCGGTCAATGCCGTCGGCCGAACGGTCGAGCGAGGTGAGGTGTCCGGCGTTTATCTGATAGCTGTCGTCGCGGTTCTGGCCGTGGCGGGCATTGTTGCGGCGGCCTACATCGTGCGCACCCGAAGGGTGGTGACCACCCCGACCGAGCGCGCTGTGCACGAGACCATGCACACCGCGTCGCTCGCGGCGCACGCGCTTCGCCGGGGTCTGGAACCGGAGTCCGCTGCCGCCGCCGCGCCGCATCTGCGCAGGCTCACCGGCACCGACGGAGTGGTGTTGTACGACGACGACGGCACGCTGCTCGCCCGCGACGAGCCGGACGATCCGATCTGGACGCCGGAGGTCCTCGCTGCCTGTGAACGGGCCGCCGCAGATGCGATCTCGGGACAGCGCCGAACGTTGACGGGCCACCAGCCCGTGGTCATCGCCCAGCCGCTGGCCGACGAAGCGAGAGTGCTCGGCGTGCTCGTCATGGTCACCACCCGCCCGCCGGGGCCCGGCATGCTCGGCGCGGTCGGCGAGGTCGCCCGGTACGCCTCGAGCCAGATCGAACTCGCCGAGTTGGACGCATCGCGGGCACGGCTGGACCGCGCCGAGGTGATCGCGCTGCGGGCACAGATCAGCCCGCACTTCATCTACAACGCGCTGAACACCATCGCCTCGTTCGTGCGCACCGACCCCGACCGCGCACGCGAGCTCATCCTCGATTTCGCCGACTTCACCCGCTACTCCTTCCGGACCGCCGGGCAGTACACGACGCTGGCCGAGGAACTGCGCAACATCGACCGCTACCTGCGTCTCGAGCGGGCCCGGTTCGGAGACTCGCTGAAGGTCACGCTCGACGTGGCGCCGGAGGTGCTCAACGTCGTCGTGCCGTTCCTGATGCTGCAGCCGTTGGTGGAGAACGCGGTTCGGCACGGAATCGCCGATAAGGGAGGCGGTTCGATCGAAATCGTCGCCCGTGATGAGGGTAGCGACGCCACGATCACCATCGAGGACGACGGCGTCGGGATGGATCCGGAGATCCTGCGTTCGGGTCACGCCGACGTGCTGACCGAGGCGGGCGAGGATCGCGCGCACGTCGGGCTGACCAACGTCGACCATCGGTTGCGCGCCGCGTTCGGAAACGACTACGGACTCGTGGTCGAGACGGCGCTCGGCGCAGGCACCAAGGTCATGATGCGGGTGCCGAAATTCCGCTCCGGCGTGCGGGCGGGCGCATGACCGATCCGACGATGACGGTGCTGGCCGTCGACGATGAGGCGCCCGCCCTCGATGAGCTCAAATATCTATTGGAGCAACATCCCTCGATCGGATCGGTCCGCACCGCTGCCGATGCCACCGCGGCGCTGCGGGAACTCGGCGAGGGCGGCATCGACGCGATCTTCCTCGACATCAACATGCCCGGGCTGTCCGGCCTGGAACTGGCCGCCGTGCTCGGGAATTTCGCCGAACCGCCCCCGGTGGTGTTCGTCACCGCTCACGACGACAAGGCGGTGGCGGCGTTCGACGTCGGCGCCGTCGACTACCTCCTCAAACCGATCAGGCGAGACCGCCTCGACGAGGCCGTCCGTCGAGTGCTGGCCGGCCGCAAACCCGAACAGCCCGCGCCGACAACCGGAGCCGAGCAGAACCCCGACGTGATACCGGCGGAGGTCGGCGGCGTCACGCACCTGATCCGCCGCGACACCATTGGCTGGGTCGAGGCGGAAGGCGATTACGCGCGGCTGCACTCCGCGACAGGGGCCCACCTGGTCCGCATTCCGTTGAGCACGCTCGAATCCCGTTGGGCGGATGTGGGTTTCCAGCGCGTCCATCGCTCCTATCTGGTGGCGCTGCCGATGGTGACCGGGGTGCGCACGAAGGCAGGGTCGGTGATGGTGCAGGTGCGGGCCAACGGCGCATCACCGGCGGTGGAACTGCCGGTGAGCCGTCGCCAGGTGCGCGAGCTTCGCGACCGGCTGATCCGGGATCCGATGCGCGGCTACCGCTCGGAGCGCGCCGATGAATAACGGCAAGCCGCCTCGCGAGCGGGTGGTGTTGGCGCACCGCAGAGGAGCCCGGATGGTGCGCACCCGCATCGAGGTGCAGGAACAGACCGAGGTCGGCGACGCGCTGGTGCGCGGCCTGGTGCGGGCGCAACTCGGCCTCGCGCTGCGACTGTCGGCGGTCGTCATGTTCGCCGTCATCGTGATTCCCGTGGGCGGCAGCCTCTTTCCCGAACTCGCCGCGTTGTCGGTGCTCGGCATCCGGTTGAACTGGCTGGTGCTCGCGGTGTTGATGTACCCGCTGCTCTACGGCGTCGGCCGGCTGTACGTCCGACTGGCCGAACAGAGCGAGCGCGACTTCATCCGCGCGGTGGACGACGAACCATGACCGCATCCCCGTCGCCTGCCCTGACCGCGGCAGCGCTGGTGGCCGCCGCGCTCGCGACCGTCGCCGTCGGCATCTACGGCGGTCGGCTGTCGCGCACCACATCGGACTTCCTCGTCGCGTCCCGCATGGTCGGGGCGCGCTCGAACGCGGCCGCGATCTCCGGTGAATACCTCTCGGCGGCTTCGTTTCTCGGTGTCGCGGGGCTCGTCGCCAAATACGGCGCCGACGCGCTGTGGTATCCCGTCGGTTTCACCGCCGGCTATCTGGCCCTACTGCTGTTCGTGGCCGCGCCCCTGCGCCGGTCGGGTGCCTACACTGTGCCGGACTTCACCGACTTCCGGCTGCGCTCCGCACGATTGCGCACCGTGACGATGCTGTTCGTCGCGGTCATCTGCGTGCTGTACCTGGTGCCGCAGTATCAGGGTGCCGGCCTGACCATCAACATCCTCCTCGGGCTGCCGGTGTGGGTCGGGCCGGTCGCGGTCGCGGCGATCATCATCGGCAATGTGGTCGGCGGCGGCATGCGGTCCATCACGTTCGTGCAGGCGTTCCAGTACTGGCTGAAGCTGACCGCGATCGCGATCCCGGCTCTGGCGTTGCTCGTGCTGTTCTTCTCCGACCCCGCCCCGCTCGGCGGGCCGTTACCGCCGACGGTTCCGCAGACGACCACCGTCGCGATCAAGACCGACGTCGTGGTTCAGGTCGACGAACCCGCGGGCCTGATGATGTCGGGCACGCTCGACGGCCGACCGGTGGCCGATGCACCGATACCGTCTAAAGGCACGCACACGCTCGGCGCGGGGAGCACGCTCACGCTGGCGCCAGGCGCGGCCACGCCGGTGGTGTCGGGGGCACCGAACACGGGCGATGAGTGGCTCGGCTCGGGCGGCGGGCTTGGTGGAATGCATCCGCTGTATCAGGTGCTGTCCATCATCATCGCGACATTCCTTGGCGCAATGGGGCTTCCGCACGTGCTGGTGCGGTTCTACACCAACCCGGACGGGTGGGCGGCCAGGCGCACCGCACTCGCCGTCATTCTCCTGCTGTCGGTGTTCTATGCGTTCCCGACGCTGATGGGTGTCTTCGCGCGACTGTATGTGCCGCAGTTGTTGATCACCGGAACCGCCGACGCGGCTGTGCTGCTGATGCCGGAGGCGGCGATCGCCGGGGCGGTCGGTCGCGTGCTCGGCGCGCTGGTGGCCGCGGGGGCGATCGCCGCGTTCCTGGCGACGTCGTCGGGTCTTCTGGTGAGCATCGCGGGGGCGCTGGCCACCGACGTGTTGCGGGGCCGGGTGCGCGACTTCAGGATCGCCGCGCTGATCGGCGGCCTCCTGCCGCTACCGCTGGCGCTGGCGGCGTCGACGCTGGAGCTGTCGCGCAACGTCGGGCTGGTGTTCGCGGTGGCCGCGTCCACGCTGTGTCCGCTGCTGGTGCTTGGCATCTGGTGGCGCGGGTTGACCGCCGCGGGTGCGCTGTGCGGGCTGGTGGTCGGTGGCGCGCTTTCGGGCGGCGCGGCGGGGCTCACCCTGGCCGGTGGCATCGACGAGGAACTGCTCGGTGGCTGGCCCGCGATGCTGGCGGGCTACCCCGCGGCGATCAGCGTGCCGGTGGCGTTCGTGACGATGGTCGTCGCGAGCCAACTGACCCATTCGTCCATCCCCACCGACACGGCCCGCATCTTTGCGCGCATGCACCTGCCCGAACGCCTCGGCATGAGCGTGGAGCGCACCCCCGGCGACTGACGGCGTGCCGTTCGTCGTGCTGCACCGACCGCTCACCGCACGCCTCGACGGCTTGACCGTTTGGCCCTAGGCAGCGCCCGCGGATGTGAGGAAGGTCTCAAGAGGTCACCGGCTTCAGGCCGGCTCACAGACGACAGGAGGCCTTCAGTGTCCCTCACGGGTTTGCCGGAACGAGACGCGCTCTCCGCGCGCAGAGAGCAGTACATCGCGGTCCAACAGAGTCCTGAATTTCAGGATCTTCGAAACAAGCTGCGCCGCTTCGTGTTTCCGATGACGGCCTTCTTCCTGGTGTGGTACGGGCTCTACGTGGTGCTCGGCGCCTTCGCCACCGACTTCATGGCCACCAGGGTCTTCGGCAACATCAACGTCGGATTGTTGCTCGGCGTTGGTCAGTTCGTGACGACCTTCGTCATCACCGGCCTCTATGTCCGGTTCGCCAACACCGAACTCGACCCGCGGGCCGAGGCAATCCGCGTCGAGATGGAGGGCGAGGCATCATGACCCTGCTCGCCGCCGCCGACTCGACCGTCGGCAACCCCGTCGCCAACATGGCGATCTTCGCCGCCTTCGTCGTCATCACGTTGATGGTGGTGATCCGCGCGGGCCGCAAGAAGTCAAGCGCCGCAGAGTTCTTCACCGGTGGCCGCGGCTTCTCCGGCCCGCAGAACGGCATCGCGATCGCCGGCGACTACCTCTCCGCCGCGAGCTTCCTCGGGATCGCGGGCGCCATCGCCGTCTACGGCTACGACGGCTTCCTGTACTCGATCGGGTTCTTGGTCGCCTGGCTGGTGGCGCTGCTGCTGGTCGCCGAATTGCTGCGTAACACAGGCAAATTCACCATGGCCGACGTGCTCAGCTTCCGGCTCAAGCAGAAGCCGGTGCGGCTGGCGGCCGCAACGTCGACGATGACGGTCTCGCTGTTCTACCTGCTGGCGCAGATGGCAGGCGCCGGTGGCCTGGTCGCGTTGCTTCTCGACGTCAACGGCCGCGGCGGGCAGAGCGTCGTGATCGCGGTCGTCGGCGTGCTGATGATCGCCTACGTGCTGATCGGCGGCATGCGCGGCACCACGTGGGTGCAGATCATCAAGGCCGTGCTGCTGATCGCAGGCGCGGCGATCATGACCGTCATGGTGCTGGCCAAGTTCGGGCTGGACTTCTCGTCGATGCTGGGCTCGGCCCAGGCCGCGATCTCCGGTTCGGCCAACGAGGCGGTCGCCAACCGCGACGTGCTGGCGCCCGGCGCCCAGTACGGCGGGTCGACGATGTCGAAGATCAACCTGATCTCGCTCGGCATCGCGCTCGTGCTCGGCACCGCCGGTCTGCCGCACGTGCTGATGCGCTTCTACACCGTGCCGACGGCGAAGGAGGCCCGCCGCTCGGTCGTGTGGGCGATCGGGTTGATCGGCGCCTTCTATCTGTTCACCCTCGCGCTGGGCTATGGCGCCGCCGCGATCGTCGGGCCGGACCGGATCCTGGCGGCCGCGGGCGGTCAGAACGCCGCCGCGCCACTGCTGGCCTTCGAACTCGGCGGCGTCGTCCTGCTCGGTGTGATCTCGGCGGTCGCCTTCGCCACCATCCTCGCGGTGGTCGCCGGGTTGACCATCACGGCGTCGACCTCGTTCGCGCACGATGTGTACGCGAGTGTCATGAAGAGCCACGAGGTGACCGAGGACGAGCAGGTGCGGGTATCCCGCATCACCGCGGTGGTGCTGGGTGTGGCCGCGATCGGGTTGGGCATCCTCGCCAACGGGCAGAACGTCGCGTTCCTGGTTGCGCTCGCCTTCGCGGTCGCCGCGGCGGCGAACCTGCCGACGATCGTCTACTCGCTGTACTGGCCACGCTTCAACACCCGGGGTGCGCTGTGGAGCATGTACGGCGGGCTGATCTCGACGATCGTGCTGATCGTCTTCTCCCCGGCGGTGTCGGGCAGCAAGACCGCGATGCTGCCGAACATGGACTTCGCGTGGTTCCCGCTGGCCAACCCCGGCATCGTGTCGATTCCGCTGGCCTTCGTGCTCGGCATCGTCGGCACGCTGACCGCCAAGGACGTGTCGGACCCCGGAATCGACGCCGAACTGGAGGTGCGGTCGCTGACGGGGGTCGGCGCCGAGAAGGCAATCGCCCACTAGTCGCGCGAACGCCCGTTGCGGTAGCGCCGGTTGGCGAGAATGGTGTTGGTGGTAGCTGTTCGTCTCGACAGCCCATGCGAGGCGAATGGCCACCCCAGCACTTCTGCCGTGTCCGGTCTTTTCGAAGGGGTTTCGGGCTATGAACAAGGTCTCTCTCACCGCCCTGGCGCGTGAGCATCTGGAAACGGCCCGCGCGGCCAGCAGCGGCCGCAGCTCACACACCGTCTACGGCGGCCACGAGCACGTGTTGAGGCAAACCCTGATCGCGCTGAAGGGCGGCACCGGTCTCGACGATCACGAAAGCCCGGGGGAGGCGACGCTGCAGGTACTGCAGGGTCGGGTGCGTGTCACCAACGCAGAGGCGGGCTGGGAAGGCTTGCCGGGCGATCACATCATCATCCCGTCTTCGCGCCACGGACTGCACGCGCTGGAGGATTCGGCGGTGTTACTGACCGTCGCGAAACGCGTTGGGCCACACATCTAGCCGTCAGCCGCGGTGGCTGAGCACGTTGACCACGTTGCCCGCCGCGTCCGCGAAGAAGAACCGCCGCACACCCCAGTCCTCGTCGCGCAGCGGATGCACGATCGTCAGCCCCGCCACGACCGCGGCGCGGTAGGCGGCATCGACGTCGTCGACCTCGACCGACACATTCGGGTTGACCGACGCCGTCGCATCCCGTGTCATCAGGCTCACCTGGTGGCGCAGGTCCTCGTCGGCGAAGGTGGCGATCCAGCCGAGGTTCATCACCTCGCCCAAGCCCAGCACCTGCACGAACGCGTCGCGCACGGTCGCAATATCCGGCACGGTGAGCACCGGCATGACGCGACGTACTCGTTGGGTCATATCGCCGGGCCGAGCAGGTCGTCGGCGTCCTTGATGACGTAGCCGTAACCCTGTTCGGCCAGGAAGCGTTGACGGTGTGCGGCGTACTCCGCGTCCAGGCTGTCGCGTGAGACCACCGAGTAGAACACCGCCCCGCCGCCGTCGTGCTTGGGCCGCAGCAGCCGCCCAAGCCGTTGCGCCTCCTCCTGACGCGATCCGAAGGTGCCCGAAACCTGAACCGCGACACTGGCTTCCGGGAGATCGATGGAGAAGTTGGCGACCTTCGACACCACCAGCGTGCTGATCTCGCCGCGGCGGAACGCGTCGAAGAGCGCCTCCCGCTCGGCCGTCTTCGTCGACCCCTGGATCACCGGAGCGTTGAGCTCTGCGCCGAGCTCGTCGAGCTGGTCGAGGTACGCGCCGATCACCAGCGTCTGCTCGCCGCGATGACGTTCCAGGATCGACTTCACCACCGCGATCTTGGTGTGCACCGTCGAGCAGAGTTTGTAGCGTTCGTCGGGCTCGGCGACGGCGTAGAGCATCCGTTCGTTGTCGGTCATCGTCACCCGGACCTCGATGCACTCCGCGGGCGCGATCCAGCCCTGGGCCTCGATGTCCTTCCACGGCGCGTCGTAGCGTTTCGGCCCGATCAGGCTGAACACGTCGCCCTCGCGGCCGTCCTCGCGGATCAGCGTGGCGGTCAGGCCAAGTCGGCGCCGCGACTGTAGGTCGGCGGTCATCCGGAAGACCGGGGCGGGCAGCAGATGCACCTCGTCATAGATGATCAGCCCCCAGTCGCGGCTGTCGAACAGCTCGAGGTGGCGGTATTCGCCCTTGGTTCGCCTGGTGATGACCTGGTAGGTGGCGATGGTGACCGGGCGGATCTCCTTCTTCTCGCCGGAGTACTCGCCGATCTCCTCCTCGGTCAGCGACGTGCGGTTGATCAGCTCGCGCTTCCACTGCCTGCCCGCGACGGTGTTGGTGACCAGGATGAGGGTCGTCGCACCGGCCTTCGCCATCGCGGCGGCGCCGACGAGCGTCTTGCCCGCACCGCACGGCAGCACCACGACGCCGGAGCCGCCCTCCCAGAACGAGTCGGCGGCCATCTCCTGGTAGTCGCGCAGGTGCCAGCCGTCCTGGGCCAGGCTGATCGGATGCTTCTCGCCGTCGACATAGCCGGCCAGATCCTCGGCAGGCCAGCCGATCTTGAGCAGCATCTGCTTGACCCGGCCGCGCTCGCTGTTGTGCACGATGACGGTGTCGTCGTCGATGCGGGCGCCCAGCATCGGCGCGATCTTCTTGTTGCGCAGTACCTCCTCGAGGACCGCGCGGTCGAGGCTGACCAGCGTCAGGCCGTGCGCCGGATGCTTCACCAACTGCAGGCGGCCGTACCGGGCCATCGTGTCGACGATGTCGACGAGCAGCGGCTGCGGCACCGCGTAGCGAGAGAACGACACCAGCGCGTCGACCACCTGCTCGGCGTCGTGGCCTGCGGCGCGCGCGTTCCACAGCGCCAACGGCGTGATGCGGTAGGTGTGCACGTGCTCGGGTGCGCGTTCCAGTTCGGCGAACGGGGCGATCGCCGCCCGCGCAGCGGCGGCTTGCTCGTGGTCGACTTCGAGCAGCACCGTTTTGTCGGACTGCACGATCAGGGGGCCGTCGGTCATTTTGTCCATTATCCGGACTCGTCCGACCTCGTTTGCATCGAGCGCCCATGAGCTGCGGTTATTGCGCCGCGTGTCGGGATCGGACGCGCACCTGCGGCGCGCGCTCACCGGGTGTGCGCAGTATGCTCACCGAGAACTGCCCGGCAAATGCGCTGGTCCCCTCGGTCCGGAGGTGACGGAGTGGTTGTTCCGATCGGTGCCGCCGCCCCCGCCAATACCGTGCGTTTGCAGATCCTCGGTCCGTTGCGTATCTGGCGTGACGGTGTCGACGTCGACGCGGGGCCGCCGCAGCAGGCGTATCTACTCGCGCTACTGCTCGCTCGGGTGGGACATCCGATCAGCACGGCCGAGCTCGTCGACCTGATCTGGGGCGCGGGGGCCCCGGCCAGTGCGCTCAACGTCATCCACAAGTACGTCGGCGCGCTGCGGCGACTGATGGAGCCCACGCTGGCACCCAGGGGCGCCGGCTCGCACCTGCTGCGCAGAGGCAACGGATACCTGTTCTCGGCCGGCGCGGGCGTGCTCGACCTGGTCGACTTCCGCGAGTTCGTCACCGCCGCCCGGGCCGCCAGCGAAGAACGCCGCCACGAGGCGGCTCTCGACAACTACGTCAAAGCATTTGACCTCTGGAGCGGCCCAGCGGGTGCCGGACTGGCTCAGGAACCTGCGGCCATGCCGATATTCGCCGCCTTGAACGACGAGTTCTTCGACACGTGCGCGGCCGCGGCAGAACTCGCGATCTCGCTCGGTCAGCCGGAACGGGTGCTGGCGCCGTTGCGATTGGCCGCGGTGGTCGCTCCGCTGCACGAGCCGGTGCACGCCGGTCTCGTCACAACGCTCGGCGCAGCAGGGCGTCACGTCGAGGCGCTGTCTGCCTTTCGCGCGATACGTGCTCGCCTTGCCGAGGATCTCGGCATCGATCCGGGCCACAGCCTCGAGGCCGCGCACGAGCGGGTATTGCGCCAGACGTTGGCACCCGCTGCCGTGCGGGAGGCCGGGCAGCCATCGACCGAAGAGCTGATCGGCCGAGCCGACGAACTCGCGGCACTGCGGCAGGCGATGGAACCGGCGTTCGCGGACGGTCATGGACTCGCCATCGTGGAGGGCGAGCCGGGCGTGGGTAAGACGCGGCTTCTCGAAGAGATTGCCGCACAGGCGGAGCGGCGCGGGGCGCTGGTGGTGTGGGGCAGATGTTTCGACGGTGACGGGACGCCGTCGATGTGGCCATGGGTGCAGGCGGTCAGCTCTGTGGTGGCCGCGCTGCCCGAAACGGTGCGGGAGGGCTGGCTCGACAGCGACCTCGGTCGCCTGGTTGCGCCGCGCGAAGGCATCCTCGGCGGGTCGGTCCTGCCGGGCATCGCTAACGCGCTCGAGCAGGGTGACGCAGACGACGAATCCGTCGCCGAGCGCCTCGCCTTTCATCTCTGGTCGGCCGGTCCTCTCGCTGAATCAGACCGTACTGCAAGCGCATTGGTGCGCGCCGGCAGCTGTGCGGCGACGAAGTCCGCGCTCGAAGCCGCTGAGACACACCTGAGGTCCGCCGTCCGCGTTGCGAGAAAAGGCGGTTTCGCCGAGGTCGAACTCTCGGCACTGTCGCAGCTGACCGCCGTCGTTGGAATGCGCTCGATGTACGGCTCAGCAGCCGTCGACCTCCTGGAGCGTGCTGAGCACTTGGCGCATGACCTCGGCCGGGACCTCGAAGCCACCGGCTTCCTGTTCTCCCGCTGGACAGCTCACGGTCAAGGCATCGAACTCGACCGCAGCGGCCCACTCGCCCGTCGGTTGCTCGAGCAGGGCTATGCGGCGTCCGATCCGATGATGCGAACATATGGCCTGCAAGCTTGGGGGATCCATCAGTGGCACCTCGGCAACGTCGGTGAATCGATCCGCTACCTCAGCCAATCCGAGCAGACCCTTTTGGAGGGACTCGCACGGCACGAGGAAGATCCGGTCCTGGCAGACCTGCTGTTGCTCATGACCGGAATGATGGCGGAGATAACCGCGCAGCACGGAGACGTCGACGCGGCGCGGGCACTGCTCGACACACTCGAGGTAGTTGCCGGTGACAACCCGTACCGAATCACCGTGTGGGCCACGATGGTTGCGAGGACCGCCGCGATAGTCGGCGACCCGCAATGGGCGCTGCGGGGAGCTGAGCTCGGAATCGCGGCGGATCCAGGCTATTCGTTTGTGTTCCTGGGCACCTATCAGCGCCTGGCCCGATGCTGGGCGATGGCCTTGACCGGTGACGAGCCGCTCACAGCCATCCGCGAGGCGCAGCGCGTCATTGCCACGAACCTTCTCGACCCACCTCGCTCGTGCGTGTCCACCTGGTATGGACTGCTCGGTGAGATGTACTTGGCCGCAGGGTTGACCGACGATGCCGCCGTGGCGCTTGACCGGGCCGACTTCTACCTCGATGCCCACGGTCAACGCAGCTCCGAGGGACTGCTCCTGTTGCTGCGGGCGCAACTGCTCGAGGCACGCGGGGAGCCCGCGGCGGTGGTGCGGGCGGCGGGCGAGAGAGCGCGCGCGCTGTCGATCGAGCGCGAAGCCCACCTCTTCGCCGACCGCGCCGAGCAGTTCTTGAGCGGCCTCGCCTAGCACGCCGGCATCCACAAATCGTCCACTGTTCGTGAAGACGTCTGCAATAGCGTCGGCGGGAGCCTCATCCGAGTCGAGTTCATGGAGTCACACATGCTCATGCGAGCGGCGCGTATGCACGGATACAACGAGCCACTACGGCTCGAGGAAATCGAGGTTCCGGCCATCGGCCCGGACGACGTCCTGGTGAAGGTGGCGGCTACGGGGATGTGCCGCAGCGACTGTCAGCTCATCGAGGGTTACTTCACACAGGGGGCTCCGCTGGCGGATCCGATCACACCGGGACACGAGGTGGCCGGCCGAATCGCGGCCGTCGGTGCGGATGTGCCGCGCAGCGCCGGCCTGGCCGACGGCGATCTCGTCGTGGTCAACCCGAACTGGGGCGACGGCACATGTCGGCAGTGTCGTGAAGGCAACGAACAGATATGCGGCAACGGCCAGATGGCGGGGTTCGGGCCGCCCGGCGGTTTCGCGGAGTACATGCCCGTTCCCTACCGCCATGTCATCGCCGTCCCCGACGGACTCGACCCGCGACCCGAGACGCTGGCCCCGCTGACCGACGCCGGGTTGACGCCATATCGCGGAATGAAGAAGCTCAGGCAGGCAGGAAAGGTGGGCGCCGGCCGGACAATCGTGGTGAACGGCATCGGCGGTCTCGGCAGCTACGGAGTGCAGTACGCCCGTCTGCTGAGCGGCGGCGCCACGGTGGTCGCATTCGGCCGCAGCGATGAAAAGCTCGCCGTCGCAGTCGAAAACGGCGCACACCACACCGTCAACACACGCGGCAAGACGGCCACCGAGGTACAGGATGCTCTCGAAGATCTGACTGGCCGACGCGATGTCGATGCGATCCTCGACTGCGCCGGAGCCGAGGAGTCGTTGGCCCTCGGGGCGGCGATACTGGCCAGGGAAGGCGCGCTCACCTGCGTTGGCCTGATGGGGCAGAAGGTGGTTCTGCCACTGCTGCCGTTCACGAACGGGGAGAAGTCGTACTTCGGTTCGTTCTGGGGTAACTACGACGACCTCGCCGAAGTGCTTTCGCTGGCGGGCCAGGGCCTGATCAAACACAACGTGGTTCCGGTCAAACTCGACGACGTCAACGACAACCTGGAGGCACTCAGCCGCGGTGACGTCGTAGGCCGCGCGGTCATGGTGTTCGACTGATGACTGGAGCCGAAACGGAAAGGTGTGCAATGAAGATCCTGATCGTGCTGACATCCCATGACCGGTTGGGAGATACCGACATCCCTACCGGGTTCTGGTATGAAGAACTCGCCGGGCCGTACTACCTGTTCACCGAAGCGGGCCACGACGTCACGCTCGCCTCTCCGCGGGGTGGGAAAGCACCTGTCGACCCGAAAAGCGCCCGACCGCCGTATGCCACCGACGCCTCGAACCGCTTCGAGGCGGATGAACAGGCGCAGAAGGCGCTCGCCAACACCGTTCGACTGGACGACCTCGCAGTCGACGACTTCGATGCGGTGTTCTATCCCGGCGGGCATGGACCGCTCTACGACCTAGCGGGCGATGCTGCGTCCATAGCGTTGATCGAAAACTATGCTGCGGCAGGCAAAATCGTTGGTTCGGTCTGCCACGGACCTGCGGTGTTCATCAATACCAAAGGCCCGGACGGGCGATCCCTTGTGGAGGGCAGGCGGGTTTCCGGATTCACCAACGGCGAAGAGGAGGCCATGGGACTCACCGATGTCGTGCCATTCCTCGTGGAG
This sequence comes from Mycolicibacterium sp. 120270, assembly GCA_033741175.1. GTDB lineage: Bacteria > Actinomycetota > Actinomycetes > Mycobacteriales > Mycobacteriaceae > Mycobacterium. The sequence goes on along the minus strand of JAWQNE010000029.1, from coordinate 36,772 downwards.
GACGAACTGATCCGGCTCGGCGCGAACTACCAGAAAGTGGCCGACTTCGAACCTTTCGTCGTCACGGATGGTCTGCTGGTCACTGGGCAGAATCCCGCTTCGGCAACCGGTGTGGCCAAGGCGATGCTCGAGTTGTCCCGGTCGAGCTGATTCACCCGTGGCAGGAATCGTTTTCATCCACGGCCTGTGGGTCTCGCACACCGCATGGCTACCGTGGGTCGAGTACTTCACGGCGAACGGACATCAGCCGATCGCACCGCGGTGGCCGGGCGAAGCCGACACGGCGGAAGCCAGCCGCCAAAATCCCACGGGGGCAAGCCGGATTCGGTATCAACCAATTGACGTATCACTTCGCGGCAATCATCGAGCAGTTCAGCACGCCGCCGGTCGCCATCGGCCACTCGTTCGGCGGGCTGATTGCGCAGAAGCTGCTCGGCGAGAACAAGGTGGCTGCCGCGGTGGCGATCGATCCGGCACCCATCAAGGGCGTCAAACCGTTGCCGTTCGCCCAATTGCGGTCGGCCTTTCCCGTGCTGGGGAATCCGCTGAACCGTGGCCGCGCGAAGGCGTTGACGCCGAAGCAGTTCCGCTACGGGTTCGGCAATGCGCTATCGGAAGCGGAGTCCGAATCCCTCTGGGAGCAGTGGTCCATACCGTCGCCGGGTAAGCCCCTCTTCGAGGCCGCGACGGCCAATTTCACTCCCAATTCACCCGCTGAGGTCAACACCGCCAACGCGGGCCGGGGCCCGCTGTTGATCACGGCGGGCACAGCCGATCACACCGTCCCCCATGTCAGCGCCAAAGCCGCGTACAAGCAGTACGCGAAGTCCGCTGCTGTCACCAACTTCCACACATTCGACGGCGCCGGACACTCACTGACGATGGATCACCGTTGGCGGGAGGTCGCCGACGTCACGCTGTCGTGGCTCAACGCCAACGGGTTCGCCGCGCAGCACTAGGCGTCGTCGTCGGCGGAGACCACCGAGGTGACGCGGTGGATCGCGAAGTCGCGCACCCGGCCCGTCGCGGGGTCCCACGCGGTCAACTGGCCGCCGCGGACGCTCACCGGCGCCACCACCCGCTGGGTGGCCACGCCTGCGGGGTCGACGTAACCGATCACCACCGAGCTCTGCACTCGGGCGGCTTCCTGCAGCTGCGCGATGGCGACCGCGGGATCGATCCGCATGCTCGCGAACGGCTGCGCGGCCACCTTGCGCAGCACGGCGACGATCGCGCTGAGCGTCTGGCCCGGCGCGGGCGTCGGCTGCCGCAGGACGCGACGGTTCGCAGGCGCGGGTACGCGGGCGCCCCTGGCACGGATGTCGACGATAGTGCCGGTGGAGTCCTCTGCGGCCGGTGCGAAGCCCGCGCTGCGCAGGACCGCGAGCACGTCGGAGATCGGTGCCTGCGACACCGCGACGGTCGGCGCCAGCAGCCGCATCTCCAGTTGCTCGGGGGCGGGCGCGCCGATCGCCTGCGCGAGCAACGCGGGATCCTCACAGCGCACGAACGATGCGGCCATTCCGACCCGCAACTGCCCGTGCCTACGGGCCACGTCGTCGATCAGATACGTGAGACTCTGCGGCACAGGCGTTCTCGAGTGCCGCTCGAAGAGCGCATGGAGTTCGCTTGCGGTGCGGCCGGTGTCGAGCGCGCGCCGGATCGACTGCTCGCTGATCCGGTACACCATCGCCGCGCCCGCCGACTCGACCGTCGCCACCGACGCCAACTGCTCGGCGAGGTCGCGTTCGAGCGGGCCGGGCACGATGACCGTCAGGTCCGCCTGCAGCAGGAAGTGGTCGATGGGCTCGGGCAGTACCTTGGCCATCGCCTCGACCGCGCCGTCGTCGCCCGCGAGCAGCTTGCGGCCCGGGCCGGTGATGGCGCCGCGCCCGACGATGCCGAGCGCGTGCGCCTCCGTCAGCAGGTCGGCGACGGGCTGCGGTTGCAGCCGCACGGCCCAGCGCGGGCGTCGCCAGACCATCGCCCGCGAAGCCTGCGCGGCGTCCACCCCCGCACCGGCGGGCAGGTCTGCGAGCATGCTCAACAGCAGCCTGCGGTCATGCGGTGCGGCGGTCGAGTACAGCGAATCCGAAAGGGCCGCATAGGGTTTGCCGTCCGGGCCGCGACCGCCGATCAACCCCGGCCTGCCGGGCAGGTCGAGCCAGGTGGACGCGAGCAGATGCCAGCGCACCGCGATGGGCGACTCGATGAACCGGTCGGCGGCCACCGTCGGTGCCCAGAACGGCCCTATGCCGTCGGGTGGTTCGGGGTCGGGTAGGCCGGTGGCGATCAGGCCGGCGGCCGCCGACACTTCGAGGATCAGCCCGAGGCGCTGCTCGTCGATCCCCGTCGCCTTCGTCAACCGCTTGACGTCGCGGACCCCGAGGCCGCCGCTGCGGAGCTCGGGAACCGGTGTGGCGCCGAGGGTTTCGATCACCATCTCGACTTCGCGTAGCACGTCGATGACGGCGCCCGCGGCGACGGCGTCGACATCCTTGGCGGTCGTCGTCGACACCACGGGGTCGGGCGGCGTGAACTCGACGGGTCCGGGGACCTCGCCGCGCAGCATCTGACCGACCACCCTGGGCAGGATCACGGTCTCCGCGTCGACCTGCCGCAGCAGGCCGGCGGCGAGCAGACGCTGCACCGGCCGGTCCGGCGGCGTTCCCGGTGCCGCGTCGCGCGTCCGACCGACGGGGGAGCCCTCCATCAGCCGCCGCAGCAGATCGCGCTGCGCTTCGTCGACGCCGGCCAGCCGGTCGGCGGTCTCTGCGTCGGCGTACTCCGGTCCCTCCAGCACCGCCTGACCGGGATACCAGGGCAGACCCGAGGACGCCTCGGCGGCCACCCGCAGTTCGGAGTCGCCCCACACCAGGGCCCGCTCGCGCAGATCGTCGACGGCGGCGGCGATCGCGTCCTCGTCGACCCGGTCACCGAGCAGGGCCGTGAGCTTGGTCAGCGCCACCGGGGTGGTCTCGGCGTGCAGGGTCAGCAGCGCATCGAGCACCCCGAGTCGCAGGAAGTCCAGCCCGTCGGTGGCGGCCTTGACCGACTGCCGCGCCTGCGCGCGGGCGGCCAGTGCGGCGATGCTGCCTGGCGGTGGTTGGGTCAGGTCGGGCCGCAGCTCCAGCAGCCGGATCAGCCGTTCGTCTTCCAAATCGGCTAGCCAGGCGCCCAGCGGGGTGCCCGGATTGTGTTCGGACATTACTGACCAGCGTAAAGCAGTGGACCGGACTCGCCACCGCTCGCGGCGCCTGCCACAATGTCAGCGTGGCAGACAAGACGCAGAAGGCCCGCTACGTGGACCCAGGGTGGCCGGCAACCGACGGAGAAGACGATCATGCGATCAGCGAACTGGCCGCCGACCGCACGGGCGCGCTGTCGCCGTTCGGCGAGCTGACATTCCCGCTGCCTCCTGAGGAGCTGCCGTACACACACCCGGTCACGGTCGTCAACAGGTAGCCGTGGCGCAAGCCGATCCAACCGGCCCTGGGCGGCTGTCTCACCTCGACGAAACGGGTGCGGCCCACATGGTCGACGTGACCGGCAAGGACACCACCAAGCGCACCGCCGTCGCGGCGGGCACCCTGCGCACCCGTGCTGACGTCGTCGAACTCATCGCATCGGACGGCCTGCCCAAGGGTGATGCCCTTGCCACCGCCAGGATCGCGGGGATCCTCGCCGCCAAGCGCACCAGCGACCTGATCCCGCTGTGCCACCAGCTGGCGCTGACCGGGGTCGACGTCGACTTCGCGATCGGCGAGACCGAGGTGGACATCACGGCCACGGTGCGCAGCACCGACCGCACGGGCGTCGAGATGGAGGCCCTGACCGCCGTCAGCGTGGCCGCGCTGACGCTGTACGACATGCTCAAGGCCGTCGACCCCGCCGCGACCATCGACGACATCAAGGTGCTGCGCAAAGAGGGCGGCAAGACAGGGCACTGGATACGGCCATGACGCGAACAGGACGGGTGGTCATCGCGTCCACCCGCGCGGCGGCAGGCGTGTACGAGGACCGCACCGGCCCGATCATCGTCGACTGGCTCAACGGCCGCGGCATCACCACCCCCGCGCCGACGGTCGTCGCCGACGGCGCCGACGTGGCCACCGCGCTGTCCGCCGCGATCGATGACAAGGCCGACGTGGTGATCACGTCCGGCGGCACGGGGATCTCACCGACCGACCGGACCGCGGAGGTCACCGCGGCCGTCGTCGACTTCCAGATCCCCGGCCTCGCCGACGCGATCCGGCGGTCCGGGCTGCCGCACGTCCCGACGTCGGTCCTCTCCCGGGGCGTCTGCGGCGTCAAGAACTCCACGCTGATCGTGAACCTGCCGGGCTCGACCGGCGGCGTGAAGGACGGTCTCGGTGTTCTCGACGACGTCCTCGACCATGCCCTCGATCAGCTTGCGGGCAAGGACCACACGCGATGACCGCCGTCGTGCTGCGGGCAGATCTGACCGAGCAGACCATCGAGCTCGCCGACCACGAACGCGCGGTCGCGCACGAGGCCGCAGGCGCGGTCGTCGGCTTCGCCGGTGTGGTGCGCGATCACGACGGCGGACGCGCGGTGACGCGGCTGGAGTACTCCGCACATCCGCTTGCGCAGCAGACCCTGGCCGAGGTGGCCGCCGAGATAGCGGCCGCGTCCAGCGGGGTGCGCGCCATCGCCGTCAGCCACCGCATCGGTCCGCTGGAGATCGGCGACGCCGCTCTGGTGGCCGCCGTCGCAGCCGATCACCGGCAGGCGGCGTTCGACGCGTGCGCCCGGTTGGTGGACAGCGTCAAGGCACGGCTACCGGTGTGGAAGCACCAGTTCTTCGCCGACGGCTCCGACGAATGGGTGAATTCGGCTTAGCCGCAGGCGATCAGCCGGCCGGCGGGACCGGCAGCGCGGGCACTGCGGCGCCCGGATCCGGAATCGGCGTCTCGGCACCGAGCGGGGCAGCCGGAGCGGCCGCGCCAGGCGCAGGCGGAACCTCAGCGGCCGGCGCCGGGGGGACTCCCGGGGTGTTGAGGTTCTCCGGCCCACGGGTGGTGAGCGGGCGCTGGGTCAGCGCCAGCAGCGCGTCCTTACCCGTGATGTCCTGCGTCTGGATCGCGTGCCACAGATCCTTGAGGTAGGTGACGTTCGGGCTCTCGTTGCCCGCTGCCACCGGGTCAAGCGTGGCGCCCGGCGGAAGGTTCTCCGGGCTGGCCAGATGCGGGATCTCGGCGGGCACGGCAGGCAACTCACCCGTCATCGCCTGGTTGGCGGCGTCGAAGGCGGGCTGCGGAATGTCGACCGAGTTCACAACCGCCAGCGGATCCGGCGCGCCGGGCGCCGGGGCGGCGGGCGCAGGGGCGGGTGGAACCGGCGGCGCGGGTTCCAGCGGCAGCGGTGCGGTGTGCAGCGCCCACTGCTGCGGGCCATCCGCGGGCGCCTCGGCGACATCCCAATCCGGTGCGGGTTGCTCCAGCGAGGCATTGACGATCTGCGCCTCGGCGTCCGGGTGCGGCGTGTCCAGCAGCACCGGCTGCGTCGGCATCGCCGAAGGCTCGATCGCGACGACGTCGACGGCCTCGGGAGCCGGCGGCGGCGGAAGCTCGGGTGCAGGCGGCGGAGGCGGCGGGGCCTCCGGCAGCGGCGCCGCGAGGGCATCGGCCGGCGGCGGCGGGGGAAGTTCGGGTGCTGGCGGGGGAGGCGGGGGGGCCTCGGGCAGCGGGGCTGCCAGCGCATCGACCGGGGCGCCCTCTGGCGGCGGCGGTGCGAAGGGGTCGAACGGCGGAGGCGGTGGCGGCAATTCGCCGTTCAGGCCTGCGGCGTCGAGCGCGTTGTCGACGCCTTCCTGGACGGCTTCCTGCACGTCGTTGACGACGTTGCGCGGGGTGGCGCCGGAGAGGCCGCGGCCGCATACCGGCCACGCACCGCGGCCCTGGCTGCCGAGCACGCGCTCGGCGACGGCGATCTGCTGTTCCTTGGTCGCGAGGTGGGCGGCGGGCGCATATTCGGCGCCGCCGTGGCTGCGCCATGTGCCCGGCGCGAACTGCAGTCCGCCCTGGTAGCCGTTACCGGTGTTGATTGCCCAGTTTCCGCCCGACTCGCAGGCTGCGACCTTGTCCCATTCACCATCGGTTGCGGCGCCAGCTTGCCCGGCGAGGGCGAGGCTGCCTGAACCGATGACTGCACCCGTAAAGGCGACTTTTGCGACTGATTTGGCCGATGTAGTGGGCTTGCGATGCCGTCCACTCATAGGTGCGTTGAATCCTCTCTGATGCGCCCACGAGGTCAGCTGTCGGGTTCGGGCTGGAGAGGTTGCCCGGCCTTGCCGTCATCGCAACGGTTTCGGCTTCACCCCAAGGAACCGCACGCGGCTCCTGGTCCTTATTTCTTCGAAGGACCGGTGGGTCCCCCGCCTCCATCCGTGTTGTTCGTCGTTTTCCTGCCCGACGGATGGAGCTCGGCGCTATCGGACAGAAAGGGCTAGCCGATTAAGGGTCGACTGGCTTGGGGAAGAAACTAGCGGCTCATCTTGTTTTCTTCATCTTTTGCCGGTGGCGGCGTTTCGCCTGGTGGCAAAAATTAATAGGCCTCTAAACCCGCAGGAGTCCCGGGCGTTTCTCCTGGTGTTTTTCGCAGATCACGGTCCCGTGGCCAGCTTGTGATCATTTCGTTATGTGACGCAAATCACTTTTATCCGCCGGCAAAGGGCGGAAGCACGTCCACAGTTTGGCCGTCGAGGAGGGTCAGCGCCTCGTCGCGTACGGCGATTCCATCGCAGAGGTAAGAGCACCGCTGCAGCACGCGGGCAAGCTCGGCGTTGCGCGCGGCAAGCGTGTCGACCAGGTCCGCGACCGTCGTTCCGGCGCCGACACGCACGGTCTCGGTCTCGGTGCCCGCCGCTGCGCGGGCGGCCGCGAAGTAGCGCACGGCCAGCTGGATGGTCTGCGTCGACGTCGTCACCGTCAGCCCCCGATCGCGCTCATCGGGCGGTCGGGCTGGACGAAGTCCGGATCGTTGATCCCGTGGCCCGCGGGCTTGGCCCACATGGCCGCGCGCCAGGCCGCCTCGACCGCGGCGTCGTCGGCGCCGGAGCGCATCAGCCCGCGCAGGTCGGTCTCCTCGCGAGAGAACAGGCAGCTACGGACTTGGCCGTCGGCGGTCAGCCGGGTGCGGTCACACGCCGAGCAGAACGCGTCGGACACCGACGCGATGATGCCGACGGTCGCCGGGCCGCCGTCGACCAACCACAGCGCTGCGGGTGCGGACCCGCGCGGCGCCGGGTCGGGGGCCAATCGGAAATGGCGGCGCAGCGCGGTGAGGATCTCCTCGGCGCTCAGCGCCGAGCCACGCGACCACGAGTGTCCGGCGTCCAGCGGCATCTGCTCGATGATGCGCAGTTGATAGTCGTGCTCGAGGCAGAAGCGCAGCAGTGACACCGCGTCCTCGAGTCCGGTCTGGGGGTCGAGCACCGCGTTCACCTTCACCGGCTTCAGGCCTGCCCGATGCGCGGCGGCCAGCCCGGCCAGCACGTCACCCAGCCGGTTGCGTCTGGTGATGTGGGTGAAGTGCTCGGCGTCGACGGTGTCGAGGCTGACGTTGATGCGGTTCAGCCCGGCCCGCTTGAGGCCTTCGGCGCGGCGGTCGAGGCCGATTCCGTTGGTGGTCAACGTGATCTCGGGCCGGGGCGCAAGCGCGGCGGTGGCGGCCACGACGTCTTCGAGCCGCTTGGCCAGCAGCGGCTCGCCGCCGGTGAACCGCACGCGGGTGACGCCGAGCCGTTCCACCGCGATGCGCAGCAGGCGGGTCAGCTCGTCGGTCGAGAGCAACTCCTCGCCGGGCATCCAGTCCAGGCCCTCGGCGGGCATGCAGTACGTGCAGCGCAGATTGCACCGATCGGTCAGCGACACCCGCAGGTCGGTGGCGATGCGGCCGTAGGTGTCCAGCAGGGGCCCGTCCGTCGGCGCGGGGCCCACTTGCCGCACCACCGACGGAAGGCCCAGCGATGTCACCGTCATGCGGCCGCTCGGGATTCAGAGGGCAACGAGCGCGCCTGGTCTATGGGCACGATCTCCTTGCCCAGCGGCACCAGCGAGACCGGGATGAGCTTGAGGTTGGCCAGCGCCAGCGGGATGCCGATGATCGTGATCGCCATCGCGACCGCGGTGATGACGTGACCGATGGCCAGCCAGATGCCGAACAGCAGCACCCAGATGATGTTGCCGATCAGCGCGCCCGGCCGGGTGCCCGGCTTCTCGATGATCGTGCGGCCGAACGGCCACAGCGCGTAGGACGCGATCCGCAGCGCGGCGAACCCGAACGGGATCGTGATGATCAGGACAAAGCAGATGAGCGCTGCCAGCAGATAGCCCAGCGCCAGCCAGAGGCCGCCGAAGACCAACCAAATGATGTTCAGGATCAGGCGCATCTCTTCCTCCAGCGGTGGTTTCAGCCTACCGAGTAATGGGGGTGCTGGTCGCTGAGACCTCCGAGTAGGATCACATGCGCGTCCCAGCGGAAATGGCGGGACGCTTTCCTTATGTAGATACGAGATTGCGAGCGGGTGAGACCAGTGCCGACCGGCCGGGTTAAGTGGTACGACGCCGACAAGGGTTTCGGCTTTCTGTCGCAGGAGGAAGGCGAGGACGTCTATGTCCGGTCGTCAGCCTTGCCCGCTGGAGTCGAAACGCTGAAGGCCGGACAGAAGGTCGAGTTCGGCATGGCCGCGGGGCGCCGCGGCCCGCAGGCGTTGAGCGTCAAGATCCTCGAGTCGCCGCCGAGCCTGTCGCGCACACGCCGCGAGGCCGCCGCCGCCGAGCACAAGCATTCGCCCGATGAACTGCACGGCATGGTCGAAGACATGATCACGCTGTTGGAGAGCGCGGTGCAGCCCGAGCTGCGCAAGGGCCGCTACCCCGACCGCAAGGTCGCCCGCCGGGTCTCCGAGGTGGTCCGCGCGGTCGCACGCGAACTCGACGGCCAGGCGTAATCCTCGGCAGATCTGAGCTTGTGCTCGAGAAATCTCCAAGAACTCGCACACAAGCTCAGACTCGGCAGCCGTTCTGACGCAGGGCAGTGCGGACCCGCTCAACGACGAGCCAAGGCCGTCGCTTCAACATCTCAGCGCTGACCCGGACGATCCGCCAACCCAGCGCTTCGAGATCGGCCAGCCGTTCGATGTCGTGGCTGCGTTGACGCGGGTCGGTCCAATGTTGGGCCCCGTCGTACTCGACGCCGACCCGCCACTCCTCCCATCCCATGTCCAGGCGGGCGATGAACCGCCCGTCGTACACCGCGAGCTGCGTCTGCGGTTGGGGAAGCCCGGCCCCGATGAGCAGTAGTCGTGTCCTTGTCTCCTGTGGAGACTCGGCGCCTGGGTCGGAGAGCTGCAGGGCCTTCCGCAACTGGATGAGGCCCGGTGCTCCGCGATGGCGGTCCACGAGTTCGGCGACGTCCGCTGCCTTGGTGCCGGTGGCGCGCAGCAGCGCGTCGAGGCGAACGACCGCGAGCGCGATGTGTCCTCGACGACCGATGTCAAACGCCGTTCGTGTCGCCGTAGTGACGGGAATACCTCGCAATGAACGTGTTTCGTCATCCCACAGCGTGTCTGCGTGAAGCACGATGCCGTCGGTCCTGTGTTGGCTGCGCTGATTCAGCTCGGCGGGCAGATGCGGGTCGATCCAGAGCGAACCGTGGAGTGCCGCCGCAGACATGCCCGCGACGGTCGCCTTGCGCCGAGACCACAGCCACGCTGCGACCGCCTTGTCGGCAGCCGTCAGCTCATGCCCGTGTGGAACGTAAACATCGCGGAAGACCCTGTCGTAATGGTTGGCCAGTTGATAGCGGTTGACCGCGCCGGCGCGTCGGGCCTCCGTACCGAGGAACGGGATCACTGCAATACGACGCAGTGACGATGGCCGGCGTTCCAAGCGGGCATGCTGGAGCACGTGGCTTATGTCTCCAGCGGCGGCGAGTTCAACCGCGACACCAAATACATCACCACCCGTATCACGGCCGACGGCCGCGACGGCTATCCCGTCGAACCGGGCCGCTACCGGCTGATCGTCGCGCGCGCCTGCCCGTGGGCCAACCGCGCGATCATCGTTCGCCGCCTGCTCGGCCTCGAGGACGTGCTCTCCATCGGCTTCTGCGGGCCGACGCACGACGAGCGCAGCTGGACCTTCGACCTGGATCCCGGCGGTGTCGACCCGGTGCTCAAGATCCCGCGGCTGGCCGACGCGTACTTCGCCCGCTTCCCGAACTACGACAAGGGCATCACGGTGCCCGCGATCGTCGACATTCCGACGGGCCAGGTCGTCACCAATGACTTCGCGCAGATGACGCTCGACTTCTCCACCGAATGGAAGCAGTACCACCGCGAGGGCGCGCCCGACTTGTATCCGGAGGCCTTGCGCGGCGAGATCGACGAGGTCGCCCAGCGCATCTACACCGAGGTCAACAACGGCGTGTACCGATGTGGCTTCGCCGGTTCACAGGAGGCGTACGAGAGCGCCTACGACCGGTTGTTCACCGGGATGGACTGGCTCAGCGAGCGACTGGCGAATCAGCGCTTTCTCGTCGGGGACACCATCACCGAGGCCGATGTCCGGTTGTTCACCACGCTGGCCCGTTTCGACCCGGTCTACCACGGCCACTTCAAGTGCAACCGGTCCAAGCTGACCGAGATGCCGGTGTTGTGGGCCTACGCCCGCGACCTGTTCCAGACGCCGGGCTTCGGCGACACCATCGACTTCGTCCAGATCAAGCAGCACTACTACATCGTGCACACCGACATCAACCCGACGCAGATCGTGCCGAAGGGCCCCGACCTCGTCAATTGGCTGACACCCCACGGCCGACAAGCATTGGGCGGCAGGCCATTCGGTGACGGGACCCCGCCCGGCCCACCGCGGGAGGGCGAGCGGGTACCGGTTGATCACTCGGCCGGTTGAGGCCAGACCGTCCGCACCGACCACTCCGCGTGCACGGCGGGAAACTCGTTGCCCTGCTCGTCGCGGACGATGGTCGGTAGCTGCACCACGAAACCGAACAACCTGCCGCGGCGCGGATCCATCGTGGGAATGGTCACCGCGTGCGTGCTGCCAGGCCGGAACTCGTTGACGACGTCGCCGTTCTCGTAGGTGCGCACCAGCACCCACGGTGCCTTGGCGATGGCGGCGGGCACCGACAGCTGAATGGGGTCGGCGTGACGCGGATCGATCACCAATTCGCCGCCGGTGCGCGGGGTTTCGCAGTCGTCGAGGTCACGCACGTTGCAGTAGTAGTACGGGCCGATGCGCACCAACTGCCCGTGGGTATACGCGCTGATCTCCGGAAGCTCGGATGCCGAATCGCGAGTCAACCGCCAGATGAGCACGCCGGTCGCGACGGAGGCCAACACGACAACGGCTGCGAGTACGGCCAGGCCCTTCTTCACTCGCGCGGCACCCCGGCCGGGTCGATCCAGCCGCCCTCTTGGGCCGCGACCACGGGTCGATTACCGCCGAGGCCGGGGATCAGTGAGCCGCCGCGGTAGCTCACCAGCGTCTGCGCAAGCCCGAGGATCAGCACGGCCGAGATCACCGTAAAGCCAATGTGCAGTTGGGTATACACCAGTACGCCCGTCGCGCCGCCTGCCACCCACGCCAGCTGCAGCAGCGATTCGGAACGCCCGAACGCCGACGCGCGCGACTCCTCGGGCAGATCGTCCTGCAACGACGCGTCCAAGGACGCCTTCGCCACGGCCGCGGCCGCCGCCGTCACCAGCGCAGCCAGCGCGGCCACCAACAGCTTTCCGGTCAACGCTGTGGCCAGCGCGGCCAACGTGACCGCGATCGTGCTGCGCACCACCAGCTGTGCGGGATGGCCGAGTTGCAGCCGCGCGCTGGCGTAGTTGCCGCCGAAGTTGCCGATCGCCGCCGCGGCGCCGATCAGGCCGAGGATCATCAGCTGCTCCCAGCCGCTCTTGTCGTGCGACTTGGCCACGAACGCCGGATACAGGAACAAAAAGCCGACCATCACCTTGATCGTGCAGTTACCCCACAGCGCGGTGATGATGTTGCGGCCCAAGGGTTGCCGGGCACCGGTGGGTTCGGAGAAGTGCGGGTGCCGACGCAGCTCACCCGTCCCGCCGTGATAGCTCAGCGTGGCGGGGACCTCACCCTCGGTGACCTCGACCCATTTCGGGATGCGCATCGACAGCACGGCGCCCGCCAATGTCAGCGCGACGATGACATACAGCGCGCCCGGCATGTGGAACAGGTTGAACAGGTACTCGACGCCCGCGGCGATGGCGCCGCCGACGATGGTTCCGCCGAGCAGGCCGAACACCGTCAGCCGCGAATTCACCCGCACCAGGTCGATGGTCGGCGGAAGCACGCGCGGCGTGACCGCACTGCGCAGCACGCTGAATGACTTGGACAACACCATCATTCCCAGCGCGCACGGGTACAGCACCCACGACGGGAAGCTTCCCGTCGCGCCGTCGTAGTTGGCGATCAGGATCACCGCGAGCACGGTACGCAGCCCGAACGACATCGCGAGCGCAAGCCTGCGGCCGTGCTGAAGCCGGTCGAGGGCGGGGCCGATCAACGGGGCGATGATCGCGAACGGCGCGATCGTGATGAGCAGATACAGCGCGACCTTGCTCTTGCTCTCGCCGGACGCCGCCGCGAAGAACAGGGTGTTGGCCAGCGCGACGGCCATCGCGGCGTCGATGGCGAAGTTGGCCATCACCGGATAGGTCAGCGCTGTCAGCCCCGACTTGTCGGCGCCGTCGGCGGTCGCCGCGCGGTGGAACAGGCCGTACATCTTCGAGCCCATCTCGCGGCTGCGCTGGGCCGCCCCGCGCGGACCGGTCGGCTTGTGCCCGAGGCCCTCGCCGATGCCGGGGTCGCTGCGCCGCGCGTGCCGCTCCTCGAGCGGCGGCAGATAGCGGTTGGCGCTCGGCGGCGGCGTACGGCGCTGGCGCCGGTAGTTCACTCCGTCGGAGGGGTAATTCGCCATGCCGGGGTGCTCGTCGCCATGGTCGGCGGGAGGTCGCGGCGGGTAGTACCGGGGATCGCGTCCGCCCGGCCCGCTTCGGGGGTCTCGTCGCGATCCGGTCACACCAAGATTCTCCCCCATCGCGGTGACGGCGCCGCGCAGCCGACCGGGTGTGGCTGCACGATGCCCGGTCAGGCACTATTGGTGCGTGGACAGCGTGACGGAATCCACCGAGGGCGGCTCGGAGGTACCGGCGATCGAAGGGTCGGCGGACCTGGAGGCGGTGCTGATGGGCGCCGTCGATCTGGCGCGCGCCGCGATCGTCGAGCACAGCGGCGACACCGTCGGCGACTACCTGGGCGCGACGCTCGAGGACTCCAACGCCGCCACCCACCGGTTCCTGGCCAATTTGCCCGGCTATCAGGGCTGGCAGTGGGCCGTGGTGGTGGCCGCACACCCTGGCGCCGACCACGCGACGATCAGCGAAGTGGTGCTGGTGCCGGGACCGACCGCGCTGCTGGCGCCCAAGTGGGTGCCGTGGCAGGAGCGGCTGCGGCCCGGCGACCTGGGCCCCGGCGACCTGCTCGCCGCGCCCGTGGAAGACCCCCGCCTGGTGCCCGGCTTCGCCGCGACCGGCGACCCCGCCATCGACGACGTCGCATACGAGCTCGGGCTGGGCCGCCGCCGCCTGCTCAGCCCGGAGGGTCGGATGTCCGCCGCGCAGCGCTGGCACGACGGCGACTACGGCCCCGGGTCGCCGATGGCCAGATCCACCCGCCGGGTCTGCCGCGACTGCGGGTTCTATGTGCCGATATCCGGTGCCCTCGGCTTGATGTTCGGCGTCTGCGCCAACGAGTTGTCGGCCGACGGACATGTGGTCGATGCCGAATACGGTTGCGGCGCGCACTCCGATACCCCGGCGCCCGCGGGATCGGGTTCGCCGCTGTACGACCCGTACGACGACGGGGTGCTCGACGTGATCGAGCAGGCACCGCCCGTCCCGGACGAGTCGGACGAGCCGCAGGCGGCCGCCGACGAGCCTGCGAGTGACGAACCGCAGGCCGACGAGCCCGATCAGGATCCGACGTAGTCGGCCAGGTGCTCACCGGTCAGCGTGAACTCCTTGCTGACCAATTCGGCTGGCGTGCCCTCGAACACCACCGTGCCGCCGTCGTGCCCGGCTCCCGGGCCCAGGTCGATGATCCAGTCGGCGTGTGCCATCACGGCCTGGTGATGCTCGATGACGACGACCGACTTGCCTGAATCGACAAGCCGGTCGAGCAACCCGAGCAGCTGCTCGATGTCGGCGAGGTGCAGACCCGAGGTCGTCTCGTCGAGGATGTAGATGTTCGCCTTGTCGCCGATCTGATTGGCCAGCTTCAACCGTTGCCGCTCGCCGCCCGACAGCGTCGTCAACGGCTGGCCGAGGGTGAGGTAACCCAGCCCGACGTCGACCAACCGCTGGAGAATCGCGTGCGCCGCAGGCGTTTTCGCGTCTCCCGTGGCGAAGAATTCCGCAGCCTCGTTGACCGGCATCGCCAAAACCTCGCTGATGTCGCGGCCGCCGAACGTGTACTCCAGCACCGAAGCGTCGAAGCGCCTGCCCTCGCAGAGCTCACACGGGATCGCGACGCTGGCCATGATCGCCAAGTCGGTGTAGGTGACGCCCGCGCCGTTGCAGTTCGGGCATGCCCCTTCGGAGTTGGCGCTGAACAGGGCGGGCTTGACCCCGTTGGCTTTCGCGAACGCCTTGCGAATCGGTTCGAGCAGGCCCGTGTACGTCGCGGGGTTGCTCCGCCGGGATCCCCGGATCGGTGCCTGGTCGATGAGCACCACGCCGTCGCGACCGGCCACCGAGCCCTCGATCAGCGAGCTCTTACCGGAGCCGGCGACACCGGTGATGACGGTCAGCACCCCGAGCGGAATGTCGACGTCGACGTTGCGCAGGTTGTTGGTGTCGGCGCCGCGGATCTCCAGCGCACCGGACGGCGTGCGGACCGCGTCCTTGAGCGCCGCACGATCGCCGAGATGGCGACCGGTGACGGTACCGCTGGCACGGAGGCCGTCGACGCTGCCCTGGTACACCACTTCGCCGCCTGCCGCTCCCGCACCTGGGCCGAGATCGACGACACAGTCGGCGATTTCGATGACCTCTGGCTTGTGCTCGACGACGAGCACGGTGTTGCCCTTGTCGCGCAGCCGCAGCAACAGCTGGTTCATCCGGGCGATGTCGTGGGGATGCAACCCGATCGTCGGCTCGTCGAAGACATAGGTCACATCGGTCAGCGACGACCCGAGGTGACGAATCATCTTGACGCGCTGTGCCTCGCCACCCGAGAGGGTGCCCGCGGACCGGTTCAGCGACAGATAGCCGAGGCCGATCTCGACGAACGAGTCGAGCGTGCGCCGCAGCGCCGCCAAAAGCGGTGCGACGGACAGGTCTTCGACGCCCTTCACCCATTTGGCGAGGTCGGTGATCTGCATGGCCGACACGTCGGCGATGTTGACGCCGTTGATCTTCGACGACCGCGCCGTCTCCGACAGCCTGGTGCCGTCGCACTCGGGGCAGGTGGTGAACGTGACCGCGCGCTCGACGAACGCGCGGATATGCGGCTGCATCGCCTCGACGTCCTTGGCCAGGAACGACTTCTGGATCTGCGGGATCAACCCGAGGTAGGTCAGGTTGACGCCGTCGACCTTGATCTTGGTCGCCTCCTTGTACAGCAGCGCGTCGAGTTCCTTCTTGGTGAACTTCTTGATCGGCTTGTCGACGTCGAAGAAGCCGCAGCCGCGGAAGATGCGGCCGTACCAGCCGTCCATGCTGTAGCCGGGAATCGTCAGCGCGCCCTCGTTGAGAGACTTGCTGTCGTCGTACAGCGCCGACAGGTCGATGTCGTTGACCGAGCCCCGGCCCTCGCAGCGCGGGCACATGCCGCCGGTAATGCTGAACTCGCGGCGTTCCTTGACCTTTCGGCCCGCCTTCTCGATCGTGACCGCACCCGCTCCGCTGATCGACGCGACATTGAACGAGAACGCCTGCGGCGAACCGATATGCGGTTTGCCGAGTCGGCTGAACAGGATGCGCAGCATCGCACCGGCGTCGGTGGCGGTGCCGACGGTGGAGCGCGGATCGGAACCGAGCCGCTGCTGGTCGACGATGATGGCGGTCGTCAACCCCTCGAGGACGTCGACTTCCGGCCGCGCCAGGTTGGGCATGAACCCCTGCACGAATGCGCTGTAGGTCTCGTTGATCAACCGTTGCGACTCCGCGGCGATGGTGTCGAACACCAGCGAGCTCTTGCCCGATCCGGAGACGCCGGTGAACACCGTGAGTCTGCGCTTCGGCAGCTCGACGTCGACGTCTTTGAGGTTGTTCTCGCGTGCTCCGGTGACCCGGATGGTGTCGTGGCTGTCGGCAAGCACTTGGCTCATGCGACCTGCTGGATCCGAATCGTGTTGCCCGCGGGATCGCGGAACGCGCAGTCGCGTGCCCCCCACGGCTGGTCGGTGGGTTCCTGCATGACCTCGGCGCCGCTGGCCTGCGCCCGCTCGAAGACCGCGTCGAGGTCGGGGGTGGCCAGCATGATGCCGGCGTAGGTGCCCTTGGCCATCATCTCGGCGATGACGCGTCGCTCCTCGTCGGTGACGCCGGGGTCGGCGGCGGGCGGCGTCAGCACGATGTTCATGTCGGGCCTGCCGACCGGGCCGATGGTGATCCAGCGCATGGAGTTTCGACCGATGTCCTTGCGGACCTCGAAGCCGAGAGCATCGCGGTAGAAGGCCAGTGACTTCTCGGGATCCTCATGCGGAAGAAAGCTTGAGTTGATCGTGATGTCCATACCGATCACGCTAGGTGCAGCCGTGTGGCGGGTGCTTCTCGATTTCTGATCGGTTTCGTCACCTGCTTTTCGATGCACGACGGGATGCCCTGGGCCGCGCCCGCGGCCTTCTCCCGGTAGGCACTCGGTGGCATGCCGACCAGTTCGGTGAAGCGCGTGCTGAAAGTGCCGAGCGACGAACAGCCGACAGCGAAGCAGACCTCGGTGACCGACATGTCGCCGCGACGCAACAGCGCCATCGCGCGCTCGATCCGGCGGGTCATCAGATAGGAATACGGCGACTCTCCGTATGCGAGCTTGAACTGGCGCGTCAGGTGTCCCGCCGACATGTTCACTCCGCGGGCGAGCGCCTCGACGTTCAGCGGCTGTGCGTACTCGCGATCCATCCGGTCGCGGACCCGGCGCAGCAGCTTGAGATCGCGCAGGCGTTGCTCGTGGTCGGCCGGTCGGGTCATCCCCGCACCGCCGTCGAACCGTTTGCGGTCGGCGCGGAATGGGACCCCCGAAGGGGGTCGTCATCGATCACCGAGACGAATATTGCTTTTCTCGCGGAAATGTCCGCCGTCATGGCTGCCTGTCCTTTTGATCTTGAAATTACCCTGGTAAAGCATGGTGGTCCAGATGGTGGTTCGTTCTGGTGAACGGGCGAAATCGCCCGGTGAGTGCCGAAATATTTGCCGGGTGAATATCGAAATCGAGGTGCGCTCGCGTCAGTTGCCTGCACATCTCTTTGTCTTCTCGGCGTGGAATTGCTTTTAGCTCAACCCGCTCTGCGCACCTCGGGAACCGCGCCGAACCGCGCGTCGCTGCAAAAGAAAGATCGATGTCCCCAGCGCCCCGACATCCAAGCCGGCGACGGTGATCGGACGCCACTCGTGCAGCCCGGTGACCGTGAACGCGAGGATCGCGGCGACCAGCCACCCCGTGGCGATCACGATGATGACCGGCCACGGTTCCAGCAAGATCTTGGGCAGGGCAGGGGGTTCCGCCCCTTTGGCGAGTGCCGGTTCGTCGCTCATCGGCTTCCAACCTAGTCCGAAGCGCCGAACCGGTACGCCGAACCTGTTCGGCTGCGCATCGCAAGAATGGCTGACTATCCTCGGACACGTGAAAGATGCCGAGGCGCGATTGGCCAATGACCTGTCGCTGGCGGTAATGCGTCTCGCGCGTCAATTGCGGTTCCGCCGGCCCGAATCCTCGGTGTCGTTGTCACAGTTCTCGGCGTTGTCGACGCTTGCCAAAGAGGGCGCAATGACGCCGGGTGCATTGGCGCTTCGCGAGCGTGTTCGGCCGCCTTCGATGACACGGGTAATTGCCTCCCTCGCTGACCTCGGATTCGTGGCGCGAAGTGCTCATCCGGCCGACGGTCGTCAGGTGTTGGTCTCGGTTTCACCGTCGGGGGTGGAATTGATCGAGGCGGAGCGAAAGGCTAGCCAGGAATGGCTGAAAGAGCGGCTTTCGCACCTCGATCCCGACCAGCGCAAGACTTTGCTGGTAGCTGCCGACCTGATGAGGGCGCTCGTCGACGAGAGCGCCTGAGCGCGGCCGTCGCGTAGCTTGCGGGGCATGAGTCCCGTTGTCGACGTCGACGATCCCGCCGATCCGCGCCTGGACGATTTCCGCGACCTCAACAGCGTCGACCGCAGGCCCGACCTGCCGTCCGGTAAAGGGTTGGTGATCGCCGAGGGAGTGTTGGTCGTGCAGCGGATGCTGGCGTCGCGGTTTCGCCCCCGTGCGATGTTGGGCACCGATCGACGCCTGCGCGAACTGGGAAGCGACCTCGATGCCACCGACGCGCCCTACTACCGGGCGTCGGCCGAGGTGATGGCCGACGTCGTGGGATTTCACCTCAATCGCGGGGTGCTCGCCGCCGCATCGCGACCCGGCGAGCTGTCGGTCGAAGAAGTGCTCGACGCGGCGCGCACCGTCGCGGTGCTCGAAGGCGTCAACGACCACGAGAACCTCGGCTCGATCTTCCGCAACGCCGCGGGCCTGGGCGTGGACGCCGTGGTGTTCGGGACCGGATGCGCCGACCCGCTGTACCGCCGCGCGGTTCGGGTCTCGATGGGCCACGCCCTGCTCGTGCCGTATGCGTGGGCGGCGGCGTGGCCCGCCGATCTGACTCTCCTGCGGGACAGAGGCTTTCGGGTGATGGCGATGACGCCGGACGCGGGCGCTGTGACGCTCGCCGATGCGATGGAGACCGTCCGCGACGACCGCGTGGCGATCCTCGTCGGCGCCGAAGGTCCCGGACTGACGGAGACCGCGATGCGCGCCAGCGACATCCGGGTTCGCATCCCGATGTCGCGCGGCACGGACTCGCTCAATGTGGCCACGGCCGCTGCGTTGGCTTTCTATGAGCGGGTTAGATTTGGCGCGTGACCGATGATTCGACGCCGTGGGGAACCGGTCTGACCGTTGCGGCGTTCGTCGCGGTTGTCACCGCCGGTGCGGTGGTGGTGCTGAGCATGGGGCTGATCCGGGTCCACCCGCTGATCGCCCTCGGGCTCAACCTCGTCGCGGTCGGCGGCCTCGCGCCGACGGTATGGGGCTGGCGGCACACGCCGGTGCTGCGGTGGTTCGTGCTCGGGGTCGGCGTCGGGGTGGCAGGCGCCTGGCTGGCCCTGCTGGCGCTGACGCTCAGTTAGCCTTGGCCGCTGGAGCGCACTCCGAGGAGTACGTCTTCCCAGGCCGGAACTGGCGGCTTGCCCTTGCGGGCGCGCGCCGTCCGCGCAGGCTTCGGCGGTTCCGGTGCTTCCTCGACCTCAACCGGGGGCTTGGGTTCCTCGATCGCGAGTTCGGCGACCGGGGCCACCGGCCGCAGCGGCGGCCTGGCGAAGTCGGGGTCGATCAGCTCGGCCGCGGCGTCATCGAACGCGGACACCGTTCCGCCGTGGGCACCAGGCGTGAACCGGAAATGCGCGGCGTTCTGCGAATGGCCCGCCTGCCAGGACAGCTGCACCGTCCAGCGACCGTCCTCGTTGCGCCACGCGTCCCAGCCGACGGAGTCGGGGTCGAGACCGCGGGCGATCAGCGCCGTGGTGACCGTTTCCAGCAGCGTGAGTACCGAGGGGCCGTCGGCGAGAACGGGGTGCGCCGCGGTTGCCAGCTCAGCTGCGCGCGAGCGCTCGAGCAGCACCGGATGCGCGAATCGCTCGACACGGGATCTATCGACCCCCGCCGACTCCGCAACCTGCTCGATGGATGCGCCTGCGCGAATCCGGGCTTGAATCTCCTTGGGACGCAGCACGCTTGAAACCTCGACATCGGGGTGGGGTTGACTGGCACCGGACCTGTCGCCGCGCACGGCGGCACGCAACCGGTCGTCGGCACGCAGGATGAACTTCTCGTTCGAGTCGTCGCTTTCGCAGATGATTCGTTTGCCATCAACGTCGAGCCCGACGACCTTGAGTTCCCGCATGCCGACCTCCTCCGGGCTTCGATGGCGCCGGGACGCCGTGCCCGATTAGCAGCTCACCCTACTGTGTTATCTGCTCGTTACCCGGCAGACACGCCCGAGGTCAGAGGCGTTCGACGACCCAGTCGACGCATTGGGTCAGCGCGGTCACGTCGTCGGGTTCGATGGCCGTGAACATCGCGATCCGCAGCTGGTTGCGGCCGAGCTTGCGGTACGGCTCGGTGTCGACGATGCCATTAGCCCGAAGCACCTTCGCGACGGCCGCGGCGTCGACGTCGTCGTTGAAGTCGATGGTGCCGACCACCTGCGAGCGGTGTGCGGGATCGGCGACGAACGGCGTCGCATACGACGACGCCTCGGCCCACGAGTACAGCCGCTGCGACGAGTCGGCGGTGCGCTTGACAGCCCAGTCCAGACCGCCGTTGGCCAGCATCCAGTCGAGCTGTTCGGCGAGCAGGATCAAGGTGCCGATCGCCGGGGTGTTGTACGTCTGGTTCTTCAGGCTGTTCTCCACCGCGATGGGAAGCGACAGAAAGTCGGGCACCCAGCGCCCTGCCGCGGCGATCGATTCGATTCGCGCCAGCGCCGCGGGGGAGACGACGGCCAGCCACAGGCCACCGTCGCTTGCGAAATTCTTCTGCGGCGCAAAGTAATACGCGTCGACGTCGGTGATGTCGACGGGCAGACCGCCCGCGGCGGAGGTGGCGTCGATGACGACGAGCGCATCGCCGGAGCCGTCGGGACGCTGTACGGGTACCGCGACACCCGTCGAGGTCTCGTTGTGCGCCCAGGCGATGACGTCGGCGGACGGGTCGGACTGCGGCGCGGGGGCGCTGCCCGGATCGGCCTTGACGATGATCGGGTCGCCGACGAACGGATTCTTGGCGACTGCCGAGGCGAACTTGGAGCTGAACTCGCCGTAGGTCAGGTGCAGTGAGCGCTTGTCGATGAGCCCGAATGCGGCCGCATCCCAGAACGCCGTCGACCCGCCGTTGCCGAGGATGACCTCGTAGCCCTCCGGCGCGGAGAACAGTTGACGGACGCCGTCGCGGACCCGGCCGACGAGGTTCTTCACCGGCGCCTGCCGGTGGGAGGTGCCGAACAGGTCGACTGCGGCGGCGAGCGCTTGCAACTGTTCCGGCCGGACCTTCGATGGCCCGCAGCCGAACCGGCCGTCGCTGGGTTTGAGGTCGGCGGGGATCGTCAGTTCCGGCATGCGGTCAAGAGTAGTGACCGGGGTTGTGCAGATCCTGCGGGGAGGGTCGACGGAAACGTCGACGGAAAACCTTGAGAAGTTCATTAAAGCCCCGTTCTACGGCTGTTCGCGGAGTAGGTATTGAGGTGGTCGGGGACCGCAGAAGGAGCCCAGGGGTAGGGCAGTGGTCACCAGGGGAGCAGCGACGGCGCTGGTCGCGATGGGCATCACCGGTTCGATGCTCACCGCGGTACCTGCCAGCGCCGACGATCAGGGCGGCGCGGTGCTGAGCGAGATCAACGCCACGCGCGCGGCGAACGGCTGCGGTCCCGTTTCACCCAATCCCCAGCTGACGGCGTCCGCAGCGCGGCATGCCAGAGACATGCTCGACAACGGCGTGCAGAGCCACATCGGTTCGGACGGCTCCTCACTGGTGCAGCGCGTCTCGGACGCCGGTTACACGCCCTATGCCCAGGTCGGCGAGATCGTGTACTGGACCACCGACCCCCGCAGTGCCCCTGGCGCCGCGGTGACGTGGTGGATGAACAGCCCCGATCATCGGGCGATCATCACCGACTGCGCACTGACCGACGCCGGATTCTCGGTCGTGCGCAATGGCGCCGAGATGACCGCGGCCGGCGATTTCGGCAAGAAATAGCCTGGTCGTCGCGCTCTCTGTTGTGATCTGTGTCACATCATGCAGTGGACGACCCGCCTCGCCACAGTGCGGAAAGGGGTCTGGTGAATATGCGATACCTGCGGTACCGTCGTTGGACACAAGGCCCAGATATGTAAACCTCTGAGAGGGGCTTCTGATGGCTATGACACGCATGGTCCGGCGCTGGCGTCGCAACATGGACGTGCTTGACGACACCGAATACACCGACATGCTCACGACGCTGTCCGAGGGATCGGTGCGGCGAAATTTCAACCCCTACACAGACATCGACTGGGACTCCCCGGAGTTCGCGGTCGTCGATAACGACGAACGCTGGATCCTGCCCGCAACCGACCCGCTGGGCCGCCACCCCTGGTATCAGGCGCAGTCGAAGGAGCGTCAGATCCAGATCGGGATGTGGCGCCAGGCCAACGTCGCCAAGGTCGGCCTGCACTTCGAGTCGATCCTGATCCGCGGCCTGATGGAGTACGCGTTCTGGACCCCCAACGGCTCCCCGGAGTACCGCTACTGCCTGCACGAGGCGGTCGAGGAGTGCAACCACACGTTGATGTTCCAGGAGATGGTGAACCGCATCGGCGCCGACGTGCCCGGCATGCCGCGGCTGCTCAAGTGGATCCAGCCGGCCATCCCGCTGGTGGCGGGTCCGCTGCCGATCCCGTTCTGGTTCGGCATCCTCGCCGGTGAGGAGCCCATCGACCACACGCAGAAGAACGTCCTGCGCGAGGGCAAGACCCTGCATCCGATCATGGAGCGGGTGATGGCGATCCACGTCGCCGAGGAGGCCAGGCACATCTCGTTCGCGCACGAGTACCTGCGCAAGCGCGTCCCCGTACTGCCGCGGCGCAAACGGTTCTGGCTCTCGATCTACGTGCCGATTGTGATGCGCGTGCTGTGCTCGGCGATCATCGTTCCGCCGCGGGCGTTCTGGAAGGAATTCGACATTCCGCGCTCGGTGCGAAGGGAAGTGTTCTTCAAATCGCCCGAATCGCGGCAGATGCTGCGTGACATGTTCGGCGATGTCCGTATGCTGTGCCGCGACACCGGTCTGATCAACCCGATCGCCACGCTGATGTGGCGAATCTGCAAGATCGACGGGCGTCCCAGCCGCTACCGCAGTGAGCCGCAACGGCAACACGTGGTGGCCGCCGCCTAGGAGTCAGATGCCGCACGTAATCACCCAGTCGTGTTGCAGCGACGGGTCCTGTGTTTACGCGTGCCCGGTGAACTGCATCCATCCGTCACCGGACGAACCGGGCTTCGCCGCCGCCGAGATGCTCTACATCGACCCGGTGGCATGCGTCGACTGCGGCGCGTGCGTGTCGGCGTGCCCGGTCGGCGCGATCGCCCCGGATACCCGCCTCGAACCCGAGCAGTTGCCGTTCGTCGCGCTCAACGCGGCGTTCTACCCGGACCGGCCCGAAGGCGAGAAGCTGCCTCCGACCTCGAAGCTGGCCCCGGTGATCGATGCGCCGAAAGTCAATGCGCGCAAATCCAACCCATTGACCGTGGCGATCGTCGGCTCCGGACCCGCGGCCATGTACGCCGCCGACGAACTGCTCACCCAGAAGGGTGTGCGGGTGAACGTCTTCGAGAAGCTGCCGACGCCGTACGGGTTGGTGCGGGCGGGTGTGGCGCCCGACCATCAGAGCACGAAGCGCGTCACCAGGCTGTTCGACAAGGTGGCGAAGCTGCCCGGCTTCACCTTCTACCTCAACGTCGACGTGGGATCAGACCTGTCGCACGCCGACCTGCTGGCCCACCACCATGCCGTGCTCTACGCCGTTGGCGCCCCGAACGACCGCAGGCTCGACATCGACGGGATGGGACTGCCCGGTACGGGTACCGCGACCGAACTCGTCGCGTGGATCAACGGCCATCCCGACTACACCGACCTTCCCGTCGACCTCGGCCATGAACGCGTCGTCGTCATCGGCAACGGCAACGTGGCGCTTGACGTCGCCCGCATCCTGACGAGCGATCCGGATGCGTTGGCGCGCACCGACATTTCCGATCACGCGCTTGCCGCGCTTCGGCAGTCGAAGGTCACCGAAGTGGTGATCGCCGCCCGCCGGGGGCCGGCCCAGTCCGCGTTCACCCTGCCCGAGCTCATCGGGCTGACGGCTACCTCCGAGGTGGTGCTCGACGCCGCCGATCACGCTCTGGTGCAGGCCGACCTCGCCGACGAGCAGGATGCGCTGGCACGCAACAAGCTCGAGGTCCTCAGCAAGCTCGGCGACGCATCGGCGCCTGCCACCCGGCCCCGGATCCGGCTCGCGTACCGCCTCACCCCGGTCCGCGTCCTCGGCTCGGACCGAACCACCGGGATCGAGTTCTCGGCCACCGACAGCGGCGAGGCCCGTCGGCTCGACGCCGGCCTGGTGCTGACGTCGATCGGCTACCGCGGCAAGCCGATTCGCGATCTGCCGTTCGACGAGGCGACGGCCGTCGTACCGAATGACGGCGGCCGCGTCATCGACCCGCAGACCGACCGGCCGGTGCCGGGCAGCTACGTCGCCGGATGGATCAAACGCGGTCCAACCGGGTTCATCGGCACCAACAAGTCGTGCGCGCTGCAGACGGTGCAGAGCCTCGTCGACGACTACAACGCGGGCCGCCTCACCGACCCGGCCGCCAAACCCGCCGAGCTGACCAAGCTGGTGCGCGAGCGCTGCCCGGATGTGGTCGACGCGGCGGGATGGCGGGCCATCGACGAAGCCGAGATCGCGCGCGGCGGCGGAGGGCGGCCGCGCGACAAGTTCACCTCGGTCGCCGAGATGGTGGCCGTCGCGGCGGCCGCGCCCCCGCCGACGCTGCGCCAGCGGGTGCTCGCCGGCCTGCGCCGATGATGAGCAGCTACTGCTGCTGCTTCATCGCCTCCTCGATCTCCTCCATGCTGACCTCGCGCACCGGCTGGCCCATCGACCACTGATGCCCGAAGGGATCCTGGAGCACGCCGTAGCGGTCACCCCAGAACTGATCCTCGAGCGGCATCACGACGGTGGCTCCCGCGTCGACGGCCTGCTGGAATTTCTTGTCCACATCGGTGACGACCAGATGAATGGTCACCGGTGAGCCGCCGAGCGCCTTCGGCGTCATCGACTTGCCGCCGCTCATCTCCGGGAAGTCGTCGTTGAGCATGATCGACGAGCCGTTGATGCCGAGCGAGGCGTGGATCAGCTTGCCGTCCGGCCCGGGGACCCGGCCGTGCTCGACGGCATCGAACGCCTTGACGTAGAAGTCGATCGCCGCAGCGGCGTTGTCGACGGTCAGGTGAGGCAGTACTGCGGGCTGAACTTCAATGGCCATGATTGTCTCCTCGGTTTTCTTGGGGCGGTACCACTATCGACCCGGCCACCGACAAGAACTCATCGCGAATCAGACGACGGAGAATCCCGGCGGCAGCGGCTCGCGACCGGTGAGCGACAACAGCAAAGTGTCGCCGCGACCCATCTCGACTCCGATGGCCGCCGCCAGCACGGCGGCCGACTCCAGCACGTCGGCGGGCAGGTCGACCGCAAGGCCGGTGGCCCGGCCGATGTCGAGGCTGTGCACCGCGAGCTCGAACGTCCGCGTCGGCAGGTAGGTGTGCAACCGGATGCCGAGGCCGCCGATCACTTCGATGAGCGGCTCTCCCGCGGTAGCCAATGCGGCCACGGCCCGCTCGACCAGGTCGTCGACGGCGCGCACGGGGTCGGCGCCGAGATCGCGCCCCGCCTGCCTGCCGCGTTCGACGATCGCCTCGGCCCCCGCGTTCGACGCGTAGTCGGCGATCTGCACGTAGTAGGACTGCGGTGTCGGCATATCCTCTCGCTCGGCGGACGTCTGCAGATAGTCGATCACGGTGACAAGCGAGCGTGATGCGTGGCCCACAAGCGCCCGCAGGTCCCACTCGCCGAGGCCCGGTCCGCCCCAGGCATCGCCGGGTATGCGGCGGACCAGATCGGCGAAGCTACGCGCTGCCGACTCGAACGCCGTCGCCGGGGAGGCCACGGGCTCAGCTCTTCGCGATTTCGTCCCAGCCCTCGACCGATTGCGGGCTTCGCGGGCCCGGTCCCACGTACACCGCCGACGGGCGGACGAGTTTTCCGAGGCGCTTCTGCTCGAGGATGTGCGCGCACCAACCGGCGGTGCGACCGCACGTGAACATTGCAGGCATCATGTGGGTCGGCACCTGGGCGAAGTCCAGGATCACCGCGGCCCAGAACTCCACGTTGGTCTCGATCGCGCGGTCGGGTCGGCGCTCACGCAGTTCGCTCAGCGCGGCCTGCTCGAGTGCCGCGGCGACCTCGAAGCGCGGCGCCCCGAGGCGCTTGGCCGTTTCCCGCAGCACCCTGGCCCGCGGATCCTCCGCGCGGTACACGCGGTGGCCGAAGCCCATCAGCTTCTCCTTGCGATCCAGCACGCCGCGGACCACCGCGGCGGCATCGCCGGTGCGCTCGGCCTCTTCGATCATCGGCAACACCCGCGCGGGCGCGCCGCCGTGCAGCGGTCCGCTCATCGCGCCGATCGCGCCGGACAGCGCCGCAGCCACGTCGGCACCCGTCGACGCGATCACCCTGGCGGTGAACGTCGAGGCGTTCATCCCGTGTTCGGCGGCCGACACCCAGTAGGCGTCGATGGCTTCGACGTGTCTGGGATCCGGCTCCCCTTGCCAACGCGTCATGAAACGGGCTGTCACCGTTGAGCATTCGTCGATCGTGCGCTGCGGAACGGCGGGCTGATAGATGCCGCGCGCGGACTGCGCGACGTAGGACAGCGCCATCACCGAAGCGCGGGCCAGTTGCTCGCGTGCGGTGTCGTCGTCGATGTCGAGCAACGGCTTGTAGCCCCAGATCGGCGCCAGCATCGCCAGGCCGGCCTGCACATCGACACGGACGTCGCCGCTGTGGATCGGCAACGGGAACGGCTCGGCCGGCGGCAGGCCGTGGCCGAACTTCCCGTCCACCAGCAACGCCCACACGTCGCCGAACGTGACCTGTTGGTTGACCAGATCCTCGATGTCGACGCCCCGATAGCGCAGCGCGCCGCCGTCCTTGTCCGGTTCGGCAATCTCGGTGGTGAAGGCCACGACGCCTTCAAGGCCAGGTACAAAATCCTCGGGTACCGCTGTCATGGGCTGAATTCTTGCACTCGCGGGAGCGGCCGTTCCTACCGGTCGGTAACAAGATGCCGCCGAAACGGCGGGGCGTAGCGTTATCGCGTGGCTACTGAAGAAAACAAGCGTCTGGCCGCAATGCGAGTGGAGTACGGCTCCGCCGAGAAGGACGGCAGTCCCGACCTGGACACCGACTGGCTTGCCGATGGATGGGTTGCCCTGCTGCGCAAGTGGTTAGCCGACGCCGAAGACGGCGGCATCGCCGAGCCCAATGCGATGGTCGTCGCCACCGTCGATGCGCACGGCAGGCCGGTGACCCGGTCCGTGTTGTGCAAGAGCGTGGACGAGTCGGGGATCACGTTCTTCACCAACTACAACTCCGACAAGGGCGAGCAACTCGCGACCACGCCGTACGCGTCGGCGACGTTCCCGTGGTTCCGGCTTGGCCGCCAAGTCCACGTCCGTGGCCCGGTGACGAAGGTTTCCCGCGAGGTGACCGAGGACTACTGGCGCCATCGGCCGCGCGGATCTCAGCTGGGCGCATGGGCGTCGTACCAGTCACACCCGATCGCATCACGGGAGGCGCTGTTGGATCAGTTGGCGGGTGTCACCGAGCGTTTCGCCGACCTGGATGAGGTTCCGGTGCCGCCGAACTGGGGTGGCTACCTGATCGCACCGGAGGTCGTCGAGTTCTGGCAGGGCCGAGAGAACCGGGTGCACAACAGGATTCGGATTGTGCAGGGCCGCATCGAGCGGCTCCAGCCGTAGTGGCGAGGTTCTTCGCGGACGTCACTCCGCTGCGGACGCCGGACTTCCGCCGGCTGTTCGCCGCGGGCGTCGTCACGGTCATCGGGGCCAACCTCACCATCTTCGCGGTGCCGGTACAGCTCTACGCGCTCACGCAGAACTCTGCCTACGTCGGCCTTTCCGGCCTCTTCGCGCTCGTGCCGCTCGTGGTGTTCGGCCTGTGGGGCGGCGCATGGGCCGATGCGATGGACCGCCGATTGCTGCTCATCATCACCTCGTGCGGGCTGGCGGTGGCGTCGGTGCTGCTGTGGCTGCAGGCCGCGCTGTCGATGAACAACGTGTGGGTGGTGCTGTGCCTGCTGTCGTTGCAGCAGGCGTTCTACGCGATCAACCAGCCGACGCGGTCGGCGGCGATCCCGCGCATGGTGCCCGCCGATCAACTGCCCGCAGCGAACTCGCTCAACATCACCGTCTTTCAGTTCGGCGCCATCGTGGGCCCGCTTTTGGCCGGTGTGATGCTCCGCTGGGTCGATCTCTCGACGCTGTATCTCATCGACGCCATCACCTGTATCGCCCCGATCTGGGCAACCATTCGGCTCAAGCCGATACCGCCGACCACGCGCGAGCAGGGCTCGTCCGGCTACGGATTCCGGGCGGTGCTGGACGGCTTCCGCTACCTCGCCGGCCATACCGTGGTGTTGATGTCGTTCGTCGTCGACCTGATCGCGATGATCTTCGGCATGCCGCGGGCGCTGTTTCCTCAGATGGCCCACGAGAGCTTCGGCGGGCCGGTCGAAGGCGGCACCACGATGGCACTCCTTGCCGCCGCGATATCGATCGGCGCCGTATCCGGCGGAGTGTTCTCGGGTTGGCTGCCGCGCGTACGAAGACAGGGCCTGGCCGTCATCGTGGCGATCCTGGTGTGGGGTGTGGCGATGATCGGCTTCGGCGTCGCGAGCGGTTTCGCCGACGGGACTGCCGGCCTGATGTTGTGGATTGCGCTGCTATTTCTGGCAATTGGCGGCGCAGCCGACATGGTGTCGTCGGCATTCCGCAACACGATCCTGCAAGAGGCGGCCTCCGACGACGTACGCGGCCGGCTGCAGGGCGTGTTCACGGTCGTCGTCGCAGGCGGGCCGAGGCTGGCCGACGCGGTGCACGGCGCGGCCGCGGCGGCCGTCGGCACCACGATCGCCGCGGCGGGCGGCGGTGGCCTGGTGGTGGTGGGCGTCGTGATTGCCGCGCTCCTGGCGCCGGTCTTCGTCCGCTACCGGGTCAACCGTCCCGGCGTCGACGCCCCCGAATCGGCCAGCGAACACGCGTCCGACGACGACAAAGTGTGACTCTGGCCAAATTTCGATGGACGACACTTTCCTTGGCAAACAAATGGCGGTCGGGTTAGCATCCTGCAATGCCTGCTGACTCGGGGGATTCGGCTGCTCTGGGTTTGCGTGAACGTAAGAAACAGCGCACGCGCACGACGCTCATCGACGCAGCCATCGAGCTATGTGAACGCCAGGGGTTCGAGCAGACCACCGTCGAGCAGATCGCCGCGATCGCCGACGTCTCGCCGAGGACATTCAGCAGGTACTTCGCCACCAAGGAAGCCGTGTGCATGGCTCTGGTCGACGACGCCGTCGACGTCGCCGCCGTCGAGTTGGAACGCATGCCCGAGGACATGAACCCCCTGGAGGCGGTGTATCGGGCGACGGCGAAGATGTACCGCGACACCAAGAACGCCGGCGGCGGGTTGAGCGCCACCCGGCTGATGTCCACGCTGCGGATCATCATGTCGTCTCCGACACTGCGGCAGGCGGTGATGGAGTTCCGGCCGCATGCGGCCAACGTCGTACTCGCTCGACGGATGGGTGTGGACCTCGATGACCGCGGCCTGCGACTGGTGGCCGCGGTGTGGGTGGCGATCAACATGACCGCGCTGGCCGACCTCGGCAGGGACACCGGCTGGAAGGGCGTCGACATCGACGACGCGGTGGACCGGATCGACGCCACCTTCGCTCAGTTCACCGGGATGACCGACGGGATCGCCCAGCTGGTCTGAACCTGCTCGCACCCCGCGCGGGCGGGATTGCCACAATGGGACTACCTTTTGAGGGCAGAGGTCGGTTCTTCCAGCGACGAAGGGATTCACGTGGCAGAAAAAGACGAGCACGCCACCCTCCACTATCCCGGTGGTGAGCTTGAGCTGGACATCGTCGAGGCCACGGAGGGGTCCGACGGAATCGCACTTGGCTCCCTGTTGGCCAAGACCGGCTACACCACGTTCGACGAGGGCTTCGTCAACACCGCCTCCACCAAGAGCGCCATCACCTACATCGACGGTGATGCGGGCATCCTGCGCTATCGGGGCTATCCGATCGAGCAGCTGGCCGAGAAGTCGAACTTCCTCGAGGTCTCCTATCTGCTGATCTACGGTGAGCTGCCCACGCAGGACGAGCTCGACCGGTTCACCCACCAGATCCAGCGGCACACCCTGCTGCACGAGGATCTCAAGCGCTTCTTCGACGGCTTCCCGCGCAACGCGCATCCGATGCCGGTGGTGTCCAGCGCGGTCAACGCGCTGTCGGCGTACTACCAGGACTCGCTCGACCCGTTCGATGACGAGCAGGTCGAGCTGTCGACGATCCGGTTGCTGGCCAAGCTGCCGACCATCGCCGCCTACGCCTACAAGAAGTCGGTGGGACAGCCGTTCCTCTACCCGGACAACTCGCTGACCCTGGTGGAGAACTTCCTGCGGATGACGTTCGGTTTCCCGGCCGAGCCCTACGAGGTGGACCCGGAAGTCGTGCGGGCGCTGGATCTGTTGCTGATCCTGCACGCCGATCACGAGCAGAACTGCTCGACGTCGACGGTGCGGCTGGTCGGTTCGTCGCAGGCCAACCTGTTCACCTCGATCTCCGGCGGCATCAATGCGCTGTGGGGCCCGCTGCACGGCGGCGCGAACCAGGCCGTGCTGGAGATGCTGGAGAAGATCCGCCAGGCCGACGGCGACGTGCACGACTTCGTGAAGAGGGTGAAGAACCGCGAAGACGGCGTCAAGCTGATGGGCTTCGGCCACCGGGTGTACAAGAACTACGACCCGCGGGCGCGCATCGTCAAGGAGCAGGCCGACAAGATCCTCGGCAAGCTCGGCGGCGACGACGAATTGCTCGATATCGCCAAGGCTTTGGAGGAGGTTGCGCTCACCGACGACTTCTTCATCGAGCGCAAGCTGTACCCGAACGTCGACTTCTACACCGGCGTGATCTACCGCGCGATGGGCTTCCCGACCCGCATGTTCACCGTGCTGTTCTCCGTCGGCCGGCTGCCGGGCTGGATCGCGCACTGGCGGGAGATGCACGAGGACGGCAGCGGCAAGATCGGCCGCCCGCGCCAGATCTACACCGGCTACACCGAGCGCGACTACAAGGCCCTCGACGCCCGCTGACCACGCCCAAACCAACACTTGGGCGAACTTTTGCGAGTAAAGCCCGCCATTTTGTCGATCTCGGCGAGCCCCTGAGAGGCATTTCACTGTCGATCCGCCTTGTCCGCACAACAGTTGTAGTTTCACAATTGTTGTGTGAATGAAACTGTCGTCCGGTCATTGGGCCCACGGCGCAAGGCCATCATCTTGATGTCCTGCTGCCTGAGCCTGCTGATCGTGTCGATGGACGCGACGATCGTCAACGTCGCCATTCCGTCCATCCGTACCGACCTCGGTGCGAGCGCGTCTCAACTCCAGTGGGTCGTCGACATCTACACACTCGTGCTGGCGTCGCTGCTGATGCTGTCCGGCGCCACCGGGGACCGGTTCGGTCGCAGGCGCGTCTTTCAAATAGGGCTGACGGCCTTCGCGCTGGGCTCGCTGCTCTGCAGCCTCGCCCCGACCATCGAGATGCTCATCGTCGCGCGCTTCGTGCAGGCGATAGGCGGATCGATGATGAACCCCGTTGCGCTGTCGATCATTTCGCAGATCTTCACCGGCCGTGTCGAGCGCGCGCGAGCAGTCGGCATCTGGGGCGGCGTGGTCGGTATCTCGATGGCGCTCGGCCCCATCGTCGGTGGCGCGCTCATCGAGTGGATCGGCTGGCGGTCGGTGTTCTGGATCAACCTGCCGATCTGTGCGGCGGCCATCCTGTTGACCGCTCTCTTTGTGCCGGAGTCGAAGTCGGCGACGATGCGCAACATCGATCCCGTCGGCCAGGGCCTCGCGGTGACGTTCCTGTTCGGTCTCGTCTTCACCCTGATAGAGGGCCCGGTGCTGGGGTGGTCGAATCCGCGCACGATCGCGGTCGCGGTCGTCGCGGCGATCGCCTTCGTCGCGTTCCTCCGCTTCGAAGCACGGCGCGATGGGCCGTTCATCGACCTGCGCTTCTTCCGCAGCATTCCGTTCGCCTCGGCGACCGTGCTGGCGATCAGCGCGTTCGCAGCCTGGGGTGCATTCCTGTTCATGATGTCGCTGTACCTGCAGGGCGAGCGTGGATTCTCGGCGATGCACACCGGCCTGATCTACCTTCCGATCGCGATCGGCGCGCTGGTCTTCTCCCCGCTGTCCGGTCGGCTCGTCGGCCGGTTCGGTGCGCGGCCGTCGCTGTTGGCCGCCGGCGTGCTGATCGTCGCCGCATCGGTGATGCTGACCTTCATGACGGCGACGACCCCGGTGTGGGAACTGCTGATCGTCTTCGCGGTGTTCGGCATCGGCTTTGCGTTGGTGAACGCGCCGATCACCAACTCCGCCGTCAGCGGCATGCCGCTGGACCGTGCGGGCGCGGCGTCCGCGGTGACGTCGACCAGCAGGCAGATCGGCGTGAGTATCGGTGTGGCGCTGTGCGGTTCGCTGTCGGGCGCGGCGTTGGCGCACACGGCGGACTTCGCCACCGCGGCCCGGCCGCTGTGGTTCGTCTGCGTCGCACTCGGCCTTGTGGTCTTCACCCTCGGCTTCGTGTCGACGTCGCGCCGGTCGCTGGCGACCGCCGACCGGCTGGCGCCGCTGATCGAAGGCACCGTAGTCAGGAGGGGCATGCATGTCGGGTAACCCGGTGGCAGACGACGTCTGGCGGGCGATGGCCTCGCTGGTCATCGACAACCGCGACAGTTGGAAGCGGGCGGTCGTCGACCGCAGCGGCCTGCCGTTCAGCCGGATCCGGGTGTTGCGCCGACTGGCCAGGGGACCGATGACCGTCAAGCAACTCGCGGTCGCCGCGACGATGGATGCGCCCGCGGCGACGGTCGCGGTCAACGACCTCGAAGAGCGCGGGCTGGTGGTGCGCACGCCCCAGCCGACGAACCGGCGCTGCAAGGAGGTGTCGCTGACCGACGCCGGCCGCGACATGGTCGCGATGATCGACGCGGTCGACGACCCGGCGCCCGACATCCTGCGGGGGCTCGACGAATCCGAGTTGACCACGCTGAAGGCCATCCTCGCCAAGCTCGCGAAATAGCATTCCCGGTCGAGAACTCGGCGGATTCACAGCCCAGGTCTCTCTTTCGGCGGCACGATTGTGCGGTGGCCTTATCGTGCGGTGTGTGCGGCGCCGGACTCAGGGATGCCGCGCGATTCTGTGACACGTGCGGCTCGCCGGTCGTCGCCGACAGCCGCGCCGAGTACAAGCAGGTCACCGTCCTGTTCGCCGACGTGGTCCGCTCGATGGACATCGCCGCCGCGGTCGGGCCGGAGCGGCTGCGCGAGATCATGGGAGAGCTGTTCCGCCGGTCGTCGGTGATCGTGCAGCGCTACGGCGGCACAGTCGACAAATTCACCGGTGACGGCATCATGGCGGTGTTCGGCGCGCCCGTCGCGCTCGAGGACCACGCCGTTCGGGCATGCCGCGCCGCGCTGGACATCCAGACCGACGCAAAACACCTGGCGGCGGAGGTCGACCCGCGCGACGGCATCTCGCTGCAACTACGTATCGGGCTGAACTCCGGCGAGGTGATCACTGGCGAAATCGGTTCCGGCCCAATGAGCTACACCGCGATCGGTGAGCAGGTCGGCATGGCCCAGCGAATGGAGTCGGTGGCGCCGCCCGGCGGTGTGATGGTGAGCGACTCGACCGCGCGCCTTGTCGACACCACCGCCATGCTCGGCGCCACCGAGCAGGTGCACATCAAGGGCGCCGTGGACCCGGTGCCCGCGCATCAAGTGTTCGGGATGGCGACCGGCCCACGCCCGGACAGGGCCGAGCCGACCTTCATCGGACGTGAATGGGAGATCGCGGCGCTCAACGGCGTTCTCGACCGAGCAATCAACGGCAAGGGCGGAATCGTCGGCTTGGTAGGTCCGGCGGGAATCGGCAAGAGTCGCATCGTGCGGGAGTTGACGAAGCGGGCGAGAGACGCAGGCGCTGAGGTGTATACGACCTACTGCGAGTCGCACACGACCGACCTGCCTTTCCATGCCGCCGCAGGCCTGCTGAGGTCGACGACCGGAACCGACGGACTGGACGGCCCGACGGCGCGGGAGCATGTACGCGTACGCTTCCCGGACGCCAACGACGAGGATCTTCTCCTGCTGGACGACCTGCTGGGCATCGGCGACCCTGAAGCGAGCCTGCCTCAGATCGACCCTGACGCGCGTCGGCGACGCATCTCCGCTGTCGTCAAAGCCGCCACGCTGGCCCGCGGGACGCCGGTGATGTTCGTCATCGAGGACGCGCACTGGATTGACGCGATCAGCGAGGCGATGCTTGCGGAGTTCCTCACCGTCATACCGCAGACACCTTCGCTCGTCGTGGTCACCTACCGGCCGGAATACGATGGCGCGCTTGCTCATGCGCCGCGTGCGCAAACCATCGTGCTCGAGCCGCTTGATGACGCGCAGATGCGCGCGTTGGGAGCCGAACTGCTCGGCGAGGACAGGTCGGTCGCAGAGTTGACGGATCTGATCACCGAACGCGCAGCGGGCAATCCGTTCTTCGCCGAGGAGATCGTGCGCGACCTCAGCGAGCGCGATGTATTGGTCGGCGGCCGCGGTTGTTTCCTGTGCACGGGACCCGTGGCCGACGTGCATGTGCCACGCACACTGCAGGCGGTCATCGCCGCACGCATCGACCGGCTCGATCCGGCCGCGAAACGCACGCTCAACGCTGCGGCCGTGATCGGGTCGCGGTTCACACCGGACATGCTGCGGGCACTCGAGGTCGATGCGAGTCTCGACGAGCTGTTGTCCGCCGAACTCATCGACCAGACGGCACTGCGCCCAGAGCCCGAGTACGCGTTCCGGCATCCGCTTATCCGTGCGGTGGCATACGAGTCACAGCTCAGATCCGATCGCGCACAACTGCACAAGCGGCTGGCCGCAGCCGTGGATGAAAACGACCAGAACGCCGCGTTGATCGCCGAGCACCTCGAAGCGGCAGAAGAGCCGCGCAAAGCGTATGAGTGGCACATGCGCGCGGGCGCATGGTCCACCAACCGCGACCATGCTGCCGCCCACATCAGTTGGGAGCGTGCGATCCAGGTTGCCGATTCGCTGCCCGACGCTGAACCGGATGTCCTCGCCATGCGGATAGCTCCCCGATCCTTCATCTGCAGCAATGCATTCAGGCGAATCCATCCCGATCTTTCCGCGAGGTTCGACGAACTACGTGGTCTGTGCGCAATGGCGGGCGACAAACCGTCGTTGGCCATCGGCACGGCCGGACTGGTGATGGAACACCTCATGAAAGGGCGGATGGCGACAGCGTCGCAGCTTTCTTCGGAGAACATGGCGTTAATCGAATCGATCGACGACCCTGTGCTGACAAGTGCGCTCTCGTTCACGTCGTGCGTGGCGAAGTTCCAGGTCGCCGAGTTGGACGAGGTGATGCGATGGTCGCAGGCCGTGATCGACGGTACCGACGACCAAGCGACCCCTGAGAGCATCATCCTCGGGTCACCGCTGGCGATGCATATCGCGTTTCGCGGTGTCGCCCGGTGGCAGATCGGTCTTCCCGGGTGGCGGGAGGACATCGATCAGGCGATCGCTATGAGCCGGGTGTCCGACGCGGTAACGCATACTGCCGTCATCGGGTATTGCTATCTGGCGATACCCTACGGCGTTCTCCTGCCCGACGATTCGGCGCTCGACGTCATCACAGCCGCAACCCAGATGGCCGAGCGCTCAGCCGAAGACATCGCCCTGGTCATGATGCGGATGACGATGGGATTCTCGCTGGCAGAGGGCCGTAACAGCGGCGACGTCCAACGCGGCCACGAGTTGTTGGCCGAACTCGGCGAGATGTGTGCCCGCGAGCAGTACGCGATGAACATCATCGCACCGCTGGAGTTGTACAAGGCCCGCACGCTGCTCGCAGGCGGCAATATCGACGAAGCGGTGGACCGTGCCCGCTTCGCGCTGGACGAGATCCTGCGCTCCGGCAACATCATCAACCATCCGAACGGTGTCGTCGGCCTCGTCGAAATGCTGCTCGCGCGGGGCGCACCACGTGACCTCGACGAGGCCGAGGCGGCAATCGACAGGCTCGAGACCACCCTGCCTGCGCGGCGATGGGCGATGCGGGACATTTTCGCTATTCGGGCACGCACTCTGCTTGCTCGGGCCCGAGGCGACAAGGCGGCCTACCGCGACCATCGCGAC
The DNA here is from genome assembly GCA_033741175.1 of Mycolicibacterium sp. 120270. Classification (GTDB taxonomy): domain Bacteria; phylum Actinomycetota; class Actinomycetes; order Mycobacteriales; family Mycobacteriaceae; genus Mycobacterium. The sequence goes on along the minus strand of JAWQNE010000029.1, from coordinate 252 downwards.
CGCTACCGCGCCGTGGCGAACGAACTCGGCTACCAGGGCCACATGCTGTGGGCCGCCGAGCTGCCCTAGGAGCCTGCTGAATTAGTGGCTTTGGGGGCGGGGTGCCTCAAAGCGCTCTGTGGCGCGTGTGTTCAGTCAGACCCTGGGGTCGACACTTGAGGGTCACCCCGCCGTGTTGAGCGTGGCACCTGGTGCGGCGGCTGGCAAGGCTAGTTTCGGCGGATTAGGCGAGAGCCCAGGTGGTTCCGGTGT
>JAWQNE010000028.1:0-72167 GCA_033741175.1 Mycolicibacterium sp. 120270 | reverse complement strand
CGTGTACCCCCGAAAGGGCCTTACCGTTCGACTTGCATGTGTTAAGCACGCCGCCAGCGTTCGTCCTGAGCCAGGATCAAACTCTCCAAACAAAAACCCCTCGACAAACGAGGCAGAATTTCAAATCAGAGATACCTGACATCGTCAGAAAAACTGACAATAAAAAGCACCACACCCATGGCACGGGGCGCCAAGAATGTGGTCAAACAAAAAAACAACAAACAAAAACCACCAAACACACTATTGAGTTCTCAAACAACACACCCGTTTAAAGGCAACCCTGCCATAGTACTCGACCAGGTCAGAGACGTCAAACCCCGTCCGCCAGTCAGAAACTGGGGCCGTGGGTTGCTTGGACCAGAGTACGCCTTCAGGCACGCTTGTCCCAAATTGGGGTCGGCCGAGGGCCGGCTACGCCACCCGCTCGATCTCGGCGCCCAGGCTGACCAGGTTCTCCACAAAGAGCGGGTAGCCGCGGTCGATATGGAACACGTCGTGGACCTCGGTGTCTCCGTCGGCGACCAGCCCCGCGAGCACCAGCCCGGCACCTGCGCGGATGTCCGATGACCACACCGGCGCACTGGACAGCTGCGGCAGACCGCGGACGACGGCGTGATGGCCGTCGGTTCTGGCGTCGGCGCCCAGGCGGATCATCTCCTCGACGAACCGGAAGCGCGCCTCGAAGACGTTCTCGGTGATCATCGACGTGCCGTCGGCGATGCTGGCCAACCCGATCGCCATCGGCTGCAGGTCCGTCGGGAAGCCCGGGAAGGGCAGGGTGGCGACGTTGATGGCCTTGGGCCGCTCATACTGCACCACCCGGAAGCCGTCGTCGGTCTGGGTGACGGTGGCACCCGCGTCGTGCAGCTTGTGCAGGACCAACTGCAGGTGCTGCGGGTCGACGCCGGTGACGGAGATGTCGCCGCGCGTCATCGCCGCGGCGATGCCCCAGGTAGCCGCGACGATGCGGTCTCCGATCACCCGGTGCTCCGTGGGATGGAGCCGGTCGACCCCGGTGATGGTCATCGTGGACGAGCCCGCCCCCTCGATCTGCGCGCCCATCTGGTTGAGCATCGTGCACAGGTCGACGACGTCCGGCTCGCGTGCCGCGTTGTGGATCGTCGTCACACCTTCGGCGACCACCGCCGCCATCAGGATGTTCTCGGTCGCGCCGACAGATGGGAACTCGAGCTGGATCTCCGCGCCGCGAAGGTGGTCCGCCTCTGCGACCACGCAGCCGTGCTCGATGTTGCAGGTGGCGCCCAACTGCCGAAGCCCGGCCTGGTGCATGTCCAGCGGGCGGGACCCGATGGCGTCCCCGCCCGGCAGCGCGACCTTCGCCCGCTTGCAGCGGCCGACCAGCGGCCCGAGCACGCAGACGGAGGCCCGGAACTGCCGCACGGCGGCGAAGTCGGCGTCGTATTTGGGTTCGTCGGGCGAGGTGATTCGGACGGTGTCGCCGTCCAACTCCACGTTGGCGCCGAGCCCGCGGAGCACCTCGGCCATCAGCGGGACGTCGAGTATGTCGGGGCAGTTGGTGATCGTGCTGGTTCCCTCGGCCAGCAAAGTGGCCGCCATCAGCTTCAGCACACTGTTCTTGGCCCCCCCGACGGCAACTTCGCCCGACAACCGGTTCCCACCGGTGACCACGAATCGCTCGCTCACGCCGGTTAGTTTAGACAGCGGCAGGGGCCGTGTCCGAATCCTCGACAGCGCCGTCGGCGGTACCGTTTGACCATGGCCGTACACCTGACTCGCATCTACACCCGCACCGGAGACGACGGAACCACCGGGTTGAGCGACTTCAGCCGCGTTTCGAAAAACGACGCGCGCCTTGCGGCGTACGCAGACTGCGACGAGACCAACGCCGCCATCGGTGTCGCCATTTCCCTCGGCAAGCCAAACGAGCAAATGCTCAAGGTGTTACGGCAAATTCAGAACGACCTCTTCGATGCGGGTGCTGACCTGTCGACTCCAGTCGTCGAGAACCCCGAGCACCCACCGTTGCGGATCGACCAGAGCTACATCGACAGGCTGGAAGCCTGGTGTGACGAATTTAACGCGCCTCTGCCTGCGCTCAATTCCTTTGTCCTGCCCGGCGGTACGCCTCTGTCGGCACTGCTCCACGTGGCCCGAACCGTGGCGCGCAGGGCTGAGCGGTCTGCCTGGCTGGCGATCGAGGAACATCCCGACAGCGTCAACGTGCTACCCGCCAAGTACCTGAACCGGTTGTCCGATCTGCTTTTCATTCTCTGCAGGGTCGCGAACCCCCGCGGAGATGTGTTGTGGCAGCCGGGCGGCTGAGCGCTCGCGCAAACATCCGCTTCAGCCCTTTCGGCGGCGGGCTCGCGGGGACGGGCGGGACTCCAGCCACGACTGGAACGCCGTCAGCGCACCGCGGTCCAAGGCGACCTCGTAGCCGCGTTTTCGCTCCGGGCTGGCGTCACGCAGTTCCAGGATGACGATCTCGTCGGTCATGATGTCGAACTCGTCGCCACGAGGTGAGCGCCGCGACACGATCTCCAGGCCTCGGCGGCTCAGCGTCCGGTCAGGCCACCACCGCAGACTGGACAGCCGGTAGAAGCCGGCCTCGCCGCCGCGATACCGCATCACGCCGTGTCGCCAACCCTGACCGCCTACGGCGGGAAAGTCGCGCAGGATCGCCGCGGTACCGCCGACCTGACGCAGCTTCCACAGCCGATACGACAACGCGACGACGACAAGGAAGAGCACACCCACCAGCGCGACCATGATCATCATGGACGCGCTCATGGGTGGGCCCTAGTCGATCTGGCCCAGCGCGCGCAGCCTGGCCCGGCCCCTCGCGGCGGTCGCCTCGTCGTCAGACTCGGAGTCGCGCTTGGCGGCGTCGGCATCGATCTCGGACTCGAGCGCTGCCGACTCGGCCAGGATGATCACGCCCTCGTCGGTGACCGACATGAATCCTCCGTCGACAGCGATCCGCAGGTCGTCTTCTCCCTCACGCTCAACGCGCACCATGGCGTCATCAACGAGCTGCGCCACCAGCGGGATGTGACGCGGCAGGATGCCGATCTCCCCCGCCGTGGTGCGGGTGAACACGAAAGTGGCCTTGCCAGACCAGATTTCGCGCTCGACCGCGACGATGTCGACGTCCAGTTCAGCCATGGCTATTCGCTCTTGTCTTCGCTATCGCCCTCGGCGTCGTTGTCGCCCTTGTCCTCGGAGACCGGCGCTCCGTCGCTGCCGCCGTCCTCCATCTTGGCGCCGAGGCTCTCCGCCTTCTTCTTCAGATCCTCGAGGCCGCCAATGAGGAAGAACGCCTGCTCGGGCAGGTGGTCGAACTCGCCCTTTGTCAGCTTGTCGAACGCTTCGATGGTCTCCTTCAGCGGGACAGTGGAGCCAGGCTGACCGGTGAACTGCTCGGCCGCCATCATGTTCTGCGACAGGAAGCGCTCGATGCGGCGTGCCCGGTTCACCAACTGCTTGTCCTCTTCGGACAGCTCGTCGATACCGAGAATCGCGATGATGTCTTGAAGGTCCTTGTAGCGCTGCAGGATTCGGATGACTTCCTGGGCCACGCGGTAGTGCTCTTCGCCGACGATGCTCGGGTCGAGGATCGTCGAGGACGACGCCAGCGGGTCCACCGCTGGGAAGATGCCCTTGGAGAACACCGCACGGCTGAGCTCGGTCGTCGCGTCGAGGTGCGCGAACGTCGTCGCGGGCGCTGGGTCGGTGTAGTCGTCGGCAGGCACGTAGACCGCCTGCATGGACGTGATCGAGCGGCCGCGGGTCGACGTGATGCGCTCCTGCAGCTCGCCCATCTCGTCGGCCAGCGTGGGCTGGTAACCCACCGCAGAAGGCATGCGGCCCAACAACGTGGACACCTCGGAACCGGCCTGGGTGAACCGGAAGATGTTGTCGATGAACAGCAGCACGTCCTGCTCCTGCTCGTCGCGGAAATACTCGGCCATGGTCAGCGCCGAAAGGGCGACGCGCATACGGGTGCCCGGCGGCTCGTCCATCTGACCGAACACCAGCGCGGTGTCCTTGAGGACGTTGGCGTCTGCGAGCTCGACCCAGAGGTCGTTGCCCTCACGCGTTCGCTCACCCACGCCTGCGAACACCGACGTACCACCGAAGTTGCGGGCGATGCGGTTGATCATCTCCTGGATCAACACCGTCTTACCCACACCGGCACCACCGAACAGTGCGATCTTTCCGCCGCGCACATAGGGGGTGAGCAGGTCGACGACCTTCAGGCCGGTCTCCAGCATCTCAGTGCGGGGTTCCAACTCGTCGAACGCGGGTGGCTTCCGGTGGATCGACCACTTCTCGAAGTCCTTGCCGTAGCCGGGATCATCGAGGCAGTCGCCGAGCGCGTTGAACACGTGGCCCTTGACGCCCTCGCCAACGGGCACAGAGATCGAGGCACCAGTGTCGGTCACCTCGACGCCACGCACCAGGCCGTCGGTCGGCTGAAGCGAGATGCAGCGCACCAGGTTGTCACCGAGGTGTTGGGCGACCTCGAGCGTCAGCGTCTTCGCCAGGTCCTTGTAGTCGATCTCGGCGTGCAACGCGTTGAACAGTTCGGGCACGGAGCCGCGCGGGAATTCGACGTCGACGACCGGACCGGTGACGCGTACCACGCGGCCTGCGGTGTCGGTGCTGGTCTTCTCAGCAGTAGCAGTCATGTCTCTTCGCTTCCTAAGGGCTACTTTTTGGCGGCGTCCGCGAGCGCGTTCGCGCCACCGACGATTTCACTGATTTCCTGGGTGATCTGAGATTGCCGTTCGCGGTTGGCCATCAGAGTCAGGTCCTTGATGAGGTCGTCGGCGTTGTCGGACGCCGACTTCATGGCGCGACGGCGCGATGCCGACTCGGACGCCGCCGCTTCGAGCAGCGCCGCGAAAATCCGAGTCGCCACATACCTCGGCAGCAGGTTCCCAAACAATGTCTCGGCGTCCGGCTCGAACGAGAACAGCGTCTGCGGACCGGTGTCCTCTTCGCTGTACTCCACCACCATCGGGGCGATCCGGCGCGCGACCGCCGTCTGCGACATCATCGATCGGAACTCATTGAACACGATGTGCAGTTCGTCGACGCCGAGGATGTTGTCCGCACCCGGATCCTCGCCTTCGTCGTCCATCCCTGCGGTGAACGCGTCCACCAGCGTCGAGGCGATCTCCTGCGCGTTCTCGTAATCGGGCCGCTCGGAGAATCCGGTCCAAGAGTCGACGATGTCCCAGTTACGGAAGCTGTAGTAGCCAAGGGCTTTTCGGCCCACGGTGTACAGCACCGGCTCCTTGCCCTCCTCGCGAAGCAGCGCAAAGAGCTCCTCGGAACGCCGGAACACGTTCGCGTTATACGCGCCGCAGAGGCCGCGGTCCGACGACACCACCAGTATTCCGGCCCGCCGTGGGTTCTCGCGTTCGACGAGCAGCGGGTGATCCAGGGCGCTGGCGCTGGCCAAGTTGGTCAGCATGTGGGTGATTTCACGGTCGTACGGCCGAGCCGCCTCGACTCGGGCTTGCGCTTTCGCGATGCGCGACGTCGCGATCAGCTCCTGAGCCTTGGTGATCTTCTTGATCGACCCGGCGGAGCGGATGCGGCCGCGTAGTTCGCGCAGTGTGGCTGCCATGTGTCGAAAGCTCTACTTCTTCTTGGGCTTCGGCTTGTGGACCTTCACCGATTCCTTTTCGACTTCGCTCTCATCCATCGGCTCGACGTGCTCGTCGTGAACGACGGAGCTGCCATCGGTGGTGGCGAAGCCCTTCTTGAACTCGTTGACGATTTGCGCGAGCTTTTCCTCGTCCTCTTCGGAGAGCTTCTTGGTCTCTCGGATGGCCTTGAGGATCTCTCCGTGAGACGCCTTAACGTGCTCGAGGAACTCCTGCTCGAAGCGCTGCACATCCTCGACCGGAACCGAGTCGAGGTGGCCCCTCGTGCCCAGGAAGATGGCAACGACCTGCTCCTCGACGGGCATTGGGCTGTTCTGCGGCTGCTTGAGCAGTTCCACCAGCCGAGCACCGCGGTCCAGCTGCGCCTTCGACGTCTCGTCGAGATCAGAGGCGAACGCGGCGAAGGACTCGAGTTCGCGGTACTGCGACAGATCGAGGCGCAGTGAACCCGCAACCTCTTTCATGGCCTTGATCTGCGCGGCGCCACCGACGCGGGACACCGAGACGCCGACGTTGATGGCCGGCCGCACACCCTGGTTGAACAGGTCTGTCTCCAGGAAGCATTGGCCATCGGTGATCGAGATGACGTTGGTCGGGATGTAGGCCGAGATGTCGTTGGCCTTGGTCTCGATGATCGGAAGGCCGGTCAGCGAGCCGCCGCCCAATTCGTCGGACAGCTTCGCGCAGCGTTCCAGCAGCCGCGAGTGCAGGTAGAACACGTCGCCCGGGTACGCCTCACGGCCAGGCGGGCGGCGCAGCAGCAGCGAGATGGCGCGGTATGCCTCGGCCTGCTTGGTGAGGTCGTCGAAGACGATCAGCACGTGCTTGCCCTGGTACATCCAGTGCTGGGCGATCGCTGAACCGGTGTACGGCGCAAGCCATTTGAAGCCGGCCGAGTCCGAGGCGGGGGCCGCGACAATGGTGGTGTAGTCCATCGCGCCGCCCTCTTCGAGGGTTTGGCGCACGCTGGCGATCGTGGTGCCCTTCTGGCCGATCGCGACGTAAACGCAACGCACCTGCTGAGTCTCGTCGCGCGTCTCCCAGTTCTGGCGCTGGTTGAGGATCGTGTCGACGCAGACCGCAGTCTTGCCGGTCTTGCGGTCGCCGATGATCAGCTGGCGCTGACCGCGCCCGATCGGCGTCTGAGAGTCGATCGCCTTGATACCGGTCTGCAGCGGCTCACTCACGCCCTGCCGCTGAACCACCGACGGTGCCTGCAACTCCAGCGCACGACGCTCCTCGGTCTCGATGTCGCCGCGGCCGTCGATCGGCTGACCCAGCGGATTGACCACGCGGCCGAGGAAGCCGTCGCCGACCGGAACCGACAGCACGTTGCCGGTCCGCTTGACCTGCTGGCCTTCCTGGATGGTTTCGAAGTCGCCCAGGATCACGGCGCCGATGCTGTGCTCGTCGAGGTTCAGCGCCACACCGAGGACACCGCCGGGGAACTCCAGGATCTCCTGGGTCATCACGGACGGAAGGCCTTCAACGTGCGCGATGCCGTCGCCGGCATCGATGACAGTGCCGATCTCTTCGCGTTCGGTCTCGGCCTCGAATCCGGCGACATACTCCTCGATGGCGCCCTGGATCTCGTCTGCCGAGATGGTCAACTCTGCCATGCTGTTCGTCTTCCTACTTCGTTGTGGGTCTGTGGTGGTGGTGATCAGTCAGGTAAGTGGGTTTCGGCCGAAGCCAGCTTCGACGAAAGAGATCCATCGATGACCTCGTCGCCGACTTCGATCGTCAGGCCGCCGATGAGGTCCGGGTCGACGTCGAGTTGTATCGACACGGGATGTCCGTAGATGCGGGTGAGCACCTCGGTCAGCCGGTTGGCTTGCGCCTCGCTGAGTTCGCGTGCGGCGCGAACGTGTGCGACGACTTCGCCGCGGCGGGACACCGCGAGGTTCGCCAGGTCCCGGACGGCCTCGTCGGCGCGCTCCCCGTGCAGCAGTTCAACCGTCTGCCGCAGCAGATCCGCGGTGTTCTTGCTCGCTCGACGGGCAAGAACGTCGTTCAGCAAGGAGATTCGGCCGTCAACCGGCGTGGTGTAGTCGCTGAGAAGCGTGATCAGCCGCGGCTCGGCGTCGAGGATGCGGCTGAACCGGAACAGCTGGTCTTCCACGTCTTCGATCTGGTCCTCGCGCTCGGCGCGCACCAGAAGTGCGAGACCCGCGATGTCCTGGACTCCGAAGATCAGATCCGATGTGGACGACCAACGCTGCGCCGCAGCGGTCTTCAGTAGCTCCAGAGCTACGTCGGAAACCTTGCCGGACAGCAGCCGCTCGACGAGCTGAGTCCTGGCGCCGGAGTCGATCGACGGGTCGGCCAAGTGACGGGCCAGCAGCGGCTCGCGTCGAAGCAGCTTGACCGCCGACGCCAAATCATCGGCGAGACTTGTCAACTGGTCGGCGTCGAGGTTGGCCGACACCTCGTCGAACCGCCGTGCCAGCTCGGCAACCGATTCGCGACTGGCGGCCCGCAGCTTGGCGGTGACAGCATCCTCGAAGGCCTTGTTCGACGGCGCCATCTCGTCCAACTCAGCGAGGAAGCGGTCAATGGTTGCCGATTGCTCAGCCGGATCGGCAACGAAGTCGCGTACCAGAGCGCCTGCCCGGTGCACGGATTCGGCGCCCAGGCTCTGCCGCAATTCGCGAACGAGCTGCTGACGCAGCAGCCGAACTTGTTGCGCCCCTTGCACCTTGATGCGCTCGAGCTCGGCGTCGGCCTGGGCACGCAATTGCTCGCCGATCTTCTCGGCGTCGTGCCTGGCCTCCTCGATCACCTTGGCCGCCTCGGCCTTGGCTTGCTCGAGCGCCTTCGCGTGCTCGGCGTCGGCGTCGGCGACCTTCTTCGCGGCCTCCGCGTTCTCCTCCAGTTGCGCGCGAATTGTCTCCTGCTGATTCTTCATCATCGTGCGAACCGGCGGGACAACGTATTTCCATACCAGGAAGACGATGATCGCGAAGCCGACGAGCTGTCCGAGGAAGGTTGACACTGCAGCTACCGCCCCTGCCCTGTAGTAGCCGATACCGTACGAGTGGTCACTTCGACGCCGAGCACGCGGCTCGCGAGGTTCGTGGCCAGCGTCTCCACCGATGTCTGGAGGTCGGCGGTCACTGCCAGCGCCTGCTCCGCCAACTCCTCGGTGTACTGCTGGAGCAGCCTCGAAACCTCTGCGTTGGCACGGGTCCGCGCATCCTCGACGATCTTTCGACCTTCGGCACGGGCCTCTTCACGGACGTTCGTCGCCTCGCGGCGCGCGGTGGCCATGACCTTCCGGTAGTCGGCATCCGCGGCCGCCCGCAACTTCGCGGCACGACGGTTGTTCTCCACCGTCTTGGCCACCATGGCTTCGCGCTCATGCAAAACCTTGGAGATCGGCGGCACGACCCACTTGGCGATCACACCAAGCACGATCAAGAAGATCAGCAGCACGAAGAAGAACGTGCCGTTGGGGATCAGAAAGTTGCTCTGACCGCCGCCTTCTTCGGCCGCGAGGATCGTCAAGTTTGCCTCACCCATGACGCGGATTAGGCAACCGGGGTGGCGAACACGAACAGCGCCATGAACGCGAGGTTGATGAAGTACGCCGCCTCGACCAGACCAACCGTGATGAAGAACGGTGTGAACAGTCGACCCTGCGCCTCCGGCTGCCGGGCGATGCCTGCGATCAGTGCGTTACCGGCGATGCCGTCACCGATACCGGCGCCGATGGCGCCACCCGCCATGATCAGGCCGCCACCGATGAGTGCGCCCGCGGCGATTGTGGGATCCATTCCTTATCCTCCTTGATAACTGGTAGGTGCCCTACCAGGACGTGGGTCGAGCAGTGGTGCTAGTCATGGTGCTCGTCTAGCTCCATGGATTGGCTGAAGTACAGGATCGTCAACAGCGCGAAGATGAACGCCTGGATGGCGCCTACGAACAAGTCGAAGCTCTTCCAGATCGCGTTGGGCGCCCACATGATCCACGGCGGGAACAGTGCGATCAGCGCGACCAGGATGCCGCCGGCGAAGATGTTGCCGAAAAGTCGGAGCGACAACGAGATCGGCTTGGCGATTTCCTCGACGAGGTTGATCGGAGCCATCAGCGCGACGTGGCCCTTGAGCAACTTCACCGGGTGTCCAAGCAGACCACGACGCCACACGCCCGCGGCGTGGTAGCAGATGAAGACGAACAAGGCGAGCGCCAACACGAAGTTGATGTCCGATGCCGGCGGCTTCAGCAGTTCGTGGATCGCGCCGCTGGAGTCGGTGTACTGCACCGGCAGCACCGATAGCCAGTTGGCGACGAGAATGAACACGAACAGCGTCACGGCCAAGGGAAGCACGAACGGGGCGATCTTCATCCCGATCGCGGCTTCGATCTGGTTGCGCAGCTGAACCGTGATCGCTTCCCAGAACAACTGCACACCGCTCGGCACACCGGTCGAAGTCACCTTGGCGCGCAGGAAGAATGCCAGCGCGAGCACGATCAGCGCAGCGATCGCGGTGGACAGCACCGTGTCGGTGTTGACCGTCAGCCCGAACCAGTGGGCCTCGGTGTGGTGGCCGACCTGAATACCGGACTCGGCAGCCAGGATGGTCGCCGGAGTCGATCCGTCGACGACATTGATTCCGGTCATCGCTCCGTGGCCTCTCCTTGGGCTCCATCATTTGTCTGGTCTGTGCTACCCGCTCCGGCATCACCGGCCCGCAGTTTCTTCATGACGGGCAGCGCCGTGGAAAGCACCAGCAGTACCTGGAAAAGCGCCATCCCAAACACCACACCGAGGCCCTGGGGCCGGAAGACGAAGGCGATCGTCAGACCGATCACCGTCATCACCAACAGTCGGGTGGCGGAGTTGAGCGCCATCTTGCGCTTCAGAGGATGATCCTCGGCGGTGATCGACTCGACCGACCGCTGCACGAGGATCGCGTTGAGCAAACCGAGGGCGAGGCCGATGCCGAAGAAGACCCCGACCATGGGATGGCTGAAGTATGCGGCCGCCAGCGTCACGAGGCCGGCGAAAACAACGCATACAGCGAACAGCCGCAACGGCCTGAAAGCCACTGACGGAAACACCAACGGCGCATCTTGCGCTGGCGTCGTCACGGCGTCACCTCAATCCCGCGGTCACGAGGGCTAACCCAATGATTCTGTGCGTGGCGCACCGAGCGTATCGGAGTACGCGGGGCGCGCTGGAATCACCCAAGGGGTAGCTCCCTTTTGTCGGTCGTTTTTCCGTGCCGATCGGTGGTGAACCGGGCGGCGCGGGGGCCGGCAACCCGCGAGGTTTTCGGGTTCTGCCTGCACCGTACCACATGGTAGACACCCCTAAACGCGGTCTACTACTTTTTGTCGTACAACGCCTCGTAGGAGTCGTCGCGGCGCCTCAGAAGCGGGATGAGCGTGACGACGATCGCGACCAGAATCGCCGCGGCCATCACCCCGCCGGTGTAGCGGGGATCGAAGAAGATCGTGCTCGCCGCACCGAGCGCGACGATGCCCACCCACAGATAGATGAGCAGCACCACCCGGCGGTGAGAATGGCCGATCTGCAACAGCCGGTGGTGCAGGTGCATCTTGTCGGGGCTGAACGGGCTGCGGCCGGCGCGGGTGCGCCGGACGATGGCGAGCAACATGTCCAGCGCGGGCACGAACATCACCGCGACGACCAAGAGGAACGGCGATAGCAGAGCGAACACGTCGCGCGCGCCGTAGGCGCTCTGCGAGATCGGACCCGCCGCGGTGGTGGACGCCGCGCCGAGCATCAACCCGATGAGCATCGAACCCGAATCGCCCATGAAGATGCGCGCGCGATGGAAGTTGTGCGGCAGGAATCCCAGACACGCACCGGCCAATACGACCGAGATCACCGCGGGCGGATAGAAGAGCACGTCGCCGCCGTGGTCGCGCAGCAATCCGATGGAGAAGATGGTGATCGCCAGGGCGGTGATGAGGCCCAGCCCCGCGGCGAGCCCGTCGAGGCCGTCGACGAAGTTCATCGCGTTGACGATCGCGACCGTCAGCGCCAGCGTCAGCAGGATCGACGAGACCTGGTCGAGGACGATGGTGCCGACGCCGCCGAACGGGATGTACAGCACGCTCCACGCCACACCCATCGTGACGAGCACGCTCGCCGCGGTGATCTGCCCGGCGAACTTCGTCAGCGCGTCGAGGCCCCACTTGTCGTCGATCAGGCCGATGGCCATGATCAGCCCGCCCGCTACCACCGTGGCCGGCAGCCCCGAGGAGTAGACGAAACCGCGTGTCAGCGCGGGCAGCTGGGAGGCGAGCAGCACAGCGGCCAGTACGCCGATGTACATCGCGAGGCCGCCCATCCGCGGCGTCGGCTGCAGATGGACGTCACGCTCCCTGGGATAGGCCACCGCGCCCACCCGGGTGGCCAGTGCCCGCACCCAACCCGTCGCGAAATAGGTGATGATCGCCGCGGTGAGGCCGACGAGCGCCAACTCGCGCAGCGGCACGCCCGCGCCTCTGTCGGAGAGCGCGAGCAGCCCGCCGGCCGCCATCTGCACTTCGCTCACCACCGGATGAACCGTACTGGAAGAAAATGAGAGGCTGCAGCGGACGCTCAGGCAGTCGCCGTCAGCGTATCCACTTCGACACCAAGGACTTCTGCGATTGCTTCTGCGGTGACCGGACCCTGGCGAAGAATGCGCGGGTGCCCCCCGGTGAGGTCGACGATCGTGGACGCCGCCTGCTGGTCGGAGGGCCCGGCGTCGAGGTAGACCGCGACGAGGTCACCCAACTGGTTGCGGGCCTCCTCGGCGGTCACGGCAGCGGGTTGGCCCGAGACGTTCGCGCTGGAGACCGCCATCGGCCCGACTTCGCGCAGCACTTCGATGGCGACGGGGTGAAGCGGCATCCGCAGCATCACCGTCCCCGCCGCGTCGCCGAGATCCCACTGCAGCGACGGCGCCTGCTGAACGACGAGGCTCAATGCGCCGGGCCAGAACGCGCGAATGAGTTCACGCGCCGAGTCGGGCACGGTGTACACGAGGCCCTCGATGGTGTGCCAGGACCCGACGAGCACCGGTACCGGCATGTCCCGGCCCCGGCCCTTCGCCGCGAGCAGCGCGGCGACCGCGGTGTTGTCGAATGCGTCGGCGCCGATGCCGTAGACGGTGTCGGTGGGCAGCACGACCAGGCGTCCACCTTTGACGGCGCTGACAGCCGACGCGATTCCGTCAGCCCGCGAAGTGGGGTCGGAGGTATCAAACAGCTCAGACATTGCAACCCACCTTCTCGCGGGATCCCGTGACGAAGCGGGGCCGTTCAGTCAAGTCGTAGTTGGCCGCAACGTCGACGAACCCATGTGCGGTGAAGACTTCGACCGTGACGTCCGACGTGGTGTCGTCGTGTTCGACGGCGCAGAGGCCGCCCGGCTTCAGCCAGCGCGCCGCCAGCTCGACGATCGCGTTGATGACCACCATGCCGTCCGGTCCGCCGAACAACGCGTGGGGCGGGTCATGTTGAGCCACTTCGGGTTCCAGCGTCACGCCGTCGGGGACGTAGGGCGGGTTGGCCACCAGCAGGTCGACCTGCCCATCGAGTTCAGGCAGCAGCGCGCCGTCGGTCACGTCGGCGCGCACCAGTTCGACAGATGAGCCCGCCACGTTCTTGTGTGCGTAGGCCAGTGCCTCGTCGGAGTCGTCGACGGCGATGACGCGCGCATCGGGCCAGAACTTCGACAGCGCCAGGGCCAACGCCGCCGAACCCGTGCACAGGTCGACGATCACCGGTTGCGGCGGTAGCGGTTGCGCCGATGCCCACTCCAGCAGGCCCTCGGTCTCCGGGCGCGGAATGAAGACACCGGGACCGACCGAAACCGTCACCGGACCGAGCGCTGCGCTACCGACGATGTGCTGCAACGGGATTCGGCGTGCGCGTGCCGCTATCAGGGCGTCGTAGCGGCGACAGAAGTCGTCGTCGACCTCCCCGAGCATCGCGAGACGCCCCCTTGTCGTACCCGCCGCGTACGCGGCCAGTTCCTCGGCGTCGGCACGCGGTGAACCGACCCCGGCGTCTGCGAGCGTGGTTGCAGCGCCATCGATTTCGCGTCGGAGCCGCGCGCTGGCTGTCATGCCTGCTGCAGCCGCGATTGCTTGTCTGCGGCCGCGAGAGCGTCGAACAACGCGTCCAGGTCCCCGTCGAGCACCTGGTCGAGGTTGTGTGCCTTGAAGTTGATCCGGTGGTCGGCGATGCGGTTCTCCGGGAAGTTGTACGTCCGGATCCGCTCGCTGCGGTCGACGGTGCGGATCTGGCTGGCCCGATCCGCCGACGCATCGGCCTGCGCCTGCTCCTCGGCCAGCGCCTGCAGCCGCGCGGCGAGCACCTGCATGGCGCGGATCTTGTTCTGCAGCTGGCTGCGTTCGTTCTGGCAGGTGACGACGATGCCGGTGGGCAGGTGCGTGATGCGCACGGCCGAATCGGTGGTGTTGACACCCTGACCGCCCTTGCCCGACGACCGGTACACGTCGATGCGCAGATCGGATTCGTCGATCTGCACTTCCTCGACCTCTTCGGGCTCCGGGTAGACGAGCACACCGGCCGCCGAGGTGTGCACGCGGCCCTGCGATTCGGTGACAGGAACGCGTTGGACGCGGTGCACGCCGCCTTCGAACTTCAGCCGCGACCAGACCCCGTCGGCCGAGTCTCCCTTGCTCCTGATCGACAGCGTGGCGTCCTTGTAGCCGCCGAGGTCGGACGTCGTCTCGTCGAGCACCGTCACCGACCAGCCGTGCCGCTCGGCGTAGCGGATGTACATGCGCGCCAGGTCCGCCGCGAACAGCGCCGACTCCTCACCGCCCTCGCCGGATTTCACCTCGAGCACGATGTCGTCGGCGTCATGCGGGTCACGCGGGGCCAGCAGGTCCGTCAGGTGGGTGTCGAGTTCCTCGACGCTCGCGGCGAGTTCGGTGACCTCGTCGGCGAACGACGGGTCGTCGGCCGCCAGCTCACGGGCGGCCTCCAGGTCGCCGCGTGCCGCCTCGAGCTTGCGGTAGGTCGCGACGATCGGCGCCAGTTGGGCGAACCGCCTGCCGACCTTGCGGGCCTTGGCCGCGTCGGAGTGAAGACCCGGGTCGGAGAGCTGGCGCTCGAGTTCGGCGTGCTCACTCAGGATGGCGTCGATAGCCGGCGCGGTGTCCGTCATATCGGCCTCCTTCGTGAAATGTCCGCCAAACGTGAAGCGACGCCCGGCCTGCGCATAACGCGGCAGAACGGGCGTCGTTCAAACAGCTAGTTCTCGGCAGCGCCCTTGTCGGCGCCTGCCTTGCGCTTGCCGTAGCGCTTCTCGAAGCGCGCCACGCGGCCGCCGCTGTCGAGGATCTTCTGCTTGCCGGTGTAAAAGGGGTGGCACTGCGAGCAGACCTCGACGTGGATCTGTCCGCTCTGCTTGGTGCTGCGCGTCGTGAACGTCGCACCGCAACCGCAGTGCACCGTGGTCTCGACGTAGTCAGGGTGAATACCCGATTTCATGGTGTCCTCTTCATTCGTGGGCCGCCGGGTCGTCCGCGCCATACCTGGAGCGTTCGGACGTGAACCGGAACCGAAGGTCAGCGGTCCATTATGCCAGGTCAACCGCCAGCATCCTAAACGCGCCGACGGGGGCCGCTATTCCACGGCCAGCGAGGTCGCCTCGTAGCGATGACCGTCGCGCCTCCACAGCAGACCACCAGGCGGGTTCGTGCCGTAGGCGACCAACTCCCGCTTGAGGATCTTGTTCGTCGCGG
Source organism: Mycolicibacterium sp. 120270 (assembly GCA_033741175.1). Classification (GTDB taxonomy): domain Bacteria; phylum Actinomycetota; class Actinomycetes; order Mycobacteriales; family Mycobacteriaceae; genus Mycobacterium. Next base: position 56,767 of record JAWQNE010000028.1, on the reverse strand, counting down.
TGGACGGCAGATCGTCGGTGATCCACACATGGCGGGGCCACGCCTTCGGCGACAGGTCGGCCTGGCCGGCCAGAAACTCCGCGAACGCCTCGGGTGTCAGCGACGTCCCCTCGCGCAACACGAGCGCGGCCATCACCTGGTCGCCGACGGCCTCATCCGGCACCGGATACACCGCGACGCGGCTGGCCCCGGGCAGTCGGATCAACACCCGCTCGATGGGCGCGGCGGCGAGGTTCTCCCCGTCGACCCGCATCCAGTCGGCGGTCCGGCCCGCGAAGTAGATCCAGCCGTCGGCATCGCGGTAGGCCAGATCACCCGACCAGTACATGCCGTGACGCAACCGGTGATCGGTCGCCCCCGTGTCCTTGTAGTAGCCGCGGAAGAGGCCGCCGCCGGTGGTGTTGACCAACTCCCCGACCGCCGCCTCGCGGTTGAGCAGATCGCCGTTCTCGTCGAACCTCGCGACCTCGCACTCCTGCAGGGTGTCCGGGTTGTAGATCGCCACTCCGGGAAAGCCCTTCCCGAGCGAACCCTCCGGGCAGCCATCCTCGCGGGTGATGATCACGGCGTTCTCCGTAGACCCGAAGCCGTCCCAGACGGTGCAGTCGAAACGCCTGGCGAACTCGGCGATATCGCGGTCGCTTGCTTCGTTGCCGAAGGCGACGCGCAGTGGGTTGTCGTGGTCGTCCGGTCGTTCCGGCGTGGACAGGATGTAGGCGAGTGGCTTGCCGACGTAGTTCATGAAGGTGACGCCGTAGCGCCGGACATCGTCGAGGAACCGCGACGTCGAGAAGACCGCGGGCACGATGGCCGCCCCGGTCACCACCGCCACACCCCAGCCCGCGTAGATGGAGTTGGAGTGAAACAGCGGCATCGACACATAGCAGACGTCGGAAGTGGTGACCGAATACCGTTGCGCCAGTGATGTTCCCGCAAAGATCGGCATCATGTGCTGCACCTGCACGGCTTTCGGGTCGCCGCTGGTCCCCGATGTGAAGATCATCACGAACGTGTCGTCGGGACCGACCTCGCAGTGCGGCGTGAAGTCGGCGCGGTCTGCGATGTGCGCGTGCCACTCGGCGCTGGAGGTGTCCAGCACGCGGACGCCGGGCAGGTCGAGTCCGTCGAGCAGATGGCGGTGCGCCGCGTCGGTGATCAGGATCTGGCAGTCGACGAGGGCGATGTCGCGCGCCAGGGCGGCACCGCGCCGAGTGTTGTTGATACAGCACAGGACATAGCCGCCGAGGGCGGCGGCCGCCATCGCCGCCAGCATGTCGGGCCCGTTGGCCAGCAGGACGCCGACGTGCAGGGGCCGGGTCGGGTCGGCGATGCCGATGAGCGCGGCGGCCTGGTTCTGCGCCTCGGTGACGTGCTCACGCCAGGTCCAGGTGCGGTCGCCGTACTTCACCGCGACGGTCTCCTGTTCGGATCGCTCACGAAACAACTGCTGGAGTGTGTCCGCCATGGTCACCTCGTCGCCGCTCGAGTGAACAGAATCGAGAATCTGTCTACCATCCCTCGTCCGCCCGGTAGTATCCGCCTGCCAGTTGACAGAATGCTCTGATCGCGCCCGCCGGCGCGATGAAACGGCGAGGAGAGACCCGGGTGACGAGCAGCACGGCCGCCAAGAGCGTCCGCGATCGGCTGATCGATGCAGCCGAGATCTGTCTGCGCGCCAAAGGGATTCGCGCCACCACTGTTTCGGAGGTGGCCGAGACGGCGCAGGTGTCGCGCGGTTGGTTGTACCGGCATTTCCCGGACAAGGCGTCACTGCTCGGCACCGCGATCGTCCGCCTCAACGAGGCGTACTGGTCGGAGGCGAGAGCGCTGCTGGACCGCTGCGACGGCCTCGCCGATCAGATGGCTGCGGGCGTGGTGAACGCGCGTTCCGCCTACGACGACCCGGGTGCGGTGCTGATGCGGCTGCGGATGGATGAGCCCGAGGAGTTCGCCGCATGCGCAGGAGCGGGCGTGCAGGGGCTCGTGCCGGATCTGGCCGACTTCTGGCGGCCGTATCTGGTTGCCGCGCAGGAACGCGGCGAGATCCACGCCGATCTCGACCTCGCGGAGGCCTCGGAGTGGGTGGCCCGCGTTCTCATCTCGCTGTCGACAGTGCCCGGCAACACGCTGGACCCGACAGATCGGGCCGCGGTGCGCACGCAGGTGCGCCGCTACGTGCTGCCTGGCCTACAAGGCGACCCGGCGCAGTGACTTCGGCGCGACTTAGTCGACGTCGTCCATCGAGCCCGGCGCGGTCTTGGAGACCTGCACCAGGAACTCGTAGTTGTTCTTCGTCTTGCGCAGCTGGCTCATCAGCAGGTCGATGGCCTGGTGCGAATCCAGGCCCGACAGCACGCGGCGCAGCTTGTGCACGATCGCGAACTCATCCGGCGAGAGCAGCAGCTCGTCCTTGCGGGTGCCGGAGGGGTTGACGTCGACGGCCGGGAACACGCGGCGCTCGGAGATCTTGCGGTCGAGCTTGAGCTCGGCGTTACCCGTGCCCTTGAACTCCTCGAAGATGACCGTGTCACCGGTCGAGCCGGTCTCCACCATCGCGGTGGCGATGATCGTCAGCGAGCCGCCGTTCTCGATGTTGCGCGCCGCGCCGAGGAAGCGCTTCGGCGGATACAGCGCAGTCGAGTCGACACCACCGGACAGGATTCGGCCCGAGGCGGGCGACGCGTTGTTGTACGCGCGGCCGAGACGGGTGATCGAGTCGAGCAGCACGACGACGTCCTTGCCCTGTTCGACCAGGCGCTTGGCCCGCTCGATGGCCAGCTCGGCGGCCTGGGTGTGGTCGGACGGCGGCCGGTCGAAGGTCGAGGCGATGACCTCGCCCTTGACCGAGCGCTGCATGTCGGTGACCTCTTCAGGTCGCTCGTCGACGAGCACGACCATCAGATGGCATTCCGGGTTGTTCTGGGTGATCGCGTTTGCGATGTCCTGCAGGATCGTCGTCTTACCGGCCTTGGGCGGGGACACGATCAGCGCACGCTGGCCCTTGCCGATCGGCATGATCAGGTCGATGACGCGGGTGGTCAGCTTGTCGGGCGTGGTTTCCAGCCGCAACCGCTGATTCGGGTACAGCGGGGTCAGCTTGCCGAACTCGGGACGCTTCTTGGCGTCCTCGACCGAACCGCCGTTGACGGTGTCAAGGCGCACCAGCGGATTGAACTTCTGCCGCTGATTGGGCTGCTCGCCGTCCTTGGGCAGGCGCACGGCGCCGGTCACGGCGTCGCCGCGGCGCAGGCCGTTCTTGCGCACCATGTTCATCGACACGTAGACGTCGTTCGGTCCGGCGAGGTAGCCCGACGTGCGGACGAAGGCGTAGTTGTCGAGAACGTCGAGAATGCCCGCGACGGGCTGGACGACGTCGTCGTCGCGCAGTTCGGCGTCCGCGTTGCCGTCACCGCCACCGCGTTCGCCGCGGCGCCTGCGATCGCGGAACCGCCGGCCGCGACGACCGCCACGGCCCTCGCCGTCGTCGTCCGCGCCGCCGCGGTTCTGGTTCTGGTCACCCTGCTGGTCGCCGCCGTCCTGCTTGGTGTCGGGCTTGGCGTCCTGCTGGCTCTTGTTCTTGTCGCTCTTCTCGGACCTGTCCTTGTCGGACTTGTCCTGATCGGCGTCCTGCTTCTTCCCGCCGGGAGCACCCGTGTCGCGGGACGCGCCGCGGCGCTCGCGCCGCTGCTGAGGTTGCCCGCCGGTGTCAGCGGCCGTGCCGTTCTCCCTCGCGGTGTCGGCTGTGTTGTCGGCGCTTTCGGTGGGCGCGTCGGAGCCGGCCGTGCCGGCGGCATCGTTCTTGCCGACGTCGGCCTTGGTGGCCGCCTTCGGGGCGTCTGAGGCGTTGTCGACAGCCTCACCACGGCTTTGCCGGATGGCGGCGATGAGTTCGCTCTTGCGCATGCCGGAAGCACCCTTGACGCCGACGGAGTTGGCCAGGGCGCGCAGTTCGGGCAGCACCATCGTCGACAGCGACCCCGTCGAGGCGTCGGTGGTTACGTCGGGAGTGGCCGTCGGTTCCGCGGCCGGCGCGACAGGAGGCGCGTCAGCGGCCGCATTAGCTGGTTCTTCAGAGTTCACGGTGTTCGGCAGCTCAGCCTGATCGGGGCTGCCCCCAGCCGTGACGAGGTCCGTTTCAGTCACGGATTTCCTTTCCTTCCCCCGTGATCACGTCACACGAGGGTTCGTTGCACTCAGCCAAGTGGCTGACTGCGAAGCTGCCACCGCTACATATGCAACGGTGATGGCCGGGATTCGCGGCGATATGGCGAACCGTCAATCCACGAGTGGAAGTCCAAAAATGTGAGTGGTGTCCTAGTGTCGGCGCAGGTACGAACCATGCGATTGCTGGACGAGAGCGAGGATAACCCGCTTCGTTGCCGGAAGCAAGAAAGACGCTGTTGTGTGTGTGACAGCTGTCAACTCCGTACCGGTACGCCTGACGTCCAGCGTACGCCGTCGCCGACGGACATCTTGCTGACGGTGAATCCATGGGCGGCGCCGAATTCAAGAGCTTCTGCGGGGATTTCCGGCTGAGTGCTCAGGCCGAGAACCGTAGGTCCGGCTCCTGACAACACCGCCGGAACTCCGTAACGCCGCAGGATTTGCATATATTCCGCCGAGGCCCGCATCGCGATGGCCCGGTGGGGTTGGTGCAGCACGTCCTCGGTGGCCTCCATGAGCAGATCAGGCCGCTCGGTGAGGGCCACGACCAGCAGCGCGGCGCGGCTGACGTTGAAGCGGGCATCGCTGTGGCTGACCGACCGCGGCAACAACACCCGCGTCTCGGCCGTCAGGGAGCGCTGCTCGGGTATCGCGCTGAACAGGTGGATGTCAGGGTGGATCCGCAGCGGCGCGGCGGCATACCGGGGCCCGGCAGCGCCGGACGACGTCCACGACACCACCCCGCCGCCGAGCACGGCGGCCGCGGCGTTGTCCGAGTGCCCCTCGAACTCCGAAGCGCGTTGAATCAGGTCGGCGTCGGACATCGAGGCTGAACCGGACTGCGCGACAAGGCCGTTGACGGCGGCCAGCCCGCCGACCACCGCCGCGGCGGACGAGCCGAGTCCACGCGACTGCGGAATGGCGTTGCGGCAGCGGACATTCAGCCCACCGACCGTCACGTCCAGGGCGCGGAAGCCGTGCTGTATGGCGCGCACCACGAGGTGGTTCGAGTCCAGCGGTACCTGGCCGGCGCCCTCTCCCTCCACCTCGACGTTGAGACCCGATTCCGTTGTCTCGACGACGATCTCGTCGTACAAGCTCAGCGCCAGGCCGAGGCTGTCGAAGCCGGGACCGAGGTTGGCGCTCGAGGCCGCGACGACACTGGTCGCGGTGAGGCCTGCGGGCAAACTGTGCGTCACAGGTCCAACTCTGCGACCACGGCGCCCGCGTCGACCGGAACCGGTGTGACCGTCGGCATGTTCTTCAGCGCGGTGTCGGGATCCTTGAGACCGTTACCCGTCACCGTGCAGACGACGGTCGATCCGCGCTTCACCCAGCCGTCTTCGATCGACTTCAGCAGGCCGGCGATGCTGGCGGCCGACGCAGGTTCGACGAACACCCCTTCACTGGCCGCCACCAGGTGATATGCGGCCAGGATCTCCTCGTCGGTGGCGGCGAGGAAGCGGCCTCCGGACTGCTCTTGAGCCGCCACGGCCGACGTCCACGACGCCGGAGCGCCGATGCGGATGGCGGTGGCGATGGTCTCCGGTTCCTTGACGGGATGGCCCAGGACCAGCGGGGCCGAGCCTGCCGCCTGCGTGCCGAGCATTCGCGGCAGCTTGTCGGACACACCGTCGCGGTGGTACTCGGTGTAGCCCTTCCAGTACGCGGTGATGTTGCCTGCGTTTCCCACGGGCAGTGAGTGCACATCGGGTGCGGTGCCGAGTGCATCGACGATCTCGAACGCGGCGGTCTTCTGGCCTTCGATGCGGTACGGGTTCACCGAGTTCACCAGCGCGATCGTCGGATAGTCGGTGGTCAGCTTGCGGGCCAGTTCCAGACAGTCGTCGAAGTTGCCGTCGATCTGCAGGATCTTGGCCCCGTGCATCACTGCCTGGGCGAGCTTGCCCATCGCGATCTTGCCCTGCGGGATCAGCACCGCACAGGTGATGCCCGCGCGCGCTGCGTACGCCGCGGCCGACGCCGACGTGTTACCGGTGGACGCGCACAACACCGCCTGCTGGCCGCGGGCCAGAGACTCGGTGACGGCCACGGTCATGCCGCGGTCCTTGAAGGAGCCCGTCGGGTTGAGGCCTTCGACCTTCAAATGCACTGTGCAGCCCGTGCGTTCGGAAAGCCGCTTGGCGTGGATGAGCGGCGTGCCGCCCTCCAGCAGCGTGATCGGTGTCCAGGTGTCTTCGACCGGCAACCGGTCGCGATAAGCCGCGATCAGGCCGGGCCACGGCTTGTGTACGGGTTCGGCGCGGGTCGCACTCATTCGCTGGTTCCCTCTAGTCGAAGCACACTCGTCACTTCTTGGACGACGTCGAGATCGGCAAGCGCTGTCACCGTCTCCGACAGCGCGGCGTCGGTGGCCTCGTGGGTCACGACGACGATCCGCGCGCCGCACCGCTGCCCGCCTTCGTCGACGACACCTTCCTGGCGGACCTCGGCGATACTGACCTCGCGCTTGCCGAATTCGGCTGCCACCGAGGACAACACGCCCGGACGATCCGCGACGTTCATGCTGACGTAGTAGCGGGTCGGGATGAAACCGATCGGCGAGATGGGCAGTTTGGCGTACTTGGACTCGCGGGGACCGCGGCCGCCCTGCACGCGGTTGCGGGCTGCCATCACCAGATCGCCCATGACGGCCGACGCCGTCGGCGCTCCCCCGGCGCCCTGCCCGTAGAACATCAGCCGACCGGCCGCCTCGGCTTCGACCACAACAGCGTTGAATGCACCGTTGACCGCGGCGAGCGGATGCGTCAGCGGCACCAGTGCGGGATAGACGCGAGCCGAGATCCGCTGTCGCCCTTCATCGTTGGTGAGGCGCTCGCAGATGGACAGCAGCTTGATCGTGCAGCCGAGTGCCCGTGCGGTCTTGAAGTCGGCGGGCGTTATCTTGGTGATGCCCTCGCGGTAGACGTCGTCGGCCGTCACCCGACTGTGGAACGCGATGGAGGCCAGGATGGCGGCCTTGGCGGCTGCGTCGTAGCCCTCGACGTCGGCGGTCGGATCGGCTTCTGCGTATCCGAGCGCGCTGGCGTCGGCCAGCGCCGCCGAGTAGTCGGCGCCAGTGCTGTCCATCTCGGAGAGGATGTAGTTGGTGGTGCCGTTGACGATGCCGGCCACCCGGAGCACGGTGTCGCCGGAAAGGGATTGGGTCAGCGGGCGGATCACGGGGATGGCGCCCGCGACCGCAGCCTCGAAGTACAGATCGACGTGAGCGTGCTCGGCCGCCTGGGCCAGTTCGCCGGTCGACTGCGCCATCAGCGCCTTGTTGGCGGTCACCACGGACTTGCCCTGTTCCAGCGCGGACAGGATGGCCTTGCGGGCGGGTTCGACCGGACCCATCACCTCGACGACGACGTCGACGTCGTCGCGCGACACAAGCGCATCGATGTCGCTGGTCAGCAGGTCCACCGGCACGCCGCGGTCGTCGGCGACCCGCCGGACTCCGATGCCGCGCAGCACCAGGGGCGCCCCGATGCGCGCCGTGAGATCGTCAGCGCTCTCCTCGATGATGCGCACGACCTCGCTGCCGACGTTGCCGAGCCCCAATACCGCTACCCCGATGGGCTTCTCGTTCATCGTTACCTCACTTCCAGACTGAGCAGATCGTCGACCGTTTCCCGGCGCAGGATGAGGCGGGCGTGCCCGTCGCGCACGGCCACCACCGCGGGGCGGCCGATCAGGTTGTAACGACTCGACATGGAATAGCAGTAGGCGCCGGTGGCCGCCACGCCGAACAGGTCGCCGGGCTGGATATCGTCGGACACCCAGGTATCGCGCACAACGATATCGCCGCTCTCACAATGCTTTCCGACGATTCGGCCGAGCGTCGGCGCGGCCTCGCTGGTGCGCGAGATGAGACGCGCGTCGTATTCGGCGCCGTAGAGCGAGGTCCTGATGTTGTCGCTCATGCCGCCGTCGATGCTGACGTAGCGCCGGTGAGCGGTCGGGCTGACGGCGACGTCCTTGACGGTGCCGACCCGGTACAGGGTGATGGTGCCGGGACCGGCGATGGCGCGGCCGGGCTCGACCACCAGGCGCGGGGTGGGCAGGCCGACGGTGGCCGACTCGTTGTGCACGATCGCACCGAGCTTGGCGGCCAGATCCCCGACCGGCGGCGGATCGTCTTGCGGCAGATAGGAAATGCCCAGTCCCCCACCGAGATCGACGGTGCCGATCTGCGCGGTCTTGTCGACGCCGAACTCGGCGACCACGTCGCGCAGCAGACCGATGACGCGGTGCGCGGCGAGTTCGAAGCCGGCGACGTCGAAGATCTGCGAGCCGATGTGGCTGTGCAGGCCGACCAGTCGCAGATGGTCGGTCTCGAACACCCGGCGGACGGCGGCCATCGCGGCGCCGCTGGCCAGCGACAGCCCGAACTTCTGATCTTCGTGCGCGGTCGAGATGAACTCGTGGGTATGGGCTTCGACGCCGACGGTAACCCGCACCAGGACATCCTGTACGACACCCGCCGCGCCCGCGATCTCGTCGAGGCGCTCGATCTCGATCATCGAGTCGAGCACGATGTGGCCGACCCCGGCCTTGACCGCGGCGGTGAGTTCGTCGACAGATTTGTTGTTGCCGTGCAAGGCGATCCGCTCGGCTGGGAAGTCGGCGTGCAATGCGACGGCGAGTTCGCCACCGCTGGCCACGTCCAGTGACAGGCCCTCCTCGTTGACCCACCGCGCGATCTCGGTGCACAGGAAGGCCTTGGCCGCGTAGCGGACGTTGTCGCCGCCGCCGAACGCCGCAGCGATTTCACGGCAGCGCGAGCGGAAGTCGTCCTCGTCGACGATGAACACCGGTGTCCCGTACTCGTCGGCGATGTCGGTGACCTTCACCCCGGCGATGGATACCACACCGTCGTCACCGCGAGCGGTGTTGCGCGGCCACACATTCGGCGCGAGTGTCAGCAGCTGGTCAGCCGACTGCGGGCGAGGCGGGGCGCCGCCGTGGTGAATCTCCTCGGCGTGGCGCGGACCGGCTGGATGTGCGTTCACATCCGCTCCGGTGCGGTGACGCCGAGGATGCCGAGTCCGTTCGCGATGACCTGGCGGGTGGCCTGGCACAACGCGAGGCGCGCGGCGTGCAGCTCGTTGGGTTCCTCATCGCCCTGCGGCAAGACGCGGCAGGAGTCGTAGAAACGGTGGTAGTCGCCTGCGAGGTCTTCGAGATAGCGCGACACCCGGTGCGGTTCACGCAGCGCCGCCGCGGTCTTCAGCACGCGCGGGAACTCGCCGATGTTGCGGATCAGCGTTCCCTCTTTGTCGTGCGTGAGCAGCTCGAGATGCGAGGTGTCGGGGGTGACGCCGAGCTCGGCGGCGTTGCGGGCCAGCGCACACAGCCGTGCGTGTGCGTATTGCACGTAGTACACCGGGTTTTCGTTGGAGGCCGAGGACCACAGCGCCAGATCGATGTCGATGGGCGTGTCGACCGACGACCGGATCAGCGAGTAGCGCGCGGCGTCGACGCCGATCGCCTCGACCAGGTCGTCGAGCGTGATGACCGTGCCCGCGCGCTTGCTCATCCGAACCGGCTGGCCGTCGCGGACCAGGTTCACCATCTGCCCGATCAGCACCTCGACGGTGGCCGGGTCCTCGCCGAGGGAGGACGCGATCGCCTTCAACCGGGCGATGTAGCCGTGGTGGTCGGCGCCGAGCATGTAGATGCACAGGTCGGCGCCGCGCTCGCGCTTGTCGAGGTAGTAGGCGATGTCGGCGGCGACGTAGGCCGGTGCGCCGTCGCTCTTGATGACGACGCGGTCCTTGTCGTCACCGAAGTCGGTGGTGCGCAACCACGTTGCGCCGTCCTTCTCGTAGATGCTGCCGGCCTCGCGCAGCTTTTCGATAGCGTGGTCGACGCGCCCGCTGGTGTGCATCGAATCTTCGTGGGTGTAGACGTCGAAATCGGTGCCGAAGTCGTGCAGCGACTGCTTGATGTGGGTGAACATCAGATCCACGCCGATCGAGCGGAACGTCTCGCGCATCTCGCCGTCGGGCTGGCTGAGTGCGTCCGGTTCCTTGGCGAGCACCTGGGCGGCGATGTCGGCGATGTAGTCGCCGGCGTAGCCGTCGTCGGGCGTCGGCTCACCCTTGGCCGCCGCGATCAGCGAGTTGGTGAACCGGTCGATCTGCGCGCCGTGGTCGTTGAAGTAGTACTCCCGGACGACCTCGGCGCCCTGGGTGGACAGCAGCCGGCCGAGCGCGTCGCCGACGGCGGCCCAGCGGGTTCCGCCGATGTGGATGGGGCCGGTCGGGTTGGCCGAGACGAATTCGAGGTTGATGTTCTGGCCTGCGAGCGCATCGGAATGCCCGTAGCTAGTGCCTGCCTTGATGACGTTGTCGACGATGACGTTCTGGGCGCTGGCGTCCAGGCGCAGGTTGACGAAGCCGGGTCCGGCGACCTCGGCCGAGGCGATGCCGTCGGCGGCGGCCAGCGCCGTGGCGAGCCATCCGGCCAGCTCACGGGGGTTTACCCCGACCTTCTTGCCCAGCTGCAGGGCCAGGTTGGTGGCGTAGTCGCCGTGGTCGGGGTTGCGCGGGCGCTCGACGGTGACCGTCGCGGGCAGCGCCGAGCCGTCAAGATCGTGCTCGGCCAGCACCGCAGCGGCGGTGGCCTTGAGTAGCTCGGCGAGGTCGGCGGGGGTCACGAGGGTCCATCCTATGGTCTGGGGTGGTCAGGCCCCGAATCGTTGAACACGCGCGTCGATGCGCTAGTCTGGCCACGCCCATTGGCGCAGTTGGTACACCATGCGCCCCCGTAGCTCAGGGGATAGAGCGTCTGCCTCCGGAGCAGAAGGCCGCAGGTTCGAATCCTGCCGGGGGCACACATCTACCGCAGGTCGGCGCATTCTCAGCCGCAACGTAAACGGAATTATGCTAAGACCGTGCTGTTGTTCTGTGGGTTCCGCTGTATCAACTGCTCGAGGCGTCCACATGCTCGTGTCAGCCTGCAAGACAGCGAGTTCGATGCGGTGCGCTTTTCCTCTCGCTGAAGCGGCGATCAATACACCCTTGGGTGTTCGTCTTCGACCAACAAGGGGTGCACGCCACCCTGCCTCTCGCGTAATCCAGCGCAGTCGTTGGAGTAGCTAGCTACGCGTGACCGCGCTCTTACAGCTGGCAAGCCTGGGGGTGTCGGGAGAACGGCTCCCTGAGAGGGCAAATGATGATGAAGGCACGTGTCAAGCTCGGAAGTGGCGCGGCAGCGCTCGTAACATCTGGCCTGGTGGCCGCCAGCATGGCGGGCGTCGCGTCTGCTCCACCGGCGTACACAGCAGGTTGCTCGGCAAACCCGAGAGGTACCGTGATAACTCCGTCGCCCTATACTGCCTATGGAATCGGAAGCGCGACGTGCAGCCGAGGCTATGTCGCGTGCCTCACCGTCGTGCTTTATTACAACGGACGACCGGCCACGCAGGCTTCGACACAGCGGTGCATGCAGAGTGTTTCGGTTGCAACCCCCAGGATCAACATCGCGCGCGGTTCCTGGAATATGTGGGCGGTCAACAAGCTCAGCCCGATTCGACTAGCCAATCCCTGACACTGGTCTAGGAGTTGTCGACGCGGCGCTGAGTCACCGGGTCTCCCGGAGGGCCCGGCACCGACACCGGCCGGCACGACCGGCCGGGAAACGGGAGGTGCCCTCCGTCGACACCGTGAAATCGCTACCGACCGATTACCGCTGCGCCATCCGCTCCTCGGCAGCACGTTGCTCGGCGGCCGTCACAACGATCGCGTCCGGCCCGGGGAACACAGTGGCCACATGGTCGCTACTCATCCAACGAACCACGTAGGGCGGCGACCCGTCCGACGAGTGCACCTCGGTGATGAGGCCGCGCTGCTCCGGGCGGTCCACCGTGGTGCCCTTGACCACGAGCCAGTCTCCGACTTGCGCCTTCATTCTTCGCCTCCTTCCGTTCTCTGACGGTCGGCTAGGTCGCTGATACGGGGGCGTCGAAGCGTCGCCTCATCAAGCCGACCGCATACTCGAATGGTCCCGCTTTTTCCGCACAACATCCAGGGCAGGGCGTCATGAGGAATGGTCCACCGGATTCGGCGCAACAACGCTCGACGAGGACCGTCGATAATGCCCTGACGGGGGCCGGTGGAGGTGCGGGCAGCGGATCGATGCGGACCCTCTCATCCATCGCCTGTGCGATCTGCGGTATCGCTGCGTTCGGCCTGTCTCTGATGACCTACATGGACGTATCCCTGTACGGCTTTCCCGACAGCCACCTCACCGACTACCAGAAGGCAGCAGCCCCTCCCCTACGGGTCGGCACATGGGTAAGCGCCGGCCTCGGCCTGGTGTTCCTGGCCCTTGCCTTCACGCCCATAAGCACCAGGGCGCGGACCATCTCCATGCTGGACTCTCTGATCGGGCTTGTGCTCGTCGCCATGGCCGCAAAGATCGGCATCCCGTGGTACTTCGGAACCCACCTCGGCCTCGACAACGGCTTCGGCGGCTGACCTTTCGCACACCGAGACTGCACACAGATCGCTGTCGGCGCGAATTTCGCGATCTCCCCGCAGTTTCGGGCGCGTTGAAACCCCCGACACCCGGTCATCCCAACAAGGCGGGCAGCGGGACATGCATCAAACTGCATGCGGCGCGGAGCAATTCAGCCTCGGCCGCTGTCACGGTGCCGTCGTGAAGCACCGCCTCCACCATCGCCTCGACAAGCGCCTGCTTGGCCCTCGGGTCCAGAGCGTCGAGAGCGGCCCAGCCTCCGTCGAGGGTCTGCTGCCAGCTCAGCCTGCGCGGGTTCTCGGCTCGGGCGGTATCGCCGTACAGGCGATGCAGTGCGCCGTCCAACGAACGGTTCGCCGTGACCTGATCGGCGCCGCCTGCGGCCGCAAGAGCGGCCAGCAGCGTGGTCGCCACCGGGCGCACATCGTTCAGCGAGCCGTTGCCCACCCTGCTTCGCCGCGACGGATCGTTCGTGTCCAGTACGTAATTCCAGACCAGGCGGGTCACGCAGTACTCGAACATCGTCACCCTCGCATCGGCGTGGGCGAGCGCGTCCAGCACCGTGATGAGTGCGTCCTGTTCGGCGCGAGGATGGGTGGCGATCTGCGGCAACGCAAGTGCGACGACGGGTAGCCGAAGCTCGGGCGCCAGTCCGCGCATCTGGTCGGCGAGCGCAGCGGCCTCCCGCGCCTGCGTCGGGCCCAGATGCTCGACCACCGTGGCGAGCTGACGCGCCTGCAGTCCCTCCGTTGGCGGCGCGAGAAGCAACGCGATGATGGCCGCGGGGGCCGTCGTCGCCTGAGTGGCGAGCATTCGGACATCGTCGGGTAGCCGCGCGTGCAGGGCCGCACCGTATTTCAGGTCGGCGGGGGTGAAAGTGCCTGCACGAGCGACGACTTGCTCGGGACTGGTGTGCTGCGCCGACGCCGGCGTCTGGGCCGGTGCCGGGGTGGGCCGACCGAGTGCGGTTCCGGCGGGCGCGAACCCCGCGGCGACGTCCTCGGCCAGCCCGTCAGGCGCGTGTTGGGCGTACTGCTGTTGAAGCTCGGCGATCTCAGCCGGGTTGAAGCCGGGGTTGAGCGCCTTGATCCGGTCGGCGAGCGGCGGGTGCGTCGCGAACAGCGAGGCGAACGAGCGTCGTGTCCCCTCGCCGAACAACATGTGGCTGACCTCGGTCGCGTTGCGGGAGTTGCGCAACCGCGAACCGGTCGGGATCCCGCCGATCTTCTTCAGTGCGCCTTCGAGCCCGGCGGTCTGCCGGGTGAACTGCACCGCGGATGCATCGGCCAGCCACTCGCGCTGTCGCGCCACCGCCGCCTTGATCACGTTGGCGAAGAACACCCCGATATAGCCCAGCACCATCATCGCGAATGCGAACGCCACGAACGGCAGCGCGCCCTTGCTGTCGCTTCCCCGGCCACCGAACTGCAGTACGCGCAGCCCGATCATGCCGATCAGCAGGATCCCGCTGAGCAATCCGATGAGCCGGATGTTCAGTCGCATATCGCCGTTGAGGATGTGGCTGAACTCGTGACCGATCACGCCCTGCAACTCGTCACGGTTGAGCTGCGCCAGCGCTCCCCCGGTCACCGCGATGGCCGCGTCGGCGGGTGTGAATCCCGCTGCAAACGCGTTGATTCCGGGTTCGCTCGGCATGACGAACAAGCGCGGCGCAGGCACCCCCGAAGCCAGCGACATCTCCTCGACGATGTTGACGAACCTGCGCAGTTGCGGGTCGGTCGTCGTCGGGTCGACGGGCACCGCGCCGACCGCCGCTGCGACAGCGGAACCGCCCTGCCGCAGCGAAAGCGTCTTGAACAGCATTCCGCCCGCGATGACCAGAAGCGTGATCGCGGTGACGACGATGACGAGGGCGAGAACCGACGACGGGTCGAGTTGGCCGTAATCCTCTGAGAGATAAACCATCGTGATCACCGCGGCGGCGTCGATCGCGGCGACCAACGCCACCACGGCTGCCGCGAAGAGGAACACCAGCTTCAGCGTGGTGCCCCTGGCGGCCCGCTGGTGCTCGAAGAAGTTCATGACCGCCGGTGGGTCAGAACTGGACCTTCGGCGCGTCCCGCATCTCGGGGTGCTCCGGCGGAATCTCCAGTAGCGCAGCGGGACCGAAGTTGAACATGCCCGCATAAACACTGCCGGGGAACGTCTCGCGGCGGTTGTTGTAGTTCATCACCGCATCGTTGTAGGCCTGCCGGGCGAACGCGACTTTGTTCTCCGTCGAGGTCAGCTCCTCTGACAGCTGCATCATGTTCTGGTTGGCCTTGAGGTCCGGGTACTGCTCCACGACCAAATTGAGCCTGCTCAACGCGCCGTTGAGCGCCTGCTGGCCCGCCGCCAGCTGTTGCATGGCCGCCGGGTCACCCGGGTTGGCCTCCGCGGCTGCCAAACCGTTCATGGCGGCGCCCCGCGCGGCGACCACGGCCTCGAGCGTCTGACGCTCGTGCGCCATGTAAGCCTTGGCGGTCTCGATCAGGTTGGGAATGAGGTCGAAGCGGCGCCGCAGCTGCACATCGATCTGGGCGAACGCGTTCTTGTAGGCGTTACGCGCCCGAACCAGCCCGTTGTAGCCCGCGATCACGAACACCGCGAGCAGCAAGAGTATGACGACGACGACGATTATTCCGATGGTGAGCCCCACGAGGCATCCCTCCAACAGTCGGCCCTGCCGCAGTTTCTGCGGTTTCGGCGAAGCGTAACCGCTGATCGGCGGACGTACCGTCGATCCGGCGGCTTTAAGCGTTTCGCTCGCCGCGACTGCGCGCCATTTAAGAGTCCGAAGCCATTTCGGCGGGTTCGGTTTCCGCGTCGCAGGGCGCGGTCAGGTGATCGAAGGTTCCGGTGATGTGGAGGAGGCGCTCGAGGTGCGGGGGCCTCTCATCGATGTGGAGTTGGGCTCCTGCACTCGATGTGCGGCGGCGGATCTGCAGTAGCCCCGAAAGGCCCGCGGAGTCACAGAATGTCAACTCTGCACAGTCCAGCCGCAGATGCCTAAGCGCGGAATGCTCGGCGAGAAGCCGGGAAACGGTTTCCACCACGTCGCGCGTGGTGACGAAGTCGAGATCGCCCGCAAGCTGCATGCAGGCGGATCGATTGGTGATGTCCACGGTCACTGTGAGATTCATGCCATCGGTGTGTTCTCGGTCGGTCGGCTGTCATCGGAGAGCGCAGACCGTGCCGCTTCGAGAAGCCGCTGACTGCGTGGGAAGTCGGTCAATTGTTCGGCCAGCAGATCCAACGCCGGACCCAGCGAGTCGGCGGGCACGCCGCGCGCCTCCAGGATCTCGGCGGTCCAGGCGATGAAGCCGGTGAACAGATCGTCGTCATCGACGTACAGCGCCGTCGCCAGATAGTCGACGATGTGTGCGATGTCCTCGGAAGTGCGCTGCAGCTGAAGCTCGTCGTAGGTGCGCATCGCGGGGAACCGGTCGGCCAGTTGGGCCACCGTTTCCTTGACCAGTTGCGACGTCGTGCGGTGAACCATCGTGTATTCCTGGTCGGCCAGATGCGGTAGGTCGTCGATGGGTTGGTGCGTTGCCGCGGTGGGCACAGCCGAGACGCCCTTGCTCAGTAGCTCTGCGGCGCCGCGGGCGTCGGGCGCCCAGGCATTGGCACCGAGTTGGTAGGCGTATCTGCCGTCGACACCGAAGGCGGCGCCGCCGACGAGCACGGGTGCCCCCGCTGCCTGGCTGGCGGTGATCGCGGCGTGCGCGGTGGGCAATTGCGTCGGGATGGAACTCGACAGGGCGACCGCATCCGGCCCGTGGTGATGCACATGCGCGACCAGATGCGGCGTCGGAACCTGGGCACCGAGGAAATCGACCTGCCATCCGCGCAGCCGCAACACCTCGGCCAGCAACCGGGCAGGCAGGGCGTGCCATTCGCCGTCCACACACGCCACTGTCACCCGGCCGGCATGCGCGACGGGCCGGCTCGCGCGGTGGTGCGCAAGCGCGGCGATGACCCGGTCGTTGATGGCGGTGGCCGCATGCTCCTGCGCGACGGTGAGCCGATTGACCGCCCACTCGACGCCGACCTTCTTCTGGGTGGGTGCGATCACGTCGAGCAGAAGGTCCTCGGCCGAAACGCCGTCATCGAGCATCGCGAAGACCATTGCGACAGCGGCGTATTCGTCGCGTTCAAGCACCGCACTCCACAGTCGATCGCGAGCATCCTGATAGTCCACAGCGCTTGTCGTGTCTGCGCCACCGTTGTTCTGGCTCAAGCGGTGTACCGCCCCGCGGTATGTCCGTCGACCGCGCTGAGCAGCGTGCGGTGCGGTGCGGTGATGGCGACGACGGCGATGTCGTCATGGGCCTGTCGGTTGAGCCACTGCGTGGTCAGCATCAGGATCCGTTCGACGACCGCCTCGGGCGGCATGCCTGCACACCCGGCCAGCGCCTCCATGAGCCGTGGTTCGCCGAACATGTCGTTGCCCATCGGGCCGCCGTGCGCCTCGGTCACTCCGTCGGTGTAGAGCAGGCACGTCTCACCCGGGGCGAGGGTCGTCTCTACCGACCGCGCCTTGAAATGCGGTAGCGCGCCGACCAACGTGCCGCGCGTATCCACCTCCTCCACGCTGCCGTCGTTGCGGACGATCAGCGGCGGCGGATGTCCGGCGCAGGTCAGCCGCAGCGTCAGCACTCCGTCGCGACGACCGACCGAAGCCATCACCAAAGTGGCGAACCGGGTGTTGTCGGGCGAGAGCATCGCGCCGTTGAGCAGTTTGAGCACGTCTTCGTGGCGGTTGGCCAGCGGGGCCAATGCCTGCAGGGTGTTGCGGATCTTGCCGCCGAGCACCGCAGCGTCGAGACCCTTCCCGCACACGTCGCCCAGCACGACGAGAGTTTCGTCGTCGGGTGTCTTCGCCGGATGGACGTCGTAGAAGTCGCCGCCGATGGCGTGATGATCCTCGGATGCGCGGTATCCGCCCGCGAGTTCGATTCCGTGCACCCGATGCAGCAGCGGGGGCAGCAGTTCGCGCATCAGCGTGCGCGTGGTGGCGGCCTGCTCGGCGTACAACCGGGCGGCCGACAGCGCAGCGCCCGCCCGCGCGGCGAACAACCGGGCGAGTACCTCTTCGCCGTCGCTGAACGCCGTCTGCGACGCCCGCCGCAACAGCACGAGCGCCCCAGTGGGCACGCCGTGGCCGGGAAGCGGCGTGATCGCCACCGACCCAACAGGAGCCGTGAAATCCGCAGGCATCAGCCAGTCCGGCAGGGCCGCCGGGTCGATCCAGCGCGACGGCACCGGCGGGAATCCACGCAGCGCTTCGCCGAGACCGGGCACTTCTTCGGGGTCGGCGACGATACTGCGATGTTCTGCGCCGCCGTCGGCGCCACTGCACACCACCGGCAGCCGCCTGCCGGTCGGAGGAGCCACCAGAACGGCCGCATCGGCCAGATGCTTCGACGCCATCAGCACGGTCGCTTCCATACAGCGGTCGACGTTCAGCGACGCCCCGAGCGCCGCTGATGCCTCGGCCAGAAACGCGGTGCGCGCACGTTCTTTGGCAAGTGATCGCTGCGTCTCCTGCAGCGCCAGCGCGGTGTCCTCGACCAGACACCACGCGACCTCACCGCCGGGCAGCGGCGCGGGCCGGGCCTCGAATTCGCGGCCGTCGAGCATGCCCGTCACCGGCGGGATGTTCCCTGCAGACGCCGCAGCCGGCGTCAAGAAATCTCGGTGCGCCTGCGAGAGCCACGCCGGTGCGATCACGTCGAGCGTGAAACCCGGCTTCGCGGAGGGCAGCACGGATGCGGCCGAATCGCTGCATGCCCGCACGACCCCTGCAGCGTCGACGACAACGACTGGCCACGGCAACGAGGTCCACAGCGCATCGAGTTCGGACTCGACGCTTACACGGGCCTCACGCACAAAAAACCTCCAGAAAGGAACCAATTGAATGGCCCACACCTTCTGGAGGCCGACACGGTATTGCTGATTCGACTATTCCGCAGTCGGCGCTTCGCCACAACCTCCGTTGACTTCAGGAGTGGTATTCACTGCGATTTCACCCCACCCACCTGGGCGGATGACAGTCGGCCCAGGGTGCGGCGATTTCGAGTTGAGCGGCCAGTTGCAGAAGAATTGTCTCGTCCGGCGCCATCAGTTGCACCCCGATCGGCAGACCGTCGTCGGTGGTGCCGAGCGGAAGGGAGATGGCCGCCCAGCCGCTGACGTTGGCAAGCGATGTCCAACCCGTGGTCGCGAATTCGACGTCGAAGAATGCGCGCGTGGTGCCCCGGGGTTGGTCCAACAGCGCATACGGCGGTGGCGGCGTGAGGAGGGTCGGCACGAGCAGCACGTCGAAACCGGCCATCTCGGCGGCGAACCGTCGGGTCTGCGCATGTATCGCGTCGATGGCGCCCGCGTAGGCCGCGCCCGTGGTGGTGAAACCTTCTCGAATCATCACCCAGGTGCTCGGCTCGAATTCGTCGTCGGCGGGCTCGCGTCCGAGATGGTCAGCCGCCAGTCGGTACAGCCCGACGTTGCTGACGGTGTGCAGCACGGCGATGGCATCGGCGACGACGTCAGGATCGATTGTGGGAGCCCCGTTTTCGATGTGATGGCCGATGTCGCTCAGCAACCGGGCGGTGTTCTCGACGGCGGCGACGACGGCGGGGTCGGTCGGTGGCCCAGGGAACGGCGAGGCCGTCGCCAGCAGAATGCGTTGCGCAGGAGGCGTTTCGCCGATGGCGTCGCTGTACGGCAGCTGCGGCGGCGGCGCGGTGTACGGATCGCCCGGTGCGCTGCCCGCGATGACGTCGAGAAGGGCGGCGCTGTCGCGGACGGTGCGGGTGAGTGCGTGGGCGACGGCCAGTCCCTCCAGCGAGTGGCGTCCAGGGGTGTGCGAGCTGCGGCCCCGGCGGGTCTTCAGGCCGACGAGCCCGCAGCACGACGCGGGCACCCGGATCGAGCCGGTTCCGTCACCGCCCGAGGCGGCCGGAACGACCCCTGCGGCCACCGCGGAAGCCGAACCCCCACTCGACCCGCCCGGGGTGATCGACGGCGACCACGGGTTGGCCGTCGGGCCGAACAGCGACGGCTCAGTGGTGCAGTGATTGCCCCATTCCGGGGTGTTCGTCTTGCCGAAAACCACCAACCCGGCCGACAGATAGCGGTCGACGAGCCACGACGTCTCCGTCGAGACGTGGGTGCGCAGAGCGCGCGAGCCCATCGCCTCGGGCGTACCGGCAAGCGATGCGCCAAGGTCCTTCAGCAGGAACGGCACCCCGGCCAGCGGACCCGAATCGTCCGGGCGTGAGGCGTCCAACTCGGCGGCCTGCGCACGGCCGCGGTCGAACAGGTCACAGATCACCGCCTTGAGGTCACGGGCCGCCTCGAGCCGCATGATCGCCGCGTCGAGCAGTTCGCCCGCCGTCAGCTGGCCCGCCGCCACGAGCGCGCCCTGACCGACCGCGTCGACATCGGCCAGTTCGGTGGCTTGGGTGAAATCCATCGAGTCGGATCCTCGCGCCTCGACGATGCCCCGGCAACCGGAGCGCGCGCACGCAGTTCGTCGCTCCCGCTGCGCGCCGACGACGACTGCCCCACACTGTGTCTGTGTTTGTACTTACCGGAAGGTCCGTCGTCGTCACCGGCGGCAGTAAAGGAATCGGCCGCGGGATCGCCGCGGTGTTCGCCGAAGCGGGAGCCAATGTCGCGGTCGCCGCGCGCTCGGCGTCCGACATCGACGCCGCGGTTGCCGCGTTGGATGCTCTCGGCGACGGCAAGGTGATCGGCGTCGTCACCGATGTCAGCGATCCCACCTCCTGTACGGCGATGGCGACAGCCGTCGTCGACGCCTTCGGCGGGATAGACGTGCTGTGCGCAAACGCGGGCATCTTCCCCGAATCTCCGTTGGCCACGCTGAGTCCCGATGAGTTGGCCCAGGTGCTCGACGTCAACGTCAAGGGCAACGTGTTCGCCGTGCAGGCATGTCTGCCCGCGCTGATCGACTCCGGACGCGGACGGGTCGTGCTGACATCGTCCATCACGGGTCCCATCACCGGGTTCCCCGGCTGGACCCATTACGGCGCGTCCAAGGCCGCGCAACTCGGTTTCATGCGTACCGCCGCCATCGAGCTTGCGCCGCATGCGATCACCGTCAACGCGATTCTGCCGGGCAACATCCTCACCGAAGGCCTCGCCGAGATGGGCGAGGACTACATCGCGGGCATGACGCGGGCGATTCCTGCCGGCGCGCTCGGCAAACCCGCCGACATCGGTTATCTCGCAGCGTTTCTGGCGAGCGACGAGGCCGGCTACATCACGGGCCAGGCCATCGCCGTCGATGGTGGCCAGGTGCTTCCCGAGTCACCGGACGCCGTCACGCCGTAGCACGCGGTCAGTGCACACCCTCCATCTCGCGGCTGATCCACGGCGCGAGCGCGAATACGATCACTCCCGCCACGATCGCCACCGCGCCGATGATGCCGAAGTAGGCGAATTCTCGGCTGGCGTCGTAGTACTTGGCCAGCACGCCCGACATCGAGGTGCCCAGACCGACCGAGAAGAAGTACAGCGCCATCATCTGCGCCCGAAACGCTTCCGGCGCAAGCTTTGTGGTGACCGACAGCCCGATCGGTGAGAGCAGCAGTTCCGATACCGCGAACACGCCAAGCACCCCGGCGACGTACAGAGCGGGAACCGCCCTGCCTTCGGTGCCCGCCATCGGCAGGAACAGCAGGAAAGCGATTCCCATCCCGATGACGCCGTAGGCGAACTTGCGCGGTGTCGTCGGTGCGCGGTTGCCGAGCTTTGTCCACATCGCCGCGAACAACGGTGACAGCACGATGATCCACACCGGCTCGATCGAACCGACCCAGTTGGACGGCGCCGTCCACCCGAATATCGACCAGTTCATCCGTTCGTCGGAGTAGACCGCGAGCACCGTGAAGATCTGCTGGAACAGCGACCAGAACACCGCATTGGCGATGAACAGCGGGATGAACGCCCGCACCCGGGTGCGTTCGACAGGCTCGACCTTCGGACTGGTCAGCATCACCGCGAAGTAGGCGATCGACGCCACGATGATCACTCCCGTGGTCACCTGCGACAGGTTCGCAAGCCTGACCAAACCGGTGAGGAACGCGATGACGATCATCACGACGACCAACGCCGCAGCGCCGACGAAGAACTTGATTGCGCTGCGCGGCAACGGGTTCGGTACATGTCTGCCGTGATCGCCGAGGTTCTTCCTGAACGCCACGTACTGCGCGAGGCCAAGCGCCATACCCACCGCGGCGGCGCCGAAGCCCCAGTGGAAGCCGATCCGCGTCTGCAGCAGCCCGGTGATCAGCGGGCCGACGAAGGCGCCGAGGTTGATGCCGAGATAGAAGAGCGTGAACCCGCCGTCGCAGCGTGCATCGCCCTTTTCGTACAGCGTGCCCAGCAGCGAGGAGGCATTGGCTTTGAGAGCGCCGGAGCCCAGCGCAACGAGTACGAGGCCGACTGCGACGCCGGCCAGGCCGGGAATGATCGCCAGCGCGATGTGGCCGCACATGACCACGACACCGCCGTAGAACACGGTGCGTTCCATGCCGAGGAGTCGATCGGCGA
This sequence comes from Mycolicibacterium sp. 120270, assembly GCA_033741175.1. Lineage (GTDB taxonomy): Bacteria > Actinomycetota > Actinomycetes > Mycobacteriales > Mycobacteriaceae > Mycobacterium. Next base: position 34,534 of record JAWQNE010000028.1, on the reverse strand, counting down.
CCCATCCACCGAGCACCGTGGAGAGATAGACCAGCCCGCCATAAGCGCCGACGATGCCCGTCGCGGTGGCTTTCGGCAGCTCGAGACCGCCCTCGGTAACCGAGTAGTACAGGTAGTAGCCGAGAATGGTGAGCATCCCGTAGAACGAGAACCGCTCCCACAGTTCGACCCCGAAGAGGTTGGCCAGGCCGATCGGGTGTCCGAACAGGGTTCGTCCGGTGGGTTTCTCTTCCGTCTGTCCCGCCGTCGTCATATGGGCCAGCTTTACCACGACGCCATCGCCTCGAAGGGTGTTTCGGAGGCATTGCAGGTAGGCCGTTCGGGGGTGTCGGTGCGTCGTGGAAAACTGTCCGCCATGGCGTTCAAGGTGCACTTCAGCGGGCAGGCCCAGCCGACGGATTTCGGCGACGACGACGGTTACGAGTTCCTGGAAGGCGGTGTCCTGGCCATCCATTTCGGCGATGAGGAGACGTGGGCGCAGTATCACCCGCCGACGAAATGGGAGCAGGTCACCGCGGACCCGGACCACGTCGCGGGGCTGAACACGCCGTACGACGACGACGAAGAAGACGAAGAGGACGAGGATTTCGAGGACGACGACGAAGACTACGACGACGAGGATTACGAGGACGAATACGAGGAGACCGACGACGAGGTCTAGTCGGACCTTCGTTTCCGCCTCGTCGGGTGGCGCGCAACGAAGTCGGCGTCATAGAAGGGCGAGGTCGTCGGCACTTTGGGCCGCTTGCGCTTCGCGGTACGGCGTTGCAGCAGTTCGATCAGTTCCACGGGTTTGACGCAGTCCGCCGCCTCGACCGGGGCGACTTGCGGGTCTTCGTCCGACGTCGGGTCGTCCCCACGTGGGCTAGCCATGAGGTTCGAGCTTCCGCGGCATCATCGCAAACTCCCTGTTCAGCGCCCTGCATGAAGGTCGTTGGCAAACGACGTTTCCAGAATAATTGACACTTGCGATGATTTCTACGCAACACGCAACAGCGCCGTGCGGCGGTTAGTACGCGTCGTGCAAACGCATCCACTCGTAGGGCGGATGCTGCGGCCAGCCTGCAGGCGAGTCCTCCCACGTCTCCTGGCGTCCGTACGGAGTGATGTCGAGAAGGTCGAAAACCAACATGAAGGTCTCCTCGCCGCGCGCGAACGTCGACCACGTGTGGAAGACCCTGTCGCCATGACGGAGGAAGACGCTGATCGCTTGGCGCTCTTGCCCATCGACGGTCGCGCCGAAGTCCTCGTTGAACGTCGCCGAACCCGAGGACACCCACGGTAGCGTCCAGCCCATGCGATCGCGGAAGGCCAGTAGCTTGGGTAGCGGCGCCCGCGAAATCAGCACGAAGGACGTGTCTTTCGCGTAGAGATGGGACAGCGGCGGGATGGAATCGGCCATCATCGAACAGCCGTCGCAACCCTCATCCCAGTCGGGCCCGAACATGAAGTGCTGAACGATCAGTTGGCGCCGGCCCTCGAAGAGATCGAGCAGCGAGGCAGGCCCGCTTTCGGAGTCGAAGGTGTAGGCCTCGGTGACCTCGACCATCGGCAGTCGCCGCCGCGCCGCGCTGACCGAGTCCTTCAGGCGGGTGAGCTCCTTCTCCTTCGCCAGCAGGTCCGCGCGCGCCTTTTCCCATTCGGCAGGCGACACGATCGGCGGCAGCGCAGGCACGGCATCGGTCATGGCTGGGTCCCGTCCTATCCGACGTCGTCGATGATGGCGGCGACGCGGTGCACCTGGTCGACATCCGAACTCGTGGGGATGAGGTGGACCTCGTCTGTGCCGATGTCGGCGAACTTGCGAAGGACACTGAGCAGTTCGTCTTCGCTGCCGGCCCATCCCGTGGTCGGCGCCATCGCGTCGACGTATTCGGCCGGTATCCAATTCATGTAGCGGCGCAGATGGCGGTGAACCTGTGCGCGCGCCTTGTCGCCGTCGCCGAGGGCGAACCAGAACGACGTCGCCAGAAGCGGTTTCGGCCGTCCGGCTTCCGCCCATGCCGCGCGCGCGACGTCGTACAGTGCGTTCTGTTTGCTCGTGTCCAGGTCGAGGGTGGTACCGGCGAGACCGTCCGCCCATGACGCCGCGGAACGCACCGTCTTCGGCCCCATCGTCCCGACCAGCAGTTGCGGCCCGTCCTCCTGCATCGGCGGGGGGCCGACGGGTACGACGGAGTCGGTCACCTTCTGGCCTGCCCAGACCCGCTTCATCACCGCGACCGAGTCAGCCAGCCCACGCATCGTCTGGGTCGCAGGGTCGGCGCCGACCGCCTCGTAATCCTCGAGCCTGCCGCCAATGCCGAGGCCGACGGTCAGCCTGCCCCCGCTGAGCATGTCGCCGGTCGCCAGGGCCTTCGCGAGCATGACCGGATCGTGCAGTTGCGGCACCAGCACAGTCGTGATGAGCCGAACACGATCGGTCCACGCCGCCAGTGCGCCGAGCAGCGTGATCGCCTCGGGGTTGTCGAACGCGATCCGCTCACCCCAGCACAGCGACGAGAACGGTCCGTCGTCGATCGCCCTCGCCCACGCCCGCAGGACAGGCGCATCGAGATCGGGTTCCATCACCGGCATCGTCATCCCTACCCGCACGTCGGCGATTGTGGCACGGCGCCGCGGCAGCGTTGGGCGCGCCGCTCAGTCACCGGGTTCGCGCAGCAACTCCGGCGGTTTCGGCCCGACCTCATAGAGGTGTTCGGGGGTCGCGATCTTGGTGACGTCATAAGCAATCTGACCAGCCGAATGCTGTTCCGGCACATCGGAGTTGACGAACACAACCAGTGTGGCGTCCCGCTCGGGCAGATACACCGCCACGGTGGCGTAGCCGGGTATGTCGCCGTTGTGGCCGCGCCAACCGTGTGTGGTGAAGATAGCGAAGTCGTACGCGAGGCCCGGTGCGGGCGAGAAGCCGCCGCGCAGCCGGTTGGCCTGGGTGTCCGGCCGCAGCAGTGTGCCCTTGCCCAGCGCGGCCGCCCACGTCGACATGTCCGCCGTGGTGGACACGATCTCCCCTGCGGCGCCCGCCCACACCGGGTTCCACATCGAGGCGTCCAGTATCTGACCGTCCGGCGCCTTGGTGTAGCCGTGCGAGTACGGGATCGGCATCAAACCGTTGGAGGGATAGCTGGTGGCGGTCAAGCCAACTGGACCGAAGATGTTCTGCTGGAAGTACTCTCCCAGCGACAGTCCGCTGACGTTCTCGATCACCATGCCGAGCAGTAACGTGTTGGTGTTGCAGTACTTCCAGTCGGTGCCGGGCGCGAATGCCATCGGCTCTGCGAACGCCGCATCGACGAGTTCACGCGGGGTGGGGGCGAAGGCGTCGGGGCCGATCGGCGATTCGGCGTACACCCGCGACAGGAACGTGTCCGTCTCGCTGTAATCGGCCAGACCGCTGCGCATCCGGGCCAGCAGGTCCAGCGTGATGATGTCCCCCGACGGGACACCGTCGACGTAGCGGGAAATCGGATCGGTCAACCGGAGCCGGCCCTGATCGACCAGCTGAAGGATTGCGGTGCCGGTGAACGTCTTGGTGACGCTGCCGATGCGGAAGTGGTCGTCGAACGCCATCGGGTCACCGGTGGAAGTGTCGGCGACTCCGAACGCCTTGGTGTAGGAGATCTCACCCGGGACGTCGAGGCTGACGATGGCCCCCGGGACGCCCATCGCGGCGATCCTGGCCTCGATCGCGGAGTCGAGTTGCCCGGCGAGGTCGCCTTCCGGAACGGCCTGAGCACGCGCGACGCCGACGGCCATGCCCAGGACAACCGCTGCGATGACAGCCGAGACCAATCGAAGCGCGCCCACGAATCGCCTTTCGGTGCGGTAGCCCCCGCCGACGACGACACTATCGTGGGTGCAGGCGCCGTACTGGGGGTTTTCCCCCGCGGGGGTCTCCGGAAATCGCCGTGTCGCCCCGCTCGTGATCTACCTAGGTTGGGGACATGGTCGCAGTCACCTCTGAACCGGCACCACCGACGACGGTCAACGCGCCGACCACCACCACAGCCCACCCACCTGGGCCCAACCGAAACATCGGCCTGATCCCGACCGCCTCGATGATCACCAATGCGGCGATCGCCGTGGTGTGGCTGTGGGTTCCGCTGACGCTGCTGCTGGTCGGCATCTCGTCGATTCCATCGGTGATCGGCTTCGCGCTCGCCGTCGTGGTGTTCGTCTACCTGATGCGGGGGGTGGAGTGGCTGGAGAGGCTCCGCAGCGAAGCCGTCTTCGGCATGGGCATTTCCGTTCCGCCCCGCAACATATCGCGCTACGAGGGCTTCCAGCGCTGGCTGCACCAGCTGTGGCTGGACATCAGCAGCGCAAGGTTCTGGAAGGGCACCGCGCACCACCTCCTGCGCGGAATCTACGACGCTGCGGTCACGGTCGTGGCGTTCGCGCTGATGGTGTTCGCGTTCGCCGGACCCGCGGCGGCCATCGCGATCCGGCAGAGCGACGACGACGCCGGGCTGAGGTTCCTGTCGCCGCCCCTGGCGTTTGTGCTCGCGGTGATCGCGTTGGTCGCAGCGGCGGCGATCCTGGTGCTCGCACCTGCTCTCGACGCGGCCATCGACAGGTGGCTGCTCTCCCCTTCACCGACGGCCGCGCTGAAATTCCAGGTCAATGCCCTGTCCGAGGCCCGCAAGGGTGCGGTGTCCTCCGCGCATACCGAACGCCACCGCATCGAGCGCGACCTGCACGACAGCGTCCAGCCAAGGCTGGTGTCGCTGGCGATGACGATCGGGCTGGCGCAGACGAAGCTGGACAACGACCTGCCCGAAGCCAAGAAGCTGATCGCCGAGGCGCACGAAGACGCCAAGAGCGCGCTCGTCGAACTCCGCAATGTCGTTCGCGGTATCGCCCCGACGATCCTGGCCGACCGCGGGCTCGACGCCGCGCTGTCGTCGGTGGTGCAGCGAGCCGAAAACCTCGGAGTGCCTGCGTCTTTGGACATCCACCTGCCGCGCAGGCTGCCCGATGAAACGGAGTCGGTCGCCTACTTCATCGTCGCCGAGGCGCTGACCAACGTCGTCAAACACGCGCATGCCACCCAGGCCGTCGTCACCGTCCGATACGACGAGGCAGCCGAGCAGCTGCACGTGTCGGTGTTCGACAACGGCCGCGGTGGCGCCGCGATCACAACGAGCGAGGAGGCCACCGGCCTTCGTGGACTCGATGAGCGGGTGCACGCCGCCAACGGCACCTTCTCGGTGTCCAGCCCCCCGAGCGGTCCCACCATCGTCACGGCGGTTCTGCCATGCGCATCGTGATCGCCGAGGACTCCGCGCTGCTGCGCGCAGGCATCGAGCGCATCCTCACCGATGCCGGCCACGACGTGGTCGCCGGTGTGCCCGATGCGACGAACCTGCTGCGGCTGGTCAACGACAGCCGACCGGATCTGGCGATCGTCGACGTGCGGATGCCGCCGACGTTCACCGACGAAGGCATCCGGGCCGCCGCGCTGCTGCGCAGCCAGAATCCCGAGTCCGCGGTGCTGGTGCTGTCCCACTATGTCGAAGAACGGTATGCGGCCGACCTGATCGCCTCGGACACAAAGGGATTCGGCTACTTACTCAAGGACCGGGTCGCCGATGTGCCTGCGTTTCTCGATGCGGTCCAGGTCGTCGGCGAAGGTGGAACAGCCCTCGATCCGGAGGTGGTGTCGCAGATCTTCGTACGCTCGCGCCGGCGGGCAGTCCTCGACCAACTCACCCAGCGGGAGCGCGAGGTGCTGCAACTGATGGCGGAGGGCAAGACGAATTCCGCGATAGCCGCGACCCTGCACATCTCCACCGGGTCGGCCGAAAAACACATCGCATCGATCTTCACCAAGCTGGACCTCGCACCTGACGAAAGCGAGAACCGCCGGGTGCTGGCGGTCCTGCGCTACCTCGAATCCTGAGTCACCGAAAGGCTTTTCACGATGACGACGATCGCGCCCTCACCCCCCGCACCGCCTTCTGTTCCTCCTCCGCCACCGACTGAACCGCCGCCCCTGACCCCGGCCGGCCGGACCGCGATTCGCGTACTGATCATCTGCGTCGCCGCGATACTCCTGCTGGGCAGCATCGGCGCGCTGAGCGTGGCCGCGTGGGGTCTGTCCACGTTCCGGGTGATCACCGACAGCAAGCCTCTTCCCACGGCCATGCGCTCGTTGGTCGTTGACACCGGCGAGCTTCCGGTGGCGGTCCGCATCACCGCCGACCGCGCCGCCACCGAACCCCGCGCGGACATGCGCATGATCAATTCGACCAGGGCAGGCTCACATCCGCTGACCCTGAGCAATGATCCGGCGGGCACGCGCGTCGCGATCAGCGGCGAACCGTCGCCGTTCCTGCAGTGGGGACGTGCCGCCGAGATCACGATCGTGCTGCCGCCCCAACTGGCCCGCAAGCTCTCGGTCACCAGCACGCAGCAAACCGGTGTGCTGATGGCTCAGGCCGACATCGACCAGCTGACCGCGCACATCGACAACGGCGCGGTGCTTCTGAGCGGTGCCGCGAGGCGTATCGAGGCGCACACCGAGAACGGCGACGTCATCACCCGCTCCGCGATCGCGGTCGCCGACTCGTTCAGCGCGACAGCCAACGACGGCGACGTCGAAGTCGACTTCTCCGCCCCCTCGCCACGCACGGTCGAGGCGACCTCCGACAACGGGGACGTCCGCATCGGCCTTCCGCCGCGTGGACCGTATGCCGTCAACGCCGACACCGGAAGCGAGCACGGCTCGACCGTCGTTCGAGTGCCGCGCACGACGAACTTCGACTCGGCTGCGTCGGTGATCACGGCGCGAACGGAGAACGGCGACATCATGATCGACGACGTGCGCTGATCGTCCCAGGAGGGCCCTGAACAGCGAATATATGAGCCTTCTATGAGACGGATGTGCTGATGGCGCGACACAGGAACAATATGTGGATGGCCACTGTGCAAGTCGGTGGGAACAGTCCGCGCCAGGCCGTGCTCGGCAAGCTGCCCAGGATGTATCGCGCCGACGGTTCAGCCATCCGCGCCCTGCTGGTCGACGACGAGCCCGCGCTGACGAACTTGATCCGGATGGCGCTGAAGTACGAGGGCTGGGAGATCGATGTTGCCCACGACGCGGCCGATGCGCTCGACAAGTACCGAGCCAACACCCCAGACGTCGTCGTACTCGACATCATGCTGCCCGACGTGGACGGCTTCGGGGTGCTCGAACAACTCCGGGAGTCAGAGCACTACACGCCGATTCTGTTTCTCACCGCGCGGGATTCGGTACACGATCGTGTCGTCGGACTCACGGCAGGCGGCGACGACTACATGACCAAACCGTTCAGCCTCGAAGAACTCGTCGCGCGGTTGCGGGGACTGCTGCGCCGTTCGGCGTACCTCACTCCGCCCAATGACGAGACGCTGACCGTCGGCGATCTCGAACTCGTCTGCGCGAGCCGAGCGGTGAGCCGGGCCGACGAGCCGATCGATTTGACCTCCACCGAGTTCGAACTGCTTCGCTACCTCATGCGTCATGCGCGACGCGCGATCAGCAGGCAGGAGATTCTCGAGCGCGTCTGGAATTACGACTTCGGCGGCAGATCGAGCATCGTCGATCTGTATGTGTCGTATCTGCGCAAGAAGATCGACCACGGACGCAAGCCGATGATCCACACCGTCCGCGGTGTCGGATACCTTCTGCGGCCTGCCGAATGAGTACGCGCGGAGTACGCGGTTGGCCGCTGCGCAGGCAGTTGGTCATCGGGGTCAGCGCCGTGGTGATGACCGTTCTGGTCGTCGTCGGGACGGTATCGGTGCTGACCCTGCGGGGGTCGGTGGCGGGCATCATCGACACCCAATTGACCTCCGCCGCAGATGCTTTCAGCCAGTCGCTGACGAAGTACCGCACCACTCCCCTGCCGAACGGCGAGCTTCCCCCGCCGGACTCCATGAAGCCGCTGGAGCAGCTCATCGGTCAGGCGCCGGGGAACATCGTCGTGCTGATTCGCGACGGCCGGGCCGTGGACTCGGCATTCTTCGGAGACGGTGACGCCACCGGCGTGCCGCCGGAAACGCTTGCCGACATCGTCGAACATGCCGACGGGCCGGTCGAGTCGGAGACCGAGTGGCTCGACGGGCTGGGTCAGTACAAGTTCACTGCCCGCGCCGGTGGACCCGGCGAAATCCTGGTCACCGGCGCGTCGCTACGCCAGGCGAGCGCGGCCGCGACGCGAGAGACGGTGGTGGTGATAGCGCTGACGGTGTTGGCGTTGATCGTCACGGCCGCAGGCACTCTGGCAATTGTCCGGGTCGCGCTGCGTCCACTCGCGCGAGTCGCGGCGACCGCAGCCGAGGTGGCGACGCTGCCGTTGAACCGCGACCAGTACGCGATCACGCCACGCGTTCATGCGCGCGACACCGACGCGCGCACCGAAGTGGGCCTGGTCGGCGACGCCCTCAACCGACTGCTCGAACACGTGGAGCGAGCGCTGACCGAAGTGGCCGCCTCCGACCGCCGCATGCGGCAGTTCATCACCGATGCCAGCCACGAGCTCCGGACTCCGCTCGCGGCCATTCACGGATATGCCGAGCTCACCCGGCAGGACAGCGCGGTGCTGCCGGAGACCACCGAGTATTCGCTTGCCCGCATCGAGGCCGAGTCGTCACGGATGAACACGTTGGTGTCGGACCTGTTGTTGCTCGCCCGTCTCGACGAGCGCCAAGATCTGGAGACGGCGGACGTCGACTTCGCGGAGTTGGTGGCCAACGCCGGGAACGACGCTGCGGTGTCAGCCCCAGAACACCGCTGGGTGACCGATGCGCCCAAGCAACCGGTGTGGGTACGCGGTGACCGTGCCAAACTTCATCAGGCCGTTGCCAACCTGCTGTCGAACGCCGGCGCGCACACGCCTGCTGGAACCGTTGTCACGACGGCTGTTTCGGTGGATTCCTCGGCAGCGTCCGTACGGCTGACGGTGTCCGACGACGGGCCTGGAATCGATGCCGAGTTGGTGCCGCATCTCTTCGAGCGCTTCGTGCGGGCGGACAAGGCGCGCTCCCGCCAGTCGGGTCATTCGGGATTGGGCCTGGCGATTGCGGCGTCGATCGTCGAGGCGCATAGCGGAAGCATCGGTGTCGAGTCCGGCTCTGGGGGAACGACGTTCACGGTCACGATGCCGCTGGCAACGGCGGTCGGCGCGGGTTCTGCCGCGCGACCCGCCGTCGTCAGCAAGTAGCAAACCAGCGACCGGGTTCCGGCTCAGCATGCCAGATCGACGTACACCGTTTCGGACACGATGGTCTCTGTGATGTCGCTACCTCCGCGGGTATCCAACGTCCTGTGCGTCTGTCCGGGTCGAACGGATTTCACCGTGCACGACGACAGCGGTGCGCCACCGGTCCGGTTCATGATGACGTTGTAGCCGCTCGCCTCAAGGGTTTTCACTGTCTGCTCGACATCGCTCGGGCCGGTAGGCGCGGCGGCCGCCGCCCCGGCCAGTGGCAGAGCCCCAGCGGTCATCGCGCCGGCCGCCAACGCAGTGATCAAGTAGTTTCTCATGGTGCCGATCTCCAATCGCGGACGAAAGCCTGTCAGCTCCCGCATGTTCTTTTCGGACACCATCAACGCTAGTGCGGCACAATGTAATTGCGAGATGCTCATAGAGAACGCAAAGATATGCGTTCAACAAGAATTCGGCGGAAACGCTTGACTATGCGATGCGGGCGATGATGTCGGCAACCGAACCAGGCTGTATCGCCTTGAAGCCGGTCCCGGCCCATATGTTGGTGCCCTGCGGATCGCCTGCCCGCACCGACCCCGCGCGCAGAGGGCCCGTCAGATAGTGGATCTCGGGATAGCCGAATGGTGCCTGCGCCTCGTGATCATCCATGAAACGATTGCGTAGCCCGCGTGCGTAGCGGCCGGAAAATGCCTTCGTCACACGCGTTTCGGTGAATTGCGGGTCCTGCAGCGCCTTGCGGTGCACCGGGCTGCTTCCTGCCTCGTCGGACAGCAGGAACGCGGTACCCAGTTGCGCCGCGACCGCGCCTTTGCCCATCACCCGGCTGACATCGTCGCCGCTCATCAGACCGCCCGCGGCGACCACGGGAAGCTCGACTCGGGCGACGACGGCGGTGAGCAGTTCGTCCAGCGGTTGCGGGTTCGGCTCGGCCACCGGGTCGAAGGTGCCGCGATGACCGCCTGCCGCCGGGCCCTGCACCGCGACGGCGTCCACCCCGCAGCCGACAGCGGCGTCCGCTTCACCCACCGACGTCACGGTGGCGACCGTCGCGATGCCCGCATCGCGCAACCGTTGACATTCCTGCGTGCTCGGCAGGCCGAAGGTGAACGAGGCCACCTCCGGCCGCACATCGAGCAGCAGTTCGACCTTGGCGGCCCAGTCGTCGTCGGTGAAGACGGGATTTCCCAACTCCACGCCGTAGCGCTGCGCGTCGGGCGCCAGCGTGGCGGCGTAGGCCTCGACGGCCTCGGGAGTGGCAGCGCTCGGCTGAGGCACGAAGAGGTTCACCCCCAGCGGCCCGGACGTAAGGTTGCGTGCCGCGACGATCCGTTCGGCGAGCACCTGGGCGCTCAGGTATCCCGCTGCGATGAACCCCAGCCCGCCCGCGTTCGTGCCCGCGGCGGCAAGCTCCGGCGTCGAGGGTCCACCCGCCATGGGCGCGACCACCACAGGAACGTCAAGGCTTCGAAGATCGAACCTGTTGGGCATCGTCGCCTCCCGTCGGTGCAGGGCTCATTCGTACCACGCGATGCCGGCCGCCCCGGAGATGCACGTGGGGCGTCACTCCACGGCCTTGCCGAACTGCAGAACGTCCTGCGGCTCCGTGCCGATGTTGGGAAACACGGTGTGGCGTACCAGGCGACCCTCGAGCGTCAGGCCCGCGCGTTCCAGCACACGGGCCGAGCGAGTGTTTTCGACGTGACAGACCGCGGCTATCCGGCGCACCTTCGGGTCGCTCTCCATCTCGGCGATCAGCAAATCGACCACCTCCGCGATCAACCGCTGTCCCCACCATCGGCGGCCCAGGACGTAGCCGAACTCGCGCAGATGCGGTTGGACAACCCGGAATCCGCACGTGCCGATGACCTCTCCCGTGTCGCGCAGTTCGATCAACCAGGTGCGTTCCTTGCCCTTGTTGAAGAGTTCGGTGATGACACGACGGGTCTCGGCGACATCGGGATGGGGCATCCACGTCACATAACGGGTGACCTCGGGGTCGGAGGCGACCGCGGCAAACAATTCGTCGGCATCGTCGAGACGGGGTTGTCGAAGCGTGACCCGGTCACCGGTCAGAACTCTCACCTGGGCCATACCCCCATCATCGTCGTCCCCGAACCCTGTGCAAGTACTGCGACCTGCGTCGTAGCGACCGTCGGTCGAAAGTGGTTGACTGGCAACACATGAGCGTCAGTTTCAACCACACCATCGTCGCGGCGAAGGACAAGCAGAAGTCGGCGCACTTCCTGACCGAGCTGTTCGGCCTGCCCGCCGCGACACCGTTCGGCCACTTCCTGGCGGTCAACGTCGCCAACGACGTCAGCCTTGACTACGCCGACGTGCCCAGCGGGCAGGAGATCCATCCGCAGCACTACGCGTTTCTGGTCTCCGAAGACGAATTCGACTCGATCTACGGCAAGATCCGCGATCGCGGCATCCAGCACTGGGCCGACCCCAGGGGAAGCAGGCCGGGCGAGATCAACCACAACGACGGCGGTCGCGGCGTCTACTTCCAGGACCCGGCGGGTCACTACCTGGAGATCATCACGCGGCCGTACGGGTCGGGCGGCTGAGCCTCGATTCGAGCACGACGACCCCTTCGCCGCGCAGGCGTGCCAGCATCTTCGGCCGGTTGCCGAGGACGGATACGAGTTCGGCAGCGCGACCTTCGACGACGGGACCCCGCCCGCCGTAGCGCCACGGTGCGTCGGTTGCGCGCAACCGCAGGCCTCGGGAGTTCCGGAAGGCCGGCACGAACGGATTCGGCACGCGCACTTGCGTGTTCAGCACCGCGACCACCGCGTCCTCGGTGACACCGGGCTCCCGGTCCAGCGCGAAGACCATGTCGAGCTCGTGCGTGACGTGGTCACCGAGGAGCAGCCGCGAGGGGAACCGGCGACCCACGCCCTGTGGCCTGCGGCTGAACCGTTCGAAATCCTCGAGCAGCTCGGCGGGTGAGCGCTTCGCGGCGAGGTCCGTTGCCATCGCGGCGTTCGCGGCGTCGAAGCCGCCGCGATGGCGGACCAGCGCCCCGGCGATGGCTGACGGCGATGCGCTCAGGCCCACCACCAGATGCGCCAGCAGTTCGTGATTGGTCCACCGGTCGCACAGGCTCGGCCGAGCCCAGTCGTCGGCGCTGAATTGGTCTGCACACTGACGGAACCGCCCGTCATTGATTCGCAGCAGTTCACGCGTCGACATCGAGATGCTCCTTCAGGAAGGCGGTCTGGTCGCCGAGGACCCGGTCGACGAGAGGCGGGTGGTAGATCGCGAAGTGGTCGGAGTCGTAATGACGTGCCATCCCGCGCGGCGCCCGGCGCGCCGTCATCGCGACACAGTCAGGATCGATGAGGGTTTCGCGATCGCAGACGCACACCAACAGCGGCGCGGCGATTCTGCCTGCGTCTCGCAGCGCCGAGGTGACCGCGAGGCCAAGCACGTCTGCTGCGGCAACCCTGTTGTCGAAGTGACCGCCTTCGGGAACCGTCGAGTTCCAGCCCTCTTCGGCACCCGGGACGGTGACCATTGCCGAACTGCCCGGCGGCCCGACGATCGGCACGTAGTGACGGCCGCGGCGCGCCACGACCCGCAGCGCATCGGCAGCCATGTGCGGCGCGAGGCGCAGTGCGGGCGCGATGCCGATTCTGCGCAGCGCGGCCACGCCGTCGACGATCGGACACTGCACGACCGCTGCCGCCAGGTCTGTCCTGGCCGCCGCCACCTTGAGGACGTTCATCCCGCCGAGGCTGGTCCCCCAGAGCGCTACCCGATCTGCGTCGATGTTCGTGAGTGTTTTCACGAAGTCCAGCGCCGCATGTACGTCGGTGCGCTGGGTTCTGAGTGAAATATGTTGCCGTGGTTCGCCTTCGGATGCGCCGATGTTGCGGTAATCGAAGGCCAAGGTTGCGATTCCCGCGGCGGCGAAATGGTGCTCGTACTGCGGAAGCATCATCTCGTGCGTCGCCCCGAAACCGTGGGCCAGTACGACGGCCGGGTGTCGCCCTCGCCGCGGCGGCATCGTCAGCCACGCCGCACACCGAATGCCGCCCGATCGAAATTCAACGCGAGTGGTCCGGATCGTCTCCGGCATGTCGACCTCCTCATAAGTACACTGTACGTATCGCTAGACTCCTTTACGTACGCCGTACTTGTCAAGAGGAGGCCCATGCAGGCACGGTTCACCACCGACGAGATCGCCGCCGCCGCGCTTCGGATCGTCGACGAGTCAGGCGTTGGCGGGCTGAGCATGCGGTCGTTGGCGGCCGCGTTGGGCACCGGTCCGATGACGCTCTACAACTACGTCGCCGACAAGGAGGGGCTCGAGGAACTCGTCGTTGCCGCGATCGTCGCCGAGGTGAAACTGCCTGAGACAACCGGGGATTGGCAGCAGGACTGCTACGCCATCGCCAGCGCGATGTGGCGTGGCATCCGGTCCCACCCCGCGGCGATTCCCCTGGTGTTGACCCGACGCATGTCGTCGTCGACCGGTTTCATGGCCGCGGAAGCACTCATTTCGGCATTGGGCAGGGCGAGCCTCGATGACCGGGATCGGCTGGCCGCATTTCATGCCCTGCTGGGCTTCGTAACCGGTTCTGCGCAGGCCGATTTGGCGGGCCCCCTGGTTGCGGCCCGCATCGGTAATGTCGCCGGTGACGACTATCCCAACGTGGAGGCGCTGTCAAGGGTCGCCGCCGACACGACCGTCGAAGACGATTTCGATCGCGGTCTGCGAATGTTGATCGACGGCATCGCATCTCACAGACGTGTGCGGCGGCGTCGCTAGCGGGCCTTGCGGTGGCCCCGGTCCTTCTCCTGGCCGCGGTAGGCGTCGGCGAAATCCGCGACATGGGGCGGCAGTGCGCCGCTGGCGACGTCGGCGAGGCTGGTCTCCTCAAGCACCGATCGCATGCTTGCCCGCAGCGCCCGCCAGACATCGGTCAGTGCGGCCGTCGGCCCGGTGTAGGGCAGGTCGCCCAGACCGATGTCGCGCACACTGGCCAATGGGCCGTCGATGCACCGCAAGACGTCGGCGATGCTGATCTCGGCGGCGGGACGGGCCAGTTCGTAACCCCCTTCGCGGCCGCGGTGGCTGCGCACCAGTCGGTCGGTACGCAACTCCGACAGGATGTCGACCAGAAACTGCGGCGGAATGGACTGGGCTTTGGCCAGGTCGTCGGTCTTGACCACGGTGCCTTCCTCGGCGGCGGCCAGTTGGACCATGGCCCGGACGGCATACTCCGCCTTGGCCGACATCCGCATGGACGCCAATTCTGCCATCGAGGTGGATGCGCACCGGACGCGAATGCACCACGATCGAAGAATGACCACCCGTGTCGCCTGTGCACAAGTTCCGCTGTCCATCGGAGATATCGCTGGTAATCGCACGTCCTGCAGGACTGCGATCGAGTCGGCCGCCCGCGACGGGGCCCGGATCGTCGTGTTACCTGAGCTGGCGTCGTCGGGATACATGTTCGCCGACCGCGCGGAGTTGTCCTCGTTGGCAGAAACCCGCGACGGCCCCGCCATCTCGGAATGGGCCAACCTCGCCGAGGCGTTCGGGCTCACGATCGTCGCCGGCTTCCCCGAGGCCGCGGGCGCCGCGATCTTCAACAGCGCGGCCGTCGTCGACCCGACCGGACTGCGCGGCGTCTACCGCAAGGCCCATTTGTGGGACAGCGAGAACGCCGTGTTCGACCGTGGTGACGACCTGCCGCTGGTGGTGGAAACCGACCACGGTCGTATCGGCGTGATGATCTGTTACGACATCGAGTTCCCGGAATGGGTTCGCGCCGTTGCACTTTCGGGCGCCGACTTGTTGTGCGCCCCGGTGAACTGGCCACTGTTGCCGCGGCCCGAGGGTGAACGCCCGGCGGAGATGGTGCGGGCATTGGCCGGGGCGGGTATGAACCGGATGCCGATCGCGGTATGCGACCGCGTCGGCACCGAACGCGGCCAGAACTGGGTCGGCGGCAGCGTGGTGATCGACGCCGACGGCTATCCGCTCGCGATGGCGGAGTTCGGGAAGGCGGCGGTGGTCGTTGCCGACGTCGACCTCGCGGAGTCGCGGATCAAGCGCATCAACGCCCACAACGACGTGCACGGTGATCGCCGGACCGACCTATACCGCCGCACCGCCCTGCTGGACTGACCGCGCCGGGCAACGTTATGGAACCGTGCTGTAAACCGGCTGAACGGTTGCTGTAGGTTCCGTTACGGCGGCTTGGCGACGGGGTTGATTCCCACTCGGGTTTTGCGAGCGCCGGTCAGTAACGAAGGCATTGGTTTGCAGAGGGGTTTTCGTGCGCCTGGCAAGGTTTTCGCGCCGAAAAGTCGATGTCGAACCGGTCGAGCGTGAGCTCATCTACCTGATCGCGCCTGGTGGTGCGCCGAATTACGGAGACGAGTACATCCTGCGCGCCTGGCTGCGGTATCTCGTACGAACGCGGCCGGACGCCGACGTCGTCGTCGACTGTCACACCCCTGGTCAGGCAGCCATCCTGCTCAGCGGCGTGCATCCACGGGCCATGTTCGTCGACACTGTCTGGCGAATTTGCGACCAAACCGCTGGGCTTCCTCCGAGAGAGGCGGTAGCGCTCGCGGGCGATGTCGTCGACAACCCCGGCAGGATGGCCAAGCTCGTGACGGGAGTCGAGCTGTTCGCCCGCTCCGACGTCGTCCATCTGGTCGGTGGTGGCTACATCAACACGGTGTGGTCACACCACCTGGCGCTGCTGGCCACCGCAGCCGCCGCAGGCACCAGATGCGGCGCTCGTGTCTTCGCCACCGGACTCGGGCTACTGCCGATCGGCGACGATGACCGCTTGTCGCTGCTTCGTGATCTGCAGACGAGCTTCGAGATCTTCGACGTCCGCGACGCCCTCTCCTATCGGGCCATCGCGGAATCCGGCGGCAACACCTCCTTCACCGGCGACGACGCTTGGCTGGGGATCGCGGACGAGGATGCCTACAACACCGAATCGGAGGCCGCGCGCCGACCGTATGTGTTCTGCCTGCAATCCGACCTCGTCGAGGACTTCGCCGGAGGCCTGGGCGCAGACGGCTTGACCAAGGCCATCACCGTGCTCATCGAGCAGTGGAACATCAGCGGCGACGAAGTGGCGGCCGTCGAGGGCATCCCGGGATCCGACCGGATCATCTTCGACCGCATCGCCCACCTCCTTCCCGGTGCCGCCTTCGCCACCTTCACCGACGTGTGGCGCCACGGATTACCGGCACGGCCGGGTCAGACGTGGGTGAGCACGCGATTTCATCCGCACCTGCTGGCCGCCGCGGCGGGCGCGAGCGGTCTCGCCCTTGCAGGTCGCCGGGACTACTACCCGATCAAACACCAGTCCCTGATCGACAGCGGATCCCGCTGGCAGCTTGCGGATTCGCTCGCAAGCCTGCCGTCGGTGCCGGTACGTGACGGCGGTTTCGACCCCGAGGACGTCGAGGTGCTCCGGCGCCGAAAGTCGGTGCTGGCCGGTCAGATCTACCCAGCGGCGCCTGCCGTCGCCTCGTCGCGGTTCGACCGACCCGCGAGGTCCTTCCGGCGAGCCAGGGACGCGGGATGACGCCGGGCTATCGGGCCGACGGCGGGCCGCCGGTCAAGGCCCGCACGGATTCGGGCACCGGGATACCCGGCCGCAGATCGGGAGCGCGCAGAGGCGGGCCGTACGTGATCGACATCGGCACGACGCCCGCCCATGCGTCGCCTGCGATGTCGTCCTCGGGATCATCTGGCCACCCGCCGCTGATCTTCAGCGACCAGTTGTCCTCGCGGATACCCAGTCGCAGCGGAAGCGTGGCCGCGAGTTCCTTGCGGGTACTTGCCCGGAGTTCGGCGGTGCGGCCGGGGATGAACGCATCGGTCAGCCGGTTCAGGTAGTAGACCTTCTGTGCCTCCGGCACACGTTCGAAGACCCCGAACACCACGGCGCTGCGATAGCGGAACGAGGACTCGAATCCACTGCGCGCCACGACGATTCCGTCCAGTCCGGTTACCGAGACCGCTGCCTGCGCACCGTCCGCGAGCGCGCGCATCCACGGCGAGCCCGTCGATCCGTGGATGACGAGTTCGTCGCCGACCCTGGCGAAACCCGTCGGGAAGATCACCGGATGGCCGTCGCGGACGAGGGCCACGGTGGCAAGCGGGGTGCTGTCGAGGAGTTCATCGAGCCGCTCGCGGGCGGTGGTCTGCTTCTCGCTGAGCCGGCTGACCTTCGTCGAGGGCGTCGTCATATGTGCTCCGCTCAGTCCGGAAGTCCCGCTGCATCGGGTACGACGATGGCGAACAGGTCGGCGATCGCGGCCAGGCTCGCCGAATGCAGCAGCGCGGCAGGCACCGGGTCGCCGCCGACACCGGGCAGCGTTCTGGTTGCGGTGGCAGCAGCCACCACCGTTGGCGCGTATCCCAGGTTGAACGCTCCGCGCGCGGTCGAGTTCACGCACATGTGCGTCATGAACCCGGCGAGCACGAGATGGGATGCGTTGACCGCCTTCAGGTGCTCGTCGAGGTCGGTCTGCACGAACGAGTTCGGGTAGTTCTTCACCACCACCGGTTCCCCGTCGCGCGGCGCCACCCGGTCGACGATCGCGCCACTCTCGCCCTCGATGTCGTAGAGCGAACCGGGCCCATCGGAGTGCTGGATGTGGATGACCGGGATGCCCGCCGAGCGGGCCCGGTCCAGCAGTGTGGCTGCCTCGTCGAGCGCGGCCTCCACGCCTTCGAGTTCCATCACGCCGCGGGTGTAGGTGTTCTGGCAGTCGATCATGACCAGGGTCGATGCGGTCAGGCCTGCCGGCGACTGAGACAGATCGGCGAGGGCGCGCAGGGTTCTAGGTTCAGACACGCGCCGAGCGTAGGCGCTGCGGCCACGGTGTTGCTGGTGAACAGCGCGACGCCGCGAAATCCGTTGTCTACGGGATGCCGTTGATGCCCGGATGCTGGCCGGGCGGCACGTTCGGCGCCGGGGAGGCGGTGACTCCGGGTGTGAACAGGTTGCCGCCGGTCGGGTTGATGGCCTTCTCCGTCGGGGCGGGTGCCGCGGCGCTGGACGGCGATGTTGTCGCCGTCGTTGTGGTGGTGGACGTCGTCGGCGGCGTTTGTTCGCCGCTTGTGCCGCAGGCGCTGGCCAGGCCGCCTATCGCGATCAGGGCTGCACCTCCTGCGATCGCCACCACCAGCCGGCTGTCCATGACGCTGATCACTGTGCACATCCCATCGCCTACTTGTTGTTCCGGTGCACGCCGGGCGGTTCGGTCGGCGCGGGCGGCGCCTTGACGTTCGGGGTGAAGAGGTTCCCGCCGGTGGGGTCGATGCCCTTCTCCGTCGGCGACGGGGGCAGGGCACTCGACGTCGGCGTTGTCGTTACGGTCATCGTGGTGGTGGTCGTCGAGGGAGCCTGCTCGCCGTTGTTGCCGCAGCCCGCGAGGAGTGCGCTCATCGAGATCAGTGCTCCGCCACCGACCACCGCCACCAGGCGGGCGATGAACGATTTCATCGGCTCAGAATTCGATATGCGGAAACTGTCCACAAGCTATGCCATTGAGTTCCAATGCAATTGGCAGGAACCGCGCAGCTTCCCCCGAGCGGACGCTATCGCGTCACTCCCAGGACCGCCTCGGCCAGTTCGGGCCTGCAGACGATGAGGTCCGGCAGCAGCGGGTCGGGCCGGTTGTACTGCAGCGGCGAACCGTCGAGGCGCGACGCGTGCAGTCCTGCGGCGCGGGCCACCGCGACCGGCGCAGCGGAGTCCCATTCGTACTGGCCGCCCGCGTGCACGTACACATCCGACAGCCCCTGCACGACGGACGCGACTTTGGCTCCGGCTGAACCCATTTCGACAAGCACACCGTCGAGCGCATCGCGCACCTGCAGCGCGATGGCGGGCGGGCGCGTTCTGGACACGACGACGCGCGGCTTGGCCGGCGCAGGCGGTGGCGCGGCGACGTCCGGCGTCGCGAGCGTGATCCCCTGCGCGGGAAGCGCTACCGCCCCCGCAACCAGTTCGCCGTTCTGCCAGAGCGCGACGTGTACCGCCCAGTCGTCGCGGCCGAGTTCGGAGAACTCACGGGTGCCGTCGAGTGGATCGACGATCCACACGCGGTCGGCATTCAGCCGGACGGGATCGTCGACGCCCTCTTCGGACAGCACCGCATCGTCGGGCCGCCGCGCAGCGAGCGCCTCCATCAGAAAGTCGTGTGACCGCTTGTCCCCCGCTGCTTTTCGCTCACCCGCGCTGGCATCTGCCAATTCGCGGCGCACGTCGAGAAGCAGGGTTCCGGCTTCCGTGGCCAACCGTGCGGCGAGCTCGTCATCGCTGCCAGCGGTCACGGACGGCTTTCCAGCATCTCGATGACCATGTCGGCGAGCTCGTCGGTCGTCCGGTCCGGCGTGAGCCGAAGATCGGGATTCTTCGGCCGCTGATACGGGCTGTCGATGCCGGTGAAGTGGGTGATCTCGCCCGCACGCGCCTTGGCGTACAACCCCTTCGGATCACGGCGTTCGCAGTCCTCGAGCGGGGTGTCGCAGAACACCTCGAAGAACTCCAGACCGGCCTCCGTGGTGACCTTGCGCGCCAGCGCGCGGTGCTCCTCGAGCGGGCTGATGGCGGGCACGAGCACGATCTGGCCGGAGTCGGCGAGGATCGCCGCGACATGCGCCAATCTGCGCTGGTTCTCGGCGCGGTCGGCCATCGAGAAGCCGAGGTCGGCGTTCAGCCCGTGACGCAGGTTGTCACCGTCGAGAACATAAGCCGGAACACCCTTTTCGAGCAACTTCTGCTCGACGAGCATCGCCACCGACGACTTGCCCGAACCCGACAGCCCGGTGAACCAGACTGTGCGACCCTTGGTCAACCGATCCTCTGCAGTGCACAGCGACTCGTGGCGCACCGTGTTCGGGCTTGCCGTACGGGCCGTCACATACGGCAGGATCATGCCCGCCGCGACCGTGCCGTTGGTGTGGGGGTCGATCAGGATGAACGAACCCGTCGCCGCATTGCGGCTGTATTCGTCGAGCAGCAGCGGCGTCTGTGCCCGCAGCGCGATACGGCCCAGCTCATTGAGTTTGAGCGCTGTTGCGGTCTTGTCCCGGTGCAGCGTGTTGACATCGAGGCGGTAGTCGAGCGCGCTGACCCTCACCCGCGTCGTACGCGTCGTGTGCTTGATGATGTAGTCACGCCCCGGCTCCAGCGATGAGTCGTCGGCCATCCAGCACACCGTCGCGTCGAATTCCTGCGCCACCCGCGGCTGGTTGTTCGGCCGGGCGAGCATGTCGCCACGTGAGATGTCGATGTCGTCGGCGAGGCTCACCGACACGGCCATCGGCGGAAATGCTTCCTGCACAGGCCCTGTCGGCCCGTCGATCGCGGTGATGCGGCTGGTCTTGCCGGTGGGCAGAACCACGACCTCGTCGCCGGGACGCATGACGCCGCTCGCGACGGTGCCCGCATAGCTGCGGTGATCCGTGTGATCGTGGCGCTGTGGCCGGATCACGTACTGGACGGGGAAACGCACGTCGACCAGGTTGCGGTCGCCTGCGATGTAGACATCTTCGAGGTGCGACAACAGGGAGGGTCCGTCGTACCACGGAGTGTTCTCCGATTTCGTCACCACGTTGTCGCCCTGCAGGGCCGACAGCGGGATCGTCGTCACGTCCTGGACGTCGAGGCGCGCCGCGAACTCGTGGAAGTCTTCGCGGATCTTCTCGAATCGCTCGCGGTCCCAATCGATAAGGTCCATCTTGTTGACCGCGAGCACGACGTGCCGGATGCCGAGCAGTGATGCCAGGAACGCGTGTCTGCGGGACTGTTCGAGCAGGCCGTGCCTGGCGTCGACGAGCACGATCGCCAGCTGAGCCGTCGACGTGCCGGTCACCATGTTCCGCGTGTACTGGATGTGGCCCGGCGTGTCGGCAATGATGAATTTCCGCTTGGCCGTGGCGAAGTAGCGGTACGCGACGTCGATCGTGATGCCCTGCTCGCGCTCGGCGCGTAGCCCGTCGGTCACCAGAGCAAGGTCGGTGTAGTCGTGGCCTCGTTCCTTGGACGTCCGCTCGACGGCGGCCAGTTGGTCCTCCATCACGGC
This sequence comes from Mycolicibacterium sp. 120270, assembly GCA_033741175.1. GTDB lineage: Bacteria > Actinomycetota > Actinomycetes > Mycobacteriales > Mycobacteriaceae > Mycobacterium. Next base: position 13,232 of record JAWQNE010000028.1, on the reverse strand, counting down.
TTTGGAGTCATACAGCAGGCGGCCGATGAGCGTGGACTTGCCGTCGTCGACCGAACCGGCCGTCGCGATGCGAAGCAGCGTTGCCATCAGAAGTACCCCTCGCGCTTGCGGTCTTCCATGCCCGCCTCGGAGATGCGATCGTCGGCGCGGGTGGCACCGCGTTCGGTGAGCCGCGACACCGCGGTCTCGGCGATCACCTCGGAAACGGTGCCTGCCAACGATTCCACGCATCCGGTGCACGTCACGTCGCCGACGGTGCGGAACCGGACGGTCTTCTCGATCACCTTCTCGTCCTTGCGGGGCTGCATGTACCTGTGCACGGCGAGCAACATGCCGTCACGCTCGAACACCTGGCGCTTGTGGGCGTAGTAGATCGACGGCAGCTTGATCTTCTCGGCGCCGATGTAGGACCAGATGTCGAACTCGGTCCAGTTCGACAGCGGGAACACCCGGATGTGCTCACCCGTGCGGTGCCGTCCGTTGTAGAGGTTCCACAGTTCGGGCCGCTGGCTCTTCGGATCCCACTGCCCGAACTCGTCGCGGAACGAGAACACCCGCTCCTTGGCGCGCGCCTTCTCTTCGTCGCGACGGGCGCCGCCGAACGCGGCGTCGAACTTGTTCTCGCGGATGGCCCGCAGCAATGTGAAGGTCTGCATCGGGTTGCGCGACGGGATCGTCTCGACGACCCGGCCGGCGTCGATGTCGTCCTGCACCTTCGCCACGATCAGCCGCACTCCGGCCTCTTCGACCAGTTCGTCGCGCGTCTGGAGGACCTCGTCGAAGTTGTGCCCGGTGTCGACGTGCATGACGGGGAACGGCAGCCGTCCCGGCGCGAAGGCCTTGATCGCCAGGTGCAGCATGACGATGGAGTCCTTACCGCCGGAGAAGAGCAGCACGGGCCGCTCGAATTCGGCGGCGACCTCGCGGATGATGTGGATCGCCTCGGCCTCGAGTGCCCGGAGATGGCTGAGCTCGTAGCGTCCGGCGGCCTGTTTCGGCTCTTGTGCGGTCGTCATCCATTCCTCGTTAAGTTGGTAGATTTGACCAGAATTACAGGTATAACCTGTTATAAAACCAGCGCTGGCCTGCAATGTCAACGCGGGAGGCGGTTACCTCGGAGGTAATTGAACGGGGCCCAGCCGGCGAGTGACACTTCTGACCATGTCAGTTGCAGATACCCGGACCGGCGCCGAGGTGATGGCGCAGTTCATCCCGACCTCTCCCCTCGGGGCGAAGCTCGGCATCGTCGCCGAGTCACTCGACGACGACGAAGTCCGGCTCCGGATGCCGTTCGACGCCACCAACACCACGCTCGGCGACATGGTGCACGGCGGGGCGATCGCGACGCTCGCGGACATGACGGTGATGGCCGCCGCGTGGGCGGGCGCCGACGTGCCGGACTCGCTGCGCGGGGTCACCACGTCGCTGTCCATGCAGTTCCTCGCGCCCGCAAGGGCGTGCGATCTGATCGGCGTCGGCCGGGTACTGCGGCGCGGCAGAACGCTGGTCAACTGCGATGTCGACATCGTCGCGCCCGACGGCGAGGCGGTGGCCAAGGCGATCGCCACCTACAAGGTCGGCTGAGCGGCGTCCCACCAGGCGAGCACCCGCGTGCCGGACAGCGTCAGCCACTTCGAGGGCTCACTCGCAGCCACGTCGACCTCGAACCACATCCGACCGGGCTTCCTGCCTGCCTGCAGCCATGTGCCGCCGGGCTGCCTGGCGGCGCGGATCAACTCCATCGCGTCGGCCATCCGCCGGTCCGGCGGCCTGCCGTCGAGCGCCGCGGCCTCGCGGAAGTACTCCGCCGCATTGAGCACGTTGTACACCCAGAAGAACGGATAGCCGAAGCTGTCCACCCACGGCCCGACCTTCTCCCCTGTCGACTTGCGCCGGACGAGGTGTCGCTGCAGGAGGTATTCCTCGCCGGCTTGTCGCGCGGCACGCGTGGCCGTGGTGCCGCCCGTCGCGGTGTCGTAGGCCAGTAATCCCTTGAGCGCGTTGAGCGTTGAGTGAAACGACGATCGTGTGGAGCCCTCGACCCATTCGCAGTTCCACCCGCCGTCGGGCAGCCTGTGTTCGACGAACCAGTCCGCAAGCCCGGTGACGTCGACGCCGAGCCATACCCCGTTCGCGAGCGTCCACGCGTTGATGCAGCAATCGACCTCGCCACCCCAGTACGGCAGGTCGTCGTACTCCCACCGCGAGTGCTCAGCGAGCAATTCGGCCGTGCGGCGCTCGCGCAGGACGGCGGGGTCCAGACCCCATTCCCGGAGCAGGTTGAGCGTCCACGTCGTCGCGGTCCACGGTTGCCCGTCCTCGGTGCCGTCGAAGTCGGCGGGAAAGAAGGCGCCCCCGGCCCACTGGCCGTCCGAGTCCTGCAATGTGAGCAGACGTGCGCCGAACCCGTCACGCGCGATCCTCGCGCGCGTCACCCCCCACACATAGTGCGGTTCTCCCACGAGGTCGCGTTCGACCTGCCATCGCAGCGCCGGATCGGAGTCCAGGAGCCACTGGATGAGCGAGTCGGACGCCATGGACCGACTGTATCGAGGTCAGACGGTGACTTCGCTCAGCTTGCCGGTCGCGACGTCGAAGACGAAGCCGCGCAACGACTCATGCTTGGTGACGAACGGGCTGGCCTCGATACGGCGCAGCGACTGCCGCACGTCTTCTTCCACGTCAGGGAACGACTCGGCGGCCCACTCCGGCTTGATGCCGGTCTCCTCCTGGATCTCCCGCTTGAACACGTCGTCGGTGAACGTCAACATCCCGCAGTCGGTGTGATGGATCAGGATGATCTCCTTGGTGCCGAGCAGCCGCTGGCTGATCGCCAGCGAGCGGATCTCGTCATCGGTCACCACCCCACCGGCATTGCGGATGACGTGGGCTTCGCCTTCGTTGATGCCCAGCACCCGGTAGACGTCGAGGCGGGCATCCATGCACGCGACCACGGCCACATGCTTGCTCGGCGGCAACGGCAGCGGCCCGGAGAAGCTCTTCGCATACTCCTCGTTGTTCTTCAGGTATTCGTCGGTCACAGTCATATGGACGTCCTTGCCCTCCTGGTCAGCTCGCAAACGTTCCGCACGATAACAACACGCCGCCCGGCAGCCACGAGTCAGAATCACGGCGATTCCTGCCCGCGAACGTTCCTTACAGGTCGGAATTTTCGCGATTTCTCGACTGGTACGGAACGCTCGCGGGGGCGGTGAGTCAGGTGATGGGCGCGCTGAGGTCGTAAACGGTGCTGTCGCCGACCTTGACGGGGGTGAAGTGCTTCTCCACCCACGACGTGATCTGGCTGGCCGCACCGGACTCGCGATGCCCCGGCGGCCCGAACTTCTCGCCTGCGATGAAGTACCGCACCTCGTGGTTGGCGACATACCCCTGGAACTGTTCCAGCGTCGGAGAGTCGTCGCTACCGGTGAATCCGCCGATCGCCATCACCGATGCTCCCGTCTTCAGCTCCAGGCTGCTGGCACCCATTGAGCCGACCGTCGCTGCTGCCCAACGGTTGTCAAGACCCTGCACCATCTCCGCAAGCGCGGGGTTGTCGGCCATGTGCCCGCCAGGCCTGCGCGGCCCGAACTCGTCGCCCTTGCTCGGACCCGACGTCGAGATGGGCCCGTTGTGCGCGGACGCGACCGTCACGATGGCGTACGCAGCAGGCGCTGCCGCTGCGAAAAGGATTGCGCCTGCGGCCAATACCGCGATCGCTCGGCCACCGCGATGCGCACCTACAGCCACCATCACCGCGAGCAGCACCGATCCGACGAGCAAGATCCAGCGAAACGGGGGCAACCATTCCGGTGTGCGATCCAACAGCACGAACGCCCATATGCCGGTCCCCGCAGACATCGCGGCGAGCACGAGGCGGGCAACCAATAGTTCTCTGACCCGCCACAATTCGCGCACCGAGATGCCGACGATGGCGGCGATCGCCGGCGCGAGAGCAACGGTGTAGTACGGGTGGATGATGCCGTCCATGAAGCTGAATACCACCGCTGTCACCAGCAGCCAGCCACCCCACAGCAGCAGGCTGGCGCGCACCCGGTCGGTGCGAGGCGACTTGCGGGTCAGCCAAAGCCCGGCGACCAGACCGACCAACGCGGCGGGCAGCAGCCACGACGCCTCGGTGCCCATCGACATGCCGAACATGCGACCGATTCCGGGATCGCCTCCGAACAAGAGATGCCCCATGCCGCCGGGGCCGCCACCGGGCGGGGGTCCCGGCGGATGTGCGCCACCACCGGCGCCCTGCCCGCCGAGAACACGCTGAAGTCCGTTGTATCCCAGCGTCAACTGCAGCAGGCTGTTGTCGGTCGATCCGCCGATGTAGGGGCGTGAATCGGCGGGCCACAGGCTCACCAGCGCGAGATACCAGCCGGCCGACACGACCATGGTTGCCGCACCGACCATCAGCTTGCCAACCCGCTGCCACCAGCCGACGGGTGCGGCGACCAGGAAGGCCAACGCCAGACCCGGTGCCACCAGGAACGCCTGCAGCAGCTTGGCCAGGAAGGCGAAGCCGATCGCGCAGCCGGCCAGCGCAATCCACTTCGTGCCCGCCGACTCGATTGCGCGCACCACGCAGTACGCCGCCACCACCAGCAGGAGCACAAGCAGCGCATCGGGGTTGTTGAAGCGAAACATCAACGCCGCCACGGGTGTTACCGCGAGGGCGGCGCCTGCGATCAACCCGGCACCGGGTCCGCTGACCCGACGCACCGCCGCGTAGAGCACCGCCACCGCACCGACGCCCATGAGCGCCTGCGGCAGCAGCATCGTGAACGCGTTGAAGCCGAACAGCCGTCCGCTCAACGCCATCACCCACAGCGCGGCCGGCGGCTTGTCGACCGTGATCGCGTTGCCGGGATCGAGCGAGCCGAACAGCCAGGCCTTCAGGTTCTGCGTACCCGCCTGCGCGGCGGCGGCATAGTAGTCGTTGGCCCAGCCCGACGAGCCGAGGCCCCACAGGTACAGCACCGCGGTGGCGAGGAGCAGGGTCACCAGCGCGGGGGTGACCCAGCGCGGCCGCTCGGCTGGCTGGTCGGGCGCGACCTCCGGCGAGATGTGCGAGTCAGCGGTGATGGTCATCGATCGTGGGTTCCTTTGTGTTCGGTAGGTCATCGGTTGCGGCGCGGGTGAAACACCCAGCCTCGCAGCAGCACGAATCGGGCAGTGGTGGCAAGGAGATTCGCCGCGACCAGAACGGTGGCCTCGACGTATCGTCCCGGTTCCGGCGCGAAGTTGTGCAGCAGGGCAAGCGAACCGCTGGTGATGGCCAGCGCGATGCCGAAGACGATCAACCCTTCGAAGTGGTGGCGTGCCACCCGCTTCGTCCCCGCCACACCGAAGGTGAACCGGCGGTTGGCCGCGGTGTTGCCGATCGCGGTCACGAGCAGCGCGATCAGGTTCGCCGCCTGCGCGCCGACCATTCCGTGCAACGCCATGAACAGCAGCAGGTACGCGATCGTCGACGCGACTCCCACGCTGGCGAACCGCACCGTCTGACGCAGCAGCGAACCCGGCGCCGCCGAGTCCCGCGCCCCTAGCTGGTTGGCGAGGATCTGCACCGGGATGGAACCCTTCGCGAACCCGCGCAGCAGCCGTGCGATGCCCTTCAGATCCGCGGTCGCGGTGGCCACGATGTCGACCCGGCTGTCGGGATCGTCGACCCAGTCGACCGGCACTTCATGGATGCGCAGCCCGGTGCGCTCCGCCAACACCAGCAATTCGGTGTCGAAGAACCACCCGGTGTCGGTGATGTGCGGCAGCAGCCGGTGGGCCACATCGGCGCGGACCGCCTTGAAGCCGCACTGCGCGTCGGAGAAACCTGCCGCGAGCGTGCCCTTCAGGATCAGGTTGTAGCAGCGCGAGATGATTTCGCGCTTGGGGCCCCGGACTACGCGGGCGCCGCGGCCGAGCCGGGTTCCGATCGCAAGGTCGGAGTGACCCGAAATCAGCGGCGCGACAAGCGGTGCCAGCGCCGCAAGGTCGGTCGACAGGTCGACGTCCATGTACGCGAGCACCGGGGCGTCCGATGCAGACCACGCCGCCTGCAGCGCGCGGCCGCGGCCCTTCTCCTCGAGTCGCATGACGCGAACGTCGGGCAGTTCGGCCGCGAGTTCCGCCGCGATGCGGGGAGTGTCGTCGACACTGGCGTTGTCGGCGATCGTGACGCGTGCCGGAAAGGGGAACTGCTCGCGCAGATGGGTGTGCAGTCGGTACACGGACTCGGCCAGGGTGGCCTGCTCGTTGTAGACCGGGATCACGACGTCGAGGACGGGCACGCCGGCGGCCCGCGCCAACATCGCCGCGTTCGGCCTGGGCTCGAAGCGGGCCTGTCTGCCGGGAGTGGTGTCGGGTTCGAGTGCGATGTCCGTCATGACCTCCATGGTTGGGGAGCAGGCTGTCGGCTCCGTGGGGCGAAGCTATGTCTGGGCTATGAGTTCTTCGGCGGCTGAGTGAGGTCGTAGATGACGGCGTTGTCCAGCGTCGTCGGCGCGAAGTGGGTCTCCACCCACTGCGCGATATCGGCGGCTCCGCGGCTACCCGACGTGTCTGACCCGTCCCACCCGCCGAACATCAGTCGTCCGCAAATGAAGTAGTGGATCCGCTTCTCGGCGACGTAGTTCTGGAACTCCTGCAGCGTCGGTGCGGGGTCGGTGCCGTTGAATCCGCCGACGGCCATCACCGGCGCGCCTGCAGCCAACTGATAACCGGCGGCGTTGTTCGAGCCGAGCGTCGCAGCCACCCAGGTGTACTCCTCGGCGTGGTCCGCCAGCGCCGCAGTCAAACCCGCGCCGGGGGCAGGTGCGTTCAGCAGGCCGCCGGGTCCCATCTGTCCGAAGCCGCGGCCCGCCGGCCCCACCGACGGTATCGACCCGGTATGCGGCGTCGCCGCCGTCGCAACGGAATACGCGAACGGACCGGCCAGCGTCGCGGTCAGCGCCAGACCGGCGACCGCACGCCCGGCCACCTCGGCCAACCGACCGGAGACGAGCAGCAGAACCGCTGCCGCCACTCCCCCGGTCGCGATGACGGCCCGCAACCAGGGCAGCCATCCCTCCGACCGGGCCAGCAGCACACACGCAAGCACCGATGTGACGAGCACGGTGCCCGCCAACGCGGTGGCCGCCGCGGGCAGGGACCTGCTGCGCCACAGCAGCGTCGCACCGATTCCGACCAGCGCGCCGATCGCGGGTGCGAGTGCCACCGTGTAGTAGGGATGGACGATGCCATGCATGAAGCTGAACACCACGGCGGTCACCGAAAGCCATCCGCCCCAGATGAAAACGGCTGCGCGCAGCGGGTCGGTTCGAGGTGTGCTTCGCGCGGCGACCACCATGGCGCCGAGGCAGACGATCGCGGCGGGCAGCAGCCATGCGATGTCCGCACCCATACCGTGGCCGAACAGCCTGCCCCAGCCGACATCGAAGTTGAGATTGCCCAGGCCGCCTGGCTCGTCGCCCGTGAGCCTCCCGATCCCGTTGTAGCCCAATGCCAATTCGACGATGCTGTCGTGCTGAGAACCGCCGATGTAGGGCCGCCGCGCCGACGGCCAGATCTCCACGAGCACCAGATACCAGCCCCCGGCGACAATCGTCGCCGCGAGCATCGAGACCACATCGAGGAGGCGACGGCCCAGCGGCCGGTGTCCCGCCGTCAGGTAGGCCGCGATGAACCCGGGCAGGACCAGGAAAGCCTGCATCATCTTGGCGAGGAAGCCGAAGCCGATCGCAACCCCCGCCGCTACCAACCACCAACGGCTGCTGTCTTTTTCGCATGCGCGCTGCGTGCAGTAGGCACCGACGACCAGAAGGAGTACCAGCAGCGCGTCGGGATTGTTGAAGCGGAAGATCAGCGCGGCGACCGGCGTCAGCGCCAGCACCGTGCCCGCGAGCAGCGCCGCGCCGGGCCCGCTGACTCGCCGTACCGCGGCGTAGAGCATGGCCACCGCGGCCACGCCTTCGAGGGCCTGCGGGACAAGCACGCTCCACGGGTTCAGCCCGAAGATGCGCACCGAGATGTCCATGACCCACAGCGCTGCGGGGATCTTGTCCACGGTGATGGCGTTGGCGGCATCGCTGGAGCCGAACAGCATAGCCGTCCAGTTGTCGGCGCCGGCCTGAGCGGCGGCCGAGTAGAAGGCGTTGGCCCACCCGCTCGCCGACAGGTTCCACAGGTAGAGCGCCGCGGTCAGCACTAGCAGCGCGACGAAGCCGACCCGTGGCGAGAAGACGGAAAATCGCACGCGTGAGCCCGATTTTGTGCGAGTTTGCGTCTTTTCGGCAGGCAGAACGAGGGTCACTGAGTGAATCCTCGACGCTCGCGCTAGGCGCCGGATTTGCCCTCGCTGTGGCTCAGCTGTGAATCAACGGGCAGCTTCACCACGAACTCCGTCTTGCCGGGCACACTGTGCACCTCGATGGTGCCGCGGTGCGCCCTGACCACCGCGGCGACAATCGCAAGGCCGAGCCCGGTGCTGCCCTCGCGGCGCGACCGCGACGAGTCACCGCGAGCGAACCGCTCGAACACCTCCGGCTGCAACCACACCGGAATGCCGGGCCCATCGTCGGTCACGGTGAGCACCGCGTGATCGCCATCGAGAGCCAGTGCGGTGGTCACCGACGTCCCCGCGGGGGTGTGCGTGCGCGCGTTGGCCAGCAGGTTGGCCAGCACCTGATGCAGCCGCGCCTCGTCGCCGCGGACCACCACCGGCTCCTCGGGAAGGTCCAGCGACCACGTGTGGTCGGGGCCAGCGATGTGGGCGTCGCTCGCGGCGTCCACCACGAGACGAGACAGGTCCACCTGTTCGCGTTGCAGCGGTCGCCCGGTGTCGAGGCGGGCCAGCAACAGCATGTCCTCGACGAGGTGGGTCATCCGATCCGTCTCGGACTCCACCCGGCTCATCGCGTGTGCGACGTCGTCGGGCAGGGCCTCCTGCTTCCGTTGCGCCAGTTCGGTGTATCCGCGGATGGCGGCCAGAGGCGTACGCAGTTCGTGGCTGGCGTCGGCGACGAACTGCCGGACCCGCATCTCGCTGGCATGGCGCGCGGACAACGCGCCCGCAATGCGGTCGAGCATGCGGTTCAGCGCCAGACCGAGCTGGCCGATCTCGGTGTGCGCGCTCCCCGGGTCGACCTTGACGATCGGCGTCGGCAGCCTGACCTCGCCGCGGTCCAGTTCGAGGTCGGCCACCTGTCGCGCGGCCGCGGAAACCGTCGTAAGCGGCCGCAGTTGGCGTCTGATGATCAGGATGCCGGCCGTCGTCGCGGCGATCAGTGCCACCACACCGACGATGCAGAACATCACCAGCACCCACAGCAGGGTGTCGTCGACATCGGAGGTCGGCAGTCCGACGACGATCGTCTCCTCCGGCCCGCGGGAGTGGTTGCCCACCACCCGGTATCGGCCGAGGCCGTCGAGATCGACCGTCGTCGGATGGTGGTTGGGCGCGATCTGCGCCAACTGCTTCGTCGCCTCGGCACTGATGTCGGCGCGGGCGCCGTCGGCGGTGATCACTCCGGCGTCGACCGATACCCCCTGGTCGATGACGGCGCCGACCATCCGCGCGGCCTGTCCCGGAGCATTGAGGAACTCGGGACCGGGTCCGTCATCCTCACGAATGATGATGCGCCGCTGATGATCTCCCGGTGGCGACATCGGGAACGGCGACGGCGACATCGACCTCGGTGGTGGGAATCCCAGCGGCGGCGGTGGCCCGAACGCGAAAATGGCCGCCGAGCGGCGGCCCGCCTCGATCAACTGCTGATCCAGCTGGTGGGTCAGAAAGCGTTGCAGCGCAAACTCGGTCGCGATGCCGATGCCGGCGCACACCACCGCCAGTAGCGCCACCTGGGTGACCAGGAGCCGCGCCCGCAGCGACCATGTTCGGGGAGACCGGATCCGGGTCAGCAGGCCCGGCGACTCAATGTGCGGGCTTGAGGACATACCCGGCCCCCCGAAGCGTGTGGATCATCGGTTCGCGGCCGCTGTCGATCTTCTTGCGGAGATAGGACACGTACAACTCGACGATGTTGGACCGCCCACCGAAGTCGTAGCTCCACACCCGGTCCAGGATCTGCGCCTTGGACAGCACACGCTTCGAGTTCCGCATCATGAAGCGCAGCAGTTCGAACTCAGTGGCCGTCAGGGAGATCTGCTCGCCGTCGCGGGTGACCTCATGGCTGTCCTCGTCGAGCACGAGATCGCCGACGACGATCTTCGCGCCGCCCGTCTCGCTGGTCACACCGGTGCGCCGCAGCAACGCCCGCAGGCGCAGCACCACCTCTTCGAGGCTGAACGGCTTGGTCACGTAGTCGTCGCCACCAGCTGTCAGGCCCGCGATCCGGTCCTCGACGGAATCCTTCGCGGTCAGCAGCAGCAGCGGCAGATGGGGAATTCGCTCACGCAGCTTGCGCAGCACGTCGAGGCCGCTCATGTCCGGCAGCATCACATCGAGCACCACGACGTCCGGGGGGTTCTCTTTGGCCAGCGCGATCGCGGTGGCGCCGTCGCCCGCCGTCTGGATCTCCCAGCCCTCGTAGCGCAACGCCATCGACACCAGCTCGGCCAGGACGGGTTCGTCATCGACGACCAGCACGTTTATCGGCTTTCCATCGGCGCGACGCATCACGACGCGTTCGGGTTCGTTCGCGCTCACGCGACCATTATTCGCCGACCCCGTTAGCGCCCGCTGTGCCGTTTCTGTGTGCCACCTGTGAAGGCCCCGGCGCCCACGTCACGCCGATCGCCTTCACAGCCGACGCACATCTGAGCACTGCAGAGTGGACCCGTGACCACCGAGAACGCAGAGCAACAGCGCTGGACCGGACGCCAGACACTGGCAGCGGTCGTCGTTGCCGTGGCGATCGGCGGACTGGGCGGCGCCGCTGTCTACGCAGCCACCGAGGGATCGTCACATGAAATGGGCCCGATGCACGGGCCGCCGCCGCCCGGCCCTGGACCGAATCGACCTGTGTCCGCGCCGACACCCGCGGCGCAAAACTGGGGGCTGCACAGCGAGTACGTCATCCGTGACGGAAATGGGGGCTTCGCCATCGAGGCCACACGTGCCGGCGCGACGGTGACCCTCAACCGAATCGCCGAGGGTCCGCCCGCCGCGAACTGAATTACGGAATTACGGTCCGAAACCCTCGGGCGGCTCGGCCGTGTGCTCGGGAACCGCGACCGACGTCTCGATTTCGGTGGCCGCCTTCTCGAGCGTGCTGGTCTCGCCGAGTGTCATCTCGGGATCGGACACGATCGTCGCTTCGCTGTTGTCGTTGCTGAGCCCCATCGTCAAGGCGCCCATCGCCACCACCGCGCTCGCACCCACCGTCGCTGAAATCAGCTTGAGTTTGCGGGCATTCATGATTCTGTCCTCCGTTTCGGATTCAGGTCCGCTGGTTGATCAGTGGGTCTGGCCGGGCACTTCCACCGCAGCACTCAGCGCGACTCCACTGCCCGCGCCGTACTGTTTCGATCTCACCTCTGACCACCCCATTCAGTTCCTGGTCAGCCGCCCTTGAGCCGCCGACGGCCTGGTCGAACAGTGCGTTGAAGGGGTCGTCGTCGACCCCTCCGGAGCTTGGTTAACCGGAAGGGTCGGGGGTGAAACGTCGGAGCCGTTATTCGGCGGCCTGCTCCTCGGCGGGAAGTGGGGCCGGGCCCTTGATCGCCGGTACGGCCATCGACGTGGCTTCGACTGTGTCAGCCTTACCGCTTGCGGTGGTCGTGGCCGCCATCGTCATATGGCCGGCCGCCACAGTGTCCGCAGCGCTTGGTTGCTGGTGAACGCTGAAGGCGAGCGCGCCCATCGTCACCACGGCGCTGCCGCCGACCACGGCTGCCAGCATCTTCGCGTTGCCTGGCGTGGTTGAATTCATCGTCGGTCTCCATTTCAAGGACGTTGCTTACTCGCCCCTGCGGTGCGGCGAACCTGAAAACTGCAGGTGGCAGCAAGTGAACCGGCCGTTTCTGCAGTCGGGCTGAAGACCGGGTGGGAATTGGCTTGCCGCGCCTCATGCGGGCTTCCCGGTCTCACAGCTCGCCATCTCCTACCCTGTGCGCATGCCTGCTGAGGACCTTCGCCGATGACGCGGTTCCTCGTGCGGCGGCTGCTCAACTACATCGTGCTGCTGATCCTGGCGTCGTTTTTGACCTTCACCCTGACCTCGGTCTCGTTCAAACCGCTCGACAGCCTCGAGTCGCGCAACCCGCGGCCCCCGCAAACGGTCATCGACGCCAAGGCCGCCGAGCTGAACCTGGACCGGCCCATTCCGATCCGCTACGTGCGATGGGCATCGGGGGCGGTGCAGGGCGACTTCGGCACGACGATCGCAGGCCATGCGATCTCCGACGAGCTGGGCCGCCGAGTCGGGGTGAGTCTGCGCCTCTTGGTCATCGGCGCGGTGCTCGGCACGCTGATCGGCGTCGTCGTCGGGGCGTGGGGTGCGATCCGCCAGTACCACCTCAGCGACCGCATCATCACCGTCGTTTCGCTGTTGCTGCTCAGCACACCGGTGTTCGTCACCGCGTACCTGCTGATTCTTGCGGCCAACGGCGTGAATTCGCTTTTGGGCGTGCAATTGTTCGAATACATCGGTGAGACGTCGCCCGACGCCGCCCCGGGGGGCTGGAACCAGTTCGTCGATCGGGTGCAGCATCTGGTGCTTCCGACGTTCACCCTCGCGCTGCTGGGAATCGCGGGCTACAGCCGGTATCAGCGCAACGCGATGCTCGACGTGCTCGGCCAGGACTTCATCCGCACCGCACGCGCGAAGGGGCTGACGCGCCGGCAGGCGCTGTTCAAGCACGGGCTGCGAACGGCCCTGATCCCGATGGCGACGCTGTTTGCCTACGGCATAAGCGGTTTGGTGACCGGGGCGGTGTTCACCGAGCAGATCTTCGGCTGGCACGGCATGGGCGAATGGGTGGTGCAGGGCATCGCCACGCAGGACACCAACATCATCGCGGCGGTCACGGTGTTCACCGGTTCCGCGGTGCTGTTGGCCGGCCTGCTGTCCGACGTCATCTATGCGGCGCTGGATCCTCGAGTCAGGGTAAGCGCATGAGCGAAGCTTGCGAGCGAATCGACAGCCCAGCATGCGGGAACCGAGCCTGCGAGGTAAGCGCATGAGCGAAGCTTGCGAGCGAATCGACAGCCCAGCATGCGGGAACCGAGCCTGCGAGGTAAGCGCATGAGCGAAGCTTGCGAGCGA
>JAWQNE010000027.1:0-72657 GCA_033741175.1 Mycolicibacterium sp. 120270 | reverse complement strand
AGAAGCTTCGAGGGAGGCCCGCCCTTCTCGGCGGAGCCACACGGGTGGGGAATTTCGACGAGCGTCAGTGGGGAATTTCAGTGAGCGCGGTCAGACTCTTTCAACCGGGGTTTTACGCCCTCTGCCACACGCAGTTGCCGCTGAGCTTGATCGTGAAAAGTGTCGGCGGGACGTTGAACTCGAGCGGTCTGCCAGGCTCGCCCCTCAACGACTTGGGTGGCGACTCCATCCCGGGTCCCAGGGCCGTCACCTGCTCGGCGCTGCACACACCATTCCGATCCTCCGGGTCACCGATCCAATCCCCCGACAGGATCTCGGGGTTGCGCACGCCCTGCCCACGCAGCGACAGTTCGGGCCCGTAGGTCAGCCAGCGGTGACTCAACGGATATGGGGAGGTGTCCACCGCCCACCGGTAGTCGCCGCCCTGATCGGTGCACACGAGAGTCGTCTCACCGTCGGCAAGCCGCGTCATCGCGCCGATCCAGGTCTCCGAACACGACGCATCCCGCTCTGGTGTGACTGGCCGCGGTGGCGAGGCCTGGGCACAGGAGGTGGCAGACCACAACGCCATTGCCGCGACGCCGCTTGCCGCTGCAGCAGTCCCAGACCGATGCCTCATGCCGTTGTGTCTACACCTGCGTTGTTCACGACTTTAACCCGTGTGGGATTCTGTTCTGGTCGTTCAACCCGTCCAGCACACGGAGCCTGGCATGAAAGAGCTAACCGAACAGGACGAAAGTGCGATCTTGGATTTGTTCCTCGGTATGTACTATTTCCAATTCTTAGCTGCCGCAGTCGAACTCGATCTCTTCACGGTGCTTTCGCGTTCGCCGGGCCTTACCCGTGCAGAGATCGCCGAGCGCCTGGAACTCGAGAACCAGCCCGCTCGAATCCTGCTTCTCGGTTGCGGCGCTGTCGGCCTGCTCCGAAAGGAGGGCGACCGATACTTCAACACCTCCGGCGCGGAGCGTTTCTTCTCGAAGGAGAACCCGGCGAACATGGTGCCCGCCGTGCGAATGGCGAACCATATTCAATATCGCCCCATGGCCCGCTTCTCGGAGGCACTCAAGGCCAACACCAACGTTGGGCTGCAGGAGATCACGGGATCCGCGCCGAACCTCTACATGCGTCTGGCGGAGAATCCGCCGTTGGAGAAGATCTTCCACGAGATGATGAGCCTCGTCTCGCTCGGGACCGCGGCCTTCCTCGCGGGCACGCTAGATCTGTCACGTCACCGCACTCTGTTGGATGTGGGCGGTGGCGAGGCCGTGAACGCGATGGCCCTCGCCCGGCCGCTGGCCGGATCTGCGCGTGACGGTATTGGACCTTCCGACCGTCGCGGAGGCGACCCGCGTCCGCCTGGAGGCACAGGGGATGGCCGAGAGGATAACGGCAGTCGGCGGAGACTGTTTCGCAGAGGAGTTGCCCGCAGGATTCGACGCGATCTTGTTCTCGCGGTTCCTCGGGATCTGGTCGGAAGAAAAGATTCGCAGTTCGCTTGCGAAGGCCGCCCGGGCGCTCGAGCCCGGCGCAAGCCTCTACGTGATCGATGCGCTCCAGGACGACGACGAGATGGGGCCGCCGTTCGTGGCGCACCTGTGCGCCTACTTTCTGACGCTGGCCTCCGGCGAGGGCATGGTCCGCACGTGGGCCGAATGGACAGGCTGGCTGGAGGAGGCCGGTTTCACATCCTTCACCCGCACTCCGCTTCCCGGCGGAATGTCGGAGTATCTGTTCGAGGCGGTAAGAGCCTAGGCACGGCTAGCCGGTGAAGCCCTCACCCGATGTCGAGCGATCGTGGTGGGTGTAGGTCAGCGGAATCTGCCTGCCTCTGGCGATCTTGTTCAGCATCGCAATCCGCTCGCGCGCAGCTGCGCCGGTGCGCTTCCTGCGTTCGCGGATCGGGTTGGACCACGGCACCCTGTCGACCAGCATCGCGATGCGGACGTTGAGCTTGGTGAACCTCGCGAAGTTCCGCACCCGGCGTTCGAAGTCGTAGCCCAGCGGCTCGAAGAGTGTGCCCTCCACCATTGCGTCAATCTGCTTGTAGCCGAACACGACTCCCGCTGGCGCGAGTAGGATGGTCGCCGTGATCTGGTTGGCGTAGCGCGCGACCAACCTCTTGGCCCAACCGGGAAGAGTCTCGGTGAGCGTTTGGATGTGGGCGGGACCGGCAATGGCGTCGACGAGTTCAGCGCGCCATGGTGACGGGTTGCCGCCCCTTGCCAGCACGTAGTTCAACGATTTGATCAACTCGAGGCCGTTGGTGGAGTGCAGACGCTCAGGGGCGCCCCACAGCCGCCCGGAGAATGAGGAGTACTCCGCAAGATCTTCGAACTGATGTCGGGTCAGCTTGCGCCCGAACGCATGGTCGACGAGGCGTCCGAGCAGCATGCCGCTGCCGAAGCCGAGCAGCGACGTCACCGGAATCGGTTCTCCGAACTTGAGATAGACGTCGTCGCCCCACTTACGCCGCAATCCTCGGCTGACAATTGCGTGCATCAGCCGCACCCGCACCACGTCCTGGAACGCTTCCGAGTGCCGATCGAAGATATCGGGCAACGTGAATTGTGCGAAGACGCGGGCTGTTTCGATGAAACGCCGTGGGCCGTCGTCGGCGAAACGTCCCGTGGCCCCGGTGGCCGCGGAGATGTCGCCCGTCATCGCGGTCTCGTAGAACGCCCACCCTTGGATGATGGTGCTGGCCGCCTTCGTCGCCGACATCGCCAGCATCCGGCCCCGTTCGGCGGCAACGAGATCGAACTGGCCGGGCAGCTGGTCCAGATGCTCGAAGAGTTCGACGAGTTCTTGCGGCGGGTTCTCAACCGTTTCAATGCCCTGCGTCAGCGCCTGCTCGAACAGCGCGCGGCCCTGCTCGTAGCCGAGCCGCTCGAACGCGTCGACCACGCCGATCATGTGCTCGTCGGCCTGCCAGAAATAGTCGTCGCGAAGGCGCGTCATGTCGTTGGGCTCGACTTCTTTGTCGATGTCGATCCAGTCGCCGAACATGAAGGCTGATACCAACCCGAGTCATTGACCAAACATCTGTTCCGCCGTAGAGTCCGCGCCCAATAACTGACGGAGCAACGGGATGAGGGGTGATGACCATCGACACCGACCTCGCAAACCAAGTGCGCACGCTGACCGACCGCGCCGAGATTCTCGACTGCATGACGCGCTACACGCGGGGTGTGGACCGGCGCGACCGCGAACTGCTCCGGTCGGCATACCACGACGGCGCCATCGACGACCATGGCGGCGGATTCGTCGGAGACGTCGACGATTTCATCGACTGGGCGTTCGCCTACCACGCCACCCAGTCTCGGTATCAGCATTACATCGTCAACCACACCGCCGAGGTGGACGGCGACACCGCCCATGCCGAAACGTATTTCATCTTCGTCGGGACCGATCGCGAGCCTGCCGGCCACATGACGATCTCCGGAGGCCGGTACATCGACAGGCTCGAGCGTCGTGACGGTCGGTGGGGCATTGTCGCGCGGTTGTGTGTGCCGGAGTGGATCACCGAATCGGCGAACATGATCACCGACGAGGTGGCCGCGATGCTGGCGCCACATCAGCTGCCGACGAAGGACCGCAGCGACGCGTCGTACTCTCGTCCGCTCACCCTGACGTCACCGGGCGACTGAAGGCCACGGTGCCGCGGCGCGGTCATCGCACCGCCAGCTCTAACCGCTCCAAACGGCGCACCAGGATGCTGGGTAGCCAGTCGCCGACGTCGACAGCTTCGATCCATTCCGTTTGGTCGAGCAGCATGCCGAGGACGATGCGGGCTTCCAGCCGGGCGAGCGCTGCTCCGACGCAGAAGTGAGCGCCCTTGCCGAACGTGACGTGCCCCTTGCCGCCGCCGCGGTTGAGGCGGAACTCCTGTGGTGCGTCGAACTGTGCGGCATCACGATTGGCTGCGCCCCACAACAGCAGCAGACGCGAATTCGCGGGTAGGTCGACGCCACCCAGAGTGGTGTGGTTCAACACGTGGCGGTAATGGCCGCGGAACGGCGGCTCGTAGCGCAGCGTCTCCTCGATGAAGGCTCCCAGGCACTCGCGATCTTCGCGGACCTGCTCTTGAATCTCGGGTTGGCTGACGAGAATCCACGCCGCGCTGCCCAACAACGACGCCGTGGATTCGCCCGCGGCGCTGAACAAGGTGAGCATGATGCTCAGGGCGGTCGGCTGTGCCACCTCTCCGGATGCGCACCGGGCCGCCAAGTCGCTGATCAACCCCGGTTTCGGGTCGGTGGCCGACGCCTCGAAGTGTTCCAGGACGTAGCCGCCCAGTTCCATGGCGGCCATGCCGGCCGACTCGAGCTGCTGGGGGGTGACCAATCCGTCGAGCAACGTCGTGGTGGCGTATCCCAATCGGATGAGCTTGTCCACGTCGTCATGGGGTAAGCCGAGCAATTCGGCAACCACTTTCATCGGAAGCCGGTTGGCGATGGCGCTCATCCACTCGATGTGCCCGTCGCTCAACGACTCCGACCAGAGTTCGTGCGCCGTCTTCGCCGCGAACTCCTCGATCACTTGAACCCGCCTGGCGGAGAGATGTGGCAGCAGGATCTTGCGATGCACGGCGTGTGCGGGATCGTCGGCAGTAGCCAGCGCGTGCGCCGGGTCGCCAAGCGGCATCATCGGAAACGGGTTCACCGACCCGCCTTCGTCGAACACCACCGTCGCGGTCAGGTTCGAGGAGAAGTCCTCGACTCGGCTCACCGCGTCGACGACCGCGTCCCACCCGCAGACCGCGTAGAAGTCGGACTGACCGATGCGATGCACCGGCGACTCGGCCCGCATGCGCTCGTAGAGCGGGTACGGATCCTGTATCGCCTGCGTACCGAAGAACTCAGTCGGGTTGTCCAAGATCGTCACGGTCTCAGGGTCGACGTCCGTGGCAGCACCCGTCAATGATCCCGAACGAAGTTGCAAAGTCAGCCTGGAGTGTTGCGCGCACCGGCCTCTCACTGATGCTCGTTCACCTGCGCCGATATGTGAGAAAATCGGCACTTGGTCTCTCACTGTAAGAGAAGTAGTTACTGATGATGCAACAGTGGCGGGAGGAACTCGATGGCGCGCACAGATTGGTTGGTCGGTCAGGAGCGAGGCTCGGCGGCCACCAAGCGGATTCACGCCGCTGCCGCCAAATTGATCTCCCGCGACGGATGGGAGGCGTTCACCATCGATGCACTGGCGGCCGAAGTGCATTGTTCGCCGGCGACAATCTACCGGCACGCAGGCGGCAAAATCGCGATCCGCGACGCCGTCATCGGCATCCACGCGGCCCGTATCGTCGAATCGGTCCGAGAGGCCATTCGAGGACTCACGGGTTCGGAACGTGTCGTGACGGCGACGGCGATGGCGTTGCAGCGTGTTCGATCCGACCCGTTGGCGCAAGCGATGCGCGCAGGCCATCCCCTCACCGAAAGCGAATGGCTGCCGGTATCTGAGGTGATCGCACAGTTCGCCGCCGAGATGCTTGGACAGCGCAAATCCGACCCACTTGCACAGCAGTGGCTGATCCGCGTCTTTCTTGCACTGCTCACATGGCCCATGAAAGACACCGATGCCGAACTCGAAATGCTGCAGAGGTTTTTTGGTCCGCCGTATGACGACGAAGCGTGAGGCCTGCAGCAGTTACGACGCCGAACGGCGCCGAGCACGCTGCGGCACTGCGACTTTGGTGACCGACTCCATCGCGCCTGCGAACCGCGGGTAGATGACGGCCGGACCGACCCAACGCGCCAGGAACGCCCGCAGACTGTCGCCGCCGCGGTTGGGTGGGTCACTGTCGACGAGATACGAGTACAGGATCCGAAGCAGGAACTCCGACAGCTCGCCGAGGGCATCCTCGTCGAATCCGTTTGCCTCCCAATCCACGTTGTACCGGTGAAGCATCGACCGGCTGAAGGCCAACGCGGTATCGGAGGCAAGCGACGGCCCGATCTCACCACGCGACCGCTTGCTCAACATGTAAACGATGCGATCGTCCTTCGACAGGTTCTCGATGGCGAACGCCAGCCCCTCGACCACCGCTGTGACCGGGTCGGTCTCATCACCGACATGCTTGGCCAGCTGCTCGAGAAAGCCGTCGCCCGACCGCATCACCGTCGCGAGCAGAAGCGCTTCGGTGCCGGGGAAGTAGCGGTACACCGTCTGGCGGGTGACGCCGAGCGAACGGGCGACATCGGCGATGCGCATCGCCGAACCGCGCTCGGCGATGATCGCGTCGGCCGCGTCGAGGATCCGGGTGATCGCTTCCTCGTCAGAGGTGGGCGTGTTTCCGGACCAGCCATGGCGTCGCGCCACTATCCACCAACCCCTGCGACCTGCATGCCGCGATCATATCGGTGGCAGGGCCGCCGACAGTTTGACTCATCGTCGGCCCACGCCCACCGAATACCAACGGGCCGCGCATTTCGGCTCCTGCTCGTATCTGTCGAACCACTGCCCAGCCAACGGCGGGAGGTTCTCGTCGGCCGGGTCGTGGCTCGGCCCCTGCGACTGGACAAGCCCGGTCAGCATGGCAAGCATCTCCTTCTTCGGCACGCCGGCATAGGTAGCCTGCCCAGGCTCGGTCATACGACGGGCCGACCTGGCGGCGGCAAGCATGGACCGGGGTGTCAATCCATCGGGTAGCAACCGGCCGAAATGGCCGCCGTCAGCGGCCGGGACGTGCGTCTGGAATCCTCGCGAGACGATCGACAGGACCTCGCCGAGGTGTCTGACCACGGCAGGGATCGTCCGCACGCGGTAGAGGAAGTCGCCGTGTGCCGCGTCGTAGACCATCAGCGCCGAACCGCGATGTTCGATCTCCTCGCAGAAGTGCCAGATGAACAGCGACGCGACGCGCTCATCGCCCGGTGCGAACAGCTTGTCCTCGTGGTCGAGGAACACCTTGAAGTACGGGGTGAAGGTGTTCTCGATGACTGCGGTGTAGGCCAGGCGCCAGGCCAAAGGCTTTGTGGCGGTGAGGCGATCGTAGGATGCGATGACTTCGTCCAAGGTCTCCTGTAGGCCGGGCCACCGTCGAGCGAGCGCACGGAAGTGGCTCATGTGCGCCGCGGAGTGCTGTGCTTCCTGCCGCAGGTAGGCATTGGCCTCTTCGACTTGCCGCGGATCTCGCATCAGCGGGATCGCCTCGCGGGTGGCGTCGACGATCATCTTCTCGAAGCCCGGCGCGAAGAACGTGATCAGGTTGCACTGCATCGCGAACGCCGGCCGTTGCGGGTTCCAGTTGAAGGGCACGTCATCGCCGGCGAGGTCGAATCGCACGCGTCGCACTTGCAGGTTCGTCATGCTCGATGGCTCCTCCGGTCGAGCGCTCGATTTCTTAGACCATACGCCTTGGGCGTTATGTATGGTTACCGAATGGGCTACCCGATGGCAAGCACTGCGACGAAATACGCCGGGACGGACAGCGACGCGCTTCTCGGACTGCCGTTCGACGATTCCGACGACGTCATCCGGGCCGCCGTGGCCGAGGCGAGCGTCCCGGCCCTGCTGATGTCGATGGTCCACATGACCGGCGACATGACCCTGCTGGACGAACTGCCCGGCCCGTACATGCTGATCGCGATGGACTTGCAGGGCGGCATGAGCGAACCCGACAAGCAGAAGGTGCGCGACCGCGCCTTCGAGGTGATTCGCGACTATCGCGACCGGGGCTGCCCGCCCCCTTTCGTACCCAACGCCGACCAGATGCGGATCATGTTCAAGGTGATGTCGGCGGGAACGGTGACAGAGGAGTTCGTCGACTACGTCGCCGCGGATCTGCGTTTCAGCGACGCCGACCGATGCGGACCGGAGCTGAGGTCGACACCGGAGCAGCGCAGCGACTTCCCGGTCATCGTCATCGGATGCGGCGAGGCCGGCCTGTTGGCCGGGATCAAGCTCTCCGCTTCCGGGGTGCCGTTCACGATCGTGGAGAAGCAGTCCGCGGTCGGCGGTACCTGGCTGGCCAACCGCTACCCGGGCTGTCGCGTCGACATCGCCAACCAGTACTACGCCTACTCCTTCGAACCGACCGATCACTGGACGCACTACTACTCCGAGCAGCCCGAGATCCTGCGGTACCTCCAGGACGTCGCCGACAGACACGACATCCCCTCACGGGTGCGGTTCAACACCGAGGTCACCGGCGCGACCTGGGACGACGATTCGGCAACCTGGCGGGTGACGGTTCGGGTCGACGACAGCCGCACCGAGGTCCTCACCGCACGGGCCCTGATCTGCGCCGTCGGCCAGTTCAGCAACCCGGTCATCCCAGACATCAAGGGCGCAGGCGACTTTCGGGGGCCGTCTTTTCACACCGCGGATTGGCGCGACGACGTCGACCTGACGGACAAGCGCGTTGCGGTGATCGGGGCGGGCGCCAGCGGGTTCCAACTGGTGCCCGCGATTGCGAATGCGACCCGGCAGGTCGACGTCTATCAACGCACCCCGCAATGGATGGCGCCGAACCCGATGTACCACGACGCCATTCCCGACGGGGCGCGGTGGGCGATCCGCCATCTGCCGTACTACGCGCGGTGGCTGCGATTCGTGTCATGGTGGCCGATCGCCGACGCGCTGGATGAGCAGGTCACGATCGATCCCGAATGGGACAACGGCGGCCTGTCGTGCAATGCGTCCAACCATGCGATTCGCGAGATGTTCATCGCGTGGATGCGCGTCTTCTGCACCGACGAGCAGCTGCTGGTGAAGGTCACGCCGAAATACCCGCCGATGGGCAAGCGGACGCTGCAGGACAACGGAACCTGGCTCACGACGCTGCAGCGCGACGACGTCGAACTGATCACCGACGCCATCGCCGAGATCACGCCCGACGGTGTCACCACCGTCGATGGCGTGCACCGCCCCGCCGACGTGCTGGTGTGGGCCACCGGCTTCGACGTCAACCACCAACTCGGACCCATCAACGTGCGCGGCCTCGACGGGGTGGAACTCAACGAGGCATGGGGCGACTCCGCATACGCATATCTGGGCATCACCGTGCCCGGGTTCCCGAACTTCTTCTGCATGTACGGGCCCGGCACCAACGGCGTCAATGGCGCGAGCATCATCTACAACTCGGAGTGCCAAATGCGCTACATCATGGGATGTATCGACATGGTGGCCGCCGACGACCTGGGTTCGGTGATGCCGCGACAACAGGTGTGCGACGACTACAACCGGCGCAGCCAGGAGCGGCTGAGTCGAATGGTCTACAGCCATCCGGCGGTCAGCAGCAGCTATTACAAGAACTCCTCGGGCGGGTTGCCCACCTTGTATGCATTCCGCATCTTCGACTACTGGCGATGGACCAACCGGCCTGACCCGGAGGACTATCAACTGCGAGCGCGAGGACAGGAGTCGGTATGACGGGGCGTTTGGCGGGCAGGATCGCGGTGGTCAGCGGTGGTGCGCGTGGAATGGGCGCATCGCACGTACGGGCGTTGGCCTCAGAAGGCGCCAGCGTCGTGTTCGGCGACATCCTCGACGGCGACGGCGAAGTCGTCGCGAAGGAAGTCGGTGATGCGGCACGGTACGTGCACCTCGACGTCACCGAGCCTGACGACTGGCAGCGGGCGGTGGCCACGGCCGTCGACGAGTTCGGCGGCGTCGACATCCTCGTCAACAACGCAGGCATCCTCAACATCGGGACGATTGAGGACTACCCGCTGTCGGAATGGCAGCGGATTCTCGACATCAACCTGACCGGCGTCTTCCTCGGGATCCGGGCGGTGGTCCCGCCGATGAAGCAGGCGGGCCGTGGCTCGATCATCAACATCTCCTCGATCGAGGGGATGGCAGGCACCATCGCATGCCACGGGTACACCGCGACGAAGTTCGCCGTTCGCGGGCTGACGAAGTCGACGGCTCTGGAGTTGGGCCCCAGCGGAATTCGGGTCAACTCGATCCATCCGGGGCTGATCAAGACGCCGATGACCGAGTGGGTTCCCGATGACATCTTCCAGACCGCGCTCGGCCGAGCGGCCGATCCCCGGGAGGTGTCCAATCTCGTGGTGTACCTCGCCAGTGACGAGTCCAGTTATTCGACGGGCTCGGAGTTCGTCGTCGACGGCGGATGCACCGCGGGCCTCGGGCACAAGGACTTCTCCGCCGTGGACGCTGACGCCCAGCCGGACTGGGTCCGATGAAGGGTGTCGTGGTCAGCGCACCGGGAGAGGTGCGCGTCGACACGCTGCCCGATCCGGTATGCCCCGGACCCGACGGTGCGGTGATCGAGGTGAAGGCGGCCGCGATCTGCGGTTCGGATCTTCACTTCTACGAAGGCGATTACCCCCTCGCCGAACCGGTGGCGCTCGGACATGAGGCGATCGGCACCGTCGTCGAGATCGGCGCCGACGTAGAAACATTCGCCGTGGGCGACGAGGTGCTGGTCTCGTCGGTCGCCGGCTGCGGGTCGTGCGCCGGCTGCGCGACGCGCGACCCCGTGGCGTGCATCAGCGGTCCACGGGTCTTCGGCTCCGGCGCGCTCGGCGGCGCGCAATCGGAGCTGTTGGCGGTGCCCGCTGCGGACTTCCAGCTGCTGCGCGTGCCCGACGGGATCGACACCGAGGAGGCGCTGCTGCTCACCGACAATCTCGCCACCGGCTGGGCGGCCGCGCAGCGGGCCGACTTCTCGGCGGGCGAGACGGTCGTGGTCCTCGGGCTCGGGGCGGTCGGCCTCTGTGCGGTGCAGAGCGCTCTGATGCTCGGCGCGGGAACGGCATTCGGGGTCGATCCTGTGGAGGGCAGACGGCTGCGCGCCGATCGGCTCGGGGCTACTTCGCTGGAACCGGCTGCGCTGCAAGCGGTCCAGGAGGCCACGGGCGGCCGCGGCGCGGCTGCGGTCATCGACGCTGTCGGCAGCGACCGGTCGATGTCCGACGCGCTCAACCTGGTCCGGGCCGGTGGCACGGTGTCGGTCGTCGGCGTTCACGATCTCAACCCGTTTCCGTTCCCCGCCACCCTCAGCCTGATTCGCAGCATCACGCTGAGAATGACGACCGCACCGGTGCAACGCACCTGGCCGGAACTGGTCCCGCTCCTTCGGGCGGGCCGCCTGGATGTCAGCGGCATCTTCACCAACACCATGTCGCTGTCCGACGCGCCTGCGGCCTACGCGGCCGTCGCGGCGCGCACCGCTGACTGCGTGAAGGTGGTTCTCACGCTCTGAAGGTCAGGCGACCTTCAAGTACTCGAGGATGGCCCTGCCGACCGCTTCGGGCTGATCGACCTGCAGGAAGTGCCCGGCGCCGGGAATCGTGCGGACTCGGCTGCCCGGTGGCAGCGCGTCGATGACACCGTCGAGGTAGCCCAGCTGAATCGCGCCGTCCTGCTCACCCTGGAGCACGAGCAGCGGGCTGCGGGGTAGCTTGAACCGGAAGCGGTGCAGGCCAACGTATTGCTTTGCGGGCGTGGTGAATCGGGCCATCGAGCGGTAGTACGACACCGCCGCCCTGCGATGCGTGATCGACGGCAGCGCCGCCAGCGTCGTCGCCACCCCGTCGGCGACATCTGCTCCCGGGGGCGACCAGTCCTTCCAGAGCCGGGGGATGGCCCGGTGCACCACGCGTTCGGGCAGGAACGGCAGTTGGAAGAACAGCACGTACCAGCTCCTGCGCAGCTGGATGGCCGACATCCGCAGGTTCTCCACGAGCCCGCGCCCCGAGTTGTCGAACGCGCCGATCGGGGGGACCGCCATCGAGATGTGTGCGCTGAACGGCGAACCGGGATACGCGGCCAGCCCGTTGGCGGTGAAGGCGCCCCAGTCGTGTCCGATCAGCACGGCGTCGTCGGGGTGGCCGAGATGCGCGTGCAGGTCGACGAGGTCGCTCATCAGCGCACCGAGGTGGTAGTCGCCGTCCGGAGCGGGTCCTGTCGGGGCATAACCCCGGGTGAACGGTGCGACGACGCGAAATCCCTTGGCGACCAGCAAGGGCGCAAGGGCCTGCCAGCTGTGGGCACTGTCGGGAAAGCCGTGTACGCAGAGCGCCAACCTGCCGTCCTCCGGACCCCAGGTCAGCGCGCTCATTCGCAGACGCGGGAGATCGAATTCCACCAATTGGGGGTCGGTCACGTCTTGACCATACATTAATCAATATGTGTACTGTAAGGACCGCAGCCCGAGGACAAGGAGCGGACTCCTGATGAGCTTCGACGTGGTGATCAAGAACGGTCGATACTTCGACGGCACGGGAGGTCCGTCCGCGATTCGAAACCTGGGCATCCGCGACGGACACATCGCCGCGGTCACCGAGGAACCGATCGAAGGCGCCGAGGAGATCGACGCGTCCGGGCAGTGGGTGATGCCCGGCCTCATCGACATCCACACGCATTACGACATCGAGCTTCTCAACGGCCCGGACCTCTCGGAGTCGCTGCGGCACGGCGTCACAACCGTCGTCGTCGGATCCTGCTCGATCTCGACGGTGCACGTCGGCGGCGTCGACGCAGGGGACCTGTTCGGCCGTGTCGAGGCGATCCCGCGCGACCACGTGATCACCGCGATCGGTCAGCACAAGAACTGGTCCAGCGCCGAGGAGTACATCCACGCCATCGAAGCCCGCCCGCTCGGGCCGAACGTGACGGCGTTCATCGGTCACTCCGACATGCGCACCGCGGTGATGGGGTTGGAGCGCGCCACCACCAAAGACGATCAGCCGGCCGACGCCGAACTCGCGCAGATGGAACGCTGGCTGGTCGAGGCGCTGGACGCCGGGTTCATCGGGCTGTCGTCACAGCAGCTGCTCTTCGACCGGCTCGACGGCGACGTGTGTCGTTCCCGCACACTGCCGTCGACCTACGTCAAGCGCAAAGAGATGCGCAGACTCACCCGATTGGTGCGCAAGTGGGGCCGGGTGTTGCAGAGCGGACCCGACATCCAGCACCCGCCGAAGGTGGCGGCACAGCTGGCGAGATCGATAGGCGGACTGCGCCGTCCGTTGAAGCTCAGCTTCCTCGCCGCTGCGGACGCCAAGTCGAATCCGATCGGGCACAAGTTCCTCACTGGCGCCGCCCGTTTGATCAACGCGCTCGGCGGCGACTTCCGTTGGCAACATCTGCCGGTGCCCTTCGAGGTCTACGGCGACGGCATCGATCTGGTGATCTTCGAGGAGCTGGGCGCCGGCGCCGCCGCGCTACACCTGCGTGACCAGATGGAACGCAACGAGCTGATGCGCGACGAGTCCTACCGCCGTCAATTCCGCAAGGAGTACGACGACAAGTTCAAGATCGGTGCGTGGCACCGCGACTTCTTCGACGCCGACATCGTCTCGTGCCCTGATGGCGCCCTGGTCGGCAAGACGTTCGGCCAGGTGGGACTCGACCGTGGGCTGCACCCCGTGGACGCATTCCTCGACCTTGTCCTCGAGCATGGCCGCCAACTGCGCTGGCGGACCGTCATTTCCAACCACCGGCCCAAGGTGCTCAAGAAGCTCGCCGTCGACCCCGGCGTTCAAGTGGGCTTCTCCGACGCCGGAGCACACCTGCGCAACATGGCCTTCTACAACAGCGGGCTGTGCCTGCTGCGCCACGTTCACCAGAGCGCCGAAGCCGGCGCGGAGTTCATGACCGTCGAACACGCCGTGCATCGCCTCACTGGCGAACTGGCCGACTGGTATTCGCTGGACGCGGGACATCTACGGATCGGCGACCGCGCCGACATCGCCGTGATCGATCCCGCGCACCTGGACGAGTCGCTGAGCGCGTACGCCGAGGAGGCCGTCGAGCAGTACGGCGGGTTGAGCCGAATGGTCAACCGCAACGACGACACGGTGACCGCGGTGCTCGTCGGTGGCCGCACGGTGTTCCGAAAAGGCGTGCCGACAGATCTGGTCGGAAAAGTGCGGACCGGCAGCTTCCTGCGGGCGGGCCGCAAAATCGCGGCGCCCACTGTGCCCTCGGCGGTGCCCGTCGGTGGGTGACATCGACTACGCGCAGTTCGATCCGGAACTCCGGACGCTGGCGCGTGTCCTGCCGAAGGGCTATGCGCTGCACCGCGGCTTGTCGCTTTCGCGCTCGTTGATGGCGCTCGCCGGACTGGCCGGCCGGGTGCGCGGTGTCGAGGTGGCCGCGGTCAACGCCGATGTGACGGTCCGCATCCACCGCCCGAGGGGTGTGAAGGAGCCCGGCCCGGCCCTGCTCTGGATCCACGGTGGCGGGACGCTGATGGGCACCGCGGCGCAGGAGGATCGGCCCTGCCGCAAGCTGGCCAACTTCACCGATGTCACCGTGGTGGCGGTCGACCACCGCCTCGCGCCGGAGCACCCGTACCCAACCCCTCTCGAGGACTGTTACGCCGCGCTGCAATGGCTTTCGCGTCAGCCATGGGTCGACCCGGCACGAATCGCCGTCGGCGGAGCGAGCGCTGGCGGCGGCTTCACCGCCGCCTTGACGCACCTGGCCGGCGACCGGGGCGAGGTCGACATCGCGCTGCAGTTGATGGTGTATCCGATGCTCGACGACCGGACTCCTGAGCCGGTGTGGCGGCGACGGGTCATGTGGACCGCGCGCGACAACCAACTCGCGTGGCGGTGGTACCTGGCCGGCGCCGATCCGGAGGAGGCCGCACCCGCACGTCGGGCCGACCTGTCCGGGCTGCCGCCGGCCTGGATCGGCGTGGGCACCCGCGACCTCTTCCACGACGAGTGCCGGGCCTACGGCGAGCGGTTGCGCCAAGCCGGCGTCCCCGTACACGAGGAGATCGCCGACGGCGCCTTCCATGCGTTCGACCTCGTCGCTCCGAATGCCGCGGTATCCCAACGTTTCTTCGCCAGCCAGTGCCGAGCGATTCGATCAGCCCTCGTCGAAACAGGATGACGCCGCCATGCCACGACAAGAGTCTCTCGAGCTGACCCGCCGGGTGCTCAAGCACTTCGAGAACGACACCCTCGACATCGCCGACGACGTGTGGCGCGAGCCCAGAGGCGCCTACGTCGAGCAGGACCGGTTCGTCGCCGATGTCGAGATGCTGCGCAGCGTGCCGCATGTGATCGGCTGGGCAGGCGAGGTCGCTGCACCCGGGCAGTACACCACCAAGGACGTCATGGGCGTACCCGTCCTCGTCACGCGAGGCAAGGACGGTGCGCTTCGTGCGTTCATCAACGGTTGCGCACACCGCGGAGCGCAGGTCGCCGACGGCTGCGGCAAGACGCGAATGTTGCAGTGTCCCTACCACGGTTGGACCTACGGATTGGACGGCAGGCTCACCGGAACGCCCGCCCGCAAGATGTTCGCCGGAGCCGACCTCGACAAGCGCGGCCTCATCCCGTTGCCGATCGGTGAGCAGGCCGGGCTGCTCGTGGTGGGACTGTCCGCCGACGTCGACGTGTCCACAGCCCTCGACGGCATCGCGGAACCGTTGTCGGACTACGGTTTCGATCACAATCACCACGCCGAAACCCGATGCTTCGACATCGCGTGCAATTGGAAACTGGCCGTCGATGTGAACTTCGAGGGATACCACTTCCCCTACGTACACGCCGACACGCTTGATCCGCTCGCGTCGAACAACTCCGTGTACGACATCTACGGCCGCAACATTCGATGGGTGTTCCCGTTCCGCGACATCGTCGCATACCGGGATGTCCCCGAAACCGACTGGCCGGACCAGTTCTTCGGCACCGTGGTGTACGGCCTGTTTCCCAGTTGCGTGCTGATCGAGGCGCCTGGCACGTCGCAGATGCTGCGGGCATACCCCGGGCGCAGTCCCGGCGAGACCGTGGTCTATCTGTCGATCGGGGCGCCCAAAGAGATCACCACCGAGGAGGAACGCGCCTGGTACAAGATGGGCATCGACGGCGCGGCCCTTGTTCTGGATGGTCAGGACTTCCCGATGGCAGCGGCGTGCCAACGCGGACTCGAAGCCGGTGTCGATCACATCGTCTTCGGCCGTAACGAGCCGCTGCTGCACCACCTCTCATCGGTGCGCGCACAGGCGCTCGCCGGCGGGATGCGCTGAGTGGAATGGGCTTCCTGAAACCGGACTCACCCGAGATCGACTACGTCGTCGGCCTGTTCATCCTCGGTGCGGTTGGATTTGCGTTGGCCACCGAGGGTATCGATGGATGGGCAGCCGTGGGAGGACGACGTTCCGCTCACCGTGTTCTCACCCGAACCACGGAAGTTTCCCGTAGGGCCCGCGTGAGAGGCCCGGCGTCAGGGTGGAGGTGGCTCACCGGGGGGCGGTGGTGGCGGTGGACCGAGTATCGGGACGGTGATGGGAGGCAGTCCCGGTATCTCAACGACCGTCGTGCCAACCGCCGGAGGAGGACCTCCCTCCGGGCGGTCGACCGGCGGCGCCTCGACTGGACGCGGCAGGGGTGGGGGTGCTACCCCGTTGCTGACGTTGATGGTGACGATCGACCCGGGAAAGGTTTGACCGTTCGGGTTGGTCCCGACCACCGTGCCGTAGGAAGCGAAGCTGTTCACGTAGCTCGGCTGCTCTGCGACCTGGAAGCCGGCATCGGCGAGACGCCGCCGCGCCTCATCCTCTTTCAAACCCGAGACACTGGGAACTCGGCCACCCGGTGCACCGTCGACGTAGAGCGGATCCGTCGGCGGAAGGTGCACCTCACCGAACTCGGTCGCTATCGGCTTCATCGCCTCGAACCATGTACGGGCGGGCTCGTTGCCGCCGTACAGGTCGCCGCTGCCGCACTCGCGCAATGGAAATGAACAGATGCCGCCCGGACTGCCGGTGTCGGCGAAGATGTAGTTGGCCGCCGCGTACTGGTTGGTGAAGCCCACGAAAGCCGATGATCGATGTGATTCGGTGGTCCCGGTCTTCCCCGACATCGGCAGGGACCAACCCACTGAACTGGCCGCGCCGGCTGCAGTGCCCGGGCTCTGAGTGTCCTTGCTCAGCGCGTTGGCGAACGTGTTGGCAAGCCCCTCGGGGACGGCCTGATCACACGGCTGACTCTCGAACGAGACCTCGTTGCCGTGGCGGTCGAAGATCTTGTCGATCGGTGTGGGAGGGCACCACATGCCTCCGGAGGCGAGTGTCGCCGCAACGTTCGCCAACTCGAGCGCGTTGAGCTGGTAGGGACCCAAGGTGAAAGACCCGGTGTTCTGTCGCTTGATGAAGTCGGCCAAGCTTTCGTTGCTCGCCGGGTCATAGGCGCGCGCCGTCCCGGGAAGCGCGTAGGACCGAAGACCCAGCCGTACCGCCATGTCGACCGCGCGCGGAACGCCGACCTGTTGGATCAGCTTCGCAAACGCTGTATTTGGCGACGTCGCAAGCGCATCGGTGACATTCATCGAGCCCCGGTAGTTACCGGCATTCTTCACACACCAGGTATCTTTCGGACATCCCGGCGTATCGCTGCTGCCGAGGCCCTTGGCTTGAAACGACCCGGGCACCTGCAACTGAGCGTTGATGCCCATACCCATGTCGAGCGCAGCAGCAGTGGTGAAGATCTTGAAAATCGAACCGGCTCCGTCGCCTACGAGAGAGAAGGGCAGCGGTTGAACCGTTTCGTACGCGTCTCCGTTGAGGCCGTACGTGCGGTTGGTGGCCATCGCCATGACGCGGTGGGAGTCCCTGCCGGGCTTGATCATGCTCATCACGCTCGCGATGCCGTCGAGCGTCGGACTGGCTATCCCATCGATCGCTGTCTTGACCGAAGACTGCACCTTGGGATCCAGCGTGGTGCGGATGAGATAACCGCCGCGGGCGACTTGTTCCCTGCTGATGCCGACGCTCGCGAGGTACTCCAGCACGTAGTCACAGAAGAACCCGTTCTCGCGCGCGGCGATGCATCCACCCGGAAGCCGCCTGGGCGCGGGAAGCACTCCCAACGGCTGGGTTTTGGCCGCCCCCAACTCGTCGGCTTGCTGGGGAAGATTCTCGATCATCGTGTCCAACACGACGTTTCGCCGCTGCAGCGCAGCATCGGGGTTGGTGTAGGGGTCGAGCGAACTGGTCGACTGCACCATTCCGGCTAGCAACGCGGCCTGTTCCCAGTTGAGCTGCGAGGCGTCGATGCCGAAGTACGTCTGCGCAGCGTCCTGAACACCGAAAGCGCCGTTGCCGAAGTACACCAGGTTGAGGTAGCGGGTCAGGATCTCCGGCTTTGACAGCGTCTTGTCGACGGTCAGCGCCATCCGTATCTCGCGGAGCTTGCGGGCCGGCGTCAAGGCGACAGCCGCCCGCCTCTCAGCGTCGGTCCGAGCCGTCACCAGTAGCTGATAATTCTTGACGTACTGCTGCTCGATCGTCGATCCGCCACGGGTATGCAGGTTGCCCGACAGATAGCCGGACAGGCCCGTCAGGGTGCCCTGCCAGTCCACACCATTGTGTTCTGTGAACCGCTTGTCCTCGATCGAGACGATCGCGAGCTTCATGGTGTTTGCTATCTGATCTGATGGCACCTCGAAGCGCCGCTGAGAATACAACCACGCGATCGGGTTGCCTGCGGCGTCGACCATTGTCGATACCTGCGGCACCTCACCTTGGAGCAGTTGCGCAGAACCGTCGGCAACGACGTCAGAGGCGCGGTTGGACAGAAGCCCGACACCGCCGACGAACGGGAACATCAGCGCCGCCACCAGTACGCCGGCTAAGAGACAACACCCCGCCAGCTTCCGAATGACCCCCGCGGCCGGTTGGTGCTCCGGCATTCCTTCAGAGTAGTTGTGAAAGTCCGGCCCGCGGGCTCACACGCCGTCGCTAGCCGAACCAGGAGTCCCGCATCTCCAGCGTCGTGCGGTCGAGGGACTCCAGTAGGTCCAGTTGAGGAGCCGTTTTCGGCAGCTCGTAACGGAAGAAGTAGCGCGCGGCCTGCCGCTTGCCGTCGTAGAAGTCCCCTTCGGAACCATGCGCCGCGAGCACCTGTTGCAGCCAGATCCAGGCGACCACGATGTGCCCGAACGCTTCGAGATACAGCACGCTGTTGGCCAGTGCCGCTTCGATGTCGCCCGAGCCGAACATCGCGGCGGTGACTGCGGCGAGTCGTTGCCACGTTGCCTCCAGCTGCGTCGCGTGTTCGGCAGCCTCGTCGCCGCGCGAGCGGGCCTCGGCGACGGTCTGACCGATAGCTTCGCCCAGCGCCACCAGACCCGCGCCGCCGCGCATGGTCACCTTGCGGCCGAGCAGGTCGAGGCTCTGGATTCCGTGCGTGCCCTCGTGAATGGGGTTGAGCCGGTTGTCGCGGTAGTGCTGTTCGACGTCGTACTCGCGGGTGTAGCCGTATCCGCCGTGTACCTGGATCGCGAGGTTGTTGGCCTCCAGACACCACTGCGACGGCCAGCTCTTGCCGACCGGCGTGAGCATGTCGAGCAGAAGCGCGGCACGGTCGCGTTCGTCGTCGGACTCGGCGCTGTGCTGCACATCCACCAATTTCGCGCAGTACAGCAGCAGGGCCAGTCCGCCCTCGACATACGCCTTCTGCGCCAACAGCATTCGTTTCACGTCAGCGTGCTCGATGATCGGCACTTGCGGCGCCGACGGATCCTTGGCCGTCACCGGTCGGCCCTGTGGACGTTCGCGCGCGTACTGCACCGACTTCAGGTAGCCCGTGTAACCCAGTGCCGCCGCGCCCATTCCGACACCCAGGCGCGCTTCGTTCATCATCGTGAACATGTAGGCGATCCCGCGGTGCTCTTCGCCGACAAGATAGCCGACGGCGCCGGGTTTCCCGCCTGGACTGTAGGTGCCGTCGCCGAGGCTGAGCACCGTGTTCGTGATACCGCGTTGGCCCATCTTGTGATTCAGGCCGGCCAGCGCCACATCGTTGCGCTCACCGATCGAGCCGTCAGTCTCGACGAGGTACTTCGGCACGACGAACAGCGATATGCCCTTGGTGCCGGGCGGACCGCCGGGGATTTTCGCGAGGACGAGGTTGACGATGTTGTCGGTCATCTCGTGTTCGGCACCGGATATCCACATCTTCGACCCGAACAGCCGGTAGGTGCCGTCGGTCTGCGGTTCGGCGCGCGTGAGGATGTCGGCCAGCGACGAGCCCGCCTGCGTTTCCGACAACGCCATGGTGCCGGAGAACCGGCCGGTCAGCATCGGCCGAAGGTAGGTGTCGACCAACTCGGGTGAGCCGAACCGGGCCAGCAGGTTGGAGTTGGCCATGGTCAGCATCAGATAACCGGTGGTGCTGACGTTGGCCGCCGAGAAATAGGCGAAGCCGGCCTGGGCGACCGTGACGGGAAGCTGCGCACCGCCGAACCGTTGGTCCATCGACATCGAGAAGAGATCGGCCTCGGCGAACGCGTCCCAGGCCTCCTTCACCTCGGGGATGACGGTGACCTTCTCACCGTCGAAGGTCGGTTCGTTGGCGTCGCTCGTCTTGTTGTGCGGCGCGAAATAGCGCTCGGCAAGCTGCTCGCACAGGTCGAGGACCCCGTCGAACGTCTCACGCGAGTGCTCGGCGAAGCGGTCGCGCTTGGTCAGGTCGTCGACCCGGAGCCACTCGAACAGCAGGAAGTCCACATCGCGGCGCCACAGCAACACCGATTTCATGACCGTCATTCTGCTACCGCCTGACGGAGTAATTCGGTGAGCGAGCGCGAACTGCCGTCGGGAAGCGAGAAGTTCAGCGGCCGTCGCAGGTCACACGGTTCCCTTTCCTGGTCTTTGAGGTCGTAGACCTGTCCGTCGGGTGTGACGACGACGTCGGCCCCGATGTCCCAGCCAACGATCTTGTGCCTGAGCGATCGCCGGTACCGACCTAGCTCCGGAAGGCCCTTCATCACCAAGAACGCGTGTGGCCGGGGTTCGACTCCCAGCCGCCGCATGCGGTCGACGAACTCGGCGAGCGCGCGCGCCTGCTCGGCCGCTTCCGCGCGCTGACGCTCGAGCGCCCGCAACTCTTCGCGGCGTTGTTCCCTGGCCTCCCGCAGGGCGTCCTCCCACACGCCCATCGTCGCTACTGCGCCCCGCGATCGAACAACGAAAAGTACTCAAATGACGGGTCGCTCGAGTCCAAGGCGCCCTTGAGAGTGTCGCCCTCCGCGGTGTCTCCCGCGATCACGAAGTTCACCGTGGTGATGTTGTGTTGCATCGTCCGGATGTACGGCCGCGCGGCAGTGAGCTCTTCGAGGAAGTCGTCGGCCGAGCCCGCCGAGAAACCGCCGTGCGCGTCCACGGCGTCGTGGTGGTACAGGGCGCGAAGAGCCTCGATGTCACCGCGGTCCACTGCGCGGCAGTAGGCGTGGACGAGCTTGCGAAGTTGGAACTCGTCCAACATCTCCTGTGCGGCGTCGGCGCCGCTCATCCAGCCGCCTGCAGGGTGATCTCGGAGATCTCGGTCCGGCTCTGCCCGTCGGTGGTGCCCAGCTTGGAAATCCAGACCAGCACATTGGACGTCTTGGTCTTGTCGTGGACTTCTATCCGGTTGCTGCCCGGTTGCAGCGGTGTGTTGCCGACGAGTTCGGTGGTGTCGGCCAACGAGGTGGGGTTCTCCGTGGGCGACGACCGGATCTGCACCTCGGTGCCGGTGCTGGACACGTCGACGGTGACGGCGCTCAGCGCGGTCGGTTCGGACAGATGCAGCATCAGTCCCTCGCCCTCGATGAAGTTCGGGAACGGCACGGGATCGGTGTAGGTCACGGTGGGCCAGGCGGTGTCGGGGTTGCCGTCGATCGCCAACTCCGCCTTGTCCGGGTTGTCCGGGGAACCGTCGGGGGAGAAGACGGTCGCCGAGACGGGCTTGACGATCGGTCCAGGGCGATTCTCGGCGCCGAAGCCGCCGGTGAACCAGGTGACGCCGACGGCAACCACCACGACGACGCCGATCAAAGCGGCCAGCACTGCGATCAAGCGGCGTCTGCGGTGGGGAGTCCGCACCGCCTCCATACGCGAGGTGTCCGCCTGCGACGAGTGCCGTTTCGGTGGTGTCCGAGCCGAATACGTGGCGATGGTTTCGGCGTCGAGCATGGTGCCGTCCCAGACGCCGCTGACCTCCACCTCGTCGCCGTCGTTGAGCGCGACGGTGCTGAGCTGGGTCTGTATCTCCACCGGGATCGACGCGGGCAGGTTGTCGATCGGCGCATACGGCGTCAGGAAAAACGCCAGCGTGCCGTGCTGACCCGTTGGGTCGGCAGGGCGTTGCGTGACACCGTGCGCTGTCCCGTGGACGTGCATGCGTTCGAGGCGCTGTGTGCCCGGGTTGCGCTTCGTGTTCGCCAGCGCGTTGGCGAAGTCGAGGCACGTCGGGTATCGCTGCTCGGGCTCCTTGGACAGAGCGCGCGCGAGCACGGGGTCGAGGTGGGCGAGATCGGGTCTGCGTTCGGATATCCGCGGCGGCGCCGAATGCAGATGATGGCTGATGACGACAGCGCGATTCGAGTCGTGAAACGGTGGCGCACCGGTCAACAGGTGAAAAGCCGTGGCAGCCAACGCATATTGATCCGCTCTGCCGTCGACGGATCGGTTGAGAAGTTGCTCGGGGGCCATGTAGTTCACCGTGCCCACCGCGACGTTGTCGTCGGTGAGGTTGCTGACGTCGTCGATTCGGCGGGCGATGCCGAAGTCGGTCAACAGCACGCTGCGTCGTCGGCCGTCGGATGCCGTCACGAGGATGTTCTCGGGCTTGACATCGCGGTGCAGCAGACGGCGTTCATGGCCGTAGTCGAGCGCATCTGCCACGGCTGTGACGATTTCCACGGCATCGCGTTCCGGCATGCCGTACGGGTAGGTCTCCCGCAGCAGCCGACCGGCGTCCGTGCCGTCGACGTAGTCCATCGAGATCCAGAGGCGGCCGTCGTACTCGCCCCGGTCGAGGACCCCGACGATGTGCGGGTGGCGCAGCGTGGCGGCCAGTTCGGCCTCGCGGATGAACCTCGCCTGGAACTCCCTGTCGGTGGTGGAGTTCCTGGTCAGGATCTTGAGTGCGTCGTGCCGGGGGAGGCGGGGGTGCTGGGCGAGGTAAACCTCGCCCATTCCACCCTTGCCGAGCAGTCTCTCGATGACATACCCGGCGAAAACCTCACCGCGGTCGAACGGCATGCCCGAGAGCCTACTTATTCACCTTCTCGTCACAGCGGTTCCAGCCGCGGAGCACCGGCTCAGGGACTGACGCCGCCGTCGGCGCCAGGGGGCACCGCCAGGGCTCCCGCCGTCACCGCCTCCGCCCGGGGTTCCGGTCGCTGTGCTTCCGCCCTGCCCGCCGTCGCCGCCCCTGGTCGGGTCCTCGCCGGTGGCGTCACCGCCGTCGCCGCCGCGTCCGCCGTTGCCGGTTTGGCTCCTGCCGCCGATGCCCCCGTCACCGCCGCGGGTATACGCGCCGTCGCTGGACCCGCCGTCGCCGCCGCGTCCGCCGTCTCCGCTCGTGCTGTCGCCGCCATCCCCGCCGCGGCCGGCCTGGCCCCCGTAGCCGTTCGCCTTGCCTCCCGTGCCGCCGTCACCGCCCTGGCCGCTTCCGCTGTCGCCGCCCTTGCCGCCTTTTCCGCCGAAGTTGGGTGATGAGGACGGCGGATTCGATTCGCCCCCGTCGCCGCCTCTGCCACCGTTTCCGGTCTCGCTGTAGCCGCCTGCGCCACCATCCCCGCCGAAATATGGCCCGTCGCCGCCCTTGCCGCCGTCGCCGCCGTTGCCCTCCGGTCCGGCCGTGCCGTCGAGGCCTGCGGCACCCGTGCCGGGGGTACCGCCCGTACCGGGATCACCGCCGAGTCCGTGCGCTCCGCCGGCGCCCGCACGACCTCCGTCGCCGCCGACGGCACCTCGACCGTTCGCCAAGGTGCCGCCGGCCGCGCCGTCGCCTCCATCGCCTCCCGCGCCCCCGTTGCCGCCTGCGCCTCCGTTGCCGTTGGCACCGACGGCGCCATTGATCGCGCCGACGCCGCCTGCGCCTCCGTTGCCGCCGCGTCCGCCATCACCGCCCGCCCCGCCGGTCATTCCGTCTACGCCGTTCGCGCCGGGTTCCGCCGGTGTCGGTGGTTTGGCTCCGTCGGCACCGTTACCGCCCCGGCCTCCTGCGGCGCCGTTGCCGCCCGCCCCGCCGTTGCCTTGACTGCCTGCGGTACCCGCGGCGCCGCCGAACAAGCCCGACGATCCGCCCGCGCCCGCGGCTCCGCCGTTGCCGCCTGCCCCGCCGGCGCCTCCCGCGCCACCGGTTACACCCGCGGCGCCGGCCACCGTCGCGGTTGCCCGGTCCGCACCCTTCGCGCCGTCGCCGCCGACACCTCCCTGCCCGCCCGTGCCGCCCGTGCCGCCGTTGCCGAAAAGCAGTCCGCCGTTGCCGCCGCGGCCACCCGCGCCGCCGTTCTGACCGACGTCGCCGGTGCCGCCGGCGGTGGTCGCCGCGAGCCCGTTGGCCCCGGTAGCGCCGTTCCCACCGTTGCCGCCGTTGCCGAACAGGCCGGCGTTGCCGCCGTTACCGCCGTTGCCGCCGTTACCGCCGTTGGCCCCGTGGCCGCCGTTGCCGAAGAGCAGCCCGCCGTTTCCGCCATTGCACGCCGACCCGGTGCAGTCCTCCGGAGCGTCCAACCCGTTGCCGATCAACCAACCGCCAGGGCCCACGATCGGGCGTGGCGGGCCAGCGATGGATGCAGCCGCCAACGCCGTCGGTCCCGGAGCGGCGCCCGATCCGATCCGGCTGCCGTTGCGATCTCCGGCGATCAGCCACCACTCGTCAGCCCGGGCAGGCGATTGCGGAAGCAACAGCGACTCGAAGGACGCCAACTCGAACCCGGCAGTCGACGACTGCGCATCGTCGGTCAACGCCGCGAGAAGCCCTGCCCCTGCAATCGCCAGACTTGCCATGCCCACCGTTGGGCACAGGGCTCGCTTCATATCGACTCCGTATGAGTTGGGAGGGCGCAGCCCTCGATTTGTCGATGCGATTGTTGCCACGGAAACCGGCGTTTGCCCCCGTAGGCCACTACCTGGAAATCGGCTGCCCGCGCCCGCCGACTACTTGGTTTTCCGCGTGTCACCTGGTCAAGCGGTCCGAGGCCTTACCGACGGGATAGGAAAAACTTCCCGCCAACCGTGCGAATGCTGCGCTTCGCAGCGATTACGCGGCAGTTCGCTGAGCACGAATATCTATCGCAGCGGGAAAAACCGAAGCACTGCCGAACATCCGGCAGACCCACTTGAAACCCCGCCAGCAAGACCACAGGCACCAACCTCGCCTCGCACCGGGGCGGCGATCACCAACAGGGAGAGAACATGACAACCACCATCACGAGGCGGGCGATTGTCGGCACGCTGCTGGCATCGGCCGCATCCGTCGTCGGCATAGTCGGCGTGGCCGCACCCGCGCAGGCTGCCGACCAGTACGTCGCGCTGGCACTCGGCTACGTCAACGAGAATCCGCCCGTCACGATGGCAGGCGGCTCGGCGATCAGCGGCAGCCAGGATCAGGCCGCCCAGAATGCGCTGACCAACTGCGTCAACAACGGCGGTGGCCACTGCGTGACCGTGGTCATCGGCACCAACGAGTGCGCGGCCGCGGCCTCCAACGACTTCGGCGAACGCGAAGGCGCGTCTGCCGCCACCCGGGCGGCAGCGGAGTCCGCCGCCAAGGCCAAGCTGCAGAACCAAACGGGCGCGAAGGTCATCGTGTCGAGCTGCTCGAACGGGAGCACCCCGCCGCCGCCGCCGAATGATCCCCCCAAGCCGCCCGCGCCGAAGCAGGGGCCGACGGTGTCGTTCAACACGGTCGTGGGCGGCCTCGAGGCCCACATCACCGACCGCAGCGGAGAGACGTCGCAGTGCACCTACGCCACAGACGGCTTCAACCGCAGCTTCGCGCTGGCCGCCAACTCCACATACGACCTGAGGATCGTTCCGGCCATTCCTCGGTTCAAGAATTGGACCGTGACAATCACCTGCGACAACGGCACCAGCACGACGGCGACGACCTACTTCTGAGCCGCACCGACAACTGAATAACAACTGAATAATCCAGTAAGAGCCCCCGGTATGCCCGGGGGCTCTTCTGCGCGGTCAAGCGTCGCGCGGCGACATGCGGAAAAATGGGTGCGGCCGCTGAGCCCGGGAGCAAATCAGAGTGAGAATTCTCATCGTCAATGTCAACACCACCGCGAGCATGACCGATGCGATCGTCGCGTCGGCGCGGTCGGTTGCCTCGCCGGGCACGGAGATCATCGGCCTGACACCGGTTTTCGGGCCTGAATCGGTGGAGGGGAACTTCGAGAGCTACCTCGCCGCGGTCGGTGTCATGGACGCGGTCACACGCTACGAAGGTGACTACGACGCCGTGGTTCAGGCCGGGTTCGGTGAGCACGGCCGCGAGGGTCTGCAGGAACTGTGCGATGTTCCGGTCGTCGACATCACCGAGGCCGCCGGCCACGTCGCATCGCTGCTCGGCCACAAGTACTCCGTCGTGACGACGCTCGACCGCACCGTGCCGCTCATCGAGGACCGGCTCAAGCTCGCCGGTCTCGACGTCAGGTGTGCC
The DNA here is from genome assembly GCA_033741175.1 of Mycolicibacterium sp. 120270. Classification (GTDB taxonomy): domain Bacteria; phylum Actinomycetota; class Actinomycetes; order Mycobacteriales; family Mycobacteriaceae; genus Mycobacterium. The sequence goes on along the minus strand of JAWQNE010000027.1, from coordinate 46,279 downwards.
TCGGTGCGATCGAGCGGAATGTCGGTCCTCGAGGTCGAAGAGCGGCCGGAGGACGCCGTCAAGGCTGTTGTCGCCGAGGCCGAGACGGCCGTCAGTCAGGACGGCGCGGAAGTCGTCTGTCTCGGCTGTGGCGGAATGGCCGGCCTTGACACGGCAGTCGCGGCCGCCACCGGCGTGCCGGTCGTCGACGGCGTCACCGCGGCCGTCAAACTCGCCGAAGCCCTGGTGGGACTCGGCCTCACCACCAGCAAGTCGCGGACGTTCGCCGCCCCGCGTGACAAGCGGATCACCGGTTGGCCGTTGACGCCCGACAGCCAGGGTGCCTGACCGTGGCGGACCTCGATCTGGTGATCCGCGCGCCGCGGGTGGTGAGCCCCGCCGGTGAGGTGGGCCGGGTCGTCGGTGTCAAGGACGGCACGATCGTGACGATCGAGCCGATGGAATCCGAGCTGACCGCCCCGCAGGTGATCGAGCTGAGCTCCGACGAGGCGCTGCTTCCCGGCGTCGTCGACTCGCACGTGCATGTCAACGACCCCGGCCGCACCGAATGGGAGGGGTTCGCCAGCGCCACCAAGGCGGCGGCCGCGGGCGGTGTCACGACGCTGATCGACATGCCGCTCAACAGCATTCCGGCGACCGTGGACGTCGCGGCCCTCGAGGTGAAACGCAAGACCGCACAGACGCAGGCGCACATCGACGTCGGGTTCTGGGGCGGTGTCGTGCCCGGCAACGTGCCCGACATTCGACCGCTGTACGACGCGGGCGTCTTCGGTTTCAAATGCTTCCTGCTGCACTCCGGCGTCGACGAGTTCCCGCCGGTCGACCCCGAACAGCTCGAGGCCGCGATGCGCGAAATCGCGTCGTTCGACGGCCTTCTGATCGTGCATGCGGAGGACACCCATGCGATCGAGCGCGCGCCGACCGCGCACGGCGAGACGTACGCCGACTTCCTGTTGTCACGGCCGAGAGGCGCGGAGAACCTGGCCATCGCGCAGGTGATCGAGCTGGCCAGATGGACCGGCTGCCGCGTCCACATCCTGCACGTGTCGAGCTCGGATGCGTTGCCGATGATCGCGTCGGCGCGGCGCGACGGGATCGCGATCACCGCGGAGACATGTCCGCACTACCTGACCTTCGCCGCCGAGGAAATTCCCGACGGGGCAACGCAATACAAGTGCTGCCCACCGATACGGGAGGGCGGTAACCGGGAGCTGCTGTGGCAGGGGCTGCGCGACGGCGTCATCGACATGGTGGTCACCGACCACTCGCCGTCCACGCCCGACCTGAAGTGTCTGGACATCGGCGACTTCGGGGTGGCATGGGGCGGAATCTCGTCGCTGCAGATCGGGCTGTCGGCGGCGTGGACCCAGGCGCGCCAGCGCGGCTTCACCCTCGTCGACGTCTGCCGCTGGATGTGTCAGGCGCCCGCGAAGCAGACGGGCCTTCGCCGCAAGGGCCGCATCGACATCGGGTACGACGCCGACTTCTGCGTGTTCGCACCCGACGAGGCGTTCGTGGTCGACGCGCATCGCCTCCACCACAAGAACGCGATCACCCCGTACGACGGGCGCCCGCTGGCCGGTCACGTGCGCAGTACCTGGTTGCGGGGCAGGCGAATCGACATTGACGACGAGCCGCAGGGCCGGCTGCTGACAAGGGGAGCGGCATGATCGACAAGACGCCGCGCTATTACGCACCGACCGGGGGACACCCGGCGCAGACCGAAATGACGACCGACCGCGCGGTGTTCACCGAGGCGTATGCCGTGCTGCCGCGGGGCACCATGCGCGACATCGTCACCAGCTATCTGCCGTTCTGGGACAACACCAGGCTGTGGGTGATCGCGCGCCCGCTGTCGGGTTTCGCGGAGACGTTCTCGCAGTACATCGTCGAGGTCTCACCGGGTGGCGGCAGCGACCGGCCCGAACTCGACCCCGGTGCCGAAGGCGTGCTGTTCGTCGTCGAAGGCGGCTGCACATTGGTGATCGGCTCCGACAAGCACGACCTCACGCCGGGCGGATACGCGTACCTGCCGCCGGGATGCGACTGGACGCTGCGCAACGACACCACCGAGATCGCCCGCTTCCACTGGATCCGCAAAGCCTACGAACGTGTCGACGGCATCGACGTCCCGGAACCGTTCGTCACCAACGAGGTCGCGGTCGACGGCATCGAAATGCCGGGGACACAGGGCCGTTGGAGCACGCAGCGGTTCGTCGACCCCGCCGACGTCCGACACGACATGCACGTCAACATCGTCAGCTTCGAACCCGGCGGGACGATCCCGTTCCCGGAGACCCACGTCATGGAACACGGCCTGTACGTGTTGGAGGGCAAGGCCGTGTACCTGCTCAACAAGGACTGGGTCGAGGTGCAGGAGGGCGACTTCATGTGGTTGCGCGCCTTCTGCCCGCAGGCGTGCTACGCCGGTGGCCCCGGCCGCTTCCGGTACCTGCTCTACAAGGACGTCAACCGGCACGCCAAGCTGAGCAGGCAGTTCGTCTGAGCTTTCAGGTCCTCTCGTCGAGCCCGAACTCCTCCGCGGCGTCGATCAGCCAGTCGGCGAGATAGCGGGCGAACGACGACCGCCCGATGATGCGGTAGTCGGACCCGTTGTCGCTCAACGGCATCAGCACGACACCGGCGTGGCTGAGTGTGGTCTGCGCGGCGGCGCCCGGCCCGAACACCGCGGGGTGCAGATCCAGCGAGCAGCCCTTCGCGAGGACGTCGCGCGCGTGCGTGCCGCGTAGCCGCAGCGTCGTGCGCTGAGCGGAGACGTCCACCGCCGCGCCACCGTGTTCGGACACCGCGCCGCGCAACGCCGCCTCCAGTGCTTCCGCGTCGCGGCCGCCGGAGGTGATCAGCCACTCCTGCGGGCCGAGCCAGATCACCGATGCGTCCTGCCCGGTGACGACGGTCGACGGTGTCGTCGGCAGCGCGTCGACGCCGAGGAGGCCGGCCGCCGCGGCCCCTCCCGGTCCGGCCGGGTCGACCCAGAGGTCGACCATCGAGACGAACGGCTCATCGACCACGAAGGCCGATTTCGGCATGCGCGCGAAGCGAGACTCATAGCTCTGCAACGGGCTTCGTCGGGTCGGGGCGTCACCCATCGCGGCGCGCTCCTTCCGGGTCAACGAGAACCGAGCCCGTCACCTCGACCGGCACCAGAGCGCCGTCCACCGGCACGTGCAAGGTGTCACCGATGCGGGCATGTCCGCCCTTGACGAGGGCTAGCGCGAACGGGCGGCCCAACTCGGCACTTCGATAGCTCGACGTGACGTGGCCGAGCATCGGCACCGGCGGGGGCGGCAGTTCTCCGCCCTCGACGTATTCGATGATCTGCGCGCCCTCGGGCAGCACCGTGTCGGCGTCGGTGGGCAGCACTCCGACGAACTGCTTGCGCAGCGGGTTCAGGTTCTCGCTTCGGGTGAACGAGCGCTTGCCGATGAAGTCACGCTTCTTCTTCGACACCGCCCAACTCATGCCGAGATCTTGGGGCGTGACGGTGCCGTCGGTGTCCTGGCCGATGATCGGGTAGCCCTTCTCGGCCCGCAGCACATGCATGGTCTCCGTTCCGTAGGGCGTCATCCCGTACGGTTCGCCCGCGGCAATGAGCCGTTCCCACAACGCCGTTGCGTACCAGCCCATCACGTTCACCTCGTAGGCGAGTTCACCCGAGAAGCTGACCCGGGCGAGTCGGACGTGCACGCCGTCGAGTGTGGTGTCGCGCCACGCCATGAACGGAAACGCGTCGTTGCCGAGGTCGACGTCGCCGAACACCGCGCCGACGACGTCGCGCGATTTCGGGCCGACGACGGGGAAGGTGTGCCACTGCTCGGTGACCGATGTCAACCGCACCCGCAGATGCGGCCACTCGGTCTGCAGCCACTCCTCCATCCAGTCGAGGATCTTGGCGGCGCCGCCGGTGGTGGTGAACGCCATGAACCGGTCGTCGGCCAACCGCATGACGGTGCCGTCGTCGATGACCATGCCGTCCACGCCGCACATCACGCCGTAGCGCACCATTCCGACCTTCAGCGTGCTCATCATGTTCGTGTAGAGCAGGTCGAGGAACTGTCCCGCATCCCGGCCCTGCACGTCGATCTTGCCGAGCGTCGACCCGTCGAGAATCCCGACTCCGCCTCGGACAGCGGCACATTCGCGTAGCACCGCGGTTTCCATGTCCTCACCGGGCAGCGGGTAGTAGCGCGGGCGCTTCCACATGCCGACGTCCTCGAACACAGCGCCGCGTTCGACGTGCCAGTCGTGTACCGCGGTCACCCGTTCGGGGTCGAACAGGTGGCCACGGTCGCGGCCGGCGAGCGCCGCGAACGCCACCGGTGTGTAGGGCGGTCGGAACGTGGTGACGCCGAGGTCTTCCACGGGGACACCGAGCAGTTCGGAGGTGATGCCGGAGGCGATTACTCCCGAGGTCTTGCCCTGGTCGTGCGCGGTGCCGATCGTGGTGTAGCGCTTGATGTGTTCCATCGAACGCATGCCCGCGCCCACCGCGCGCACCAGGTCGGCGACCGTGGCGTCGCGCTGAACGTCGACAAACTGGCGATCGGCAGAGTCGGCATCGGGCACCCGCCACATCACCGTGCCGACAGCTTCGGCCCGGACCGGGTCACGCTCTCCCGCAAGGGGTTCCGATGCGGCGGAGATACCCAGTGCGTCGAGCGCCGACGTGGCCGCCTCCCGGCCGCTGCGTAGGCATCCCGGCAGATCGAAGACCCCGTTCGCGGAACCGACGACACTGACGGCGTCGAGTGTTTCGCCGGGGAGGAACGCGCCGAGGACATCGTCGTAGCGCAGGGCGCCCCTGGCCTGGCTGAACAGGTGCACGGCCGGATTCCATCCGCCGCTGACGAGCAGAACGTCGCACGGGATGGCGAAGGCGTCCGAACCCGGCCGGTCCACGAGCACGTCGGTGACCCGCGCCTCGCCGCGCGTTCCGCTGACCACCGAACCGGGATGGATCGTGATGCCGCGCGCGGTGCACTCGTCGCGCAAATCCTGTCCGACTCCGGGACGCGCATCGACGATCGCGTTGACCGTGACGCCCGCGTCGTGCAGATCGAAAGCGGCCCGGTAGGCGCTGTCGTTGGTGGTGAACACCACGCCCTGCGTGCCGACCTTGACGCCGTACCGATGCAGGAATGTCCGTGCGCCGTTGGCGAGCATGATGCCCGGCCGGTCGTTGTCGGCGAACACGACGGGCCGTTCGTGGGCGCCCGCGGCGACGATGACGTGACGGGCGCGGATCCGCCACACCCGCTGCCTGCTGGCGGCGGCAGGTGCGGCGGCGCCCAGATGATCGGTACGCCGTTGCAGTGCAAGGACATAGCCGTCGTCGTAGTGCCCGAACGCGGTGGTGCGCTGCAGATGCAGCACATCGGGGTAGGTGGCCAACTCGGCGACGGCGTCGGCCACCCAGTCCATCGCTGGCCGGCCGTCGATCTCGTCGGCGGCTCCGAGCAGGGCGCCGCCCGCTTCGTTGTGTTCGTCGATCAGCGCGACCCTCGTCCCGGCGCGCGCGGCCGTCAGGGCGGCCGCCAACCCGGCGGGGCCGGCGCCGGCGACCAGCACGTCGGTGTGCACGTGGGTGCTGTCGTATTTCGCGGTGTCGGGAACGTCGGCGAGGCGGCCCTGGCCCGGAATGCCGTGCGCGACAAGGCCGTCGAACAGTTCGACCGTGGTCGCCAGCAGCATCGGCTCGGGGAAGGGATGCTCGATCTGCACCAGGCCGCCGGCGTCCTCAGCCCACGCGGCGGTGAACCCGCGCGGGCGGCGGAGTTTGACGCTGGTGCTCACCTGATGCACGCCGTTGGCGAGCAGCGCCGAGGCGAGGGTGTCGCCGACGTGGCCGGTGAACTCGCGGTCGTTGAAAGTGAAGGTCAGCGTGGTGTCGCGAGCGATGCGACCACCGCCACCCGTTCTGAATCGTGCCGCCATCAGATCGTCGGCCTCGGCTCTCCTGCGCGGTACACCCGCTGGAATCGATAGGTCGCGGTGTCGCGAACGGCGTTGAACCAGCGCCGGCAACCGTGGCTGTGGTTCCAGCGCTCGGCGAACAGACCTTTGGGATTGTTGCGGAAGAAGACGTAGTGCGCCCACTGCTCGTCGGTCAGCGCCTGCGGGTCCTCGGGGTAGGCGACGTGGGCCTCGCCGCCATAGCGGAACTCGGTTTCTTCGCGTGGCCCGCACCACGGGCATTCGATGAGCTGCATCCCTTACTCCTGGTGGTTTTGGCGGGCTCAGTGTGCGACCGCGGCGGCGCCGTGTTCGTCGACGAGCGCACCGGTGACGAACCTGTCGAGGGCGAAAGGGGCGATGTACTCGTGCGGTTCGTCGTTGGCGATCGTGTCGGCCAGACACCAGCCGATTCCCGGTGTCGCCTTGAAACCGCCTGTGCCCCAACCGGCGTTGAGGTAGAGGTTCTCGTAGGGCGTTCGGCCGACGATGGGGGAGGCATCGGGGCTGACGTCCACGATTCCGGCCCAGGTGCGCAGCAGGTGGGCGCGGGCGAAGACGGGGAACAGTTCGACGGCGGCGGCCATCTGACGCTCGATGATGTGGAAGGCGCCGCGCTGGCCGTAGCCGTTGTAGGAGTCGATGCCCGCGCCCATCACCAACTCGCCCTTGTGGGCCTGAGAAACGTAGACGTGCACGGCATTCGACATCACGACCGTCGGATGGACCGGTTCGAGGAGTTCGGACACCAGCGCTTGAAGCGGGTGGCTCTGCAGTGGGGTGCGGATGCCGAGCATCTCGGTCAACGTGGAGGTGTGGCCCGCCGCGCACAGTGCGACCCGGCCCGCGCCGATGGTGCCTCTGGTGGTGCGCACCCCCGTCACCCGATCGCTGTCGGTGTCGAACCCGATCACCTCGCAGTTCTGGATGATGTCGATACCGGCCTCGTCGGCGCGGCGGGCGAAACCCCATGCCACATAGTCGTGTTTGGCGATGCCAGCGCGCGGCTGGTACGTCGCCCCGAGCACCGGGTAGCGAATGTCGTTACCGATGTTGACGATCGGACAGAGCTTCTTGACCTCATCGGGAGTCAGCCAGGCGGCGTCGATGCCGTTGAGCTTGTTGGCCTCGACCCGCCGGACGCTGTCGCGGACGTCCTGGAGGCTGTGTGCGAGGTTGAGCACACCGCGCTGGCTGAACAGGATCGGGTAGCCGAGGTCGTCTTCGAGGCCTTCCCAGAGTCTTAGCGCGTGCTCGTAGATTCGCGCGCTCTCGTCCCAGAGGTAGTTCGATCGGATCAAGGTGGTGTTGCGCGCCATGTTGCCGCCGGCCAGCCACCCCCGCTCGAGGACCGCGACGTCGGTGATGCCGTGGTTCCTCGCCAGATAGTGCGCCGTCGCAAGCCCGTGCCCGCCGCCGCCGACGATCACCACGTCATACGACTTCTTGGGTTCCGGTGTGCGCCAGAGGAACTCGGGATGGTCCGGCAGGTGCGCCCCGGGCGGTGCGGTGTCGGAGCTCATGTACGCCTTTCTGGCCATTCTGCGAGACAATTAATATATCAACTGTGGGATAGGATATGATCAGGTTCGGAGCACGGAAGGATGCACGCGGTGACGGTTGTCGGTGTGGAGTCGCTCGGCGAAGTCGACCTGCGGTCGATGTCGTTCGCCGATCAGGCTTACCTCGTCATCCAGGACAAGCTGATCATGTTGGACATCCCGCCCAACGCCGCGATCGTGGAGAGCGAGCTGGCCGCCGAGCTCAAGTTCGGGCGAACCCCGGTGCGCGAGGCGCTCAAGCGGTTGGAGGCCGACCGGCTGGTGGTCTCGTTTCCCCGCCGCGGAACCTTCGCGACCGGAGTCGACGTCGCCGATTTGGGACACATCAGCCAGATTCGCGTCAACCTCGAGCCCGTTGCGGCCCGAACCGCCGCCGAAAACGCGTCGGCGGACACCCGCGCACATCTGCTCGAACTCGCGGACCGGACCGAGGCGCTGGAGATCGCGACGATCGGTCGGCATGAGCTGATGCGGTGGGATCTGCGGGTGCATCGCGCGATCTACCGCGCCGCGGGCAACCCGCATCTCGAGGACGTGCTGGTTCGGTACGACAACCTGGCGACGCGTATCTTCTGCCTGTTCCTCGACCGGCTTCCCACGGTGGCGCGTCATGTCGGCGAGCACACGGAGTTGTTGCGCACCATCGCCGATGGCGACGGTGAGGCCGCCGCATCGATCGCCCTCGAACACGTCACCGGGTTCGAGGCGGCGATCCGCGCGATCATCTGACGCACGCTACGACCGGATCCTCGTCATCTCGGGGTCGACGAGCGGTTCGGCGACGACGGTGGCTGCGATACGGCGGTCGAAGTATCCGATCTCGACGCTCGTTCCGACACCCGCGCTCGCGGGCAACCACGCATAGGCGATCGGGGCCCCGACCGTGTGCCCGAACGCGGCGCTGGTGACGTAACCCGCAGGCGCCCCGTCGACGCAAACCGGTTCCGAGCCGAGGACAACAGACGTGCCGTCGTCAACGACAAGACACGCGAGGCGCCGGTCGACGGTGACGTCGGAAACACCTGCGAGCGCCTCGTATCCGATGTAGCCCGTCTTCTGAGGGCGCACGGCGAATCCGAGGCCCGCCTCAAAGGGGTTGTGCTCGGTGGTCATATCGGTGCCCCACGAGCGGTAGCCCTTCTCCATGCGCAGGCTGTTGAACGCCGCGCGGCCCGCCGCGACGACGCCGTGGCGCTGACCTTCGGCCCACAGCCCATCCCACAGCCGGAGCCCGTGCTCGGCGGTGGTGTACAGCTCCCAGCCGAGTTCGCCGACATAGGACAGTCGCATGGCGGTCACCGGAACCCCCGCGATGCGCACCCGCTGACAGCGGAAATACTTGAACGCGTCGTTGGAGAAGTCGTCGCGGCTCAGCGCCGATACGAGGTCACGCGCGCGCGGGCCCCAGACGCCGACACAGCATGTCCCGCCGGTGATGTCGCGTACCGCGACGCTGCCGTCCGCCGGCGCCTGACGGCGGAAGTAGTCGAGGTCCAGGTTGCCGTTCACACCGACCTGGAAGATGTCCTGCGACAGCCGGGCGACGGTGATGTCGCTGCGGATGCCGCCGGATTTGTCCAAAAGCATTGTGTACGTGACTGATCCGACCGATTTGTCCATCTTGCCCGTCGTCAGCCGCTCCAGCAGGGCGACGGCGCCCGATCCGGAGATCTCAAGACGCTTCAGCGGCGTCATGTCGTACAGCGCGACCGCGGTCCTGGTGCGCCACGCCTCGGCGGCGGCGATGGGGGAGTGGAACATGGCCGCCCACGGTTCGCGCCGAGGCGGCCGCCATTCCTGCGGCAGTTGGTCCACGAGTGCGGCATTGGCCTCGAACCAGTGCGGCCGTTCCCATCCCGCGGCCTCGAGGAACACCGCGCCGAGTTCCTTCTGCCGCGCATGGAACGGGCTGACGCGCAGATTGCGGGGAGATTCCTTCGGCTGCAACGGATGAACGATGTCGTAGACCTCGATGAAGTTCTGCTGCGAAGTCTCGCTGACGTAGTCGGGGTCGAGTTGCACCTCTTCGAAGCGGTGGACGTCGCAGCCGTTCAGCGCGACCTCGGAGCGACCGTCGACGAGCACCTGTGCGACCGCTCGGGCCACGCCCGCCGAGTGCGTCACCCACACCGCTTCGGCGATCCAGAAGCCGGCGACATCGGCCGATTCGCCGACCAGAGGTGCGCCATCGGGGGTGAAGGAGAAGATGCCGTTGAAACCCGACTCTATCGTCGCCGTTTCCAGGCACGGCAGCAGTTTCTTGCTCTGCTCCCACGCCGGGGCGAAGTCTCCTTCAGTGAACGCGAGCTTGGAAGGCATTGTCTCCGCGGTGATCTCGCCGTCGGGCAGCTCGCTCATGTCCACCGGCAGCGGGCGGTGTTCATACGATCCGATGCCGAGCCGATCGGTGTGCTCGCGGAAATAGAGGTCCTGGTCCTGGTGCCGCAGGATCGGCAGCCCCGCCTCGGAGATCTCGGTGTTGCGCCCGACGAGTTCGGGAATCTGATGGGTCTTGACGTATTGGTGGGCCAGCGGCAGCAGCGGCACATCCATGCCGATCAGCGCACCGAGGTCGGGACCCCAGAACCCGCCGCAGGAGACCACGATGTCGGCGGGCACCGTGCCGTCGGCGGTGACGACGCCGGTGACTCTGCCGCCGCTGTGCTCGACGCCGACGACCTTGGTCGACCCGCGGAACTCCGCACCCCTGGCCTGCGCGTGGCGGATCAGTGCCTCGACGACGCGCGTGGATTTGGCAAGCCCGTCGGTCTCGGTGTGGAAGCCACCGAGGATGCGGTTGGGATCCAACAGCGGATGCAGTTTCGCGCATTCCTGCGGGTCGATGACCCGGCCGTTGACGCCCCACGCCGTCGCCCAGCCCAGTCGACGGTGTAGTTCGGCCAGTCGCGCCTCGGTGGTCGCCACCTCGAGGCCGCCGACCTGGTTGAAGCACCACGCGCCGTCGACGTCCAGCGATGAGAACTTCTGCACCGTGTAGGACGCGAACGCGGTCATCGTCTTGGAGGGGTTCGTCTGGAACACCAGCCCCGGTGCGTGCGAGGACGATCCGCCGGTCAGTGGGAGCGGCCCCTGGTCGAGAACCGTGACGCGGTTCCAGCCGCGGGCGGTGAGTTCGTCGGCCAGGTTAGTGCCGACGATGCCTGCCCCGATGATCACGACGCGTGGTGAGCCCATGAAGGGGTCTCCTCAGATTCCGGGCGATTGATCTACAACTGATATACCAACATAGGATTCGGGCTGATGGCGGTCAAGCGCTAGATGCGTATTGCGCAACGCGTTTCTTCCTGTGCAACGCTCCCGCTCGGGGTAGGTCCCAGCGCAGCCGGGCCACCTCGGTAATGTCGCCGCTGTGGGGAACGGGAGCTCGGAGGCGGCCGGGGGCGGTGTGCAATCTGTTGACCGCGCAGTTTCCGTCCTCGAGATCCTGGCCCGCCTCGGCGAGGCGGGGGTCACCGACCTCGCCAGCGACATCGGCGTGCACAAATCCACGGTCTCGCGGCTGCTGACCGCCCTCGAGGAGCACGAGCTCGTCGAGCAGGCCTACGAGCGGGGCAAATACCGACTCGGGTTCGGGATCTTGCGGCTGGCAAACGCGGTGTCCGGGCAACTCGACATCACTCAGCAGGGCCGCGAGATCTGCGAGCGCCTTGCCGTCGAGGTGGGGGAGACGGTCAACATCGCGGTACTGCGATCGCACTACGCGGTCAACGTCGACCAGGCCAGGGGACCGACATCGGTCGGCAGCCACAACTGGGTGGGCGAGCTGACGCCCCTGCACGCGACGTCGAGCGGCAAGATCCTGGTGGCATTCATGTCCGCAGAAGCGCGCCAGGAACTGCTGGCCGAGGCCGGCCTGCCCCGCTACACCGAGCACACCATCACCAAGCCCGACGACCTCGAACGCCAGCTGGAATCGGTCGCGCGCGACGGCTACGTCATCTCCATCGAGGAGTTGGAGCTCGGGCTGACAGCGGTCGCGGCGCCGATACGCGACCACACCGGCACGGTCATCGCCGCCCTGAGCGTGTCCGGCCCCGTCTACCGGCTGACCGCCGAACGTGCCCGCGAGATAGCGCCCGTCGTGGTGGCGGCGGCTGATTCCATCGCGGAGCGCATGGGTTTTCAGGGCTGAATCCCACCCCCGATATCGCACCGTTTCCGCTGGTGCGGCGCCCCGGTGTTTCCGCTTGACAAGGGTTTTGCCACCCCACACACTGTTGCGTATTACGAACCCTGTTTCTCTATGTGATGCATCTCTGCGGACCGAGGAGGCACCCTTGCTCGAAGTCTGTCCCCTCTCGCAGTTGCCGCCGGGTGAGGCGATCCGCGTCGGGTCCGATCCGCCGATCGCCGTCTTCCACACCGACGACGGCGAGGTGCTCGCCATCGACGACACCTGCACTCACCAGGACGCCTCGCTGGCTGACGGCTGGCTCGAGGGATGCGAGGTCGAGTGCCCGCTGCACCTTTCCCGCTTCGACCTGCGGACAGGCGCTGTCGGAGAGCCCCCGGCGAAGCTTCCGGTACGCACGCACGCGGTCGTGGTCGACGAAGACGGCATGATCCGTGTCGAGCTGAGCAGCGAGACGCCGAATCTTCCTCCGGGCATCCGAAAGCAGCTCGCCGAGGGGCGTCCGTGACGGGTGTGATCGCAGCCCGGGGAGTGTCATGACGACATTCGACGCGGCGCAGGGTCATCCTGAGAGCCTCATCTCGACTCTTGCGGGCCACTACTACACGCACCCGGAGGTTTTCGCACTCGAGTGCGAAAAGGTCTTCGAGGCAATGTGGTTCTGCGTCGTGCGTTCCTCGGACCTGGACAAGCCGGGGGTTTTCAAGACCGTGCAGGTGGGTCGGGAGAGCGTGCTGGTGGCCAGATCCCGCAAGGGCGACGTCAAAGCCTTCTTCAACGTCTGCCGCCACCGCGGCGCCCAGCTGTGCACCGAGGACAGCGGTGAGGTCCGGCGCGCCTTCCAATGTCCTTACCACGCATGGACATACGACCTCGACGGCAAGCTGATCGCGGCGCCGAACCTGACCAAGATGCCCGACATCGACCGTGTCGAGTACGGGCTGCGCAGGATCGCCGTGACCGAGTGGCTCGGCTACGTGTGGGTGTGTCTCTCCGATGAGCCGCCGTCGTTCGACGCCACGGTGAAGCAGGACATCGTCGAGCGGCTCGGTGACCTCGAATCGATCGAGCACTACGGCGTCGCCGATCTGCGCGTCGGGCGGCGAATCGTCTACGACGTCAAGGCCAACTGGAAGCTCATCGTGGAGAACTTCATGGAGTGCTACCACTGCGCGACGATTCACCCCGAGTTGACCGAGGTGCTGCCGGAATTCGCCGACGGCTACGCCGCGCAGTTCTACGTCGGCCACGGCGCTGAGTTCGGGAAGGACATCAAGGGTTTCACCGTCGACGGGTCCGAGGGCCTCGATCACATCCCCGGCGTAACCGAGGACCAGGACCGCCGCTACTACGCCGTCACGGTCCGCCCGCAGGTGTTCGTGAACCTGGTGCCCGACCACGTCATCGTCCACCGGATGTTCCCGATGGCCGCCGACCACACGACCGTCGAATGCGACTGGTTGTACCTTCCGGAGGTCGTAAAATCCGGCCGTGATGTCAGCCGGTCGGTCGAACTGTTCCACCGGGTCAACACGCAGGACTTCGAGGCGGCCGAAAGGTGCCAGCCCGCAATGAGTTCGCGTGTGTACCGCGACGGCGGGGTGCTGGTACCGAGCGAGCACCACATCGGCGCCTTCCACGACTGGCTGCGCGGCAAGCTGGCGGTGTGAAGGCCGGTTGGGCTCGATCCCGCTCAGCCCGACTGGACTCTTTCGGCGAGCTTCGACGCGATCGCTTCGGCTTGGCGGGAATCGGTGTCGGCGCAGGCGCTCACCTCGAGAACGACGTTCGAAACCGCTTGCAGCACATGCCGGCCGTGCCGACAAGACGACTCCACTGATGCCCCCTCCGTCGATGCGATCACGATGCCAGGGCGCGCGTGCACGGCGGTGACGCGATCTTGCGTCGTCGATCCGTCTTCTTTGTATGTGGAGGTGATGACTTCGTCCACACACCCTTCCCATGCCTGAGCCTGCGTGTCGACGAACTCATCCGCCTTCGTGGCCGAAGGAAACTCCGCCACCATCTCGACAACCCCGCCGACATCGCCGTCTCCGATCACCCGCCATTGCATCGCGGTGAAATCAGTTGACCCGTACTCCATTTCGCCGGCGATGTAGACCAGCCCGTGACACTGTGGCGGGTCGGCGTCGATCACGTCGTCGGGGGCGTCTCCCGCATCGAGCACCTCGGAGCCGTTGGTGCCATCATGTCATCGATTTCGCCTGCGTCGAGCAGCACGGTCTCGATATCGACAGACGACATGTTCGATTCGACCGACGAGCCGGAAACCTCGCGCGTGCAAGCCGTCAGCCCAGTTGCGGCAACGATGAGAACTGCGGCCGATACTGCGGCCACGCGGCCTGGCGTTCGGAAGTCACACACGGCCTCAGGCTAGGTGCCGCTATGGAGTTCCGTTCGGAATCTGCACTGAACGCGCTGCATCGAGAATGACCGCTGACACCGCATCGGGATGGGAGACGAGGGTGAGGTGTGAGCCGCCGTCGAACTCGGTGACGGTGGAGTGGGCACGTGCCGCCATCGCGCGTTCCGATGTCGGGGTGATGATCTGATCGCCGGTGCTGATGAAGTACCACGAGGGAATCGTCTTCCACGCCGCGTACCGGGACGGGGTGTCGAAGGCCGCCGTAGACGCGGCGCGCTGCGTCGCCCACAGCCGGGTCGCGACATCGGCGGGCAGGTCGTTGCCGAAGTTCGCCACGAACACATCGCGTTTCAGGTACAGGTCCATCGCGCCTGCGGGCGCACCCGGATAGGGGAGCTTGTCGAAAAGCCGATCGTCGGGCTTGTGTTTGAGCACCGAGTCGGCGCCGCTGAGCGAGCCGTTGGTCTCCCCGACGTCGGGAGCGGCAGCGTCGACGTAGACGAGTGCCTTGACGTTCGGGTTGCCCTCGGCGGCGTTCGTGATCACCGAACCGCCGTAGGAGTGCCCGACCAGAACGATCGGGCCGTCGATCGTCTCGAGGAAGTCCGCGACGTATTCGGAGTCTGTGGTGAGGTTCTCCAGTGGGTTGGCGATCGCCCTGACGGTGTAGCCGTCTCCCTCGAGGATCTGGATTTCACCGTTCCAACTCGACGTGTCGGCCCACGCCCCGTGCACCAGCACGACGGTCGGTTTCTGCGCGTTCGGCTCGGCGGCCGACGGACGGGACGAGACCAGGCCCCAGATGACGATCACCACACACAAACTCAGCGCGATGAATTCGTAGCGTCTGACGCTTCGGATAGCCATGCCGCCCACGGTCGCACGCGGCCGCGGTGCAGGTCATCGCTGCTGACGGCCAGATGGCGTACCGGCTAGCTGGAAAACCGCTGTCAGAACTTCGCCACCGCGCCGGCATCGATCGGCAGCGTCGCTCCGGTGATGTACTTCGACTCGTCGGAGGCGAGGAAGAGCACGGCGTCGCTGACCGCGCGCGCCTCGATGATCGGCGCGGGCAGCATGTGGAAGTGTCCGATCACGGGTGCGACGTCGTCCATGGTCGGCTCGGCCAGGTCGGGCCTGAGAGTGCGGTGGAACCACTCGTTGTCGATCATCGGCGTGCGGATGTTGCCGGGATGAATCGAGTTCACCCGAATCCACAGGTGGGCAAGCTCGTTGGCGAGCGAGTTCATCAGGCCGACGACGGCATGCTTGGCCGAGGCGTACGCGGCCATGTAACCGCCGCCGCGCAGCCCGAGCATCGAGCTGACGAGGATGATCGAGCCGCCGCGGCCGTCGGACATGTGAGGCAGCGCCACCTTGACGGTGTGCATGACCCCGGTGATGTTGATGTCGAGCATCGTCTGCCAGGCCACCTCGTCGATCTGCGCCGCGGCCGACGGTGCGCCGCTGATCCCGGCATTGGCCACGACCACGTCGGGGCGGCCCAACTCGTCGACTCCCCGCTGCAGCGCGGCGCGCAGCCCGTCGAGGTCCCTGACGTCGGCCTTCTCGGCGACGATGCGCCGGTCCAGCTTCTGCACCAGCGCCACCGTCTCGTCGAGGTCGGCTTCGGTCGCACCGGGATAGCCGACGGTGTCGATGTCGCCGCACACGTCCACGGCGATGATGTCGGCACCTTCCTCCGCGAGCCGGAGGGCGTGTTCGCGGCCCTGTCCGCGGGCCGCCCCGGTGATGAAGGCGACCTTGCCCGCCACCCTGCCGACCGTCTTCGTCATCGCCACCTCTTCTGTGAGCTCTCGGATTAGCTCCTATACCTTGCACGAAGCACAGCCGGGGTGGGTACCGTCACGTCGATGAAGCTGATTTCGCCGACCGATTCGTTGTTCCTCATCGGCGAATCCCGGGAACACCCGATGCACGTCGCAGGTCTGCAGCTGTTCGAGCCGCCGGAGGGCAGCGGCGCGGACTTCATCCGCGAACTGCACGACACGATCGTCGAGAACGACGACTTCCAGCCGACCTTCCGCAAGCATCCGGGCCGGATGCTCGGCGGGATCGCCAACGTCGCGTGGGCCTTCGACGACGAGGTCGACATCGACTACCACCTGCGCAGGTCGGCGCTGCCGAGACCGGGCCGCATCCGCGAGCTGCTCGAGTTGGTCTCACGGCTGCACGGCACCCTGCTCGACCGGCACAGGCCGCTGTGGGAGGCCAGCCTCGTCGAGGGCCTCGAGGACGGCCGCTTCGCGATCTACACCAAGATCCACCACTCGCTGCTCGACGGCATCTCCGCGCAGCGCCTCACCATCCGGTCGATGAGCACCGATCCCGACGATCGTGAGATCCGGGTGCCGTGGACGCTCGGCCCGAAACGCAAAAGCAGGGAGGGTGGGGCGTCGCGGTCGGCCCTGCAGACAATCGCGGGCGCGGTCGGGTCGGTGGCCTCGCTTGCGCCGTCCACGCTTTCGGTGGCCAGGGCCGCGCTGCTCGAGCAGCAGCTGACACTGCCGTTCCGCGCACCCAAGACGATGTTCAATGTGCCGATCGGGGGAGCGCGACGGGTGGCCGCACAGTCGTGGCCGCTGGCGCGGATCCGGGCGGTCAAATCGGCCGCCCGCGTCACCGTCAACGATGTGGTGCTGGCGATGTGCGCCGGCGCGCTGCGCGCCTACCTCATCGAACAGGACGCGCTGCCCGACACCCCGCTGGTGGCGATGGTGCCGATCAGCCTGCGTGCCCAGGACGAGCAGGACGCCGGCGGCAACATGGTCGGCACGATCCTGTGCAATCTCGCCACCGACACCGTCGACCCGGCCAAGCGGCTCGACGCGATCAGCACCTCGATGCGCGACAACAAAAAGGTGTTCTCCGAGCTTCCGAAGACCCAGGCGCTCGCGCTGTCGGCGTTCTTGATGTCGGGCATCGCGCTGGGTCTGGTGCCTGGGTTCGTGTCATCGGCGCCGCCGCCGTTCAACATCGTCATCTCCAACGTCCCCGGCGCACGCGAGCCGCTGTACTGGCGAGGCGCCCGGCTCGACGGCAACTACCCGTTGTCGATCGCGCTGGACGGGCAGGCGCTCAACATCACGCTGACCAACAATGCCGACAACCTCGACTTCGGTCTCGTCGGCTGTCGCCGCAGCGTGCCGCACCTGCAGCGGCTGCTCATGCACCTCGAGGACTCGCTCTCCGACCTGGAGAAGGCGGTCGGGATCGGTTAACCGGCGGTCTTGCCGTTGTCGACGCGGTAGACGGCGCCGTGCACGGCCGCCGCGGCGTCGCTGGCCAGGAACGCGATCACATTGGCGACGTCCAGCGGCGCCATGAAGCCCCGCGGTGCGGCCGTGCGCATGATCAGGTCGAAGTTCGGGTTCTCCGGCGCGGCGAAGTTCTCGATCTGCGGGGTCAGCATGCCCCCGGGGCACACCGCCTTCACCCGGAGGCGGTCAGCGGTGTACTCGACGGCCAGGGCGCGGGTCAACCCGATCAGGCCGTGCTTGGCGGCGCAGTATCCGGCCGAATAGGCCTGGCCTTCGACGCCGGCGATCGAGGCGACGTTGACGATGTTGCCGCCGGTGGCGAGCAGATGGGGTAGCGCCGCCCGGCACAGGTAGAACGGTCCGCTGAGGTTGGCCGCGAGATCGTCGGACCAGTCTTCGTCGGTCATGGACTCGGTGCGGCGCATCCGGTGGCTGCCTGCGATGTTGATGAGCACGTCGAGGCGGCCGAACTGCTCGACGCAGAGGTCAACCGCGTCGCGGCACGCCGACGCCGAACTCAGGTCCGCGACCGTAAAGGAACCCGTCTGCACGTCGGAGAACACCTCGGCGAGCCGGCCGGTGTCACGTGCGATACCGAAAACCGTTGCGCCTTCCCGGGAAAGCAGCCGCACGGTTTCGGCGCCGAGTCCGGACGAGGCGCCGGTGACGAATGTGACCTTGCCGCGCAGAGATGACATGACTTCTCCTCCTGTGGGAACACCGTATTCGACACACAGATAACGGCGGCGAGGTAAGGGGACAGCGCCATGACCGGACACGCACACCCGATGTCGGGTTTCGACGAACCGGTACACCGCTGGCAGGACATCCCGGGGTGGTTTCAGTGGCGGTCGGCGCAACAGGAGGCCGTCGCGAACTTCGGTGACGGCAGCCGATTCGTCGAGGTGGGCTGCTACCTGGGGCGCAGCATCTGCTCGCTGGCCCAGGAGGTGGCTGATTCCGGGCGTTCGATCGGGGTCATCGGGGTGGACACCGCGCGTGGCAGCGGGCCGGAGGGCCGCCGCGACACCAACGCCCACGGTCCGGCCGTCGAGCACGGCGGCGGAACGTTCGCCGGTCTGCTGCACCGCAACGTGATCGCCTGCGGCTTCGCCGATTCCATCCAGCTGGTGATCAGCGATTCGGTGGCTGCGGCACGCCTGCTCGCCGACGAGTCGTTCTCCTGGGTGCACATCGACGCCCGCCACGACTACCCGAGCGTGCGCGCCGACATCGAGGCGTGGGCGCCGAAGGTGGCCCGCGGTGGATGGCTGTCCGGCGACGACTACGACGACCACCAATGGCCGGGCGTGGTTCGCGCCGTTGCGGACATGCTGCCCGACGCGCACCGCTGGTGGTCGAGTCAATGGCGGTGGATCAAGCCGTAAAAGCCGATAATCGACGGGTGACCGACAACGAGTCGACCTAGCCGTGTCCGCCCATCGGGAGTTCACCGCATACGGTCCGTCCCATCTGGTCGTGCTCGCCGTTTTCGTCATCGGCGCCGTGGCACTCGTCTGGATCGGGCGCAGGCAGACCGAAGCCCAAGCCCGCGTGCTCGGGCGGATCCTGGCGGCCGCGCTCCTCGTCGCTTTCGTGGTGGCGCTGGTCTACAAGCTGATCCGACCCGACATCCAGACCTCGATCCCGCTGCAGTTGTGCGACATCACCGAACTCATCGCCGCATACGCTTTGTGGTCGCAACGGCACTGGGCCTTCGTACTCACCTATTACTGGGGCTTGTTCCTGAGCAGCCAGGCGCTCATCACGCCCGACATCGGCACGCCCGCCGAGGGGGCTCCGGACTTCCCGCACCACCTCTTCGTCACCTTCTTCGCTCTTCATGTGCTCGTGGTGTGGGCCGCCATCTATCTCACCTGGGGGCGGGGCAACCGCCCGACGTGGCGTGACTACCGGTTCGCGGCGATGGCCGGACTCGTGTGGGTGGCGTTCACCTTCGTCTTCAACGTGATCTTCGGGACGAACTACGGGTACCTGAACAGGAAACCCCCGACCGCGTCGGCGCTGGATCTGTTGGGGCCGTGGCCCTTCTACCTGCTGGCCGAGGTCGTGATCGTGCTCATCGTGTGGGCGTTGATGACCTGGCCGTGGGAACGCAAGCGGCGGGGCCGCGAAACTAGCTGATCTCGGTGGCGATGACGCCGATGTAGCCGTTGGGGATACCGGTGCGCGCGGCGATGCATTCGCGTGCGACAACCTCGATCGCTTCCCGTCGGCGGGCGTACGTCTCGCCGCCGATCTCGGGAATCCGGATCAACCAGCCGTCGCTCTCACGTTCGATCTCGATGCCGAAGCACTGCCCGAAATTGATGCGCGGGGCGCGGCGAACGCCGCTCTGCCTGCGGGTGCGCACCATCGATAGAGTCGCCATCATCATTCCTGCGTCGACGGAGAATTTGCCGCGCGCAAGGGTAACGCCAAATGCGTCTACAGACCTAATCCGGTGTGATTTCACGACCTGGTCGTGGGCGCCGACACCGCGGCGGCCTGCCGGTTCTGCCGCAGATATGCGGATCGACGGGTGACGAACCAGCGCGCCAGTGGGCGCACCAGCCGAATCAACGGCACGAGCAGGCCGAAGTCTCTTCGCATGTCGGCGAGTTGGTCGTCGAGGCCGCGCGTCTGGTACTGGAGGAGACGTTGGCTCTCCTCGGTGTCCACCCAGTCGCCGAAGAAGCGTGCCGGCTCGCTTCGGACGAAGGCGTCCACCGGCAGCGGGCCGATCCCGATTGTCGTCATCAGCGCCGTGATGAAGTCGTAGTACGTCATCCGGCAACTCGGGCCGCCCGCGACGAACAGCGTCTGCCTGACCGCATCCGCGCAGGCGACCGCACGGCCGAAGGCGTTCCCTGCATCGGAGGGGTGGAGAAACTCGAACCGTGCTGTGGCGCTCGACTCGAACATGATCCTGGGGTCCTGCGCCTGCAGGTGGATCGGGGTCACCGCAGCCAGTCGCAGGATGCTCCATTGGAGCTGTGAGCGCCGGATTGCGTTCTCGCACTCGACTTTTTGCCGACCGTACTCGTCAGCCGGCGACACCGGAGTGTCAGCCCGAAGTGGCGGCTCGCGATCCTGGACATCGCCGAAAATGCCCATCGACGAGGCGAACACAAGCCTCTTGGCGGTGGGGGATTTCTCCATCTGTGCGATCAGCGCGCGGGTGGCATCGACGTTCACTCTGCGGGCGAGTTCGGGCGCGCGGTCTGTGTTGGGCGGAATGATGCCCGCCAGATGGACGACGGCGTCGACGCCCGCGAGTGCCTGTGACAGCGATTCGGACGAGGTGATATCGCCCCAGATGACGTGCGCTCGGCTGTCGAAGTCCGCCGCCAGTTTGCGCGCTCTCGGCGAATCGAGATCGAACGCGACGACGTCATGTCCTTCGACGAGCAACGCTTCCAGCGTGGCGACGCCGATGTTGCCCATCGCGCCGGTCAACAACACCTTCATATCTCATCCTCGCTGTAGTAACGGCGCTTCGAGTTCCCGCAGGGACGACAGGAACAGCTCGTCCATCCGCGGGCTCAGCTCGGCGAGTGTGGCAGCACTGGCGTGGCCCGCTGATCCGAAGACACGGGCCAGGGCATCGGTTGTGGTGCTGCTGCCGATGGAAAGGCACAGGCAGGCGATGCCCTCTTCGCGCAGTTCCTCGAGAGCGCGGTGGGCGTCGGCTTCTGCGTAGCGTCCCTCGTAGCCTTCGTCGTAGGGGAACCCGTCGGAAAGCACGACCAGCAGTCGGTTCGGCGTTCCCGCCTCGGTTTTCAGGATCTCGCCCGCGCCACGGATGCCCGCACCCAGCCGCGTGTAGCCCGATGGCTCGAGATGGTTCAGACGAGCGCGGCCGACGGCGCCGAAGCGCTGCCCGAATGTCTTGATGGCGGGCAGGTGGACCGCGTGTCGACCCTGCGACCGGAACGCGTAGACGGCGACGCGGTCGCCGAGCTCTTCGAGGGTGGCCGCAAGTGTGGCGGCGGCCCGTCGCTGGTGATCGTGTACCGCGAGGCCGTCGGAATCGGCATCGGTGGCAGATCCGGACGCATCGAGCAGGATGAGGACGCCGAGATTGCGTTCGAGTTTGCGTCGCTCCAGGTACACATGTTCCGGCGGGGAGTAACCGGAACGCAGGTTGATGACGAAGTCGGTCAGCGCCTCGATGTCGAGTTCATCGCCGTCCGGTCGTGCGCGTAACGTCCTGGGACCGAGGCCGATTCGCGACAGGCGCCGACGCAGTACTTCATCGTGGGGGACATCGGAGCCCGAGATGTCGGCGGTGGTCGTCAGCGGAAAATCGATGACCCTGCACCAGTCGGGTCGATACCTGCTGCGGTGAACGTCCCATTCCGGATAGAGGGCGCCGCCCACTCCGACGGCCGCGCCGGGCTTGTCGTCATCGGTGAAGTGGATCCGGGTGGGCACCGGCCGCGCGTGCGGCCCTGCCTCATGCGCGCGTCGAATTGAGCGAACCGCCATCTGTGCACCTGCGGGTCCGTCACCGGGGGACCGCTTGCCGCCCAGCAGCTTTCGGAAGTAGTCCGAAAGCGCCTGTGATTTGAACAGCGGGTTGTCGAAGAGCTTGAGTATCTTGCTCTCGCCCCACCGCTCTGGGTCGTCGTCATCGTTGTCCGCCTCGGGCAGGTCGAGCGGATCGAACTCGAGGCGCACATCGCTGTCGGTGGCAGGGGTGCCCGGTCCGGCGGGTGTGCCGAGCAGCCGGGACGGTTTGATGACGCCGAACCAGTCCGGCGGATCAGGGACTTTGGCTCGGCTTCGTGCTACTTCGAGTGACTCGTCTGCGCTCGACGTGACGGGCTCTTCCGCCGGGGCCAACTGGGCTGCGAGCGGAAGGCGCACAGCCAGATCGGACAGCACGCGATGGCCTTCCAGCGACAGGTATCGCTGCGCCAGCGAGGGCCGGGCGCGCAGCGGCTTCACCCACCGCCGATCGAGGCTGCCCGCGCCCACGAGTGCGCTCTGCAGCAGGACTTCTCGGCGCTGCTCGTCGAGCGAACGGTCGGCGCGGACCAGTATGGCCCGCCCGGTCATGTGGGTGGCCTCGCCGGCCGGCGCGTCGAGGACATCGAGGGGCCGACCGGCAACGAAAGTGGCGAGAAACCGAAACCGGTTGGGGCTGTTGGAGTCGACGACAGTCACGTCGTCGGCAGCACCGCGTCAGCGAGTTCGCCGAGCGCGCGGACCACATCGGCGTCGTCGGACAGTGCCTTCACGACCGCTGACCGCACGGCGCTGCGCAGGCTCAGGCCCTCGGCGACGAGACCACCTGCGAGGATCAGCATGCGGGTCGACGACACCTCGCGCAGGGCGGAACCGTCGAGGTTTCGGATGGCGTTGCCCAGTGTGACGAGGCTCGACGCGGTTTCGAGATCGATCCCGGCCTCGTAGGCCACCACCTCGGTCTCGATATCGGCGGGCGGGAAGCCCAGTTCGATGGCGACAAATCTTTGACGAGTGGACTCCTTGATGTTCTTCAGAACGCTCTGATATCCGGGGTTGTAGGAGATCACCAGTTGAAACCCCGGTGCCGCAGGCACTGTGGTGCCGAGGCGGTCGACGGGAAGCTCGCGGCGATGGTCGGCGAGGGGATGGATGACGACGGTGGTGTCCTGCCGCGCTTCCACCACTTCGTCGAGGTAACAGATCGCGCCCTCGCGTACCGCGCGGGTGAGCGGCCCGTCCACCCAGACGGTTTCGCCGCCCTTGAGCAGGAACCGTCCCACCAGATCCGCCGACGTCATGTCCTCGTGGCCTGCGACGGTGATCAGGTCGCGACCGAGCGCGTGGGCCATGGCTTCCACGAACCGGGTCTTCCCGCATCCGGTCGGCCCCTTCAGCAGCACCGGCAGACCGCGCCTGGCGGCCGCGCGAAACACCTCCACCTCGTCGTCGACCGCGCGGTAGTACGGTGCATCGGCGAATGCGTCGACTGCGACGGGTTGACTGCTGCGCACGTCACTTGCTCCGTTCGATGGGAACGACCTCGGGAAGCTTCACGCCCTCTGGGAGAACGAGCTTCCCATCGTGGTTGATGTACCCGGAGTTCTGCAGCGGCACGGGTAGCGCGGGATCGGGACAGGGCCGATCGGTGTCCTCACCGCAGATGCCCATCAGGAAGTACGAGCGCTTCAGCACGTCCTCGGGCCATGGATCCTGGTGCATCGCGAACCACTGCGCGGGAATGTTGTAAAGCACGAAGAAGAATGCGCTGCACGCCGCGAAGATCGCGAGGAAGCGGGTGAACTGCTGGCGGGCGAAGCCGCCGCGGACGTTGTCCAGTCCCCGTTCGACGAACGTGCGACCGCGATCGTCGGTGAAGTAGCGCAGACAGCACAGCCCGGCCTGAACACCGCCCCACATCAGTCCCTCGTAGATCGGCCACTGGTAGTAGGTGCCTGCGTTGATCGAAAGCGACTGAATGGCACCGGGATAGGTGAACAGTCCCATCGGCATGAGGAACAGGCCCTCGATGACGAGATCGAAGAAGAAGGTCCACAACACCACGATGCCGATCAGGCCCGCGGTGTTGATGTTGGGCCAGCGCTGCTTGGCCTTGCGCATGATCCAGCAGCCCAGCATCGTACACAGCAGGACGAACGAATAGCCGGGTGCGTTCATCAGGAACGGTTCGGCCATCATCGCGCCCGGTTGCGCGTAGGACACCCAGCCCGGAATGTCGGCGACCCAGGAACCGCGATTCCACATCCAGGTGTTGTACGTGCTCCACGTGTTGAAGTAGTTCAGCAGTGGATCCTGGAAGAACAACAGGCCGCAGGCCACGAAGAGCATTCCGTCGAGCGTGATGCGTCGCTCGCGGCGCCACGGCCTGATGAGGAAGTAGTAGATGGCGACCGGATAGCCCACGATGATGACCGCGGTCCAGGTCACCAGGATCACCTTCATGAAGGTCGGCGGGTCGGTGGGCCCCGGGGGCACCCGTTCGAAGTTCGGGCCCGTCACCCACCGAATCCAGACATAGAGCTGAAACGCCAGAATTGCACCGCCGACCGCTGCCCATACGCGTACCGGTGTCACCTTGGACTGTGGTTGTGCACCGAGCGAGGCTGTGCCGCTGAGTGATTCGGTGACAGACTGCGCCCTCTTGTTTGACAGCTCGGTCATGACGCCGCCCCTCCCGTGTTCTGCCGTGGCGATGCAAGCTTCTGGGCAAGATACCACCGAGTATCTGAAGAACGGAAGAGTAGCTGAGATTCCGTGGCACAATGGCGGCATGGTCGAACGGTGGACTCGCGAGCGACGGCTCGAGCACACGCGTTCTCTGCTCCTGGACGCCGCCGAGGAGGTGTTCGCCGAGAAGGGCTTCATGGCGGCCACGCTCGACGACATCGCGCACGCGGCCGGTTACACCAAAGGCGCCATCTACAAGCACTTCGCCACCAAGGAGGATCTCTTCCTGGCGGCCAGCGACCGGTACTGGCGGCTCTACTTCGACAACTTCGCCGAGGTGATGGCGTCGGCGACGAAGATCGGACCGCGCGAACTCGACGAGATCGCCAAGCGCTGGAAACGGCTCGCCCGTGAGCGCGGCGCCGACCACGCGACGTTGGGGTATGAGTTCACGCTCTACCTCTTGAGAAACCCCGGCGCGCGAGAACGTGTGGCCGCCAAACGCGCAGAGGTCGTGGAGACGCTGGCCAAGTTCATCGTCGCAGGCGTCGACCGGCTCGGCGGTGCGCTACTGATCCCGCCGATGACGTTCGCCCACATACTGATTGCCACAACCGACTCGGTCGTCCTTGGCAGTCAATTAGACGATGTCGATCTGTACCGGCCCGTCGTGGAACTGTACGTGTCGGCAATCAAGATGCCGTGATCAGGTGTAGGCCACATGCACGCGGCTGATGTGGCCCTCGAACGGGAAGGGTGCCCGCTCGCGGTAGTCGAGTGAGACGGGTGAGCCCAGGCAGGTGCCGATGTCGAGGCAGTCGTTGGCGGTGAACAGCAGCGGGGCGCTGACCGGAACCTGACCGCTGGCGACGACATCGCCGCCGACGCGGAGCGTGATATCGAGCGGACCTGCGGGCCGCTGTTCGGCGTAGCGCGTCTCGATGGTGACGGTGGTTTGTCCGGCAGGCACTTTCGCCTCGGAGCGGATCTTGGTTCGCATCAGGATGAACAGGTTGTACTCGTAGCAGAGATGACCCTGGTCGAGATAGCAGGTCAATCCGCCCGCGGCCGCGCCGAGTGCGTACAGCACACCGCTGGCATCGTCGGGAAGTTCAGCGTCGATGGTGACGATGTTGTTCTTGTTTCCCAGTGCGGGTGCGCAGAACTCGGGCATACGGACCGTGTCGCCGGAGAACTCCCACTCCGTGTACGGCGGGGCGATGCGAAGTTCCGGATGGTAGACGGGTACCCACAGCCCACCGCCGACGGGCAGCACCGAGTTGCGCGCCGCCTCGATCGCGAACATCTCACGCATCTGAGCCAACTTCTCGGGGTGTTGGTCGGCGAGATCGTCTGCCTGCGACCAGTCCTCGTCAAGGTGATACAACTCCCAACGGTCGTTGTCCGGCGTCCAAGTCGCGATGCCCTCGGGTGTCCCGGGCACCCACGGAAGACGCGGACCGCGCGCGCTGGCCAGCCAGCCGTCGTGATAGATGGCGCGGCTGCCCATGATCTCGAAGTATTGCGTCGTCTTGCCGCCGTCAGCCGACGCGTCGGTCAGTGTCCGCGCGAAACTCGCGCCTGCAAGCGGAATCTGGGGTGTGCCGTTGACGGTCAGCGGAGGCTGGATGCCGATGATGTCGTAGATGGTCGGCACGACGTCGTTGCAGTGCAGGAAGTGGCTGCGCGCGGTGGCATCGGGGTTGATCTTCGCGGACCACCGGATCGCCATCGGGTTGCGCGTGCCGCCCAGGTGCGATGCGAGCAACTTCATGCCCTTGTAGGGTGTGCTGCCCGCCCACGCCCACGCGGCGTGGTACTGGTTGTCCACCAGCGGCGAACCGAGCACGTCGAGGCCGCCGAGCTGGTCCAGCGCATCGATGTGCTGCCGAACCGTGGTGGGAATCCCGTTCTGCGCCAACAATTCTGCGATGGTGCCGTTCTGGCCCTCGCCAGAGGATCCGTTGTCACCCCAGATATAGAAGAACAACGTGTTGTCCGCGTAGCCCAGGCTGTCGAGTTCGTCGGCGATCCGGCCGACCTGGACGTCGACGTGCTCGGCGTATCCGGCGGCCACCTCCATCAGGCGGCGCTGGAAGGGTTTCTCGTCGTCGGGGATGCTGTCCCAGGACGCGAGCGTTTCGTCGCGTTCGGTGAGTGCGCAGGCCTGCGGGATCCAGCCCTTCTCCTTCGCGCGAGCGAAGACCCGCTCCCGGTAGGCGTCCCAGCCGTCGTCGAACTTGCCCGCGTACTTGTCGGCCCACTCCTTCATGATGTGGTGCGGCCCGTGCAGACAACCGCTGGCCCAGTACATGAAGAACGGCTTGTCGGCGTTGAACGCCTTGTGCCGTCGCAGCCAGGAGATCGCGTCGTCGGCCAGATCCTCGGAGAGGTGATACCCCTCTTCCGGCGTCCGCGGGGGAGCGACGACAGTGGTGTTGCGCACCAGATGCGGTTCGTACTGCGAGGCTTCGCCAGCGAGGAAGCCGTAGAAGTATTCAAACCCCAGCCCGGTCGGCCAGTTCTCGAATGGCCCTGCGGCCGTAGTCTCCTCGGCAGGGGTGTTGTGCCACTTCCCGAACGCGGATGTGGCGTAGCCGTACTGCTTGAGCACTTCGGCCACGGTCGCGCTGCTGCGCGGGATCTTGCCCGAATAGCCGTCCCAGTCATTGGCCAACTCGGCGATCTGGCCGTTGCCGATCTCGTGGTGGTTGCGCCCGGTCAGCAGGGACGCCCGGGTCGGCGAGCACATCGCGGTGGTGTGAAACCTGTTGTACGAGACGCCTTCGGCGCAGATCCGATCCATGGTGGCGGTGCGCACCTCGCCGCCGAAGGTGGACGGCAAACCCGGTCCGGCGTCATCGATGAGGACGATGACGATGTTCGGGGCGTCCTCCGGAAGTCGCCGCGGGACGCCCCGCTGGGCGTAGACGGACTCCTGCAGAGTCCGTCCCGCGATGCTCGCCGACGGGGTCGGAGCGAACGGCAATGTCTCGCCGCCAGGCAGTTGCGGTGCCACCACGTCACTGTTCACACCCATGATCGTTCTTTCTTTCGGACCGATCAGCTGATCACCTTCGACCAGTTGGCCCCGAGGTACTCGGCCATCTTCTTGCTCTGCTCCTCGGTCGGTATCACCGGTGTCCCGTCGACCTTGGGCAACGCGTCGAGCGCCGCCTTGTCGACCGTGCCCGCCTTCTCCATGGCCTGCGCGCGGACCGGTCGCGCGAGCCCCTTCAGGAACAGGTTCTGGCCCTCGTCGCTGTAGAGGAACTCCTGCCACAGCCTCGCTGCGGCGGGATGCGGTCCATCCTTGTTGATCGCCTGGAAGTAGTAGCCGCCGACCAGCGCGTCGGACGGCACGAACACCTTCCACGTCGGGAGCTTCTTGCTCTCACCGGCATTCAGGTAATCCCAGTCGATGACGACTGGTGTCTGGCCGGACTCGATGGTCGCGGGCGTCGGGTCCACCGGCACGAAGTTGCCCGCTTCCTTGAGCTTGACGAAGAACTCCACGCCGGGCGCGATGTCGTCGACCGATCCGCCGTTCGCCAGCGCGGTCATCAGCACCCCGTTGGCCGCGGCGCCCGCCGTTGTCGGATCGCCGTTGAGGGCGACCTTGCCCTTGAACTCCGGCTTGAGCAGATCGTTGAGCCCCGTGATTTCTGGAACCTTCGCCGAGTCGTAACCGACCGACATGTACCCGCCGTAGTCGTTCACCCAGGTGCCGTCGGGATCCTTGAACTCCGCAGGGATCTCGTCAAACTTCTCGACCTTGTAGGGCGCGAACATGCTGGTGTTCGCCAGCGCGACCGCCTGGCCCAGGTCGAACACATCCGGGGCGGTGCTCTTGCCCTTCTGCTGGTTGGCGGCGTTGATCTCCTCCTGGCTGCTTGCGTCGGGCTGCGCGGAGTTCACCTTGATGCCGTACTTGGCCGAGAAGGTGTCGATGATCTCTTTGTAGTTGGCCCAATCCGGCGGCAGCGCAATCACATTGAGCTCCTTTTCGGCCTTTGCGGCCTCGACCAGGCCGTCCATCCCGCCGAAATCGGCCGCAGAGGTAGCCTCTCTGGCGTTCACCCCGGACTCGGTCTGGGCACCGGAGTCTTCCTTCTCGGGCGGCGCGCACGCGACCAATCCGATGACGACGAGGGCGGACGCCGCGGTGGCTGCGAGGATGCGTGATCTGGTCACGTTCGAACCTTCCGATCGGAACGGATGCAACGTGGCGGACCCTACCGCGACGTCCTTTCGCCGGGGTGAATTCTTGTTATTTGCGCACGTCAGAACGGACGGGGCCGGTCCGGCGAGGTGATACGTTCTTGTCGATGGACGCTCAGGCCGGACGCGAGGCGGTCGACATCGCGTTGGAGTTGTTGGCGAAGCAGGGCTTCGACAACACGTCGATGGCGCAGATCGCCGAGGCCACCGGCATTCCCGCCGACGAGGTCGTGGGAACTCTCGGGTCCAAGGCCGAGATCGTGCTGGGGGTCGCCAGCGACATGTTGGGCCGCGCGGTGGCGGCGCTGGCCGATGTCGATCCGGAAATACCGTTGGTCGACGCGCTGATGACGGCCCACTCCGCGGTTCTCGACGACATCGCGGCCGGCGCGGGTCCGATCACGATGGAACGCATGCGAAGCATGAGCAAGGCGATCACCTCGTCGAAGGATCTGCAGAGGGCGGTGGCCCGCCAGAGGATCGAACTGTTCACCGGTGTGCTGGCCGAGCGCTTCGACACGTCGCCGTCGGATGCCCGTGTCCAGCAAGGATTGAAGCTGTGGTCGGCGGTGCTGGCCGCGACCTACCTGGATGCCCTGGACCAGCACGGCCGGTTCGACCTCGGGGTCGACGGGGAGGCGCCGGATTACCTGCGCGACAGGCTCAACCGCGCCTTCCGGATCGTGACGGGACGGTCGGCAGGGTCGACCTGAACCTCTCGACTACGACTTCCACTGCTCGACGAGATCGGCCCACCGGCGCGAAATGGTCTTCTCCAGTTCACCGCGCCTGCGCCGGGTGTTCACGTCATCGGATTCGATCGCGCCGACGGCCAGCCGCGCCACCTCCGAGACCTCATCGCGGTCCAGGCCGAACGCGAGCAGAGCGTCGAGATCGTGATCGGTGTCGATCTCGTCGGGCAGATCCGACCGTGCCAGAAGAACCGCCGCGTTCTCCTCACCGACCTCGAGCAGCATGGCGACCAGGCTGGACTTCTCGACCTTCACGGCGCCGATGCGGTCAGGCGGGCCTGCGGATCGACAACCCGAGACCGTTGTCGCGCATGACCGTTCGGCACTGCTGCGGTGTGTAGTCGAAGTTCTCCAGGTCCTTGATGTAGGACGCAGGTTCGGCCAGACCCTCGACGTGCGGGAAGTCCGACCCCATGATGATGCGGTCCTCGCCGAGGAGTTTGCACAGGCTGGCGAGTTCGTCCTCGTAGAACGGCGACACCCAGACGTGGCGCTTGAATGTCTCGCGCGGATCCTCCTTGTAGATGAAGGGGATCTGGCCGTAGGACTTGGTGAGCTTCTCGAATAGATGGAACACCCACGCGGAACCGCTCTCGATGGAGGCCATCCGCAGATTGGGGAACCGCAGGAACAGGCCGTTGTGGAGGTGGTTGGCGAACGTGTCCTGAAGGGCGTCGCCGGAGAACAGCGATCGGAAGCCGAGCAGCGCCTGGAAAGACATCATGTAGTCGGCTTCGCCCCACGCCGGCATGAACTTCGAGTAGTACGTCTCGCCGGAGTGGTAGCAGACGGTGATGCCCGAATCGTTTGCCAGCCGCCAGAAGTCGTCGAACATCGGATCGCCGGGAGCACGCATCCCGACGGCGGTCGTGATGGGCCCGGGGACCATCACGACGAAGCGGGCGTCATGCTCCAGCGCCCATTCGAGCTCGGCAACGGCCTCGTCGGGCTTGCACAGCGTGATGTAGGGCGCAGCGAAAATGCGCTCCCGGTAGGCGAATCCCCAGTCCTCTTCCATCCACCGGTTGAACGCACGGAACGTCGCGACGGTCGCGTCGAGGTCGGGGAGCAGTGCCTGCTCCATCCCGACCCCGAGGGTCGGAAGCATGATGCACCCCGCCATTCCCTGCTCGTCCATCAGCGCCAGCCGCGCATCCCTGTCGCGGTAGGCGGCGGGAATCGGTTCGAGGTCGCCGAACAGTGCGTTGAGGTCCGCGCCGCGAGGATTGCGTCCGCGGAAGTACTCGTCGAGCGCACCGGGTTTGCCGACCGGGTCGAAGGTGGGGTTGGGGATGAACCTGTTCACCCTGCCTGCGACGATCAGCCGCTGCTTGCCGTCGATGTTCGCCCACTGAATGGCGCGCTTCTTGTACGCGGGCTCGATGTGGCGGGTGAACGCGTCGAGCGCCTCGTAATAGTGGTTGTCGCAGTCGAAAAAGGTGAACCCCAGTTCGGTCGGCATTGCGCCCGTCCTTTCTAGTTGCGTGGCAGCCCGAGAATCATGGAAGCGATGACGGTGAGCTGTATCTCGGCCGTGCCTCCGCCGATGAGTTCTGACGGCATGTCGAAGTACGGCCCGATGACGGCGGGATCGGATTCCTCGAGCAGCGCGGCGCGGCCGGTCAGGCGCAGCGTTGCGGTCGATGCGCGGCGCAGAAGCATCACCATCGCGTACTTCGCGATGCTGGAGGTGGGTCCCGCCGCCCGGCCCTCGACCAGGCGCAGTGTCTCCCGCAACACCATCGCCTTGATCGCCGCGGTGTGTGCCTCGACTTCGCCGAGCGCGCACAGCGCGGCATCCTGGTCGGCGCATTCGGTTTGCGCGATGTGCCGCAGCGCTGCGGACCTGTCGATGTGGACGTAGTTGCCGATCGCCGTCCGTTCCACGGCCATGGTGGCAACTGCGAGATCCCAACCGTCGCCCGGCTTTCCGACCAGCATGTCGTCGGGTACGAACACATCGGTGAGGAACACTTCGTTGAAGTCAGAGTGCCCGCTGGCCTGCTTGATCGGCTCGACCGTGATACCCGGCGAGGTCATGTCGATGAGGAAGTAGCTGATACCACGGTGTTTTGGCGCGTCGGGATCGGTGCGCGCCAACAGCGCCCCGAATTGTGCGCGGTGGGCCAGTGATGTCCAGATCTTGTGCCCGTTGATCAGCCAGCCGCCATCGACCTTGCGTGCTCGTGTGGTCAGCGATGCGAGGTCCGACCCCGCGCCCGGTTCGCTGAACAGTTGGCACCAGCGCTGCACTCCCCGCAGGATCGGCCACGCGAACCGCTCGCGCTGCGCCCGCGTCCCGTTGTCGAGGATGGTCGGCAGGATCCATTCGGCGATGCCGAGCGAGGGTTTGACCAAGTCCGGACGATTGTCGAACTCCTCGTTGATGATGGCCTGCTGCACCGGCGTTGCGCCGACGCCCCACGGAGCGGGCAGGTGTGGTGCGACAAGTCCCGCGTCGGCCAGCATGTCCCGCTGTGCGCCGGTCGCCGACCCGGGTGCGCGGGGGTCGTCGGCCGGGTTTTCGTTGCGGAGGTCACGCGCTCGGTCGAGGGTGGCTGCGACCGAGGCGCGGAACTCGGCTTCGACGTCGCCCAGGTTCAGCGCGGTCGAGCGCTTCGTGGTGCGGGTCAGCTCACCGACTTTGCGGGCCGACCGCGTGGTCGGGCCGAGGGATGCGGCCAGGCTGATCGCGCGACGCCAGTACAGATGCGTGTCGTGCTCCCACGTGTAGCCGATGGCGCCGAACATCAGCAGCGCATCCAGCACGAGATCGGGTCCCGGTGCGACGGCCATCGCAGCGGCCGCACCTGCCGCAAGGCGGTGCTGCTCAAGTGATTCCGTGGTAGCGCGCACCGCATCCCACGCGGCGGCTGCCGCGAGCTCGGCATGGACGAGCAGGACGGCCGCCTTGTGCTGCAGGGCCTGGAACGCGCCGACCGGCCGCCCGAATTGCTCACGGGTGCGGATGTATTCGGTCGCGGAGTCGGCGCAACGGCGCACCGTGCCTGCCGATGCACACGCCGCAAGAGCCACCGCAATGCAGCGAGCGCGCTCGGAGTCGATCCCCGTCACTTCGAAGCTCGCCGCGACGGCGTGGTCGTTGAGTGCGATCACACCCACGTCCGTTGACAGGTCGGTGCCGCGCTGCGGTTGCACCGAAAGGCTGTCGGCCGGCGCTTCGTCGGTGTCCAGTACGAACCAGTGGGCACCGTCCTCGGAACGCGCGGCAAGCAGTACATATCGGGCAGCGGCGATTCCCAGGATCGGCGAGGAAGCCCCGCGCAGCCGCCAGCCGTCGGGCTGGGCGGTGGCGAGCACATCGGATTCTTCGGGCAGCACGATCGCGGCGGTGGCGCCTGCCGCCAGTTCGGTGATCAACTCCGTGGCCGGTGCGTCCGCCGAGTTCGCCACCGCGCTGGCGGTGACCGTGCTGAGGAGCGGACCCGGCAGCAGCGCCGCCGCGGCTGTTTCGATGACACAGGCCAGGTCGGTCAGCGTGCCGCCCTGGCCGCCCGCCGCCTCCGGGAGGTGCACCGCGTGGAAGCCATGTGCGGTGAAGTCGTCCCACCAGGTCGGCAACTCGCCCGCCGCAATGGATTCCAGCGCGGCCCTCGTCTTCTCGATCGGCGCATGGCGTTCCGCGAACCGGGCGACCGCGTCCGCCAGCTCTTCCTGTTCGCTCGTGATGGCCAGTGGCATATGACGTCAGCTATCCAGGCCGAGGATGCGGGCGGCGTTGCCGTAGAGGAACTTCGGCCACACCTCGTCTTTCAGCGGTACGCCGGGCAGCTCGCCGAAGATCCGCTCCAGCGACAAGCCCATCGGGAAGTAACCGGCGTAGAGCACCTTGTCGGCGCCGCGCGAGTTCGCGTAGTCGATGATGGCCTTCGGGTAGTACTTGGGGGCGAATGCCGATGTCGAGTAGTACAGGTTCGGCCACTTCAACATCAGCTTGACCGCGAGGTCCTCCCACGGCTCGCAGCCGTGCCGGGTGACGAATACCAGGTCCGGGAAGTCGAACATCACGACATCGATCCGGGAAACCTCTTGTGGGGCAAAGGGAACGCGGGGGCCGGGAACACCTGCGCAGACGAAGATCGGAATCCCCAGTTCGACGCAGGTGGCGTAGATCGGGTACATCTTCGGGTCGTCGATCGGAACCTGCGGGAAGGTGCCCGCCGGAAACACCGAAGTCGCCCTGATGCCATGCGTCTCGTAGTCGCGCCGGATCGCGTTCACCGAACCCATCACGTCGTTGGGGTTCCAGATCGCGCCCGACGGGATGAAGCGGTCCGGGTACGTCTTCAACGCCAGTTCGGCGGACTCCTCGCCCACGCCGATCATGGCCTTCTCGATCCCGAACCGGTCCATCTGCTGCAGCACCAGTGACACCGGATCATCGGTGGCCAGGCCGTTGGGGACGTCCTTGAACATGTACTCGACCGGGAACTCGAAGCTCTCCTTCGATTCTCGGTCCTTGGTCTGCTTGCGGATGAAGTCGTACTGGGCCGAACCCTCGTGTGGAAAGCCGATCATCGTGTCGATTACCGGCAGACCGACGGGTCCGGTCATGGCGTCCTCCCAGCAACGGTGATTGGTTCGGTCAATACTGAAACACGGTTCTACCGATGTCAACGCTAGAAGCTGGCTATATGGACTAGAGTGCAGGTGACAGCAAGAACCTTGTTCTCGAACGTGGAGGCGTACCGTCACCAGTAGAACGCCAGGTCACACGCAGGCCGACATCGTCCCGTTGCTGGATATGACCAGTGGGCAGTTGGCGCGGCGCGCCAAGATCATCGAGTCGGTGACCGAGTTGATCGCCGACGTCGGTGCCGATGCCGTGCAGATGCGCGACGTCGCGCAGCGGTCAGGGGTCGCATTGGCCACTGTGTACCGGTACTTCAGCTCGAAGGAGCACCTGCTTGCCGCGGCGCTCGAGGACTGGCAGAAGCGGTTGACCCGACGGGTGCTGGCCGGCCGCGGTTCTGCCGACCGGGGACCGCTGCCCGGGATCCTCGACTACCTGCAGCGGGCGCAGCGCGCCTTCCATCGCAACCCCGAGATGACAGCCCTGATGCTGCAGGCGATGACGTCGACCGACCCCGAGGCGAAAGCGGCGATCGATCACATGGCGCGCACAAACGCCGAGCTGTTCGACCGGCTGCTCGAAGGCGTTGCCCCCGAACAGATCCCGAATGTCAGCTTCGGCCTCAACGCGGCGCTGACCAGCGCGCTGACTGCGGTGCTCACCGGAGCGCTGACGCTCGAGGAGGCGCTGGGGCGCGTCGAGTGGGTCGCGCGCACCCTGATCGAGGCCGCGACTCAGTGATCGGCCTGAGCTGACACCGGGGTCGACGTCAGCGGTTTCGGCCACGGTGCAGGCAACGGCCGTTCGCGCACCCGCATCGGCCACCAGAACCACTTGCCCATCAGCGCCGCGATGGACGGCGTCATGAAAGACCGGATCACCAACGTGTCGAACAGCAGGCCGAGGCCGATCGTGGTGCCCACCTGCCCGATGACCGTCAACTCGCTGACCGACATCGAGATCATCGTGAACGCGAAGACCAAACCGGCCGACGTCACCACCGAACCGGTACCGCCCATCGCGCGGATGATGCCGGTGCGTAGGCCGGCGTGGATCTCCTCCTTGAAGCGAGACACCAGCAGGAGGTTGTAGTCCGCGCCCACCGCCAACAGGATGATCACCGACATCGCCAACACCATCCAGTGCAGTTCGATGCCGATCAGGTGTTGCCAGATCAGCACGGACAGGCCGAACGAGGCGCCCAGCGACAGCACCACCGTGCCGACGATCACCGCCGACGCCACGATGGCGCGCGTGATGAGCAGCATGATGATGAAGATCAGGGCCAGCGCGGCGATGGCGGCGATGACGAGGTCATAGTTGTTGCCGTCGGCCAGATCCTTGTAGGTGGCCGCGGTGCCGCCGAGGTAGACCGTCGATCCCTCCAACGGCGTGCCCTTGATGGCTTCCTTGGCCGCCCGCTTGATCGAGTCGATTCGCGCGACGCCTTCAGGTGACATCGGGTCGCCGTCGTGGCTGATGATGAAGCGGACAGCGTGGCCGTCGGGTGAGAGGAACTGCTCCATACCGCGTTTGAAGTCCGGATTGTCGAACACTTCCGGCGGAAGATAGAAGGAGTCGTCGTTCATCGACGCGTCGAAGGCCTCGCCCATGGCCGACGAGTTCTCCTGCATCGCGGCCATCTGATCCTGCATGCCCTTCTGCGAGGCATACATCGTCAGCATCATGGTCTTCATCGTCTTCATGGTCTCGATCATCTCGGGCATCATCGCGACCATTTGCGGCATGAGGGAATCCAGTCGCTCCATCTCCGGAACCAGTTCCTGGATGTCGCCGGTCATCACGTCGACACCGTCGAGTGCGTCGAAGATCGCCCTGAATGAATGACAGACCGGGATGTTGTAGCAGTGCGGTTCCCAGTAGAAGTAGTTGCGGATCGGTCGGAAGAAGTCGTCGAAATCGGCGATGTGGTCCCGCAATTCGGCCACATCGACGGTCATGTCCTTCATCTTCGTGACCATGACGTGCGTGGTCTCGGCCATCTCGGCGGTGAGGTTCTGCATCCGCGTCATGGTGTCGATGGTGTTCTGCATCTCGTCGGCCTGCACGAGCATGTCGGCCATCCGGTCCTGCAGATACTTCTGGTTCAGCTGCTGCGTGGTGCCCTGCATGCTGATCTGAAACGGGATCGAGGTGTGCTCGATCGGCTTGCCGTCCGGACGGGTGATCGCCTGCACGCGGGAGATGCCCTCGACGCGGAAGATCGCCTTGGCGATCTTGTCGATCACCAGGAAGTCGGCCGAGTTGCGCAGATCGTGGTCGCTTTCGACCATCAGCACCTCGGGGTTCATCCGCGCGGGGGAGAAGTGCCGGTCGGCCGCCGCATACCCCTCGTTGGCGGGCAGGTCGGGCGGCAGGTAGTCGCGGTCGTTGTAGTTGGTCCGGTAGCCGGGCAGCGTCAGCAGCCCGACGAGCGACAACGCGATCGTCGCCACCAGGATCGCGCCGGGCCACCGCACGACCATCGCGCCGACCTTGCGCCAGCCACGGGTGCGCATCGCCCGCTTCGGTTCGAGCGTCTTTCCGAACCGGCTAGCAACGGAGATGATCGCCGGACCCAGTGTCAGGGCGGCGACCACCGTGATGAACATGCCGATCGCCAGCGGGACGCCCATCGTCTGGAAGTAGGGCAGCCGGGTGAACGACAGGCAGAACACCGCGCCGGCGATCGTCAGGCCGGAGCCGAGCACCACGTGCGCGGTGCCCCGAAACATCGTGTAGTACGCCTGTTCTCGGTCTTCGCCGACCGAGCGTGCCTCCTGGTATCGGCCGATCAGGAAGATGGCGTAGTCGGTGGCGGCGGCGATCGCCAGCGTCACGAGGAGGTTGGTGGCGAACGTCGAGAGGCCGATGATCTCGTGGAAGCCCAGGAACGCCACAAGCCCGCGCGCCGCCGACAGCTCGAGCACCACCATCACCAGCACGATCAGCACCGTGACGATCGACCGGTACACCAGCAGCAGCATGATGATGATGACGGTGAACGTCACCGCCTCGATCAGCTGCATGCTGCGGTCACCGGCGATGTGTTGGTCGGCAGCCAGCGCCGCCGGACCGGTCACATAGACCTTGAGCCCCGGCGGCGGCTCCAGGTCGTCGACGATGTGCTGTACGGATTCCACCGACTCGTTGGCCAGTGCCTCGCCCTGGTTACCCGCGAGCTTGACCTGGACGTACGCCGACTTTCCGTCATTGCTCTGCGCGCCGGTGGCGGTGAGCGGGTCGCTCCAGAAGTCCTGCACCGACTGCACGTGCGCGGTGTCGGCCCGCAGCTTGGAGATCATCTCGTCGTAGAACGCGTGAGCGTCGTCTCCCAGCGCGTCCTGGCCTTCGAGCACGATCATCGCCGAGCTGTCGGAGTCGCCCTCCTTGAACAGCTCGCCGACCTTCTTCATCGAGATCATCGACGGCGCATCGTCCGGGCTCATCGACACCGCGCGCATCTGGCCGACGGTCTCCAGCTGTGGGACGACCACGTTGGCCACCGCGATGATCGCGATCCAGCCAAGGATGATCGGCACCGCGAAGGTGCGGATGAGTCGCGGAATCAGCTGCCGCCCAGCGTGTTTGGCGGGCGGGAACGCGTCGGTCGGCGTGTCGAGGGAGTGTGCGCTCATGCGGACTTCACAAAGCAGAAGGTCTGGGCGTTCAAGCCGTTGGACGTCCTTTCGTCTTTGACTTCGTCGTCGACGATGATGCGGCAGGTGATCGAGTTGCCGTCGCCCTGGGCGACGATGTTCGGCGCGGCCGACGGCGCGGTGGTCTGCAGTGTCAGCGACCAGGGCAGCGTTACGTGGTCCGCGCGCTGAGGTTTGGCGTCGAGGTCGAGGTAGTTGACATCGGCATAGGTTCCGGTGCCGATGATCTCGTAACGGACCACCTTCGGGTCGAACGGTTCGGGGGCATCGGCAAAGTTGCGCGGGGTGACAGTGACGCCCTCGGCGCCGAAGAAGGTGCGGACCCGTGACACGGTCATGCCCGCGATGACGACGACCACCACGATCAGCAGCGGCAACCAGGCTTTTTTCAGGACGGTCAGTGGCGAATTGCCGCTCATCAACCCCAGTCCTTCCGCCGTCAGACACGCCTTCGGGAAACTTATACGGTCGGCTAAGTAACAACAAGCCGTATGGCTAAGATCACTTAGTCAAGCGTTGTGTTATGTCGGCCACACGGCTGAGCACTTCGGCGGGCGATCGCGCCGAGCGTGTCTAGGATCGGGAGCCACAAACCGGGGGGTACGGTCAGCGGCACTGAGCAAGAGGGGACGCGCGTGACGAAGGTGGCATCGCCCCGTGGTGTGGTCCGCGACCGCGTGCTGCAAGCGGCCCTCGAACTCTTCGCCGAGCACGGCGTCAGCGGAACGTCCCTGCAGATGATCGCCGACCGCGTCGGCGTCGCCAAGGCCTCGGTGTACTACCAGTTCCACACCAAGGAAGACATCGTGCTGACGTTGATCGGACCGGTGTTCGACGACATCGCCCGGTTGGTCAAGATTGCCGAGGCCGTCGGCTCAGAGGAAGCCCGTCGCGATGTCGCAATCAGCGGGCTGGTCGAACTGGCGGTCCGCAACCGCAGCCTGACGACGGTGTTCTTCGGCGATCCCGCGATCGATCCCTTGATCCGGTCCCATGACGAATTCGCCGCGGCCATCGAGGGTTTCGACAATCTGCTGGTCGGCGCGACACCCGACGACGCGACGCGGGTGGCGATGACGGTGATCACCGCAGGCATCTACGGTGCGGCGATCAGCCCCCATCTGGCCGACGTATCCGATGACGATCTGCACCGACTTCTCCTGGAGACGACGTCGCGGCTGTTGGTCGCCCTGAACCCGGCCAAGTAGTCGATTCGTCGGTCGAAACGGGGTACACATCGTCCGACATGGACGATGGCCGAATCCTGATCCCAGGCGACACGTGCTGGCGCGAGGCGCGCGCCGACAAGTTCGCCTGCATCGTCGACGCCGCCGACTATTTCCGGCACGTCAAGACGGCGATGTTGCGGGCGCGGCACAGAATCATCTTGGTCGGCTGGGATCTCGACGCGCGGATGACGTTCGAGCGGGGCGAGAAAACACTGCCCGGTCCCAACCAACTGGGCGCCTTCCTCTACTGGCTGCTCTGGAAGCGTCCCGCACTCGAGGCCTACCTACTGAAGTCGAACCTGCGTCTGCTGCCCGCATTCGACGGCCTCTGGTTCGGCCTGACCCCTGTGTCGGTGGTGAACCAGATCAGCAACAAGCGGATGCACTTCGCGATAGACGGTGCGCGCCCGACCGGTGCCGTCCACCATCAGAAGATCGCGGTGATCGACGACGCCGTCGCGTTCTGCGGCGGACTCGACCTCACCGTCGACAGATGGGACACCCGCGCCCACGAGCACGGCAGCCGTAACCGCCGCACGGTCGGGCGCGGCTACGGTCCGCGACACGAAGTCGGGGCGGCGGTCGACGGCGAGGCCGCCGGCGCCCTCGCCGAACAGGCCAGGCAGAGATGGGAGACGGCGACGGGCCGGTCACTCGGGCCGATCGACGCCAGACACGTCCCATGGCCGAGCAAGCTGGCGCCGTCATTGCGCGGCGTCGACGTCGCCATCGCGCGCACCCTGCCCGAACTGAACGACCGCGATGAGGTCCGGGAAGTCGAAGCGCTCAACCTCGCCGCGATCGCGTCGGCACGTCACACCATCTATCTGGAGAACCAGTATCTGGCCGCCCGGCGCATCGTCGACGCGCTCGCCGACCGGCTACGGGAAGACGACGGCCCGGAGGTCGTCATCGTCATTCCCCGACGGGGCAGCAACCGTCTCGAGCAGGCGACGATGGACGGAGCCCGTCACCGGCTCATCCAAGTCCTCTGGGAGGCAGACGAACACGGGCGGCTGGGCATCTACTATCCGGTCACCGACGGCGGCGCCGCCATCTACGTGCATTCGAAGGTCATGACGATCGACGACAGGCTGCTGCGCATCGGCTCATCGAACCTCAACAACCGGTCGATGGGTTTCGACAGCGAGTGCGACATCGCGATCGAGGCGGAGCTGGGCGGTCCGGATCACGACGAGATCCGGGCCGAGATCGTCAATATCCGAAACCAACTCGTTGCGGAGCATCTGGGGGTGCCCGCCCACGAGCTCGATGGCTTCGGGTCGTTGCTCGCCGCCGTCGAGGATCTCCGGGGCGACGGCAGGACGCTGAAGCCGTTCACCAGGCATACCGTCGCCGGGGAAGCCAGCTCGCTGGCGGAGAACGACCTGATGGACCCCGACCACGTACCGCATTCGTTGGGCCGCAGCGTGCAGCGCTTCATCGGGGGACTCTGGCCGCCACGCTGACGGCGTCAAACGGTGGCCGCTTGTAGGTAACGGTGTACGAGCGCGATCGCCACACCGCCCTCGCCGACGGACGCGGCGACGCGCTTCACCGATCCGGAGCGGACATCGCCGACGGCGAAGATTCCCGGCGCGCTCGTTTCCAGATCCAACGGTGCGCGTTGCGCTGTCCACGAATCCGCCTTCCCGGCAAGCGCTCCCGTGACGATGAATCCGTGGTCGTCCCGGGCGATTTCGGGTGGCAGCCAGTCGGTGGCCGCTTCTGCGCCGATGAGTACGAACAGCACGCGCGCGTCGCGCCGCGTCGTGGTACCGCTCCGTCGATCGGCGACCTCGATCGCCTCGAGCTGTTCCTGACCGTCCAGCGCGACGATTTCGGACCGGGTCTCGACCCTGATGTTCGCAATAGTGCCGATCTGCTCGACGAGGTAGTGAGACATGTTCTCGGCCAACGTTTCTCCGCGCACGAGCAGCGTCACCGACCGTGCGTGCTTGGCGAAGAAGATGGCGGCCTGCCCCGCCGAGTTGCCCGCGCCGACCAGATAGACGTCGGCTCCCTGCGCCAGCCCGGCATCGCTGGGCGCTGCGCCGTAGTAGACGCCTGCCCCGACGAACCGATCGATCGACTCCACCGGCAGACGCCGCCATTGCACACCCGTGGCCAGGACGATCGACCTCGTGCGTAGAACGTCGCCGCCGTCGAGCGTGACCGTCATCTCGGCAGGGTCGATTCGCTCGACCCGGCGGGTCACGATGATCTCGGCACCGAGGCGCTTCGCCTGTCGCAGTGCGCGGCTCGCCAGCTCGTCGCCGGAGACGCCGTACGGAAACCCGGTGTAGTTCTCGATCCGGCTCGACGTACCCGCCTGACCGCCGGGCGCAAAGGATTCGATCAGTGCCGTCCGCAGGCCTTCGGAAGCACCGTTGACGGCTGCGGTCAGGCCGGCAGGCCCGCCGCCGATGATGACCGTGTCGTAGTGCGATTCGCCGGGTGCCACCGTCAGTCCCGCGACGGTGGCGACGGC
Source organism: Mycolicibacterium sp. 120270 (assembly GCA_033741175.1). Lineage (GTDB taxonomy): Bacteria > Actinomycetota > Actinomycetes > Mycobacteriales > Mycobacteriaceae > Mycobacterium. The sequence goes on along the minus strand of JAWQNE010000027.1, from coordinate 4,817 downwards.
CCGCATCGTCGGGTCGACCAGCTGCGTGCCGTCGCGAAGCAACACCACGGGGAAGGGGCCGTTGAGAGCGCCGCTCGTGGTGCGCGCGATGGCGCGACTGTCATCGGGGTTCAAGCGTTCGTACGCAATCTGATTGCGGTGAAGGAAGCTGTCGCAGCTGTGCACCTTCGGGTCGACTCGCGGGCCGACAACATAGAGCGCCGGTTCCTGGGGCTGCGTGGTGGCGTTCGCGAGCATGTCCATCCGCTCGAGGGCGGCGGCACCGACGGCCGCCGAAACCTCGGGGGCCATGGCGGCGAGCGTGTGGAACACCTCGGCGGTCACCTTGAGCACGCGCGACGGCTCGACGGCCCGCATGCTGGCGGGCAGCGGCGTGCCGAGCGTCATCGGAACCTCGCCGCCGAGCTCGCCCGGGTAACGCGTGCCGATCACCCGTTCGACGCCGTTGACCATCTTCGTCAACTCGGTCCTGCCCTCGACGACGACCGCCAGGAATCGGTTTTCGCCCTCGTGAGCTACGTACTCGCCGCGGTCGAGGTGAATGTCCTCGACTTCTCCGGCGAGGTATTCCAGCGCCTTGTCCTCCAGTTCCGAGAACAGTGGAACTGCGGCCAACTCGTCGATCGTGAACATGATTGCCTCCAAACCTTGCTGATCAGGCAAGGGTGGACCTCCCGACCGTCAAAGCACATGGGGCATCGGCCTCAACTCTGGGCGCCTGGCTTCAATTTCGCTCGAAGGGAATGATCTTCGGCATCTCGGCGCCGTCGGGCAGCACCAGCTTGCCGTCGACGTTGATGTAGCCGGAATGCTTGGTCGGAATCGGCAGGGCGGGGTCGGGGCACGGCCTGTCGGTGCCGTCGCCGCAGATGCCTCCGTTGAAGTACGACCGCTTCATGTGGTCCTCCGGCCAGGGATCGGCGTGCATGCCGAGCCAGACCGCGGGGATGTTGTAGAAGATGAAGAAGCAGGCGCTGACCCCTGCGAAGATCGCAAGGAATCGCGTGAACTGTTGCCGGACAACGCCGCCGCGGACGCTGTCGAGTCCGCGTTCGACCACGGTCCTGCCGCGGTCGTCGGTGAAGAAGCGCAGGCAGCACAGGGCGGCTTGGACGCCTCCCCACATCAGCCCCTCGTAGATCGGCCACTGGTAATACGTGCCTGCGTTGAACGACAACGCGCGGATCGCGCCGGGATACGTGTAGAGCCCGATCGGCAGCAGGACAAGGGCTTCCATCACGAAATCGAAGACGAAGGCGATCGCGTAGGTGACCAGGATCAGCCGCAGGTTGCTGATGTTGGGCCAGCGCGCCTTGATCTTTCGCATCACCCAGCATCCGACGATGGTGATCAGCAGAACCCCGTACGCGTACCCCGGCACGTTGGTTAGAAGGGGTTCGGCGACCTGGTGTCCGGGTTCCTCCGGCGACACCCAGCCGGGAATGTAGGGCGACCATGAGCCACGGTTGAACAACCAGGTGTTGTAGGTGCACCACGTGTTGAAGTAGTTGAGGATGGGGTCCTGAAAGAACATCAGGCCCATCGACACCAGCAACATGCCGTCGAGCGTGATGCGCCGCTCGCGCACCCATGGCCGAATGATGAAGAACCACAGGGCGAAAGGCAGACCCACCCAGAGGATGGCCGCGTTGGCGATCAGGGGGATCTTCATGTACATCGGCGGGTCGCTCGGACCCGTCGGCACCCGCTCGAAATAGGGCCCGGTCACCCACCTGGTCACCACGTACAGCTGCAGAGCCAGGATCGCGCCGCCGATGACGGCCAACACCTTGACCGGTGTCACGGACGACTGCGCGGGTGCGCCGAGCTCACTCACCGCCCCGAGCGGCTCGGCGATCGGCTTCTTCCTGTTCGACACGTCGCTCACTTCGCCTCCTTGGGGTTTCCCGGCGCCGCAAAGATACCAATGAGTATCTGAGTAAACAACGGGGATGCTCTTGGAGGTGAGCGAACTGCGTCAGCTGGCCGTTCCCGACGCGGTCGTCGCGATGCCGCCGTCGACCGGGATGACCGCACCGGTCAGGTAGGAGCCCGCGCGGCTGGCTAGGAACACTGCGATGCCGGCCATGTCGTCGTCACGGCCGATCCGGCGAAGCGGGGCAGCCGCCGTGATCGCCTCGCCGAAGGCCTCGAGCGTCGCCGCCATCATCTTGGATTCGAACGGCCCCGGGGCGACGGCGTTGACGGTGATGTGCTGCGGCCCCAGTTCGCGAGCGAGCACGCGTGTCAGCTGATGCACGGCGGCCTTGCTGGTCGAATACGAGTACGTCGGCATCGGGCTGACGTGGATCGCGTCGATGCTTCCGACGTTGATGACGCGGGCGGGGTCGTCGGCGGTGCCCGCCCGGCGCAGGGCAGGCAGCAGCGCCTGGACCATCCAGAAGGGGGACTTGACGTTGAGGTCGAGCACCTTGTCCCATGCCGAGTCGGGGAAGCTGTCCAGTGGTTCGCCCCACGTGGCGCCCGCATTGTTGATGAGTATGTGCAGTCCGTCGTTTTCCGTGCTGACCTGCTCGGCCAGTCGGATGCACTCGTCGTGACGGGACAGGTCGGCCGGAATCGCCGTCACGTCGCCGAACTTCGACAGCTGTTCCCTGGCGCTTTCGCAGGCGTCGGCCTTGCGGGAGCTGATCGTCACCGTCGCTCCTGCCTGCAGCAGCCCGCGCGCCATCATCATGCCGATGCCGCGGGTGCCCCCGGTGACCAGCGCGCGCTTTCCGGTGAGGTCGAAAAGCTGTGCGTGGGTGCTGATTTGAACGTCGGTCATGACCACCGCTCTCTGCTATATGCTCGCCGGTAGGCAAGGGGAGGCTCGATGAGCTGCTGTCATTATCAACCCACCGGCGACGGCATGGACACGGCGTTCACCGTCGATGCCTCCCGCGTCACCTTCGGCCGGGGCTGCGTGACCGAGCTGGGCGACCGGGCCGCGGCGCTCGGGATGACCCGGGTGGCGTTGTTCACCGACCCCGTCGTCGCCGGTCTAGAAGTCTTCGACACCGCGCGACGCTCTCTGCGGGATGCCGGCATCGACGTCGTGACCTATGCGGAATCGCACGTCGAACCGACGGACGAGTCGTTCACCAGCGCGGCGGCGTTCGCGGCAGAGGCCGCGCCCGACGGTTACGTATCGGTCGGCGGCGGGTCGGTGATGGACACCGCGAAGGCGGCCGACCTGTACGCCACCCACCCGGCCGACTTCCTGTCTTACGTCAACCCGCCGGTCGGCGAGGGAACGCCGGTGCCCGGTCCGCTGCGGCCGCACATCGCATGCCCGACGACGTCCGGCACGGGTAGCGAGGTGACCGGCATCGCGATCTTCGACCTGCTGTCCATGAAGGCGAAGACGGGTATCGCCTCACCCGCGCTGCGGCCGACCGAGGCGCTCGTCGACCCCGACAGCACCGACACCCTGCCTGCCGAGGTCGTCGCATGCTCGGGCCTTGATGTGCTGTCGCACGCGCTGGAGTCGTTCACCGCGCGGCCGTTCGTGCGTCGTCCGGCCCCCGCCAGGCCGAGCCTGCGGCCGATGAGCCAGGGCGCCAACCCGTGGAGCGACCTCGGCAGCCTGGAAGCCCTGCGACTTCTCGGCCGGTACCTGGAACGCGCCGTTGCCGATGCCTCTGACCGCGAGGCGCGCGAGCAGACGATGTGGGCCGCCACGCTGGCGGGCATCGCGTTCGGAAACGCGGGCGTGCACATCCCGCACGCAATGTCCTACGCGGTGGCGGGACAGGTCCGCAGTTTCCACGCCGACGGCTATCCGGGATCGGAACCGATTGTCCCGCACGGTATGTCGGTGATCCTCAACGCACCGGCCGTGTTCCGGTCCACCGCGAGCACCGATCCGCAACGCCATATCGAGGCGGCGGGACATTTGGGCGGCGACGTCACCGATGCCGCGCAGGAGGACGCAGGCGTCGTGCTCGCCGACGAACTCGTCCGGATCATGGCTGCGGTGGGAATGCCCAACGGGTTATCGGCCGTGGGGTACGCCGAGGCGGACTGCGCCGATCTGGCCGAGGGCGCGTGGCCGCAGCAGCGGTTGCTGCAGAACGCTCCGGTGGATAGCGATATCGCGTCGCTGACCGAACTCTTTGCCTCGGCGATGCGGTATTGGTGACGAGCAGACGCAAATGCACGCGAAAACCCAGGACGCGGCGTGCATTTGCGTCTGCTCGCGAGAGCTACGGCTACTTGTCAGACCCCGCTGCTTTGATGTTGTTATGTCGGCTCCGTCGTTTGTTCCCTCGCCGCCTCGTGAGGCGCGGTTGGAGGTGTTGTTCGAGGAGTTGGCGGAGTTGGCCGGGCAGCGCAACGCCATCGATGCCCGCATCGTCGACATCGTCGCCGAAATCGACCACGACAATCTGTGGGGCAACACCGGATGCCGCTCGGTGACCGCGCTGGTGGCCTGGAAAACCGGTGCCTCGCCGGCCAACGCTGCCACCATCGCCGCGGTGGCCCACCGGGTCGCCGAGTTCCCGTTGTGCGCACAAGCGATGCGGGAGGGCCGGCTGTCGCTGGATCAGGTCGGCGTCATCGCCACCCGCGCCGCCGACGGCTCTGATGCTCATTATGCGCAGTTGGCGCGTGCCGCCTCGGTGTCCCAGTTGCGCACCGCGGTCAAACTGGAACCGCGCCCCGACCCCAAACCCGGGCCGCCGCGCGAGCAGTCGATCAGTAAGACCAGCGACGGGCAGTTCACCTGCTGGCGGATCAAGCTGGCCGGTCACGACGCCGCCATGTTCGAGGCGGCGCTGAATTCGCATCGGGATGCGTTGATCGCGGAGTGG
>JAWQNE010000026.1:0-77385 GCA_033741175.1 Mycolicibacterium sp. 120270 | reverse complement strand
ACAACCCCAAACCCTACGTCTGGACCAAAACCGCCGACCAAATCCTGGCCAGCATCGGAAACTACTGCACCAGAATTAATGACTCACGACACTAGATCAGGCCGGCGAGGTCACGAATCTGCTCGGGTGAGCGCGCTCCGACCACCATCATCGTCACGCCGGCCGCCTCCCACGCCTTGATCTGCTGCTGCACGTACGCCAGGTCGCCGACGATCGCGGAGTCGTCGACGAGCTCGTCGGGGATGATCTTCGCCGCCTCGTCCTTGCGGTCGCTGCGGAACAGCTTGGTCACGTCGTCGACGACCTCGGCGTAGCCCATCCGGCGGTAGACATCGGCGTGGAAGTTGGTGTCCTCGGCGCCCATCCCGCCCATGTAGAGCGCCAGGTGCGGCTTGATCAACTCCATCACCCCGGCGCGGTCGTCGGTGACGACGACCTGTGCCGTCGCGCAGATCTCGAACGTCTCCCTGGTGTGGCGCGCGCCGGGCCTGGCGAAGCCCTCGTCGAGCCACTCGTTGTACATGCCCGCGATGCGCGGCGAGTAGAAGATGGGCAGCCAGCCGTCGCAGATCTCGGCCGCGAGCGCGACGTTCTTCGGTCCCTCGGCGCCAAGCATGATCGGGATGTCCGCGCGCAGCGGATGGGTGATCGGCTTGAGGTTCTTGCCCAGACCGGTGGTGCCCTCACCCGTCAACGGCAACGGGTAGTGCGGACCGTCGCTGTGCACCGGCGCCTCGCGAGCCCAGACCTGCCGCAGGATGTCGATGTACTCCCGGGTGCGGGCCAGCGGCTTCGGGAACTTCGCCCCGTACCAGCCCTCCACCACCTGCGGCCCCGATACGCCGAGCCCGAGAATGTGCCGCCCGCCGGAGAGGTGGTCGAGCGTCAGCGCGGCCATCGCGCAGGCCGTCGGGGTCCTGGCCGACAGTTGGATGACCGACGTGCCCAGCCGCATCCGTTTCGTCTCGCGGCCCCACCAGGCCAGCGGCGTGTAGGCGTCCGACCCCCACGCCTCGGCGGTGAAGACCGTGTCGAACCCCGCATCCTCGGCCGTCGCCACCAGTTCGGCGTGGTTGTCCGGCGGCTGCGCGCCCCAATAACCCAGCTGAAGTCCCAACTTCATTAGTCCGCCTCCGCACCCATCCTTGAAACTATTATTAGAACCTGTTCTACTCGAAGCCGTGACCACCAGCCAAAGCAGCCCGGTGCAGATCGATGAGCATGAACGGCCACTCTCGGCGCCGTTGAAGCTCTCCTTCGACTACACCCGTTCAGTTGGACCACTCCTGTCCCAGTTCTTCACCGCCCTGCGCGAGCGGCGAATCGTCGGCGTGCGCGGTTCCGACGGCCGGGTGCACGTGCCGCCTGCCGAATACGACCCGGTCACCTACGAGCAATTGACCGAGATCGTACCGGTGAGCAGCGTCGGGACGATCGTGTCGTGGACCTGGCAGTCCACGCCGCTGGAGGGTCAGCCGCTCGACAAGCCGTTCGCGTGGGCGCTGATCAAGCTCGACGGGGCCGACGTCCCGATGCTGCACGCGGTGGCCGCCGCGTCGTCGGATGAGATCAGCACCGGCGGGCGGGTGCACGCGCACTGGGTCGACGAACCCGTCGGCGCGATCACCGACATCGCGTATTTCGCGCTCGGCGAGGATGCCGAACCCGAGGGTCAGCCCGACGACCGTGAGCCGGTCCAGATCCAGGTGTCGCCGTCGTCGATCGAAATCCAGCACACCGCATCGCTTCCCGAGTCCAAATTTCTGCGCGCGCTCGAAGAAGGCAAGCTGCTCGCGGCACGGACGGGACGAGGACGCGGCGATAAACCAGGCCCTGTGTACTTCCCGCCCAAGGAGGCCGATCCGGCCACCGGTCTGGAACTCGACCAGTTCGTCGAACTGAGCGACAAAGGCACCGTCACGACGTTCGCGATCATCAACATCCCCTTCCCCGGACAGCGGATCAAGCCGCCCTACGTCGCGGCCTATGTGCTGCTCGACGGCGCCGACATCCCCTTCCTGCATCTGGTCACCGAGATCGATCCGGCCGACGTCCGGATGGGCATGCGGGTCGAGGCGGTGTGGAAGCCTCGCGAAGAGTGGGGCCTCGGTATCGACAACATCGACTACTTCCGGCCGACGGGCGAGCCCGATGCGGACTACGACTCCTACAAGCACCACCTGTAAAGGGCCTGACCGATGACTGACATAGCAGTGGTGGGCTTCGCGCACGCACCCCACGTCCGCCGCACCGACGGCACCACCAACGGCGTCGAAATGCTGATGCCGTGTTTCCACCAGCTCTACGAGGAACTGGGCCTCAAGCAGACCGACATCGGTTTCTGGTGCTCTGGCTCATCGGATTACCTTGCCGGCCGGGCCTTCTCGTTCATCTCGGCGATCGATTCGATCGGGGCCGTGCCGCCGATCAACGAGTCGCACGTCGAGATGGACGCCGCGTGGGCGCTCTACGAGGCCTACATCAAACTGCTCACCGGCCAGGTGGAGACGGCACTGGTCTACGGCTTCGGCAAGTCGTCGGCGGGCACCCTGCGCCGGGTACTCGCACTGCAGACCGACCCCTACACCGTCGCGCCGCTGTGGCCGGACTCGGTTTCGATGGCCGGCCTGCAGGCGCGCCTCGGCCTGGACGCGGGCAAGTGGACCGCCGAGCAGATGGCTCAGGTGGCGCTCGACGCGTTCGCCGCAGCAGGGCGCACCGATTCGGAGAAACCTGCAAAAAGCATCGACGAACTGCTCGAGCGGCCGTTCTTCGCCGACCCGCTTCGGCGCCATGACATCGCGCCGATCACCGACGGCGCATCGGCGATCGTGCTCGCCGCGGGCGACAGGGCCCGTGAGTTGCGGGAGAACCCCGCCTGGATCACCGGCATCGAGCACCGCATCGAGACCCCGGTGCTCGGCGCTCGTGACCTGACCACCTCACCGTCGACGGCGGCGTCTGCGCAGGCTGCGACGGGCGGCGACACCGCCTCCATCGAGGTGGCCGAGATCCACGCCCCTTTCAGCCACCAGCAGCTGATCCTCGCCCAGGCGATCGGGCTTCCGTCGACGACGAAGATCAACCCGTCGGGCGGCGCGCTCTCCGCCAACCCGATGTTCTCCGCCGGCCTCGAACGGATCGGCTTCGCCGCTCAGCACATCTTCGACGGGTCGGCGCAGCGCGTGCTCGCCCACGCGACCAGCGGCCCTGTGCTGCAACAGAATCTCGTCGCAGTCTTGGAGGGGAAGTAGTGGCCAAGCAACTCGCAGCGGTGCTGGGCACCGGGCAGACGAACTACGTCGCCAAGCGCAAGGACGTGTCGATGAACGGCTTGGTGCGCGAGGCCATCGACAGGGCCCTGGAGGACTCGGGTTCGACGTTCGACGACATCGATGCCGTGGTGGTCGGCAAGGCGCCCGACTTCTTCGAGGGCGTGATGATGCCCGAGCTGTTCATGGCCGACGCCATGGGCGCGACCAACAAGCCGCTGATCCGTGTGCACACCGCGGGCTCGGTCGGCGGTTCCACCGCGATCGTCGCGGCCAGCCTCGTGCAGTCGGGCAAGTACAAGCGCGTGCTGACGATGGCGTGGGAGAAGCAGTCGGAGTCGAACGCCATGTGGGCGTTGAGCATTCCGGTGCCGTTCACCAAACCGGTCGGCGCGGGGGCCGGTGGCTACTTCGCCCCGCACGTGCGCGCATACATCCGTCGCTCGGGCGCCCCGAACCACATCGGCGCCATGGTGGCCGTCAAGGACCGGCGCAACGGCGCCAAGAACCCGTTGGCGCATCTGCACCAGCCCGATATCACCCTCGAGAAGGTGATGGAGTCGCCGATGCTGTGGGATCCGATCCGCTACGACGAGACCTGCCCGTCGTCGGACGGCGCCGCGGCGATGGTGATCGGCGACGAGGCGTCCGCGGATGCCCGGGTTGCCGAGGGTCATCCCGTCGCGTGGATCCACGCCACATCGCTGCGCACCGAACCCCTGGCGTATGCCGGACGTGATCAGGTCAACCCCCAGGCCAGCCGCGACGCCGCCGCCGCGCTGTGGAGGGACGCCGGGATCAAGAGCCCGGTCGACGAGATCGACGCGGCCGAGGTGTACGTGCCGTTCTCCTGGTACGAGCCGATGTGGTTGGAGAGCCTCGGCTTCGCACCCGAAGGCGAGGGCTGGAAGCTCACCGAGGCGGGCGAAACCGAGATCACCGGCCGAATCCCGTTCAACGCATCCGGCGGCGTGCTCTCGTCGAATCCGATCGGCGCGTCCGGCATGATCCGGTTCGCCGAATCAGCCATCCAGGTGATGGGCAAGGCAGGCGACCATCAGGTGAAAGGCGCCCGCAAGGCGCTCGGCCACGCGTACGGCGGTGGCGCACAGTACTTCTCGATGTGGGTCGTCAGCTCGGACAAACCATGACGAGGATGAAGTACACGATCAGCATCGCGTTCAGCCCGCTGGACCAGCTGATCGAAATCGCCAAGGCGGCCGAGGAACTCGGCTTCGACAACATCGCGCTGCCTGACTCGATCTTCTACTTCGAGAAGCAGTCCGTCGATTATCCCTACACCGCCGACGGCAAGCGGATGTTCGACGAGAACTCGCCATGGGTTGATCCGTTGATCCTGGCGGGCGCCTTGGGGGCGGTCACCTCGAAACTGCGCTTCTACACCAACGTGATGAAGCTCGGTTCGCGCAATCCGCTGCTGCTGGCCCGCCAGGTCGGCTCGGTGGCCAACCTCACCAACAACCGGTTCGGTTTCGGCGTGGGAATCGGCTGGGCACCCGAGGAATTCGAGTGGTGCGGGGTGCCCTACGCCAAGCGGGGCAAGCGCGTCGACGAGATGATCGACGTGATCAAGCTGGTGCTCGCCGGCGGCATGGTCGAGTTCCACGGCGAGTTCTACGACTTCGACCGGCTGCAGATGAGCCCGGCACCGTCGAAGCCCGTGCCGTTCTACGTCGGCGGCCACACCGATGTCGCGCTCAAACGCGCCGTGCGGGTCGGTGACGGCTGGACCAGCGCGATGATGACCTGTGACCAGTTGTCGGAAACGATCGCCAAACTCAAGAAGCTGCTGGCCGATGCGGGCCGCGCCGATGACCCGTTCGAGTATCAGGCCGTGTGCATCGACAGATTCGGTGTCGACGGGCACCGCGATCTGGTCGCGGCGGGAGTCACCGACTACATCGGCATCCCCTGGGTTTTCGAAGGTTTGGGCTTCGACGCCCCGCTGGACAAGAAGATCGACTCGATGAAGCGCTTCGCCGACACCTACATCCACTCGGGCTGGCAGGACTGGCCGTGGGAGTGAGTGAGGATCGCAGCGAGGAACGAGCGAGGACCGGAGCGAGCGAGGTAGGAGGGTGATGAGCACGCCGGTCCACGAGGCGGGGCTGCGTTCCCGCGAGGCGGCGGTCGCGCACGACAAGGAGACGTGGCTGTCGCTGTTCGCCGACGACGCGATCGTCGAGGACCCCATCGGGCCTTCGCATTTCGACCCGGAAGGCAAGGGGCACAGGGGTAAAGACGCGATCGCGAAGTTCTACGACATGGCGATAGCGCCGAGCGAGCTGACCTTCAACTTCGACAAGACCTACCAGTGCGGCAGCGAGGAAGCCAACGTCGGCAACATCGTGATCCGGTCGAGTGGATACGAGGTCGTCGCCGAGGGCGTCTTCACCTATCGCGTGAACGACGAGGGCAAGATCGTCGCGCTGCGCGCCTACTGGGAACTCGACGCCGCCACCCGCAGCGCCCGCAAGATCTAGGGCTGGCCGGGTTCGGTTATCTCGCGCAACCCGATCGCATAACGGCGCGCCAGATCCTGGTAGGCGCCGGGATTGGTGTCCACCCACAACTGCGCCCCGGTGCCCGCGACCGGTCCCCTGACCTTGGCGGGCGAACCCGCCGCCACGACCTCGTCGGGAATCTTGGTCTCACTGGTCACCAGCGAGTGGGCGGCGATCAGGCTGCGCCTGCCGATCACCGCGCCGTCGAGCACCGTCGAATGGTTGGCGATGACGGCCTCCGCACCGATGTGGGCCCCGTGGATCACACAGCCGTGGGCGACCGTCGCCCCCGGCCCGATGTCGACCGGTATCCCCGGCGGAGCATGCAGCACGCTGCAGTCCTGTACGTTGGCGCCCTCGCGGACGATGATGGGGGCGAAGTCCGCGCGCAGGACCGCGTTGAACCACACCGAGGCACCGGCCTCGACATGGACATCGCCGACGAGCGTGGCGGTCGGTGCGATGAAGGCGCCAGGGTCGACCGTCGGCGATCGGCCCTCGAATGTGAACAGCGGCATCGTCTAGATATACCAGGTAGACGGTGTTTACCTTGCGCGGCGAACGGGAAAAACTGTAACGTGTTCTAGTTAGAGAGCAAAGGAGGCGCGACGTGACGACTGACTCAGCCGCCAGCGGCATTCGCGAAATCGACACCGGCGCGCTGCCGGACCGATACGCGCGCGGTTGGCACTGCCTCGGACCGGTGACGGACTACCTGGACGGCAAGCCGCACGGGATCGAGATCTTCGGCACCATGCTGGTCGTCTTCGCCGACTCGCAGGGCGAACTCAAGGTCCTCGACGGCTACTGCAGGCACATGGGCGGCAACCTGGCCCAGGGCACCATCAAGGGTGACGAGGTGGCCTGCCCGTTCCACGACTGGCGCTGGGGCGGGGACGGCAAGTGCAAGCTGGTGCCGTACGCCAAGCGCACGCCGAGACTGGCCCGCACCCGCGCCTGGACCACCGACGTGCGCGGTGGGCTGTTGTTCGTCTGGCACGACCACGAGGGCAATCCCCCGCCGCCTGAGGTCCGCATCCCCGATATCCCGGAGTTCGCCGACGACGGATGGACCGACTGGCGCTGGAACTCGATGCTCATCGAGGGTTCCAACTGCCGCGAGATCATCGACAACGTCACCGACATGGCGCACTTCTTCTACATCCACTACGGCCTGCCGACGTACTTCAAGAACGTCTTCGAGGGCCATATCGCGTCGCAGTACCTGCACAACGTCGGTAGGCCCGATATCAACGACATGGGCACGGCCTACGGCGAGGCACACCTCGACTCCGAGGCGTCCTACTTCGGGCCGTCGTTCATGATCAACTGGCTGCACAACACCTACGGGGACTTCAAGGCCGAGTCGATCCTGATCAACTGCCACTACCCCGTCACCCAGGATTCGTTCGTGCTGCAGTGGGGTGTGATCGTCGAAAAGCCCAAGGGCCTCGACGAGGAGACCACCGAGAAGTTGGCCGCGGCCTTCACCGACGGTGTCAGCAAGGGCTTCCTGCAGGACGTCGAGATCTGGAAGCACAAGACCCGCATCGACAATCCGCTGCTCGTCGAGGAAGACGGCGCGGTCTACCAGATGCGCCGCTGGTATCAGCAGTTCTACGTCGACGCCGCCGATGTGACACCGGATATGACCGACCGCTTCGAGATCGAGGTCGACACGACTGCCGCGAACGAGAAGTGGCACATCGAGGTCGAAGAGAACCTCAAAGCCCAGGCGGCGGAGAAGGAAAAAGCCGAACAGGCAGCCAACTAGTCACCGTCATGAGTTCGCGCGACAAGCAGGACGCCCCGGACGTTGACCGCCTTGCGCAGTCGATGTTGGCGCTGCACGGCGTGCACGACGACGACCATGCTCATACGCCAACCGACAAGGGCAGCGGATCATGGTCGAAGGCACCGAATTTCGCCTCCGACCCGGTCAGGGCGGCGGCCGTGCGCGAGGCCACCCAGCGCGACCGCGACCGCTACCTCAACTCCGGCCTGGTGTCCGTCGACTGCCGGTTCTGCCATGTCTCGGTCAGCGTCAAGAAGTTGGGGCCGGCCCACACCTCGGTGCAATGGAATACCGACGCGGCCAAGCGCTGCGCGTACTTCGCCGAACTGCGCGAATCCGGCGGTGAGCCTGCCCGGGCCAAAGCGTGTCCGAAATTGGCCGACAGCATCAAACACGCTGTGGCCGAGGGTGTTCTGCAGGAGGTGCCCGAAGGGCCACCGCCCGGCGACGGCTAGTTCCTCCAGAAGTCAGAGACCCTTGAAGCGCTCCCTGACGGCGTCGACGGTCAGGCCGTAGTCCTCGAGCGAGTATGTGTGCTTGGGTGCCCGCGGGCCCTGCTTGCTCTCCGCGTCGCTCGCCTCCATCGCGGCGCGCGCCTCGTCGGTCAACTCGATGCCGAAGTGCCGATAGATGCCCTCGACGGTGCCGATCGGATCCTTGATCAACTCGAAGTAGTCCATGTCGTAGAACTGGGCCGGATCGTGTTTGGCGCGTTCGGCGGTGAACAACTCCATGCCCCGCGACCACGTCTCCATCGAGTCCTGTCCGATCAGCTCACCGGTGAAACTGTTGGACCAGCCCTCGGTGGTGTGCTGGGCCAACGAGCACATCGACGCCATGATGGTCTCCACCGGCCGGTGGCATTGCACCACAAGCGCATCCGGGTAGGTGGCCATCAGCGCGTCCAGCGCGAACAGGTGGCTGGGGTTCTTCAGCACCCATCGCTTGTCCGCGTCGTTCAGCCCGATCAGCGCAAGGTTCTTGCGGTGCCGCTGATACGGCTTGGTCCAGTCCTGGCGGGCCAGCCACTGCGAGTACGTCGGAAGGTGCGCAAGCGTTTCGTAGGACACAGAGTGAAGCGACTGCCGCAGCAGCTGCCAGCACTCCTCGACCTCGTCGGCGGTCATGAAGTGCAGCCCGGTGTAGTCGGGGTTCTCGTTGTGTGCCTTGGTGAACCGGGCGTCGAGTTCACGGAAAACCGGGTTCTGCGACCAGGTGTCCCGCGGCGGCCGCGGCTGCGGGAACTCGGCTAGCCACAACTCCAGACCCTGATGCCGCGGGTCGGCGGTCATCAGCCTGTGCAGTGCGGTGGTGCCCGTGCGGGGCAGGCCGGTGACGAAGATCGGCCGTTCGATCGCCACGTCCGCATGCTCCGGATACTGCTTCCACGCCGCCTCCGACATCAGCCGCGCGACCAGCGCGTTGCGGACGAAAAAGCGGTGCATCTTGCTGCCGAGCTCCGTCAGGTCGGCATCGCGCCGATACGACTCGAGCAGCACGCCGAGCGCCTCGGTGTAGTTGTCGTCGTCGGAGCCGAAGTCGTCGAGCCCGCACGCCTTCGTCGCCGACGCCTTCAATTCCTCGACGGACCCTGGATCGGTGCGTGGGGCAGTCATCAGGCCTTGTACTCCCCGCAGTTCACGTCCAGCGACTGACCGGTGATACCGCTGGAGAGGTCACTGGCCATGAAGAGGATCGCCGAGGCCACCTCGTCCTCGGTGGGCAGCCTCTTCAGGTCGGAGCCCGCGGCGGCGGCGTTGTAGATGTCCTCGACGCTGGTGCCGTACTTGCCCGCCTGATGCTCGAAGTAGCTCTTCAGCGTTCCACCCCAGATGTAGCCGGGCAGAACGGAGTTCACCCGGATGCCCTGCTCGCCGAGCTCGGTGGCCAGCGACTGCGACATGGCCAGCAGCGCTGACTTCGCCATCTTGTACGCGCCGTACTTGGCCTGTGAGTGACGCACCACCATCGAGTTCACGTTCACCACGGAGCCTTTCGCCTCGACGAGTGCAGGCGTGAAGCCCTGGATCAACCGCAACGCCCCGAACACGGTCAGCTCGATCGCGTCGCGCATGTGCTCGAACGTGGTGTCGGCCAACGGCTTCATCGACGGCACCCGGAACGCATTGTTGATCAGCACGTCGACGCGGCCATACGCCGAAAGCGTCTGCTCGACGAGGTTGTTCACCTGCGCCTCGTCGGTGATGTCCGTGCCGACCGACACCGCGCGCCTGCCGAGGTCGGTGATCTGCTTGGCCACATCGTCGAGCCGCTCGACGGTCCTGGCCGCGAGGACCAGGTCGGCGCCCGCGTCGGCACATCGCCTCGCCAACGTCGTACCGAGAGCCGGTCCGACGCCGCTGATGACCACCACCCGGTCTTCGAGAAGTCCTGTCATCCTATGCAACCATCCTGTCGCCGATCTGCTTCTGGCGTAGCGCGATTCGGGCCCGCCACGCCTCTTCGGAAATCTTGTTCGACTCGTAGTAGGGCAGCGCCGCGGCGACCTTGTCGATGTCGAGCAGCTCCACCGTCGGGCCGTCCGCCTCGGTCAGTTCACGCGAGAGTCGCTGCCAGCGGAACTGCAGATAACCCTTGCGGTGGCCGAGCGTCTCGACCCAGTTCGTCACGCCCGGGTTCGCGTCGGACACCACGAAACGGATCTTGCCGTCCGGATCCGCTTGTGCCTGAGTGCCGTTCAACGACGTCTGGTGGTTGATGTAGTCCAGCGAGATGTACCAGAGGCTGCCCAGCTGGAAGCCGAGATAGGGGGCGTCGGGCACCGGCAGTGTGATCAGCAGCGCCTGGTCCGGGTTCAGGTCGAAGTGCCCGACCGACGAGTACTGCGTCGCCAGGCCACCCGGGGTGAGGCGAGGCGCCACCATCGTGTTGACCGGCAACGTGTTGTAGAACCACTGAGGGAACTGCAGCCACGTCTTCACCCGCTGCACGAGCTGCTTTCCCGCTACGGCGTAACGCTTTTCGATGAGCTCCTTGGTCAGCGGCGGCGGTGCGGTGCCCGCGGTGTCGGTCCGCGCGATGCTGATGTATCCGCGTTGCGCACTCCAGTCGTTGTAGACCTCGCGAACAAGCAGCTGTGACGGGCTGTTGGGGGTCACCCGCCACTCGAATGTGCCATCGGCGGCGATGTCCAGTTCGCGATCGTCGAACGCCGCCTGGCTCACCGGCACGTTGTCGTCTGTGTACTCGCCGCCGAGCATCTGGAAGCTCAGATCGGTGGTCGTGCCGCGCTTGCCGGTGACGACGTACTCGTGGCCGGGTTGCACGCGGGTGCCGAAGTACAGGGTGTCGGGGTTGTCCAGGCCCATCTTGGTGAACGGACCCGTGCCCGACTGCAGGAACGGATGGTCGCGCTCGTAGTCGAAGGCCACGCGGGTGCAGGCCGAGATGCAGCCGGCCAGATACTGCAGGCCTTCGAGCAGATCCGCCTCGGATTCGATGAACGGGGCGGTGGCGACCAAATGCTCGGCCTCGGCGATCGCGTCGGTCAGTGGCTCGGAGTACACCCCTAGAAACTAGAACGTGTTCTCATTCGCGTCAACGGCCTGACGCCAGATTTCGTTCGATATTTGGAACGCCAAGGTACATTTCTGATATGTCGAGCGCCGAAACGTCGGGTCGGTCATCACCGCCGACCGAACGCGTGATCGCGATCCTCGACTTCCTCGCCCGCCATCCCAACGACCGGTTCGGGGTGTCGGAGCTGGCCCGCAGGCTGGGTCTGAGCAAGCCCACCTGCCTTGGCATCGTCACCACCCTGACCGACGCTGACTACCTCGTACGCGACTCGCGCGACAAGACGTATCGCCTCGGCCCGGCCCTCATCGGGCTGGGGCACACCGCGCAGGAGTCGCTGCGCGTCGACCCCGCGGCAAGGGCGGAACTGCGGAGGCTGTCGACGATGTCGGGCACCACCGCGGCGCTCTCGGCGGTGGTCGACGACCGCATCACCGTCTTGGAACTCGTCGGGCCGCCGGGCGCCGACGTCGGTGTGCGGGTCGGTCAGAGTTATCCGTTCGCACCGCCGGTCGGGCTGATGTTCGTGCTGTGGGATGACGCCGCGCTGCGTGACTGGCTGGCGAGGGAACCGACGATCCCGCTGCGCACGGACGGCGCCCGACTGCAACGCGTCGTCGACGAATGCCGTCGGACCGGATACCTCGTGGAACGCCTGACGCCGGGCGGACGCAGGCTCTACGCGCTGATGGCCGGGATGTCGAGCAGGCTGCCCGACGAGCTGACCGCCCTGCTCGGCGAGCTGATCGCCGACATCGGCGAACGGGTTCACCTGCGCAGCGAAACTCCACCGGGCAGTCGGCAGCGGCATGACATCAGCGTCATCTCCGCCCCGGTCTTCGACCACCACCACCGCCAGACGATGGTGGTCTCGCTGCAGATCGGCCGCGCGCTCACCGATGCGGAGATCGCCAAACGGGCCCGTGCGCTCACCGCGACGGCCGATGCGCTGACCGCAAGGCTCGGCGGCGCCAGGCCGTCGTTCTCACAAGAGATTTGACACTCATCGCGCCGGCGGAGAGTGCCGGCGCGATGAGCGGTTGGTCGACGGTTAGACGCCCTGCAGCGCCTCGGAGATCGGCGTCGGACGGATCACGATGCCGCACTCGCTGATGAGGTCGGCCGCGGGCTGGTTGATCGCCTTCAGATCGGCCTCCACCTGCGGATTGTCCGCGAAGTAAGCGCGGTACGAAACCTGCGCATCCTCCAGGGACTGCTTGGCGATGTCGGTCAGGTCCTCATTGGTCTCGGGATGGGCCGCGAGATACGAGCTCATCTTGGCCGAAACCGTGCTCGACGTGGTGGCGGCGCTGCTGAAGGTGCAGTCATCAGGCGTCGTCGGCGTGACGGGCTCAGCGTTCGCGGACGGCATGATCATCGCCGCGGATGCGACGCCACCAAGCAGGCCGCCTGCGAACATGCCGTACAGGCCGCGTCGAACGGTCATTGCGGACATCTTCATCGGAAAAACACTCCTATCGGTCTGCGATTGTTCAGTCGCATCCCAAGGCCTAGCCGATAAGGCCGGCAGCTAAACGACGCTGGGCGCACGACGGCACGCTCGGTCGGTCGTCATGCCTGGACAACGGCCGGTTATCGGCAGTCGAAAAAAATTGCTTAGCGGCCCTAGCGAGCGGGCTCGGCGCCGTCATCGAGCAGAGACAGCAGATAGTTTCCGTAGCCCGACTTGACCAAGAGTTCGGCGCGCTCCCTCAGCTCGTCGTCGGAGACGTAACCGAGCCGCCAGGCGACCTCTTCGGGCACCCCGATCTTGAGGCCCTGCCGCTCCTCGATGGTCCGGACGTAGTTCCCCGCATCGAGCAGCGAGTCGAAGGTGCCGGTGTCGAGCCACGCCGTACCGCGGGGCAACACCTCGACCGCCAGCCTGCCCCGGTCCAGATATGCACGGTTGACGTCGGTGATCTCGTATTCGCCGCGGTCGGACGGTTGCAGACCCGCGGCGATCTCGAGCACGTCGTTGTCATAGAAGTAGAGGCCCGGCACGGCGTACGGCGAACGCGGCGATTTCGGCTTCTCCTCGAGCGACACCGCACGGAACTGGTCGTCGAACTCGACGACGCCGTACGCGCTCGGGTTGGCGACCCGGTAGGCGAAGATCATCCCGCCGGCGATGTCGCTGAACCGGCCGAGCTGAGTGCCGAGGCCCGGGCCGTAGAAGATGTTGTCGCCGAGGGCAAGTGCCGCCGCATCCGACCCGATGTGCTCACGGCCGATGACGAAAGCTTGAGCGAGTCCGTCCGGGCTCGGCTGCACGGCGTAGGTGATCGAGATGCCGAACTGGTGTCCGTCGCCGAGCAGCCGGCTGAACGCATCGGCTTCCGCAGGCGTCGTGATGACCAGGACATCGCGTATCCCGGCGAGCATCAGCGTCGTCAGCGGGTAGTAGACCATCGGCTTGTCGTACACCGGCAGCAGCTGCTTGCTCGCCCCAAGCGTGATGGGATGCAGCCGCGTTCCTGTCCCCCCAGCGAGGATGATTCCGCGCATAGCGGGGATCTTAGTGCGTGACCTTCTCGCCGCTGTCCTGCTCGCGCTTGATCTCCAACGCGATGTCGATGAGCTGGTCCTCCTGGCCGCCGATCAGCTTGCGCTGTCCGGCGCGGTGAAGCAGCTGGTGAGCGGGCACACCGTAGCGCTCGGATTGCCGGATGGCGTGCTTGAGGAAGCTGGAGTACACGCCCGAATAGCCCATGATCAAGGCATTGCGGTCGAGCAGGCATTCGGCGGGCATGGCCGGTGCGACCACCTCTTCCGCCGCGTCGGCGATGTCGAAGAAGTCGATGCCGGTCTTGACGCCGATCTTGTCGAAGACCCCGATCAGCGCCTCGACGGGGGCATTGCCCGCGCCTGCGCCGAACCGTCGGCATGACCCGTCGATCTGTTTGGCGCCCGCCCGGACCGCCTCGATGCTGTTGGCCACCCCGAGGCCCAGGTTCTCGTGGCCGTGGAAACCGACCTGGGCGTCGTCACCCAGTTCGGCGACCAGAGCGGCGACGCGGTCGCGCACGCCCTCGAGCACCAGCGCGCCCGCGGAGTCGACGACGTACACGCACTGGCATCCGGCGTCGGCCATGATGCGGGCCTGGGCGGCCAGCTTCTCCGGCGGGATGGTGTGGCTCATCATCAGGAAGCCGACGGTCTCCAGGCCGAGTTCGCGGGCCAGCCCGAAGTGCTGGATCGACACGTCGGCCTCGGTGCAGTGCGTGGCGATCCGGCAGATCGAGCCGCCGTTGTTCTGCGCCTCCTTGATGTCCTCCTTGGTGCCGACGCCCGGCAGCATCAGGAAGGCGATCTTGGACTCCTTGGCGGTCTCCGCCGCGAGCTTGATGAGCTCCTGCTCGGGTGTCTTGGAGAAGCCGTAGTTGAAGCTCGACCCGCCGAGGCCGTCGCCGTGGGTGACCTCGATGACGGGCACGCCCGCGGCGTCCAGCGCCGCGACGATCGCGTGCACTTCCTCTTTGGTGAACTGGTGGCGCTTGTGGTGGCTGCCGTCCCGCAGCGACGTGTCCGTCATCCGGACGTCCCAGATCGGGTTGAAATACACGCCTTCGGTACTCATGCCTGGCCTCCCGCTGTTGCTGTCAGGGACTCCTTGGCGATCTCCTCGCCGACTTTCGTCGCCGCGGCGGTCATGATGTCCAGGTTTCCAGCGTAGGGCGGGAGATAGTCGCCCGCACCCTCGACTTCGATGAACGTGGTGACGACGTGGTTGCCGCCGTTGACCACCGACGGCTCGTCGAACTGTGGTTCGTTGAGCAGTCGGTAGCCGGGCACATAGGTCTGCACCTCGGCGACGACCTCCTTGATCGACTGCGTGATCGCGTCGCGGTCGGCGTCCTCCGGGATCGCGCAGAAGATGGTGTCGCGCATGATCATCGGCGGCTCGGCGGGATTCAGGATGATGATCGCCTTACCGCGTTTGGCGCCGCCGATCACCTCGACACCCGCACTGGTCGTTTTCGTGAACTCGTCGATGTTTGCCCGGGTGCCCGGCCCGGCGGAGGCCGACGAGACCGACGCCACGATCTCGGCGTACGGCACCTCGACGACGCGGCTCACCGCGTAGACCATCGGAATCGTCGCCTGGCCGCCGCAGGTGACCATGTTGACGTTCGGCGCGTCCAGATGTGCGCGCAGGTTGGCCGGCGGGATCACGCCTGGTCCGACCGCCGCGGGGGTCAGGTCGATCGCGCGGATACCGGCCTCGGCGTACTTGGGGGCGGCGTCGCGGTGCACGTAGGCGCTGGTGGCCTCGAACAGCAGGTCGGGCTTCTCGTCGAGTCCGAGTAGCCAGTCCGCGCCTTCGGCGCTGGTCTCCAGGCCGAGCTTGCGCGCCCGGGCCAGGCCTTCACTCTCGGGGTCGATACCGACCATCCAGCGCGGCTCGATCCATTCCGAGCGCAGCAGCTTGTACAGCAGGTCGGTGCTGATGTTCCCGGATCCGACGATGGCTGCGGATACCTTCTGCGGCATTGAATGCTCCTCTACTCGAACGACAGGTGGACCGAGCCCAGCCCGTCGAAGTCTGCGACGAACGCGTCGCCCGGGTTCGCGTCGAACGCCTTGGTGCACGATCCGGGCAGAACGATGTCTCCAGCCTTCAACCGCACGCCGAAGCTGTCCACCTTGCGGGCCAGCCACGCCACCGCGGTCACCGGGTTGCCCAGCACCGCGTCGCTGCGGCCCTTGGCGACGACCTCACCGTTGCGGGTCAGAACCGCGTCGATGTTGCAGATGTCGATGTCCTTGGGCGACACCCTGGCCTCGCCGAGCACCCAGCCCGCGGAGGAGGCGTTGTCGGCGATCGTGTCGCACAGCTTGATCTTCCAGTCCTTGATGCGGGTGTCGATCAGTTCGATGGCCGGTGCGAACGCGGCGGTGGCGGCCAGCACGTCGTCCTCGGTGCAGCCCTCCCCCGGCAGGTCGTCGGCCAATATGAAGCCGACCTCGACCTCCACCCGCGGATAGAGGTATTTCCCCGCGGGCACCGGCTTGTCCTCGAAGACAGCCATCTCGTCGAGCAGGTGGCCGTAGTCGGGCTCGTCGACGCCCATCATCTCCTGCATCGCCTTGCTCGACAGGCCCACTTTGTGACCGATCACACGCGCGCCCTCGGCGACCCGCTGGCGGATGTTGATCAGCTGGATCTCGTAGGCGTCGACGACGTCGATATCGGGGTTGCCCGTGGTCAACGGGTCGATCGGGACGCGGCTGCGTTCGGCCTGTGCCAGGTCGGCGGCCAGCTCGTCACGCACCTGGGCAGTGAGCATTAGGCGAATTCCCCTCGTGTTGTCCGACCGGCGCAGTTGTTCGGTGGCCGGGCAATTCTATAACGTGTTCTACATGACAGGACAGGAGTTCGACGTCGTCGTGGTCGGAAGCGGCGGCGCCGGCATGGTTGCTGCCCTCACCGCCGCCCATCAGGGCCTCTCAACATTAGTCGTGGAGAAGGCCCCGCACTATGGCGGTTCCACTGCGCGGTCAGGTGGCGGCGTGTGGATCCCGAACAACGAGGTGCTCAAGCGCGACGGTGTCACCGACACGCCTAAGGCCGCACGGACGTACCTGCACGGCATCGTCGGTGACGCGGTCGCTCCCGAGCGCATCGACACCTATCTCGAGCGGGGTCCCGAGATGTTGTCGTTCGTCCTCAAGCACACGCCGTTGAAGCTGTGCTGGGTGCCCAATTACTCCGACTACTACCCCGAGGCTCCAGGCGGGAAGCCGACCGGCAGGTCCGTCGAGCCGAAGCCGTTCAACGCCCGCAAACTCGGTCCGGACGAGGCGGGCCTGGAACCGCCGTACGGCAAGGTTCCGCTCAATGTCGTTGTGATGCAGCAGGACTACGTGCGGCTGAACATGCTCAAGCGCCATCCGCGCGGCGTGCTGCGCAGCCTCAAGGTCGGCGCCCGCACAATGTGGGCCAAGGCGACCGGTAAGAACCTCGTCGGAATGGGCCGTGCGCTGATCGCACCGCTTCGGATCGGCCTGCGAGAGGCGGGCGTGCCCGTGCGGCTGAACACCGCCTTCACCGACCTCTACGTGGAGGACGGCGCGGTCCGCGGAATCTACGTCCGCGACGCGAACGCGCCGGAATCCGCTGAGCCCGAACTGATCAGGGCCCGCCGCGGCGTGATCCTCGGTTCGGGCGGGTTCGAACACAACGAGCAGATGCGGGTGAAGTACCAGCGCGCTCCCATCTCCACCGAGTGGACGGTCGGCGCCAAGGCCAACACCGGCGACGGCATCCTGGCCGGCGAGAAGGTCGGCGCCGCGCTGGACATCATGGAAGACGCGTGGTGGATCCCGACGGTGCCCCTTGTCGGCGCCCCGTGGATCGCGCTGTCGGAACGCAACTCACCCGGCGCGATCATGGTCAACATGTCCGCCAAGCGGTTCATGAACGAGTCGCTGCCCTACGTCGAGGCCGGCCACAAGATGTACGGCGGCGAGCACGGGCAGGGCCCGGGGCCCGGTGAGAACATCCCGGCATGGCTGATCTTCGACCAGCAGTACCGCGACCGCTACATCTTCGCGGGGCTTCAACCGGGACAGCGCATTCCGCGCAAATGGCTGGAGTCCGGCGTGATCGTCGTCGCGGACACCATCGAGGAGTTGGCCGCCAAGGCCGGCCTGCCCGCCGACCAACTGGTGGCGACCGTCGAGCGGTTCAACGGCTTCGCACGCAAGGGCGTCGACGCGGATTTCCATCGCGGCGAGAGCGCCTACGACCGCTACTACGGCGACCCGACCAACAAGCCGAACCCGAACCTCGGCGAGATCAGCCACGGACCGTTCTACGCGGCCAAGATGGTGCCCGGCGACCTCGGCACCAAGGGCGGCATCGTCACCGACGTCAACGGCCGCGCACTGCGCGACGACGGTTCGGT
This sequence comes from Mycolicibacterium sp. 120270, assembly GCA_033741175.1. Classification (GTDB taxonomy): domain Bacteria; phylum Actinomycetota; class Actinomycetes; order Mycobacteriales; family Mycobacteriaceae; genus Mycobacterium. Next base: position 59,345 of record JAWQNE010000026.1, on the reverse strand, counting down.
GATCGAGGGCCTCTATGCGGCGGGTAATGTCAGCGCGCCGGTGATGGGCCACACCTACCCGGGCCCCGGCGGAACGATCGGGCCTGCCATGACATTCGGATACCTTGCGGCACTGCACATTGCGGGGAAGAACTGATGCCTATCAATCTCGACGAGGCGCTCGGCGCCGAACTCGACCCCATCGAGTTCTCGTGGAGCAGCAGCGACATCCAGCTGTACCACCTCGCCCTTGGCGCGGGTCAGGACCCGATGGACAAGCGCGAGCTGCGGTATCTGGTCGATGACACCCCGCAGGTGCTGCCGACGTTCGGCAACGTCGCGGCCACCTTCCACGACACCAAGGCGCCGACGGTGAAGTTCCCCGGCATCGACATCGAGCTGAGCAAGGTGCTGCACGCCAGCGAGGCGGTGTCCGCCCCGGCGCCGATCCCGCCGTCGGGCACCGGTATCGCCGTCACGCGGTTCACCGACATCTGGGACAAGGGCAAGGCCGCGGTGATCTGGTCGGAGACGACGGTGAAGACGCCGGACGGAACACCGCTGTGGACGCAGAAGCGGTCCATCTTCGCCCGCGGCGAAGGTGGATTCGGCGGTGAGCGCGGACCGTCGACGTCGTCCGAGCCGCCGGAACGCGAACCCGACTACGAACTGACCATCCCGGTATCGCCGCAGCAGGCGCTGCTCTACCGGATGTGCGGCGACCGCAATCCGCTGCATTCCGATCCCGACTTCGCCTCAGCCGCAGGCTTTCCCAGGCCGATCCTGCACGGACTGTGCACGTACGGCATGACGTGTAAGGCGATGGTGGACGCGCTGCTCGACGGCGACACCGCTCGCATCGGCAGCTACGGCGCACGGTTCGCCGGCGTGGTGTTCCCCGGCGAGACGCTGAAGGCGAGCGTCTGGAAGCAGGGCGACGGCTTCAGTGCCGTGGTCACCGCGCCGAGCCGTGAGGACGCCGTCGCGCTGGCAGGCGTCGAGTTGCTGCCGACCTGATTCTGGCGAACTGCCGCGCGATGGCACGCGCGTATCCCGCGTAGCTTTCCTGCGCCAACGTCTTGGCCGCACCTGCGAATTTCGCAGGCACCGAATGACTTTCGCCAGTCTGCGTTCCTGTGTCGGCGCCGCCAACTGGTTGACGCTGTCGCTGACCCCGACTGTTTGCGTTGGCGACTGTGGCGAGCAGATTGAGAGTTTGGCTGGCGGTCAGCGGTTGACAGTAATAGTGGCCTTGGGCGATGTCGCATCCGTACCCCGTCAGTATCGCGGCGGAGGCTCGAGTTTCCACGCCCTCGGCGACCGTGGTGAGGCCCAGCGTGCGCGACACGTCGATCATCGACCGCACCGTCTGCGCCACCCGCGGATTTTCGGCGATCGAGGTACACAGGGAGCGATCGAGTTTGACCTCGTCGACAGGGATTTGACTGAAATCACCCAGCGAGGCGCTCCCGCTGCCGAAGTCATCGATCGCGATGGCGATCCCGAGGCGATGTAGTCCGTCGAGCACATGACGCGCCCGGTCGGGGTCGGCCAGCAGGAAATCCTCGGTGATCTCGACTGCCAACGCTTCTGGGCGCAGCCCCTTTCGGCGCAAGGTGTCGTCAAGCCTGGCCGGCAGATCCAAATCAGCCACGGTAGGCGGAAAGAGGTTGACGGACACCGGAACCCGGTGGCCGCGCGCGTGCCAGACGGCGGCATCGTCAAGGGCGCGTCGGACGACCAGTTCCGTCATGGCGCACATCAGAGCGCTGTGTCGGGTCTGCGGTAGGAATTCGTCTGGGTAGAGCAGACCGCGCTCCGGATGGTGCCAGCGAACCAACGCCTCGACGCCGACTATATCGCCGGTGGTCATGCAGACCTTCGGCTGGTAATGCACGATCACCTCCCCGTGTGCAATTGCATGACGCAGTTGGGTGAGCAGTTCGGCACCGCAAGGGGCGGCGACGCGGTCATCGGCACGATGGGTGTAGACGAGGTAGCCTGCCCGGTCTTGTTTTGCCCGGTACATGGCGATGTCGGCGTGGCGCAACAGAGTTCCCAGGTCGCGTCCGTGTTCGGGGCCGAGTGCGATACCGATGCTGGCGCCGGTCCGCACCGGTACCCCGTCGAGTCTGACCGTCCGTTCCAGGGCGGTAGTCAGCGCGACGGCGATCTTCACGGCTTGATCGATAGCACCACCGGGCAGAACGAGTGCGAATTCATCGCCGCCCAATCGTGCCACTATGTCTTCCTCGCGTAGCGATGCGCAGAGGCAGGCGGCTACCCGACGAAGTAACTCGTCACCTGCTGCGTGCCCCAGCGAGTCGTTGATGTCCTTGAAGTGGTCGAGGTCGAGCAGCAGCAGCGCGCATGTCGGCCGGCCCGACTCGTTCGATCCGTCACCCGACAGGATGGGGGCGGCTTGGTTGTACAGGCCGCGACGGTTCAGCAGCCCCGTCAGCTCGTCTGTCTGCGCCAGGGCGGCTTGCTCCCCGGCCCTGCGCGCCTCGGAGAATGCCGTCACCTGCCGACACAGCGCGGCCGACAAAGTCGCCACCGCCAACACCCTCACCACTGGGCTGATGTGGACGAAGTTCGCGGTGACCATCACGGTGATCGCTGCCACAGCTGCAATCATCGGAGCGGCTTGGGCAAATAACGCTGGTGAGACTCGGGTGATACGCGAATGCGTGTCCCATCCCGGCGCGAGCGCCAACGCGGTGGCGGCCACCACGCAGGTCGCGTTCACGACAGCACCAGCCTCGAAAGAGCCCTGTACCGCTCGAGTCGCGTCGATCCAGTCGGCGAGCCCGATCAACATCAAGGCGGCGACCAGCACCCACAGCGACGATGGCGGCGGCGCTCGGAACAACGACACCACGCCCAAGACGAGGGCGAGCAGCAACAGATCCGCCACCGGCCGCGCACGTGTGGACGCCGACTGCGCGAATCCTCCCAGCGCCGGCGCTGATAACGCCGCAATAGTCGCCGCCCCCAGCGCAACCACTATTCCGTCGAACGCTCGGGTCAACGGCAGTCGGCGCACTCGCTTCCGGATGAGGAGTAAGACGGATACGACGATGCAGATATAGAAGGTCCCTCGCAGCAGATGGGACAGCACCGAGACGGTCAACGGGTCCACTGTGCGCACCAACCACTCGTCGCGGTCCAATGTCGACAGGCCGAAAAGCACGACGCCGATGGCCACCAGCCGCCGGACGTTCTGATCGGCGGGCGTCCTGATGAGACACAGCAGCGCTGCCGCGGCGTAGGCCATCGGCTGCAGAACGGCCCAAAGCCACGAAGAGGATCCCTGACGCGGACCGATACCCGGCATCGAACTGATGACGAAGCCCGCGATGATCGCGAGGAGCACCAGTTGCGCCCTTCGCGTGTGAGGACTCGCCGCATTCGCAGCCGACCCACGGCTGCGCGTCATGCTGGATCGCCGGGTCAGGTCACCGTTGGTGAACATGGCGCACTTCGCACACGGCCTTGTCTGCAATCCGGAAAGCTGTTGTACGGCAAATTGCCCCCTGTTTCCCTGTGTACGCGTCCCCGATCGCGGGCTGACCACAGTCGATGGTCGACCTCTACGAATTTGCGACAATCGCACTGCTGAGCGTATAACGAAACCTTTCGGACACGTTCGTTTTCGCAGTTTGGCTAACAGACAAAGTTTGCGAAATGTCGGGTCGCTGGTTGCAGTGGATTGTTTCGTTCGGCAAATATCTGCCGTTCTAAGTGCTATATACCTCGTGTCCGGGTCGCTGCAGCGCCTCACTGCCGATAATTTGAATTTTTTGCTGTTATTGACGCTCGCTTAGAAATCGTCACGGCTCTGCACACGTTTAGGAGGGCGCAAGTATTGTTTGCTCAAACGTCGATCTGATGGCCCGGGTTCTGCTATGTGGCCGGTGAGTTCGCCTGGCCGGGATCGTCCTGGCCGCCGCCTGCCGGGCCGGCGTCGACACTGCCGACCGCCGAATTGTCGCCTTGTCCGCTCGTCGTGACCGCCGTGGATTCGGACGGCTTCGGGATGAACGCCGCCCGCAGCGCCGCCGTGGCGTCCATGACGAACTGGCGCCCTCTGTCGAAGTCGGCGTGAAGCGCTGTCCGATTACCGCCGATCGCGGGTTTGGCGCCCTCGGAAGATTTGGCGACCTGCGAATTGGTCGGCTCGTCAGCCGCGATCTCGGCAGTGGGTTCGACCGCCACCATCGACCTGGCGTTGAACGCGGCCGGCTCCGTCGATTCCGCGGCAGGCACGTCGACGGACACCGGTTGCGACACCGGTTGCGACACCGCCGCGACCTTCGACTGCTGCGGGGACGGTTCGGGTGCGGATATCGACCTCAGTTCGGGCGCAGGTTCACCGTTCCCGACGGGCCGACTGGACGCCGCGGAGTCGTAAATGTAGGTCGGTCGGCCTGCCACGATGATTCGGTCCGATGTCGCCGTGACCGGTATGACGTCGATGTTGTTCAGCTGATCCTCGACCCACCACAGTTCGGACTCACCCAGATAGGTCCGGTCCAGCATCTCGCTGAACTCGGCCAATTCCGGGAGTTCGATCAACTGCACCAGCACCGAGTCCGGCAAGTCCAGCAGAGAGCGCAGCTTGGCTTGCATGGCTTCGCGCTCCGTCGGATCCTCGACCTTGGCGCCGAGCAGCGCCAGCACCGCCTCGAGCTTCTCTCGGATCGGGACCTGCCTGAGCGCCGCCATCAGATTCGGGTACGCGACGGCCTGCGCATAGAGCGGTGTCCTCGGTTCAACCTGGACCTCGTCTTCGACCTGGGCGACGAGGGCCGGGACGTGTTTCAGCTCAGCGGCGGAATCGGCGGCGCTTTCCAATGCCAACGCCAGTTCGGAGTCGGCAGGGTGCGCCGGGTCGGGTTGTCCCACGTATTGCTGCTCATGATCCGAAGGAGGGGTCAGCGCCCAGACGTTGAGTGCCACCCCCGACACGAGAAGCAGCACGCCTGCACGCCTGGCGGCCACCGGAAGTGGGGTCCCGACATCGCGAATCGTCCTCGCGCGCTCACCGCGCATCAGAGAAGGAGGTGTCTCTTGATCATGAAACCGCACAGACATGAAGTGCCCCTCTTATCGAAGCAAGATTCGCAGTCTATAACTTTGCTAGTATCGCTGTCAAACGACAGATGATGCATCTTTAGCAACTTCATCAGTACAGATGACAAGTCCGCGAATGAGAATATATCTGACCAGGTTGCCTGGGCAGTGGTGATCGTCAGCACCCACGGGCCGAACCCACTTCTGCTAACTTTTCGCCCTGCTCTGAGTTTCGATTCTCGATATTTGCCAAACTTGCACCTCGCTGTCGAATTTCCAGGCAGACCTCACAGCGACTCGAGCACTCCGAAGGGGTCGTCGCACATGCGCTTGAACGCCGTCGCTATCACCGAGGGCGGGATCATCTTGCTGCAGAAGGAGGCCGTGACGGATTGCGCGCCCAGAAGTTCGGTCACCTCAATGTCGATTGCGTCGGGCCCGTCGGTCTCGACATAAGCTGACGCGCTCGGAAGTTGAGCATTCGTCTTCCACCGGAGACCCTCGAGAATTCTCAGCCGCCCCAGATCGCTGACCGTGAGGCGGACCCGGTCCGGAACATCGACGTCGTCAGCACCGGGCCTGCGGTCGGCGGCCATCGACCCGCCCATGAGTCGGGCTTTGACTTCCGCGATCACGAGCCTTGCGAAGGGTCGCCGTGCTTCGATGGCTTTCCGCATCTGCCGGCGGACATCCAGTGGAGATGATCCGGCCGGCACCCGAATGGGAATGCCCGCAGCGAGATTGCCTTGCGACTCCCGATGTCGAGCAGCGAGGTAGCGTCGACAATCGACGAGCACGGTCACACGCTCATCGACCTCGATGCCCTCGTCGCGAAGTGCGGCCGCCAGCAGCGCGACGGTCAGGGACGCGCACGACATCCCCGGATAGCGGCGCGACGCCCAGGACCGTAGCTCGGCGAGGGTGGCAGGTTCGATGAGTGCCGTGAATCCGCAGCGAGCGGACTCCCAATCGGCTATCCGGTTGGCACCCGTTGGTTGAACTACTTCGTTATTGGTTCTTCGTAGCGACAGAACTCTCAATGCGTTGACCGGATTCAGCACGAAATGCCGTAGCGCGGCTGTCCAAATCGCCCACTTCGGAAGGTCTTTGGCAAGCATCGCGGGGTGGACGCCATCTGCGCCCCCGAGCAGGGCCAGCAGCACCGCACCCAGCAAGCCATCGCCCAGAGCATGCGAATAGTCCACCACCAGATAGTTGCCGCAGATCAGCACCTCGAGCGGCTTTCGCGTACCAGGCCGGCTGTGGACCTGGGTGACGAGCTCGCCGAGGTTGGTGGTGTCGAGGTCGGCGCGGTGCGTGACAGCCTTCCGCCAGTCCCGAGACTCGTAGTTCCACAACGGAGTATCAGAACGGGGAACAAGGCCGACGCGAGTAGGCGGTGAGCAATCGGTCGCTCCGGCCAGGACTGCGCAGATGTGCTCGTCATCGATCTCAGCAAGCGGTCCGACAACCGCCAGCACGCGTGAGGAGGCTCGCTCGACATCTACAGCGGTCGCCCGGTACCGACGACTCCGCTTGGCTCCCAGCCCGATATCCATGTTGACTTACCTCCTGTCGGCGCGAAGCGCTATGACGGCTTCCCCACGTCGAGTTCTGTTCCCGGCATGGGAATTTGATCGATCGCATTGCTAATGCGGGGGTCGATGTCCGACGAAACCCACAGACTCCATGTTTCGCATGGATGCGTCTCGCTCATCCGAGCGAGCTCCAGTCCATGCTGCTGGGCATAGCTGTACAGCGTCGTTACCATCTGCGACCAGTCACTCTCGAACAGTCGAGAACCGTCCTGTGGCCGAGGGCAATCGGGTACGCGGACGAAGTCAGGTGGAAGTCCGTGCACTGCAATGAAGTTCGGTGCAAAGGCGCTCATCTCCGACTGTAGACGCAGGCCGTGCGACGCGGCGATGGCACGATTGTTGTGCCCCCATGTGTCGAGCGACGGGCCTCTCACGGCAAGCGGGATCAAGCCCGCCTCGGTGGTGGCAAGCCGAAGTGAGGAGGTATCGATCCCTTTCAACCCGTCGGCGACCGCCAGATGAAAGTTGTAGAACACCACGTACTGGCGGTAATCGCCGCTCACGGCGAAAGGGCCCAGACCGACGCACGCCAGCAGTATCAACACAATGACCGGAACCTTGGATGGCCTTCCATCCGTCGTCGGCGCGGGCCTTCGATCCCCAGTGAATCTCAAAGCACACGCGACACCGACAGATGCGAGCACGGGAACCAGCGGCCATTGCATCCGACCCCAGTGGTTGAGGGTCGTCGCGATCACCATCCAAGCCAGCGATACGACTATCAGTGCGAGCGGGAACACCCAGGTCGTGTCTCTGCGCCGAATTCCGACCACGACCAGCACGATCAACGCGGGAACAAAGATCGCCAGGGTCGCCACGTCGGACAGCAGCGGAACGAACCCCAGGCCGCGCTGTTCCCACGCCGACGGCTGAACCGCTGCATTGATCCATATCAGGGATGCCACCAGCATCGCGGCGCACAACCACCAGTTTCGTCGGCGCCCGGGACCCGTGCTGTGAACGAGGAGCACACCCACCACCGGCAGCAGCAGAGCGCCGTAGAACTGCAGTGAGTACACAGCGTTCCAGGGATGTAGCGAGCCGCCCTTCATCACGGCCGAAGTGGGGAGAAGCTGGCCGAAATACAGCACCCGAAAGATCACCCATGCCAGCACCAGTGTCACGTAAGGAACGAAAAGAGCTGCCGCGAATGATGAAGAGGTCAACCGATGACGCCTCGAATGCATGGTGATCAGAAGTGCCGCGACAACGACGAGCGGTCCGAAGGCGAAGCCCTCCGGCCTCCACCAGCCACAGAGTCCGGCAGCTGCTCCCGCCGCCGCGAAGAACGTCAGCGACTGCCGCCGGCTCTGCTCGACTGCGCCGAATACTGCGAGGGCAAAGGCAGTCAGGAGGATGAATGCCATCACAGGCGGCGAGTAACCGCTCAGCACATATCTGCCGGCCGGACCGCTGGCGACCAACAGCGACACGCAAACGGGCAACCACACCGACCGCTGCCAAAGACGGCTGTTGATTGCCCCGAACAAGACGCCGATACCGAAGACGGCGCCGAGGTTGATGAAGATCGCGGCCACCGCCGCAGGTATGCCGATCGCCGCGAAAGGCGCTAACAACAAGACGAATCCGAGATCCGTCGCTCCATCGGTGGCGCCAGGAGCCTGGCCGGTATTCCATGTGATGCCGTCGCCGTGACCCAGATTCTCCGCGTACTTGAACAGCATCGCGGCATCTTCAAACGGCGGGGGGAGAGCCAGAGTCCGCCAATCGACCAACATCCAGAACAGGCACACACCGAACGCAGCAAGGCCGGGCCACCAGATGCCGGACGATCCGCGCCTCGTCGCGTCACCGTTGTCATCTTCGGTTCGCCCGCTGGAGAGGACGTCCTCGACACGTTCTTCAAGTCTTCTCGTCATGGTGTCACCGGTCCTAGCCGAGTCCGAATATGTTGTCGTAGGAGGCGAATACCGCTTCTCGGGAATAGATCCGGGCGAAATGCGCCTCGGCGGCGGCCGATACGTCCGAGTTGTGCCGCGACGACGTGAGCTGTTCGAGGTGATCGACCCACTCCTCCGGCTCTTTTGCGAGTAGAACGCCGTTTTCGGGACCGGAAAGCACCCCGCTCGCGCCGATCTCACTCGACACCACCGGCAGTCGCTGGCCGAGTGCTTCGACGATCTTCAACTTGATGCCCGACCCGAATCGCAGCGGGTTCACCATCGCTGCGCTCTGGGACATAAGAGACCGAAGGTCGGGAACGAATCCCTGCAATGAAATGGATCCGGCTCCGTACTTCGATATCGCCGCGGACAGTTCCGGTTGGGGCTCTCTTCCGATGACCTTGAGCTGCGCGCCGGGCATCCTGCGGAGTACCAGTGGCCACGTATCGCTGATGAAAGACCGCAGCCCGTAATCGTTGTGCGGCAACGACAACAAACCCAGGAACAGGAACTGTGGAGCACCGCGATAGTCGCGTTTCACCATGGCCGGCGTCTTGACGAGAGGGCTGATCGTCTTGACCGATTGCGCCGAGGCGCCCCCTCGTTTCTGAAGGAGCTCGGTTTCGTGCTCGTTGACCAGAAGGCAGCGATCGAATATCCGCGCGACGTTGTTCTCGCTTTTCGCCACAAGTCGCGCCTCTGCCGTCAGGAGAGCCTTCTGCGTGATCGGGTTTTCGGTCAGGAAGTGCAGTTGCTGAGGCACGTGTGCACCGAAATTCCCCAGTGGCCGAAACCGAATGGTCTTGTCCGCTCTGAGTGTCGAGAGCATCGAGGCGTAACGCTCCGAGAACAGATCGTCCATGTAACAGATCCGGGTCGGCCCCGCGGATTCACTGGCGAACTGGGCTGTTCGGACCGTGTCGTAGATTTCGATATGCGCGTCGACCTCCTGAAACCACCGATTGACCGCGCGGTGAGTGCTCCGCGACCACAGGAAAGCTTCCTGGATGCTCCGCTGACCGACGGCTGTCCGGCCTATCAGGTTCATCAGCGCCCGGTAGGGGGTCGGCCCGTTGATTTGGGTGAGCGAGACCGGGAACGGAACCTCGGTCTTGCCGCCGATGAGGAGATAGTGCACGTTTTGGGCCGACAGGCGCGTGACGAAGTAGTCGAGCAGGCCCGCCAATACGACCTTCTTACCCGCATCTGTTGGATACGGGTTCACCGCGCTGACCATGGCAAGACGCTTCATCGATATTCACCGATCATGTTCATCACAGGTCCCCCGAGCATCGGATCCCGACTGCCGTACTGTGAGTCGCAGACGTCGCCAGGCTCGTTGGGAGGCCCTGCGACGACCCAGTACAGGACTCCGGCGGCGCCGGACGCGAGGTATTGATCGAATTTCTGACGCAGCACCTGGGCACGCTCGTCGGCAATCATGCAGCCGTTGCGCAGACTCACTCCTGTCTCGCCGACGTAAACCGGCTTCCCGACCATCTGCGCGGCCGCGAGGGCGGTGTGGAAATGCGGCGAGACGATCGCCTGCCCGTCTGAGAACGGGTAGTCGAATTCGTGGACACTCACGAGGTCGATGTCCGGACCGCTGTGTACGTCGGCATACCCGGACGCACCGTCTTGAAAGGACTGCCATGGGGCGAGCGCACCGGTGGACACGAGATGGTTGGGGTCGAATTGTTTGATGTGCGCTGCGGTTGCATCGTAGAACTCCTTGATCACAGGCAGGGTCAGATCGCTGGTGGTGGAGCCGGGTTCATTCATCAGCTCCCAGATCCCTACGGCGGGTGAATCCTTGAATGCGCTCGCCAACTGCGCGACCCACGCGAAGTACGAGCCTCTGAAGCCCTGGGCGTACCAGGCCGCGTCATAATGAGGCGAGTTGCAGAACCCGGCACCGTCGGCAAGCGCGAGAGCCAGCTTCTGTCCGTTCCTTTCGGCCACTCGCACGACCCGCTCGACGCCCGCGAATCCCCATTCTTCGAATGCCCAGACTCGCGTCATGCTGTTCGGCGGCAGTTGTCTGAAGTACATGTCGGCGTCCGACTCAGAAGCGGGGTTTCCCGTATGACAACCCGTGAGGTCGTAGTTGTTCGCCCCGACGAAACGATAGGGTGCACCGTTCAGCATCAACTGCGGCCCATCCCGGTACACGAAACCTCCTGGCGCGCCCGCGCTTCGAGCGCAGCCAGCGATGGTTGCCGCGACGAACAACAACATCGCAAGGATTACCCGCATCGTGCGGTCGGCGTACCGCATCGGTCGAAGGACAGTGTTTCTGTGAGTGCGCAAGTGTCAACCGGCCCCTGTCTGTGCGTACCGCGAAATTGCCGAGGGAGCTCTTCGTCGCGACGACTGAAGCCGTATCTCGGAAAGCCGTGACTCCATCGGCGCGCCAAGTCGCGGCGACCAGAGTGTGATGGTCACCAACGCAGGCAAAGTGATGATCAACGAGGCCAGACCCGCCTGTAGCAACCAGGTACTGACGAAGAGAGAGACGGCGAACGCCCGGCTCGGTCCCCCCCAATAGCAGTAGAAGACAAAGGCTCCGAGGATCAAGCCGCCGAGCAGCCCGTATTCGAAGAAGATCTTCACCGGTGTGGTGACGAGCATGTCGGCAACGTTCGCTTCTTCGGCGAACCTGTGCGACGACCCGGGACCGTATCCGAGTATCGCGCCCGCGAGATCCTGCGTCCACCGGGGATAGAGCACGCGGTATGGCTGGAACACCCGCAGCGACGTCGACGAGCTGTCCGACTGGAATTCTCCGACGCGGTCGAACACCAACCTTCCGAGCTTTGTGAACCATGCGGCCCCGAGCACCACTGCGAAGGCTGCGATGTACCACGCCACCGCACGACGAGAACCCCGTGCGACGAGCATGACGAGGACGCCGAGAATCACGATGATCATTCCCGAGCCGGCGACGGTAGCGACCAGACCCGCGACCATCACCACGAGCTTCCATACCCGTGCACCGGACAACAGCGCCGCGAGTACTCCCACCCCCAGTTGCGCCGAGATCATCGACGGCTCCAGTCCGATGAACGCATTCGACTTGAAGATCGGCGAACCGAACTCGATCGGGTACGTCGTGTTGAACCCGGCAAGCTGCATGAACTCCGGAACGACCTGTCCGAACCAGTCCTGGAAAGGCACGCCGGCGACTTGGATCAAGATCATCGCGATGCTCGCTACCGCAAGCCCTGTTGCGATGTTCGTGATGTAGTGCAAAGCCGTCGTGTAGGCAGCAATGCTGCGCTCCGCCGATCTCACGACGAACGCCAGCCAGATCACGAGCAGGATCGCCCAACCGCGGACGCTGATCTCCGCAGCCTCGACAACGCGGAGTTGGACGAGAAGCAGACCTCCTGTGCAGACAGCGACCATCAGCCACCCGAGCAGTCGGCTCCTGTCGACGACGACAACCCCTTTCACCCACGCGGCCGCGGTCCACAGCAGCGTTAACGGAACCAGCAGCGCGACCGTGGTGAGCCCCGGCACGGAGAACCGCTGCACGAGCACAGCGGTCAGGAACAGGCCGGCAATCCACATTGCGGCCTGCCGCTCTGCGACGGTCGGAGTCACGATTCCGCCGCCCGCTATTTCGCAAGCATCATCGCGGGCCTGCTTCTCCCGAAGGCGCCTGCGGCCCACAATCCATCCGAAACACGAGACTTCGCCCGGCGCATGAGGATCACCGAGCGGAATCCCGAGCGCCCCTCGAGCATCGCCGCCGATTCGGTGCCCTCGTCCACCACCATGACGACCACGTCGGTGCCGACCAGGTCGGCGACGTTTGAGGGTGCATCCACCCGCAGCAGGCTTGCGGCGTGCTTGTCCGGGGTCGGTGGTGCATGAACGATGGTGACCGTCTTGCCGTGAGTCGAAATGAGTCGATGAAGGTCGGTTGCGAACTGCGCCGCCACTTCGGAAGCCCCCGGAGTGACGATCACTGCGACATACGGATCGCCGGATTCGACGATTTCGCCTGCCAGTTGCGGTGTTTCAGACGGCGTCAGCACTTCGACGCCGCCCACGAGACGTCGGACTGCACCGGCAGACCACACACGCAGTCCGCGAGTACCGAGAAGCACCGCGACGAGGCACCCCGCGAAGAGCCCGACCGCGTTTCCAACCGCAGTGCTCAGCGCCCTCGACACGCCAGCCGGTTGCGCTTCGATGGCCGGCTTCACGACCGACCAGGACTCCGATTGGCCTTTCAGCCCCTCTTGGCGTCCGCCGATCGCACTACCCACCTGCGTGCGACGGGCTTCCTCTGCATTCGGATCGTTGAGGAGCGGATCCCCCAGCAGAGAGTTGGCCTCGATGGTCGCCGTATCCACCCGCTTGAGAACGGAGTTCCGCAATTCGTCCACCGCGGCCTGTGCAACTGCGTTGGCACGGGCAGCCGCGATCTTCGGGGTCCCGCCCGTAGCGGTGACTTCAACGAGGTATGAGCCAGGCTGCCGCTTTGCGGAGGTCGCTTCCTCGATCGCAGCCGGCGATTCGTCGAGGCGCGCTGCGGCTCGATCGATGACGGGTTCGGTGATCATCTTCTCGGCCAGTGTCTGCGCTTCCATCTGAACCATGCCGATGTCACCGCCACCGGCTGCGAACTCAACGAGAGCCGAGGATTGATAGCCGTCGCCACCGCTCCACATCGCGAATCCCGCGAAGCCACCGAGGATCACGAAACTCGTGAGCAGCAGGGGGCGTGCAAGTATCGACGCGATCGGCGGAGGAGAACCCTGCACCCGATCCCGGTCGACGGGACGCAGGCGGACGTTGGGCAAGGCCTGGCCGTTGCGACGCCGTTGAACATCAAGAGTGCCTCGTGGACGTGTCGCCATGTTCTTACTGCCTTTCGATCAAAGTGAGTTCTGGTGACTGAGGCCTGTACGGCGAACGCCGAGTGATGAGGCCCGCCATGTATGCCCGCTGTTGGCGTGCAAGTGACCGCCGCCGCCTCAACAGGGCCACAATCGCTCGCGGCACCGCGCCGAGAACCAGCATCCCGCGCATCACTGCCGCAGCGCCGGTTCCGTTGTGGTAGAGCAGATACTCGGCCATCGAGGTCCCTCGCTGTTGGAACATCGACGTCCCTTCGCCACCTGAGCCTGCGCCGGCATGTGGTACGTGCAGATCGGTGCGCAGCAGTAGCTTCTTGCCGTGTGCCCGCAGTGTTCTGCCCAGTTCCATGTCGTCGTTGTAGAGGAAATACCGCTCATCGAAGCCGCCGAGTTCGAGAAACAGGTCGCGACGCACAGCCAGACACGGCGCCCCCAACCAATCCAGTTCGATGTCCTCGCCCGTACGAGGTCGCGCGTAAACGCCCGCGTTGGGGAAGATTCGATGCAGGCCGAAGGCGTAGACGAACGTTCGCCACATCGTGGGCTCCCATCCGCCGATTCCGAGCTCGAGCCGACCTGAGTCGTCAGCGGCGCCGACACCGACCAAACCCAGATCGGGATCTCGCCTCAAATCGTCGATGAGTTCATCCCAGATTTCAGGTGTCGGCCGGCAGTCGGGATTGGCGAAGATGAGGTAGTCCGCGGCGGAGGTCCGCGCCCCGAGATTCGCGGCCTTGGCGAATCCGTTGCCGCCGCCGTCGAACCATCGGCCCGCACTGAACCTCGCGACGACGCCCTTCGTACCGTCGACGCCAGATGAATTGTCCACGACAACGATTCGTTGATCATCACGCGCCTGTGCGACCAGTGCCTCGAGCTCATCGCAGCTGTGATAGGTGACGATCACCACCTCGTAGTCGGCCGAGCCCACCGGCTTCGAGTGGGCTGGATTGCCCGTCACGGGAACCACGGTCGTCATATCCACCTTCTCTCTCTCACAACATCGACAAGCGGCTCGAGAGATTGCGTCCAGCGATACCGAACGACCTCCCGCCGGACTGTTTCCGGCTGAATCGGGATAGCCAGGCGCTGCAGAAGGGCTTCCGCGAAGTCGTGGGGGGTGTCGGCGATCGCCAAACCCTCACCGCTGGCGAGATGTTCAAGCCCCATCGCCCCCATCGATGTGGAAACGACCGGTGTACCGGTTGCCATCGATTCGAGGATCTTCAACCGGGTGCCACCTGCCGCGCGCAACGGCGCCGTCGCCACCATCGCCTCACTCAGATACGGGAAGGTCGACGGCACGTCAGGGTGAATGGTGACACCGTCGAGACCGTCGTATTTCGCCAACGACTTGGCAGGGCTTCGACCGATCAGCCGCAGTCGTGCATCAGGGCGACGTCGTCGCACCGTCGGCCAGACAGCGCCGATCAACCAATGCGCAGCATCTACATTCGGCTTCCAGCCCAGATGGGCGACGAATACGACAGTCGGCAAGTCCGAAGAAGTTTTCGTGACCCCGAACGCCGCATCCGACACCCCGTTCGGCGCCGTCACGACCGGCGCATCGCCCGACGCATTTCGCATGATCTCAGCATCGTGACCGCTCACTGTGACGACCGTGTCGACGAACTGTCGAGCGCGTAGCTCGAGTCCGCGAACCCGATGGCTTTCGTAGCGGGCGAGAGCTTTTCGCCATCGCGATTGCGTTGAGCGGGCGTAGTTGGTCAGCAGTTCGGACTCGACATTGTGCATGTCCAAGGCCACAGGAACGTCGTTGAACAGGCTGCGGTAGACGAGCAGCTGGCTGTGCTCGATCAACACAGCCGAGTATTCGTTTTGACGCATGAGATCGGTGATCGACGCCGCCGCGGTTGGCGAGTACCAGCGTGCGACCGAGATGGAGCCGACGCGTGCCACAGCCAGGGCAACTCTCGCCGCCGCGAACACACCCCGCATGCTCAAACCGGTAGGAGCAGAGGCTGTCCCGCGAGCAGCGCGGCGGCCGTCGGAGCGTCTGATGGACACCGCGTCAACATCGAATCGAGCTGCCCGCAGGCACTGCGCGATTGCCGATACCCGCAGTGTCCCACCGTCACTGGGTGTGTCGAAATCGGTCTTGGTGACCAGTAGAACGCGGCCGCGGCCGCTCTCGGATGGCGTCGTCGGCGCCGGCGTTGGTTCCATCGCGGATTCTGAACCGACGATGGAGTCGAGCGTCGTCATCGGCTGTCCGCCCATTCGTCGGCCCGGTTGGCAATCAGCGCCCAATCGGCACCAGGAGCCAAGAAGTCTGATTCCATGTGGGACGCGAGGTTCGGGCTCGCGGCATACAGCAGGTGCGGGTTGCGACGTCGAGTCAGAGCCCGCAACTGATAGGCGATCCTGAAAGGTGTGAACACCGAGTTCGCCGCGAACGCCTTCAACCCGGTGCGGAACCTCGCGTACGGATGGTCGATGAACAGCTCGGGCAACGAGTACGGATACTGGCCCTGCGTCACCAGAAACATCTCATAGTCCAGATAGCGACGCGGATGGGGCACCATGGCCTGGCGGAAGATTCCGATGTCCTCTCGAAGGCTGCCGACGCGCGCGCCGAACGTGCTCGTGGTGTTGGGCACGTTCACCCACCTGGTGGTGCCGACGGTGAAGTCTCTTTCCGACCGCCAGTAGGTGGGCGCCCGGTACGGCATGTCCCGGCCCACAGCGGGGTCGCCGGGTATCGCGGCATACAGCGCGAAGTAGTGGGCGCAGTCCAACTTTTCGGCGGCAGCCTTCAATTCGACGAGGGCGTCGGGATCGTGGAGGTAATCGTCTTCACAGAAGTAGACGAAGTCGTCATCCGGCCACCCCGCGACGTCGGGGTACCGCAGTCCTGCCATGAAGCTGCGCCGCATCCCGACCGGACCGCCCGGAATGCCGACGATGCGTGCCCTTCTGGACGCAAGGGCCCGCAAATCGTCGGGGATCGGACCGTCGGCCAGGATAACCACATGCGCGTCTGCGCGCTCGGCCGCCAGCAGCGCCGATGCCAGCGAGGTCCTCTTGCTGTAGTAGGACGGCCTTCCCTTGAGATTCTCACCGCCGTAGATGCGGTAGACGATGTGCATGTTCAAGTGGATTCTCCTCGGCGTCAACCGATACGGGGCTCTACGCAAACCGCGTAGGGTTGGTGGTCTTCGGTGTGCGCTTCTGTCGGCGTGGCCGCGGCGGAATCGTTTCTCACGCTGCGCACGGCGGTTCGCAGGCGGATGAACCACAAAGGGAGCAACGCGATCTCAGTGATCGCCAGTGCCCATGCCGCACCGACGGCACCCCAGATCCAGATGCCGATTGCCAGCAACAGGATGTTGAGCGCCGCCCTGACGACGTTGATGAAGAAGGTTGCGCGCACCAGGCCCATTCCGTACAGAGACGCGGCGGGACCTGCAGAGATCGCGGCGGCGACAGCTGCCACGCACAGCGGCACCATGACGGTTTTCGCGCCGTCCCACGTCTCGCCCAGCAGATGCCGGCCCACCGAGTCGGGCAGCACGAGCAACACGCCGACGTAGACTGCAATCACCGTCGCCAACACGGCGGACACGCCCGATGCGAACCGAGACCGTGATCGTGCGGACGCCGAGGGCCGTGCTGCCACCTCGGTCGTGGTGAAGATCATCGCGGCAGTGCCGACGACGTTGGTGGGCCCGAGCAGCATCTGCACGGCGCGGATGGCGCCGACTCCGGCCTGCGTTGCGGCGAAACCGACCATCAGGATGCCGGTCTGGGCTATCCCCATGCTGAGCAGATACTCGAGTCCGAGATAGCGGCTTATGTGTCGCCTACTGCGCATCCACCAGGCCGCGCCCCGCAACCTCGCTCCGACGCCGAGCAACACCATCCCGTGGACGGCTGCGACTGCGGCCCCGAATCCCCACAGCATCAAGGGGACGACCACGTCGCCGGCGATACCGAAAGCCGAAGTGGCGGAGAAGCCGCCGAGAACGATCACTGCCCATACCGAGTCGATTGCAGCCGCGCGCTTCGGCCGTCCCTCGGTGAAAAATGCCATGCGGCAGACATCTTGGACGATGAGAGCGGGGAACCACAGCCCCAGTGCTGTGAGCGCCCCTCCGGTTTGTGCACCGACGATCAGACCGACAACGGCTGCTAACACGGCTGAAGCCGCGCCGAAGATCAGCGCCGCTCCGAGGGCGTGCCCCGCAGCACCCCGGAACTCACTGTCCGTGGCGCTGGCGGAGCTGATCTGGAGGGGCTGCCCGATGACCGCTCGGGAGAGCCCGAGCACGAGACCATATACGAGGAAGGCTACCGCGAACGCGCCGAACGCATTTGCGCTGACAGACCGTGCCACCAGAACCGACAGTAGTAGGTTTGTCAGGGCGCTGAGTCCCTGATCCACCACCGTCCAACTGATCCTCATCGAGGCATGGCGGCCGTTGCGCAGCGTCCGGAGCGCTCGCGTCATGACGTCAAGGCCTTCTCAACTGCGTTCTCGCCGCTCATGAACGATTCGTCGGTCCAGATGTATGCCCAGTCGCCGTAGCGTCCGCAGTAGTGCACGCCGATGTCGTTCAGGTATCCGTGCACGGTCTCCACCGACGCGGCGCGTTCCAGGTCGAAGATGACGTTCGCGTACTTCACGTGCATCGCCTTCGAGAACAGGACCTTGTCCTCTTCGCGAATCAGGCCGACGCGACGGAGGTCGTCGATGACCGGCTGGATGCAGTCCTCGGGCTTGCGATCGAGCGGCCGGTATTTCGGTGAGAAGTACACCTCGGCCTGGAACGCGCCGCATCCGGGCGGCATGTTGTTCGGCGACTGCATATGCGGTGTGCTCAACCGCGTGAAGAAGATGTCGCGGTCATAGAAGTACGTCCAGTGAGCATCGATGAGGTCGGCGCGGTCGATCACCAGGTTGACGACGACCAGTTCGCTGCACGCCAGCCGCTGCGCTGCCTCGACGACGTCCCTCGGCGCACCCTTGATGGTCGGGATGAGCTCAGGAAGCGGCACCGAGGAGATCAGCTTCTCGTAGTCGACGACAGCGCCGTTGGTGAACGAGACCTGTTTCCTTACCGGGTCGATCGACTGCAGCGTGTGTCCGAGCCGTAGGTCGTTGGACTCCATGAATCGACGCAGATACGAGACGAATCCGCCGCGCACCGGGTAGCGGAAGTGGTCGATGTAGTGAACATCGGGCGACGCAGGCGCCAGCGCACCGAACAGCACCTGTTCGAGACTGCCCTCGTAAAGACGAGGGCCGATCCAGTCGGTGCTCATGTTGGCGGCGGGTGTGGTGTGGTACTTGATGGTGTAGTCCATCGGGAAGTTCTCGGCGAAGTAGTCGCCGTAGCTGGCGCGCAGCCAATCCTCGTACTGCCGGATCTCTCCGGCGGGCCGGTGCTTGGCTGCAACGAAGTCCGTGACGGCCTTGACGATCACCTCCGGCGGCAACCCGTAGAGGTTGACTTGAGCGGGATGCTTGATCCAGTAGCCGCGCCAGTAGTTGTTGACGGTGGCCTTCAACTTCCGGTATTCGCCGTCGATCGCGTCGGCGAGCAGCTTCTGCATGCGCTCGACCTTGGTGAACGAGATGTGCGGACCTGAGTCGAACGTGTACTTGCCGCCTTCGAAGGTGTACGAGGCCGTGTGGCCGCCGAAATGGTCCTGCTTGTCGAAGAGCACCGGGGTGATGCCTTCTTCTCTGAGCTTGTGGGCGGCCCCGAAACCGGCCATCCCCGTGCCCAATACGCAGTAGTTGCTCATAGAACGCTTCTCCACCAATCAATCGTGTGCCGAAGTCCGGCTTCCAATTCGAATGTCTGCTGCCAGCCCGTCTCGGAGACGAGCTTCGTGTTGTCCCCGATGACCAGTGGGGTGTCGTTGGGGCGTGCAGGCAACGCTCCGAGGCGGATCAGCTCCGACTTGCCCAACTGCTCTCCGATCGACTGCACGATGTCGCGCAGGGGTGTCGCATGTGCCGATGAGATGTTCACCGCTCCCTGGACGGGGCTGTCGAGTGCGGCAACCAGGCCGTTGGCGACGTCCTGCACATGCATGTAGTCGCGAAACTGCTTGCCGTGCGAGCACTTCGCCGGCTCGTTCTTCAGCAGCGATCGAATCACCGATGACACAAGGCGATCCGGATGTTCGCGCGGGCCGTAGAGGAAGAAGACCCGACCCCAGGCGAAGCTCAGGCTGTTCTGTGTCGCGAATGACTGGGCCATCGTGTGCAACGCATGTTTGCACGATCCGTAGACTGTGTTGGGTGTCAACGGCGTCCGGCTCTCGGTGCAGTAGCCATAGCCCCAGTCGTATTCGTATCCCGAACCACACATGAGCACGCGCTCGCCGCAGAAGTGAGTCAGCAAGTCCATGCTGGCGCTGACCCATCGGTAGTTCTGCAGCGACTCGAACTGCCCCGGAACGACATGCCACGCCAGATGCAACAGGTGGCTCGGGTCAACCGACTCGACGAGTTCGCGCGCATTCCGCATCAAATCGGCCTGGTGCCAGGTGACGCCCTTGAGCTGAGGTGGCATCGAACTGCCCGCGACGGCATGCACTTCGTAGCCGCGCTGGAGAAGCGGCTCTATGCAGTGGGAGCCGATGAATCCGGTTGCCCCGGTGAGCAATACCTTCTTCATTGTGATCGTAGTCAACCCTTCCGCGTTCGGACTTGCGTGTTCAGTAGGCTCCGTCGCGCTTGAGCACAGCGCGAACCGTTCGCCAGACGATGATCAGATCCATCACGCATGACCAGTTGTCGACGTAGGAGTGATCGAGCCTGATCCGTTCGTCTTCGGACAGGTCGGACCGACCGGAGATCTGCCACAGGCCGGTCATACCCGGCTTGACCAGCTTGCGTCGTTCGATGAAGTCCTCGACCGACTCCCCTTCGCCGGGAACCAACGGACGGGGTCCCACGACGCTCATCGAGCCGCCGAGCACGTTGAGCAACTGGGGCAGCTCGTCGATGCTGGAGGCGCGCAGGAACCGGCCGACGCGGGTGACGCGCGAGTCACACGCGGATTTGAAGAAGACGCCGCTGTCGGCCGCCGCGGCCACCTCGGCATCCTTTCTCGCCTCGGCATCGTGGAGCATCGTCCTCAGTTTGATGATGCGGAATCGGTTGCCGCGGAACCCAACCCGCTCCTGGCGGAATAGGACCGGGCCATTGTCGTCGAGCTTGATCGCCACTGCGGCGATCGCGAGGATCGGCAACGCGGCCAGCAGGGCGATTGTTGCGAACCCGAGGTCGAACGCCCGCTTGGCGACGGCGGAGGGGCCGTCCTGCCGCGGGGGCGCGATCTGGAAGAGCGGCAGGTTGTCGATCGGCGTCATCCGCAACCGCGGGCCGGCTATATCGGTCACGCCGGGTACCACGATCAGATCCGTTCCCAGCGCCTCCAACCGCCAGATCAGCTTCTTCATCCTCTTGTGTCCGAGATGCTCGACCGCGGCGACTGCGAGGGCATCGGCCCCGGTCAGGTCGAGCGCGTTCTCCACGCAGCTGTCATCGCCGAGTATCGGCACCCGGCCGACCGGAGTGTCGAGTTCGTCGCCGACCTCACCGTCGAAGTTCGGCACGCACACTCCGACCACGCGGTGACCGGTGGCCGACGAACGCCGGAGGCTCTCGCAGAGCACGTCAACGGAGTCAGGGCGCCCGAGTACCACCACCCGGGTGATGTACTGACCGTTCTTCCTGCGCCGTGCCAGATCTCGACGGACGAAGTGTCTCGCCATCACGAGCGCGGGGAGCCCGATGACGAGCGCGAACATCAGGAAGAGCCGCGACATCGGGATCTTGAAGAGCAGCCCGATGACGGCGATCGAGCCGAACACCCACATGGTGGCTGCGAAGACCCTGCGGTACTCGGCTTCACCGACGCCGACCAGTGAGAGGTCCCGTGACTGTTGCAGTTCCAGCGCAACCAGCCAGGTTGTGGCGAGTACCACCGCCAGCGCGGTCACCTGATGCCAGCCGATGAGTTCGGTCGGATCGGCCGCCGGCGAGAAGGTGAACCGGAGCACCTGCGCAATCGCGAGTGCCGCAGTGATCACCAGTGTGTCCACGATCAGCACACGTCTGTGATAGGCGCGCTTCCACTGGTTTCCCTGCGCCTTGGCCGCGGGCGCACTCGTGAGCAGTTTGTCGAGGAGGGTGAATCTCGACCGCCGCCGCACGTGGGGGCCGACACGGGTCGGGCGACGTGCGCCGGCGGCGGGCAGGACACCGTCGGCCGGGCTGAAAATCGACATGTCAGGCTCCGGCCGCCGTCGACTGCTGGGCCACCAAGGGCCACGCCGCATCCTTGTCGGACAGCGCGGACACCGGCAGCGGCCACGCGATATCGAATTCGGGATCGTTCCAGCGAAAGCCCCACTCGCTCTGCGGCGCGTACGGTCCGCTCACCTGGTAGCAGACCTCGGTGTCGTCCACCAAGGTCTGGAACCCGTGCGCGACATAAGGCGGGAGAAACAGCGCACGATGGTTGTCGGCCGACAACGTCACCATGACGTGCCTGCCTTTGGTCGGGGAGTCGGGCCGCACGTCGACGGCGACGTCGGCGATCTCACCTCGCGTGCACCGGACCAGCTTCGCCTCTGCATCCGGCGGCACTTGCAGATGCAGCCCGCGCAGCGTGCCCTTGACAGCGCTGGAGACGATATTCGTCTGTGACACCGCGCCGATGAGCCCATGCTTCTCGAATTCGGCCGAGCAGAAGGACCGCGAAAAGAAGCCCCGCTCATCGCGGTGCGGTTCGAGATCGACGATCATCACGCCTTCGACGGAGGTCGGTGTGAACTTCATGGGTGCCTCCAAAAGAGTCGGTCGTCAACCTGATTGGTCTTGAGCAGATACTGGATCTGCTTGAGCCGGGTATGGCCGCGCCCGTAGAACGTCTCGGGATCCAGCTCGATGCTTTCGAACACGCGGTGGAGCTGGGCCGCGCCCGCGGCGATATCCCATTTGGTGGAGAAGTCGGGAAAAACGGTGTGGATCCTGTCGAATCCGACTCGATAGCTACGCTGGTCTGGGCCGGGAGGACCGAACGACAGGTCACAGCCGGGGAATTCATCTGCCACCGTCTCGGCGATGTCGCGGACCGTGCGGTTGTTGTCGTCGGATCCGACGTTCACGACCAGACGATGCACGGATTCGCGCGGCGCGCGAAGCGCACAGCTGATCGCCTGCGCGATGTCCAGGCCGTGCACGAGCGGCCGCCACGGCGTCCCGTCACTCGTCATCGCAATGGTGTGTTCGATCCACGCCAACCCGCAGAGGTTGTTCAGCACGATGTCGAAACGCATCCGCGGAGAGGCTCCGAAGGCCGTCGCGTTTCGCAAAAAGGTCGGCGAAAAGTTATCGTCCGCCATCGATGTCAGGTCGCGTTCGACCATCGCCTTGCACTTCGCGTACGCGGTGAGCGGGTTGAGCGGGCTGCGCTCGTCGACGGTGCCCTCGGCGACGCCGTAGACACTGCACGACGACATGTACACGAAGCGGGGAACGCCTGCGAGCTTGGCCAGCCGTGCCAAGGACACGCTGCCGAGATGGTTGATGTCATAGGTGACCGCGCCGATCAGATCGCCGAGCGGATCGTTGCTCAGTTCGGCCATGTGCACGATCGCGTCGAAGACGCGGAGAGCGTCGACGCCGATCCGACGGATGTCGCCGTTGATCACCTGCGGCAGATGGGGATTCGGGCTGCCGTCGGCAGTTGTCATGTGGTCGGGGCACAACCAGCCATGTCGGTAATAGCCGGTGTCGAGGCCGACGACGTCATGGCCTTCCGCCGACAACCGCGGCGCGACAAGGGATCCGAGGTAGCCGTCGGAGCCGGTTACGAGTATGCGCATGTCGACCTGCTTCGGTTTCAGCCGGCCTTGGTGAGGCTCGACGACGGACGGCCGAGCCTCAGAACGCTCTTTTCGACGACGAAGGCCTCGGCATAACGGCTGTGGCACTGCACGCCGCGCAGCCTCATGAGGCCGAGAAAGGTTTCGTGGTCGAACCAGTCGCGGTCGAGCTGCGAGCGGTAGCAGTCGTGCAACACCTCGGCCTTGCGGATCGCGGTCGTCGCCGTGACGGGTGAGTAGACGGTGGCCCTCGGCAGGTCCGACTCCCACTTCACGATCTCGTAGCCCAAGGTGAGGTGGTCACGGAATTCGGTTGGGATCAGTTCGGCGATCAGCCGATGGTCCTGATGCGAGTCGTTGCGCTGCGGCCCGATGACGAGATCGGGCTCGCAGGAGCTGCGAAAGCCGGCGATGTGCCGCTTGACCTCGCCCCAGTGCCTGGGAAGCTGGCCATCGGGAAGGTCGGCGACGGTGAGCCGAACCTCGGCCTTGCCGCACAGGGAAGCGAACGCGTTCTTCTCCTCGATCTCGCGGTCGGTTCCGCTGCCGGTGAGCACGAGAGCATTCACCACGATGTCGGGGTATTGCCGCGTGAGCTCGATCAGCGTCGCACCCGCCCCGATCGCGATGTCGTCGCAGTGCGCACCGATCAGGGCCACGCTGGTGAGCTCACCGGCGGTCAGTCCGATCACAGCGCGACCGCCATCGACTCGTCGGATTCCCAGACCGCCCAGGGCCGATTGCCCTTGTTGTAGTCGGCGTCGAGTTCGGCGCGTTCCTTGAAGGTGTCCGCAGGCCGCCAAAAGCCGGAGTGGCGGTATCCGAGAAGGCGCCCCGTTCCCGCAAGCGCGAAGCATGCATCACCCACCAGGTCGCCTCCCGGCGGGATCAGGTCGATGACTTCCTGGTTCAGGACGAAGTAGCCTCCGTTGACGCCGACCGGGAAGTCGCTGATCGGCAGAATCTCCTTCACCTCGCCTGTCGCGGCCACGTCGACGCAGTGGAACGACGACTGCGGCGGGACGATCAGCATCGAGGCCGTGGCCTGACTGCTCATCGCCCGATCGATCATGTCGTCGAGCGGCGCGTCGGTGAGGACGTCGGAGTAGTTCGCGAGAAAGTAGGGGTCGTCGCCGAGGTAGTTGCGTACTCGCCGGAGACGTTCCCCGATGGGCGATTCGAGGCCGGTGTCGACGAAATGGATCGTCCAGTCCGAGATGTCCGAGCCGACCAGCTCGACCTGCCCATCCCGAAGGACGAAATCATTGGACTCCGTTTCGCGGTAGGACAGGAAGAACTCTTTGATCTTCTCGGCGCCGTAACCGAGGCAGAGAATGAACTCCTTGTGGCCGAAGTGGGCGTAGTACCGCATGACGTGCCACAGCAATGGACGTGGACCGACCATCTGTAGGGGCTTGGGAATGACGTCGCCTTCTGCGGTCCGCATCCGCATTCCGTAGCCGCCGCAAAACAGAACAACCTTCATCACACGCTCCTTGTTTGACGTGGTAGGTGCAGCCGGCGGAGTCAGCTAGGGGTGCGCCGACTCCGCCGGCTTGGTAACCGCGCGATGCGCACACAGCGCGGCTGGTAGACGTCCGCTGCGTCCGGGAAGACGGACTGTCGTGCGTGGACATGAGTTCTGGCACGGTCCTCCCTTTCCCCTCGCAACACCGGCCGAAGTGCATCTCCCCGACGCTCGCGCAAATTTTCACTAGTTAGCTGATGATCACTTCGCCGCGCAAACTTCGTGTCGATTTGGGTGAAGCTACCACTCGGACTTTTGCACTGCAAGGCGAATCTAACAAATTTATCGAGGTTACTGGGTGAGCGTTGGACACTGGTTTGGCGCTCGGACGTCAACAAGATCACCCTAATCGGGTTGTACCTGCAGTTATATCCCGTTTAGTTGAAGTAGAAGCGATGGGCATAGACCGTCTTCAGCACAAAAATTTACATTCAGGTGCTGATCTAGCAATATTTTTAGTGATCTTAACTACCAACGAGGTCCGGGCACGGCAGGCCGTAGGTACCATCCCCCGATTTGGCATCGCGATGTTTCGTAAGGCAAACGAAATGTGTGATTGGTTACAGATATGGGTTCGCTCCCGGCCAGCCCAGCCGGGAGCGATGAGTGAGAAACGTCAGCCGAGGATGAGGCCCGACGTCGGCACGCCGGTGCCTGCCGTGACCAGGACGTGCTCGACGTCCGGCACGGGGTTCACCGACGTGCCGCGCAGCTGGCGCACGCCCTCGGCGATTCCGTTCATGCCGTGGATGTACGCCTCACCGAGTTGACCACCGTGGGTGTTGATCGGCAGCCTGCCGCCGATCTCTATCGCGCCGTCGGCCACGAAGTCCTTGGCCTCACCCTTCCCGCAGAAGCCGAGTTCCTCGAGTTGGATCAGAGTGAACGGGGTGAAGTGGTCGTAGAGGACGGCGGTCTGGATATCGGTCGGCTCGAGCCCGGACTGCTCCCACAGCTGTCTGCCGACCAAACCCATTTCGGGCAGCCCCAACTCGGGCCGGTAATAGCTCACCATCGAGTACTGATTCGGGCTCGACCCCTGCGACGCGGCTTCGATGACCGCGGGCCGATGCTTGAGATCTTTCGCCCGCTCCACCGACGTCACGACGATCGCGACGCCGCCGTCGGTCTCCTGGCAGCAGTCGAGCAGCCGCAGCGGTTCGGCGATCCACCGCGAATTCTGGTGGTCCTCAATGGTTATCGGCTTCTGGTAGAAGTACGCCTTCGGGTTGTTGGCCGCATGCTTGCGGTCCGCGACCGAAACGGCGCCGAAGTCCTTGCTCGTCGCCCCGGACAGGTGCATGTACCGCCTGGCGATCATCGCGACCTGCGCCGCGGGCGTGGACAGTCCGTGCGGATACGAGAAGGAGTTGTCCACGCCGGTCGAGTCGGCGTTCTCGACCAGTCGCATCTGCACCTGGCCGAACCGCATGCCCGATCGTTCGTTGAACGCGCGGTAGGCCACAACGCAATCCGCGACGCCGGTGGCCACCGCGATCGCGGCCTGCTGGATCGTCGCGCAGGCCGCCCCGCCGCCGTGGTGGATCTTCGAGAAGAACTTCAGCTCATTGATTCCGATGGCGCGCGCGATGGCGATCTCGGTATTGGAGTCCATCGTGAACGTGACCATGCCGTCAACGTCGGCAGGCGTCAGACCCGCATCCTGCAGCGCATCCAGCACCGCCTCGGACGCGAGCCGCAGCTCGCTGCGGCCCGAGTTCTTCGAGAAGTCCGTCGCGCCGATCCCGACGATCGCGGCCTTACCACTCAGCCCGCTCACGCCCGGCCTCCGATCGTCAGGGTCGAAGTGGCGACCACATGGTCGCCCAGGCTGTTGCTGCCAACGACTTTCACGGTGATCAGGCCGTCTTCGACAGCGGTCACCTCACCCCGAAACGTGACAGTGTCGTAGGCATACCAGGGCACCCCGAGCCGCAGCTTGATCGATTTGATGATCGCCGTGGGGCCCGCCCAGTCGGTGACGAAGCGCTGCACCAGACCGGTGTCGGTCAGGATGTTGACGAAGATGTCCTTGGACCCCTTGGCCTGCGCCTTGTC
Source organism: Mycolicibacterium sp. 120270 (assembly GCA_033741175.1). Classification (GTDB taxonomy): domain Bacteria; phylum Actinomycetota; class Actinomycetes; order Mycobacteriales; family Mycobacteriaceae; genus Mycobacterium. The sequence goes on along the minus strand of JAWQNE010000026.1, from coordinate 32,458 downwards.
GCGGTCGTGGTGGACGTCCTGGTAGTCGCGGGTGGCGATGGCCGTCGAGACGATGAAAGTGGGGTCGCCGTAGAGCGACAGCTCCGGCAGCTTCGCGCCGACCTCGATCTTCGGGGCCGCTGCGGCGGCGACATCGGATTCAGGTGCACTCACGCGTCAGGCTCCCATGCATACAGCGTCCAGGCCGGACCGCTATCGCCTTCGGGGAAGTCGATGTACGTTGCGCGGACCGGCATTCCGATCTCCACGGCCGACGGCTCGACGTTGCGGAGCTCACCGAGCATCCGAACTCCCTCTTCGAGTTCGACCAGCGCGATGACGAACGGCAGCGTGCGCCCGGGCACCTTCGGCGCATGGTGTACGACGAAGCTGAACACGGTGCCCTTGCCCGACGCGACGACGTAGTCGATCGGCGCCTCTTTGTCCTGCCACAGCGCGGGCACCGGCGGGTGCTGCAGGGTGCCGTCGGCACGCTTCTGGATGCGCAGCTCGTGGGCGTTCACGCCGTCCCAGAAGAATTTCGTGTCGCGCGAGGAGGACGGCCGCATCATGGCGTCGGCATCGAGGTCTTCGGGCACCGTGGACGTCGGCTTGTCCGCTTCGGCAGGTCTGAACTTCAGGATGCGCCAATCCATTTCGGCGACATCCTCATCGCCCACCTGCCAGGTGATGCGCTGGCTGATGAAGTAACCCTCGCCGAGCGCGGTGTTCTTGGGACCGACGACATCGGTCAGTTCCGCGACCACGCTGACTTCCTCGCCCGGCCGCAGGTAGCGGTGATAGGTCTGGTCGCAGTTGGTCGCGACGACGCCGACGAAACCCGCCGCGTCGAACAGTTCCATGATCGGACCGATGGGGTCGTCGCTGGGACGGCTGCCGCCGAGGCCCATCATCGTCCACACCTGGATCATCGCGGGTGGGGCGACGACACCGGGGTGGCCTGCCGCCTTGGCCGCCGCCTCGTCGACGTAGATCTGGTTCTTGTCGCCGATGGCGTCGACCCAGTGCCGAATCATCGGCTGGTTCACCGGGTCTCGAGCGACCCGCGCCTTGCTGGGGCCCGCCGCCTTGATCTCGGTGACGGCCTTGTGGATGTCCTCGGGCGTCGTCACCGCGGAACCCTGGGAACCTTGAGCCCCGAAGCAGCGATCATCTCTCGCATCACCTCATTCACCCCGCCGCCGAACGTGATCACCAGGTTTCGCTTCGTCTGGCTGTCGAGCCACTCCAGCAGTTCGGCCGTTTCCGGGTCGGCCGGGTTGCCGTGCGCCGCCACGATCGACTCGGCCAGCCGGCCCGCGTACTGGATGCGCTCGGTGCCGAACACTTTGGTGGCCGCCGCATCCGCGACGTCGATGTGCTCGCCGGACGCCGCTACCTGCCAGTTGAGCAACTCGTTGATGCGCCACATCGCCTTGAGCTCACCGAGCGAGCGCTTGACGTCGTCGTGGTCGATCGGGGTGTCCCCGTCGCTCCCCCGCTTCGAGGCCCATGCGTGGATGCGGTCGTACAACGAAGCGAACCGGCCGGCGGGACCCAACATCACCCGCTCGTTGTTGAGCTGGGTGGTGATCAGCCGCCAGCCGCCGTTCTCCTCGCCGACGAGCATCTCGGCAGGCACCCGCACGTCGTTGTAGTACGTGGCGTTGGTGTGATGCGCACCGTCGGACAGGATCATCGGCGTCCACGAGTAGCCGGGATCGCTGGTGTCCACGATCAGTATCGAAATGCCTTTGTGCTTGGCGGCTTCCGGATCGGTCCGGCAGGCCAGCCAGATGTAGTCGGCGTCGTGCCCGCCGGTGGTGAACACCTTCTGCCCGTTGACGATGTACTCGTCGCCCTGTTTGACGGCCGTGGTGCGCAACGACGCCAGATCGGTGCCCGCCTCCGGCTCGGTGTAGCCGATCGCGAAGTGCACCTCGCCGGCCAGAATGGCGGGCAGGAACTTCTTCTTCTGCAACTCGGTGCCGTACTGCTGCAGCGTCGGGCCGACCGTCTGCAACGTCACCGCGGGCAACGGCACGTCGGCGCGATGCGCCTCGTTGACGAAGATCGACTGCTCGATCGGACCGAAGCCGAGGCCGCCGAACTCCTTCGGCCATCCGACGCCGAGCTTTCCGTCACTGCCCATCCGCTTGATGACCGTGCGGTAGGCCTTGCCGTGCCGGTCCTTCTCCATCTCCGCCTTCTCTTGCGGGGAGATCAGGTTCGAGAAGTACTCGCGCAGTTCGGCTTGCAGCTGCTTCTGCTCGGGGGTCAGCTCGATGTACATTGCGCTCCCACCAGATCGAGACGGTGTGCCGGCCCGCCGACGAGGCGGGTCAGGTCTTTGATCGTCGAGTAGTAGCGATCCATCGGATACGCGATGTCCATCCCCATGCCGCCGTGCATGTGGTGGCAGAGCTGCATCACCGGCGGCGCCTGCGACGCCAGCCAGTAACCGAGCACATCGAGATCCTCTTCGGCGTCGCGTCCCTCGCTCAGCCGCCAGACCACCGAGTTCGCGACCAATGTCAGTGTGCGCGAGGCGATGTACACCTCGGCCAGCTGCGCGGCCACCGTCTGGAAGGTCGACAGCGGTTTGCCGAACTGCTCGCGGTTGGCGACGTAGTCGGCGGTCAGCCGCAGGGCGCCTGCGACGACGCCCGCGGCGAACGCCCCAATGGTCGCCAGCGCCAACTGGTTCACGCGCTTGGCGGCTGCGCCCGCGAGCACGTCGTCGTCGGCAATCGCGACGTCGGAGAACGTCACCACATATTCGTCGGAGTGATTCGACGTCGGCGTTTTGGTCGCCTGCACGCCGTCGGCCTTCGGCGACACGACCACGACTCCGGTATCGGCCGTCACCACGAGCCAATCCGCTTGTCCCGCATAGGCAACGCCGATCTTCCTACCGTTGAGCTTGCCGCCGGCAAGGGTGGTCTTCGGCTTGTCCGGCAGCGCCGCACCCGGCTCGTTGAGGGCGAGCGTCACGATCGAGCCCTTTGCGACGCCCGCCAGGAACCGGTCCTGCTGCGCGTCCGACGCGAGGTCGAGGAGCACCGCGGTGGCGCCGAGCACGCCCAGTGCGGGTCCCGTCGTGCCGTGCCGTCCGATCTCGGTGAGTGCGGTCGACAGTTCGGCGAGACCCACGCCGTCGCCGCCGAGACGCTCGGGCACGCCAAGCGCCGTCACACCGCCGGCAACCAGCGCGTCCCAGCTGTTGTCACGCTCCAAGACCGAGGTGACGACGTCGGCGACGGCCTGCTGCCCTTCGTCGGGACTGAAGTCCACGCCAATCCTCCTTGATTCGCCGCGGGGTCAGTGGCTGACCGGACACTTCCCGGTGTAGTCAACCTGCCAGTGCTTGATGCCGTTCAGCCACCCCGACTTCAACCGCTCGGGCTCGCCGATGGGCTTCAGATCCGGCATGTGATCGGCCACGGCGTTGAAGATCAGGTTGATCGTCATCTTGGCGAGGTTGGCGCCGATGCAGTAGTGCGCGCCGGTGCCGCCGAAACCGACATGCGGGTTGGGGTCGCGCAGAATGTTGAACGTGTGCGGGTCGGAAAAGACCTCTTCGTCGAAATTGGCTGAGCGGTAGGACATCACGACCCGCTGGCCCTTCTTGATCTTCACGCCGTTCAACTCGGTGTCCTCGAGCGCGGTGCGCTGGAACGCCGACACCGGGGTGGCCCAGCGGACGATCTCGTCGGCGGCGGTTTCCGGACGTTCCCGCTTGTAGAGCTCCCACTGCTCGGGGTTCTGCGAGAACGCGATCATGCCGTGGGTGATGGAGTTGCGGGTGGTCTCGTTGCCCGCGACGGCCAGCATCACCACGAAGAAGCCGAACTCGTCGTCCGACAGCTTCTCACCTTCGATGTCGGCCTCGATCAAGGTCGTGACGATGTCGTCGGTCGGGTTCTTGGCCCGCTCCTCGGCCATCTTCATGGCGTAGGTGATCAGCTCGAACGACGAGACCGCGGGGTCGACGTGGGCGTACTCCGGGTCCTCACCGGCGGTCATCTCGTTGGACCAGCGGAAGAGCTTGTCCCTGTCCTCCTGCGGTACGCCGAGCAACCCGGCGATCGCCTGCAGGGGCAGCTCGCAGGACACTTGCTCGACGAAGTCGCCCGACCCCTCGGCCGCCGCGGTCTCGGCGATCTTCTGGGCGCGGTTGCGCAGTTCCTCCTCGAGCCGGCCAACGGCCCTGGGGGTGAAGCCCCGGGAGATGATCTTGCGCAGGCGGGTGTGCTGCGGCGCGTCCATGTTCAGCAGGACGGCCCTCTGCAGGTCGATCGCCTCCCGCGTCATACCCTGCGGCCAGGTCGGGATGGCGCCATCGGGTGAGCTACCGAAGACGTCGTTGCGCTTGGACACCTCTTTGACGTCGGCATGCTTGGTGACGAGCCAATAGCCTTTGTCCCCGAAGCCTCCGGTGCCGCCGGGTACGTCCACCCAGTGGATAGGCTCGGACCTGCGCAGCTCGGCGAGTTCTTCCACCGGCAGACGCTCGAGGTTCAGGGACGCGTCGAGGAAGTCGAAGTCGGGCGAGACTGAGCATGACATCAGAAAGCACTCCTCAATTGCAACGTGTTCTAGTGCCAGTAAAACATGCCTTCTGCGCAGATCAAAGACTCGGTGGCGACACCGTCTTGGCATCCTAATGAGACGTGTTCTAGCCTGGCGGAATGGGTAACCCTGTAATCGTTGAAGCCACCCGCAGCCCGATCGGCAAGCGGAACGGATGGTTGTCGGGCCTGCACCCCACCGAATTGCTCGGTGCTGTGCAGCGCGCCGTGGTCGAGAAGGCGGGTGTCGATCCCGCCGAGGTCGAGCAAGTCATCGGCGGCTGCGTGACGCAGTTCGCCCAGCAGTCCAACAACGTCACCCGGGTGTCGTGGCTCGTCGCGGGTTTGCCCGAACACGTCGGCGCCACCACCGTGGACTGCCAGTGCGGCAGCAGCCAGCAGGCCAACCATCTGATCGCCGGGCTGATCGCCACCGACGCGATCGACGTCGGCGTCGCCTGCGGCATCGAGGCGATGAGCGTGATCGGCCTCGGCGCCAACGCAGGTCCGGACCGCTCGGTGCTGCGGCCGTCCTCGTGGGACATCGACCTTCCCGATCAGTTCACCGCGGCCGAGCGGATCGCCAAGCGGCGCGGTATCACCCGCGACGACATCGACCAGTGGGGCTTCCACTCGCAGGCCAGGGCCAAACAGGCCTGGGCCGAGGGCCGGTTCGACCGCGAGATATCTCCCATCGAGGCGCCGGTGCTCGACGAGCAGAAGCAGCCGACCTCCGAACGCGCCGTCGTATCCCGCGACCAGGGCCTGCGTGACACCACCTTGGAGGGCCTGGCATCGCTGAAGCCGGTCATCGACGGTGGCATTCACACCGCGGGCACGTCGTCGCAGATCTCCGACGGCGCCGCCGCTGTGCTGTGGATGGACGAGGACAAGGCCAAGGCACTCGGGCTGCGTCCGCGGGCGCGGATCGTCAGCCAGGCACTCGTCGGCGCCGAGCCGTACTACCACCTCGACGGGCCTGTGCAGGCCACGACCAAGGTGCTGGAGAAGGCCGGGATGAAGATCGGCGACATCGACATCACCGAGATCAACGAGGCGTTCGCCTCGGTCGTGCTGTCGTGGGCCAGGGTGCACAACCCCGATATGGACAGGGTCAACGTCAACGGTGGAGCCATCGCGCTCGGCCATCCGGTCGGCAGCACCGGCAGCAGGCTGATCACGACCGCACTGCACGAGCTCGAGCGGACCGACAAGAGCACCGCGCTGATCACCATGTGCGCGGGCGGCGCGCTGTCCACCGGGACGATCATCGAGCGGATCTAGTGGCCGGGGCCCGCGTCCACACCGAAGCCGAGCGGATCGCTGCCGCCCAGGCCTACATCGATGCGTTGGTGAACCATGACGCCGACGATGTGCCGTTCGCGCCCGGCTGCACTCGTATCGAGTTCGGGGTCAAGACCGGGTTCTCCGGAAACCACCTGCGGCGCAGCCTGAATGGCGGGCCTCAGTACCGGGTGATCGAATCGGCGACGACCCCGGAGTTCACCGTCGACGGTGACGTCGTGCGAGCGAGGTTCGACTTGACGACCAAGCCGTCGCTGGCCGGGCGGCGGGTGGGCGCCCACATCGACGAGACGTTCGTCATCCCCGCCGAGGACGGGCTTATCCACCGTATCCGGGCGGTCGTCCGGCCGTTTCTGATGCGCGCCTAGGATCGGCGGGGTGGACCTCCACTTCTACTTCGACCCGGTATGCCCGTTCGCATGGATGACGAGCAAGTGGGTCCGAATCGTCGCCGAGCAGCGCGACTACCACGTGGACTGGCGATTCATCTCGTTGCGAATCCTCAACGCGCACATCGACTACGACTCGCACTTCCCTCCGGAGTACGAGGCCGGGCACACCGCGGGCCTCAGGCTGTTGCGGGTGGCCGCGCGAACCCGCGCAGAACACGGCCGCGAAGCCGTCGGGCCGCTGTATCAGGCGATCGGCACCCGGCTGTTCGACACGTCGCGCGAGATCGACCCGCTGTCGGGCGCTGACCAAGGTGCACGACGGGTGCTCGAGCCACTGCTGGAACAAGCCGGTTTGCCGGTCAGCCTGGCAGATGCGCTCGACGACGCCTCCTGGGACGACGAGATCCGCGCCGAGACCGATGAGGCGCTTGCGCTGACGGGCCGCGACGTGGGCACCCCGATCCTGCACTTCAATCCGCCCGACGGCACGGCGTTCTTCGGCCCGGTGATCAGCCGGCTGCCCAGCGCGGAGGACGCGGGACGGCTGTGGGATCACGTCATCGGGCTGGCCGAATTCGGTGGTTTCGCCGAACTCAAGCGCAGCCTGCGGGAACGGCCGCAGCTGGCAAGCTTCGGCGTGGACACCGAAACGGTTGGCAAGCAGGAGGACTGGCACGGCGGCAGCCGACGGCTGAAGAAGTAGTTTGCGGTCATCCTGCCGCGGTTAGACACCGGGTATGGCAGGCACGCTCCGCAACTCCCGTCCGCTGGCCATGGCGATGAAGTACTTCGCCCGCGCGCACATCTGGGCGTATCAGCGGACCGACGGCATCATCGGCGCCAAGTTGCTCTGGTTTCCCTCGGCGCTGGTGACGACAACGGGCCGCAAGTCCGGAGTCCCGCGCACCACGCCGACGCTGTATCTGCGCGACGGCGATCGGGTGGTGCTGCCCGCTTCGTTCGGGGGTCGCGACGCGAACCCCGCTTGGTACCGCAACCTGCAGCCCGACCCGAAGGTGCATGTGCAGATTCGCGGTGAGCACCTCGACCTGACCGCCCGTGATGCGACCGATGAGGAACGAAAGCGCCTCTGGCCCAAGCTGATCAGGATGTATCCGCCGTACCGAGACTATCGGGAAGCAACGGATCGGGTGATTCCGTTGGTCGTCTGCGAGCCATGACAAGGTTCACCACCACCGCGACCGCGAACAGGGCCGCGCCGATGACGATGGTCGTCGGGTGCAGGTAGAGCAGAAGCGCCGCCGCGGGCGCGCACAGCACCCGCTCCGGCCAGCCGGCACGGCGCAGTAGCCAACCGCCGGTGACGACCGCCAGCGCCGCCACCCCCAGCGCGGAAACGGCTGCCGTCCAAGCCATGTCGCCGAAGGAACGCAACCCGAGCAGGCCTTCGCCGTTGTCGGTAAGGACGAATGCGAACGGGACGAGGAACGCGGGCAGCGTGTACTTCCACGTCTGCATCATCGTGGCCATCACCCTGCCCCCGGTGATCGCCGATGCGGCCACCGAGGCCAGCGCCGTCGGCGGTGTCACCTCCGACAGCACCGCGAAGTAGAAGACGAACATCGCTGCCGCGGGTGCGGCGACACCGAGGTCCTGCAATGCGGGCCCGACGATCACCCAGGAGATCACGAACGACGCCGTCACCGGAACCGCGAGGCCGAGGATCGCTACCGCCAACGCGGCCAGCACAGCAGTGAAAGTCAGTACCAGCGCAGGGTTTTCGGTGATTCCGCGCGCGGTGTTCACCAGGATCGAATGCAGCTGCAGGCCCAGCCCGGTTCTGGTGATCATCGCGGCGATCACGCCTGCCGCCGCGCAGACCGCCGCGACCGCGAGCACGCCCCTGACGCCGGCGCCGAGCGATCGATACAGCCGGACCGGTGTCATGCGGTGTTCTTTGTCCAGGAAGGACAGCGCGATCTGGACGAACGTCGCGTACACCACGGCCCGCACGGCGGAGATGTCCATGGCCAGGAACACGACGATCAGCACCAGCGAGACAAGGTGATAACCGAACCTGCCCAACAGGCGCCAACCGGACTGGTCGCTGATCTCCACCTCGCGGGTGTTCCACCGGCGGGCATCGATCTCGACGGCCAGCAGGATGCCGAGGTAGTAGAGGATCGTCGGCACGATCGCCCAGACCAGCACGGTCAGATACGGCACGCCGAGATACTCGGCGATGATGAACGCCGCGGCGCCCAGCGTCGGCGGGGACAGGATCGCGCCGATACCCGCCGCGGCGAGCATTCCGCCCGCGTTCTCTTTCGGGTATCCGGCGCGGCGCAGGATGGGCCAGGTCACCGAGCCCAGGCTGACCGTCGTCGCGGTCCCGGAACCGGAGACCGATCCGAGCAGAAAGCCCGCGAGCGTGACGGTCCGGCCCGGTGCCGCGCGCGAACGCCGGAACGCGGCGAGCGACAGGTCGATGAAAAACCTGCTCGCCCCGGATGCGTCGAGTACCGCGCCGTAGATGGTGAACAACACGATGTAGGTGGCCGCGACATCCAGCGGGACGCCGTAGAGGCCGGTCGACTGGATGAACGAGGCGCTGATGATCTGGCTCCAGTCGACACCGGCGTGGGCGATCGCCGCGCCCTGCGGCAGATAGCCGCCGTAGTACGCGTACGCCAGGGCGAGCAGGCAGACGATCGGCAGCGCGACGCCGGTGGTTCGCCTGCAGGCCTCGAGCACCAACAGCAGCACGACGGTGCCGACCAGCACGTCGATCATCGCCGGGGCGCCCTGCCGGCTCAGGAATTCATCGAAACCGCCTCCGCCGCCTGCTATTTCGAAGGGCCATACCGGGTACAGGCAGGCGGCGAGCGCGACCGCGGCCAGCAGCCAGTCGACGACCGTCGGGTTGCCCTTGGCCACGGCGGCCGCGTCGGTGTCGGCCTTCCTGCGACGCAGCCGCAAGCCCGAGCGGTAACACAGCAGGGTCAGCGGCAGCACCGCGGCGAGGAAGTAGATCAGCGAAACCTGGTTGCCCTGCGCCAGCGGGAAGAACACCTGGTAGATCGCGAAGACACCGATGGCGACACACGCGGCCGTCACCGCGTGGCCCACCCAGCCGGTCAGCTCGCGGGCCGGCTTCTCCTCTTCGTAGGCGGCCGCTGCGGTCGCCGTCTCGGTCAGCTCTTCGCGCCGAGTTCGTCCAGTGCCTTCTTGGCTCCCGGGTGCAGCGGCACCGGGTCCGTCTGAGGGGCCGTGTCCAGGTTGATGTCCTGGGCCGCCTTGTTCACCTTCACCAGATCGTCCTTGTGATCGAACAGCGCCTTGGTCAGCACACATGCCGTATTGCCGTCCATATCTTCGTTCACCAGAAGGAGATTCGGCACCACCACGGTCGGCACGTCACTGGGCGTCTGGTAGGTCGCCGCCGGGATCACACCGCGTTCGTAGATCGTGTTGATTTCCTTCAGCTTGTCCAGCGTGCCCGTCACATCGAGCAGCTTGACGTTATCGCGCTGGCTGGTGAACAGGTCGGTGATCCCGCTCGTCGGCAACCCGCCCGACCAGAACATCGCGTCGATCGATCCGTCCTTCATGCCTTCGACGGTCTTGCCCAACTCGGTGCGTTGGGCCTGGATGTCCTTGGCCGGGTCGAGACCCGACGCGGTCAGCATCCGGTTGGCGATGACCTCGGTGCCCGAGTTGGGCGCGCCGGTGGACACCCTCTTGCCGCGCATGTCGGCGATCGAGTTGATGCCGGAGTCCGTCCGCGCGACCACCTGGGTGTAGTTCGGGTACAGCCGCGACAGCGCGGCGATCGGCTGCGGCGAGTCGAAGGACTCCTTGCCCTCGGCCGCGTCAGCCGCGGTGTCGGCGAGGGAGAACGCCACCTGATGGGTGCCCGCCACCAACTGCTGGATGTTCTGCAGGGACGCCGAGGTCTCGGCAGCGGTGGCCTTCAGCTTCCCGCCGCTCTGCGCGCTGATCGCTTCGGCGAGGGCGCCGCCGAGGCCGTAGTAGACGCCGGTGGTGTTCCCGGTCGCGATGCTGAGCCGCGCGTCGGATTCGACCGTGCAGGTCGTCGGCTCGGAAGCCGCCTCCCCGCCGTCACCGCCTCTCTGACCTCCGCATCCGGCCAACACCAACAGCAGCGCGCCGGCAATCACCGGCAATGTGGTCCGCATCACGTGATCATGATTGCCCGCCCGCGCCGATTTCACACCCGGTTCCCGGCAGGACAAGTTTTTGACGCGCTGTACAAGACAGATTCCGGATTGTGTGTACGGTGATCCGGTTCACACAGCCCAATCGATGGAGATTCGGATGCACAAAACGTCGGCCAGACGTGTCCTGGGAGTCATCGGAGCAGCCTTCACGGCCGTCATCTCGGTCATCCTCGCGATCATTCCTGCCGGTGCGATGACCGTGACCTTCGTCCGTCACGCGGAATCGCAGGCCAACGCCGACGGCATCATCAACACCGAGGTTCCGGGGCCCGGCATCACCGACACCGGCTGGAGCCAGGCGAGAACACTGGCCGACCTGCTGCCTGCGAATCCGAGCGGGATCTACGCCTCGACGATGACCCGCACACAGCAGACCGCGACACCGTACGCAGCGCGGATCATCTACGGCGGGGTCACGCCCGAGAACGAGGACAAGGTCGACGTGGGAGCCGCCGCTGGCAGCGATGTCCGTGTCCTGGACGGTCTGCAGGAGATCAACGCCGGAATCTTCGAGGGCTCATCGGAAGACGAGGGACTGGGCCGGCTGGGGTATGCGCTCGCGCCGATCGCCTGGAGCCTCGGACTGCGGTTCGTGCGGATCCCGGGGTCCGAGGACGGCAACGAGTTCGACGCGCGGGTCGACGCCGCGCTCGCGGAGATCGAGGCCGACGGCAGTGAGACACCGGTCGTCTTCTCCCACGGCGCGACGATCATGTTCTGGACGATGATGAACGTCGACAATCCCGATCCGCTTCTGCTTCTCACCCACCAGCTGGACAACACCGAGACCGTCGTCGTCGAAAAGAACGAGGACGGCAGCTGGACGCTGAAGAGTTGGGGCGGTGAGGAAGTCGGACCCGCCAACCTGCCGACCCAGCTGTTCGTCAACGCCCGCGACCTGATCGTGGCGCCGCAGACCGCGCTCTACAACCTCAGCCGCGACGTCAGCGTCGACAGCGCGGCCGAAGGCGTCGAGGACGTCGCGAAAGCCACCGTGAAGTTCGGCACCGACACGGTCACCGATCTCGGCAACGCGGTGAAGGGGCTCGGCTCGGCAGCGCAGACCAATTCGCAGACCGCGGCGGTCGCCGAGAAGGCCGACGGTGCAACGGATCTCACGACGGGTAACAAGGTCACGCCCGGCAGCCGGGCCGCCGGTGCGGTGGCGCGGAACAACGAGCGCGTCACCGAGGCGGTGGCGGGCGTGCGCAACGAGATCGCCGGCTCCGTCAAGAAGGTCGGCGATACGGTCAAGAAGGTTGCCGAGGCCGCCAAGGACGCGGCCGAGGGCGCCGAGAAGGACGCCGCCTGAGTCGGTGAACGCCGGTGTCGGTCGAAGCGCTCAGGCGCCGTAGACCGGCACCGGCGGGCGTGCCTTCGCCAGCAGGTCGGCCACCACCGGTCCGAGTTCGGCGGGATCCCAGCGGGCGCCCTTGTCGACCTCGGGACCGCGGGCCCAGCCCTCTGCGATGCGGATGATGCCGCCCTCGACCTCGAACATCGTCCCGGTGACTTCGCGCGACTCGACACTGCCCAGCCAGACCACGAGCGGCGAGATGTTCTCCGGCGCCATCGCGTCGAAATCCTTGTCCTGCGTTGCCATCATGTCGGCGAAGACGGTCTCGGTCATCCTGGTGCGCGCCGACGGCGCGATCGCGTTCACGGTGACGCCGTACCGGCCCATCTCGGCGGCCGCGACCAGTGTGAGAGCCGCGATGCCTGCCTTGGCCGCGCTGTAGTTCGCCTGTCCGACACTGCCCTGCAGGCCCGCACCCGAACTGGTGTTGATGATGCGCGCCTCGCGCGGGCTGCCGGCCTTCGACTGTGCGCGCCAGTACGCCGCGGCGTGCCGCATCGTCGCGAAGTGGCCCTTGAGGTGCACCGCGATCACGGCGTCGAACTCCTCTTCGCTGGTGTTGGCGAACATCCGGTCGCGCACGATGCCCGCGTTGTTCACCAGCACGTCGAGCCCGCCGAAGGTGTCGACGGCGGTTTGGATGAGCCCTTCGGCCTGTGTCCAGTCGGCGACGTTGGCACCGCTTGCGACGGCTTCCCCACCGGCAGCGGTGATCTCGTCGACAACACCCTGCGCGGCACTGCCGCCTCCTGCGGGCGAGCCGTCGAGACCGACGCCGATGTCATTCACCACGACGCGAGCGCCTTCTGCGGCGAACGCAAGAGCGTGCGCCCGCCCGATGCCGCCACCGGCACCCGTCACGATGACCACGCGGCCGTCGAGCAGTCCCATAACCGTTGTCTCCCTTTACTTCTTGATGTCTGCAGTGGTGGTGGACAGATAGTGCGGCGGCTCTCCGCCGCCGTGGACTTCGAGCGAGGCCCCGCTGATGTAGGACGCCGCCGCCGAGGCCAGGAACGCGGCGGCCCAGCCTACGTCGGCCGGCTTGGCGAGCCTGCCCAGCGGCACGTTCCTCGAGATGGCCGCGATGGAATCGGCGTCACCGTAGAACAATTCGGACTGTTCGGTCTCAACCATGCCGACCACGACGGAGTTCACCCGAACCTTCGGCGCCCACTCGACGGCGAGCGTGCTGGTGATGCTCTCCAGGCCCGCCTTCGCGGCGCCGTAGGCCACGGTGCCCGGGGTGGGTCGCCTGCCGCTGACGCTGGCGATGTTCACGATCGACCCGCCGCGGTCCTGCTTCTGCATGACGGCGTTCGCATGCGTCGACACCGAGAGCGGGCCGAGCAGGTTCAGCCCGAAGATCTTGCTGCTGAATTTCGCCGACGCCTCCGCAGCAGGTACGTAGGGCGATCCGCCTGCGTTGTTCACCACCACGTCGAGGCGACCATGGTCGGCGACGATCGCGTCGATTAGTCCCTTGACCGCATCGTCGTCGCGGACGTCGCATGGGTAGAACGGGTACGGCGATCCCTCGACGGGCCGCCTCGCGCACGTCACGACGGTCGCGCCCTGGTCGGCGAACACGGCGCTGATACCGGCGCCGACCCCTCGCACACCCCCTGTCACCAGGACGACAAGACCGTCCAGTTGCAGGTTGATGGCTACTACACCAGCACTGTCAGCCGCGTCGGTCACTGTGCTAGCGTACCAAGCAAGTGCTTGCTTAGGTAGCCGACCCCCCAGCAGGAGAGCCTCGATGACGATCAACACCAAGACGGTCGAACCGGGCATCGTCTCGGTCACCGTCGACTACCCGCCGGTCAACGCGATCCCATCGCGCGGATGGTTCGAACTCGCCGACGCGATCACCGCGGCGGGCCGCGACCAGTCCACCCACGTGGTGATCCTTCGGGCCGAAGGCCGCGGCTTCAACGCCGGTGTCGACATCAAGGAGATGCAGCGTACCGAGGGCTTCACCGCGTTGATCGACGCCAACCGCGGCTGCTTCGAGGCGTTCCGCGCGGTGTACGAGTGCGCGGTGCCGGTGGTGGCCGCCGTCAACGGATTCTGCGTGGGCGGCGGCATCGGACTGGTCGGCAACGCCGATGTGATCGTCGCCTCCGACGACGCGACGTTCGGACTGCCCGAGGTGGAGCGCGGCGCACTCGGGGCGGCGACCCACCTGTCCCGGCTTGTGCCGCAACACATGATGCGTCGACTGTTCTTCACGGCCGCCACCGTCGACGCGGCCACCCTGCACCACTTCGGCTCCGTGCACGAGGTGGTGCCGCGCGCGGATCTCGACGAGGCGGCGCTGCGGGTGGCCAGGGACATCGCCGCCAAGGACACCCGGGTCATCCGGGCCGCCAAGGAGGCCCTGAACCTGATCGACGTCCAGAAGGTGAACTCGAGTTACCGCATGGAACAAGGGTTCACGTTCGAACTCAACCTCGCCGGGGTTTCCGACGAGCACCGTGACGCGTTCGCCGGGACGGACAAGGGATCCAAGTGAGCGATAAAAGGACAACGCTCGACGAGGCGGTCGCGTCCGTCGAAAGCGGGATGACCATCGGCATCGGTGGCTGGGGATCGCGGCGCAAGCCGATGGCGTTCGTGCGGGCGCTGCTGCGCACCGACGTCACCGACCTGACCGTGGTGACCTACGGCGGACCCGACATCGGGCTGCTCTGCTCGGCGGGCAAGGTCAAGCGCGTCTACTACGGGTTCGTGTCGCTGGACTCGCCGCCGTTCTACGACCCGTGGTTCGCGAAGGCCCGCACGAGCGGCTCGATCGAGTCACGCGAGATGGACGAGGGCATGCTGCGCTGTGGCTTACAAGCTGCCGCACAACGACTTCCGTTCCTACCGATCCGCGCCGGGCTCGGCAGCGACGTGCGCGCGTTCTGGGGCGACGAGCTCAAGACCGTCAAGTCGCCCTATCCGACCGACGGCGGGTACGAGGAACTCGTGGCGATGCCCGCGCTGAACCTCGACGCGGCGTTCGTGCATCTCAACATCGGCGACGAGCAGGGCAACGCGGCATACACCGGTATCGACCCCTACTTCGACGACCTGTACCTGATGGCCGCGCAGCGCCGGTTCCTGTCGGTGGAACGGGTTGTTCCGACCGATGAACTGGTCAAATCAGTTCCGCCGCAGGCACTTCTGGTGAACCGGATGATGGTCGACAGCGTGGTCGAGGCGCCCAAGGGGGCTCACTTCACGACCGCGGAGCCCGACTACAAGCGCGACGAGAAGTTCCAACGCCACTATGCGGAGGCCGCGGCGTCCGAGGAGACGTGGCAGCAGTTCGTCGACACCTACCTGGCCGGCAGCGAGGACGACTATCAGGCCGCCGTCCGCAAGTTCGAGGAGGCGCAGAAGTGAGCTCCGTGTCCCGCGCAGAGGTGTGTGCCGTCGCCTGCGCCGAGTTGTTCCGCGACGCGGGCGAGATCATGGTCAGCCCGATGGCGAACATGGTGTCGATCGGGGCGCGCCTTGCCCGCCTGACCTTCTCACCGGACATCCTGCTCACCGACGGCGAGGCCAGGCTCCTGGCCGACACCCCTGCGCTCGGCGCGACGGGTGCGATCGAAGGCTGGATGCCGTTCGGACGGGTATTCGAAACGCTGGCCTGGGGCCGCCGCCACGTGGTGATGGGTGCCAACCAGATCGACCGGTTCGGCAACCAGAACCTCTCGGCGTTCGGTCCGCTCCAGCATCCGACCCGGCAGATGTTCGGCGTGCGCGGTGCGCCGGGCAACACGATCAACCATGCGACGAGCTACTGGGTCGGCAACCACTCGAAGCGGGTGTTCTGCGACTGGGTCGACGTAGTGTCTGGAATCGGCTGGGACAAGGTCGATCCCGACAACCCGGCATACCGCTTCGTCAACGTCTACCGGGTGGTGTCGAACCTCGGTGTGTTCGACTTCAACGGCCCCGACCACACGATGCGGGCAGTGTCGCTGCATCCCGGCGTCGATGCCGAACAGGTCGAAGAGAACACCTCCTTCGAGGTGCACGGTCTCGACGAGGCGCCGCAGACCCGGTCTGCGACCGACGAAGAGCTGAAGCTGATCCGCGAGGTCATCGACCCGAAGTCGCTGCGCGACAGAGAAATCCGGTCATGACAGCCAGGCTGCGCACGCCGCTGACCGAACTGGTCGGCATCGAGCATCCCGTCGTGCAGACCGGCATGGGTTGGGTGGCCGGCGCACGACTGGTGGCTGCAACGTCCAACGCGGGCGGCCTCGGCATCCTCGCCTCGGCCACGATGACGCTGGACGAACTGCAAAGCGCAGTCACCAAGGTGAAGACGGCGACCGACAAGCCGTTCGGCATCAACATCCGCGCCGACGCGGGCGATGCGAACGACCGCATCGATCTGCTGATCCGCGAAGGGGTCAAGGTGGCGTCGTTTGCGTTGGCGCCCAAACCGGATCTGATCGCGAAGCTCAAAGAGGCGGGCGTGGTGGTGATCCCGTCGGTCGGCCTGGCCAAGCACGCCAAGAAGGTGGCGGGCTGGGGCGCCGACGCGGTGATCGTGCAGGGCGGTGAGGGCGGTGGCCACACCGGCCCGATCGCCACCACACTGCTGCTGCCGTCGGTGCTCGACGCGGTCGACATCCCCGTCGTGGCCGCCGGCGGGTTCTTCGACGGCCGCGGCCTTGCCGCCGCCCTGTCCTACGGGGCGGCGGGTGTGGCGATGGGAACCCGCTTCCTGCTGACGTCGGACTCGACAGTGCCCGACGCCGTCAAGCGGCGTTACCTCGAGGCCGGTCTCGACGGCACCGTGGTGTCCACCCGGGTCGACGGTATGCCGCACCGCGTGCTGCGCACCGGGCTGGTCGAGAAGCTCGAAAGCGGTTCGCGGCTGCGCGGTTTCACCGCGGCGGTGCGCAACGCCCAGAAGTTCAAGCAGATGTCGAAGATGACCTGGCGGTCGATGATCAGCGACGGTCTGGAGATGCGCCACGGCAAGGACCTCACCTGGTCGCAGGTCGTGATGGCGGCCAATACGCCGATGCTGCTGAAGGCGGGCCTGGTCGAGGGCAACACCGATGCGGGCGTGCTGGCCTCGGGCCAGGTCGCGGGCATTCTCGACGATCTGCCGTCGTGCGCCGAACTGATCGACTCGATCGTCGCAGGCGCCGTCGAACACCTGCGGGCGGCCGCGGGCCACATCGTCGACTAGCGGGACCTATCCCCAGTGTGTGGTTTATGCACATGCCTATCCGCAGTTGGCAATAAGTAGCCGCACACTCAGTGTTGGTGTCGGCGCTCGCGCCGAACATTCGCGGCATGAACAACGAGAAATGGCCCTTCCTCGGGCAAGATGCCGTCCGTTCCGGCGAGTTGACCGCTCGCATGCTGCAGAAGGACCACCGGGCGATCTTCCGAAACGTCTGTGCCGAAGCGTGCTCAGGTGACTGCGTTGACAAAGTCGCGAGCGGCATGGCTCTGGGCTCGCGGCGGGTGCGTGCTCGTCGGGATGTCGGCCGCGGCGGTGCACGGCGCCAAGTGGATCGACCCCGAATTGCCTGTCGAGTTGTGTCGTGCCGACCGGCACGCACCGCCCGGCCTCCGCATCCACTCCTATCGACTGGATCCCGAGGACATATGTCAGACGGATTCGATGCTCGTGACAACCCCTGCGAGGACCGCGTTTGACATCGGACGAACGCTGCAGGGTGTTCCCGCCGTGATCGCGTTGGACGCCCTCGCCAATGCGACCGGCCTCAAGCCGGATGCTGTTCATGCGGTCATGGAACGCAACGCGGGCCTGCGAGGGATACGCACGCTCCGCCAGACGCTCACGCTCGTGGACGGCGGCGCCGAGTCGCCACAGGAAACCCGCCTGAGGCTGATCCTGGTTGGGGGTCGGGTGCCTGCACCTGAAACCCAGATCGAGTTCCGCGACCGGTACGGCCTAGTTCGTGTTCGGGTTGACATGGGTTGGCGCGAATGGAAGGTCGCTGTCGAGTACGACGGCGTCCAGCACTGGTCCGACAGGCGTCAGCGGTCGTGGGATATCGACAGGATCGCGATGCTGGAATCGTTGGGCTGGGTTGTTGTCCGGGTGAGCGCGGAGTTACTGACGCGCCCAGCCGTGATCGTCGCGCGAGTGGTCGAGAAACTGCGCGCCGCAGGCTGTCCGATCTGAACCATTGAGTGTGTGGCTTGTCGATACCCCTACTCGCTAATTGCGATGAGAAGCCCCACACTCACCGTCGAGCAGAACGCGCAAAAGCGGTGGCACCGGCGATCCTCGGTGGACACCGGGAATGCCGGGTGCTTCGCGATCGCGATCGCCGGCGCCTACGCCGTCGCGGGCGCGTCCTACGGACCGCTCGGGGCATTCATCCCGGAACTGTTCGCCACCCGGTATCGCTACAGCGGCGCCGGCCTTGCGCTGAACCTCGCCGGACTCGCCGGTGGCGCGCTGCACCGTTGATCGCCGCACCGCTGATGGCCGCGTGGGGCGGCGGCGCGATCGGCGGGATGCTGGCATGCTTGGTCGGCGCGAGCCTGTTGTGCACCTATCTGCTTCCCGAGACGCTGGGCGTTATGAAGCTGGGAGCTTCACTATCATAAAATGAAGCTATAATCTTCATATGAAGCGAATGAAGCAAGATACTTCATCGCGTGCGACCCTGATCGGCGACGTCGTCGGCTCACGGACGGTTGCGGACCGCGCCGGCGCGCACCGGCTGCTGAACCGCGCGCTGCACAAGGTCGCCGGTGACGCGATCGATCCGCCCACGTTCACGGTCGGCGACGAGTTCCAGGGCGCATTCGCCACCGTCGGCCTCGCTATCGACGCCGCGCTGTCCCTGCGGCTGGCCGTGGCACCGGAGATCGACGTGCGGTTCGGCCTCGGGTGGGGTGCGGTGACCATGCTCGACGAGGCGGCGGGTATCCAGGACGGGCCCGGCTGGTGGGCCGCCCGCGAGGCCATCGAATGGACCGCTTCCGCTCAGCGCCAGCCCGGCCTGGCGCTGGTACGGACGACGTTCCGGGCCGCCGGGGAGACGCGGGCCGACGTCGACGCCGTCAACGCCGCGCTGATTTGTCGGGACCACCTGCTTGGATCGTTGGACGACCGATCGACACGGATTGTGAAGGCGCTGTTGAACAACCGCTCCAAGAAGGACATCGCCGCCAAGGAAGGCATCAGCCCCTCGGCGGTCTCACAGCGCGCGGGCCGCGACGGCCTCGACCTGATCGTGATGGCGTCGGAGTTCCTGCGAAAAGTGCCATAAGCGCCCTCGCTGTCTTCCTCATCGCAATCGGCATCGCCGACGCGGTCTCGCGAATCACCCGCGTCGCGTGGGTCGTTCCGGTCACCGCGCCCGTCGTCGTGGTGGCCTGTGCGGCACTGAGCGGGCTGTGGCATCCGGGCGACATCGCGCTCATGGTGATCGCCGCCGCCGCGAGCGTGGGTTGGGTGGTGCTCGGCGCGCGCGCAGAGCGATCCGGGGCCCACCAGGGCGCACCACTGGCGGTCTTCGCTCTCCCGCTCACCACGCTGATCCTGTTGTCCGGCTGGGGTTCCGACGTCGGCGGCCTCGTCGGGAAGTGGACTGACTGGGTGGACCTGCCGGGCACCACCGAGGTCACCCCGGACAAACTGCTGATGGTCGTCGGCGTCGCTCTGTTGCAGTTCATCACCGGCAACCAGTTGGTGCGCCTGGTGCTCGGCTCGGTCGGCGCCGTCAAACCCGAGGGCCAGCCGCAACCGTCGGACCGCCTGAAAGGTGGTCGGCTGTTGGGTCCGATGGAACGGATCCTCATCCTCGGTCTCGGGCTGGCCGGTCAACTCGCCGCCGCCACCGCCGTCGTCGCGGCCAAGAGCATCATCCGGTTCCCCGAAATCAACGCCCAAAAGGCCCGCGAGAACGGGAACATCGGAATCGACGACGTCACCGAGTACTTTCTCGTCGGCAGCTTCGCCAGCTGGATCATCGCGCTCGGCGGGCTCGCGTTGGCGAACTAGCGCGACTCGAAGTCGAAGCAGATGTGCTCCTCGGTCACCTGACGGTTGTAGGCCACGATTTCCTTGTGGATCGGGTGCGCCTCATAGGCATCGAGGTCCTGGCGCGTGTCGAACGTGATCCGCATGCAGACGTCGAAACCCCTCGACCTGGCCCCGAAGTTCTTACCGAGCGCAAACCCGCGGACACCGGGAACATGCTGCAGCTCACCGAGTTTGGCGAAAAGCGCCTCCTCCGCCTCGGCATCGAGATTCGGTGCCTTGAACGCGATCACATGATCGATCACGGGATGAACACCACCTTCATCGGTTTGCCCTGTCGACTCCGCAGCATGTCGAATCCGGCCTGGATCTCCTCCAACGGGAATCGGTGGGTGACGAGGCGTTCGCCGGTGATCAGTCCGGCCGCGGCGAGGTTCAACGCGCGGCCGACGGCCTGCCTGCCTTCACCCCGCGACGTGATGATCGAGATCTCCTCGCGGTTGGCGAAGCCGAGGTTGAACGACACCGGGTCCTTGTAGAACGCGAGGATGAGCAGCTTCCCGCCGCGGCGCAGCATCTGGAGCCCCTGATTGGGGGTGGCCGGATCGCCCGACGACTCGATCACCATGTCCGCGCCGCGCCCGCCGGTCAGGCGTCGCACCTCCTCGACGGGGTCGTCGGTCGACGAGTTGACGACGTCGGTCGCACCGAGCGCGGCCGCCAGGTCCAGGCGCTCCTGTCGGGTGCCGACGACGATCACGCTGGTCGCACCGAGCGCGCGCACGGTCTGGGCGGTCATGATTCCGATGGGCCCGGGGCCGATCACGACGACCGTGTCCCCGGCGATCAGCCCGCCCGCGCGGTCCAGTCCGTGTACCGACGTGCCCGCGGTGGACACCAGAACCGACTCCTCCCAGCTGAGGTTGTCGGGCAGCGGATACACACAGCTCACGTTGTGCACGACGTACTCGGCGAAGCCGCCGTCACACGTGAATCCCGTTGCCCTGTGCCCTTTGTCCGATTCGCCGTAGTTCTCGCACGCGGTGTACGCGCCGTTGAGGCAGTTGCGGCACCGGCCGCAGCCGTGATGGACGTGGATCGCCACCCGCTGGCCGATGTCGATCTCGTCGACGCACTCGCCGCGGCCCACCACCGTGCCGGTCCATTCGTGGCCGGGCGTGAACGACCCGTAGGGCGGCTGACCGGGAAACGGTGACGACTGGATCGCCACATCGGTGCCGCACGCGCCGCACATCGCCACCCGCACGAGCACCTCGTTGTGCGCCGGACGAGGCACCGGTTTGTCGACGACCCGCAGGTCATCAGGGCCGAATAGAACGGCCGCACGCATGACGTCGGGGATCTCCACCACGGCACAGCCTTTCCTACTTTATAAAGTGTAGAAAACAGTACCGTAGGCTCGGGTTCCGCGGTGGC
Source organism: Mycolicibacterium sp. 120270 (assembly GCA_033741175.1). Lineage (GTDB taxonomy): Bacteria > Actinomycetota > Actinomycetes > Mycobacteriales > Mycobacteriaceae > Mycobacterium. The sequence continues at coordinate 11,231 of JAWQNE010000026.1, read as the reverse complement.
TCAATGCGGGTGATTGCTCCGGTGGGCGGCGAGGACGTCGAAACCGAAGTCGCTTTCGGGCCTGCGCCATACGGAATGCGCGTGGTTGGCATGACGCTGCGTGTTGTCGTACTCCACCAGAAGGTCGGGCCCGTGGATCCGGTAGTAGTGCGGATTCCCCTCCGTCAGCGGGCCTGCCCAACCGAAGTGGACACCGTCGAGCGATTCCGGTGTCGGCGCCAGCACGCCTTCCGGCGCCCGCGACTCGTAGGCACGGATGAGCGCATGAAGGTCGGCCCGCTGATCGGGTGTCATGTCCGACGCCGGAAGGCCGCTCGGCGTTTCGCGAATGGCGAGCCTCTCGTGGTCGTCGGAGCCGTACCCGGAGGCCGCTTCGGCGTTCTGGTCGATGGCCTCGGCCAACTGCGCCATCCGCGGGTCGTCGAGCAGGTCGCCCCACAACTTGGCGTCGTTCATGTGAATCATCGCTGCGGGCACCGAAACTGGAGTCATCCGGGCCCGGTTGCCGCTGATGATGTCGCTCGGCGCGGTCGGGTGCAGCAGTGCTCGGCGCATCTGCGCGTCGCTCAGTCCGGCGACCAGAGACCTGGCGGCGTTCTCGACCGCATGCAGCGGCGCAAGCTCGCCGCCGCCGCCGAGCAGTGGCGAGCGGGCCGGGTCGGCCCCGATGAAACATGGTGTCGCCGCGACGAGTCGGCCGTCCTCGATCACATAGTTGAGCGAGACGTGGTGTCCGCCGAAACGCCACCCCCACAACCGGTCCTGCGGGCTGCCGAAGATCCGCAGCCAGTACAACCCGGGGTCCCGGCCGCGCTCCCGGCCCCAGTCGCGGGAGAAACCCTCGACCCGGTCGAGCACGTTCTCGAGTCCGATCACCGCGGCGACGGTGTTGTACGCGGGCGCGGAAAGCCCCTCCGCCACAAGTCGCATCGTCATCTGTTGTTGGGACGGGCGCTGTGCGCTCAACGCAAGACCGCCGTGATCGGTCGGGGTGTAGAACCATGTCGTCCGGTCCTCGTCGGCCCATTCGCGGCGCAGGGATGGGAGCTGCTGGGCGCTGCACGAGTCGATGAGCGTTGCGGCCAGGTGGGCCATCGCGCCCCCGGCCGTGCGCCCAGCCGACGAGTCTCGCGGAAGTGAGGACACGATACTGTATTCTATAGAAGCATAAAATCGCTGGTCACCCGCATGGAGGAGGACAAGCGGGCTTCGACGAGATGAGGGGTGCATGACTGTCGACGCGCCACGAACCGCCCATTCCTATGCGTACGACGCCCTGCGCAGCAAGATTCTCACCGGCGAGCTGCCACCCGGCGCCCCGCTGATCCAAGCCACTCTGGCCAAGGATCTCGGGGTGAGCATGACACCGGTGCGGGAGGCGCTACGCGATCTCGCCACCGAGGGACTCGTCACGCTGCTTCCGCACAAGGGCGCGGCGGTCACTTCGCTGGATCTCGCCGACGCCAAGGAGATCCACACCATTCGGCTCAAGCTCGAGCCCGACGCCACCCGGCTGGCCGTCGACAACGTCACGCTCGACGTGCTGAACCAGGCCGAGGAACTCTATGCCGACATGTCGGGCACGTCGGATCACCGCTGGGTCGTGTGCAACCGCGAGTTCCACAAGGTCCTGCTGTCGCCTGCGCCCGCGCCGCGGCTCGTCGGCATCCTCAGCTCGCTGCTCGAGGCCGCGGCGCTCTACGTTCCGTTGGCCATCACCCACCGCGTCGGGCCCGATCCGCAGGTCGAACACCGCGCGATCCTCGACGCCTATCTGCGGCGCGACCCCGAGGCCGCCGCGAAGGCCGTCGCCGACCACATTCAGTCGAGCATTCACTCACTCGAGTTCGACGCCGGCGAAGAGGCGAAGTCGGCTACCTGACTCCTGCGCCCCGCAGGATTTCCATGCACCGTCGGCTCTCAATACGGACTATAAATTATGAAAAATCGAGGAGGCGACATGACGATCGGCTGGGGCATCATCGGCATCGGCAAGGTGGCCGACATCGCGATCGCACCGGCCATCGCGGCCGACGACCGCAGCACCCTCGCCGCCGTCTGCAGTCGCAGCCTCGACCGCGCCAAGGCCTTCGCCGACGATCATGAAGCGGGCGCGGCCTACGACGACTACGCACAGATGCTCGAGGACGACAGCGTGGACGTCGTCTACATCGCGTCACCCAACGGTGTGCACGCCGAGCAGGGACTCCGCGCGCTGGAAGCCGGTAAGCACGTCCTCGTCGACAAACCACTGGCCCTGCGGGTCGTCGACGCTAAGGCGATGGTCGACGCCGCCGCCGCGGCGAATGTCTTGCTGGGCACGGGTTTTCACCTCAGGCACAAGGCGTCCGCCCGAACTGCCCGCGACGCCATCGCGGCCGGACGGCTCGGCGACGTGTTCTACGCAGAGTTGGCCTGCGGGGCGGGTAAGGGCCTCTACCCCTACGACACGTGGCGTGCTGATCCCGCGCTCTCCGGTGGCGGCACGCTGCTGCACCAGGGCGTGCACGCCGTCGACCTGGTCGCCTACCTGTGCGACCAACCGGTCGTCGAGGTCACCGCGATGATCGACAAACCCGGCGCAGAGGACGTGTTCGTCGGAAGCTGCCGCCTGGCCGACGGCACCCTGGCCAACGTCGCGTCACACAGCCTGCGGATGGGCACCCGCCCCGACTGGACGGTTTTCGGCACCGACGGCTGGCTCGATGCCCGCGGTGGTACCAGCCCGGCTCCCGACACCCTTGACCTGCACAACGACGAGGGAACCAGCAGGTTGGCCGCATCGACCGAGGTCGCCTACACGACCGAGGTCGCCGATTTCGCGGCCGCCGTCGCGGCAGGTACGACGCCGATCGCCAGCGGCATCGACGGCATGCGCGCAGTGGCCGTCGCCGATGCGCTCTACCGCGCGGCCGCAGAACGCAGGACCGTGCAGGTGGACGTCGGCTAGAGCCGCTCGATGATCGTGACGTTGGCTGTGCCGCCGCCTTCGCACATCGTCTGCAGACCGTAGCGACCGCCGGTGCGCTCCAACTCGTTGAGCATGGTCGCGAACAGCTTCGCGCCGGTCGCACCCAGCGGGTGACCGAGCGCGATCGCGCCGCCGTTGGGGTTGACCTTCTTCGGGTCGGCCTTCGTCTCCTTCAGCCACGCCATCACCACCGGCGCGAAGGCCTCGTTGATCTCGATGGTGTCGATGTCGTCGATCGACAGCCCCGACTTGCGCAGCGCGTACTCGGTTGCCGGGATCGGCCCGGTCAGCATGAACACCGGATCGGCCCCGCGGGCACTGATGTGATGGATGCGGGCCCGCGGCTTCAGGCCGTGGTCGGAGACCGCCTGCTCGGAGGCGAGCAGCACCGCGCTCGCACCGTCGGAGATCTGGCTGGCCATGGCCGCGGTCAGCCTGCCGCCGTCGACGAGGGTCTTCAGGCCGGCCATCTTCTCCAGCGAGGTCTCCCTCGGGCATTCGTCGGTGACGAAGCCCTCGATCGGGATGATCTCGTTCTCGAAGTAGCCGGACCGGATCGCCTCCTGCGCGCGCTGATTACTGATCAGCGAGTACTCCTCCATCTCCTCACGGGAGATGTCCCACTTCTCGGCGATCAGTTCGGCGCCGCGGAACTGCGAGATCTCCTGGTCGCCGTAGCGGTGCAGCCAGCTCTTCGACTCGTTGGTCGGCGACGTGAAGCCGAACTGCTCGGCAACGGTCATCGCCGACGAGATCGGGATCTGGCTCATGTTCTGCATGCCGCCCGCGACAATCAGATCCGCGGTGCCCGACATGATCGCCTGTGCGCCAAAGGAAATCGCCTGCTGGCTGGAGCCGCACTGCCTGTCCACGGTGACGCCGGGGACCTCTTCCGGGTAGCCGGCGGCGAGCCACGACAGCCGCGCGATGTTGCCCGCCTGCGGTCCGATCGCGTCGACGCAGCCTGCGATCACATCGTCGGCTGCGCCGGGATCGACGTCGACGCGGTCGAACAAACCGCGCCACGCGGCGGCGCCCAGGTCGACGGGATGCACGCCCGACAGCGATCCGTTGCGCTTGCCGACGGCGCTGCGTACGGCGTCGATGACGTATGCCTCAGGCATCAGTTTTTCCTTTCGGTGTTCCGGCGGTGATGCCGCCGAGAACGATGGAGAGGTAGTGACGGCCGACCTCTTCTGCCGTCATGGGTCCGCCGGGCTGATACCAACGGACCGAAACCCAGGTGGTGTCGCGGATGAACCGGTACACCAGATCGACATCGATGTCGGGCCGGAAGTAGCCCTCTTCGACACCCTGGTTCAACAGGTCCAGCCACATCTTGCGCTGCTCTTTGTTGCGCTCCTCCACATAGGAGAACCGCGGTTGCGCCGACAGTCGCTTGGCCTCGTCCTGGTAGATGACGACCTGGGCATGTCGGTTTTCGATCGCTTCGAACGACGCCATGAAAAGACCCTTGAGCCGTTCGAGCGGGTTGGGCTCGGTGGCGACGATCTCCTCATAGCGTCCGAAGAGCCAGTCGAGGAACCCTCGCAGCACCTCGTCGACCATCTCCTCCTTGGAGGAGAAGTGGTGATACAGGCTGCCCGAGAGGATGCCCGCGGAGTCGGCGATGTCGCGGACGGTCGTCGCTCGCAGGCCCCGCTCGGCGAACATCGTCGCGGCGAGGTCCAGCAGCTCGTCACGACGGCTCAGCGCGGCCTTGTCCACCACTAGAGGATAGCAACCAAGCGCTTGCTAGGTAACCGGGACAGGTGCATCCGGCCGACGTTTCAGACCGTTTACACAACGGCAACCGAGCAAGATCAAGATTCCCATAATTTATAGGATCTGCCGTTCTATAGTTTATTGCGGCAGCCAAGAAGGCCGACGGCTGCGCGGTCTGTGCAGGTCATCCGCCCGATTCCGGCACAGACCGCCCGGCGGTAAACGCAGGAAGGTCCATCCATATGAACAGGAAGACAACGTCCCTACTGGCTGCGCTCGGTGCCGGCATCTTGCTCGTCTCCGGTTGCAGCGGTCCCGGAAGCGACTCGAAGTCGGCCGACAGCGGGGAGGACGGTGTCATCCGGTTCACCTTCTCGCCCGATCCCGCCTGGGACTGGATTCAGGACCAGGGGATCCTCGAGGAGATGGAGAAGGACTCCGGGTTCCGGATCCTGCAGACGGTGACGTGGGACGAGTACGGCCAGTTCGCGGGCGGACACGCCGACGTCGTCTCCATCGGCACCTATGAACTGCAGAACCTGGAGGCCGAGACCGGCGTCAAGACCGTCACGTTCGGCAAGTTCAACAAGGCCAAGGACGTGATGATCACGGCGAATCCGCAGTGGGAGACGGTTTCTGACATGCCGAAGGGGTGCAAGATCGCCGCTGAGTCGCCGGTCGGCAACACCCTGATCTGGACGGCGCTGCTGAAGCAGATGGACGACCGCACGCTGGCCGAGAACGGCGACGACCTCAACCTGGTCACCGCCGACTATCAGGTGATCCCGGAACTCGTGCTGAACAACGAGGTGTGCGCGGCATTCGCCGATCCCACCCAGTCGATCCCGGAGTTCGCCTCGGGCAGGTTGAACATCATGTACGACGGCCGGTCGGCCTCCGAGCTGTTCGGCGAGATCATGGAGCCCGGGCATGCGGGCGTGATGAGCAACCTGTTCACCGCTCGCAAGGAGTGGTACGACTCCCACCAGGAGGAGGCCGCGTTCTTCCTCAAGGTGTGGCAGCGGGCGTTGGACGAGTGGGCCGAGCACCGCGACGAGATCATCGACGAGTACCCGCAGCACTTCGCCGTGAAGAACGAGGAAGAGGCCAAGTGGATGAAGGGGTACTTCGCCAACACCTTCGACTGGTTCGTCGACTCCCCGTACCTCACCCAGGAGTGGATCGACAAGGAGAAGAAGATCTTTCAGCTTCTGAAGGACGCCGGGGTGGCCCCGGCCGACCAACCCGATCCCGAGATGGTCGTCATCAAGCCGTCGCAGTCCTGACGCGCCCGTGATGTCGCTGGCGCCGTCGACCCGTCGACTCCTCGCCTCACAGTTCTACTCGCTGGCGGGAATCGCGACCTTCATCGGAATCTGGGCCTACGCGTCGTCGCGGATGGAGCCCTACGTGCTGCCGTCGCCGTGGACGGTCGGCAAGAGGATGTGGGAACTCGCCGCATCCGGCGTCGTGCTCACGAACTTCGCCGACAGCCTTTGGCGCACGATTCTCGGCTGGACGATCGCGGTGATCATCGGGACCGTGATCGGTGTGCTGATGGGCCGATTCCGGTACGCCAGGGCGTTCTTCCACGACCTCATCTACCTCGCAGCCAACGTTCCGCTGATCGTCTACGCGATCGTCGCGATCATCGTGTTCGGGATCAGCGGGATGGGGCCGACGTCGGTGGTGATCCTGTTCGTGCTGCCGGGGATCGCGCTCAACGTCGCTGCGGGGATGATGTCGGTGGATCCCGACCTGGTCGGAATGAGCAAGGCGTTCGACCGAAGCCGGATGGATCTGGCCCGCCACGTCATCATCCCGACGGTGATGCCGTTCGCTTTCGCGGCGGGTCGGGTGTCGTTCGCCGACTCGTGGAAGCTCGCCGCGCTCGTCGAAACCTTCGGCGGCTCGAGCGGTGTGGGCTATCAGATCGGCCGGTCGTATCACATGTTCTCGGTGCAGAACGTGTTGGCGTGGATGTGCTTCTTCGTCATCTTCGTCGTGCTGCTCGAGCGGCTGGTCCTGGTCAACGCCGAGCATCGGTTGTTCAGGTGGCGGGCCGACACCCCGCAACGCAACCGACGGTGGCGCGGCGCGAGCAAGGCCGCCGCTCCGGGCGCTCCGGTCAGCACCTCGGCCGCTGAGACGGTGGTGACGAAATGACCAGCGCCACAGCCACTTCACGCAGTTGGACCTGGCTGACCTCGGACCGGGCCGCCCGCTACACCGCGCGGCTGTTGATGCTGGTGCTGTGGCAGTTCATCGGTGTGCTGTCCACCCGGATTCCCACGCCGATCGGCACCGTGGAGTTCCTTGTCGACGAGGCGATGCGCGGTGAACTCTGGGTGCACCTCACCTGGACCCTTCGCCGCGCGGTGATCGCCCTGTCGATCGTGCTCGTGCTCGGTATCGCGATCGGCTGGGCGATGGGCCGCTGGTGGCGGGTCGGCGCGTACTTCCGCGACATCGTGACGATCATGCTGGCGCTGCCCGCGTTCATCTGGGCACTGCTGGCCGCCATGTGGTGGGGCTTCTCCGAGGTCGGGCCGATCGTGGTGCCGGTGCTCGCCGCAACGCCGATGCTCGTCGCGTCGACATACGAGGGCGCCAAGTCGCTGCCGAAACCGCTGATCGAGATGTCTTCGGCGTACCGCGTGCCCGCCGCGCGGTTCTTCGGCTGGATGGTGCTGCCCGCGATGTCGCCCTACATCTTCGCGGGGTTCCGGTACGCGGTGCTCGCTGGCTGGGGGGCGCTGTCCCTCGTCGAGTTCTTCGCAAGCAACTGGGGCGCGGGCTATCGCGCCGCATTCTGGTATGACGCAGGCAATTTCAACGGGTTGATGGGTTGGGGTCTGATCGAGATCGTCGTCATCCTGGCCGTCGACCGACTCGTGCTCGAACGCCTCGCCCGCCGCTCGCGGCGCTGGCAGGAAGGAACCGAAAGATGGTGAGTACATGGCGACGCTGGTAGCCGAGCACGTCAACAAGGTCTACGAGGCGACCACTCCAGGGCAGAGCGCCACCCATGCCCTCGCCGACTTCGGCTTCGAGGCCTCGGGCCACACGTTCATCTGCCTCGTCGGACCGTCGGGCTGCGGCAAGAGCACGTTCCTGAATTTGGTTTCGGGCGTGGAGAAGCCGACGTCGGGTTCCGTCACGGTGACGGCGGAAGGCAAGAACGCCAGGATCGGATACGTCTTCCAGGATCCGCGGCTGCTGCCGTGGCGGACTGTGCTGGACAACATGATCTACGTCCACGACGACGGCGACCGCAAGACGCGACGGCAGCGGTGCATGCGGTTCCTCGAGATGGTCGACCTCGCCCATGCCGCCGACAAGTACCCCGCACAGCTGTCCGGCGGGATGCGGCAGCGCATCGGCATCGCCCGCGCGCTGTCGATCGAACCGGACCTTCTTCTGATGGACGAACCGTTCAGCCATCTCGACGCGATCACCGCCCGCAGCCTGCGCACCGAGCTACAGCAGCTGTGGCAGGCGACGGGTGCGACGGTGCTGTTCGTCACCCACGACGTCAACGAGGCCGTCCAACTCAGCGACCGGATCCTGATGATGAACAAGGGCGGCACGCTGTACGCCGACATCCCGATCGGCCTGCCCCGCCCACGCCTGCTGACCGACCGCGACGTGGTCACCCAGCAGGCCGATGTCCTTGCCCTGTTCGAACAGATGCGCGCCGAACCCATAGAAACCGAGACCGCCGAGACCGAAGGAGCCAACCACTAAATGCTGCGCCACTCAGCCTTTTTCATGTTCCGCCAGGAAACCACCCTGGAGCAGGCCGTCGAGATGATGAAGGGTCTGGCGTACATGCGGTTCGCCTGCCCCAGCGTTCGCGCACTCGACTTCGGCATGGACGAGTTCGGCGGTTCGGCGCCGCTGCGTGAGATCAAGCCGTGGGATCGCGAACCCCGTTGGCGCAGCAGGAGGCTCGGCCCGCCGGTCAGCTATGACATCGCGCTGCACCTGGACTTCGACGACCAGGTGGGGATGGACGACTACAACAACGACGACGTGCATCACGAGGTCGCCGTCTACAACGCGTCGATCTGCCGCGGCGAGGAGACCGCCCGCGTCGACTGGTGGTACGACGGTGCCCCGCTGATCACCAAGAACCAGTACAAGCACGCCGCGATGTTCGTCTGGACCGACGAGTCGCAAGAGTCGGCGCGCGAGTCCGCGCTCGAGGCCGTCAAGGCGCTCGGCGAACTGCCCGAGGTGGCTGCGGTGACCATCGGCAAGAACATCGGCACGCTGAAGACGGATTTCGACGGCATCGTCGACATCAGGTGCGCCGACCGCACCGCCGTCGAAAAGCTGCTTGCCGGTGAGCAGTACGCGCAGGCGATGCGCCAACTCGGCGCGGTGACGCAGTACGAGTGGACGGCCAGGCTCACCCACCTGATGCACGGTCTGTGAGGCGCGCTTGTCCCGCATCATTGACGTCCACGCCCACGTGACGCCGCGCTGCTTCAGCGATGTGGTGCTCGGCGGGGGCGACTGGCACGGGATGACGTCTGACGACGGCGAACTGCACAATCCGATGAACCTGTGGAACATCGACCAGCGCATCGAGGCGATGGACGCCGACGGCATCGACGTGCAGCTGACCTCGCCGACGGACGTGTTCTATCAGTACCACCGGGATCCCGCGGTCACCGCGACGATCGCCGCGGCGGTGAACGACGAAGTGGCCGAGATGGTTCGGGCCCGCCCGTCGCGCATCGCCGGCCTGGCGACCGTGCCGATGCAGGACACCGACCGGGCCGTCTACGAGCTGACCCGGGCAGTCCGCGACCTCGGACTCCGCGGCGTGATGATCGACGACCACGTCAACGGCATGACGTACGACGATCCGCGATTCGACGCGTTCTGGGAGGCGGCCGCCGAACTCGGCGCGCTGATCTTCGTCCACCAGTACGCGCCGACGTCGGTGGAGGCGCGCATCGACAAGTTCTTCTTCTTCAACTCGATCGGCAACCTGGTCGACCGCACGATCACGTTCGGCGCGCTGGTGTACGGCGGGGTGATGGACCGCTACCCTGATCTCAAGGTGTGCCTAGGGCATGCGGGCGGTTACACGGCTTTCGCGCTGGACCGCATGGATCAGGGTTGGCGGGCGTTTCCGTCGATGCGCGGTGCCACCACCGGGCCGCCGAGCACGTATGCGCGCCGGTTCACCTACGATGCCGTCACATATGAGCCGCGTACGCTGCGCTTCCTCGTCGACGTCGTCGGCGCGGATCGCGTCGTGCTCGGCACCGACTGGCCCGCTCCGATGCGCGTCCTGGAACCCGTCACCCGGTTGACGTCGATCGGGGTGCTGACACCGCAGGAAGTCGAGTCCATCCTGCGTGGCACCGCTGCGATGCTTCTCGGGGACCCCACTAGCAGAGAGGCCGGATAACCGTGGCCGTCATCGATGTTCACTCACACGTCACGCCGCCCAGCTTCCGCGAAGCGGTGCTCGACGGCGGCACCTGGCACACGCTGACCAACGAGATCGGCGAGTTGGAGATCCCGGAGTTCTCCATCGCGCCGAAGGACCGGATCGCGAAGATGGACGCCGCCGGCATCGACATGCACGTGCTGACCGTCAACAACGACTTCTACCGCTACGAACTCGATCCGGGGCTGACGCAGGAGATCGCGCGCGCCTGCAACGAGGAGATCGGTGCGATGATCGCCGACCATCCCGGCCGGTTCACCGGTCTGGCGACGGTGCCGATGCAGGACATCGAGCGCGCGGTCGCCGAGATGGAGTTCGCGATGTCCAAGCTCGGTTACCGCGGCATCACCATCAACGACCACGTCAACGGCGTCACCTTTGACGACCCGCGGTTCTACCCGTTCTGGGAAGCGGTGGAATCCCTTGGCGCGGTGGTGTTCTTCCATCAGTGCGGCCCGACGCTGGTGAAGGCGCGCACCACGCGCTACGCACTGCCCAACAGCATCGGCAACCTCGTCGACCGAGCCGTCACGTTCGGCACGCTGGTGTTCGGCGGCATCATGGACCGCTACCCCGACCTGAAGATCTGCCTCGGACACGCGGGCGGATACGCACCGTTCGGGGTGGCCCGGATGGACAAGACCTGGCGCGCCGCCGACATGGAGGTGCCCGAGTTCGCCGACGCCAAGCTGCCCAAACCGCCGAGCGAATACCTCGACCGGTTCTACTACGACTCCTGCACCTACACCGAAGCCACGCTGCGGTTCCTGATCGACGCCGTGGGGATCGACCGGGTGGTGCTGGGCACGGACTATCCCGCACCGATGGTGCAGGAGGACCCGGTGGGTTGGCTGGAGAAGATGCCGGGCGTCAGCGAGGCCGAGCGGAAGGCGATCCTCGAGACCAACCCGGCGCGGATGCTGGGCCTCTAGGAGCCTGCTGAATTAATCCCGCGTGGCGGGCGTGGTTCTGCTGGGGTTTTCGGGATGATTGACGGGTGCAGGGTCGCTCTGATGATCAGCGGGAGTTGTTGGATGCCGAATCGGTGGCCGGGCATCTTCTGAA
>JAWQNE010000025.1:0-77785 GCA_033741175.1 Mycolicibacterium sp. 120270 | reverse complement strand
GGGCGGTTGACCCCGATCGAATTCGAAGCCATCATGACCACACCGGCCAGTCAGGCCGCGTGACCGTAACTGTCACCTGATCGTGCAGCAGACCCGACCACGGCGAGGGCCTCCTCGAAATAGCGTGGCGCTGCCACGGCGTCGTAGATGGATGCGTTGCAACGCGCGCTGAGCGCTCGCGCCAGCAGGTTCGGATCATTGTGTTCACGCGCGATTGCGAGGGCCTGTTCGGCTTCACTTCTGTTGTACCTGTTCACCCATGCTTCGAGCACGACCTTGTCCGCAAGTACTCGCGCGCGCAGAGGAGGGTCAACGTCGTTCAGCGTCGCCTCGGCGAGGACGGCATCGAACCACGCCAGACCTTCCTGGATTCGACCGCGTGACAACCACAGCGGCTGCAGGTAGGAAGCGAGTTCGAATGCCCGCGCGATGTCGCCGCTCTCGATGCTCCACCCGAAAGCGCTTCGCAGATTGTCCATTTCGTTATTGGCCTGCTCGACTCGTTCGTTGAAGTCATCTCGCGCCGGGGAGTCGAGCAGCGCGGCCATCGCGGTGTAGTGGTCGCGGTGCCGAGCACGCACCGCTTCGGCTTCGCTGGACTCGCGTTGCACCGCCGGTGTTTTCGGCGACCACCAATGACTTGTCGACCAGCAGCGCGAGCTGGTCGAGGATCTGGTAGCGCTCGACTTCGCCATCGCCTGCGACCGCCTGCGCGGCGTCGAGGCCGAAGCCGCCGAGGAAGACGGCGAGCCGTCGGAACAGGATGCGTTCGGTCTCGGTCAACAGCGCATGCGACCAGTCCACCGACGCGCGCAGCGTCTGCTGCCTGCGCACCGCGGTGCGCGAGCCACCGGTCAACAGCCGGAAGCGGTCATGCAGGCTGCCCACGATCTCGTCGAGCGACAGCGCCCGCACCCGCGCGGCCGCCAACTCGATCGCCAACGGCATGCCGTCGAGCCTCTTGCAGATCTCGGTCACGGTCGCGGCATTGTCATCGGTCACCGCGAAATCGGGCCGTACCCGTCTGGCCCGGTCGGCGAACAGTTCCAGCGCCTCATCGACCAGCGACAACGAGGGCACCGAATACGTCACCTCGCCCGGTACGCCGACCGGTTCGCGGCTGGTGGCCAGCACCTGCAGGCCCGGGCAGGCGGCCAGCAGTTCGGCCACCAGCGACGCCGTCGCGTCCAGCAGGTGCTCGCAGTTGTCCAGCACCACCAGCATCTGACGTCCACCGGCGAACTTGGCGAGCGTCTCGACCGTGGAGCGTCCCGGCTGGTCGGGTAGCCCGAGCGAGCGGGCGACGGCCACCGGTACCACCGCCTCATGCGTGACGGGCGCGAGGTCGACGTAGGAGACGCCGTCGCGAAACTCGGTCGCGATGTCGGCCGCGACCCGGATCGCCAGCCGCGTCTTGCCCGCGCCGCCCGCACCCGTCAGCGTCACGATCCTGCTGTCGCTCAGCAGTTCGCGGACATCGGCCATCTGCGTGACGCGGCCGACGAAGCTCGTCAACTGCGCGGGCAGGTTCGGCGCATCGGCGTTCCTGGCCACCCGCAACGGCGGAAACTCGTTGCGCAGATCGGGATGACAAAGCTGCCAAACCTGTTCGGCCCGAGGCAGATCCCGCAACTCGTGCCTGCCGAGGTCGCTTAGCCAGGCGTCCTCGGGCAGCCAGTCGGCGACCAACTGCTCCGTCGCACCCGACACCGCGGTCTGCCCGCCGTGCGCAAGGTCGCGCAGCCGCGCGGTCCTGTTGATCGTGGGCCCGATGTAGTTGCCCTCGTCGCGCAGTTGCACCTGCCCGGTGTGCACGCCGATGCGGAGCCGGATCGGCGCCAGGGGTGCGCGTTGGAGATCCAGCGCGCACACCACCGCGTCGCTGGCGCGGGAGAACGCCGCGACGAAGCTGTCACCCTCACCCTGTTCGACGGGACGCACGCCGCCGTGGGCGGTGAGCAGATCGGTCAGCGTGGAGTCGAGTCTCGCGACGGCGGCCGTCATCTCCTCGGGCTGGGACTGCCAGAGCCGCGTTGAACCCTCGACGTCGGCCAGCAGCAACGTCACAGTCCCGGTCGGCAGTTCGCCCATGACCTCGCCTACAACCAGGTCGTTCCACTCGGATTCGGTCATGCTAGCCAGCATCGAGTGCCCGAAGTGGAGGAAACATCAGCGAAAACGCGCAAAGATCGCCGCGCGCTCGCTGATCTGCACGGGGTCGACGGCGGTATTTTGGAGATGCCATGACCGGGATCAACGAGCAACCGTTCGCGCTGCGCGTATCGGACGCCGACCGCAACGGGACGCTCCGCCGCCTGCACAACGCCGTCGCGTTGGGCCTCATCGACATCGACGAGTTCGAGGAGCGCTCTGCGCTGGTGTCGCAGGCGCGGCTGCGCACCGACCTGGACACCCTGGTCGGTGACCTGCCAGGACCGGGCGCGATCGTCACCTCGGCCACCGACCGAGTCGAACTGCGCGGGGTGATGGGATCGCTCAAGCGTCAGGGCGAGTGGACGGTGCCGACCCGGCTGGCGCTCTACCGGCGGATGGGTTCGGTCGACCTGGACCTCACCAGCGCCCGTTTCGCGGGGCCGATGGTCATCATCGAGCTCGACATGAAGTTCGGCGGGCTGGAGCTGCGCCTGCCGGAGGGTGCCAGCGCCTCGATCGACGATGTCGAAGTCGTCGTCGGAAGCGCCAACGACCACCGCAAGGACGCACCCGGCGAGGGCAACCCGCACGTCATCCTCACCGGCAAGGTGGTCTGCGGCTCGGTCGACATCCGCGGACCGCGTAAATCCCTGTGGCGACGGGGCGGCTGACCTAGCGCTTGAACAGCTGCGTCCCGATGCGGACGAGTCGCTCCCAGCCGGCAGGACGGCCCACCAGCTTGCCGATCAACGGGGTGGAGTCGAAATAGGAGACCCGCTCGGCGATCAGGCCGTCGGTGAAGGTGAACCGGTCGACGGCGTCCCATGCGATCGGTTTGCCGCCATAGGTTCCGCTCAGCGTGAACTCGATGAACACCTCGTTGCGGCCGTGCCCGACGCGATGCACATCGGCGTGCAGGTCGGGCACGAGCGCAAACAGCCGCTGGAACGCCTCGCGGCAGGCCTGTCTGCCGCGCAGGGTGCCCATCATCGGCTGGGTCAGCACGATGTCGTCGCTCCACAGCGCCTCATGCTTGGCCAGGTCGGGGGTGCGCCAGGCGTCGGCGAACTGCTCCGCGAAGCGGGCCGCATACGCCTCGTCGACGTCGTCGATGCTCATGGGCACCGAATGTAGTCGCGCTATCCGACTATCCTGGCGCCATGCGCGTTCGCACCGCACTTCGTCCCGGCGTGGTTTCGCCGACCCTTCCGGTGCCCAAATCGATTCCCCGTCCCGAGTACGTGGGCAAGGCGACGGCCAAGGAAGGCACCGAACCGTGGGTGCAGACACCCGAGGTGATCGAGAAGATGAGGGTCGCCGGCCGGATCGCCGCGGGTGCGCTCGCCGAGGCGGGTAAAGCCGTTGCGCCCGGCGTCAGCACCGACGAACTCGACCGGATCGCCCACGAGTACATGGTCGATCACGGCGCTTACCCGTCGACGCTGGGCTACAAGGGCTACCCGAAGTCCTGCTGCACCTCGCTGAACGAGGTGATCTGCCACGGCATCCCCGACTCGACCGTCATCGAGGACGGCGACATCGTCAATATCGACGTGACCGCCTACATCGACGGGGTGCACGGCGACACCAACGCCACGTTCCTCGCGGGCAACGTGTCCGAGGAGCACCGGTTGCTCGTCGAGCGCACCCGCGAGGCGACGATGCGCGCGATCAAAGCCGTCCGCCCCGGCCGTGCGCTCTCGGTCATCGGCCGGGTCATCGAGTCTTACGCGAACCGCTTCGGCTACAACGTCGTTCGCGACTTCACCGGGCACGGCATCGGCACCACGTTCCACAACGGGCTGGTGGTCCTGCACTACGACCAGCCCGCGGTGGAGACGATCCTCGAGCCGGGGATGACGTTCACCATCGAGCCGATGATCAACCTCGGCTCGCTGGACTACGAGATCTGGGACGACGACTGGACCGTGGTCACCAAGGACAAGAAGTGGACCGCACAGTTCGAGCACACGCTGGTGGTCACCGACGACGGCGCCGAGATCCTGACAGTGCCTTGATTCCGCTCGCGCGAGACAGGTGACCCGTGAGTGGGGCGCTGCTGGTCGCGGGGACCAGTTCGGACGCAGGCAAATCCATGGTGGTCGCCGGGCTGTGCCGACTGCTGGCCCGTAAGGGCGTCAGCGTGGCGCCGTTCAAGGCCCAGAACATGTCGAACAACTCGGCGGTGACCGTCGAGGGCGGCGAGATCGGCCGCGCGCAGGAGATGCAGGCGCGCGCCGCGGGCTTGGCGCCGAGCGTGCGCTTCAACCCGGTGCTGCTCAAGCCGGGAAGCGACCGCACCTCGCAGGTGATCGTCCGCGGGCACGTCGACGGCCAGGTCACCGCGGGTGATTTCTTCCGGCACCGTGACCGCCTTGCCGACGTCGTCAACGCCGAATTAGCCGCGCTGCGAAGCGATTTCGACGCCGTCATCTGCGAAGGCGCCGGATCGCCGGCCGAGATCAACCTGCGCGCAACCGATCTCGCCAACATGGGGTTGGCGCGCGCCGCCGGCCTGCCCGTGATCCTGGTCGGCGACATCGACCGCGGCGGGCTGCTCGCGCACCTCTTCGGAACCGTCGCCGTGCTGTCATCCGACGACCAGGCGTTGATCGCAGGCTTCCTGGTCAACAAGTTCCGCGGCGATCCGGATCTGTTGAGCCCCGGGCTGAGTCAGCTCGAAGCCCTGACCGGCAGACCGACCTACGGCGTGATCCCGTTTGACGACGGATTCTGGCTGGACACCGAGGATTCCGTCTCGGTTCAGGCCCACCGCGTCGTCGGGCAGCCGCAGCCACCGGTGGGAGAGCAGTGGCTTCGCGTCGCGGCGATCAGGCTGCCCCGGATCTCCAACTCCACCGACGTCGAGGCACTGGCGTGCGAGCCCGGCGTGCTGGTGCGGTGGGTGACCGATCCTGCGGACCTGCCCGACGCCGACGTCGTGGTCATCCCCGGCAGCAAGTCCACCGTCACCGACCTGAACTGGCTGCGCGACCGTGGCCTCGCCGACGGCATCGTCGCGCATGCCCGCGCCGGCCGGCCGCTGCTCGGCATCTGCGGCGGCTTCCAGATGCTGTGCCGCCGCATCGAGGACACCGTCGAATCCCGCGCAGGCGGTGTCGACGGCCTCGGCCTGCTCGACGCCGACATCGCCTTCGCGGCCGAGAAGACGCTGCGCAGACACGACGCGCCGCTGCACGGCTACGAGATCCACCACGGGCAGATCACCCGCTCCGGAGCGGTCGACTGGCTCGGCGTCGGCATCCGCGACGCCGCGGTGTACGGCACGCACTGGCACGGCCTGTTCGACAACGACGACGTTCGGCGTACCTGGTTGACCGACGCCGCCGCGAACGCCGGGCGGACCAGATTCACCGCGGCCGCCGACGTCGACGTCTCGGCGCGCCGGGATGCTCAACTGGACCTGATGGCCGATCTGCTGGCGGCCCACGCCGACATCGATTCAATTCTGGGGCTGCTGGACGCGGGGCCGCCGCGACGACAGGCGATCATCACGTCCCTGGGTTAGCCTCATCTGCATGATCTTGATGCGGGCGGCGTCATCTGCGCTGCTCGTCGCCGTGATCGTGGCACCGACCGGGTGCGGGAGTTTCGTCGCTGGCGGGTCGACGTCGCTGGAGTCGCTTGTGCTGACCGCAGACGACTTCCCGCCCGGGGTGCTCTACGGCCGCGTCGTCGACGATCCCGCCGACCCGTACGCCGACGCTCCCGCGGCGCTCTCCCAACCAGAGGGGTGCTCGGATGCGTTGATGCAGGTGGTGGCCGACTCGCCGGAGCGGGACACCGGCAATGCCGCGAAGTACACGGTGGCGTACGACGGCGCCCGCATCGTGATGACCGTGCTGACGTGGAACCTCGACCTGGACAAGCTGGCGGCCGCCGCCGAACGGTGCGCGCAATACCAGACGTTCTCCGATCCGGCCGCGGCACCGATACCGACGACCACTACCAAGGTCCCCTCACCGCGGCCCGACGCGCTGGTGTACGCGCAGACGATGGATCTGGCCGGGGCGAAGTCGACCGTGGTCTATTCGTTCGAGAACGTCCACGACATGGCGGCGTTCGGAATCGCCTTCCCCGCACCAAATTTGATGATCCCGGTGAAAGCTCTGCTGCCCCGGACGTTCCTGACGATCGCGGGCAAACAGGCCGAGCGCCTGCAAGCCGCCTGAGTAGCGGTTCATCGGTAGCCTTGATCTGGTGATCAGGCGATCGGTCGGAGCGTGTGCGCTGGCGCTCGTCGTCGCCGCGGCGTTCACCGGATGTGCGAACACCGTCGCGGGCACGGCGACGTGGCCGGGCGCCAAGCTGGACCGGGCCATCCTGACCGCCGCCGACTTCCCCGCGGGCGTGCAGTACGACCGCATCATCGAAAAGCCGGGCCAACCCGACGGTGAGGGCGGACCGCCCGCAATGTTGTCGAAACCGGAAGGCTGCTCCGACGGGCTCACGAGGATCATCGCCGCGTCCGCGGAGCGCGGGGCGGGCAGCGCGGCAAAGTACAGCGTCGCCTATGACGGCGCGCGGATCGTGATGACGGTGCTGACGTGGAACCTGAACCTCGACGAACTCGCGGCGGCCGCGCACCGCTGCGCCTCATACGAGACGTTCTTCGACCCGTCTTCTGAAGGGATTCCGATCACCACCACAGAACTGCGGACTGACCGGCCGGACGCGCTCGTCTACGAGCAAACCATGGATCTGCACGGAGCAAAAAGCAGCGTGTTCTTTTCGTTTGAAAACGTCGGTTCAATGGCGGTGTTCGGAATCGCTTTTCCCACACCGAATCCGACGATCCCCATCAAAGCATCGCTGCCGCAGACGTTTCTGGATGCCAGTGGCAAACAGGCCGAGCGACTGTCCAACGACTGAGGACTGGTTGGGACCCACGCAAAAAGCCCCCGCCGATCAGTCGCGCATTGTAGGTTGACCGAATGCCTTCGACGATGGTTACCGTCGACGGTTTCCCCGTTCCTGTCGAGGTCGCCGGCCCGGACAAGGGATCCGTCGTGGTGCTGCTCGGCGCTGCGCAACAGGCGGCGTCGGCCTACGACGCCGTATGCCAACGGCTGCACACCGCGTCGCTGCGCACCATCGTGGTCGGTCCCGATCCACGGCTGACCGCCAAATCGGTGGTCGGCATCATGGACATGCTCGACGTGCAGTGGGGCCTGTTGGTCGGCGACCGGGTCGGTGGGGAGATGGCGTGGGAACTGGCCGCCACCCGACTCGACCGCTTCATCGGACTCGTGGTGATCGACCGCGGCCACCCGCGAGTCGCTGACCAGTCCGGGGTGATCCGCGACGAGCACTGCCCGCCGGTGGAGATGAACACCACCGCGCTGGTCAGCACGCCTGCGGCACGGGCGGTGGCGCGGGCCAGCCAGCGCTACGTCTACGGCGACTTCCGGCTGGTCGAACTGCTGGGCCGGCGCAACGCCCAGGAGTCCACGGCACAGTTGGCCGCCGAGATCGTGTTGCGCACCAGCACCTGGTGAGCTCCCGGCCCGGCTGATCTACTCAGGCGCCTCTGTCGGCGTCCACGGTTGCGGCAGGCCGGGCGTGGTCGGGAACAGGTAGTCGACGAACGCAGCGGCGGTGGGCTGCGGCTCGTGGTTGGCCAGCCCGGGTCGCTCGTTGGCCTCGATGAACACGTATTCGTCGCGGGTCACGTCGGGCACCAGCAGATCGATGCCCGTGACCGGGATGCCGATCGCCTCCGCGGCGGTGACCGCGACCCGGCACAGCTCTGGGTGCACCTCGGCGGTCACATCGTGGATCGTGCCGCCCTGGTGCAGGTTCGCGGTGCGCCGCACCCGCAGGCGCTCGCCCTCGGGCAGCACGTCGTCGAACGACCACCCGGCCTCGGCCACCGTCGATTCGGTCACGGCGTCGATCGGGATGCGGGACTCCCCGCCGGTCGCGGCCGCGCGGCGTCGGCTCTGCGTCTCGATCAGCTCACGCACGGTGTGGTGGCCGGTGCCGACGATCTCCGCGGGTCGGCGGATCGCGGCGGCGACCACCTTGCCGTCGATGACCACCAGCCGTAGGTCGTCGCCGGTGGCGCGCTGCTCGATCAACACCTCGGGATGCTGCTCGCGGGCGCGAGCGAGCGCGCGATCGAGTTCCTCGGGACTGTCGACGCCGACAGTGATGCCCTTGCCCTGTTCGCCGCGCGTCGGCTTGACCACCACATCGCCGACCTCGGCGAGGAACTCGTGGTCGCCCTCGTCGAACGTTGCGAGCCGACCGCGCGGCACGTTGATGCCCGCGTCGCTGACGATGCGGCGGGTCTGCCGCTTGTCGTCGCATCGGCTCATGGCCACCGCGGATGTGAACTCCGACAACGACTCTCGGGTCACCACGCTGCGACCGCCGTACGACAGTCGCATTTCACCTGCCCCTGCGTCGAGCACCTCGACCCAGATGCCCCGGCGCATGGCCTCGTCGGCGATGATCCGCGCATAGGGGTTGAGGTCGTCGACCGTCTCCGGTGGATGGGTGAACAGCGGTTCGTTGATCGCGTTCTTGCGTTTGACGGCCATCACCGGCACCCGCTGGAAGCCCAGCTTCTCGTACAGCGCGATCGCGGCGGCGTTGTCGTGGGTCACCGACAGATCCATGTAGGAACGGCCGCGGTCGCGGTACATCCCCGCCAATGCGCGGGTGAGGGCGGCGCCGACGCCGGGCAGGCTGATGGTCGGATCGACCGCCAGCGTCCACAGGCTCGAACCGTTCTCCGGATCGTCGAACAGCAGCTTGTGGTCGACGCCCGTGACGGTGCCGATCACCGAGCCGTCGTCGTCGCGCACCGCGACGAGGTAGTCGACGGGTTCGCGGTCGCGGTGGTTCTGCCAGATGACGTCGGTGGGAGCGGGCACCATCCCGCAGCGCACGTACACGTTGTTCATCGCGTGGGCCTCGGCCTCGTCGCGCAGCATGCGCACGGTGAAGCCCGTCGTCGCGGCGGCCGGTTCGTCGTCGTCGGTGAAGCGCAGCCGATACGTGTGGCTGGGATCGATGAACAACTCGGCGGGTGCCCGCGACACCAAGACGTGCGGTTCGCGGGCGTAGATGCAGATGTCGCGCCTGCCGTGTGTCTCGCCGCGCAGCACCTCGGCGAGTTTCTCGGCGTCGGCGAATGTCTGCCCGAAAATCAAACGGCCCCAGCCGAGTTCGAGGACGACGTCGTCGGCCATCTCGTCGATGAGGTGCGCGGGGGAGGCGTCGTGCAGGCCGAGTGTGATCGCCTCGGTGTGGTCGCCTTCGATGGGCTGCGCTGAACTCACGCCGCCGCGCCCGTGATTCCGTGCCGCTGCAGCCACAGCTCCAGTAGCGCGATCTGCCACAGTTCGTTTCCGCGCAGCGGGGTGAGCCTGCCGTTGGGGTCGGCCAGCAGGGCGTCGACGGCCTCCGGCCGGAACAGCCCGCGCTCCTTGGCGACCGGTGCATACAACGCGTCGCGCACCAGATCGAGATACGGGCCTTCGAGGTGGGTGAGTGCGGGCACCGGGAAGTAACCCTTCGGGCGGTCGATCACTTCGGACGGGATCACCCTGCGCGCAGCCTCCTTGAGCACACCCTTGCCGCCTTGTGCGGTCTTCAACTCGGGTGGACAGGTAGCGGCCAGTTCGACGAGTTCGTGGTCGAGGAACGGCACGCGACCCTCCAAACCCCAGGCCATGGTCATGTTGTCTACCCGTTTGACGGGGTCGTCAACCAGCATGACCATCGTGTCCAGCCGCAGCGCGCGGTCGACGCCGGTCTCGGCGCCCTCGCGCGCGAAGTGCTCGGTGACGAACCGGAGGCTGGGGTCGTCGTCGACGGGGAGGTGGCTGCCCGCCGCGAGCCCGTGGACGCCAGGGGAATCCCGGTCGAAGAACGCGCCGCGGTAGGCGGCGACCGAACCTTCGAGGGATGCGGCGTCGGGCTCGCCCATCGGCGGATACCAGTGATACCCGGCGAACACCTCGTCGGCGCCCTGACCGGACTGCACGACTTTGACGTGTTTGGCGACTTCCTGGCTGAGCAGATAGAAGGCGACACAGTCATGGCTGACCATCGGTTCGCTCATCGCGCCGATGGCGCCGTCGAGCGCGGGCAGCATCCGGTCGGTGCCGATGCGGATCTGGTGATGGTCGGTGTCGAACCGGTCGGCCACGATGTCGGACCACTTGAACTCATCGCCCTCGACGCCGCCGACGGATTCGAAGCCGATCGAGAACGTCGACAGGTGCTTCTGACCCGCCTCTGCGAGCAGGCCGACGATGAGGCTGGAGTCGACACCTCCCGACAGCAGGCACCCGACGGGCACGTCGGCGACCATGCGGCGGTCGACCGCGACCCGCAGCGAGTCGAGAACCGCGTCCTCCCAGTCCTTCTCGGACCAGTCGGCGCGATCCTCGCGGCGGCTGAAGTCGGGTGTCCAGTAGGTGGTCGTCTTGCGGCGGCCGTCCGGTTCGATCGCAATGAGCGTTGCGGGCGGCACCTTGGAGACGCCGCGCAGGATCGTGTGCGGCGGCGGCACCACCGAGTGGAACGTCAGGTAGTGGTGCAGCGCGACGGGGTCGATGCGGGTGTCGACGCCGCCGCCGGCCAGCAGTGCGGGCAGCGACGACGCGAACCGGATGCGGTGGGCGTCCTCGGTGAGGTAGAGCGGCTTGATGCCGAGCCGGTCGCGGCCGAGCAGCACCCGTCCGCCGTCCCGCTCGACGATCGCGAACGCGAACATCCCGTACAGCCGGTCGACGAAGCGGTCGCCCCAGTGGTGGTAGGCCTTCAGCAGCACCTCGGTGTCGCTGTGGGAGAAGAACGTGTAGCCGTGTTGTTCCAGCTCACGGCGCAGGCTCTTGTAGTTGTAGATGCACCCGTTCCACGCGATCGCCAGGCCGAGGTCGCTGTCGACCATGGGCTGGGCGCCCGCCTCCGACAGATCGATGATCTTCAGGCGGCGGTGCCCCAGCGCGACCCGACCCTGCGACCAGGCACCTGCCGCATCGGGACCGCGCGGGGCCATCGCCTCGGCCATGGCCGACACCGCCGCAAGATCCGGCGTTCGGCCGTCGAGTCGCACCTCGCCGGTGGCTCCACACATCGTTTCGACCCTACCTCCGGCGCCTCCGTCGGGCGCACCGGAGGGTATAACCCCTGGAAGAGCCTAAGAAACGCCCTCCAACTGCTCGCCGGTCTCATCCACCTGCCGGATGGGCCCGGTGAACCAGTTCTTCACCGAGGCGTGCCAGTAGATGAAGAGAAGTATCAACACGCTGCCGACCAGGATCGGGGTGTAGTTGACGGCCTTCCATTCGAAGGCGGGGTCCCACGGCATGCCCGCGTTGCTGTAGGGGAACAGCGCGATGATCGATGTGATGATGATCTCGATCACCGCGACCGGGGCCATCCACCTGTGGTGCCCGCGCAGGTTCCACCTGCCGACCTCGAACTCGTCGCCGAGGCGCCACCGCAGGTAGATCGGGACGGCGAAGCAGAGGTAGAGGCCGACCACGCCGATCGACACCACCGCGAAGAATGCGACCGGCACCGGTGCGCCGTTGACATCGACCGGCACCAGCGCGGGCAGCGTGATGGCTGCCGCGAGCACCGCCGTGATGATCACGCCGTTGGCGGGCACCCTGTTCTTGCTGACCTTCGCCCACAGTTGGTGGCCGGGCACCGCGCGGTCACGGCTGAACGCGAACAACATCCGCGACGCGCTGGTCTGGCAGGCGGTCGTGCAGAAGAACTGGCCCGCGGCCGATATCAGCAGCACGGTGCCGACCCACTTGCTGCTCAGCGCCTGGTTGAAGATCGTCACCACCGCACCGCCGGACGCCGAGACCTCGTCGGGGTCCTGCACGGCAAACAGGAACGACAGCAGGACGATCCAGCCGCCGATGGCCGAGTAGAAGATCGACCGCCAGATGCCCTTGGCGGCGCCGTCGGCGGCGCTCTTGGTCTCCTCGGACAGGTGCGCCGACGCGTCGTAGCCGGTGATCGTGTACTGGGTCAGAATCGCAGCGATCGGCAGCACGAAGATGAGCCAGCCCCAGCCCTTCTCGCCGCCGAACATGCCGGTGTTGTTGATGGTGGTGGCGAAGACGTCGCTGAAGCTGGCGTGCTGGTCGGGGATCAGGAACAGGATGAGCACCACGGCGGCCGCGCCGATCACGTGCCACCACACCGAGACGTTGTTGATGATCGCCAACAGGTGGCTGGAGAAGATGTTGATCGTCGCCGAGGCCGCCAAGATGATCACGAACAGGATGAAGGTGCGCGTGAGGCTGTAGCCGGCGAGCCAGCCCTCACTGAACGTGCCGAGCGTGAGGTCGACGAAGGTGGCGCAGCCGTAGGACACCGACGCCAGGATGGCGATCAGGCCGATCAGGTTCAGCCAGCCCGTGTAGAACCCGGCTTTGGGGCCGCCGAGTTTGGCTGCCCACCAATAGATTCCGCCGGATGTGGGGAACGCCGAGACGAGCTCGGACATGCACAGGCCGATGATCAGGATGAAGACCGAGACGATCGGCCAACCCCAGGCGATGGCGGCGGGGCCGCCGTTGTTCCAGCCGAGGCCGAACGAGGTGAAGCAGCCCGCCAGGATCGAGATGATCGAGAACGAGATGGCGAAGTTGGAAAACCCCGACCAGGACCGCTGCAACTCCTGTACATAGCCCAGCTTGGCGAGATGTTTCTCGTCGTCGTCGAGATGTTCGTGGCCTTCGGGCACGGCGATTCTCCTTCGCAGAAATGGGGGGATAGAGCTCGCACGAGCACAATAGGCCCGCCAAAGGTCTGTTGTCCTACCTTTGGCGATGACGCCGGCGTAAATCTTACTCAAAGATCGTTGACCTCGCATCGGCCCAGGTTTATTGTCCAAGTTGTCTGACAACTTGTGCTCTGCAGCCAGCCGGACGCCAAGGAGGAGCGATGGCGGAGAACACGCGAGCAGTCGGTTCGGTCACCTACCGGGAGGCCGGACACGGATATTTCGAGAAACGGCAGCTGCGGCGTCACGCAGCCTTCTGGTCACTGTGGGCACTCGGCGTCGGCGCCGTCATCTCCGGTGACTTCTACGGCTGGAACCTCGGCCTCGATGCCGGTGGTTTCGGCGGCCTGCTGATCGCCGCGATCGTCATCACGATCATGTATTACGGCCTGTGCTTCTCCATCGCCGAGATGTCGCCTGCCCTGCCGCACACCGGTGGGGCTTATTCGTTCTCGCGGTCGGCGATGGGGCCGTGGGGCGGGTTCATCACCGGCCTCGCCGAGAACATGGAGTACGTCATCACCCCGGCGGTGGTCGTCGGCGCGATGGGATTCCTCTCGCACGACATCGTTTTCGATCTCACCGGCACGACCGGCTGGTGGAACAGCCCGGTGCTGTGGTGGGCGGTCTACTACATCATCTTCGTCGGCATCAACATCCTGGGCATCGAGATCACGATGCGCTTCACGGTTTTGATCACCGTGGCGGCGCTGGCGGTGCTGGCCTTCTTCTTCCTCGCCGTGATCTTCAGCGGCAAGTTCGACGCCAGCCTGCTGACCAACATCCCGCCGGACGAGGGCGGCAGCAGCTTCCTGCCACACGGAATCGCGGGCATATTCCCCGCCTTACCGTTCGCGATCTGGTTCTACCTCGCGATCGAGGAACTGCCGCTGGCGGCCGAGGAGTCTCACGATCCGAAGCGCGACATCCCGCGCGCGACGATCTGGGGCCTGACGACGCTCATGTTCTTCGGCGTCGGGATCCTGTTCCTGAACACCGGCGTCGGTGGCGGCGCTGCGGCGATCAGCACATCGGCGACGCCGTTCTTCGACGGGTTCAAGGCTGTCTTCGGTGAGGGCGTCGGGGTTTCGCTGCTGGGCATCCTGGCGCTGATCGGGTTGATCGCGAGCTTCTTCACGATCATCTACGCGTACGGCCGCAACACCTATTCGCTCTCGCGCGCAGGCTATTTCCCGCAGGTGCTGTCGCTGACGCACCCGACCAGGAACACGCCGTATGTCGCGCTGATCGTCGGTGCGGTGATCGGCTACGTCCTCTCGCTGGTCATCTACTTCCTCGGCCAGAGCGAGAGCGCGGTGGCGGGCAAGATCGTCGGCGCGCTGCTGTACATGGCGGTGTTCGGCGCCGTCATCTCGTACTTCATGCAGAGCCTGGCGTTCATCGTGCTGCGCAAGAAGCTGCCGAACATCGTGCGGCCGTACCGAAGCCCGGTGGGTATCTGGGGTGCGGCCATCGCCGGTGCGATCGCATTGGTCGCGCTGGTGTCGCTGTTCCTCAACGAGGACTACCGGCCAGGGGTTTACGGCACCGCCGTGTACTTCGTGATCGGCATCATCTTCTTCGCGGTTCGCGGCCGCCACAAGCTGGTGTTGTCGCCGGAAGAGGAGTTCGCGATGTCGCACGGGCAGCACGGCGCGAACCTGCAGGAGGAAGGCTACGGGACGGTCTCTGTCACCGAGATCGCCGGCGATGAGACGGCGTCCTCGGCGCCGGTGAACGAGCCGCCGACTCGGTCACCTTAGGTGGCCGGGCGGGGAGGATCGCCGCCCAATCCTCCCCGCTTTCCCTAACTTTCAGCACTTTCGTTTGGTCCGCAACCACCGTCAGGGGGAGTCGTGTCTCTGATCCTGGGAGTCGATGTCGGCTCGCAGAGCGTCAAGGCCGTGATCGTGGACGAAGGCGGCGGGGTCGTCTCGTCCGGTTCGGCTCCGCTGACGATGGTGCACGAGCACGACGGTTGGGCGGATCAGGATCCGTACGCCTACTGCACGGCCCTGCGCGACGCGGTGCGTGCGGCAGTCGGTGGCGTACAAGCGGATCGGATCGTCGCCATCGGGCTCGGCAGCCAGGTCGACGGCGTGGTCGCGTGCGCCGCCGACGGCACGCCGCTGCGCGGGGCGATCATCTGGTTGGACAAGCGAGCCACCAAGCAGTGCGACGAACTGGTGACCGCGGTCGGGCCCGACGTGCTCGCCGAACGCACCGGCCTGGTGGCCGACGCGTCGCACAGTGCGCCGAAGATGATGTGGCTGCGGGACAACGAACCGGAGGTCTGGCGTCAGGCAGCCACCCTTGCGCCGGTCGGTTCGTTTGTGCTGCATCATCTTTCGGGTTGCCACACGCAGGATGCCGCCAACGCGTCCTCGACGATGGTCTACGACGTCGCCAAGGGGGACTTCGACCCGCAACTCTGCGAGGCGGCGGGCCTGGATCCGGCGATGCTGCCCCCGGTGCGGCCGTCGACCGATGTCGTCGGCACCCCGCGACCGGAGGTTGCCGCCGAACTCGGGCTACCCGCCACGTGCGCGGTTGTTGTCGGCACCGGTGACGAGCACGCGGCGTCCGTCGGCGCGGGCGCCATCGAGTCCGGTGTGGTCGTCGACGTCACCGGCACGGCCGAGCCGGTGACCACGGTTGCCGCCGAACCCGTGCGCGATCCGCTCGGCGTGGTGGAGACACACGGCCACGCGGTGCCGGGGTCGTGGTTGATCGAGAACCCGGGCTTCGTCAGCGGCGGCAGCACACTCTGGCTCGCCAAGGGGCTGCTCGGCATCCCGCAAGGGGAGATCTTCGCCCGGGCCCGGGAGGCGCCGCCTGCCAGTGACGGGGTGCTGTTCCTGCCGGCGCTGTCGGGGTCGACCGCGCCGCGGTGGAACGACGCGATGCGCGGCGCATTCCTCGGCCTGGCGATGAATCACACGTCGGCACACGCCGCGCGGGCAGTGCTCGAGGGCTGCGCATATGCACTCCGCGACATCGTCGACCGCCTCGATGCGCTCGGCCTCGGCCACGGTGAGGTCCGGATCGTCGGCGGCGGCGCCCGCGACGACCTGTGGGCGTCGATCAAGGCCAACGTGCTCGGGCGGCCCGTTCGACGGGTTCTCACCGAAGAGGCGACGGCGGTGGGCGCGGCGATGGTGGCAGGCGTGGGGGCCGGGGTGTTTCCCGATTTCGCAGCGGCTTCTGTTGCTGTGCAACTGGATCCGAATGTGATCGAGCCCGATGGCGCGTGCCAGCGTCAGTACGAGGACGCCTATGGCCGCTACCTCGCCGTGTTCGATGCCGTCGAGTCAGCGTTGGCGCTGGGTCCCGAACCGTCAGCCCCTTCGATATGACGACAGCAGTACCGGATCCGAACGCGATGCTCGCAGCGCTTCGCGAAGGGGGACACGAGAACCTGCCCGATGTCGACATCCGAGTCGGCGCAGGGATTCTCGACGACGCGATCGCCGAGGTGTGCGGGCGCGGCGGGATGCCCGCCCCGGTGATCATCAGCGACGGCGGTCCGTATCGGACAGCTGCAGGACCGGTTGTCGACCGGCTGGCCAAGAAGCTCGGCTGCCCGGTTATCCAGCTCGGCACCGGAACGGTGCGCGCCGACGAGGAGACCGTCGAGCGCGCGGTGGCCGAGGTCGCCAGCTCGCGGCTGCTGATCTCGGTGGGCGCGGGCACGCTGACCGACATCGCGAAGGTCACCGCCCAGCGCACCGGGAGCCGCCACGTCGCGGTCCAAACCGCCTGCAGTATCAACGGTTTCATCGCCGACCGGAGCGTGCTGGTCATCGCGGGAGCCAAGCGCACGGTCGTCTCGCGATGGCCGGACATGCTCGTCGCCGACTCCGACCTGATCGGTGCGGCGCCTCCCGGGCTGAACCTCGCAGGCGTCGGGGACCTCTCCACGGTGCCCAACGCCGTCGCGGAGTGGCAGCTCGCGGCGGGTCTCGGGCACGGGCCCGGCTACGACGCCGCGGTGGTCGAGCCCGTGCTCGCCGCCATGCCCGCACTTCCCGCGCTGGCGCAGGCGGCCCGCGACGCCGAACCCGCCGGGCTGGCCGACCTGGCCAGGCTGCTCGCCGGCAGCGGACTGTCGATGGGCATCGTCGGATCGACCGCGCCGGCATCTGGTACCGAGCACGCGGTATCGCATCTGCTGGAGATGGCGCAGTCGCAACGGCAGCAACCGGCCGCACCGCACGGTATGCAGGTGACCGTCGCGACCCGGCTCGCGCTACGGGTCTGGCAACTCGTCGACCGCACGGTCGCGTCGTCGACGACGCAGCTGCGGGTGGCCGACGAAGCCGCCAGCCGCGACGCGGTGGCGCTGGCGTTCGGCGAGCTCGGCTCGAAGACCGTCGAGGAGTGCTGGACGGCCTATTCGAAGAAGCGCACCTGGCTGCTCGAGCATCTGGCCGACGTCGAGGCGATGGTGGCCAGATGGGACGCCTTCAAGAAGGAGGTGACGCTGCCGACGCCGGAGGAGTTCGACGACATCAGCCATGCCAGCGGATTACCAACGCGGGCAGCCGATCTCGGCTCCTCCTATGACGACCGCCTGCTGTTCTGGGCGCTGCGGAACTGCCACCTGCTGCGGGAGCGAATCTCGATTGCCGACCTCGCCGACCTGCTCGGCGTCTGGTCGGACGATACGGCGCGGTCGATCGTGGACGACTCCGAAAACGGATGAAGGAGGACCAATGGCCCATTTCGTGTTCATGCTCACCCACGACGACCGCACCGTCGACAACGCCGCCGCGATCATGCCGACCCTCGCCGACACCGGCCTGCGTTACGTCGGCTTCAAGGACGTCGGCGCCGACCTCGGCAGACAACGTGAACTGGTTGCGCTGGCCCACGAAGCAGGATTCGAGGTGATGCTCGAGGTCGTCTCGACCAGCAAGGAGGCCGAGATGTCGTCGCTGCGGTCGGCGGCGGCGGCCGGCTTCGACTGGGTGCTCGGCGGCACCCACGCCGACGAGACGGCGGGCATGCTGCCGGACGGGGTGCGGTACTGCCCGTTCCCGGGTCGCGTCGTCGATCACCCGAGCGTTCTGCTGGGCGCCATCGACGAGATCGCCGCCGACGCCGAGCGGATCACCGCCCTCGATCATGTCAGCGGACTGGACCTCCTGGCATATCGCCACCCGACCGCTGATCACCTCGAGTTGATTCGCGCGGTGACTGCCCGCGCCAACGGTCCGGTGATCGTCGCGGGCTCGATCGGCTCCATCGAGCGCGCTGTGGCCGTCGGTGATGCGGGGGCGTGGGGTTACACGATCGGCTCCGCGATCTTCGACGGCCTGCTGCCCGGCGCGCCGTCGATTGCCGAGCAGGTGCGTCGCGTCGTCGAGGACACGGCGGCCAAAGCGCCACAGGGCAACACGTAGGCTCGTGCCATGCCCGGGCAGACCTTGCTCGCCGACCGACTCCGGGACGAGCTGCTGGATGAGATCACCAGTGCGCAGCTGAAACCCGGCACCAAACTGCCGACCGAGGGCGAATTGTCGAAGAGGTTCGGGGTGTCGCGGGCGACGGTGCGCGAAGCCGTCCGCGGCCTCGTCGAGGCGGGCTATGTCATCCGACGCCGCGGCTCCGGCAGCTATGTCGCCGAGCGGCGCCGGATGCCGCACGGGCTGGACTCCACCCTGAGTTACCTGGCGATGATCGAGAGCGCGGGTTCGCACGCAGGTATGCGGGTGCTCGATGCCGTCTACGAGCAGTCCGCCAAGATCGACAGCGTTCTACAACTCAAAAGGGGCGAGAAGGTCCTGGCCGTCGAGCGGGTCCGGACCGCCGACGACCAACCGGTGATCTACTCGCGCGACCGCATACCTGCGCGGTTGCTCGACGAGAACCTGGACCTTCGTAACCTCGACCCGTCGCTGTTCGCGCTGCTGCGGTCATCCGGGCACGCCGCCGACCATGCCACCGCGACGCTGCGTGCAGTTCCCAGCACCAACTGCACGGCAAAGGTATTGGGCGTTCGGCGGGGCAAGCCCCTGCTCTACATCGAGGAGATCGACTACGACAAGGACGGCACCCCGGTGATGCTGTCGCGCGAGTGGCACGTCTCCGAGGCGTTCGACGTGCGCATCAACCGACGTGCCCGGCCGGAGCCGAACCTGGCGGAGCGGTAGCGGCCTAATGGTCTGATGGCCTACCTTTAGGTGGTGACTGGAATGCTGACGCAAACCGAGTTGGAATCGCTGGTCGCCTCGGGCGATATCGACACCGTGATCGTGGCGTTCTGCGATATGCAGGGCCGCCTGACCGGCAAGCGGGTCGCGTCGCGCCTGTTCGTCGAGGACGTCGCCGCGCACGGCGCGGAGTGCTGCAACTACCTGCTCGCCGTCGACGTGGACATGAACACCGTCGACGGCTATGCCATGTCCAGCTGGGAGACCGGCTACGGCGACATGGTGATGAAGCCCGACTTCTCCACGCTGCGGCTGATTCCGTGGCTGCCGGGAACCGCGCTGGTGATGGCCGACCTGTTCTGGCTGAACGGCAACCCCGTGACTCAGGCTCCACGCAGCATCCTCAACCGGCAGATCGAACGCCTCGCCGAGAAGGGCTTGGTGCCCTATGTGGGCACCGAACTGGAGTTCATGGTCTTCGACGACTCCTACCGCGACGCCTGGAAGGCCGGTTATCGCAACCTGACGGCGGCCACCGACTACAACGTCGACTACGCCATGCTCGGATCGACGCGAATGGAACCGCTGCTGCGCGACATCCGGCTCGGCATGATCGGCGCGGGCTTGTACTGCGAGGGCGTGAAGGGCGAGTGCAACCTCGGCCAGCAGGAGATCGCGTTCCGCTACGACCACGCCCGCGTGACGTGTGACAACCACACCATCTACAAGAACGGCGCCAAGGAGATCGCCGACCAGCACGGCAAGTCGCTGACGTTCATGGCGAAATTCGATGAGCGCGAGGGCAACAGCTGCCACATCCACATCTCGTTGCGCGGTGATGACGGCAGCGCGGTGTTCGCCGACCCGGACGACCCCGAAGGGATGTCGCCGATGTTCCGCAGCTTCATCGCGGGCCAACTCGCGACGCTGCGTGAGCTGACGCTGTTCTATGCACCGAACATCAACTCCTACAAGCGATTCGTCGAAGGTAGCTTCGCGCCGACGGCGATCGCGTGGGGGATGGACAACCGTACGTGTGCGGTGCGGGTGGTCGGTCACGGCCACGGTATGCGGATGGAGTGTCGCGCGCCCGGCGGTGACGTCAACCAGTACCTCGCGGTGTCCGCGCTGATCGCAGGTGGTCTGCACGGCATCGAGGAGGAACTCGAATTGCCGGAGGCGTTGGAGGGCAACGCATACACCAGCGGCGCCGAACGGCTGCCGACCACGCTGAGCGAGGCCGCCGAGCTGTTCGCCAAGTCGCAGGTGGCGCGCGCCGCATTCGGCGACGACGTCGTCGAGCACTATCTCAACAACGCGCGGGTCGAACTGGCGGCGTTCAACGCCGCGGTCACCGACTGGGAAAGGGTGCGCGGCTTTGAGCGTCTCTGAAAGCGCTCCCGTCATCGGATTGACGACGTATCTGCAGCAGGCGCAGAGCGGCATCTGGGACGTCCTTGCGACCTTCTTGCCCGCGATCTACCTCGATGGCGTCAACCTCGCCGGCGGCACCGCGGTGTTGCTGCCGCCGCAGCGAGCCGACTCCGCCGAGCGGGTTCTCGACGGGCTGGACGCGGTGATCATCACCGGCGGCCGCGACGTGGACCCCGGAAACTACGGCCAGCAGCCCCATCCGGCGACCGACGAGCCGGTGCAGATCAACCGGGACCGGGACGCATGGGAGATCGCTCTGGTGCGGGGTGCGATACGGCGCGGCATCCCGCTGCTCGGGATCTGCCGCGGTGCGCAGGTGCTCAACGTCGCGCTGGGCGGCACGCTGCACCAGCATCTGCCCGACGTGGTCGGTCACACCCGCCATCAGCAGGGCAACGCGGTGTTCTCCACATCGGTCGTCCGCACGACGCCCGGAAGCAGGCTGGCCTCGCTGATCGGCGAGACCTCAGACGTGCAGTGCTATCACCATCAGGCCATCGACCGGCTGGGCGAGGCCCTTGTGGTCAGCGCTGCCGATGACGAGGGAGTCATCGAAGCAGTCGAAATCCCCGGGGAGAACTTCGTTCTCGCGGTGCAGTGGCACCCCGAGGAACGTCTCGACGATATTCGGTTGTTCGCCGCGGTGGTGCAGGCCGCCGCGCACTACGCGACAGGAAAGGTGACTGCGTGAGCGCGTTTACGTTGATCAATCCCGCCACGGAGCAGGAGTTGCGCACCGTCGAGAGGGTTGACGAAGCCGGCGTCGACGACGCCGTCGCACGCGCCCTCGTCGCGCAGAAATCCTGGGCCGCGCTGCCACCCGGCGACCGGGCCGCCGCGCTGCGGGCATTCGCCGCCGCCGTCGATGCGCACGTCGACGAACTCGCCGCGCTCGAGGTGGCCAACTCCGGGCACCCGATCGGCAACGCCACATGGGAGGCCGGCCACGTCCGCGATGTGCTGCAGTTCTACTCGGCCAGCCCGGAGCGGTTGTCGGGTAAGCAGATACCCGTCGCAGGTGGCCTGGATGTCACGTTCAACGAGCCGCTGGGCGTCGTCGGCGTGATCACCCCGTGGAACTTCCCGATGCCGATCGCGTCGTGGGGTTTCGCGCCCGCGCTCGCCGCAGGCAACGCGGTGCTGATGAAGCCCGCCGAGTGGACACCGCTGACGACGCTGCGGCTCGGCGAACTCGCGCTGGAAGCCGGACTTCCGAAAGACCTGTTCCAGGTGCTACCCGGTAAGGGGTCGGTGATCGGCGAGCGCTTCGTCACGCACCCGGACGTGCGCAAGATCGTCTTCACCGGTTCGACCGAGGTCGGCATCAGCGTGATGGCTGGGGCGGCAAAGCAGATCAAACGTGTCACGCTGGAACTCGGCGGCAAGAGCGCCAACATCATCTTCGACGACTGCGACCTTGAACGGGCGGCGGCCACCGCGCCGTACGGCGTCTTCGACAATGCGGGCCAGGACTGCTGCGCGCGCAGCCGAATCCTGGTGCAGCGCAATGTCTACGACAAGTTCATGGAGCTGCTCGAGCCCGCGGTGAAGGGCGTCGTCGTCGGCGACCCCGCCGCCAAGGAGACCGAGATGGGCCCGCTGGTCTCCAAGTCGCACCGCGACTCGGTGGCCTCCTACGTACCGGACGACGCGCCCGTCGCTTTTCGGGGCAGCGCGCCGAGCGGACCCGGGTACTGGTTCCCGCCAACGGTGCTCACCCCGGAGCGCACCGATCGGACCGTCACCGAGGAGATCTTCGGCCCGGTCGTCACCGTGTTGCCGTTCGAGGACGAGGCCGATGCGATAGCGCTGGCCAACGACACCGAATACGGACTGTCGGGCTCCATTTGGACCGACAACCTGTCGCGCGCGGTTCGCGTGTCGCGCGCGGTGGAATCGGGCACCCTGTCGGTCAATTCGCACTCGTCGGTCCGGTTCAACACCCCGTTCGGCGGTTTCAAACAGTCCGGTCTCGGCCGGGAACTCGGGCCCGATGCACCGCTGCATTTCACCGAGACCAAGAATGTCTTCTTCGCGATCGAGGAGAGCTAGATGGATCTGACCCAGCGACTGGCGGACAAGGTCGCCGTCATCACCGGCGGTGCCAGCGGCATCGGGCTGGCCACCGCCAAGCGGATGCGGTCCGAGGGCGCCACGATCATCATCGGAGACATCGATCCGGCCAGCGGCAAGGCCGCCGCCGACGAACTCGAGGGCTTGTTCGTCCCGGTCGACGTCGCTGACCCGGTGGCGGTCGACACGCTCTTCGACACCGCCGCAAAGACTTACGGCTCGGTGGACATCGCGTTCAACAACGCGGGCATCTCGCCGCCCGAGGACGATCTCATCCAGAACACCGATCTCGACGCATGGCAGCGGGTCCAGGACATCAACCTCAAGTCGGTGTTCCTGTGCTGCAAGGCGGCGTTGCGGTACATGGTTCCGCAGCAGAAGGGTGCGATCATCAACACCGCGTCGTTCGTCGCGGTCATGGGGTCGGCCACCTCGCAGATCTCCTACACCGCGTCCAAGGGCGGTGTGCTGGCGATGTCGCGCGAACTCGGCGTGCAGTTCGCACGTCAGGGCATCCGGGTCAACGCACTGTGCCCTGGGCCGGTGAACACGCCTCTGCTGCAGGAACTCTTCGCCAAAGACCCCGAACGCGCGGCACGGCGGCTCGTCCACATCCCGCTGGGCAGGTTCGCCGAACCGGAGGAACTGGCCGCGGCGGTGGCGTTCCTCGCCAGCGACGACGCGTCGTTCATCACCGCCTCCACCTTCCTCGTCGACGGCGGCATCAGCTCGGCCTACGTCACGCCGCTCTAAGCCATGACCGCCGACCCGGACGTTCCGCTCGCAGGTGAGGCACTGCTTCGTCCCGTGCGGCCGGGTAACGCCTTCGAGGACACCGTCGGCCGGCTTCTGCAGACGATTCGCCTCGGGGTGCTGCAGCCGGGCGAATCCCTACCTCCCGAACGGGAATTGGCCGCCCGGCTCGGCGTCAGCCGCGACACCGTGCGGGAGGCCATCAAGTCGTTGGCCGATGCCGGCTACCTGGTATCCCGGCGCGGACGATACGGCGGAACGTTTCTGGCCGAGCCGCTGCCGTCGCCGTCCGGCGATCAGCCCCGGGTCACGCGCGCCGAGATCGACGATGCCCTGCGGTTGCGGGAGGTGTTGGAGGTCGGTGCCGCTCGGATGGCGGCAAGCCAGACGTTGACCGCAGCAGAACGCGAAGTGCTGTGGACCCGGATGACCGATGTGAAGGGTGCGCCCGCCGCCGACTACCGGCGGTTGGACTCGCGGTTCCATCTGGCGATCGCAGAGGCCGCCGGGTCACCGTCGCTTGTCACGCTGGTGGCCGAGAATCGAATGCGGCTCAACGCGTTGCTCGACCAGATCCCCTTGCTGGCACGCAATATCGCGCATTCCGACGAGCAGCACGAGGCGATCGTGATGGCCATTCTGGCCGGGGACTGCGACGGCGCGGCCGCGGCGATGATGGCGCACGTCGCCGGTTCGGCGACGTTGTTGCACGGCTTCCTCGACTGATTGCCCGCGAACGTTCGTTACCCGTCGAGATTTCGCCAAATATTCGACTGGTACGGAACGTTCGCGGGGCGGGAAGGGGCATGCTGTAAGGGTGGCGGTGGAGTTCCGGTTGCTCGGCGAGGTCGAGGCGCGCGAAGACGGCCAGCCGCTCGACATCGGGGCTCCACGTCAACGTTGCGTATTGGCGGCACTGCTCATCGACGTCAACCGTCTCGTACCGTCTGACCGACTCATCGAGCGGGTGTGGTCCGAGGAGCTTCCGTACCGAGCCCGAAACTCACTGGCCGGCTATCTGTCGCGGCTCCGGCAGGTGATCGGCGGACGGGGTGCGGAGATCACCCGCCAGCCCGGCGGTTACTCGCTGACAGCCGACCCGATGTCGATCGACCTGCATGCGTTCAGGGCGCTGACGACGCAAGGCCGGTCGGCAACAGACGTCGCCGAGAGAGATGAACTGCTCGGCAAGGCCCTTGCCTTGTGGCGCGGCATCCCGTTCGCGTCGCTGGACACCCCGTGGCTCAACGACGTTCGAACTGCGCTGGAGGCCGAACGGTTTTCGGTCGTCCTCGACCGCAACGATGCGGCACTGCGCGTCGGCAGGCAAAACGAATTGCTGCCGCTGTTGACTGCTTTGGCCGCCGATCATCCGCTCGACGAACGACTTGCCGGGCAGTTGATGCTCGCCCAATTCCGTTGTGGGCGACAGGCCGACGCGCTCGAGACATTTCGAATCGTGCGTGAGCGGTTGGTCGAGGAACTCGGCGCCGATCCCGGACCCGCGCTGCGCGGCGTGCACCAGCAGATCCTCGACGGCGACCCGGGTCACCAGATCGCCGCCCCGGCGCCACGAATAGAGGTGGTCACTCGGCAGCGTGCGGCGGTGCCGCGGCGCATCACCAGTTTCGTCGGACGCGACGACGATATCGCGCACGCCACAGAAGCATTGGGCATGAGCCCGCTGGTGACGCTGACCGGTGTCGGCGGGGTGGGTAAAACCCGGCTGGCACTCGAGGTCGCGAGCCGGCTGGAGAACCAATTCGACGACGGCGCAGTGTTTTGCGAACTCGCTCCGCTCGACGGCGGGTCGGCCGTCGGCCACGCGGCGGCGGCCGCGCTGCGGCTGCAACAACAACAGGGGCTCGGCATCGAGGACTCCGTCATCGAGTTCCTGCGAACCCACCGGATGCTGCTGCTCGTCGACAACTGCGAACACGTGCTGCCCGCCGCGGCCCGGTTGGTCGACCAGATCGTCCGGAATTGCCCGCATGTCGTCGTGCTGGCGACGAGCAGGGAAGCGCTCGGAGTGGGCGGCGAGCGCATCCTGCCCGTCCCGCCGTTACCGGCAGGGGAGGCCGCGCAGTTGTTCGCCGAGCGAGCCAAGGCGGGGCGACCGGATTTCGACCTCGAGAGAGAGCCTGTCGGCGCGGTCGACGAGATCTGTCGACGGCTCGACGGCCTGCCGTTGGCGATTGAATTGGCCGCGGCGCGGATGCGCGCGATGAGCAGCATCGACGTGGCACGCCGACTGGACAGCCTTCGCCTGCTAAGCGGTGGCACGCGTGACGCACCGCGACGACAACAAAGCCTTGCAGCGACGATCGACTGGTCCTATCACCTGCTGACCGAGGCCGAACAGGCACTGTTCGTGCGGCTTTCGGTCTTCGCGGGCGGGTTCGACCTCGATGCGGCACACGGTGTGTGCGGCGCGGGCAGCGACACCGACGACGACACGCTCGACCTGCTGACCGGCCTGGTCGACAAGTCGATGGTGAAGATGCGCGCAGGCGCGGACCGCACACGATATTTCGTCCTGGAAACACTGCGCGCATACGGTCGAGATCGACTGCGCGAGAACGGTCTTCTGGACCAATGTGTATCGCGGCATGCGAAGTACTACACGGAGCTGGCCGAAGCGGCTGCAGCGGGCATGCACTGCGCCGACGAGGGCGCGTGGGTGATGCGGATGCTGCCCGATTACGACAATCTGCGCGCGGCCTTCGAACATGCCGTTGCCGACGGCGATATCGACACGGCGCTTCGGCTGGTGACGTCGTTGTCCGAATTGACCCACCTGCGAATAGGTTACGAGGCTTCCGACTGGGCCGAGCGGGCGATCGGATTGGTTGACGCCGATCACCCGCTGTATCCCGCTGCCGTCGGATTTGCCGCCCGCGGCGCGTGGAACAAGGGCGAGTTCGACCGTGCCCGCTCGCTGGCGTGCCTTGCGGACGGCCGTTCGCCCGGCCGCGGCAACGGTCGTGTCGCCTATCCCGGCGATGTGCTCGCCGACCTGGCGCTCTACGAGGGGGACGCCGACACGGCGCTGGCGCACTACGACACGGAGATGCATCGCGCACGCCGAGACGGTGATCCGATCCGGCTGGTGTGGACGCTCTTCTACGTCGCGATATGCCATGCCGCACTGCGGCATCCGGAGAACGGCAGGGCCGCAGCCGAGGAGGCCGTCGAGGTATCGGACACGACGGAGAACCCGACCGCACGGTCGATGGCGAGATACGCCCTCGGTCTGGTCTTGAAGAAGTCCGAACCTGAGGCCGCCCTTGCCCTGTTCGACGAAGCCGCCGAACTCGCCGCGTCCGTGCAGAACTTCTGGTGGCACGGCATCGCGCTGATGGAGGCCGCTTCCACACGGGCCGTGCACGGCGAAATCAGCACCGCCGCCGGAGCGCTCATCGATGTCATCGAGCACTGGGACCGGGTGGGGGACTGGAGCCAGCAGTGGCTCAACCTGCGCTATGTGGCCCGCTTCCTGGTCCGGGTCGGTGCGGGTGACGAAGCGCTGGCACTCCACCACGCACTGGCACGGGCGGCCAGATCCTCGCCGTTGAACGCCGAGCAACTCGAAGCCCTGGCTGAGCAGGATTCAAACACCGGCGCCGACGGACTGACCGGAGCCGAGGCCGTCGCCATCGCGCGCACCACTCTTGCCCGTTTCTGCTGACATTTTC
The DNA here is from genome assembly GCA_033741175.1 of Mycolicibacterium sp. 120270. GTDB lineage: Bacteria > Actinomycetota > Actinomycetes > Mycobacteriales > Mycobacteriaceae > Mycobacterium. The sequence continues at coordinate 50,735 of JAWQNE010000025.1, read as the reverse complement.
GCCTCTGAACTGCGGATTTCACGATCGACGAATCTTTCGCCAATACCGTCGTCGCACTCTTGGTCGGTCAGAACCGCTCAACCGAGCGGGTGAGCCACGTAGAGGAAATTTGATCATGACCCGATCGACTGCGCGCCCCCGGCGCAAACAGATCGCAGCAGGCGCTATCGGTGCCGCAACAGCCGCCCTCGCAATCGGAGGGCTGCTGCAGCCCGCGGTGTCGTACGCGGAGAAAGTGTTCGACCAGGCGTCCTACGACAAGTGCGCGATCGCGGCGGAGAAGCGTTGGGTTCTCAAACAGACCACCGACGCGTTGTTCGCCGACGAACTCAAGTTCTGCTGCCAGCGTTCGGGCGGTGTGTGGACGGTGTCGTCCACCGGCGGCGGCTCGTGCCGGGCGGAGACCGCCACGGCCGAGACGTCGCAGGTGCCGCTTCCCAGCCAGGTGGCCACCGGCCCGGGCCAATCGACGCTGCCCGATCTGAGGAAAGGTTAGGAAAGAAATGACAACCACCACCAACAGCGACCGCGAACTGAAGGCCAAGCACCGCGCCCTGTGGGCGTCGGGCGACTACCCCGCCGTCGCGGCCGAGCTGATCCCCGAATTCGGACCGCAGATCGTCCGCGCCGCAGGCATCAAGGCGGGCGACCGTGTCCTCGACATCGCCGCGGGATCGGGCAACGCCGCGATCCCGGCCGCCGAGGCGGGCGCCATCGTCACCGCCAGCGACCTCACCCCCGAGCTCTTCGACGCGGGTCGGCGCATCGCCGCCGAGCGCGGCGTCGAGCTGGAGTGGGTCGAGGCCGACGCGGAGGCGCTGCCGTTCGCCGACGACGGCTACGACGTCGTGATGTCCACCGTCGGTGTGATGTTCGCACCGCACCACCAGGCAGCCGCCGACGAGTTGATCCGGGTGTGCCGTCCCGGTGGCACCATCGCGCTGATCAACTGGACCCCGCAGGGCTTCATCGGCAACCTGTTCAAGACCATGAAGCCGTACGCGCCGCCGCCGCCTCCCGGTGCCGGCCCGGCCCCGCTGTGGGGCGACGAGGACCACGTCCGGGAGTTGTTCGGCGACCAGGTGACCGACCTGGACATGCGCCGTCAGGAGATCGTGATCGATCACAGCCCGACGCCGCAGGAATTCCGGGAGTACTGGAAACGCAACTACGGCCCGACGATCGCGGCCTACCGGTTCAACGCCGACCAGCCGGACCGCCTCGAGGCCCTCGATCGCGACTTCCTGGCGTTCGTCACCGAGTGGAACAGGTCGACCGAGCCGGGCAGGACCGTCTACCACGCCGAATACCTGCTCGTCACCGCGACGAAGAACGATCGGTAACGGGTTGATCCAGCCGCTGGCAGCGGCGGCTGGATTACATTGTCAAGCAGTGGACAAGCCCGTGAAACAAGTGCTGGTCGAGCGTGCGTCGTCGGCGCTGGCCGACGTCGACACCGCGGGCTGGACGTTGCGCTTCGATCTGCTGTCCGATCCGAACCGGTTGGAGATCCTGCTCTGCCTGCATCGGGCGCCGGGTATCTGTGTCGGAGATCTGGCCGCCGCACTCGGTCGGTCGGAGAACGCCGTCTCGCAAGCGCTTCGGGTACTTCGCCAACAAGGGTGGGTGAGTTCCACCCGGGTGGGCCGAGAAGTCAGCTACAAGCTCGAGGACGAGATCGTCCACGAGTTGTTGCACCGAATCGGTGCGCGGCACGGCTGACGGCCGGCCAAAACCACAGGAGCCGAAATGACTCGTCTACGAGTCGGAATCTTTGCGCCCGTTGGGCAATTCTCGACCACGGTCGATAAACGCGCGGCGACGCTGGCCGCGATCGCCGAGTCGGGCATCGACCACGTCTGCGTCGGCGACCACGTCAGCTTCCACGTCGGTGCGGGCGCCGACGCCCTCATCGACGCGACCGCGCTGCTGACGCACTATGCCGACATGCCGTGCTACGTCGCGCTCTACCTCCTGCCGTTGCGCCACCCGGTGCTGGTGGCGCGCCAGCTCGCCAGTATCGCCGAGTTGGCACCCGGCAGAATGACTTTCGGCGTCGGTATCGGTGGCGAGGACCCGCACGAGCTCGAGATCTGCGGGGTCGACCCGACCACAAGGGGCAGGCGGATGGACGAATCGCTTGCCATCCTGCGCGCGCTGTCCGAAGGCAAACCGGTCAGCGTCGACGGCGAGTTCTTCACGCTCCGCGACGCGCAGATCCTTCCCGCGCCCGCGGTCCCTATCCCCATAGTGGTCGGCGGGCGATCGGATGCCGCTGTTCGGCGTGCCGGGCGATTCGGCGACGGCTGGCTCGGCATCTGGGTATCTCACCGACGATTCCGATCGGTGACCGACCAGATCGCCGCATACGCCGCGGCCGAGGGTCGCGATGCGGGCGGCTTTCGGCATGCGCTGAACGTCTGGTGCGGTTTCGGAGACAGCCGCAGCGCCGCGCGCGCCTCGCTGTCGGTCGGGATGCAGACCTTCTACCAGATGCCGTTCGAACCGTTCGAGCGTTATTCGCCGTATGGCACGCCGGAGGAGGTCGCCGAGTTCCTCCACCCGTACGTCGAGGCAGGCGCCTCGGCGCTGAACATCATCGCCTGCGCCGACGACCACGAGGCCGCGGTGAGCGGGGTGGCCGAGGTCCGGCGCCTCCTGACGGCGGACAACGCCTGAATATCTGTTCATCTAGACAGATGAGCCGACGAGTCCTAGGCTCGGATCGGTGAGTGCCGCGACGCCGTCGGAAGCCGTGCAAGCCGCCGATTTCAACAGATTCGATCGCGCCGACTGGCTGTCGATCGCCTCCATGGGCGGTGTCGTCCTTGCTCTGCACGTCTTCGGCTGGGGCGTATTGGTCTTCGGCGTTGCGCCTCAGCACATCACGCTCGGATCGGCCGGTGTTTTCGGAGTCGGCCTGGGTGTCACGGCCTACCTGCTCGGCGTGCGCCACGCGTTCGACGCCGACCACATCGCCGTCATCGACAACACGACGCGCAAGCTCGTCGGCGAGGGAACCCGGTCGGTGTCCGCGGGCTTCTGGTTCTCGCTGGGCCACTCCAGCGTGGTGTTCGGACTGGCATTCCTTTTGGCGATCGGCGTGCGCGCGGTCGTCGGGCCGGTCCAGGACGAGGGATCGCCGATGCTGCAGACCCTCGGGTTGGTGGGCTCCCTTGTGGCGGGCACGTTCCTGATCCTGATCGGGCTGTCGAACCTGTTCGCGGCGGTGGGTATCGCAAAGGTGTTCCGCCGGATGCGCGACGGCGAGCTGGACGAGGCCGAACTCGAGCGCCAACTGCAGCAGCGGGGTTTTCTGGCCCGCGTGTTCGCGAAGGTCATGCGACGGGTCAGCAAGCCGTGGCACCTCTACCCGGTCGGGCTGCTGATGGGCCTCGGCTTCGACACCGCCACCCAGGTGGCGCTGCTGGTGCTGGCCGCGGGAACTGCCGCGTTCACGCTGCCCTGGTACGCGATCCTGGTGCTGCCCGTGCTGTTCGCCGCGGGGATGAGCCTGTTCGACGCGATCGACGGAATCCTGATGTCGAGGGCCTACGGTTGGGCGTTTCTGCAGCCGGTCCGCAAGGTCTACTACAACTTGACCGTCACGGTGCTCTCGGTCGTCGTCGCACTGGTCATCGGTGTCATCGTGCTCACCGGCCTGCTGGTCGACCGCCTTGGGATCGAATCCGGCCCGCTGGCGCTGATCGGTTCGGCCGACCTCGAGTTCGTCGGCTTCATGATCGTCGGCCTGTTCATCGCGGCTTGGCTGATCGCTCTTGCGGTTTGGCGATACGGACAAGTCGAGAGGCGGTGGGCCGCGGCGGACTGACCGCGGTTCACAGGCCGGCCCGTTCGAGCGCCTCGTCGTATTCCTCGAAGGCGTCCTTGCCGCTCTTGCCGTCGGCGAGCGCTGCGCTGTACGCCGAGTACAGCCCTACGCCGACACGGGCGAACCGGTTGTCCCAGTCCGCGGAGTCCCGTCGCCAATATCCCATGACGTCGAGTTGCTCCGGCGTCCACCGCAATTCACGGCGCAGGTGTTTGCGCACCGCCCGCGCATGGCCGGCTTCACCGGCGAACCAACAGTAGCCGGTGCCCTCACCGCCGGTGTGCGCGGCGACCTGCTGTCGCAGAGCGGATCCGCGGTCACCGGTGCCGGACATGGCCACCAACGTCACCTCATGCTGCTGCGGCAGGTAGGCGAGATCCCCGTCGTCGACGACATCGACGATGACCGTGGTCGGTACGGGTGGCGGGTCGTCCAGGATGCGGGCGAGTGCGGGAAGACCGGCCATGTCGGCGACGAGCACCTGCCACTCGGTCGACGCAGGCGGCCGATACCACGAGTTGGCGTGTGCCAGAACGACCTTGTCGCCGATCGACAGCCCACGTGCCCATGCGGTGCCGACTCCCTCGCCGTGCATGAGGATGTCGACGACGAGGCGCGCGTTCGGGCGATCGTCGTGCCGGACGGTGTACGTCCGGCCCGGCGCTGCCAGGCTCTCGCCGAAATACACCCCGATCGCGGTATCGCCGTCAAGCGGCAGGCTCAGCCTCTCGACCTCGGGGACGTCGAGGACAACCCGGGTGAAATGCGCGCCGAGCGAGCCTGACTCGACGACGGAGGCGACGGCGTGGTCGAGGCTCAATGCCTGCGCGCCGGCGGCCACGGCGGTTCGCCGCAGAGGGCGAGCAGCGCGTTCTCGATGACCTCGGTCAGGGCCGGATGGATCCAGTACTGGCCGCGGGCCATGTCCTGGCCTGCCAGGCCGAAACTCATCGCCTGGACGATCGGTTGGATCAGCGACGACGCCTGAGGGCCCATGATGTGTGCGCCGAGGATCTTCCCGGTTTCCGCCTCGACGATGATCTTGGCGATGCCCGTGGTGTCCTCCGTTGCCCAGCCGTACGCCACGTCGCCGTAGTCCTGCACCTTCGACATGACGTTGTATCCCTGTGCGCGGGCCTGGTTTTCGGTCAGTCCGACCATGGCTATCTGCGGGTCGGTGAACACCGCCGACGGCACGTAGCGGTGATCGGACTTCTTGAGGTTGTCGGTGTCGTCCCAGTCCTGCAGCAGGTTCTCTCTGACCACGCGGGCCTCGTGGTTGGCCACATGCTTGAGCTGATAGTCCGAGCTCACATCGCCGAGCGCGAAAACGCCACGCGCAGTGGTGCGTTGGTATTCGTCGACGACCACCTGGCCGTCGCGCACCTCGATACCCGCGACTTCGGCGTTGAGCAGGTCGCCGTTGGGAACGCGGCCCGTCGCCACCAATACGGCGTCGCCCTGCAGGGTCGATCCGTTGTCCAGTGTCAGCGTTATGCCGTTACCGTCCTGGCTGGCGCCGACCACGTTGGCGTGGTTGTGGATCTCCCACTTCTTCGACGCGATGTCGGTGAACCGCTCGCAGACAGTGTCGTCGCAGTGCCGCAGCAGGGTTGACCCGCGGATCACCAGCGAGACACGGGTGCCGAGTGCTGAAAACGTGTGCGCGAACTCCGCTGCCACGAAGCCGCCGCCGACGATGACGAGATGCTTGGGCAGTTCGCCGATCCGCATGATCGTGTCACTGGTGTGGTAGTCGACGCCGCAGTCCCTGATCGCGTCGGGCACCGAGACGCGCGACCCCGCCGAAATCACCACCTGGTCGGCGGTGAACTCCTCGCCGTTGTCGGTACGGAACTGGTAGCGGCCGTCGGTGGTCGACTCGGTGAAGCGGGTGTGGGTGTCGTAGACAACGACATTCGGCGATGAGCGCCGGTAGTTCTCGCCACCGAGCGCGATCGGGTCGATGCGGCCGAACACGCGCGAGACGATGTCGCTCCACCGAACGCCGTCGAGCGTGGCGTCGACGCCGTACCGCGAGGTGTCGCGGATGGTCTGCGCCACGTCGGCGGCGTAGACGAACATCTTCGTCGGGATGCAGCCGACGTTGAGACACGTGCCGCCGAAGGTGCCCTGCTCGCATATCGCGACGCGCTTGGCGGCGTAGCGCTCATCGAGGATCGAGTTGCCCGACCCCGTGCCGATGATCGCGATGTCGAAGTGTTCCATCCGGTTCACCCTTGTTCGGATTGCGTTGTGCGGCCTTGTGACTGGGACCACTCGGCGTACCAGTCCAGCCATCGGTTCAATTCGGCGAATGCGGCAGCACGGGGTTCGGGCAACGAGAGGAACACGTCGTGTTTGGCGTCCACGACCGGCACAATGGTGCTCCGGTTCCCGATACAGCCGGCCCATCGCGCGATCTGCGCCACGTCGAGCACGGCGTCGCCGCGCTGGATGGCCTCGGGATCGGGCACCTCGCGGACGCTGTGATCGGAGCGCAGGATCAGGTTGGGCACACCGACGTCGAGGCCGCGGTGCAGTCGCGCGTGCCCGCGCCGGATCGCATGGATCCAGCCGGACGTCACGGGGAACCCGCCGATCGGTTTCCATTTCAGGTCGTAGTCGAACTCGCCGTGGTAGTCGCGGTGCAGGGACGTACCGTAGCCGCCCTCGGTCGGCGCGCGGACCACCCGCTTCTTGCGGAAACGCGAGACCGCGCCGATCGCCGCGGTGCCGACCGTGCGCAGGATCGCCGGGCCCTGCAGGTCGAGCCACGGGCTGTTCAGCACGAGGCCGTTGACGTGCTCGGCGGCGGTGCCCCCTCGTCGCCGCAACCGGTCCAGCCACAGCGACACGATGAGGCCGCCGGCTGAGTGGCCGTAGACCAGCACCTTCGCCCCGCCGGTGGCCGCGACGACGATGTCGAGCGCGCGCTCGAGTTCGGTGTCGTAGCGGGACAGGTCGGTGGTGAAGTGCGGCGTCTGGCCCTCCCGCCAGGAACGGCCGCACTTGTGCAGGTCCAGGGCGTAGAAGGCGAAGCCGCGGGCGATGAAGGCGTCCGCGACCTCGGTATGGAAGAAGTAGTCGGTGAACCCGTGTATCAGCAGCACCGCGTGTGAGACGTCCTGGTCGTGCTCACCTGCGCGAACGAGGGTGGCCACCAGGTCGCCTTCGCCGTCCGGGTCGGCGCCGAGGGTCAATGTCTGCTGCCAGTAGCCGGGCAGAACATCGGGCTCCCAGGCAGTCACGTCAGCTACCTTAACCGCGCCGAGGTGGGCCGGTTGGGGCCCACGCCCGCGGGTTAATCTGGGGATCGTGTCTGCCCCGGTGCCTGGTCGATGAGCGTTTCGCTGCGCCGCGCCTGGGCCAAGGATCTCGACACGGCCACTCTCTATGAGCTGCTCAAGCTGCGCGTCGAGGTGTTCGTCGTCGAGCAGGCGACGCCCTACCCGGAACTCGACGGGCGGGATCTGGCCGCCGAGACGCGGCACTTCTGGCTGGAAGCCGCCGACGGCGACGTCATCGCCACGCTGCGGCTGATGGAAGAGCACGCAGGCGGGGAGAAGGGTTTCCGGATCGGGCGGGTCTGCACCAAGCGCACCGCGCGGGGCCACGGTCACGCGAACCGACTGCTGCAGGCGGCGCTGGCCGAGGTGGGAGACTACGCGTGCCGCATCAACGCCCAGACCTACCTGGAAGACATGTACAGACAGCACGGCTTCGTCCGCGACGGCGAGGAGTTCCTCGACGACGGGATTCCGCACGTGCCGATGCTGCGCGGCGGAAGCGAGCACCTGTGACAGCGAACTATCCGTTCAGCGCCATCGTCGGCCACGACCGGCTGCGGTTGGCGTTGGTGCTGTGCGCCGTGCGGCCCGAGATCGGCGGCGTGCTGATCCGCGGCGAGAAGGGCACTGCGAAGTCGACCGCGGTGCGCGGCCTCGCGCAGATTCTCTCGGCGGTCGACGCCGAGTCCGCGCTCGTCGAGTTGCCGATCGGCGCGACGGAGGACCGGGTGGTCGGCTCGCTGGATCTGCAGCGCGTGCTCGGCGAGGGGGAGCACGCCTTCAAACCGGGACTGCTGGCCCGCGCGCACGGCGGCGTTCTGTACGTCGACGAGGTGAACCTGCTGCATGACCATCTCGTCGACGTGTTGCTCGACGCCGCCGCGATGGGCCGGGTGCACATCGAACGCGACGGGGTGTCGCACAGCCACGAGGCCCGGTTCATGTTGGTCGGGACGATGAACCCGGAAGAGGGCGAGCTGCGTCCGCAGCTGCTGGACCGGTTCGGCCTGACGGTCGACGTGCACGCGTCGCGCGACGTGGATGTGCGAGCCGATGTCATCCGCGCGCGCATGGCGTTCGAGGCCGACCCCGAGGGCTTCGCTGCCGCCTACGCCGACCAGGACGCCGAGTTGGCGCGCCGCATCGCCGAAGCGCGCAAGTCCGTCGGCGAGGTGATCCTGCCGGACAACGAATTACGCCGAATCGCGGCACTGTGCGCGGCGTTCGACGTCGACGGGATGCGCGCCGACCTGGTGGTCGCACGCACGGCGGTCGCCCACGCGGCCTGGCGTGGCGCTGAAACTGTCGGCGAAGAGGATATCCGGGTGGCTGCAGAACTGGCCCTGCCGCACCGGCGCAGGCGTGACCCGTTCGACGACCCCGGCCTCGACCCGCAGCAACTCGACGATGCGATGGCGCAGACCAAGGACCAGGGCGGCGAGCCCGAACCGGAACCGGATCCGCCCAACGGCGGCGGCGCCGCGGCGTCGGATGCGGAACAGCCTGCACCGCAGCGCAATTCGTCGACGAAGACGCGGCCGAGTGCGGCGCCGTCCGGTGTCTTCCGCACCCGGACGCTGGTGGTGCCCGGGGTGGGCGAGGGCGCCCCCGGACGACGGTCGCGCGCGCGCAACCGCACGGGGACGCCGGTGTCGTCGACGCCCGAACCCGATGAAGGGCACGGCGTGCACATCTTCGCGACGCTGCTGGCGTCCGCGCGCAGGCAGCAGCGGCCGGGGCGGCCGCGGCCGCAACCCGACGACGTGCGTCGCGCGATACGCGAAGGCCGCGAAGGGAACCTGGTGATATTCGTCGTCGACGCCTCGGGGTCGATGGCGGCGCGTGACCGGATGGCTGCGGTCAGCGGGGCGACGATGTCGCTGCTGCGCGACGCCTATCAGCGTCGAGACAAGGTCGCGGTGATCACGTTCCGGGGCCAGGATGCGACGGTACTGCTGCCGCCGACGTCGTCGGTGCACATCGCGGGGCGCAGGCTGACGCGGTTCGACACCGGCGGGAAAACGCCGCTGGCGCAAGGGCTGCTGGCCGCGCGCGACGTCGTCGTGCGGGAGAAGGCGCGCGACCGCGCGCGACGATGCCTCGTGGTCGTCCTCACCGACGGGCGCGCCACCGGCGGCCCCGACCCGCTGGGCCGGGCCCGTATCGCGGCCGCACGACTGGTCGCCGAGGGTGCGGCGGCAGTCGTCGTCGATTGCGAAACATCGTTCGTGCGACTCGGTTTGGCCGACGAGCTGGCGCGTCATCTGGACGCGCCGTCGGTTCGGCTGGCGCAGTTGCGGGCCGACAACCTCACCGCCGTCGTCCGCACGGCGGCGTGAGGAGCGCGTGACATGCCGCAGGGTCAACCCGTCACCGTCCCCGACGACGGCCTGACGACCCGGGCCCGTCGCAACGCGCCGCTGCTGGCCGTGCACACGGGCACGGGTAAAGGGAAGTCAACCGCCGCATTCGGGATGGCACTTCGCGCGTGGAACCAGGGATTCGACATCGCGGTGTTCCAGTTCGTCAAGAGCGCCAAGTGGAAAGTGGGCGAGGAGGCCGCCTTTCGCGAGCTCGGCAAGCTGCACGACGAGCACGGCGTCGGCGGTCCCGTCGAATGGCACAAGATGGGCTCGGGATGGTCGTGGTCGCGTAAGGCGGGCACCGAGGTGGACCATGCCGCCGCCGCGGCCGACGGCTGGGCGGAGATCAAGCGACGGTTGGCCGAGGAGCGGCACGACTTCTATGTGCTCGACGAGTTCACCTACCCGTTGAAGTGGGGCTGGGTCGACACCGACGAGGTGATCGCCACACTGAAGGCGCGGCCCGGCACCCAGCATGTCGTCATCACCGGCCGCGATGCGCCGCAGCCGCTGCTCGACACCGCCGACCTGGTCACCGAGATGACGAATGTGAAGCACCCGATGGATGCCGGCCGCAAAGGTCAGAAGGGCATCGAGTGGTGACAGATCTTCTCGCGAGCAGACGCAAATGCATACTTTTTGCCGGCGTGTCGCATGCATTTGTGTCTGCTCGCGCAGGAAAAGGGACCGGGTGACCGGCGTTCCGGCCGCGGTGATCGCCGCGCCCGCGTCGGGCAGCGGAAAAACCACGGTGGCAACGGGTTTGATCGGCGCGCTGCGACGGGCCGGGCATCGCGTCGCACCGTTCAAGGTGGGCCCCGACTACATCGATCCCGGTTACCACGCGCTGGCGGCGGGCCGACCGGGCCGAAATCTCGACCCGGTACTGGTCGGCGCCGACCTCATCGGCCCGCTGTACCGGCACGGCAGCGACGGCTGCGACATCGCCGTCGTCGAGGGTGTGATGGGCCTGTTCGACGGGCGCATCGACGCCGCGATGACCGGCCCGGCAGTGGGTTCCACCGCGCACGTGGCAGGCCTGCTCGGCGCGCCGGTGATCCTCGTCGTCGACGCAAAGGGGCAGAGCCACAGCATGGCCGCGCTGCTGCACGGCTTCTCGACGTTCGACGACGCCACCCGCATCGCGGGGGTGATTCTCAACCGCGTCGGCTCGCCGCGACACGAGGAGGTGCTGCGGCAGGCATGCGAACACGCGGGTGTCCCAGTGCTCGGCGCCGTCCCGCGACTGCCCGAGTTGAGCGTTCCGTCACGGCATCTCGGGCTGATCACCGCGGTGGAGCACGGCAGCAGGGCCCGTGCCGCCGTCGACGCGATGACCGCGTTGGTGGCCGACCACGTCGACCTCGCCGGGGTTGTCGCCGCCGCGGGCGCTCACGTCACCGCTGCGCCGTGGCACCCCGACGACGCCGTCGGCCTGCGCACGGAGACTGACGTGACCGTCGCGCTCGCCGCGGGCAAGGCGTTCAGCTTCAGCTACGCAGAACACGCCGAACTGCTCGCGGCGGCAGGGGCAGACGTCGTCGAGTTCGACCCGGTGACCGATCCGCTGCCCGCCGACACCGCGGCGCTCGTCCTGCCCGGCGGGTTCCCCGAGGAGTTCGGCACCGACCTGTCCGCGAACGAGGGCGTCCGACAACAGATCAGGGCGCTGGCCGAAAGCGGGGGACCCGTGCACGCGGAGTGTGCGGGGCTGACGTATCTGGTCGACGATCTCGACGGATCTCCGATGTGCGGTGTGCTCAACGGCACAGCGCGCTTCACCGACCGGCTGACGCTGGCGTACCGCGAGGCCGCGGCCACCGCCGACTCGGCGCTGTACGCAGCGGGCGAGCGTGCCGTCGGACACGAATTCCACCGGACCGCAGTCACATTCACCGGCAATTACCAGCCCGCCTGGGTGTACCGCGGGCGTGACGTGTCCGCCGTCCGCGACGGCGCCGTGCACGGCGGTGTCCACGCGAGCTACCTGCACACCCATCCTGCGGCACGGCCGCAGGCGATAGCGCGCTTCGTCGCGGCGGCAGCAACCTCTAGGCTCGGCGGGTGACAACCGATAACGCCTACCTCGCCGGGCTGCGACTGGCCGGCAAGAAAGTCGTGGTCGTCGGCGGCGGCACGGTCGCGCAGCGCCGCCTGCCACTGCTGGTGGCCACCGGGGCGGACGTCCACGTCATCTCCAGGTCCGCGACCCCGGCCGTCGAGGCGATGAGCGGAATCACGTTGACGCTGCGGCCTTTTGAGAGCGGTGATCTCGACGGCGCCTGGTATGTCATCGCCGCCACCGACGACCCGGACGTCAACGCGGCGGTGGCCGACGAAGCCGAGCAACGCCGGATCTTCTGCGTGCGCGCCGACGCCGGAAGCGAAGGCTCGGCGGTCACGCCCGCGACATTCGAATACGAGGGCCTGGCTGTCGGCGTGTTGGCAGGCGGGGAGCATCGGCGCTCGGCCGCCATCCGCTCGGCGATCCACGAGGCGTTTCAGCAGGGCCTCATCACCGGCGGTGCGCCCGGCGTCGTGCACGGCGGGGTCGCCCTGGTCGGCGGCGGGCCCGGTGACCCGGAGCTCATCACCGTGCGCGGCAGGCGGCTGCTGGCCAACGCCGACGTCGTGGTCGCCGATCGGCTGGCCCCCGCCGAACTGCTGGCCGAACTGCCCCCGCATGTGGAGGTCATCGACGCGGCGAAGATCCCCTACGGCCGGGCAATGGCGCAGGACGCGATCAACGCCGTGCTCATCGAACGGGCCAGGGAGGGGAAGTTCGTCGTCCGGCTCAAGGGGGGCGACCCGTTCGTCTTCGCGCGCGGATACGAGGAGGTGCTCGCCTGCGCCGAGGCCGGTATCCCGGTGACCGTCGTGCCGGGTGTGACGAGCGCCATAGCAGTTCCTGCAATGGCGGGAGTTCCGGTGACCCATCGAGCGGTAAACCACGAGTTCGTGGTGGTCAGCGGTCATGTTGCGCCGGGGCACCCCGAATCGTTAGTGAATTGGGATGCGTTGGCCGCGATGTCGGGGACGATCGTTTTGCTGATGGCCGTCGAGCGCATCGAGCAGTTCGCCAAGGTGTTGCTTGCAGGCGGTCGACCTGCGGATACGCCGGTGATGGTGGTCCAGCACGGCACGACATCCGCGCAACGAACGTTGCGGACCACGCTCGGCGACGCGCCGGAGGACATCCGATCCGAGGGCGTTCGACCACCCGCGATCATCGTGATCGGCGCCGTAGCGGGCTTCGGTGGTTTAAAGGATTCTTAAGATTACTGTAAGGTAACCCCCTATGACGGCTCTCAATGACGCAGAGCGCGCCGCCATCCGACGTGACGCCCAAAACGGCACCGCACGGGCGCATGCCGGAGGCGTTGGTTCCGCCGCTGTCGCGAGAACTGGCAGGTATCCGGCTTGGCTGCCCTCACGGCGCTTCATCGCCGCGGTCATCGCGATCGGCGGCATGCAGCTGCTGGCGACGATGGACAGCACGGTCGCGATCGTCGCGCTTCCTAAGATCCAGGACGAGCTGAGCTTGTCCGACGCGGGCCGCAGCTGGGTCATCACGGCTTACGTGCTGACCTTCGGCGGCCTGATGCTTCTGGGCGGACGCCTCGGCGACACCATCGGCCGCAAGCGCACCTTCATCGTCGGCGTCGCGCTGTTCACCATCGCGTCGATCCTGTGCGGCATCGCCTGGGACGAGACGACACTGGTGATCGCGCGGCTGCTGCAGGGCGTCGGATCGGCGATCGCCTCGCCGACCGGGCTCGCGCTGGTTGCCACGACGTTCCCGAAGGGGCCCGCGCGCAACGCCGCGACGGCGGTGTTCGGCGCGATGACCGCCATCGGCTCGGTGATGGGCCTCGTCGTCGGCGGCGCGCTCACCGAGGTGTCCTGGCGCTGGGCGTTCCTGGTCAACGTGCCCGTCGGCATCGTGATGATCTACCTGGCCCGCACCAGCCTGCGCGAGACGCACAAGGAGCGGATGAAGCTCGACGCCACCGGCGCCATCCTCGCCACGCTCGGCTGCACCGCAGCCGTGTTCGGCTTCTCGATGGGACCTGAGAAGGGCTGGCTGTCGCCGATCACGCTGGGCTCGGTCGCGGCCGCGGGTGTCTTCTTCATCGCGTTCATCGTCGCCGAGCGCACCGCGGAGAACCCCGTCGTGCCGTTCAGCCTGTTCAAGGACCGCAACCGGCTGGCCACGTTCGTCGCGATCTTCCTGGCCGGCGGCGTGCTGTTCTCGCTGACCGTGCTGATCGGGCTCTACGTGCAGGACATCCTGGGCTACAGCGCGCTGCGCGCGGGTATCGGCTTCATCCCATTCGTCATCGCGATGGGTATCGGCCTCGGCGTGTCGTCGCAGCTGGTGTCGGTGTTCTCCCCGCGCGTTCTGACGATCGCAGGTGGTGTGCTGGTGCTCGGCGCCATGATCTACGGCTCCACGCTCAACGCCGGTATCCCGTACTTCCCGAACCTGGTCGCTCCCATCGTGATCGGCGGCATCGGGATCGGCACCATCGTCGTCCCGCTGACCCTGTCGGCGATCGCCGGAGTCGGCTTCGACCAGATCGGCCCCGTGTCGGCGATCGCGCTGATGCTGCAGAACCTCGGCGGCCCGCTGGTGCTCGCCGTCGTCCAGGCCGTCATCACGTCGCGGACGCTGTACCTCGGTGGCACAACGGGTCCGGTGAAGAACATGGACACGGTGCAGCTGCATGCGCTCGATCAGGGCTACACCTACGGGCTGCTGTGGGTCGCCGCGGTCGCGGTCCTTGTCGGCGCCGCCGCCCTGTTCGTCGGCTACACCGCCGAACAGGTCGCGCACGCCCAAGAGGTCAAGGACGCGATCGACCAGGGCGAGCTGTAAGCGGTTTCGGCGCGTCCGGTCATCCTGACGGTGCCTGAGCGCGCCGAAATCACGTCTGGGTAGGCTGGCAATCCATGTCTGCGCCGGGTGGTTCAAGCGACTCGACGGACCATTCCGCACCGCGCCTGACAACGCACGTATTGGGTATCGCGATCTTCGCGATCACCGGTATGCAGCTGATGTCGACGCTCGACGGCACCATCGTCATCGTCGCGCTGCCCCGGCTACAGACCGAACTCGACCTCTCCGACGCGGGTAAGAGCTGGGTCATCACCGCCTACGTGCTGACCTTCGGCGGGCTGCTCCTGATCGGCGGCCGCGTCGGCGATGCGATCGGGCACAAGCGTGCATTCCTGTCGGGCGTCGGGGTGTTCACGATCGCGTCGCTGGTGTGCGGGCTGGCCACCGACGGCACGACGTTGATCCTCGCGCGGGCCGTGCAGGGCACCGGCGCGGCGATCGCGGCGCCGACCGGGCTGGCCCTGATCGCCACGACCTACGCCGTCGGGCACGCCCGCAACCGCGCATTCGCCGTGTCGGCCGCCATGCAGGCATCGGGTTCGGTGCTGGGCCTGGTGCTCGGCGGCGCGCTGACCGTCGTGTCGTGGCGGCTGGCGTTTCTGATCAACATCCCGATCGGGATCGTCATCATCTGGATCGCAGCCACCCGGCTGACCGAGACCACCCACGAGCGGCTAAAGCTCGATGTCACCGGCGCGGCGCTGGCCACGCTGGCGTGCACATCGGCGGTGCTGGTGTTCACCCAGGGCCCGCCGCGCGGCTGGATCGACCCGTGGGTGTTCGGCGCAGGCGCCGCCGCACTCGTCTTCTTCGTCGCGTTCCTGCTCGTCGAGAGAACCGCCGAGCATCCGATCATCCCGTTCTCGGTCTTCGACAATCGAAGCCGTGTCATGACTTTCGTCTCGCTGTTCATGGCGGGCGGGGTGATGCTGACCGCGACCGTGATCATCGGGCTCTACGTCCAGGACGTCATGGGCTATTCGGCGCTGCGCGCAGGTGTGGCGTTCCTGCCGTTCGCGGCGGGGTTCGGCCTCGGCACCCTGTTGGCGACGCGGACCGCGCCGCTCATCGCGCCGCGCTGGCTGATCATCGGCTGCGGAGCGCTCGTGCTGGCGGCCATGCTGTACGGCTCGACGCTGGACCGCACGATCTCCTACTTCCCCGACTTCGTCGCGCTGATCGTGGTCGGCGGCTTCGGGATCGGCGTGATCTCGGTGATCCTGCCGCTGTGCGCGGTCGCCGACGTCGGCCCGCGCGAGATCGGGCCCGTCTCGGCGATCCAGCTGATGGTGTACAACCTCGGCGGCCCGCTTGTGCTCGTGGTGATCCAGGCCGTGCAGACGTCGCGCACCCTGTATCTGGGCGGCACCACAGGTCCGGTGGCCGATATGACCCCGAGCCAGTTGGACGCGCTGGACGCCGGCTACACGTACTCGCTGCTGTGGGTGGCCGGTGTCGCGGTCGTCGTCGGCGCCGCCGCGCTCGGGATCGGTTTCAGCGCACGGCAGATCGCCGCCGCCCAACACATCCGCGAGGCGTTCGAGGCCGGCGAACTGGACGAGGAACTCGAAGCGGACGAGCCGGAAGAATTGCGACCGCCGCGCGACGGCTGATGACACACTTTCGGCGTGAAGATCGGTCGCGTCAAGTACGCGCGGAACGGCGACGTCCGGCTCGCCTATCGCGAGCTGGGTGAGGGTGACGTCCCGATCGTGCTGGTGCCCGGCTGGGTCAGCAATGTCGATCTCTACGAGGACCCGACGACGCTGTATGCGGGCATCTCCGAGGGGATCGCCCGCCACGCCCGGATGATCGTGTGGGACAAGCGCGGCACCGGATTGTCCGATCCCGTATCGCACGTCCCGCCGATCGACGAGCGGATGGATGACCTGCGGGCCGTCCTGGACGCCGCCGACGTCGAATACCCCGCGCTGGTCGGCGTTTCCGAGGGCGGGCCGATGAGCATCCTGTTCGCCGCGACCTACCCCGAGCGGGTACGGTCGCTGCTACTCGTCGGAACGACCGCCCGGTTCTCCCAGGACCTGCCCGGCCGGCCGTGGGGGCTGACGCCCGAGCAGATCGAAGCCGGCTTCGATGATCTCGAGAACCATTGGGGCGAGGGCGCTTTGGCGGATCTCTTCTTCGGACCCGAGGTCGCCGCCATACCCGGCGTCCGGGAGATGTGGGGTAAGGAGCAGCGGGCATCGGCCAGCCCGATGATGGCGCGGCTGATGTGGCAGGCCGTCACCGAGATCGACGTCCGCGACGTGCTGGGAAGCGTGCTGACGCCCACGCTGGTGCTCGGCAGGCAGGGCGACCGCATCGCACCCGTCGAAGCGGCGCGCGAACTCGCCGACCGGATCCCCAACGCCCGGCTTCGCGAGCTTCCGCCTGGCGAACACTACGCGGTGGACCTGATCGACTTGTTGCCTCGGCTGACGCTGGAATTCGTTGGGCGCCAAGCAGATGCGATCCCGGCCGAACGCGTGCTGAGCACCGTGCTGTTCACCGACATCGTCGGGTCGACGGAGATGCTGGCCGCCCAGGGCGACGACCGCTGGCGGCGACGGCTCGACGACCACGACAGGCTCGTCGACGCGGTGCTTGCGCGGTACGGCGGCCGCCGCGCCAAACACACCGGCGACGGGATCTTCGCGTTGTTCGACGGCCCGACCAAGGCCGCCCGCTGCGGCCTCGACCTCGTGCCCGCGCTGGCGACCCACGGCATCCCGATCCGCGCCGGGGTGCACATCGGCGAGTGCGAGAAGCGTGGCGACGAGTGGAGCGGGATGGCCGTGCACGTCGGTGCGCGCATCGGCGCCATGGCGGGCGCGGGGGAGGTGCTGACCAGCCGCACCGTGCGTGACCTGTCGGTGGGGTCCGGCCTGATCTTCGAGGATCTGGGCAGCCACCGGCTCAAGGGGCTGCCCGATGACACCGAGGTGTTCCGCGTCAAAGCCGCCTGAGGCGCTCACTAAGCTAGCGGGCTGTGATCACCCGCATGTCCGAGCTGTTCCTGCGCACGCTGCGCGACGACCCCGCCGACGCCGAGGTCCCCAGCCACAAGTTGCTGATCCGCGCGGGCTACGTGCGGCCGATCGGGCCTGGGCTGTACAGCTGGCTGCCGCTGGGCCTGCGGGTGCTGCGCAAGATCGAACGCATCGTGCGCGAGGAGATGAACGCGATCGGCGGCCAGGAGATCCTGTTCCCCGCCCTCCTTCCGCGCGGCCCGTACGAGACCACGAACAGGTGGACCGAATACGGCGACGGGGTCTTCCGGCTGAAGGACCGCCGCGAGAACGACTACCTACTGGGGCCCACCCATGAGGAACTGTTCGCGCTGACGGTGAAGGGGGAGTACAGCAGCTACAAGGACTTCCCGGTGCTGCTGTACCAGATCCAGAACAAGTACCGCGACGAGGCGCGGCCGCGGGCGGGCATCCTGCGTGGCCGTGAGTTCGTCATGAAGGACTCCTACTCCTTCGACCTCGACGACGACGGCCTTCGGGCGGCGTACCAGCGGCATCGCGAGGCCTACCAGCGCATCTTCGACTCGTTGGGGATCCGCTACGTCATCGTCTCCGCGGTGTCGGGGGCGATGGGCGGCAGCGCATCGGAGGAATTCCTCGCCGAGAGCGAGATCGGCGAGGACACCTTCGTGCGGTGCCTGGAGTCCGGGTACGCCGCCAACGTCGAGGCCGTCATGACGAAGGCGCCGGAGCCGTTGCCGATCGACGGCCTACCCGAGGCGAAGGTGTACGACACCCCGGACACCCCGACGATCGCCACGTTGGTCGACTGGGCCAACAACACCGCAGACCTCGGGCGCGAGATCACCGCCGCCGACACCCTGAAGAACGTCCTGCTCAAGGTCCGCCAGCCCGGCGGTGACTGGGAGTTGCTCGCCATCGGGGTGCCCGGGGACCGCGAGGTCGACGAGAAGCGGCTCGGCGCGGCGCTGGACCCGGCGGAGTATGCGTTGCTCGACGATGCCGATTTTGCGAAGAACCCGTTCTTGGTCAAGGGCTATGTGGGTCCGAAGGCGTTGCGGGAGAACGGCGTTCGATATCTGGTCGACCCTCGCATCGTGGATGGAACGTCGTGGATCACCGGCGCGGACGCACCCAACAAGCACGTCGTCGGCCTGGTGATGGGTCGCGACTTCACCGCCGACGGCACCATCGAGGCCGCCGAGGTGCGCGACGGCGACCCGTCGCCGGACGGCAAGGGCGCGCTGGTTTCGGCCCGCGGCATCGAGATCGGCCACATCTTCCAGCTCGGCCGCAAGTACACCGACGCGTTCGCCGTCGACGTCCTCGCCGAGGACGGAAAACCGGTGCGACCGACGATGGGGTCCTACGGCATCGGGGTGTCCCGGCTGGTTGCCGTCATCGCCGAGCAGCACCACGACGAGCTGGGACTGCGCTGGCCGTCGTCGGTGTCGCCGTACGACGCCCACGTCGTCATCGCCAACAAGGACGACGCGGCGCGGGCGGGTGCCGAGGAGCTGGCCGCCGAACTGGACCGGCTCGGCGTCGAGGTGCTTCTCGACGACCGGAAGTCCTCGCCGGGAGTGAAGTTCAAGGACGCCGAACTGCTCGGCGTGCCGTGGATCGTGGTCGTCGGGCGCGGCTGGGCCGACGGCGTCGTCGAACTGCGCAACCGGTTCAGCGGCGAGACCCGCGAGGTGCCCGTCGACGGCGCGGCCGCGGTGATCGCAGAGGCGCTGAGGTCGTAGGCGCTACTGCTCGTTGCCGCCGGGGAAGGCGACGGTGATCGGCCACACCCCGAGCACCTTGCTCCAGCGCGCCCCGGTCACGGCCGACTCGGTCAGCGCCGTCACCGCGAACGTGCGCTGTTCGGGCGTCGTCGCCTGCTCCAGCACTGCCCGCCACGCCACCGCGCTGTCCTCTTCCATCCGCACCGCGAGGTTGGCCGCATCGGTCGGGTTGTCCACCTGCATCGGCAGCTGATAGCCGGCGGCGGGCAGCGGCGGATCCACCCCACGGTCCTCGAGCATCCCCAACGCGGCTTCGCGGCGTTCCCGGTGCTCCCGCATCGCCCCCGCCACCAGGTCGTTCTCCTCTGGGGTCGAATGAGCCGACACCAGCCCGTAGCCGTAGATCACGCCGTGTTCGGTGGCCACGGCGTCGAAGAGGGCCGCCACATCCGCATCGGGCGGGCGGGTCGGGCCCGTCGGGGTGGGTTCGGCGGACGTCACGGCGCACCTGCCCGCGAGCCGAGAGCCACGGTGTAGGCCGCCGTGCAGGACGCGGCGATCGAGCCGAGCAGCCCGGCGCGGTAACCCGACATCACCGTCGCCAGGCGGCCCGCGCTCTCGGCCGACTTCTGCAGGGCGGCGACGACATCCTTGGCGGTCGGCGGACTGGCCTGCGCGGCAGTGCTGGTCGCCTTCGCCGATGTGGAGGTGGGCTGACGCGTGAGGCGGGCGATCTCGTCGGCCAGCGCTTCGGCATGCTTGGACCGCTCCGACGACACGGCGGCAAGCGCAGGTCGCTGCGGAGGTTTGGCGGCAGAGGCCGCATCGCTGGCCAGCTGGCTGTCGCTGCGAGCCATATCGAGTTGGGTCATCAGATCGGCGAGTTCCGGCGGGGGCGAGGACTCAGCGCACGCGACGCCGGTGACACCCACCACCGCAAGGGCGGCCGTCCCGACCAGCATGCGCCGCCTGCTGACGACGGGGAGGGCACTCGGCACAGCGCCAATCCTGCCATTGGTCAATCGGCACTGTGCATTCGCTGGGCGCCGCTGCGGGATTGCGGTTCGCCTGCAGCTCACTGGCGTATCGTTGGCCGCGTCGGCACAATTCAACATGAGGAGCTCGCCGTGGCATCGGATCCGCAGCTGCGGACTGCGAAGTTGCCTGCGCAGAAGCAGGTGATCGAGCTACTCGACGGCGAGTTCGCGCGCGCAGGATACGAGATCGAGGACGTCGTCATCGACGCTAGCGCGCGCCCGCCGCGTATCACCGTGATAGCCGACGGCGATACGGGGCTCGACCTCGATTCGCTGGCCGCGCTGTCACGATCCGCTTCCGAACTGCTCGATACCGTCGACTCGGCGTCGGCTGCGACGCCATATGTCCTCGAGGTGACGTCGCGGGGCGTGGACCGGCCGCTGACCGAGGAGAAGCACTACCGGCGCGCCCGCGGCCGCAAGGTCGAGTTGACGCTGGTCGACGGATCGCAGCTGACCGGCAGGCTGGGCGAGACACGGGACGGAAGCGTCGCCGTCGTGGTGCCCGAAGGGCGAAGGGGGAGTTACTCGGTGCGCGAACTGCCACTGAGTGACATCGCCAAAGCGGTTGTCCAGGTGGAGTTTTCACCACCGAACCAGCGTGAGCTCGAGCTGGCCGGCCAAACTGGTAAGGGGGCTGGTGCATGAACATCGATATGGCCGCACTGCACGCCATCGAGGCCGACAAGGGCATCTCGGTGGACGTCGTCGTCGAGACGATCAAGTCGGCCCTGCTCACCGCGTATCGCCACACCGAGGGGCATCAGGCCGACGCCAGGATCGAGATCGACCGCAAGACCGGCGTCGTGCAGGTGATCGCGCGTGAAACCGACGAAGACGGCAATGTCCTCAACGAATGGGACGACACCCCAGAGGGATTCGGCCGCATCGCCGCCACCACCGCGCGCCAGGTGATCCTGCAGCGGTTGCGCGACGCCGAGAACGAGAAGAACTACGGCGAGTTCTCCACCCGTGAGGGCGAGATCGTCGGCGGCGTCATCCAGCGCGACAGCCGCGCCAACGCCCGCGGCCTCGTGGTGGTCCGGATGGGCAGCGAGACGAAGGGCTCCGAGGGTGTGATCCCGGCGGCCGAGCAGGTGCCCGGCGAGCGCTACGAGCACGGCGACCGGTTGCGGTGCTACGTCGTCGGCGTCACCCGCGGCGCCCGCGAACCGCTGATCACCCTGTCGCGGACGCATCCCAACCTGGTCCGCAAGCTGTTCTCGCTGGAGGTGCCCGAGATCGCCGACGGCTCCGTCGAGATCGTCGCGGTGGCCCGCGAGGCAGGCCACCGGTCCAAGATCGCGGTGACCTCGCGGGTGCCCGGGCTCAACGCCAAGGGCGCCTGCATCGGCCCGATGGGCCAGCGCGTGCGCAACGTGATGAGCGAGTTGTCCGGCGAGAAGATCGACATCATCGACTACGACGAGGACCCGGCGAAGTTCGTCGCCAACGCGCTGTCCCCGGCCAAGGTGGTGTCCGTGCAGGTCATCGACGAAGCCGGGCGCGCGGCACGGGTTGTGGTGCCCGATTTCCAGCTCTCGCTGGCCATCGGCAAGGAGGGTCAGAACGCGCGCCTCGCGGCGCGGCTGACCGGCTGGCGCATCGACATCCGAAGCGATGCGGCCCCCGCGCCGGAGGCGCCCGCCGATCCGGGCGCGACACACGGCGCTGTACACGACCGATAGTCGAATTCCACCGTTTCGGTTCGCAGGGACCTTGACGGTAGACTCAGGCGTGATCCAGCGCGAGACTTCGACGTCGCCGCATAGAAGTACGGAAGGACCCGTACGGACCTGCGTCGGGTGTCGAAAGCGAGAGCTGGCCGTCGAACTGCTTCGGCTGGTAGCTGTGGGTCGCGGGAACGGTAATTACGCCGTAACCGTTGACATAGCAGGTAACCTGCCTGGGCGGGGTGCGTGGTTGCACCCCGACCAACAGTGTTTGCACGCAGCAATCCGGCGGCGAGCATTCGCTCGAGCGTTGCGCATCACCGGCTCACCGGAAACATCCGCGGTGTCGGAGCACTTGGAGTCGATCGCAGTATCGCTTCCAGGCGCCTCGGCTCCCGGCAACAGAACAGGCAGCGAAGAACATGAGCACACCGTGAAGTCCAGACGATGACCATGCGTCGTAGCTAAACCCGGGGCGCGGCCCACCACCGCTTGCGCCTCTAGACAGGAGAGTAAGTGGCAGGCAAGGCCCGCGTTCACGAGTTGGCCAAGGAACTCGGTGTAACCAGCAAAGAAGTACTCGCCCGACTGAGCGAACAGGGCGAATTCGTCAAATCCGCGTCCTCCACAGTGGAGGCCCCCGTCGCGCGCCGGTTGCGCGAATCCTTCGGCGGAGCCAAGCCCGCGGCCCAGAAGGCCGACGGCAACGGCGCCCCCGCCAAGAAGGCGCCCGCCAAGGCCGCGGCACCCGCGCCGGAGAAGGCGGCACCCGAGGCGGCCAAGCCCGCCGCTCCCGCGAAACCAGCCCCGGCACCGGCCGCCCCGGCCGCGCCCGCGGCGCCCGCACCTGCGGCGTCGGCGGCCCCACCGGCTCCCGCGCCCGCACGTCCGGGCCCGACGCCCGGACCGCGCCCTGCGACGCCGGGCCCCAAGCCCGCACCTCGCACCCCGCGTGTCGGCAACAACCCGTTCTCGTCGGCCCAGCCGGCCGAGCGGGCGATTCCGCGTCCGCAGGCACCCCGACCCGGCGCCCCCCGGCCCGGCGGCGGCCCGCGTCCCGGCGTCACGCCGGGCAACATGCCTCCGCGCCCGCCCGGCGGCGGCCCCCGGCCCCGTCCCGGCGGCGGTCCCCGGCCCGCGGCAGGCGGTCGTCCCGGTGGCGGCGGCGGTCGTCCCGGCGGTGGCGGCGGTGGCGGTAACTACCGCACCGGCGGACCCGGCGGTGGCGGCGGCGGCGCGCCCGCAGGTGGCGGCTACCGCGGTCGTCCCGGCGGCGGTGGCCGTCCCGGTCAGCGCGGCGGAGCGGCGGGTGCGTTCGGTCGTCCCGGCGGCGCGCCGAAGCGCGGCCGTAAGTCGAAGAGAGCGAAACGCGCCGAATACGAGAACATGCAGGCCCCGGTCGTCGGTGGCGTGCGGTTGCCGCACGGCAACGGCGAGACCATCCGGCTGGCCCGCGGCGCGTCGCTGAGCGATTTCGCCGAGAAGATCGACGCCAACCCGGCGGCTCTGGTGCAGGCCCTGTTCAACCTGGGCGAGATGGTCACCGCGACGCAGTCGGTCGGTGACGACACGCTCGAGCTGCTCGGCAGCGAGATGAACTACAAGGTGCAGGTCGTGTCCCCCGAGGACGAGGACCGCGAGCTGCTGGAGTCGTTCGACCTCACCTACGGCGAGGACGAAGGCGACGAGTCCGATCTGGAGAGCCGCCCGCCGGTGGTCACCGTGATGGGTCACGTCGACCACGGCAAGACCCGTCTGCTCGACACCATCCGTCAGGCCAACGTGCGCGAGGAGGAAGCCGGCGGCATCACCCAGCACATCGGCGCCTACCAGGTCGAGGTCGACTTCGACGGCGGCAAGCGGCTGATCACCTTCATCGACACCCCGGGTCACGAGGCGTTCACCGCCATGCGTGCCCGCGGCGCGAAGGCCACCGACATCGCCATCCTCGTGGTCGCCGCCGACGACGGTGTCATGCCGCAGACGGTGGAGGCCATCAACCACGCACAGGCGGCCGATGTGCCAATCGTGGTGGCGGTCAACAAGATCGACAAAGAGGGTGCCGATCCGGCGAAGATCCGCGGCCAGCTGACCGAATACGGTCTGGTGCCAGAGGAATTCGGCGGCGACACCATGTTCGTCGACATCTCCGCCAAGCAGGGCACCAACATCGAGGCGCTCGAGGAGGCGGTGCTGCTGACCGCCGACGCCGCGCTCGACCTGCGGGCCAATCCCGACATGGAGGCCCAGGGTGTGGCCATCGAGGCGCACCTCGACCGCGGTCGCGGGCCGGTGGCCACCGTGCTCATCCAGCGCGGCACACTGCGGGTCGGCGACTCGGTCGTCGCGGGCGACGCCTACGGCCGCGTCCGTCGCATGGTCGACGAGCACGGCGAGGACGTCACCGAGGCGCTGCCGTCGCGGCCGGTGCAGGTCATCGGGTTCACGTCGGTGCCTGGCGCCGGTGACAACCTGCTCGTCGTCGACGAGGACCGCATCGCGCGTCAGATCGCCGACCGTCGCAGCGCGCGCAAGCGCAACGCGTTGGCGGCGCGCAGCCGCAAGCGGATCAGCCTCGAGGACCTGGATTCGGCGCTGAAGGAAACCAGCCAGCTGAACCTGATCCTGAAGGGCGACAACGCGGGCACCGTCGAGGCGCTGGAGGAAGCCCTGATGGGCATCCAGGTCGACGACGAGGTCGAACTGCGCGTCATCGACCGCGGTGTCGGTGGCGTCACCGAGACGAACGTCAACCTGGCGTCGGCCTCGGATGCGGTCATCATCGGCTTCAACGTGCGCGCCGAGGGCAAGGCCACCGAGCTGGCGAACCGCGACGGCGTCGAGATCCGCTACTACTCGGTGATCTACCAGGCCATCGACGAGATCGAGAGCGCGCTCAAGGGCATGCTCAAGCCGATCTACGAGGAGAAGGAGCTGGGCCGGGCGGAGATCCGCGCGATCTTCCGGTCGTCCAAGGTCGGCAATATCGCCGGCTGCCTGGTCACTTCCGGGATCATCCGCCGCAACGCCAAGGCGCGGTTGCTGCGTGACAGCGTGGTCGTCGCCGAGAACCTGACCGTGTCCTCGCTGCGTCGTGAGAAGGACGACGTGACCGAGGTCCGCGACGGTTACGAGTGCGGTCTGACGTTGACGTACTCCGATATCAAGGAAGGCGACGTCATCGAGACGTACGAGCTCGTCGAGAAGGCACGCACCTAGTGGCTGATCCGGCACGGGCACGCCGGCTGGCCAAGCGCATATCCGAGATCGTCGCCTCGGCGATCGAGTACGAGATCAAGGATCCGCGCTTGGCCGGGGTCACGATCACCGACTCCAAGGTGACCAACGACCTGCACGACGCGACCCTCTACTACACGGTGTTGGGCAAGTCGCTCACCGAGGAGCCCGACTACGACGGTGTCGCCGCCGCATTGGCGAAGGCGACAGGCGTGCTACGCAGCAAGGTGGGCGCGGAACTCGGCGTGCGCTTCACCCCGACACTGGCTTTCGCGCGCGACACCGTGCCCGATGCAGCCAACCGGATGGAAGAGTTGCTGGCTCGGGCGCGCGCCGCAGATGAGGATTTGGCGAGAGTTCGACAGGGTGCCAAGCACGCAGGGGAGTCCGACCCGTATCGTCAGGATGGGGTGGGAGGTGCCAGCGGGGAGCTGGAAGACGAGCGAGACCCTGAGGACACCGTTGACGGCGATTGACCCGAAGACCGACGCAGACCTGGTGGGTCAGCGCGTCGACGCAGACGGCGCTGCCGATCTGCTGAACTCCGTCGGCTCGGTCAGCGTGGTCTGCCACGTCTACCCCGACGCCGACACCGTCGGCGCGGGCCTGGCACTGGCGCTCGTTCTGGACCAAGCGGGTAAGGATGTCGAGGTCAGCT
Organism: Mycolicibacterium sp. 120270; assembly: GCA_033741175.1. GTDB lineage: Bacteria > Actinomycetota > Actinomycetes > Mycobacteriales > Mycobacteriaceae > Mycobacterium. Next base: position 25,025 of record JAWQNE010000025.1, on the reverse strand, counting down.
TCGCCGAACCGGCGGGTCTGCCCGAGTCCCTGCAGTCGCTTCCCGGCGGCCATCTGCTGATCCCGCCCAGCGACATGCGCCGTGACGCCGACCTGGTGGTCACCGTCGACATCCCCAGCGTGAACCGGCTCGGCTCGCTGCGCGAACTGGCCGATCCCGGTCGTGCGGTGCTCGTCATCGATCACCACGCCTCCAATCAGCTGTTCGGCAGTGCGAACTTCGTCGACCCGTCGGCGGATTCGACCACGATGCTGGTCGCCGAGCTGCTCGACGCGTGGGGTAAGCCCATCGACGCAACGGTGGCGCACTGCCTCTACGCGGGCCTGACCACCGACACCGGCTCGTTCCGGTGGGCCAGCGCGCGCGCTCACCGGCTGGCCGCCCGGCTCGTCGAATTGGGCGTCGACAACGCCTCGATCAGCCGCACGCTGCTCGACACCCACCCGTTCGCGTGGCTGCCGATGTTGTCGCGCGTGCTGTCGTCGGCGCAGCTGCTTCCCGACGCCGCAGAGGGTCGTGGCCTGGTGTATGCCATTGTGGGACACCAGGAATGGGCCAATGCTCGACCGGAAGAAGTCGAAAGCATCGTCGACATCGTGCGGACCACCCAGGAGGCCGAGGTCGCGGCGGTGTTCAAGGAGATCGAACCGGGGCACTGGTCGGTTTCGATGCGGGCCAAGACGATGGATCTCGCGTCCATCGCCAGCGCGTTCGGCGGCGGGGGACACCCGCACGCCGCAGGCTACTCGACCTCCGGATCGACCGACGAAGTCGTCCGGGCGCTCGTCATAGCCCTTGGCTGAGCTGGAGCCTGACCTTCCCGTCGCGCCCGCGACCGGGCGCCGCATCGCCGGGTTGGCGCTGCCCGCACTCGGGGTATTGGCCGCCGAACCCATCTACCTGCTGTTCGACCTCGCGGTTGTCGGTCGGCTCGGCGCGCTGAGCCTGGCGGGTCTCGCGATCGGCGGGCTCATCCTCGCGACCCTGAGTTCGCAGATGACGTTCCTGTCCTACGGCACGACGGCGCGTTCGGCGCGATTCTTCGGTGCGGGTGATCGCGAGGCCGCCGTCGGCGAAGGAGTGCAGGCGACGTGGCTCGCGGTCGGGATCGGCCTCTTGGTCATCGCGGTGTTCCAGATCGTCGCGGTGCCACTGGTTTCCGCGCTCGCTGCCGGTGGTGACATCGCCGACGCGGCGCTGCCGTGGGTGCGGATCGCGATCCTCGGAGTGCCCGCGATTCTGATTTCTGCGGCGGGCAACGGCTGGATGCGCGGCGTGCAGGACACCGTACGACCGCTGCGCTACGTCGTGTTCGGGTTCGCGGTCTCGGCGGTGCTGTGCCCGCTGCTGGTGTACGGCTGGCTCGGAATGCCCCGGCTGGGACTCGAGGGTTCGGCCATCGCCAACCTGACCGGCCAGTGGCTGGCCGCGCTGCTGTTCTGCCGCGCACTCCTTGTCGAGCGGGTGCCGCTGCGGATCCAGCCCAAAGTGCTTCGCGCGCAGGTCGTCATGGGGCGCGACCTCTTGCTGCGGACGCTGGCGTTCCAGGCCTGCTTCGTATCGGCGGGGGCCGTCGCCGCCCGGTTCGGTGCGGCCGCCGTTGCGGCACATCAGGTGGTCCTGCAGCTGTGGAGTTTCCTTGCGCTGGTGCTGGATTCGCTGGCGATCGCGGCGCAGTCGCTGGTGGGTGCCGCGCTGGGAGCCGGCGAGCTGGCGCACGCGAAATCGGTCGCGTGGCGGGTCACCATCTTCTCGACGCTCGCCTCCGCGGTGCTCGCCGGTATCTTCGCCGTCGGTGCGTCGGTGTTTCCCAGTGTGTTCACCGACGACCGTTCCGTGCTGGACGCGATCGGTGTGCCGTGGTGGTTCATGGTCGCCCAATTGCCCGTCGCCGGAATCGTTTTCGCGCTCGACGGCGTGCTGCTCGGTGCGGGTGACGCCAAGTTCATGCGCAACGCCACGCTGATCAGCGCACTCGTCGGCTTCCTGCCGTTGATCTGGCTCTCGCTGGCCTTCGGCTGGGGCCTGCTCGGCATCTGGTCGGGCCTGAGCACCTTCATGGTGCTGCGGCTGATCTTCGTCGGATGGCGTGCGTTCTCCGGTCGCTGGCTCGTGCCGGGTACGGCCTGAGAGCCTTCAACGCTTACTGCGGCGGGGCCGTGCTCTGCGGCGGGACGATCACCAGATTCGATGGCCCGGTGAACGTGCCTTCGCCGCGCGGCGGCCATGGCGGCGGGGGTGGCCACTGCGGAAGCTCCCACTCCGGAGGCCACTGCAGCGGCGGAAGCGGTGGCAGGGTCGGGGGATCCAGAGGCGGCGCGGGCGGTTCGGAAACCACCGGTTCGTCGACCAGCGGTGGCGGCGGTGGCGGCGGGGAAGCCGGTGGCGGCGACTGAATCTCGGGCGTTCGCACCACCGGCGCCTGTTTCGGCGGCACAGCCGGCGCCGGGGGCACCGACACCGCGGCGCTCGGCCGTGGCGGTGGCGGTGGGTCGACCTTGACCGGTGCCACCGGCGGCGCCACGGTCTCGCTGACCTGAACCGGCGCCACCGCGACCGTGGCGTTCTGGTGCAGCCACACCAGGGTCAGTCCGAGTAAGGCCGCCAGGGCCGCGACGAACAACGCGACGGGAAGCTTCGAGCCGCCGGGGTGCGGAGTAGCGCTGTCGGGCCCGTCGGCATACGGTCTCGCCGCGGCGGTGAGTTCGACCTGGCCGAGCGTGCGCTCGCGCAGCCAGGTGGGCGCGGGGATGAACACCGGTGCGGCGCCGAGCAGCGCGACCGGGTTGACCACTCTCTGCCGTTCCTCGTCGCACGTCGCGCAGCTCTCGATGTGGCGGGCGACCCGCTTGCGCATGAGCACCGTGAACGTGCCGTCCCAACCGTCGAGGATCTCGGCGAGCACGTCGCACCGGCTCGGATCGCCGTGCACGCCGCGGGACACCAGCAGCGCGCCGAGGGCCCGTTGCACGGTCTCGCGCAGCCGGTGCACGATCGTGTTCGCATTGACCTGCGTGACTCCCAGCGCCTCGGCGAGGTCGGCACCCTCGAGGCCGTGCCGGTACGCAAGCTCGAGCACCGACCGATCCCGGTCCGACAACCCGCCGGAGGCGTCGCTGACCAGATCCGCGAGTTCGCCTCGCGCCGCGAGCGTTTCGGGGCTCGGATCATCGGCGGCGGCGTCGGGCAACTCGTCGGAGACGGTTTCCCGGTCACGGTCGCGGATCAGGCGCAGCGCTTCGCTCCTGGCGATCGAGTACAGCCACGGGCGCAGCTTGTCCGGATCGCGCAATTGGGTCATGCGCGTGACGGCGATGCAGAAGACGTCCTGGACGCAGTCGGCCGCGCCGTCGCGGTCACGCATCATGCGCCAGCAGTAGTCGTGCAGTCGGTCGGCGTACCGATCGTAGATTTCCGCGAACGCGGCCCGGTCGCCCGCCGCGGAGGCCAGCGCCAACTCCGCGTCGGTGCCGGACGGACCGAGGATGTCCCATTGGGGTGCGGCGGTCATGGTCATGGCTTGGCAATCGAGTTCATCCGGCCGCTGTTGAGCTTGCGTTGCGGCTCGTCCTGTTGCGTCGGCAGTTTCGCCGTGAACCTGCTGCTCTCGACCGGCTTCAGATCGTTGGTCGTCGGTTTCTTCAGCGAGGGGTCGATGATCGGCGCGTCGATGACGACGTCGTTGGGCGGCTCCGGATCCGGCTCGTCTTCCGGCACTGCGACCGCGTCGATGTCGGGCGGGTCGAAGCCGGGCGGCTGCGGTTTCGGCGGTTCGGGATCCGGCGGCGCGGGTTTGTCGCCCAACGGCGGAATGTAGACATCGATGACGACGGGTGGCGGTGCCACAGGCGGGGCATCGGGTACCGCGGCCACCTCTTCGTTCGTCTTCGCTTCGGCGGCAACGGGTTTCGGCGGTGCGGACGGCGTTGCGGGCGCGGGGACCCCGTCCTTGGCGGGTCCCTGCTGATCGGCCGGCGGGGCAGCGGGCAGCTGTTCGGTCGACACACCGAAGCCGGGCACGACGACCGTCGGCGCCGTCACGGGCCGGTAGCCGAAGAGGACTGCGCCCAGGGTGGCGCCACCGATGATCCCGGCGGCCACCGCGGCGAACAACTTCGCGCGTAGACCGCCGCGGTCACGGTCATCGGTGAAGTCGGAAAGCGCGTAGCTTTCGGTGATGTCGTCGTCGAGTTGGCCCAGCGGGCTGGACATCCAGGCTTCGGCGATCGTGTAGGTGTCCGGGTCGTCGTAGTACGCGGCTGCGATCGTGTCGTCGGTCAATTCCGCGTCATATGTGGTGGTCATGGCGTCCTCCCGGGCCTCTCGCGACTCCTCGTCGAATCGCTGCTACTGGTATGAGCGCCGGGCCCCGGAATGACTGACACTTTTTCCGCGGCGAGTTTTCGACATCGAAACTGCTGTGAGATCGTGTTTCCGCGCGACATCGCGATCTGCCCGCAGTCTCGGACCGTCAGCCGGTGATCGGGGTGGGCACGACCTGACCGAACCCGCCGACTTCCACATCGACGCTGGTGACATCGGCCGGCGGTGCCGGGAAGATTGCCCACAGCGTCACAGAAGCCCCTGGCGGGAGATCCCCGCTCGGCGAGTACAGGTTCGACGGCGGGCCCGCCAGATCGCGGAAGCCCTCAAGACGCTCGGTGCCCGAGTTGCACGCCTTGGAGCGACGCTGGCCCGTTCGGTTCGCGACGGTGATCCCGAGCGGTCGATGCCCGGAATCGGTGAGACCGCTGCCTGGGGCGATCTCGACGACCGACGACGTCGGGTTCGTCACCGCCACGGTGGTCAGCAGATGACCCGAGATCCTCTCGACGCCCTCGACCGTGGCGACCGCACCCTGGGCGGCGACGTCGTCGGTCATCGGCCGCGCTTCCAGTTGCGCAGGCACGGCAGCGGTCACATCGCCGGTGCGGATCTCGACGCGGCGGTTCCGCGCGCGGCCGTCCGGATTGTCGGTGCCGTCGGGGTTGGTGTTGGGTGCGACGGGCCGTGACTCGCCGAAGCCGACGGTGTCGAACGCGAAACCGCTGCCCAGCCTGTCCTGAAGCGCAGTTCGCACCGATGCCGCGCGGGCCTCCGACAGCAGCTGGTTGGACGCGTCGTCGCCGATGGCATCCGTGTGCCCCTCGATGGTGATCGTGCCGCCAGCGGAGTCGAGTTGATCCTTGACGACGTCGAGCGTTTGGAGTGCGGCAGGGGTGAGGTCGGCTTTCGCGAATTCGAACAACACGTCGCTGGGCAGCCGGATCTCCACCGGGGCTTCAGCACCGTCGCCTTCGGGCCCTCTGCTCGGGCACATCAGCGTCGCGACGTAGGGATCGTCGCCGCGCGGGCCGGTGAGCACGGGATCGTCCACGAGGGCGGTGGATCCGACGGATTCGATCGACACCTCGACGGGCTGCAGCACGTCGGTCAACAGCCACATCGTGGTGGTCTCCTCGGGCGGAGCGGTGAAGACCGCCGTGATGGTCGCCGACGACCCAGGGACGATCTCGTCGTACTGGTTGTCGCTGACGCGACCGTCGAAGCCGGTGGACTCCTGCACGTCGTAAGCGGTGGCTCTGGGCAGGTCGACGAGCTTGAAGTCGCGCTCGATGAGTCCCATCCCGACGTCGTAGGGCGCGACGGCCTGCTGGCCTCGGTTGAACAGCTCGAACTGGGCGGCCAGATCCTGGGCGTTGAGCCGGACCAGCCGAATGTTGCGGCCCTCCAACGGGAATGCCGATGACGCCGGCTCGGCGACGATGCCGAATTCGGCAGGCGCAGAGCCGCTGGTGGTCGGCGATTCGGTCAGGGTGGCGACCGGCGCGGCGGCCTGGCCGCCGGTCGTGCAGCCGAGCAGGGCGGCGATCGCTGTCCCTGCCGCCCCGATGGTCCTGGTCTGCACTATGGATTTCTTGAACATTCGACGGCTCCCGTCGTGACGTGCACAGCCGGTGAGGGCCGCGCTCACTTCGTAGGAGCACCGACCACGCGGTGGCCGGACAGTTTTCGCGAAGTCGGTTGTCAGCGGCGTCGGCGCGCGCAATCATCGACGCGATGAGCAGGCTCGCGAACCTCACCGCCGCCGCAGCGCTGACCGGCCTCGTTTCGGTGCCCCAGGCAACAGCGGAGCCAGAGGCCGCGACCGTCGGCACCGCCGTGCAGGTGGTGATTCACAAGTCGTTCACCGAGGTCGCCGACCCCGACCAGTGCACCGGGGCCGCGTCGCTGGCGGCCGTCCGCCGCGGGTCGTCGGTGGTGCTGTCGGAAGCCTCGGACAGTGCCGACGCCCCCAAGGTGGCGGTCGGCCAGTTCCTTCGGTCGAGGCTGAAGGACGGTACGTGTCAGGTCATGTACATCACCAGCGCGCCCGCGATGCCGGCCTTCAACGTGCAGTTCGTCGGTCCGCAGGGGGACGCGAGTTCGACGTTCGGGCCGAGTTCGTCCGAGCCGGTCACCGACCAGCCGGGCATCGGTCAGCTCGTTCGTGTCGACATGGAGTTCGAACCGCAGCCGACGCTTCCGCAGCCGCCGCCCTAGCCGGCCACCCGCGCGATGACCGCCCAGCCGAGTTCGGTGGTGCGGATGTCGATGTCGCCGAACCCGGCGGCGGTGAGCCGCGCGGGCAACGTCGAGGGGTCGACCGGGTTGTAGGTGTCGCCCTCGTGGTGGGCCTCGAGTTCCTCGCTGGCCAGGCTGTCGCTGGCGACCAGCGGTGCGCCGGGCCGCAGCACCCGGGCGATCTCGGCGAACAGCCGGTCCTGCAACTCGACGGTCGGCACGTGGTGCAGCATCGTGAAGCAGGCCGCGCCCGAGAACCGGTTGTCGTCGTATGCCAGCGACGTCGCGTCGGCGTTGACGATCTCGACCGAGGGCACATCGGCGAACCGGTCGGTCAGCATGGCGGCCAACTCATCGTCGATCTCCACCGACGTCAACCGCGGCACCGCCGGGCTCAGCACGTCGGTGGTGGCGCCGTAGCCGGGGCCGACCTCGAGCACGTCGTCGCCGAGGTCGGTGCCGTTGAGCGCCCACGGCAGGATGACCTCGCGGATCGCCTGCCGCCACTCGTCGCTGCCGCACTTCTCGTGTGCTTTGTTCACACCGGCAGCCTAGGCGCGATCAGCGCACCTGGGAGCGGCCCCTTTCGATGACGGCGCTGCGGCTGGCGGCGATGTCGTCGCCGGTGGCGGTGCTCATCCACTGCCGCGCCGATGCCGCCTCGATCCACAGACCCTGGTCGGTCTGCGCTTCGTCGATCCGGTGATATGACGCCAGCAGCGCGCGCACGGCCTCCTGGTTGTTGCCGACGATCGACGCCGCGATCCGTCGCGCGGTCGGCAGCAGCTCGTCGTGCGGCACCACCTCGGTGACCAGCCCGGCCCGCAGCGCGTCGGCGGCCGACAGGTAGTCGCCGGTCAGGCTCATCCGGCGGGCCATCCCGACGCCGACCTTCTGCGGCAGGCGCACCGACAGCCCCCACGTCGGCAGCAGCCCCACCCTGGCGTGGGTGTCGGCGAACCGCGCCTGCTCGGAGGCGATCAGGATGTCGCAGTAGAGCGCTAGCTCGAGCCCGCCGGTGACGGCGGCGCCGTTGATCGCGCCGATCACCGGCTTGGTCATCGGCGGCCATTTCGGCGAGATGTCGGGCAGCTCGGTGGTGTCGCCGAGCTCCTTGAGGTCGAGGCCCGCGCAGAACACCGGGTCGGCCCCGGTCAGGATGACCACGTCGACGGCATCGTCGGCCTCGGCGTCACGCAGCGCGGCGAAGAACCGTTTGCGTAGCGCAGACGACAGCGCGTTGCGCGATTGCGGGCGGTTCAGTGTCAGGGTGCGCACCCGCTCCTCGGTGTCGATGAGCAGCACGTCGGAAGCAGCGTCAGCGTTAGTCATGGCCTGAACCTATCGTGGAGCCATGTGCCGAAATATCACCGAGCTCCGGGGGCTGGAGCCGGCGGCGACCGATGAGGAGATCGAGGCCGCCGCACGGCAGTACGTCCGGAAGGTCAGCGGCGTGACCCGCCCGACGTCGGCCAACGCCGAGGCGTTCGAGCTCGCCGTCGCCGAGATCACCGCCACGACGACGCGGCTGCTGCGCGCGCTGCCGCCGCGCAAGCAGCCGCCCAAGACCGTGCCGCCGCTGCGCCGCCCCGAGGTTCGCGCGCGTATCGCGGCAAGGGCGGCCGGCGCCGGGTGACCGCCGATACGCTGACCCAGCCCGCGCTGAAGGAGTGGAGCGCGGCTGTGCACGCGATGCTGGACGGCCGCCAGACGGTGTTGTTGCGCAAGGGCGGAATCCACGAGAAGCGGTTTACCCTCGACTCACCGCATTTCCTGTTCTTCCCGACGGTGGCCCACAGTCACGCGCAGCGGGTGCGGCCCGAGCATCGCGACCTGCTGAAGCCCGCCGCCGAGGACAGCACCGAGAGCGAGGTCGTGTTGCGGGCCGGCGCGAAGGTCGTCGCCGCCGTCGAGGTGAACCGGCCAGAGGGTTTGAAAGACATTGCACCGCTGCACATCTGGACCGATGAGTCGGTGCAGGCGGACCGGCTCGACTTCCGTCCGAAGCACCGGCTGACGGTGCTGGTTGTTCAGGTGAGCCCGCTGGCCGAGCCAGAACGCCTGCCCCGCATGCCGCAGTACGCCGGCTGTACCAGTTGGGTGCCGCTGCCGGTCAACCCGATGTGGGCCACCCCGGTGCACGACGACAAGACGCTGCGCGACATCGCGGCGCGCGTACGCGCGTCAGTGGCTTGACGGCCGACGGCCCGCGGGCAGTCGCAGCCGCGATGCGCCGTCGCCGAGATGCACGGTGTGCGTGGCGGGCCGCAGGCGCGTGCCGGTGCGCAGCGGCTCACCGGTGCCGAGGTTTCGCGCGAAGCGCGGGTGTGAGCCGCCCGCGATCAGCACCCGGATGCGGGAGCCCGCGCGAAACTTGTGCGCGACCGCGTCGAGCACGATGGTGATGGTTCCCGATTCCGTTGTGCCACGGAGGTATCCGTCGCTGACATTGCGGGACCGGCCTTTGGCGTCGACCTCGCTGACACGGACGAACAGGTCGTTGTGCGGGTTGTCGCACGAGTGCGCCAACTCGAGGACCGGATTGCCGACCACGTAGAGGTCCTGCGACAGTGTGTCGCCGGTGAACGTCAGCACGTCGGTGCGCTCGGCGAGCTTGTCATCGCGGCGGTAGCCGCTCACGGGGGAGAGCAGTCGCCCGCCGATCGTGGGTGTCGGGTCCGTCGGGTCGTAGGTGAACGTGGAAGCGGGCGCGGTGTCGGGCGGTACGGCATCGCCGAGACGCCCGCCGGGCTGCAGATACCGCACCTGCTCGGGCATCTGCGGCGGCCAGTCGTCGAGCTCGAGCCAGCCGTCGTGATTGACCTTGACGCGCACGCTCCGGCGTCCGGAACCGTGGCCGTCGTTGGCCAGATGGGCGTCGAGCCACTCCAGCGAATCGCGAAGCACGGTCGGGGCACCCAGGTTCAGCATCTGCGCATGTGTCCAGGACCCGACGGTCATCGCAACCGGCACATCGCGGCCGCGCAACTGCGCGTACTGCTGCAGCGTCTGCTCGATGAAGATGTCCTGCCAGCCGCTCAGCAGCAACACGGGCACCTCGGCCTTCTCCAACGCGGCGTGCAGCCGTGTCGGTGACCAGAACTCGTCGTCATATTCGGGGTGTTCCAGCCACTCCTCGTACCACCGCGCGTCCTCGCCGAGCAGTGTCCGGCCCGCCTCGCCCACCGGCAGGCCCGCGGTCGCTCGGGCGATCCGCCGCCTCGCCGTGAGCATCCGCGCGATGCCGCGGATCCGGCCCGGCTCCTCCTGATGGACGACGTCGTCGCACCACCCGAGGAAGTCGTTGAGCCCGAATGACCCTGTGCCCCAACGCGGCCCGCTGAGATCGTGTGGTCCTGCCGTAATCACGGCGGCGGCCATTTCGTCGGGTGGGTCGGTCAGCAGGGCCCACTGGGTGAAGCCGAAATAGGACGCCCCGATGGTTGCGAATGCGCCGGTGAACCATGGCTGGTCCCGCAGCCAGGCGGCGGTGTCGGCGCCGTCGGCGACCTCGTTGGCGAATGGGCTGAACTCGCCGCCCGAGCCGTAGGTGCCGCGGACGCTTTGCACGACGACGTGGTAGCCGCGGTTCGCATAGACGCTGCCGAACAGCGCCGAGACCGGATATCCGCGGCCGTAGGGGGTGCGGACCAGCAGCGTGCCCGCGGGCTTCGGAGTCACTGGCCGGTAGTGGTCGGCGATCAGTTCTGCGCCGTCGCGCATCGGCACACGCAGGCCGCGGATCACGTCGTGATCGCATGTGTGCGGCGGCAATCCGAGCAGTCGGCCAACCGCACGTCCCGCGAGGTTCTTGGCGTTCGTCACTGCGCCGAGGCTACCCAGGCGGTGGTTGGTCCTGGTGCACCGCCCGGATGACCTTTCCCATCAGCCAGTCGACGGCCTCGGTGGCCATCGGCCCCTCGAGGCCCCACTCGCCGACCAGTCGCTCGTAGGTCGGCAGGTTCCACAGCACGTCCAGAAGCCCTGCGGTGACCCGTCGTTGGTCCTCGGTCCAGTTCGGCGCGGACGCGGTGACGGCGCGCAGCAGCGCCTCACGCCTGCGGGCGTCGACGCCGACGAACGTCGGATCGCGTGGCGTGTCGACCGACCCGCGGACCGCGAACCGCTGCAGCGATGCGAAGACGCGGGCCGTCACCTCGCCGAGGTTGGCGAGGTCCACCTCTTCGTAGGAGACACCCGCCTCCGACTCGAGGCGCTGCATGACGGCGTCGTGCAGATGGCGTTCGGTGGGGAAGTGTCGGTAGACGGTGCGCTCCCCGACACCCGCGCGCTCGGCGACCGTCTTGAACGTCAGGTCGCGCCAGTTCCAGCTCTCGAAGGCGTGCACCAGTTCGCTGCCCGCGGCGATGATGCGTTCGCGGGTCTGCGCGGCCTTCTCCGCGCGGCCACGGTTGTCGTACCGGCGCCTGTTGTCTCTTGACGGCTCGCCCACAATGGTGACAGTGTACTGTCACCAATTCTGGTGGAGGTGCGCTGTGGCATCACCGGGCGAGCTGATCGCCGCCGCCGTCGAGCGGACGGGACTCGACGACTTCGGCGACGACTCCTACCGCGAGGGCCTGGAGATCCTCGTCAAGGCGCTGCGCGACGAAGCCAGGCTCAACGAGCGCGGCGAGGCGTTCGTCTATGCCCGCATCGGAATGCATCTGCGGCAGCGGCTGCGGGTGGAGGACTGGTATCGCCGCCATCCCGAGATCGATGAGGTGCCCATCGAGGCGCCGCTGTTCGGCCTCGGCCTGCCCCGCACGGGTTCGACAGCGCTGTCGTTTCTGCTCGCCCAGGACCCGAACGTGCGCTACCTCCGCAGCTGGGAGTCCGCCGAGCCGTGCCCGCCACCGTCGACCGTCGTCGGCGTCGATCCCCGGATACCGCCGGAGCAGCGCGCGGTGGTGGTCGGCAGCAGACACCACGTGCCCACCGACATCCACGGCCCGATGGAGTGCCTCGACCTCATGGCGCTGGACTTCAAGACGCAGATCTTCCAAGCCTTCGCGTGTGTGCCGACATACTCCGAATGGCTCGTCGACAAGGCCGACTACACCTCGACCTACGCCTACGAGAAGCGCGTCCTCAAACTTCTGCAGTGGGGTGAGCCGAACCGGCCGTGGCGCTTGAAGTCGCCCGCGCACGTGCTCGCGCTGGATGATCTGGACCGCGTGTTCGGAGACGCCAGATTCGTCATGACCCATCGCGACCCGACCGACGTGCTGCTGTCGGTGGCCGATGTCTACGCCGACATCGCAGGCGGTTTCACCGACCACCTCGACCGGCGCTACCTCGGCGGGCTCAACGTCGCTCACTGGTCGGCCGGCATGGCGCGGGCGGTCGCATTCCGCGACGGCGGTGCCGACCACCGGTTCTTCGACATTGATTTCCGCGCGATGCTGGCCGACCCGATCGGCGAGGTGCGCCGACTGTATGCATGGCTCGGCGAACCGGTCAGCGACGAGTTCGAGGCCGGCATGCGCACCTGGTGGGCGCACAACGCGGAGACCCGCGAACCGCATACTCACGCCGATCCCGAAGTCTTCGGGCTCGACCTGGCGGCGATCCGGCCGCTGTTCGCCGACTACGTCGCGCACTCGCAACGCTGGATCAACCGGCACCCGAAGGAGATGTGAACGCGCCCATGGCAATCGACCTCACCGGCGGCATCGACCCCGCGCGCGAATACGTGTTCGCCGACCGACCCGCAGACCCCGAGATGCGGGATTCGGTGAGCTTCTGGGTCTTCGACGACGGCGGCCGCGTCGGCCTGCCCCGCGTCGGCGTCGAGGCGGTCGCGTCGAACTGGGACGACCACAGCATTCAGGTCAACGTCGCGTTCCCGGAAGGGCGTGCCTATCGGCTACGCGACGAGGGTCGACGGTGGCCCGCGACCGACGCGAGCGGAAAACCCGCGGTGCTCGGCGGCGGCCCGCTGGCATTCACGTGCGTCGAACCGTTCGGCGTCTGGACGATGACGTTCGACGGCAAGGCCGTGCAGACGACGTCGGCCGACCTCGCCGCGGGCCGCAAGGACGGGCCCCTTGTCGATCTGCGCTTCGCGGTGGAGGCGACGATCGCGGCGCCGCCGTGGGTGCAGGGCGCGTTGCAGGCCGACGCCGCGTCGGCGTTGGAGACCTCCGTCGAGGGCGACCTGATGGGCGGTGACCGCTACGAGCAGTTGTTCCGGGCGACCGGTTCGGTGCGCGTCGGGGGCCAGGAGCACACCTTCACCGGAAGCGGACTGCGGATCAGGCGCCAGGGCGTGCGCAGGCTCGAGGGGTTCTGGGGGCACTGCTGGCAGTCGGCGCTGTTTCCCAGCGGCCGCGCGTTCGGCTACATCGCCTACCCGCCGCGCCCCGACGGCCGACCCACCTTCAACGAGGGCTACCTGTTCGATCCGGATGCCGGCGACGGGCTGATCCCCGCCCGCGTCGTCGAGGCGCCGTGGCTGACCCGGCTGCAGCCGACCGGCGAGGACGTCGCGGTCGTGCTGGAGACGGCGGACGGCATCGTACGCATCGAGGGGGAAACGGTGTTGTCCACCCACGACATCACCGATCCCAGCGAGGTTCCCGAAGAGATGCTCGCGAAAATGGCGAACTGGACCTTCCCGGCGCTGCAGCAGGCCGGAGTGTGCTACCGCTGGAAGGGCGAGGAGACCTACGGCATGCTCGAGCGGTCGAGCCCGATGGACAAGATCACTCGGTAGTGCGTTTGTCGTACTTGTAGTACGGCGCCAGTTCGTGCGCGCGCTGCAGGTTGGTCTGCAGGCAGTCCACGTCGTTGGGGGTGTAGGTCGGTGCGTAGAAGAGCGACTGCTGAATCAGCCCGTATTCGGTCTTGAACGCGATCGCACAGGTGATCCACCACCGGTTGTTCCAGTCGGTCGGCTTCATCACCCAGTACTGGGCCGCGCGGTGGCCGTCGATGTCGAGTTCGATCGCGTCGGGCGGAAGGCTCTCCTCATAGGTGCGCCAGACGAACGCCTCGACCGCCATTTGGTAGTTGCCGACGTCGTAGTGACAGCGCAGACCGTCCTCGGGTTCGGGCGGGGTGAACGCCAGGCCGATGCGCTGGATGACGTCGAACGGGATGTCGCGGCAGGGGTCGAACGGGTCGGGATCGGTGAGGTCGATCACCGGCCACTTGATGGTCGTCGTCGCGATCGGCAGCGGCGCCGACGTCGAGCGCAGCTGCACCGGGTCGGGCGCGGGCGCCGGCAGCGGTCCGCCCGCCAGCACCAGAATCACCGCGGTCACCAGCGCGCCGAACGCCGCGAACAACCGGATTCTGGTGGCCATGAAATCCCCTCGTCTATCGCAGACCCCTGCGGGGACTATACAAGTCACCCTCCGGCCCCCGGAGCGGTTGATGAGAACACGTTCTAGTTGGTGGCGGGGCCCGACCGTCGCGCTTCAGTAGGCTGGTCCGTTGTGGCGACACTCTGGGCGATCAGTGACCTGCACACGGGTCATACCGGCAACAAGCCGGTCACCGAATCGCTGCACCCGACGTCGCCGGATGACTGGCTGATCGTCGCGGGCGATGTCGCTGAGCGCACCGACGACATCCGGTGGTCGCTCGACCTGCTGCGCAAGCGGTTCGCGAAGGTCATCTGGGTGCCCGGCAACCACGAACTGTGGACCACCTCGAGGGATCCGGTGCAGGTGTTCGGCCGGGCCCGCTACGACTATCTGGTCAACATGTGTGACGAACTCGGGGTGGTCAGCCCCGAGCATCCCTTTCCGGTATGGACCGACGCAGGCGGGCCGGCCACGATCGTGCCGATGTTCCTGCTCTACGACTACACGTTCTTGCCCAAGGGCGCGGCGACCAAGGCCGAGGGCCTGGCCATCGCCAGGGAGAACAACGTGGTGGCCACCGACGAGTTCGTGCTGTCCAACGAGCCGTATGCGACCAAGGATGCGTGGTGCCGCGAGCGCGTGGAGCTCACCCGTAAGCGGCTCGAGGACCTCGACTGGGTGACGCCGACGGTGTTGGTCAACCACTTCCCGTTGGTGCGCGAACCCTGCGATGCGCTGTTCTACCCGGAGTTCTCACTGTGGTGCGGGACCACCGCGACCGCCGACTGGCACACCCGGTACAACGCGATCTGCTCGGTCTATGGCCACCTGCACATCCCGAGAACCACGTGGTACGACGGGGTGCGCTTCGAAGAGGTGTCGGTGGGCTATCCGCGGGAGTGGCGGCGCCGCAAGCCGTATCGCTGGCTGCGTCAGGTGCTGCCCGATCCGCAGTACCCGCCCGGCTACCTCAACGAGTTCGGCGGGCACTTCGAGATCACCCAGGAGATGCGGGTCAACGCGCAGAAGATCAAGGAGCGCATCGCCAACAGAGCTGCGACCAGGTCGAGATGACCGTCGCGACGCTGCTCTCCAACGTGCTACCGGACAAAGTGGCCGCCGCTGAAATGTACGGCGACCCACCGGATCTCGCGCCGCTGCCCGAAGAGGAGCCGCTGATCGCCAGGTCGGTTGCCAAGCGCCGCAACGAGTTCATCACCGTGCGCTATTGCGCGCGTCAGGCGCTGCAGGAGTTGGGTGTGCCGCCGGTGCCGATCCTGAAGGGGGAGAAGGGCGAACCGTGCTGGCCCGACGGCGTGGTCGGCAGCCTGACCCACACCGAGGGTTTCCGCGGGGCGGCCGTCGCGCGTCACGACGCGGTGCGGTCGATCGGCATCGACGCCGAACCCCACGATGTGCTGCCCAACGGGGTGCTCGACGCGATCAGCCTGCCCGCCGAGCGGACCGAGATCAGCGCGCTGCCCGCGGAGCTGCACTGGGACCGAATCCTGTTCTGCGCCAAGGAGGCCACGTACAAGGCGTGGTATCCGGTCACGCAGCGCTGGCTGGGCTTCGAGGACGCACACATCGTGTTCGACGTCGACGACGGCGGAACGGCCGGAAACTTCGAATCCCGCATCCTGATCGATCCCGCCGCTCGATCCGGGCCGCCGCTGACCGCACTGCGGGGCCGGTGGTCGGTGCGCGACGGGCTGACACTCACAGCGATCGTCTTGTGAAATCTGCTGGGTTGGTGGTGGTCGACAAGCCCGCGGGCATGACGAGCCACGACGTGGTATCCCGGTGCAGGCGCATCTTCTCGACCCGCAAGGTCGGCCATGCCGGGACACTGGATCCGATGGCCACCGGCGTGCTCGTGGTCGGTATCGAGCGCGCGACGAAGATTCTCGGTCTGCTGACCGCGACGGACAAGGCCTATGAGGCCACGATCCGGCTGGGGCAGACGACGACGACAGAAGACGCCGACGGCGAAGTGCTGGAGTCGGTTTCGGCCGCGGCGGTCACCGATGACGCGATCGAGGCCGCGGTGGCGGCGCTGCGCGGGGAGATCTCGCAGATCCCGTCGGCGGTCAGCGCGATCAAGGTCGCGGGCAAGCGGGCCTACCAACTCGCCCGCGAAGGCCAGTCCGTCGAACTGGCGCCGCGGGCGGTGCGCATCGACCGCTTCGAGGTGCGCGACATCCGACGGTCCGACGACCTCGTCGACGTCGACGTCGTCGTGGACTGCTCCAGCGGCACCTACATCCGGGCGCTGGCTCGAGATGTCGGGCAAGCCCTCGGCGTCGGCGGGCACCTCACCGCGCTGCGGCGCACCCGCGTCGGCCGGTTCGGGCTCGACGAGGCACACCCACTCGACGCCCTGGCCGAGCGGCCCGTGCTGTCCTACAGCCTCGACGAGGCCTGCCTGCTGGCGTTCCCGTGCCGCGACCTCACCGCGGAGGAGGCCGAGGCCGCGCGGCACGGCAGACCGTTGACCCCGGCGGGCATCGACGGCGTCTATGCGGCGAAGGCCCCCGACGGGCAGGTGATCTCGCTGCTGCGCGATGGCCCCGACAAGGCGAAATCAGTGGTGGTATTGCGGCCGGCCACGCTGTAGAGCGCGCTCGACGCATCGAGAATGCGTTGGCGGCGCGACCTACTCGAACTTGTTCGCCACCATTGCAGTTTCGATGCGCTAGCCGACGACCCAGATCGCCTCGGCGGCCGGGCTGCCGAGATCGACCGTCGTGCCGGGGTCGTCCTCCTTGGCGTCGGCGCCCTTGATCGCCACCGAGATCATGCCCGCGAAGTCGCGGCGGGCCAGCACCATCAATCGGGAATCCAAGGTGATGCCGACGCTGTCGAAGTACCGCAGCATCTCCGGATCGGCGTCGGAGATGCGTGCCACGGTGCCCGATTCGCCGTCCGAGCACACCGACAGCTGGCGCGCGTCCGGCGTCGGCACATGACCATCGGCGGCGGGTATGGGGTCGCCGTGCGGATCGCGCTTGGGGTAGCCGAGCTTGGCGTCGATGCGGTCGAGCATGCGGTCGGAGACGGCGTGCTCGAGCACCTCCGCCTCGTCATGCACCTCGTCCCAGCTGTAGCCGAGTATCCGGACCAGGAAGGTCTCCAGCAGCCGGTGTCTGCGCACCATTCCCAACGCGGCGGTGCGGCCCGCCTGGGTCAGGGTGACCGCACCGTACTTCTCGTGGTCTACCAGGCCCTGATCGGCGAGCTTGCGAATCGATTCCGACGCCGTACTCGCCGACACCCCGATGCGCTCGGCCAGCATCTTGGTGCTCACCTTTTCGTGCGACCACTCCTGGGCGGTCCAGATGACCTTCAGGTAATCCTGGGCGACCGCGGTCAGGTCACGCGGATTACCGTTCGGGCTCACAACTACAAAGTTTAGGCAATGGTCACCTGATCTGGGGATGTGAGGCAGCCGCGCCCGTCGACGCGCCGTACGCTTGCACCGTGCAGCGCTGGCGGGGCCAGGATGAGATCCCCACGGACTGGGGGCGATGCGTCATCACCATCGGCGTGTTCGACGGGGTACACCGCGGACACGCCGAGCTGATCAACCATGCGGTCAAGGCGGGTCGGTCCCGCGGTGTGCCGACGGTGCTGATGACGTTCGATCCGCATCCGATGGAGGTCGTGTTCCCCGGCAGCCACCCCGCCCAGTTGACCACCCTGACCCGGCGCGCCGAACTGGTCGAGGAACTCGGCATCGACGTCTTCCTGGTCATGCCATTCACCTCCGATTTCATGAAGCTCACGCCCGAGCGATACATCCACGAACTGCTGGTGGAGCACCTGCATGTCGTCGAGGTGGTCGTCGGCGAGAACTTCACGTTCGGCAAGAAGGCGGCGGGCAACGTCGACCTGCTCCGCAAGGCGGGCGAGCGGTTCGGGTTCGCGGTCGAGAGCATGTCGCTGGTCGCCGAACATTGCCGCGACGAGACCGTCACCTTCTCGTCCACCTACATTCGCTCCTGTGTGGACGCCGGCGACGTCGTTGCCGCCGCCGAGGCGCTGGGCCGGCCACACCGCGTCGAGGGTGTGGTGGTGCGCGGCGACGGACGTGGCAAGGGCCTGGGCTTTCCCACCGCCAACGTGGCACCGCCGATGTATTCGGCCATCCCCGCCGACGGGGTGTACGCCGCGTGGTTCACCGTGCTGGGCCACGGGCCCGTGGTGGGCACCGTCGTCCCTGGTGAGCGCTATCAGGCGGCGGTCTCGGTCGGCACAAACCCGACGTTCTCCGGCCGAACCCGCACGGTTGAAGCGTTCGTCCTCGACACCGACGCCGATCTCTACGGTCAGCACGTCGCCGTGGACTTCGTCGCCCGTATCCGCGGTCAGGAGCGGTTCGACTCCGTCGATGACCTGGTCAAGGCAATGAGCGCAGACACCGAAAAGGCCCGCGCCATTCTCGCCGCCCAGTAGCAGCGATTTCGCTGCTCAACGGGGTGCTGCTAAACTTCACGCCGACCACGCGCGTGCTGCAGTTCGCGGCGGCCGCGCCATTCGGGGCATCAACGCCTCACCTTCGCGGACCTATTGATGGAGAGATTGTTTCGTGGCGCTCACTGCCGAACAGAAAAAAGAGATTCTGGGCTCGTACGGCCTGCATGAGACCGACACCGGTTCGCCGGAGGCACAGGTCGCGCTGCTCACCAAGCGCATCGCCGACCTGACCGAGCACCTCAAGGTGCACAAACACGACCACCACTCGCGGCGTGGACTGTTGCTGCTGGTCGGCCGTCGTCGCCGGTTGCTCAAGTACGTCGCCCAGGTCGACGTGGAGCGCTACCGCTCCCTGATCGACCGCCTTGGCCTGCGTCGCTGACGCATCCGAGGTGTCGGCCGCGGCATCGCCGCGGTGTAGCATGAACCCGTTCGCCAGTCGAAATTGCTGCGAACAAATCGGTGTGGTTCTCGCAGTTCCGCGTGTACCGCTCCGGCGTGTCCCTGGCGGACCCCGCCTGATCGGGCGGTCTTCGGTAGTGGCAGCCGGGAGCCAAATTCCCGGCCGCTTCGATCGACGGCCGTAGCCGTATCCAGGCCCGAGGTCTGACAGGCTGCTCAGCGTATGAGCTTGACGACGCAAAACAGCTGAATAAGACCCAGAGAGGCCTTACGGACACCTATGTCTGTTGCAGAAATTGAGGACGGCGTCTTCGAGTCGACCGCCGTCATTGACAACGGGAGCTTCGGCACCCGCACCATCCGCTTCGAAACGGGCAGGCTCGCCCGGCAGGCCGCAGGTTCGGTCGTCGCCTATCTCGACGACGACACCATGCTGCTGTCGGCCACCACGGCCAGCAAGACCCCCAAGGACCACTTCGACTTCTTCCCGTTGACGATCGACGTCGAGGAGCGCATGTACGCCGCCGGGCGTATCCCGGGCTCCTTCTTCCGGCGTGAGGGCCGTCCCTCCACCGACGCCATCCTGACCTGCCGCCTGATCGACCGGCCGCTGCGCCCCACGTTCGTCTCGGGTCTGCGCAACGAGATCCAGGTCGTCGTCACGGTGCTGAGCCTGGACCCCAAGGATCTGTACGACGTGCTCGCGATCAACGCGGCATCGGCGTCCACCCAGATCTCGGGGCTGCCGTTCGCAGGTCCCGTCGGCGCTGTGCGCGTCGCGCTGATCGACGGTCAGTGGGTGGCGTTCCCGA
Source organism: Mycolicibacterium sp. 120270 (assembly GCA_033741175.1). Classification (GTDB taxonomy): domain Bacteria; phylum Actinomycetota; class Actinomycetes; order Mycobacteriales; family Mycobacteriaceae; genus Mycobacterium. The sequence continues at coordinate 5,458 of JAWQNE010000025.1, read as the reverse complement.
CCGTCGAGCAGCTCGAGCGGGCCGTGTTCGACATGGTGGTCGCGGGCCGCAAGGCCGGTGACGACGTCGCGATCATGATGGTCGAGGCCGAGGCCACCGAGAACGTCCTCGGACTCATCGCAGGGGGTGCAGCCGCTCCGACCGAGACCGTCGTCGCCGAGGGGCTCGAGGCCGCCAAACCGTTCATTGCCACGCTGTGCACGGCGCAGGAGGAACTGAACGAACGCGCGGGCAAGGAGACCGGCGATTACCCGGTGTTCCCCGAATACCAGGACGACGTGTTCTACGCCGTGTCCTCGATCGCCACCGAAGAGCTCTCCAAGGCGCTCACCATCCCCGGCAAGGAAGAGCGCAACGACCGCACCGACGAGATCAAGGCCGAGGTGCTCGAGCGGCTCGGCGAGCAGTTCGCGGGTCGGGAGAAGGAAATCGGCGCCGCCTTCCGTGCGCTGACCAAAAAGCTTGTCCGGCAACGCATCCTGACGGACCACTTCCGTATCGACGGCCGCGGTATCACCGATATCCGCGCCCTGTCGGCCGAGGTGGCCGTGGTGCCGCGGGCGCACGGCAGCGCGCTGTTCGAGCGCGGTGAGACCCAGATCCTCGGCATCACCACCTTGGACATGGTGAAGATGGCCCAGCAGATCGACTCGCTGGGACCCGAGACCACCAAGCGCTACATGCACCACTACAACTTCCCGCCGTATTCGACCGGTGAGACTGGCCGCGTCGGCTCGCCGAAGCGTCGCGAGATCGGCCACGGCGCGCTGGCCGAGCGGGCCTTGGTGCCCGTGCTGCCCAGCGTCGAGGAGTTCCCGTACGCGATCCGGCAGGTGTCGGAGGCGCTCGGCTCCAACGGCTCCACCTCGATGGGGTCGGTCTGCGCGTCGACGCTCTCGCTGCTGAACGCGGGTGTTCCGCTGAAGGCGCCCGTCGCAGGCATCGCGATGGGCCTGGTGTCCGACGACGTCGAGGTCGAGGGCGGCGGCACTGAACGCCGGTTCGTCGCGCTGACCGACATCCTCGGCGCCGAGGACGCCTTCGGCGACATGGACTTCAAGGTCGCGGGCACGAAGGACTTCGTCACCGCGCTGCAGCTGGACACCAAGCTCGACGGCATCCCGTCGACGGTGCTGGCCGGTGCGCTGTCGCAGGCCAAGGACGCGCGGCTGACCATCCTCGAGGTGATGGCGGAGGCCATCGACGGGCCCGACGAGATGAGTCCGTTCGCCCCGCGGGTCACCGCCATCAAGGTGCCGGTCGACAAGATCGGCGAGGTCATCGGGCCGAAGGGCAAGATGATCAACTCGATCACCGAAGAGACCGGCGCTCAGATCTCGATCGAGGACGACGGCACAGTGTTCGTCGGCGCCACCGACGGACCCTCGGCGCAGGCCGCGATCGACAAGATCAACGCCATCGCCAACCCGCAGCTGCCCAAGACCGGCGAGCGCTTCCTCGGAACTGTCGTCAAGACAACCGATTTCGGCGCGTTCGTGTCACTGCTGCCCGGCCGCGACGGGCTGGTGCACATCTCCAAGCTCGGTAAGGGCAAGCGCATCGCCAAGGTCGAAGACGTGGTGAAGGTCGGCGACAAGCTGCGTGTGGAGATCGCCGATATCGACAACCGCGGCAAGATCTCGCTGATCCTCGTCGCAGAGGACGATGACACCGAGGACGCCGCGTCGGCCGATACGCCTGTCGATGCCACGACAGGCAGCTAGCGGGAAGGCGGGCCTGCGACGGGTCCGCCGCGGCGCCGAATCCACCACGTCCACAGTGCGACGCACCACCCTTCCGGGTGGTCTGCGCGTCGTCACCGAGTACATCCCTTCGGTGCGCTCGGCGTCGGTCGGTGTGTGGGTCGGCGTCGGCTCCCGCGACGAAGGAGCGAGCGTGGCAGGCGCCGCGCACTTCCTCGAGCACCTGTTGTTCAAGTCGACTCCGACGCGCAGCGCGGTGGAGATCGCGCAGGCGGTGGACGCGGTCGGCGGTGAGCTGAACGCATTCACGGCCAGGGAGCACACGTGCTACTACGCGCATGTGCTCGACACCGATCTCGAACTGGCGGTCGACCTGGTGGCCGACGTGGTGCTGCGCGGTGTGTGCGCGGCCGAGGACGTCGAACTCGAGCGTGCTGTCGTGCTCGAGGAGATCGCGATGCGCGACGACGATCCCGAGGACACCCTCGGTGATGTGTTCCTGTCGGCAGTCTTCGGCTCCCACCCGGTGGGTCGGCCGGTGATCGGCAGCGCGCAGTCGGTTTCGGCGATGTCGCGGTCGCAGCTGCATTCGTTCCACGTCCGTCGGTACACCCCCGATCGGATGGTCGTCGCGGTCGCAGGCAATGTCGAGCACGACGAGGTGGTCTCGATGGCGCGCGAGTACTTCGGCGCGCACCTGATCCCCGGCCGCACCCCGGTGGCCCCGCGCAAGGGCACCGGCCGCGTCACCGGCGTGCCGTCACTCGAGGTGGTCAACCGCGACGCCGAACAGACACACATGTCGCTGGGCGTGCGCGTGCCGGGTCGGCACTGGAAGGACCGGTGGGCGCTGTCGGTGCTCAACACGGCACTGGGCGGCGGCCTGAGTTCCCGTCTGTTCCAGGAGATCCGCGAGACCCGCGGGCTCGCCTACTCGGTGTACTCGACGGTGGACACCTTTTCCGACAGCGGCGCGCTTTCGGTGTATGCCGCATGCCTGCCCGAACGCTTCACCGAGGTCGCCCGGGTGACCGCCCACGTGCTGGAGACGGTGGCGCGCGACGGGATCACCGAAGCCGAATGCCGGATCGCCAAGGGTTCGCTGCGCGGCGGGCTGGTGCTCGGCCTGGAGGACTCCGGGTCGCGGATGAACCGGATCGGCCGCAGCGAACTGAATTACGGCGAACACCGCACCATCGACGAGACGCTCGCGCTGATCGACCAGGTCACCCTCGCGGACGTCAACGCGGTGGCGCACCGGTTGCTGACCAAGCCGTACGGTGCCGCGGTGCTGGGACCATACCGAACCAAAAGGTCGCTGCCGCAGGCACTTCGGGCCATCGCCGGCTGATCGGTACCGTGGGAGCGGTGAATCGACTCTCCCGACGCAGCGTGTTGGTCGGCGGTCTGGCTGCCGCCGGCCTCGCCGTCTGCTCACAGAAACCCGTTCTCGCCGACCCGGCCGAACCGGTTCCGCCGGTCAACGACCGCATCGATGCCCTGCAACGACGGCACAACGCGAAGATCGGCGTCTACGCCGTCGACCTCGAATCCGGTCGCACGGTGTCGCACCTCGATGGCGAGTCGTTCGCGGTGTGTTCGACGTTCAAGGGGTACGCGGCGGGGCGGGTTCTGCAGATGGTCGGCAACGGCGAGCTGACCCTGGATCGCCAGGTCTACGTCGACCCGAAGTGGGCGGCGCTGCCGAACTCGCCGAGGACCGCACCCAGCGCCGGGGGCCAGATGACGCTGGCCGAACTGTGCGCGGCGGCGGTGCAGGTCAGTGACAACTGCGCAGGCAACCTGCTACTGCAGACCATCGGCGGGCCTTCTGCCATCACCGATTTCGCTCGCAGCTTCGGTGACGACCGGACGCGGCTGGATCGCTGGGAGGTCGAGCTGAACTCGGCGATACCGGGTGATCCGCGAGACACCAGCACCCCTCGCGCGCTGGGCGGCGGCTACCGCGCCCTGCTGACGGGTGACGTGCTGGCGCCCGCGCAACGCCAGCAGCTCGAGGACTGGCTGCGGGCCAATGAGACGTCGAGCATGCGCGCCGGGCTTCCGCCGGGCTGGACGACCGCCGACAAGACCGGAAACGGCGACTATGGCAGCACCAACGACGTCGGCATCGCCTACGGGCCCGCCGGCCGCAGGCTGCTCATCGCGATCATGACCCGGTCACAGGCCGATGACCCGAAGGCCCCGAACAACCGCCCGCTGGTCGGCGAGGTCACCTCGCTGGTCGTACCGTGGTTGCTGGCAAACTGATTGGATGTCCGCCGCCACGCCGACGTGTTACCGGCATCCGGACCGGGCCACCTATGTGCAGTGCACCCGGTGCCACCGGTACATCTGTCCGGAGTGCATGCGGGATGCCGCGGTGGGTCACCAATGCGCGGAGTGCGTCACCGCCGCGGCGCAGAGCGTTCGTCAGCCGATGACGCGACCCGGCGGGCAGTGGGGCGCGACGACCCCGGTGCTCACCTATGTGCTGATCGCCGTCAACGTGATCGCCTTCGTCGTGCAGATGGCGTCGTCGCGGGTGGAGTCCGAGTTCGTGATGTGGTCGCCCGCGGTCGCGAACGGCGAGCTGTACCGCTTGCTCACGTCGGCGTTTCTGCACAGCGGGATCACCCACATCCTGTTCAACATGTTCGCGTTGTACGTGGTGGGCCCGCCCCTCGAGATCTGGCTGGGCAGAGTGCGTTTCGTCGCGCTGTATCTGTTGAGCGCCCTCGGCGGATCGGTGCTGATCTATTTGTTCTCACCGTTGGACGTGCCGACGCTGGGCGCCTCGGGTGCGGTGTTCGGCTTGTTCGCGGCCACGTTCGTGGTGGGCAAGAAGGTCAATGTCGACATCCGTTGGGTCGTCATCATGATCGCGATCAACCTCGTCATCACGTTCACGGTGCCGTCGATCAGCTGGCAGGGGCACCTCGGCGGATTGCTGACGGGCGGCGTCGTGGCTTTCGCCTACGCGTATGCGCCTGCGAAAGCTCGGATACCGGTGCAGGTCGGCGCCTCGGTGGCGGTGCTCGCGTTGTTCGCCGCGCTGATCTGGTGGCGCACAAGCTATCTGTGGTCGCTGGTTTAGCGGAGCCGCAGTGAGTCGTCGCGGGTGAGCACGAAGAAGTACGGCTGTGCCGAGCCGCGTAGATCCATCGCGCCCAGCACCGTTTGATCGTTCAGTTTGCGGAACACATCGTGGACCGGTAACTGGTCGTAGATCATCGTCGCGGTGTCGACCCCGCGGTAGCGCGTGGTGCGCAGTCGCGCCTTCGGCTTGCGGGTACGCAGAACCGTACTCGCGGCGTTGATCGTGCCCGCGTAGTCGCGCCGCCGAAGCGCGGGAAAGCGGGTGAGCAGGCCGAGGCCGGAGAACGCCAGGATCGGATTGACCGCCCACAGCGCGCGGCCGTCACCGGTGGGGAACAGCAGCGGATGAACGGTCTCGGCGTCGACGAACTGCTTGCCCCACCATCCGCTGGCTTCCAGCAGGCCGTCTAGCTGTACTGGGACAGGACGTTGGTAGCAGGCGTGTTGGCTTGATGTGAGGAGAACCTCCGGGTGGGGTGTGGCTTGTCTAGGTCCACCACCGTCCGGAGGTTCTCGTGTCCCACCGTAATGCCCGTACGACGTTTCACGGCCGGCTGCTGATGGTGCGCCGGTATCAGGCTGGCTGGCCCAAGGCCCATATCGCGAAAGCGATGGGGGTTTCGCGTAAATGCGTCCACACCTGGATCAGTCGTTTT
>JAWQNE010000024.1:0-95013 GCA_033741175.1 Mycolicibacterium sp. 120270 | reverse complement strand
TCGGCTTCGCCGAGCCACGGGCGCCCGCCCAAGGGCGGGCAAAGGCTACCGGGCGCGCAAGCGCGCCCTATGTGGTTGGTGACTTCTGTTGTGTATCAATACTTTTCGTCTGTGTTGGATTTGGGTCGGGCTTTGCCCTCCCCGCATCGCTTCTGTTGTGATCGAATCTTGCGTTATTCCAACGATTTTCGGCATCACGCGTACCGGCTTCGCCGTCCGCTTAGTATCCATGTATCTGATTGTATCCCAGTACTTTTCGCTGTTCGCCTTCCGCTTACGCTATCCAGCTAACACTAGCCCGGTTCGGCTCCGCCGAACCGAGCGCACCCGCATACACCCCACGCCTACGGCGTGAAACACCGAAACACACTGCACCACAACCGAATACCGCCATCCCCACACCCGGCGCACCGGCCGACCCGGGCACACCCCCACCTGTCACCCGCAGACTTTGCCACACATACCAACAGCCGTCATGCTTGAGACAACCACCACGCGCACCCACACCAGCCGGCCACCACACCACCCAGGCTCACACCCGCCCCTCCCGCGACGGATCACACCGCCACCGACCACCACCAACAAACACCCCCACCGCCGTACGCAACGCATTACGCCACAACACCAACCCCGCCTCAAACCCCGCCCAATCCACCACCCGCCACACCACCGGCCCCATCACCACATCAACCCAACACACCCGCCGACGACGCAGCTCGTCGTAGTCCTCCTGAACGGCCACCGACCACTCCGGGGCGCGCGTCCACGTCACAGACACCGCCGAGAATCCCGGCCACAGCTCTGTGCAGCCTCCGTCGAGCACTTCGGTACCCACTGCTCCTCGCAGCGCTTGACGCACGGCTCCAAACGCCTCCAGGACGGTCCACACTTGCTCGGCGGAAGTGAACCGCATCAGCACCTCGCCCCACTGCACCGACAGCACGGTCCGTTCGGTACGCGCGTCTTCCACCGACACGTGGCCAGGCAGCGGCCTAACCATCACCAGTGTTCGCGTCACCACACCAGCAGGAACCCGCATGCTCACCACCCGCTCATTGCGACGTGGTACTCGTCGCACGCGTCGTCGCTGCATCCCTGCTCGGCGATCACCGTGTCGGTCAACTCGCCAGCGGCGTCGAGCTCAACCCGCAGGGCCTGTGCCAGCTCCGCATTGCCCATCTGCAGGTAGCGCTCGGCGTGCTCGGGTGCGAAGTCAGCAAGCATGTTGACCACTTCGCGGCGGGTATAGCTCACGCGGTAGTGGGTCGTCTCGATTCGCTGCACTTCCAGCGTGATCGCGTCCGCGTAGTCGTCAAGCGTGGCGGGCCGTGCCGCGATCAGATCGCTCGCCGCGCAGCCACCGATAGGCACTCCGATAGGCCCGCCTGTGCGTTCGGACACCTGGCGAACAACGTGGTACTTGCGGCCCCGCGTGATGACCCGAAACAGCGTGCCGTCCTGTGGCGTGCCGATGTCGTCGGCGATTTCGACGTACTCGCCGACCTCGAATTGTGTTGCGCTCATGGGTTTCTCCTGTCTCACCATTGCGTTGGGTCTGTTAGTTCGCGCTGCGGTTGGGTGAACCATCGGCGCAGGCTGGCGTGCGCTTGGGCGCGGTCGCCGCCGTTTCCGACTCCGCGCCACACCGCCGTGCCAAGCTGCGGCTGGCCGGTGCGCTCATAGTCGGTGTAGTTGAACAGTCCGGCGTATTGCGGGCGCTGGGAGGAGACTGAGAACTTGGCCACGACCCGGTTGGCCCCGCGCGCCCACTCAAGCCCGCTGCCGCTGGCCTTGACCGTCCAGCCGTTGACTGCGGCGAGTGCGACGAGTTCGACCAACGGTGTCACGCTTTCTGTGGCGCTGATAGGTCCGCCCGCAGCCGCACCAGTCGTGTTGTCTGCCAGCATCATTCGGCTGCTCCGATCCACTCGTCGATTCGACATGCCAGCGCATCGGCGCTGTGCTCGATGTCCTCGCGAACGTCCGCGTTGTGTTCGTCGTGGTAGCGGTAGCCGCTGACTGTGGGCTCGTCGTCCTCGTCGTCGAACACGTGCAGCCGCGCGAAGTCCGCGCGCAGAGCGGTCACGCCCTCAAGCACACTTGGGATGCCCTCGGTGACGTGGCGGGCCAGCTCCAGCGCGGCATTGATCAGCCGGTCACGTGCGTCTTCGTGGTCGATCTCGTCGCCGTCGCAGTCGAACCACTCACCGTGTAGCCGAGTGACTTCGGCGGCCCGTTCAGTCAGCTTCATTGGTTCTCCCTGTTTTCGGTTGTGGTGGTCGTGTGCGAGCGGTTGCCTCGCTCGCGTTGCAGGTACGTGGCGAGGTCAAAGAGCCGCACCGCGTACTGGCCGCGAATGTCGAGCCCCCAGCAGAACACTGCGTTGGGCAGGTGTCTGACCGCATCGGCCAGCGCTTCGTTGGTGTCGAGCGGGTAGTCGGGCAGTGATCGGCTCACATCCACCGCTAGCCACGAGCGCCCGGTGTCGATCAGCCACGCACTCACAACCTTGACGGCGGCCCGTGCGATCAGCTCGTCCAGTTCACGGCCCTGGGCCAGCAGCGCGGCCAGATGACTGTGTGCCGCGTCGGTTCGGGTTGCCGTGGGGGTGGGGCCGTTACCGGCCCCACCGTGGCTGCTGGCCGCCATCACTCGGCCTCCACGTCAACGATGTCGAAATCGCCGTCGCACAGCCCGTCCAGCTCGCCCCTCGACAGGTTGTAGATCGCCTCGACGACCTCGCTGGTTGTGACGTTCTCCGACGCCGAGTCGGCGTCGTGGCCGCTTGACGAGATGCGCACCCTCAGCCGCACGTCCACGAGCACCGAGTAGTCGCGCGACCGTGGGCGTAACCCCTGCTCGATCATGAAGTCGTCGAACCGGCTGCACAGATCGTTGTCGTTCGCGTAGTGGTGCGCCGCATCGACGATTGCCTCCAGCCGCGCCCGCTCACGCGACAAGGCGCTGCGCGCCTCACGTGCGGCAGCCTGGCCCCGCGCGGCCTGCCACGCCGAGTCAGCCAGCACCGGCACCCACGACGGCATCGCCCCGTCGGGGTCGGGCACCGACCACGCCCACAGCATGACGTCGGCGACCGGGCCAGCCGCCACCACCGCCACCGGATCAGCCGACACAATCGCGCACCACCGCTGGCCGCCGTCGATCGGCTCTTGCTCGACGACAAACCACCCCCCAGCTAACAGCTCCGGGTTGATCCGCACCGACACCCACGACCCCGAGCCCAGCCCTGACGACGACCCCAACAGGTCTGCCGCCGACACCGCCACTCCCACCGCAGCGGGAACACTCAGATCAGACACAACGCCCTCCTACAGGCACTCCGCGCGATCCCCATGTCCCCCGCGTGGGGGACATCTGAACCGCTTTCCCATGTGTCTCAGTTACCTCCCCGAGACACCCCAAGCATATCCGCACCGACCGACATATCCCCTCGCTACCAGCGCTATATCGCCTTGTCTCCACCCCACCCACAGTTACCGATAGCAAATCGGCCAAAATTTGCTGATGTGATGTCCATCACATCGCGTTTGGCTCCGCGTCGCTCGGATTGCATTGTGTCGCAATCTATTTCACTGCAACTAGTGACCGACTTTCGTTGTGGCGCAACGCTTTTCGTGGCGCGCATCTCCCGAATCGGGTTGTGGCACAGTCGTTTTCATCCCTACCCACTGGCGGGTGTGTAGCGTCGGGGCCGACTTGTCGGACCCCGGCGCTACCATCTAAGGGTGGGAGGGTGGGAACACCCGCCAGTGGGTATCGCCTGGCCGCCGGCCGGCCGCCAGGCCGCTAACGCTTGACGTCATCAATCATTATTAGATGCCGTTGCCTTGACGGCATCAAGCGTTATGGTTCGCATCGAATCGTTCGCAGCTACGCGGGAAGGGAGCCCATCGGACAATGGCCAGTAAGTCTGTCGCTCACTCGAACCGAGTCCGCGTGCAGCTGCACGGTGGCGCGTTCGCCACCGGCCACGTCGTCGGCCGCTACGACACGTTCGACCTGGTGGAGGTCGGCGGCCATGTGCTGCTGGCTCCTCATGTTCCGCAGTTCGGATACCCCCGCATCTGTGCGGCGGGCGCACGCTCAGAAAGGCCAACCGTTCGATGACCACACCAGCGCGCCACACCCCCGGCGAAACCGACTCCAGCCCCACAGCGTCCCGTGGCGCGCCCCCGACGCCGGTACTGGCCGGCACCACGGTGATCTATCGCGGCCGGCGCTACACCATCACCGAGGAACCCGAGCTGATCAACAAGGCCGGCTGCGCCTGGATGGTCAACTCGCGCGGCCACGAGAACGTGATCTTCATCGCCGTCGACGACGGCCGCATCGTGCGCGCCGCCACCCGCCACGAGCCGTGGGCCGACGTCACAACCGAGTCAGCCTCCGACACCTCCGACACCGCACTGAGAGCAGACGATGGAGCCGTTGAGTGAGGGCGGCTGCACTGCCACACCCGGATGCAACTCGAGGATTCACACCCGTACCAGACGAGCAATGCCGCGTTTCACGGGCGTGTTGGCGGCGGTATCGACCGCCGCCGCCACCGGACAGGGATGCGAGGGAGGCCTCTGATGACCACCGCCGCTACCAGCCCGGAGCGCGTGCGGTTTCGCCGCCAGTCCCCCCGGCTGCTACTGGGCCAATCCGAGCGCCACAGCATCCTCCTGCGCGGCGGCGGCCCCCCGGCTTCAGCCGGCGGATTCCAACCCGTATCCACCACCTATGCGGCAGGAGAGCAGAGATGAAGCAAGCGCAACGATCCGGCCGTCGGCCCACCGCGGCTGCACGAGCACTATCGGAGCTGTCACAGGCCTTCGCTGAGGCCTGGGCCTACCGCCACACCATCGAGGGACGATGGCAGCACATCGCCCGCGATACCGTGAGCGACGTCGTCGCGCACGGTCTATCGCCACGCCGCGCGCTGCTTCTGAACGGTTTTGCCCTCGACCCGTCGGCCACCGCGGCACAAAGCGCCCACTTGTCGGAGTCGACGACGACAATGAACCCACCAGCCGAGTTTGGAGCGCGCAAATGACCACCATCGAACAGACTCACCACATCGAAATCGACACCATCGAGTCACCGCCGCGCTTTGTGGCCCGCTGCACCGATCACCAAACCCAGGCGATGACCGCCGGTTTCGGCCACGATGACGCCGCGCGCCGCTTCACCTGCGACCCGAGTGGGCAGCGATTCATCATTTGTTCGGACGACGGTGCCGATCCGGTGCTAACCGACCTGGGAGGCCTTCGCCACAGCGTCCGCCGATGGATCGAAAACAGCCACTACAGCGACGTCGAAGCGTTGAAGTACTTCCGCTGGTCGGCCGCGGCTCCGCACCTACAGGCGCTGACCATCGCCCTGACCCACCCCAGCGAGTACGACGAGCACGACTACGCCCATCCGCGCTACGCCGTGCTCACCGACGCCGGCGAACACATCGCCGAAGTCATCTGCCGAATCGACGGCCGTGCCTGACCGCCCGACGGAAAAGACCAGACCAGTGAGTGCGATGGCACCAGATGCCCTCCTCCCCGACGAGTTCGACCAGGTGTACGTAAAGTCGGCCGACGGGACACGCTGCGTCATCACGACTACTGAATTGTGCTGCCAGAACGACCAATTCACGGCCTCGCCGGTCATCGACGGGATGCAGGCCAACGGCGTCCGCATCGACACCGACGCCGTCATGTCGTGGATCGTCGGCGACCTCGGCAACATCCCTGCGATCGAACTCGACAGCACCTACACCTACCGCGCGCTTGGCTGGACGATCACCACCCGGGCGGGCGGGGATCTGCGCTTCACCAACGACCAGACGGGATGCTCCGTCGTCGTTGGTGCTCACGCAATCCACGTCGCGCCATGAGCCGCAGACCATCAAAGCGCCAGCTCGAAGCGCTTGAGCTGGTGGCCGCCAGCCGAGTGCAGTACGGCGCGGAATACCCCGAGCGCAGCCGACGCGCCGCCAAGCGCGGCCACACCATTGTGCCAACGTTTCTCATCGACGGTGTGGCGCCGTACGGATCGGGTCATACAACGTGGTCAGCGGTGGAAAGCCGCGGCTGGATCGTCGTGCGGCATGACGAGGTGCCCAAACACAGTGTGGCCGAGCAGGTCCGCACGTACAGCACGGTTACTGGCTTCAAGACGACGACCATCCCCGCCCATGAGGAGCCGATCGGCTCCTCATGGGCCGGCAGGTACTGCAGCGCCACGTGCTGACAGGTGTCCCGTGACCTCAGCGCAGCTTTGTCGTCGGGCGCGCTGTTACGGCACCAATGCCGCCGGCGGGCCGGTGGCCATCACCGCCGACAGGTAGTCGGCTTCGCTGATGACATCGACAGTCGCGGGCGGCGCGACAGCGACTGTTCCCGTGTCGACCGGCGGTGCGATCGGCGGAATTTGTCGGGTGGCCAACCATGCCTGCCATTGGATCCGGGCCGCTTGATGTGCGGCGATACGGGCCGATCTGGCTTCGGCGAGGCGGTGTTGTTCGGCGATGTCGTCGAGTGTGGTCTCCCCTGGTGTGAGGCGGCCGGCCTGTCGGCGCAGCAGTCCGATGCGGGCTAGTTCGGCGATGCTGTTGTAGGTGCTGCTGATGGACGTGCGCGCGGCCCCCGCGAGATCCCTCGGGTTATCCAACCCCGTCGTGATGACGGTTTCGTAGAGGCGTCGATGCTGTAGCCCGATGACTGACCACGCATGATGCACGTCGGCAACCGCTGGCCGGCCGGGTGCATCGGGGTGTGGGTCGCAGACGTCAGGCGTGGTCAGCGCGTAGCGATCGGCGTGCAGGCCGGTGCCTTTGGCTACCAGCAGGATCGGTGCGCCGGGCATTTCGCGCAGCGCCCGCAGCACGGCCCAGGCGGTGGATTCGCTCAGCAACCCGGCCGCGATCGACAACGATCTACCGCCGACGGCCACGACGGGCACCCCCTGGACGAGCTCGCCGGCGCGTACGGAGCTGATCGCCAGGGCTTGGAGAACGGCAGCCGCCGCCCACCGCTGAGGGTGTGACCGTAGGGTGAGGTCGCACCACCACACCGCGTGGGCAAGCCACCGCCGATGCTGGGCGGGTACCTGCGCCCTACCCCCTGTGTGCTGTTTCTTGTGCGTGGCTGTCTGGAATCTGGGGATAGTAGCGACGAGCCATCGTTGAGCTGAGTCCCAATCCCGCTCAAGCGCTTTATGGCGCTGGGCGCCGTAGCGCTCATAGGCAGCCGACAGTCCAGTCCATGCTTGACCCGGGGCAGCGAGCCGGTGGATATCAGCGAGGGTGGCGCCGCGCCACATGGCGTGGGTGAGCACGGCCTGACGTGCTTCCGATCGAGATGGCCAGCGGCCGTCGGAGGGTAGGACGCCAGTGCGGGCGAAGGCTGTGACGGCGGCCGGCATCGGGCTGTGCAGCCGATGCCGCGGCGCCAGGGATTGGTGATGGCCGGAACCGGTGAAGTACTCGACGACTTGAGGCGGGGACGCCGGTGCGGTCGTGGTATTGGTGGCGGCGAGCTGCGCCGCGAGCAAGTCGAGCAGCTGCGGTGGGTTGCGTGTGCGTAGCAGCTGCTCGGCGTCGCCGAGGTCGCCGACTAAGACGCGGTAACCGCCTTCGCGACACGGCGATCCTGGTGCGGTGAGGCAGCCTTGGGCCGGGTTGAGCATAGGCGTGACGTCGAGGGTGCGACACACAGCGGCCAGCGCAGCCATGAGCGGTTTGATCTGCTCGACGGTCACCGCGACGGTGAGGGGCACCAGGATATGGGCGCCGCCGCTGGTTGAGGTGTCGACGATCGCGCGGGCGCCGCAGTCGGCGATCCAGGACAGCAGGCGGTCGCGGTCGTCTGAGACGCGTTCGCGCCCATGCTTTTTGGCATCGAGGTCCAGGGCCAGCAGCCGGGTGCGGCCACGGTTGTACAGGGGAACGGCAGCCGGGACTTCGGGCAGCTTGCGGGTCAGCGGGCGAACCTTGTCGAATCGGTGCTCGGCGCCCCATATCCGCATCGTGGGCCGGGCAGCCATCAAGGGCGCCAATGCCTTCCAGGTGCGTTGCGCGGTGTCACGCGCGCCCGCCGGTGGGGCGGAAGTGTTATCGCGGCGCGCGGTCATCGATCCGTGGCCGGCATGCAGGCATGCAGTATCGTGAGACCTGTCATTGGGACAGTCCCTTTCCTGGGGCAGGATGCATTACCACTAGGCCGAGTAGCAGCTCGGCTAGGCCGCAAACCCTCGGTGCCAGCCGGGGGTTTCGCCGTGTTTAGTGGCTTTCAGAGTGAGATCGACTGCGAGATAAGCCGATTGGCCCGATGGCGCACGACGCGTTCTCGCAGCGCAGTGGTTCGGCTATGGGTGGATGAAGTTTCCGCCACCTTTATGAGCGGCGTGGGGCCATGGAGTCCTCCCTGTCTGGATGCGTTACCCACAGGGATGTTCGCACGCCTATGCGCGCGTACGCGCGCAAGACACGCGCAACGCGTGCTGCAAACGTGAAGGATGTGACTAAGAGGCTGCTGCGGCGCCGCCGATCAGGGCTAGGTCGGGCTGCAGCTTGTCCATGATGTATGCCTGCACGTTCTGGTACCCACCGCGGTCGGCCAGCTGCTGGAGGCGTTGCCTTTCGGTTGGCAGCAGGTTCAGTTTCACCTGCTCGTTGCGCTGCCTGTTACTGGAGCCGCTACGGCTCTTGCGCGGCGCAGTGGACTCGCTCGCCATCGCCAGATCCCTCCTACGCTGCAGCAATGTCTGCTTAGTGAACATCTGCACGCATCGTATGTCCTCTTTGTGGACTGCGCGCGTACCCGCGCAGCGCGTGTCGCCCACTTAGTGCGCATCTTGTGATCAGTAAGCGGGCATCGCAGCTGGTCGCGGCAAGTCGCGGGCGGGGCCGGGCGTAGTACGATGTCGAAACCTGCGGCGGCGAAGGGGGCTTGTTGGATGGCGATCGAGAGCCACCCTCAGGCTGACCGACACGTCATCAGCGCCCGCCAGGCCGCACGCATTCTGCGCCGGGACGTACGCACTATCCGCCGCATGATCGAGTCCGGCGCACTGCAGGGCGGCGCCACCGCCGGCCCGAAACAGAAGCGCTGGTACGTCTACGTTGACCAGCTGCCCCCTGCTAGTTCGGAACAGCCGACACCCTCTGCTACTGGCAGCGATGAAGTGGCCGATTTGAAGGCCCAGATCGTGACGCTGCAGGAGACCAATCGGTTGTTGAGCGCATCGCATGCGTTGACCTTGGCCGCGATGGAGGACTACAAGGCAGGTGCCGAAGGCTTTCGGATCGCGGCTGAGGGGTACCGGCAAGCCGCCCTCAAGTATCAGTCCGCAGCTGAGGGCTTCCACGGTGCCCTGGAGCACCAGCGCGACGCGCTCGCACAGTTCACCACTCCGGGACATCTCGGCGACACGGCCGGCTGACGACGTCAGCTCCAACCGCGGCGTCGCGTCAGGAAGTCACAATCTCCCGCCGGCAGCGTCGCGGCTCAGCACATGAAGAAGATCAGCGGCCTGACCGGCGTGATGCTTTGCCTTGTCGCTAAGGATCAGCTCAGCCAACTCCCCATCGCAGGTGAAGGCGATCGAGTCGATGCCGTAGCCGCGAAGTGCGCGAGCCCACTTATCGCCGGGGCGCTTGCTGCCGGCCAGCGCCGGGGTCCTGTTGCGTACACGATCGGCGAGTGCGCGCAGGTCTGCGTACACCGCGGCGTTTGACGCGGCCGCGTGAGCCGCGCGGTTGATCAGCATGACGGTCAGCACCGCGCACGACCCGAGCGTCACGACCTTGCTCCACACCGCCGTATCGGAAAACGCCATCACGACTCCGCCGACAAAAAATCCCGCGGCCATAGTCAGCGCCTCAGCCGGGCGCATGTCGTCCCACAGGGCGGCGGTTACCAGCGCCTCGCGCCGCCGGCGGTACAGCATGACAACACAGGCGCCGCCGACCAGAACCACAGCGCAGATTGCACCGGCCTCAAGCATGGCCAGAGCCTACGGCTGGTCACCGACAGCGGCCACTCACTGCACGCTCGCCCAAGAGCGGAACATGCGACACATGGTCGATCACGCGCCGCACACCTCGACAGCGGCTGCGCCCCCCGGCGGCTCGTCGGCAGGGATCTCGGTCCAGTCGGTGTCGGCGGGTCGGCGCACGGCCACTGCATTGGCGCCGTGTTCTCGCTTGGCTTCGGCCACCGCGTCCGCCGCCGGCGAGCCGATCGGCACCCACACCGACGCGATCCAGCCGTTGGACAGCCGGACGAGCCAGGTTTCGACGTCAACGACGTTAGGGTGATTCATGCGACACCATCCTCTCGGGCCGATGACGGCGGCCTGCTCACTTCATAGAGCCTGACGACGCCGGCGAGGCTGCCCATCATCGCGCGGATCAGCTCGGCAACGGCGGGTTCCTCGGTATCGCAGAGGTTGGCATCCTCTGACCATTTGTCGACGAGCCGCAGTAGCGCCCTGTGTAGCTCGTCGACCCGGCCGGCGTCCAGTGTCTGCTCACTGTCGCTTGTACTCATTTTGCTCAGCCTGCTTCCCTTCTCGTGTTTTCAGTTCGGCATCGGTAGCCGCGTATCCCAGCGATCGCCGGGCAGCTTGGCGAGCCAGTTGGCGATGGTCTGCATGGCTTCGTCGTAATCGACGTCGGCCAGCTGCGGGTCTTGATCGACCAGCTCCGTCCAGAATTCGGCGAGGTCGGCGACGCGGGTGATCACGGCCAATGCCAAGGCCTGCTTTTGGCTGCGCTTCATCGGTCTCCTCGGACGCGGCGGACAGGACGTCTGCTGATCTGCCTGGATGGCTTAGAGTGTACCGCTAAACCATTGATGGCATCAAGAGTTATGTGATAACGTGAGACTTGACGGCATCAAGCGTTAGGGGAGACAATGGCAGATCGGATGGACCAGCTCGTCGCCGCCGCGGTGCGCCAGGGATTCAAGGTCTGGCAAACCAAGCGCGGGGCTTGGGTGTTCGCGAAGGGAAGCCTGAGCGTCATCGAGGCCAGCACGCCCACCAGGGCGGTGCAGTGGGTGCGCTTGATCGGCGCGCTGCGCGGTGTCGGGCTGGTCTTTCCGGAGGAGAACCAGGCCGAACCGAGCGAGGAGATCTAGCCGTGACGTGGACCGCGCAACTCACCTACACCGCGCCCGGCCTCACCCTGGAGCAGCGCGCGGACATCGCCGCCGAGCTCGACGCCAATGTGGCCTACGACGAGGCAGCCGGACACCTGAAGCTCACCTTCGAGACCGAGGGCGCGACCCTACGCCAAGCCAGCGACAGCGCTCTGCATGCGGCTGGCGCAGCGGTGAGCGCCGTGGCGCGCGGCGCCGTGCAGACCCGACGAGGCCGGCTGCTGGTGATGCCCACCGAGGAGTTCATTGCCGAAGCCGCCCATCCCACCCGGCTCGACCTGATTGGCCTGCGTGAGATCGCCGACCAGTTCGGCGTCTCCCGCCAGCGTGCCCACCAACTGACCCAGCTCAAAACCCTGCCCGGTGGTCAGCTCGGCTTTCCTGAGCCGGTCTCCACCCCGGCCTCCGGCCCGATCTTCACCCAGACCTCCGTCGATGAGTTCCGCCGGCGCTGGGAACGCACCAAGAAGCCGCAGGGCGGCCGGCCGCCGCGCGCGGCGCCCGGCACAGACGTGGAACACGGTGGCGCACCCGCCCAACCCACCCGCCGGCGCGACTCCGCGGCGGCACGATAGAAGCACCCGTAATTCGATAGTTCACAGGAGGCCCGTCAATCATGACCGGATCAATCATAGGAATAGTCACGGCCGTGATTGTCGTGGTATTTCTGGCAAAACTCGCGCTACGCCGTGCGGGCAGAACCAAGGTCGTTTTCAACGTCACGTTCCCGTCATTTCCGCCACCGCAGGCAATACCACCGTATGTTCCTCCGGCGCAGATAATGCCCCCGTATAGCCCGCAGGGGGCGATTCCACTGGAGGCAAATGATGAGCCGGCTCGTAGTGAGGCCCAGGTGTTTGACGATATTGTTCGCGACTTTTATCGCCGTTGATCAGCCGATAACACCAGAGAACGTGCGCGCATTTCGTCAGACACGGGAGGAGTAGATGACCGACGCAGCACCGCATGTGCTTCAGCTGTTGTTGTCGCGTGGTGTGCCACGTCCGTTGTCGGGGTTATCGACGGGGTCGTGTGCGGTCCTTTCCCAGGAGAACACGATCTCGGTGTTTGACAGCGAGGCGGCGGACTGGACACTGACCGCCCAGGCCCGCTGGCCTGAGGACATCGCGCTGGACTCCCATCCGTGGGCCGCGCTGGCTCCGCACGAATCCGGTGTGGTTCTGCTGAATATGACCGCCTGTGACATCAGCGCTCTGCCGGTCGAGGTGCGTATGTCGCTGGAGATGCAGCATCAGCGCTACTCCCCCGCATCCACGCCGGCCTCAACGCTGGCTCCGCGGTTTCGTGTCGTCACCGACTCTGGTCAGGTGCGTATCACTGCACCCACGGGAACCACCCGCGTGCTACCCATCGGCGCTGCATACACGGTGACCGAGGACGCCTATCGCCGCCACGAGGAACTAACGTTCTCGTATCTGTCGCCCTCTTTGCGGGTGGTCGCTCGCGCTATTTCGCTTTTCGGCCCGCTGTCGACCAACGACCTACTGCACCGGGTCTATCCGGCGCCCACGGACAAGAACAAGTCGGCGCTGAACATGACCCTTTCGCGGTTACGTCACCATCCCCGCGTCAACCTGGATCGCCTCGACGACGGTCGGCTGACGATCACCCACGGGGCCAGTGTTGAGCTTCCCTCAGGACAGGCCAGCTGAACCTGCCACCCTTGCCCGGCGATAGCCACGCCGCATCCCGGCCAACCGCTGTTAGCACCCTCGTTATACCGCCTGAGCGGCCCATATGGGTACTAATAACCCCATATACCCTGCTCGCGCGGTATAACGAGTTTTCACCGCTGTGGCCAGAGGGGGGCCTAGGCGTCCCATGACCGAGACCGCTCGGCTGTGCCCTAGCTCCCATATATCTGCTAACCCCTACCCCCCATATGGGCCATAGCCGCTGCTCGCTGGCTATAACAGACGTTAGCGCGCGACGCTGTGGCCGATGATCTCGATGGAGCCGACGGCGAACGTGGCAGGCCCACTGCCCTGCCCCGGCGCCGCGACGGTGCTCGGCGCCAAACCCAGAGATCCGAGGTCGCCCAACAGGCCCGGCGCCGGAGCCGCCGAGCTGTCCGTGCCGGCGGTCGCCGCCTGCCCGGAGACGTCTTGGGTCTGCAGGATCACCATGCGGATGGTTTGGGTGACCGCGGGCTGATCGGCGCTTCCCAGCGGGGTGGTCTGGCGTTCCCGCTTGTTGGCGAAGTCGGCATAGACCGGGTCGCCGTAATCGAGGTAGTAGGCCACCTTGGTAACGATCCGGTGCTTTGCCCACTGCTCGGCGCCGTCTTTGTCCACGCCCGCGAATCCCGGGACGACACCGATTTCGGTGACGATCATCGGAGCGGGCAGTGTGATGGTCAGGACGGTGCCGGCCAGGCCGGCGCACACCCACGCTTTGTTGGTGTCGCCGGAGAACGCATCCGTCGGCGGGGTCAAAGAGATCGGGTACTCGGCAGCTTCAACCTTCGCCGGCGCGATCACGCCGTCGGGAACCACCGCCGGCGCCGTCGTGCTGGTCGGTTTGAGCGCACCGGCCGCGCTCTGTGACATGACTGAGGCGGCCGTGTCCGACGGTTCGGAGTCGCCGCCCAAGCCCGGAATGGCGACTCCAGCCACCAGCAGAATCGCCACGGGAACGCCGATCAGCAGCGCCTTGCGAGGCACCCGACTCGTCCCGCTGCTGCTGTTGTCGGCCGGTGACGAACCACCCTCGTTACGCTCCGGTTCGCCGGTCGATTCCTCGTGGGCGGAATCGTCGCGATCAAGGCCAGGAAACCCGGCACGGTCGGATTCACCGTCGCCGGTCTGCTCATCGGTGTCGTTGCCAGAATTGTGGCCGGAATCGTCACCGCCTATCGTCGGCGGCGAAAGTGTGCCCTCGCGGTATGCGCGGATCCGTTCGACGGCGGTCATTTCCCCGGCCGGCATATCCGGCTGATTGCCAGCAGCCATATCCGGTTGATCGTCTAAAGCGTCATCGTCCGGCGTGTCGAGATTTTGAGGAATTGCGTTTTCCTCGATCGACGTGGAAGCGTTAGTACCACTGCCGACAATCATTTCGCTAATGTCCATATCCGCCCCTAGCCTAGTCCTGTCTCTTTACCGTTAGTAACCGCCGCCGATCGACACCACATGAATGTGATCGAAGTGGTTTTCTGTGTCAGACCCCCGATCGCCCATAAGAGACGACGTGCCATTGGCGTTGATCTGGCGTTGACGCCACATCATGTGATCAAGACCCAGCGGTCCACGATTGCGGATCAGGAACTCCACGATCCGGTTACCGAGATCCCGCCCGGCGGGGGTGTCGTAGTTCGGGATCATGATGTCCAGCGCCAGACCGTCCGGATGCCAGTGCAGCCTGTCCTCGCGCCAGCCGCCAATCTCGCGGATCTGCGGGAAGGCCGCCGACACCGCGCGGTTCATCAACTTGGTGTAGTGCTGAAGCCCCTTCTCGTCGGCTCTGCCCGCCGCTGTGGTGTTGAGCGGCCCACGTGCGCCAGCGCCGCGCCGCCGTTGGTAGGCCAGCGCGCGCAGCAGCAGTAACCGCCGCAGCGCGCGGGCACGAGCGCCCGAGACGGTGCGCGACTGAGCGCGCAGTCGCGCTATCCGCCGGCGCATCAGCTCCCGCTGCCCCATCGGGGTATCTGCGGCCGGCGCCGAGTCCGCCCGGGCGGCATCGAGGATCACCCGCGTCTGGTGCCGCGCCTCGGCGTGATCGTCGACCGCGCCGCGCAGGATTGACAGCAGCTGCGCGTCGGTCGCGCCGCCGCTGCGCAGATCGAAATGTGCCTGCGCCGCCCGCTGCCGATACCGGTCGAACGCCGCGCCGCTCAGCGGCTGCCCATCGCGCAGCACCTGCTGCGCATCCACTGCCGGCCCACCACTACGCGCAACCCCGGGGCTGCCAGCAAACAATTCGTGAGCCCGGGCCAACACCGTGACCTCATCCGGCACCGTCATCGCCATCTCCGGGCCGGCCCGCTGCAACGAACGCCTGCACGAGTTCAACCGCCTCGCCGGGAATCGCACCTTGATTGCGCCACACCCACAGGTCCTCCGCGGTGGTGCCGAGCAGTTGGGCGATCACCGAATCAGGCAGTGGAGAATTCACGCACGCGATATCCAGTTTCGCGCCGAGACTGCGTGCCTGTAGACGTGCAAGCAGGCTTTGCCGGGTGGCTTCCAACGTCTCCAGATGTGCCATCAGTCGATCGGCATCGCCAGCGTCGGCGTGGGCGGCGACTCGCCAAGAATCCGCCGTTAATCCCTCCGTTTGAATACACCGATCGATCACAAACGCAATATACGTCTCATAATCGGTTGCTGTTTCCGGCGGCATTCTGTTGATGACGGCGTTGAGCGCTTCGATCTGAGCCTCGGCGTACCCACCCAATAGCGCGGTGGTGTCGGTGCGCCGGCCGAGCACCAGGCCACTAGACACCGCGGCCTTGGCCTGAGCCGACGCCGACTGCGAGGTCGCCACGATGGCCTCCAGCTCGGCGTGAGGATCTTCGGCGAACACCAACCGTTGGTAGCTCCCACTGGGTAGCCCCATCGCCAATTCCACCTTGCGCACGGTGTCTTTTCGCGGTTTGCGAATCCCGCGCTCCAGATAACTCAGCCCCATCTGACTCACGCCGCTAGACGCCGCCAGATCGGCCAGCGACAGATCACGCGCCTCCCGCAGTGCCCGGATCGCAGCACCAGCGGCTTCTCGATTCACCCGCACGCTCCTGCCATGCACGGCATCGTACACACCCCATACACACCTCACCTGCACATATACGTTACTTGCGGCGATCCTCTTGCGCGTGTCGCAATCTATGCCTACGCTTCCCTACACAACACCTAAACAGTCAAGGGGACCTTCACATGACCAATCCGTGCACTGCCGACCCGGAACTGTTCTTCGGCGGCCACACCGAATACGACGACAACGACCGCGATTCCCGCGGACACGGTCGCGGTGGCCCCACCCTGGAAATGCGCCAGCGCGCCGCACACCTGTCCGCAGTCGCCCGCACCGCCTGCCTGACCCGCTGCCCACTGGCCCAGCAGCGCACCTGCGCGCAGATCGCCCTGGACACCGGTGCCACCTACGGCGTGTGGGCCGGCGTGCAGCTGCCCGGCGGCCAGACCCGCAAGATCCCGGTCCTCAACGCCCAGCGCGAGATCCTGGCCGGTATTGCTGACGGCTCGATCAATCCACGCACCCATCCCAGCAACGCCAGGTTGATGCGCGCGGCGACCAGCAGCTCCGCGCCCACCCTGCTAGCACCGCGGCAGGGCCGCGCCGTCGCCGCGCCAGTGCCGACCGATGCACCCGCCGGCGCCACCGCCTAGTAGCCACAGTCCGTTTCGTCACTTGACAGGAGACCGAGCCATCATGGCCACCCATCGCGCTCCGCTCGTCACCGAGATCGCCTCCGAAAGCTCTGCAGAGATCCGCGCGGCCTACTGGGACGCACTCGCGCTCATCGACTCCGGCTGGCAGCTGCGCAAGCTGCGCTTCATCGCGCTCACCGGCGCCGGCGCCATCGATGTGCACACCCCCACCCACCGCGGCCTAACCATCACCAGCGCCGATCGTCACCTCCATCTCGAGCTACCCAACGCCCACATCGCCATCCGGCTGGCTGCAGCCGTCGGGGCGCTGGGCCGCAAGGGCGGCGACTGTCTCAGCGATCTAGCCTGGCTGCTCTCTGATCAAGTCGGCTCCCCGCGGCCCAGGCCGCCACGGCGCGACCCGATCCCCGATCCGACGCTGCTACGCCAGCCCTCGGCCAATCTGCGCACCGCCTTCTGGCTGCTGGTCACGCTGGTCTGCGACTACCAGTGGCGTATCAGCGATCTCGGCGAGACCGTCGCCGACGGCGGATTTATCGCCGAGATCCCCGCCGATGCCACCGTGATCTACCCGGGCACCTGCCAGCCCGACGGCACCACAGCCGCCGCGCTGGCCCGGCTGATCCCGACCCTCGATCACGCCAGCCTGGCCTACCTGCGACACGCCAACACCAATCCCGTCAACCTTGCTTTCGCTCGCGCCAAGCTGGCCACCCGCTCATGAACGCCAACGAGTTCCGCATCGGTCAGCGCGTCTACTTGGCGAGCGCCCCCGAGGTCATCGGTGTGGTCGCCGTCGCCGACACCATGATCGGAGCCGGCGGTCTGAGCTGGGAGCAAGCGCGCCGCTGGCCCGATTTAAGCCCGAACAGGGTGCCGGTGCATTGGCCGGGCTACGACTGGTGGGAAGACCCCACGTTCTTGCAGGGTGCAGCGTGACCGAGCGGCGCCACAACGGCCTGGCCGCCAATATGCGCCGTGCGCGCGAAACCGGGCAACGCACATCCGCCCAAGCCCAGCAGGTTCTCGCAGAGCTACTGGCCAGCGGGCGCTACCCCCACTGGGTAGCGGTCCTGCAGCACCGCGTCGACCACCCCACCGCCTCGCTGCGCGAGCTCGCCCAGACCATGGTGCCGCCCATGACCAAGGACGCCTACGCCGCCCAGCTGCGCCGAGCGCTACAGACAGCCCAGCACCACACCCGCGAGGTCACGACGTCATGACTCGTTGGCTCAGCCCCGAGCACGCGCAGCTGCGCCAGACGTTGCTTGCGTTGCTGTCCCACGGCCGCGCCGTCACCACCGCCGAGCTGCGCACCCGCATCGTCGATGACCACGGATTCAGCGACGTCACCCACGAAACCGTCTATCGCCACCTCGATGCCATGTCACGCACCGGTCACGTGCGCCGCATCACCCACCGCGGCCGCCGCCACATCTACTGGACACGCCGGTCGTCTGCCGTCTCGGCACTGCACGGGCAGGACCGCTGATGACCCTGACCCTCGACCACCGCCATCCGTGCCCTCCAGCGGAATTCTCACCCGACCGGCGCTACCGCTATCGGCTGACCCGGCGGTGGGGCGATGGACCAGCGCTGATGTTTATCTCGGACCGTCCCTCTGGAGCCGACGAACACCACGACGATCCGACCGTACGCCTCGACAAGCGCCTCGCGCGCCGCTTCGGCTACGACGCACTCACCACGTTGAGCCTGTACGCCGGCCAAGCTGCCGACCCAGCCGACCTTGCGGCAATGGACGATCCGATCGGCCCGGACAACGACTCCCACCTCAATCGCGCGGCCGCCGAGCATGACGTCATCGTGTTCGCCTGGGGCGACGCGGCTGCACCGCAGCGCGCCCGAGAGGTAGCCACCCGGCTCTGGCGGATATGCCGCCACACCGGAGGCACCGTCGCCGTGCTGGGCTGGACCCCCGTCCACCAGCCATGCCACCTGCGCGACGTCGCAGCCACCGCACAACTGCACTGCCTGACTGCCCGCGCTCACCTCGACCTGCTCGACGTCGACCCCCGATGGCCGCAGCTGCTCACCAACACCTGCGGCCTCGACGACACAGGCCCTACCGCCGCACACGTGGTTGGAGCACCTTAATGATCCACTGCGCCGACCCCACTGCGACCCAGCTCCGTCCCGTCGCCCCAGCGAGCCGCCTGCGCCCGATCCGCGGACTCGGCAACGAGTCCACCGTCACCACCGTCACCACCACAGATGGTGTGCAGCTCGCCGTGCGCGACTACGGCCCCCGCGATGCCGAGCACACTGTTGTGTTGCTGCATGGCTTTTGCCTCTCGGCTGATTCGTGGTCGGGCCAGATCGCCTATCTGCTGCGACGCTACGGCCAGCGCATCCGCATCGTCGCCTACGACCACCGTGGCCATGGCCAATCATCACAAGCACCGATCGGCACCTACGGTGTTGCCACACTGGCGGCTGACCTCGCCGAGGTTCTGACCTCACTCAACGTCACGGGCCGACTCACCTTGGTAGGCCACTCGATGGGCGGATTTACGGCGCTGGCCTACTACGCCCGCCCAGCCGCCGATCGCCCCGTCGAACCACAAGGCCTCGTGCTGGTGGCCACAGCTGCCGGCCGACTTGGCGAGCGTGGCCTGGGCCGACTGCTGGCCATCCCCGCCACCGCCGCCCTCGTCGGCCTGATCAACCACACCCCGGCACAAGCGCTCAAAGCCCTTTCCGGGCCGCTCTGCGCAGGCTTGGGCCGCTGGCGCGGCGCCGCCGGAGCACCCCGCGCCACACTGGCCGCCCTCGCGGCCGCAGCACTGGCCACCACACCCGTGCCCACCATCATCGGGTTCCTGCCAGCGCTGGCCAATTACGACACCTACCCCGTCCTGGCGGATATCCGCGCACACACGGTTGTCATCAGTGGTGGCGCCGACCTGCTGACACCACCGGCGCATGCGCGCGAGCTGGCCGCCGCCATCCCCGGAGCAACCCATATTCACCTGCACGACGCCGGCCACATGTTGCCCCAGGAGGCCCCTCACATCACCCACGAAGCCATCCGTCGGGCGATGTTCCCCACCGCCGCCGTGCACCTCGTCGACGCCAGCACATCACGACACCTAGGGAGGACCAGCCATGCCCGCTGACTGCAGCGATATCCGTATCGACAGCCACCACAGGCCTGGCCGAACCCAGCTGGGGACCCGACTGAGCTACCGAGGCTGGCTCGTCGACGTAGATCCGAGCCGGGGCACGGTCAGCCTGCCCAACCAGCCTGTACCCCCAGCGAGCTCCGTGGACGACCTGGCTGTCTGCATCGACGCCGCCCAAACCATGACCCGTCGCCGCGCCCGCCCAGTGCCCGCGGCCACCCCGACTCCCCCACCTCCAGCCCAGGCCCTGGCTACAGTCCTGCAGTCGGCCAAACACATCGCGCGTGAGCGGTGGCACCCAACCAGGTTCGACATCTACCAGTGCACCAGTCAGGCCTGGACCGACGCGGACATGCCCGTACCGCACACCGCCCTCATCAGAGTCCTACGCCGCGCACTGCCGCCCAACGTGCTGCTGATCGACTTCAACGACAACAGCACCCGCGCCCAGATCTGCGACCTCTATGACAACGCGATAGCGCTGCTGCTCCCCCGCTCTGCAAATCGATCCGCGCAGGGCGCAGCATGACCGCACCCGCACCCCTGACCTCCGCGCAAGCAGCCGGCCTGTCTCGCGCCGACCTGTACCGGATCGGCATCTGTCCGGACTGCCGCACCGAACCGCATTCACCAGGCCGGCCCCGCTGCGATGCCTGCCACGAGCTGTACCAAGCAGCGCTGACCTGCGGCGACGACCCCGCCACGCCGCGAGAGAGGAACCCAGCAGCATGACCACCTCCGTTGCCACCACCGCGGCCACGGCCGCGCGCGGCACCTACATCGACGCGATCGCCGTCGACGAGCTGTTCGTCGACAAGACCTACCAACGCGACCTCGACGAGCACCGCGCACGCAAGCTCGCCGCCAACTGGGACCGCCGCCTCGCCGGCGTCATCGAAGTCAGCGACCGCGGCCCCGACCACCAACCCCGCCGCTACGCCATCATTGACGGCCAACACCGATGGGCCGCAGGCCAACTCATCGACCCGCCGCCAATGATGGTCGCCACCATCCACGAAGGCCTGACTGTCGCCGACGAGGCCCGCCTGTTCGACCGGATTAACCGGGAACGGCGCCGCCCCTCCACCTGGGATCACTGGCATGCCCGCAAGGGCGCCGGCGACCCCGACGTCCTCGCGATCGAGCAGGTGGCCGCCGATCTCGAACTGACCATCGACTCGGCTCCTCGCGAAGGCAACGTGCGCTGCACGTCAACCCTCGAAAAACTGCGCGCGCTCGGCGGCGTCGAACTCGTCGGCGACACACTCAAACTCATCATCGACGTCTGGGACATCCGCCTGGATGCGTTCGACGCCCCCATCGTGCATGGCATCGGCCTGGTGCTGCACCACCTGCGCGACCGCATCGACCTAGAACGCCTCGCCGACACGCTGCTCGGCATCCCCGGCCCGCGCAATCTCAAGACCCGCGCCCTAGCGCTCGGCGAACACCAGGGCGGCACCCAGCCCGTGCTCACCGCGCTCATGATCATGTTCCTGTACAACAAGAACCGCAACGTGCCCGGCGAACGAATCTCAGTCACCGCCCGCACATTCGGCGGCGGCGCACGCAACGCGCGCTCCCTTCCACGGATCGCTCAGACCGCATGACCGCCACCACCGCGCCCGCCATGACGTCTGCCACCGCACCCTCGACGAGCGCAGTTACCCGCCTAACCCCACCACGCGCGAACGATCACAGCCGAGCCTCTGACGACACCCGCTGTGCGCCCCTGAGAGCGTCGTTCACGCCGATGCGGCCTAGCGGCACGGTCTACGTCAGCGCCGCACCGCTACGGCGCGCCCAGGCCGCCTGCACGTGCAGCTGGAGGGGCCGCCGACGGCTCATCCGCGACATCGCGGTCCTCGACGCGCTCACCCATGCCGCAAAGACAGGATGTCAGCCGGCCAACCCGCTGATCTGGCCGGCGTCAAGACCCTTCAACCACACCGCGCCAGGCCGACCTTCGGGTCGGAACCAGCCCCGCACGCAACCACGTGCGACACAGCTGTCACAAACTTCGGCGCTGCTCACAGAGGCATACAAGCGATACGACAACCCCTCGAATCGCCGATTTTATGCCTCTGACCTCGCCCATATGGGGCGTATGGGGCCGTGTCCTTAAGAGTTCATCGACTAGCGCAGTGGTCCGATGGACATCACGACTAGGTAAAGGAGGCCTTCTCCCCCCACTTCTCAAAGCCGCTCATTCGAGCGGCCACCTGACAACTCCATAGCGGGACCGAACGAAGACAGATGTCCCCCACAAGGGGGGAACTGGGAGGAGTTCTAAGGCGAATCCTCGGGACGCGAACCCCGAGCTTCTGGTGAGACCGAAGTTAGCCGCTTCGTTCTCGCGGTCCCCGGAATTCCGAGGAGAACAACCGTGCAAGGTCGTTCTCAGGGTAACTCCTACCCTGAATACGGATCAACACACTCCGCCGGACTTCCACGAAAACGCGGCCTGACCTGCGGAAACACCCGCAGCTCTTGGGCGTGTCGCAAACGTGGAAACCGGCAGATACACATTCGCCATGCGCGGCCGCGCGTGCTCGCTTCCGACGCCGCACTAGTCCGCCAGCGCGTGGAAGCCCACGCAGCGCCACTACGCCTCCGTGGTGCCCGCCAGCGCGTGCTGGCCGCCGTCTTAGGGCTGCTCTGTGGCTGGTCACGCGTCACTGACGACGCTGTGCGGCTGCGCCAGATCGCCGAGGCTATCGTCGCCGATCACGGTCGCCTCTACGACCTCAAGACAGTCGGCCGCGCACTGGCATCGCTCGCCGATGACCAGCTGATCACCTACCGCCCCGCCCGCGGACGAGGCCAGCACGCCGAGATCGCCATCCACCCCCAGTTCCTGGCCGACGTAAGAATCCTTGCCCGCGACGCCGACGGCCGTGTGATTACCCATTCCGTCACCTTTTCTGACTCGCCACCTCTTATAAGCCAAGAACCTCACCCCCCTACCCCCCGCCACCATCGAGCCGTCCCCGACCCACGACCGACCGCGGTAAATGTCAATCCGGCAGAAGTCCGCACCGTGCTGCGCGAGCTGCCCGCGGTTTACCAAGGCCTTCCCGCTGGGCTGCGATGGCGGCTAGGCGGCGAGATCCGCAATCAACTCGCCGCCGGCTGGCTGCCCGAACAGATCCTGGCCGTTTTGAGCGCACCGATGCCCGCCGACGTGCACCGCCCGTGGCGCCTGGCGCTCTACCGACTCCGGCGAAACATCATCGGCGCAGGTCCACGCCTCAGGCCGCTGCAACAAGCCTGGGATGAACGGCACGCAGCGGCTGAACGCCAGGCCGCCCAGGAAACCACAAACCGGTGGTTGACGGCGGTGACCGCCGCCACGGACGAACGCCTCCGCGACCAAATCCTGCAGGCGACCGACCAACTCAAGCCGGCCTCATGGAGGCCCGTGGTCAACCCCAAGGCCGCACTCGCACACGCAGGCCGCATGGCGCTGCGCGAGTTCCCCACCGAACCGCTGGGATCAGCGCTGCGCCGCTGGACAGCCAACATCCTGGGCAACACGCAGTCGGCTGCGACCCCACCGCCGCCCACCGACGCCAACCTGACCAGCCTGATCGCGCCGGCATGCGGCGACAGCCACACCTGCGTGTCCTGCCAAAACGCGCCCGGCTCGATCCGGCCGCAACTTCCATTACCCACCCCCATCTGCGACGACTGCTGGATCCAAAACGCCGACCCCGACCTGCTGGAGGACATTCCCGCATGACCGAGATCACCGAGCGCCCACCCCGAACCACACGGCCGAGACACCCGAGCCGCAGCGACGCAGCACCCCCCGACGACTACGGCCGCCAACCCCCGCACGACGCGGCCGCTGAGCAGTCCGTGCTGGGCGGGATGCTGCTCAGCAAGGACGCCATCGCCGACGTGGTGGAAAAGCTGCGGCCCGACGACTTCTATCGACCAGCCCACCGCAGCGTCTACGACGCCGTGCTTGACCTATACGGACGCGGTGAACCCGCCGACCCCGTCACCGTCGCTGCAGAACTGGACCGCCGAGGCATGCTCCAGCGCATCGGCGGTGCTCCGTACCTGCACACCCTCATCGCCACCGTCCCCACCGCCGCAAATTCCGGCTACTACGCGAGCATCGTCGCTGAAAAGGCTCTGCTGCGCCGCCTTGTCGAAGCCGGCACCCGCGTCGTGCAGTACGGGTACGCCGGAGCCGAAGGCGCCGAGGTAGAAGAGGTCGTCGACCGCGCCCAGGCCGAGGTCTACGACGTCACGCAGCGCCGCGCGAGCGACGACTTCGTAGCGCTCGATGACCTGCTGCAGCCGACGTTGGACGAGATCGACGCCATTTCAAGCGGCGGTGGACGTGGCAGCGGGGTGCCGACCGGCTTCCCAGAACTGGACGAAGTGACCACCGGTCTACACGGCGGTCAGATGGTGATCGTGGCCGCGCGCCCCGGCGTCGGCAAAGCCCTGGCACTGGACACCCCCCTCCCAACCCCGACCGGATGGACGACGATGGGCCGCGTTGAGCCTGGCGACGAACTGCTCGACGCCGCTGGCCGTCCCACCCGGGTTGTTGCCGCGACCGACGTGCTGCACGGGCGCCCGTGCTACGAGCTGACCTTCAGCGACGGCACCCGGATCGTCGCCGACGCCGAACACCAGTGGCCAACACCCTCCGGTGTGCGCACGACGGCGCAGATCTGGCGCGATATGGCGCGTGCCGGCACAGTCCGGCTCATTAGCGGCGCACGTCTGCAGGACGCGACGCCCGCGTCGAACAGCTTGGCGCATGCCCCGATGGACCGCGCCGCATTACCGCCCCCAGCGAGCCCCCCTGCCCCCTATGGCCCATATGGGTCATTAGTACAGGTGCTGGCGTCGGTAACTGAGCAGGTAGCCGCACGGCGACAACGATGGCGCATCCCCGGCGCGGTGCGGCACGCCATCGTCGCTGTGCGCAGGGTCAACAGCGTGCCCGTGCGCTGCGTCCAGGTCGCCAACGCAGACCATCTCTACCTCGCGGGACCAGGCGCGGTACCTACTCACAACTCCACTCTGGCACTGGACTTCATGCGGTCCTGCTCGATCAAACACGACCTCCCCAGCGTCGTGTTCTCGCTGGAAATGAGTAGGTCTGAGATCGTTATGCGGCTTCTGTCGGCGGAGGCGAAGGTGAAGCTCCAATCGATGCGGTCGGGCCGCATGAGCGATGACGACTGGGTACAGCTGGGCCACTGCATGGCGCGCTTAAGCGAACGGCCACTGTTCATCGACGACTCGCCGAACCTGACCATGATGGAGATCCGCGCCAAAGCGCGCCGACTGCACCAGCGCGTCGGTCTGAAGCTGATCGTCGTCGACTACCTGCAGCTGCTGACGTCAGGCAAGCGCTACGAATCACGCCAGCAGGAGGTATCGGACTTCTCACGCAACCTGAAGCTGCTAGCCAAGGAACTCGACGTGCCGGTGGTGGCGATTAGTCAGCTCAATCGAGGCCCCGAACAGCGCTCCGATAAGAAGCCGATGCTCTCTGACCTGCGCGAATCCGGCAGCCAGGAACAGGATGCAGATATAGTCATCCTCCTGCATCGCCCAGATGCGTTCGAGCGCGACGACCCGCGCGGTGGCGAGGCGGACTTGATCCTGGCCAAGCACCGTAACGGCCCGACCAAGACCATCACGGTGGCGCACCAGCTACACCTCTCGCGGTTCTCCCCTATGGCCCATATGGGCGATTATCAGTGATTAACTTATATAAGTGCAGCTATGGCTAGCTAAGTAGGAGTATAGGAAGGTGAGACAATCATAGATATGCCATCTATACATATAGGGAGCGCAGCATAGTGGCTATTAGCCTAGATTTGCTAAAGTGACCTAGGTAGAGATGAGCTAACGACAGAGCTATATAGCAGGGGTAGCGGTAGCTAACCAGAGCGTAGGTGTGCTAAGCGAAGGCCCACAAAGCACAGTGAATACGAGCAGAGATAACCATTGATAAGATCAAGCAAGCCAAGCTAGGGGAGACAGGTATATGACCACACCAGGTACATCAAGGAAAGCCCGGAAGTGCGTGCTGGCGAATCAAAAGGGCGGCGTGGGGAAGACGGTGATCACCGTCCAACTCGGCCATGCCGCCGCCGCGGCGGGCCTGCGCGTCCTCATCGTCGACGCGGATCCACAAGGGAACATCACGCGGTCGCTCACCCAGTACAACAACGCTGAGCCACCCCCGGTCTCTTTGGCAGACGTACTTGACCGCCGCGCACAGATCCGCGTGCAAGACGCCATCCTGCAGACCCGCCGAGAAGCGATCTCGCTACTCCCGTCCGGCTTCGACGAATTACAGGCAGTCCAAGACGCCCTCATTGGTAAGCCAGGGTCAGAGCACTCCATCACACGGGCACTACGAGAAGTCGAAGCCGAGTTCGACTTCGTCTTTATCGACACCAGGCCCGCCACCGACCTAATTACCCGCAACGCCCTGATGGCCGCTGACAAGCTCGTGATCGTGGTTCAGCCGGAGGACTGGGCCGTCGGCGGACTGCAGATGACCCTCAGCGCAGTCGAAGACCTGAAGGAGTATCTCGATAAGGACCTGGAGGTCGCCGGCTGGATCATCAACGCCGTCGACGGCCGCCGCAGCGACCATAAAGAAACCATCGAGCTACTTGAAGGCATGTCGGTCGAGGAGGGCATCACCATCCTCGGAGAGCACATCCCCGCGATCGCTGACCTCTCCCGTCTCAGCGCAATCGGATGGGGCTGCGACGAACACCCGAAACCGACACCACGAATCCGCAACATGGCGACCGTATTCGCCAAGATCCTCCAACAACTCTCCGACCAGGTCCCTGTGCCCCTGCCCGCGCCCGCGGCTGATGGATCCGACCGTGTGCCCGAAGGAGTTAGTGCATGAGCAGCGCCATTCCGAAGCCGCCGCCGCCCACAAGGCCCCGGCGCAGCTCGATCGCCCAAGCCGCGCAGAGCGAACCACCCGCACCCAGCCAGGCCTATGACGCCGCCACAACAGGGACAGAACCAGCGGCCCCATCGGTTGCGACAGTGCCACCACAGCCCGAACCGCCACGTCCGGCCCCCGAACCCCCACGTCCGGCCAGCACCCCGACCACGACGTCAGGCGCCAACTCCAAACGGCTCGGCGGCAACTCCAAGGATCTGCTGCTGACCTTGCCCGAGGAGGAAAAGGACCGCATGGTCAACACCGTTACCTGGACGTCCCCACACACCGGTATCAAGCACCAGTCGAAGTTCATCCGATACGCGATCGCCAGGCTGTGCGAGGATCTAGAAACCAAATACAACAACGGCGAGGCATTCCCGCCGCCGGCCGTCTCCAGCATGTGAGCTGCCGCGCCGTGAGGCAGGATGACGAGAGCCGTCGCGCGGTGAACACGTCCAGGACGAACAGCCGCCGCAGCAGCAGCAGCAGCAGCAGCGACCGGCCTCTGCGCTGGATACCTGGACTATCCGTCAGTGGAATACTGACGGGGTGGCGATCCGACCCAGGGTGAGTCGCGCAGAGCTATCGCGAGCAATCACCAGAATCGTCAATCGGCGCGTGAAAATCGACGACCCCAATCGCGAGTAGCTGCCGGACTCACCCGACGCCGATCCCCGCGAAGTCCTGGACTACCTGCTCAGATACAGCGGCCCCGAAATCCCCAGGGATGTCAAGCAGGCCGACGTAGCCGACATGCTCAAGCTCAACAACTGGCTGTGGTGGGAAACCCAGCGGCGCGAACTTCAAATCTTGAAGATCGGCCGCACCCGCGGCCTGTTCCTCAGCCAGCTCGGCGCCCAACTCGGCGTCAAAAAGCAGGGCATCCTCGACCGGATCGATCGACTGGAGGCGCTGCTGCGCCACGACCGCCCCGACGAGCAGATCAGCCGCGATGAGCGGCGTCGCAAAAGACTAGCGCGGCAACGCCATGACGCTGAGGAGGCATGGCTTGAGGCGCATCAAGACCAGCTGCTGACGCTTATCGAGCGCATGGTCAGCCACGCCAACCGGTACGGCGTCGACGGTGACGACCCAGAACTGGGCAGATGGGTCGACGAGCTCGCTGCCGACGCCCGCGACCACGCCCTGACGTCGACGACGATGGTCATTCTCGGCCTGGCCGTCGATGAGCTGCGCTCGGCGCCGGGGGTCCTGGCCCTCGACGGCACCCGCCCGCATGCCGTGCACAGCGACATGGCGCGCGCCGAGCTGCTGCGCAGCAGGTTCGCAGAGCTGATTTCACCGCCAGCGACCCACGCGGCGTCCTGACGTGCACGTTTGTGGCATTGAGTCAGAAGCTGGTGCATACCTACGATTAAGGTGTGGCTGGCGAAAAGGGCTCCGAGGAATCCGCGGCCGGTATTTCTGAGCGTGAAGAACAGTTAGTCGACCGCAATGCGCGGGCGATAGAGATTGACCGTGACCTTGACGCCATCGTCAAAGGTGCCCACGACCGCATGCTTGATTACCGAGAACGCCTAGATCGCATTTCCGCCGAGATTGAACAGCACGTATCGACGATGCAATCTCAGCTGAGTGACACGCCGATGGGAACGGCCGAACTGCCTCGATTCCTACTTGCCAAACAGCAGCAGATAGCCACGATACTGGCTGAGGCGCAGGCCGATGCCAGCCGCCGTCGCGAGCAACTCGCACGGCTGAACTACCCCAATCGCCTCGATCGCTAAAGCCCAAAGCCACTGGTCAGCACCGTTTCAGTGTGCCAGTGCAGGCCATCGCAGGGTGAGTGGTGGAGGGGTGGTGACCTCGGTACAGTGACCGATCATGGAGCGTTCTTTGCTGCAGCAGCACCTCGACCAAGTGCGCGCTGATCTGCGTCGTGCGCGATCTCTATTCGGGGATTCGCCCCTTCCACCCCCGGCGGCTATTCCGCCCGACGAAACTATGGTCAAAAAGTGGGTCCGATAAAAACTGCCTAACGAGGCAACGAACGGGGCGAAAGAATAGTGACGGTAAAGGAACTGAGTCAGGCGACGACCCACCCAAATACGGGGATGAGCGAGCCTGTGCCCACAACTTTCCTACCGAAGGCTCTCGCTCGCGTTCTCGATGCGCGAGTGCCGCGTTTGACGCGGCTCGCCGGGGGAGGCTGGTGAGGCATGGGTTCCTATGACGATCTGCGTCACATCATTAAGCACATCGCTGAGGAAACCGGCGACCCGAACGCTTGGCAACAGGGGTTGACCCCACAGCAGATCCGCGACGTCAACGGCTGGCTAAACAGCGACGGCGCCGGGTTCAGGGGTTACAGGGATCCCGAAACCGGAGTGGTCTACGAGGACCGTTCCCACCAGAACAGCTCCGTCAACCCTGCGGTACCCGACGATGCGCTCGACCGAATCCGCAATATGCATCCAGAACTGTTTAACCCGGAAACCAAGGCGGCAGTGATGCCTGCGCCACCTCCGGCCGCTCCTGCGCCACCTCCGGCCGCCCCCGCGCCGCCGGGGCCTTCCGGAGGCGACGCCGACGCCCAACAGGGCGAGGGCGCCGAGGCGATCAAGAAACTCGAGGATTCCCTGAAGGGCCAGAACTCGAAGGTCGCCGAGGCGGACCGCACCTTGGCCGCTGCGGTGCTCAATGCGTTCTCAAACACTGTGGAGGGCAAGCAGAAGCTCGCAGTGCTGCAGCAGTCCATCGAGGACGCCGTGAATCGGCAGACTGCGTTGGACACTCCGATGGGTGCGCGCGAATTTCAGAAGTTTCTGCTGTCCAAGCAGAAAGAGATCATCGACGTCGTGGCCGAGGCCGACCTCGATGACAAGTCCAAGCGCGAGATACTGGCCGGCCTCTACGCGCTCAACGCGGCCCCTCACCCCGAGAAGGCCGACGAGTCGGACCCGAACGCCAAGAACGCTGGCGAGCAAGCTGACGGTGCCGGCAACGGCGGCGGTGACAACGCCGGAGCCGGAGCCGGAGCCGGCACTACTCCTCCGGCTGGATCCAATGTCGGCGCCACCGGTGATCCACTGGCCGATCTTCTCGAAGATCCTCTGCTCAGCGATCCGGGCCTACTCGGCGGCGATCCTCTAGGCGGGATGGGGTCACAACTACCGCAGATGCCGATGCCGACGATGCCGTCCATTCCCGGCCTCGGCGGGGGAGGACTGCCCGGCCTGTTCGGCGGTGGCGGCGCTCCGGCCGCGTCGGGCCTGTCCGATCTGCTCAAACCCAAAGACAACACAGACGAACCAGACCCGGTCGCGTCACTGCTCGACGACCCTCTACTGGGCGCCCCGCCTGAAGGCGGTGAAGGCAGCGAGCAGCCACAGTCCCCGCTGGATCCGGACAAGCCCGAGGGGGAGAAGGCCGAAGACGACAAACCAAACAATGAACAGCCGACGTCTGGCGCGCCGGTGCCGGGACCGCTGGCGCCTCCCGTGCCGCCCGGCACCGGACCGACCGAGGTTCACCTACCCAACGGTCAGACAGTCACCGCCCCCAACCCGCAGCTGGCCAACGTGACCAAGGCGATCTCGGAGGGCACCCCGATAGCCGATGCGTTCCGCCAGAACGGCATGACGATCGCACCCCCAGGTGCAGCGGTGCCCAATCCCATGGATCCCTCGCGGCTGACCATGGGTGCCGTCGGTCAATTCACCGACCACCAGGTCTATGCGATCAACAAGGATCTGGCATTCATCGACGGCCAGATCCGCCCGATCTCGGATGTGAACGGCCGCCCCGGGTTCCTCGGATGGATGCCGCCACCGGAGCTGCCGGCCGCTCCGCTGGCACCACCGACGACCTCTACGCCGGCCGATCCAGCGGCACCGACCAGCACACCCACCGCGAACAACAACACCGGTACCGGAACGACGTTGCTAACCCCGACGGGTCAGCGATAGGAGGACATCATGACCGAGCCCATCCACGTCACCCCCGAGGTGCTCCGCGACGCCGCCGACGGGCACCAGGCCGCGGCCGAGTACCTGCGTACAGTGCCGGCCTCCAACGAGGACATCCAGGCAACTCTGGATTCCCTGGGACCGGTGTACGCCGAGCTGCGCGAGGAAGCCCGCATCAAACTCGATGAGCGGCGCCAGAACTACGAGGCCCAGGCCGCCGATCACGACGCCACCGCCGCCGGCCTGCGACAGGCTCACGCTCTGTGGGACAACCACGAGCGCAGCTCCACGACCGCATTCCGGGCGCTCACCGGCGACGCATGAACGACCAGCCCAACCCGGAGTTTGACGCTGTGCACCCCAGCGGCATGATCCTGTTCCGGTCATGCCGCGGCGGGTTCATGCACAGCGTCGCCCTCAGTGAAGACGTAATGAACACCGACTCCGCCAGCCTCGCTGAGGCGATCTTGCGTACCGCGCAGGTGTCGTTTGTAAAAGCCGCCCTGGAAGTACGCGCCGAGCTGATTGCTGGTAACCCTGACGAAGGACCATCAGCGGCCGTCCCTACCCCGCAGGACCTCGACGAGGCGCTCGTGGCGCTCAACGCGCACACGCTGCCAATGAATCAACACTGATCGACCACTGAAAGGCCTTGCTGCGGAAGGGTGAAACGCGACGAGGCGAAACCCGATATCCTCCTGGACCAGGGGCAGACCGCTACTCGAACCTCCCCCCTTGACAGCGGTCTGCCCCTCTCTCATCTCTCATGCCCGACCGGTTTGCCAGCGGCATACCATAGACGTCCGACACTAGGATGGACTATGATGAGTATGGAAAGAGGGACACGGCCGGTGAGAGGAGGAACATCGTGACCAACACAATCACCTCCCTGGCAGCCGGCATCGCCGACAGCGCCCACGCGGGCCAGCGTGACAAAGCCGGACAGCCCTACATCGGGCACGTCCGACGCGTGGCCAGCTACATCGACGACCCGCACGACACCGCCGCGGTCGCAGCGGCCCTACTGCACGACACCCTCGAAGACACCCCGATCACCGCCGCCGACCTCGCCGACCGCGGCATCCCAGCGCAAGTGATCGCCGCCGTCGAACTGCTCACCCGCCGCGAGAACCAATCACCGGCCGACTACTACGCCCAAATCCGCCAACACCGGATAGCCCGCGAAGTCAAACTCGCCGACCTGGCCGACAACACCGACCCCGACCGGCTCGCGATGCTGCCCGAAACAAGACGAACCCGGCTGCTGCACAAGTACGCCAACGCCTACCGGGCGCTGGGAGCCAACCCCGCCGACGGCCACCGCCGCCGCGCAGCCCACCGCCGCCGTGTGCCGGGCTAAAAGCGAAGGGGGACGCCGATGCGATACACACTTGAAGAAACTCGCCGGCACCCAGCTACTGCCCCCTCCACGCGCCGACGCGCCGGCGCCGGCCTGGGCGGGCAAGCCCAGCGAGGAACCCGCCGAAATCTATGCGACCCACTCACGCCAGGTTGCCAACGCCGCGCTCAACACCCTGCTAGAAGCGCTACGCCACGAGCCGGCGATGACCGAGCAACTTCAGGCCGCGATCGCCGGCAGCCGCGCCGAACTGGTCGGCCTGGAGCACCGCATCAAGGCACCTTCGTCGCTGGCGCGAAAGATCCGCAAGAAAGAAATCGAGAAGATGCAGACTCCCGAGCAGGCCGCGACCCGGCTCGACGACACCATCCGCTACACCGTGACCACGGAACGGGTCGCCGATCTGGTGCCCACCCTGACCGCCTCGATCACCACACTGACCGCCCACGGCTGGACAGTGCGCAGCGCCGAGCATTCGTTTGTAAAAGGCAACCCATACAAGGGAATTCACATCATCGTCGCCAACGAAGCCGGCCAGCGCTGCGAGATCCAGTACCACACCGAATCCGCGCTGGCGACCAAGAACCGCGGGCACAAGGAATACGAGCTATACCGCGACGTCGACCTGTCGCCAGAGGAGCGCAAACGAGCGTTCGAGCGCTGCGTGCGCCTGTGGGACGACGTGCCGACACCACCGGGCCTACGCAAGCTGACCACTCTGGGCCGGGTCGCCGTCGAACTCAAGGACTACCGCCCCAAGCCCGCACCCAAGCCGAAGTGAAGATTGGAGAGCAACACATGAGCGCGCTCTACCTGGTCAAGGACGGTAACCGCACCGTCGCGCTGACCGCCGAACGCGACGGCCGACTGCACTGCTACGTGCCCAACGTCGATGCGTTCGTCTACAACAAGCCAATGTCGGTCGATTTCCTCATCGACCGGGAGATGGACTACGAGCCGGTTACCGCACAGGACGCCGCCGCCATCATCAAAGAGGGCGCCATCGGCAAGATCAACGGCCGCACCAACAAGTCGCTGCTCGACTGGGCCAAAGGCGAGACCCGCCGCCTGGACCCTGCTGAGGTTCTGGGATCCAACACACTGGTCGACGACCCTCTGCCCACAGCGACCGAAGTCGCCAACGCCAAAGCGGCGGTGCTGCGCAAGACCCCGCTGGGCCGCTGGATCGTCTACAAGACCTACACCAACACCGGCAATCGACAGCCCGCCCTACAGATGGCCAGCGACCTGCGCAACCGCCGGATCAAGGCGTTCCGTGACATCCCGGTTCGCGCACGCGTCCTCGACAGCGAGGACGGCGCGAGTCTGGTCGTGCAGATCAGCCGCGCTGCCAGCAGGCGGAGCTCAGCCGCCGAGCCGATAAAGGCGCGGCCACGCGCGGCCGCAGCGGCAGCCCGCGCCAAGAAACGCTAAGCCCTGGTGCTCGACAGCGGGCCACGCCGTTACAGCGGAGCCTGGAGTGAACAGGGGAGTGGAGTGGCAAGCACGGCGAGTGGCCCATAGTGCCCCTATGGCCCATATGGGCGCTATGGGAAGGGATTCGCCGGCGATTCCTGTCGGTGCCTGCCGCGATACTCCAAGCGAAACCCGCACCAAGAGAGGCGAATACGTGACTGTCCTGTTCCTCGACACCGAGACCACCGGAGTGCACGACGACCGCCGCGCTTGGGAAATAAGCATGATCCGCCGCGTCGCCGACGCCGATGACACCACCATCACAGTCTTCGTCCACATCGACGACATCGATCTCGACCACGCCGACCCCAAAGGACTCGACGTCGGCCGGTTCTATCAACGCCACCCCGCCTTCGGCGCCGCCCTCGGCCCCGACCAGCATCACCTCAGCGAGAGGGAAGCCGCAGAGATCGTCGACGAGTGGACCGCCGGCGCGGAGATCTTCGGCGTCCGACCCCGCTTCGACACCGTGACCCTGGCCAACGCGCTGCGCCGCCACCGCCGCGAGCCCCGGTGGTGGCGCGACCCCGTTGACATCACCGAGCTCGCCCGCGGCTGGATGCTTGCACATGGACAGCTCCCACGCCGCAACCCGGAAGCCCTCTCAGAGCAGTGCGGCATCGACATCCCCACGCCAGATCTGCGCCACACCGCCTACGGCGACGCCGAATGGGTTTTGCGCTGGTACGACCACCTACATGCGCCCGCGCTGACCGCCAACACCACATCTACCGGACTAGGACGACCGGGCCAACAGGGACATCCGGAGGTGGCCAGTTGCGCTAGCGGCGCGCCAGAACACCTGTCGGTGGCCATCGCCCAGTAGGGCGGGGGAATCGTCACGTGACACCGCCTGTCATTGCACCCCTACTCGCGACGTCGCTCGTGATCTGCATCGCCCGGCCGATCACGGTAACGATTTGCCGCATGTGGGCAACATCAACCTCTCGCAATCCACCCGAGCGTGATTGTCCAACGCGAGGCCGATTCGCATCACAGGCCGCCGACAGCAGCACGTAGGAAACACCGTTACGGATAAGGCGGGCGTTAGGTCGTTAGGTCGTTAGGTCGTGGCGTCGTCGACGTCGGCGGTGAGCGCATCAGGTGGCAGCCAAAGCTGCATGTTCACGCGGGAGCGGCCATTGGCGCTGGCGGCCTTTAGCTCGCACACGGCCAGCCAGCCCCCGTCGGAACTGTTGACTGCACTAACGGGACGAGGGTGTACTTCAACGGAGCGGGGGGTTCGGGATGGATGTGCGGGAGTCGGTGCGCAAGGGTCTCGTCCCGCTGCCTGCCATCGGCACGGTGACTCACAACGCCAACGAGGTTCCGCGGTTCATCGTGGAGATCGATGATCGGCAGGTTGAGCCCATCTGCGCCTATTTGGGTGAGTTGGCGTTGGCGGACGGGAGTCCGTTGACGTCGAAGTCCTACGCGTATGACTTGCTGCGTTGGTGGCGGTTGTTGGCATTGCTGGATGTGGCTTGGGATCGAGCGGGCCGCGGCGAGGTGGAGCTGTTGGTGGGTTGGATGCGGTCGGCCACCAACCCGCAGCGCCGACGCACCGTCGCCGGTAGGCAGGCGGGGTCCGTGAACTTGCGAACTGGGAAGCAAGCACTTCGCGCCGGCTACGCACCGTCGACCATTAATCACCAGCTGACCGTGCTGGCCGAATTTTATGACTTCCACCGGTTGTTCGACCGCGGGCCGCAACACAATCCGGTACCGGTGCCTCAGCGTCGGCGTGAGGGTTTGGCCCACCGAAGTCCAATGGAACCGGTGCCCGGCTTCCGGCGGGCACCCTTGCGGCAGAAAATGCCGAAGCGAGCACCACGATCGATCCCCGACGCGTTGTGGGATGAGTTGTTCGCCTCGATGGGCAATGACCGCGACCGGGCACTGCTGGCGTTCTACGTGTCCTCTGGTGCCCGAGCGAGCGAGCTACTGGAGCTGATCGGAGAACGCGTCGACTGGGGTTGCCAGCAGATCTGGGTGGTGTCCAAGGGCAGCCGAGATCTCTCGATGATCCCAGGCTCCCCGGACGCCTTCGCCTATCTTGCACGGTATTTCGACGTATTCGGGACTCCGGGGCCTGCCGAACGGGTGTGGCGCACGATGCGCGGTGAGCCGCGACCATTGACGTATTGGGCGATGCGGCGGGTGATGCAGCGGGCCAACGAGAAGCTGGGCACGAATTGGTCGCTGCACGATCTGCGGCACACTGCTGCCACCCGGATGGCCACCGATCCCGCCCTCACGTTGCCGGAGGTGCAGACAATCATGCGGCACCGTCACCTCGCGACGACCGAGGCCTATCTGCAACCCCGCGTCGAGGAACTGCACGACAAGCTGCAAGAGCATTTCCGCCGATCACGGTCCAAACCGTCGTATGTCGCGGGGTATCAGGCCGAAGACATCACGACGGTGTTTGGTGAGTGAGCGGCGCGCGGAGCGGGCCGTGCGGCTGCGCCGTGAACAGCCGGGATTGGTGCGCTACACCCGACCTGCCATCGTCCCCGCTTTGATCTGGCGCGAACCTTTTCACTTCCCCCAGGGTGACCTGCGGGCCGCCGACGTCGAGGAGATCCGCCCTATCGCCAAACAGCTGTGGCCGGAACCGGTCAGCCGGCGCCGGAGCCGCGACCGGGGACTGTACAAGCTGACTGCCTTTCTCGCCGAGCATCCAGGTGCGACGTGGCAGCAGCGCTGGGACGCCAGCCCGCTGGGCCGCGGGGAGGTCGCCGCCCGAGAAGTGGCCGGCGGAGGCACCGCCGGGACCGAGTACACCGAAGGCGTGCAAACCCTGTTCGCGCTGCGCATCGTGCGCCCCACGC
Source organism: Mycolicibacterium sp. 120270 (assembly GCA_033741175.1). Classification (GTDB taxonomy): domain Bacteria; phylum Actinomycetota; class Actinomycetes; order Mycobacteriales; family Mycobacteriaceae; genus Mycobacterium. The sequence goes on along the minus strand of JAWQNE010000024.1, from coordinate 58,785 downwards.
TGACGGCGTTGCGAATCAACCAACTCACGATTTATCCGCAGTACGTGGTACCAGCCGAGGACGACGACGAGTTGCACCGCTATGCCGCGGCGGTGGACGCCGCAGCGATGTCCGATCTGTTCAAACGCTGGGCACTGTTCGACGTGTGTGTCGCAATGACGATCCAGGGTGTTCCATTCGCCGATCTGACACCAGAGTCGTTTCTTCACTACGCGTTTGAGACCCGTGAGACGACACCCCGCAGCGGGTTACACGTCGGCAAGTACGTCGGCCACTCTGCCTGGCAGATTTTGTATGCGATGGGGCGTTTCCCTCCGTCTGCGCCGCCCACACTGCGCAACGCGCTGCGTGCTCCGCAGCTGACCATCGAGGAGATGGTGGACCGTTACCAGGTCGCCAATCCGGAGATCCGGGACCTGTTCGTGGCCTACCTGCATCGCCGCTATCCCGACGTCGACTACGCCAGCTTGACTGCCGCGGCCTATGCGATCGTCAAGCTGTTCTGGAACGGCATCACTAGGATCAACCCGGACCAGGTGGATTTGCGGATATCTCAGGAGGTGTACCGGCAGTGGCATCACGGCGTAACCGTCCGTGAAGACGGGGAGCCGCGCTTGGACATGTCGGCGGTCCTCTCCCCGGTGCGGGCGTTCTACCTCGACTTACAGTCCTGGGCGGTCAACGAACCCGAGACATGGGGACGGTGGGTCACTACCTGCCCGGTTCCGCGCAGCACCATGAATCAGGTCGGCAAGGCCAAACGCAGAGTGCGGGAACGCGTTCACGCCACCGTGCGCACCCTGCAACCGCTGCTGCCGGTCCTGGTCGACCATGTTTCGGCCGACCACGAACGATGGGCTCGGCTGCTCAAGCGCGCATACGCCGCCGAGGACGGTGAGGCCTTCGAAGCCGATGGGGTGGCCTACACGCGGGCATTCTCGCGCGAGGACCGCCGGCGTGTGCGCCACGGCATGCCTGCGAAGGTCCGGGTCCTCGACGGCGCTGGTAGACGCATCGACGTCAACCGGCAGGAAGACTCCGCGTTCTGGGCGTGGGCCATCGTCGAGACGTTGCGGCACAGTGGATTACGGATCGAAGAACTCACCGAACTATCGCAACTAAGCGTGCGCCAATACCGCCGACCCAACGGCGAGGTCATCGCCCTGCTGGTCGTAGCGCCGTCCAAGACCGACCGCGAGCGGGTCATCCCGATGTCTGCGGAGTTGTTCCACGTCATCGCCTGCATCATTCGCCGCCTCACCGAGGGGAAGAAAACCGTTCCCATGGCCACCCGGTTCGACATTTATGACCGGGTCTGGAGTGATCCGCAGCCGTTCCTCTTCCAACGCCACATCGGTCAACACATCGAAGTGATGACCACCGGAGGCATCGCCGAGAAGCTACGCCACCTCTGCCAGGCAATCGCCCAGACAGATCCTCGCTTCGAAGGTGTGCACTTCCGGCCGCACGACTTTCGGCGCCTGTTCGCGACCGAGCTGGTCAACAACGGCTTGCCCATTCATATCGGCGCGGCCCTGCTCGGGCACCTCAACTTGGAGACCACCCGCGGGTACGTCGCAGTGTTCAGCGAGGACGTGATCCTCCACTACCAAACGCACCTGCAACGCCGTCGCAGAATCCGACCCGCCGAGGAGTATCCGGCAGTAACCGACGATGAATGGGCAGAATTCCAAACGCACTTCGACAAACGGAAGGTCGAACTGGGCAGCTGTGGTCGCCCATACGCAACGCCATGTATTCATGAGCACGCCTGTGTGCGATGCCCCCTGCTGAACGTGGACCCCAGAATGCTGCATCGTCTCGACGACCTCGAAGCCGACTTGATCGCGCGGCGTCAACGCGCAGATGACGAAGGCTGGCAAGGGGAGATCGAGGGCATCGAACTCACCCTGGGCTTTTTGCGAGGCAAACGCCAGGACGTCACCCGTCGCCTCAACCGCACACATGACTTGGGAATGCCGATCCCGGCGGCTCCAACACCGTAAACAGCTCTGGACTCGGCCAACCCTAGGTAATGCGCTTCGGCGAGCATCACTTGCGGGCGACGTGACGAGAACGATCAGGCCTTCACCGTAGGCACGCGCGCGCCGAAACGAAGTTGTCCGTCATCGACGTGGTGCCTTCCGCCAGGGAAGCAGATTGGTGTTCACTTGCTACTTGATTCGATAACTGTCAATATCGATGCATGTCGAACTCGGAAGAGCCAGCGGCGGACGCCTGTTGCGTCACGCCACCGCTGCTGCGTGCACCCCTCAGTGAGCCGGCGGCTGCAGAGATGGCCAAGAAGCTGAAGGCGCTGGCTGATCCGGTGCGGCTGCGTCTGTTCAGCGCGATCGCGAGCCATTCGGGTGGCGAGGCGTGCGTCTGTGACATTTCTGGCGGGATCGACGTCTCCCAACCCACGGTGTCGCATCACCTCAAGGTCTTGCGTGCGGCCGGTTTGTTGACCTCTGAGCGTCGGGCGTCGTGGGTGTACTACGCCGTGGTTCCCGAAGCGCTGCGCGAGATCGCGGCGCTGCTGGATCTCAACACCGCAACGCTGGCAGGGGTGACGGCATGACCGACACGGTGGCGAGTACCTCAGCTCCGGTGGTGGGCAAGTTGTCCACCCTGGATCGGTTCCTGCCGGTATGGATCGGCATCGCCATGGTCGCCGGCCTCCTCCTGGGCCGATGGGTCCCCGGTCTCGACGGTGCGCTGGAAGGCGTTCAGCTCGACGGGATCTCGTTGCCGATCGCGCTCGGCCTGTTGATCATGATGTATCCGGTGCTGGCCAAGGTCCGTTACGACCGCCTCGACACCGTGACCGGGGACCGCAAGCTGCTGCTGAGTTCCCTGTTCTTGAACTGGGTGTTTGGGCCGGCGTTGATGTTCGCGTTGGCGTGGTTGATGCTGCCGGACCTGCCCGAGTACCGGACCGGGCTGATCATCGTCGGGCTGGCCCGCTGCATCGCCATGGTGATCATCTGGAATGACCTGGCCTGTGGTGACCGGGAAGCCGCGGCCGTGCTGGTGGCGCTGAACTCGATCTTCCAGGTCATCATGTTCGCCGTGTTGGGCTGGTTCTATCTGTCCGTGCTGCCCGGTTGGCTGGGCTTGGAGCAGACCATCATCGACACCTCGCCGTGGCAGATCGCCAAATCAGTGCTCATCTTCCTGGGCATTCCGCTGTTGGCCGGCTACCTCTCCCGTCGGCTTGGGGAGAAGGCCAAGGGTCGCGACTGGTATGAGTCGAAGTTCCTGCCCCGGATCGGGCCGTGGGCGCTCTACGGGCTGCTGTTCACCATCGTGATTCTCTTTGCGCTGCAGGGTGCACAGATCACCAGCCGACCGCTGGACGTGGTGCGGATCGCGCTACCGCTGCTCGCCTACTTCGCGATCATGTGGGGCGGGGGCTACCTGCTCGGCGCCGCGATCGGCCTGGGCTACCAACGCACCACCACGTTGGCGTTCACCGCCGCGGGCAACAACTTCGAACTCGCCATCGCCGTGGCGATCGCCACCTACGGCGCGACCTCCGGGCAAGCCCTCGCCGGGGTCGTCGGCCCACTGATCGAGGTACCCGTGCTGGTCGCCCTGGTCTACGTCTCGCTGGCGCTGCGGCGACGCTTCCGCGACCACACCACCGCCCCCACCGCAGTCCACCCGTCCACGACACAGGAGTCGTAACACTCATGTCCGAGAGCCCCGCCGCCCTGCGCCCGCACCGTGACCTGTCCATCGATCAACAACACGCGCTCAAGACGGCGGCCACCCGGTTGGAACGCGACTTCGGCGCCAGCTTCGGTGTCGAGACGATCGAGCGGTTCCTGCACACCTCCTATGACCAGTTCGCCGGCCGCGCCACCGTCCCCAACTTCCTTCCCCTGCTAGCGGAACGATTCGCCCGCCAACGCCTGCACGCCCTGGCGAGGGTGGAAGGCAAGATCAGCGACGGCAAGCCCACGGTGCTGTTCCTGTGCACCCACAACGCCGGCCGGTCCCAGATGGCGCTGGGCTTCTTCACCCACCTCGCCGGCGACGACGCCGTGGCCTGGTCGGGTGGCTCCGAGCCCGGCGATGCCATCAACCCCTCCGCCGTCGCGGTGATGGCCGAGGTCGGCATCGACATCACCGGTGAGTTCCCCAAGCCCTGGACCGACGAGATCGTCCAGGCCGCAGACGTGGTGATCACCATGGGCTGCGGAGATGCCTGCCCGATCTTCCCCGGCAAGCGCTACGAGAACTGGGACCTGCCCGACCCGGAGGGCCAGGACGTCGATGCGGTCCGCCCGATCCGCGACGACCTCGAAGAACGCGTCCGCCGGCTGCTCGCGGAACTCGACGTCACCGCACGCCAGAACTAGGAGCACAGGACCCGATGACCGACTCGTCGACACCTTCGGTGCTGTTCGTGTGCGTCAAGAACGGCGGCAAATCGCAGATGGCTGCCGGGCTCATGCGCCAGCTCGCCGGGGACACCGTGACCGTGCATTCGGCCGGCACCAAACCCGGTGCCGCGATCAACGAGCTGTCCGCCCAAGCCCTCCTCGAGGTGGGCGTCGACATCACCAGTGAGCAACCCACGCCGGTGGACTACGACCTGGCCCGCGACGTCGACCTGGTGGTCACCCTCGGCCGGGAAGCCCAGCTCGATCCGCTGCCGGGCACCCGGGTGGAGAACTGGGACACCGACGAACCCTCCGAACGCGGTATCGACGGCCTCGAACGCATGCGGCTAGTCCGCGACGACATCACCGCTCGCGTCCAACGCCTACACACCACGCTCACCAACACCACTGCCTGACATTTAGCTCGCTTTCACGCTGCAGCGCGGCAGCACCCCACCTTTTTCCACTCGATGCACCGAGGAGACTTCGTCATGCCCGCACGCCATATCGTCGCCATCGGCGGCAGCGACGCCGGTATCAGCGCCGCCCTGCGCATCCGCGAACTCGACCCCAGCACCGAGGTCACCGTGGTCGTCGCCGACGCCTACCCCAACTTCTCCATCTGCGGCATCCCCTACTACGTCTCCGGGGAGGTCACGCACTGGACCAACCTCGCGCATCGCACCGCTGATGACCTGGCCGCCACCGGCATGCGGGTGCTCACCGACACCCGCGCCACCCGAATCAACGCCGCCGAGCACACCCTCGACGTCCTCGACCCGACCGGGGCGCCCACTGAACTGTCGTATGACGCGCTGATCGTGGGCACCGGTGCAGTCAGTGCCCGCCCACCGATCGACGGTTTGACCGGACCGGACGCCCTCGGCCCCGAAAATGGTGTGCACCTGCTGCATTCGATGGGCGACACCTTCGCCGTCATGGACTCCCTGGAGCAACGCGACCCCAAGACCGCGGTCATCATCGGCGCCGGCTACATCGGCCTGGAGATGGCCGAAGGCCTCACCACCCGCGGTATCGCCGTCACCCAGATCGAGGCGCTGCCCGAAGTGCTGCCGACCGTCGACCCCGAGCTGGGCGCCCTGGTGCATGACGAACTGGAACGCCACGGCGTTCGGGTCCTCACCAACACCACCGTCTCCGCCGTCACCCGCACCGATACCGGCGCCCTCACTGTGACCGCCCACCGGGGCGGCGAAACACTACAGCAGACAGTCGATTTCGTCCTCGTCGTGGTCGGCGTGAAGCCTGACGTGGAGCTGGCGGTCGATGCCGGCGCCGAACTCGGGATCAAGGGTGCGATCGCCGTCGATGAGGCGATGCGCACCACCCTGCCCGATGTGTTCGCCGCCGGGGACTGCGTACACACCCACCACCGCCTCCTCGGCGTGACCTGGCTGCCGCTGGGCACCACCGCCCACAAGCAGGGCCGCGTCGCCGGGGAGAACGCCCTCGGCGGCGCAGCGCGGTTCGCCGGCAGCCTCGGCACCCAGGTGGTCAAGGTCTTCGACCTGGTGGCCGCCCGCACCGGGCTGCGTGAGCACGAAGTGCTCGCCGCCGACCGCGGCTGGACCCCGGTCACCACCACCGCCACCCCGGATGACCACAAGGCGTACTACCCGGGCGCCACCCCGATTCACATCCGGATCACCGGTGACGAACGCAGCGGCCGGCTGCTGGGGGCGCAGCTCGTCGGACACCGCAGCGCCGAGGTCTCCAAGCGGGTCGACACCTACGCCGCCGCACTGTTCCACCAGATGAGCGTCGAGGGCTTCTCCGAACTGGACCTGTCCTACACCCCGCCGCTGGGATCGCCTTGGGATGCCACCCAAATGGCCACCCAGACCTGGGCGCGCCACCTCCGGGCGAAGGCATTCAGCTGACCTCCGGGGTGCACTGGATCGGATTGCGAGCCGAAGGCGGCTAGACCCGGACGACCGGCACGGGGGTTGCGACTCGCGGCCTGGTGGCCACCGCCATCAGTGCCCCTGCCGCGGCGATGGCGCCGAGGGCGACGAACATGGCGGCGTACCCTCCGAGGAGGCTGGCCAGCGCCGCACCGACGAACGGTCCGACCGCGGTAGCGATCATGATCGGCGCGGACAACAGGCCGCTGAGATGGCCGTAATGGGTGGAACCCCAACGCTCGGTGACCGCGGTGGCTTGCAGCAGCGTCATGATGCCGCGCATCACCCCCGCTCCGATCGCCACCACGACCAGCGCCGCGAAACTGCTGAACAGCCCGAGCAGCGCGGTGGTGGCGGCGACGCCGGCCATGATGATCACCGTGCGGGGGACAACGCCGACGCGGCGCACCAACCTCTGGTAGCCCAGGCGTCCGAGCACTTGTCCTGCGCCGCCCAGGCCGAGCGCGACCGCCGCGGCACCAGTGCTGATGCCGCGTTGGCTCATCAACGGCACCAGGTTGGCGATCACCGCATACGAGGCGAGTCCGGCGAGCGCGAACGCCGCTATCAGAGCGAGGAACGGCCCACTGCGAGCGGTGCGGGTCGGTGCCTCGACGTGGTGATGCTGGGTGGCCACCGGCGGCCATGGGCGGCGCAGGCCGAAGAAGTGCGCCGGGATGGTGATCGCCGCCAGCACGGCGGCCAGGACGAGATAGGTGTGGCGCCAGCTCATCTGAGCGGATAGTGCGGCGGTCAGGGGCGCGAACACGGTACTGGCGAAACCGGCCACCAGCGTCAGCACCGTCAGAGCACGTACCGCGTCGGTGCCGAAGAACCGGGTCAGCGCCGCGAACGCGGGCGCATAGAACACTGCGCTCATCGCCACCCCAGCCAGCACCCACGCCGCCACGAACCAGCCGTAGTTGGGCGCCGTCACGACCGCCACCACGGAGAGCACACCGAGGATGGAGCCGGCGGTCATGATCCAGCGCGGACCGACGCGGTCCAGCCACCGCCCGACGAGGATGCCCACCAGAGCTGCGGTCACCAGCCCGGCGGAGAACGCTGCGGTCACCGCGGGGGCTGACCACCCGGTGTCGGCGCTGATCTGCTCCGACATCACCGTGAAGGCGTAATACAACACACCCCAGCTGGTGATCTCCGTGACGCACAGGGTCAGCAGCACCCAGCGCAGCCCGTGGGCTGCGCTGGGTGCCGCATGAGAATGTCCCGTAGTCATCCGCCAATGGGGTTGAGCGACAACGACAACAGCTGCGGTGCGGACTGCGCTGCCGGGGCCGGTCCGCAGCATCCGCCGCCGGCATTCTGGCCCTCCGGGTCGTCGAACAAGCCCGCTCCGTTGCACACCCCGGTATCCGGCAGCGTCAGCTCGACCCGGCGAGCGGCCTCGTGGTCGCCGACCAGCTCCGCGGCGATGCTGCGGACCTGCTCATAGCCGGTCATCGCCAGGAAGGTCGGCGCCCGCCCGTAGGACTTCATCCCCACGATGTAGAGATTCGGTTCAGGGTGGGCCAACTCGGCGGCTCCGTGCGGCAGGACGCTGCCGCAGGAGTGCATGTTCGGATCAATCGAGGGAGCCACGTTGACCGGGGCCTGCAGGATGGGATCCAGTTCGATGCGCATCTCCGACAGAAACGACAGGTCCGGCCGGAACCCGGTCAGCACCACCACGTGATCAGCCGGCGCCAATGCGCGCCCGTCCTCAGCGGTCAGCACGGCCCGGCCCTCGACGAGATCGATGCGTTCGGTGCGGAACCCGGTCGACAGCGACACCCGACCCGCTTCGACCGCTTCCTTGGAGCGCACACCCAACGCGCCGCGCTGCGGGAGTTCGTCAGCGGCGCCCCCGCCGAAGGTGTCCTCGGAGACCCCGCGGCGCAGTACCCACGTCACCGTCGTCGAGGGATTCTTGCGCACCACCTCGCCGAGCTGGATCACCGCGGTCATCGCCGAATGCCCGCTGCCGACCACCACCACATGCTTGCCCGCCAAACCCGAGGCCTGCGCCAGCGTAGGTGGAACGTAGGTCAGCACCCCGGAGGATGCCGCGACGCGTTCCCCGATCGCCGGAACGCCGTCAGCGCCAGCAGGATTAGGCTGGCCCCAGGTGCCCGACGCATCGATGACGGCGCGGGCCTGCACCCGGCACTCCGTCCCGTCAGCGTTGCTCGCATGCACCACGAACGGCGTCTCGGCACGGCCCGGGCTGACCAGTCGATCACGGCCCAGCCGCGAGACCGCCTCGACCCGCGCGCCGTACCGCACATGCTTGCCCAGAGCGTCCGCCAGCGGCGCCAGGTACCCGTCGATCCACTCCCGACCGGTCGGGAACCCCGACTCTTGGGCGGTCCAGCCCGTCGATTCCAGGAGTCGCGCAGCGGCGGGGTCCACCAGCTCGGGCCACGGCGAGAACGTGCGCACGTGCTCCCACTGCTCAACCGCCGATCCTGGACCTTGGCCGGCCTCCAACACTAGGGGGGTGAGTTCACGCTCCAGCAGGTGCGCGGCCGCCGCCAAACCCAACGGTCCGGCCCCGATCACTACGACGGGCAGCTCCGACATGCTCAACTCCTCTCATCGACGTTCTTCGATGGGATCGATCGTGCTCGACGCATCGATGTTTGTCAATGCGTGTGCCATCATGGAGGACATGGCCACCGCGACCGCACCATTGACCTCCAGCGATGTGGCTGCCTGCTGCTCACCGCTCACCGGCGGCATCCTGGACACCCCCGCCGCCGAACGTCTCGCCTCGGTGTTCAAAGCACTCGCCGACCCCGCGCGGGTCAAGCTGGTGTCCCTCATCGCCGCATCCGACGGCGGCGAAGCCTGCATCTGCGACCTCACCGAACCACTCGGCTTGAGCCAACCCACGGTGTCTCATCACATGAAGCTGCTCGTCGACAGCGGCCTGGTCAGCCGCGACCAACGCGGCAAATGGGCCTACTACCGCGTCAACGCCGAAGCTTTGGACCGCATCGCCGCCGCAGTGTCGACTCGCCCGGCGGCACCGGCCCACACCACGGTCTAGTGTCTGTCGTCGTTTCGTGGATCTGAGTAGGACTGGTGCCGGCCTCGCCCGCGAACCGCGCTGGGGTGGTGCGGCGCTACTGCGGCCGGGAGTGTTGGCGTTCACTGGATCGATCGGCCCCACGGACATTCACGCCCACCATGCCGTTCAGATCATCACCGCGACAACGCCTTTCACGGTGCTCGACGAGCACGGCGCGCGACACCGCGCCACGAAGGTGGCCGTTCCCGCCGACGCGGCACATCGAATCGAGGTCGGCACCCAGGACGGCACGGTGATATTCCTGGAGCCGGAATCCGCGCCGGGACGGGCCGCACAGCTGCGTGCGGTCCAGTCGGGGTGGACTGTCGCCCCAGTGCTGACTTTCACCCGGCGGCGAGCGTTAGCCGCGGTGGTCGACGAGCTGATCGCACACCTGGCGCCCGACGCTGCCGACGACGGCCCAGCGGCGCGGCATCCCGCCATTGACGACGCGCTGCGGCTGCTGCCCGACCTGGTGGCGGCGGGCCCGGTCAGCGGCACGGAACTAGCTGCACAGGTCGGGATCTCAGCGAGCCGGTTGACACACCTGTTCACCGAGCAGGTCGGCATTCCGCTGCGCCGTTACGTGTTGTGGTCGCGGCTGCGGGCCGCGATCATCCACGTCCAGGCCGGCGACGACCTGACCGGGGCGGCGCACGGTGCGGGGTTCGCCGACAGCGCCCACCTGACTCGCACCACCCGCGAGATGTTCGGCTTGGCGCCCTCGGTGCTGAGCCGGCACGTGTCCTGGGACCTCGACACCGGCAGGTAGCCGAATCATTCAAGCATCGACACGGCGGAGGCCGCGACGATCAAGGGTATGAGTACGACATCCACAACATCGACGGCCACTGCCGCGGTTCGGGCGGTGGCCCGGTACGGCTACGTCCCGTTCATGCTGATCGGCCTCAACGGCGCGGGTATCACCTTGGCCGTCGCCGGCGCCCCGAAGTCCTGGCTGCTGACCATTCTGGCTGTCGCGATCGCCACGGCGTTTCTGGTGGAGCGGGTCATCCCGTATGACCCGCAGTGGAATCACGACCGCGCCGACAGCAGCCGCGACCGCATCCACGTCGCGGTCAACGAAACCCTCATCCTGGCCAGCGTCGCCGCCATCCCGCTACTGGCCGCGATCGTGCCCGCATCTCAGCTGTGGCCCCACAGTTGGCCATTCGTCGCCCAGGTCCTCGCTGCGATCCTGGTCGCGGACTTCGGCATTACTGTGGTGCACCTGGCCAGCCACAAGATCGGCGTCCTGTGGCGTTTTCACGCGGTGCACCACAGCATCACCCGGTTCTATGGGCTCAACGGCCTGGTGAAACACCCCCTGCACCAAACCGCCGAGATGGCCGCCGGCGTGGCCCCCCTGATCCTGATCGGCCTACCGGTCGACGTCGCTTCTGTCTTGGCGCTGGCGGTGGCGATCCAGCTGTTGTTGCAGCACTCCAACGCCGATTACCGCATCGGCCCCGCCAAATACGTCTTGGCCCTCAACGAGGGCCACCGCTTCCACCACCTCAAGTGGGCCGGCATTGGTGACGTCAACTTCGGGTTGTTCACCCTGGTGTGGGATCACCTGATGCGCACCTACTCCTATGACCCCGCCCGCCGCTTCGACTCCACCCAGCTCGGCATGGCCGCCAAACCCGACTACCCCACCGGCTATCTCCGGCAGATGGTTTACCCGTTCACCCGCGGCGGCGGGTGCGCCCTCACCTCCACGACGGTGAATGGTGACGCGCGGACATCGGCATCTGACCCCACCTCGAAGTATCGTTGCTGACCGGCTATCATCGCCGCATGGCGATGAATAAGACGGATGCGTGCCTCAGCGGCGGCGCCTCGGGGGCCTCTTCGAATCTGGATGCCGCGGTGGCACTGTTTCACAGCCTCTCCGATTCGGCTCGGTTGGCGATCGTGCGCCGCCTGGGCAGCGGGGAGGCCCGCGTGGTCGACCTGATTGGGGAGCTGGGGTTGGCCCAGTCCACCGTGTCGGCCCATGTGGCGTGCCTGCGCGACTGCGGGCTGGTGACCGGCCGCCCCGAGGGGCGGCAGGTGTTCTACTCGCTGAGCCGCCCCGAACTGCTCGACCTGCTGGCCTCAGCCGAGACGCTGCTGGCCGCTACCGGCAACGCGGTGGCGCTGTGCCCGAACTACGGAACCCGCTCCCACGCCGAGACGGCGGATACGCAGGAGGCTCACCGATGAGCGATGCGTGCGGCTGCGGCACTGACGAACCCCGCGGGGTCGACGAGCAGGAGCGTGAGCCCGAGCGGCTCTGGCAGATCAAGGAGCTGCAGTTCGCCGCCATTTCGGGGGTGTTCCTGCTGGCAGCCCTCATCGCCGGGTTCCTCGACGTCGCCGAGCCGGTCGTCCGCACGCTGGAAGCGGTGGCGCTGCTGGCCGGTGCCTATACCTTCGTGCCGTCCACCCTCAAACGGCTGGTCAAGGGCAAGATCGGGGTAGGCACGCTGATGACCATCGCCGCCGTGGGCGCGGTGATCCTCGGCGAGGTGGGTGAGGCCGCCATGCTGGCCTTCCTGTTCTCGATCAGCGAGGGGCTGGAGGAGTACTCGCTGGCGCGCACCCGACGCGGACTGCGCGCGCTGTTGTCGCTGGTGCCCGACAAGGCGACCGTCCTGCGTGACGGCACCGAAATCGTCGTCGCCCCAACTGAGTTGCGGATCGGCGACCGGATGCTGGTCAAGCCGGGTGAGCGTGTGGCGACCGACGGCATCATCGGCCACGGCCGCACCGCCCTTGATGTCTCAGCCATCACCGGCGAGTCGGTTCCCGTCGAAGCCGGCCCAGGCGATGAGGTGTTCGCCGGGTCGATCAACGGCACCGGCGTCCTCGAGGTGGAGGTCACCACCACCGCCGAGGACAACTCGCTGGCCCGCATCGTGCGCATCGTGGAAGCCGAGCAGTCCCGCAAGGGCGCCTCCCAACGCCTGGCCGACCGCATCGCCAAACCCCTCGTGCCTGCGGTCATGATCGCCGCGGCACTGATCGCGCTGGTAGGTAGCCTGCTCGGGGACCCGGCGACGTGGATCGAACGCGCCCTGGTGGTACTGGTCGCCGCCTCACCGTGCGCCCTGGCGATCTCGGTGCCCGTCACCGTCGTGGCCGCCATCGGCGCCGCCAGCAAGCTCGGTGCCCTGGTCAAGGGCGGCGCGGCACTGGAAGGGCTGGGCAAGATCCGCGGCGTCGCCCTGGACAAGACCGGCACGCTCACCGCGAACCGGCCCGCCGTCATCGACGTGGTCACCACCGGCGGCCCCACCCGCGAGCAGGTCCTCGCTGTGGCGGCGGCCCTGGAAGCGCGCAGCGAGCACCCGCTGGCCGCGGCGATCCTGACCGCCGCCGTCGATGACGTCACCGCTGCCACCGACGTGGAGGCCGTCACCGGTGCCGGGCTCACCGGGCGCCGCGACGGGCGGACCATCCGCCTGGGGCGCCCCGGCTGGCTCGACCCCGGCCCGCTCGCCAATGACGTCGCACGGATGCAGCAGGCAGGCGCCACCGCCGTCCTCGTCGAAGACAACGGACAGGTCATCGGTGCGATCGCCGTGCGCGACGAACTGCGCCCCGAGGCCGCCGAGGTGGTCGCCCAACTGCGCCGCGACGGCTATCACGTGGCGATGCTCACCGGCGACAACCACGCCACCGCCGCCGCGTTGGCCCGCGACGTCGGGATCGAGGCCGTGCACGCCGAGCTGCGCCCCGAGGACAAGGCGCGACTGATCGAGCAGCTCCGGGCCCAGCGCCCCACCGCGATGGTCGGCGATGGCGTCAACGACGCTCCCGCGCTGGCCACCGCCGACCTGGGCATCGCGATGGGCGCGATGGGCACCGACGTGGCCATCGAAACCGCCGACGTGGCGCTGATGGGCGAAGACCTGCGCCACCTGCCGCAGACGTTCAGCCACGCACGCCGAGCGCGGCGGATCATGCTGCAGAACGTCGGCCTGTCCCTGGGCCTGATCATCGCGTTGATGCCGCTGGCCTTGTTCGGTGTGCTGGGCCTGGCCGCCGTCGTGCTGATCCACGAACTCGCCGAGATCGTGGTCATCGCCAACGGTGTGCGCGCCGGGCGCGCCACACCGTTGGTCACCGCGCCGGTGGCACGGCCAGCCAATCAAACTCGCGCGGCGGCGGTCGGCGCGCCGTCGTGACCGCCGGCCGCACCAATGCCGGGGCCAGGGTGATTCGGGCGCGGATCACCCTGACCGCCACGGCGGTCATCGTCGCGGGACTCGATCTGGGACTGAAGGCGTGGGCTGCCGACGCGTTGAACGACGGCAGCTCAACAGATCTCGGGCTGCTACACCTGCGGCTGGCGTTCAACCCCGGGGTGGCATTCAGTCTCGGCGACACCCTGCCCCCAGCGGTCCTGCTCGGCATCACCGGCGTGATCGTGGTCGCACTCGCGGTGTTCGCGGTCCGCGTCACGCGCACCGCCGCGCTGCCCGTCGTGCTCGCACTGGCCGCGATGCTGGGTGGCGCGGTGGCCAACCTGGGTGACCGCGCCGCCGACGGGGTCGTCACCGACTACCTGCACACGGGCTGGTTTCCCACCTTCAACCTCGCTGACGTCTTCGTCGTCGGCGGCGCCGCCGTCCTCGTTGTGGCTAGCTGGCGCGCAAGCGACACCGCAGAGGTAGGGCCAGCCGCATGATCCTGTCGTCGGTTCTGCCCGCGATCGGCCTGTTCATCGTCACCAACATCGACGACATCATCGTGCTGTCGCTGTTCTTCGCCCGCGGCGCGGGACAGCGCGGGACAACGGCTCGGATCACTGCAGGCCAGTATCTGGGGTTTGCGGGGATCCTGGGCGCGGCTGTGCTCGTGACGTTGGGTGCCGGAGCGTTCCTTCCGCGCGAAATCATCCCGTACTTCGGACTCATACCCCTGGCCCTGGGGCTTTGGGCGGCATGGGAAACCTGGCGCGGCAACGGACGCGACGACGATGACGCAAAGGTCGCGGGCAAGAACGTCGGCGTCTGGACCGTCGCTGGAGTCACCTTCGCCAACGGCGGGGACAACATCGGCGTCTACGTCCCCGTCTTCCTCAGCGTGGAACCCGCGGCCGTGGTGGCCTACTGTGTCGTCTTCCTCGTGCTCGTCGCGGTCCTCGTCGTCGCCGCCAGATTCGTCGCCACCCGCCAGCCGATCGCCGAGGTCCTCGAACGCTGGGAACACGTGCTGTTCCCGATCGTCTTGATCGCCCTTGGCGTCTTCATCCTGGTCAGCGGCCTCGCCTTCTAAGAGCTAGGCTGCGCCCCTCGCCCGCACACTAGCTGAACGCCAAACTACTTGTAATGAAGGAGGTTTCATGCGTAGCGCGAAGCAATCTCTCGCGGTCGTGGCAGCCCTTGTCATCGCGGCAGCCCAGGTCACCGGCTGCACTACTGGCGAGGGTGCCGTCGCGCAAGGCGGTACGTTCGACTTCGTCTCCCCCGGCGGCAAGACCGCGATCTTCTACGACCCTCCCTCGACACGGGGCACGATCGGCGATCTCAGCGGCCCCGACTTGTTCACCGACGAACCGATCCGGCTGTCGGATTTCACCGGGAAGGTGATCCTCATCAACGTGTGGGGCTCTTGGTGTGCGCCATGCCGCACCGAGACCCCGGAGCTGGAGACGGTCTACGCCGAATACCGCGACCGCGGTGTGCAGTTCCTCGGTATCGACGTACGCGACAACAGAGACACTGCACGCGATTTCGTCACCGACCGCAACGTGCAATATCCCTCCATCTTCGACCCAGCGATGCGCAGCCTCATCACTCTGGGACGCACCTATCCGACCAGCGTGGTGCCCACCACGATGGTCCTCGACCGCCAACACAGAGTGGCCGCGGTGTACCTCATGGCACTCCTAGCCGAGGACCTGCGGCCACTACTAGATCGGCTGACCACCGAGCGCTAACAACTCGCAGGACGGCAGCCCTGTGGCGCAGGCTTCTCCACGTTCCGTATATACCCCTTCCGGTATACCCGTCGAGGGCATGTTTTCTTGTCGTCTCGGGCTTGGCTCGGTCTCCGCGATGGCCACTTATATACCCCCTAGGGTATAGTGATGGGCGCTACGGACGAAAGGAGTCGGCGATGGTCGGCGATGAGGAAAGTATTGCGGTGGTGCTCAACCGGCTGCGACGCGCGCACGGGCAGCTGGCGGGGGTCATCTCGATGATCGAGCAGGGCCGCGATTGCAAGGACGTGGTCATCCAGCTGGCGGCGGTGTCGCGCGCGTTGGACAAGGCCGGATTCAAGATCGTGGCGACGGGTCTGCGCCAATGCCTGACTGAACAGGAACGTGGTGCGGCTCCGCTGATGACCGAGGCCGAACTCGAGAAGTTGTTCTTGGCGTTGGCCTGACGATGCTGCGCGCCGTCGATGGGTTCACGTTCACGCAGTCCGGCAGCCTGTTGGCGGCATCTGTCGTCCAGGCGCGTGGCTGGCCGATTCCGCGGTGGGGGGCGGGGTGAGCGTACTCATCGCTCTGGCGCTGGGCGTGGTGATCGGGGCGCTTCTCGGCGTGCTCGGCGGTGGCGGATCCATCCTGGCCGTTCCCGCGTTGGTCTATGGGCTTGGACTAGGGATCGAGCAGGCCATTCCGATGTCGCTGATCGTGATCGCGGCGGCCTCAGCGGTCGGGGCGCTGCCCAAGGTGCGCGCCGGGCAGGTGCAGTGGCGGCTGGCTGGCATCTTCGCCGCGGCCGGCATCCCCGCCACGCTGATCGGCAGCGCGATCGGTGAACACCTGCCGCAGCCGGTTCTCATGATTGGCTTTGCGGTGCTGATGGTCGTCGCCGGAGCGCGGATGCTGGCCGATTCGGCGAGCACTGGGACCGCCTGCGCTGTAGAAGATTCGGGCATCAACTGGCGGCGCTGCGCATCGCGGTCGATCCCCGCTGGCTTCCTGGTCGGTTTGCTCACCGGGTTGTTCGGCGTCGGTGGAGGCTTCGTCATCATCCCCGCCCTGGTGCTGCTCCTCGGTGTAGAGGTGCCGATCGCGATCGGCACCTCGCTGCTGATCATCGTCGCCAACTCCGCGGCCGGAGTGCTGTCTCATCTCGATGGGGCCGACATCGATTGGTCGATCACGGGCGCCTTCGTGGCCACGGCGATCGGCGCATCGCTCATCGCTGGGCATTTCGGCACCAGGTTGCACACTGCCCGGCTGACACGCTGGTTCGCCTTCCTCGTGTTCGCCGTCGCGGCCTACGTCCTACTGGACACCATCGTGATTCGTTGACCCGCCAAGCATCCGGCTCGTCGACTTTTCCCGAGCCGTCGTCCCAGCACGATTACCCAAATACCCTCCCTGGGTATCGGAACGCATGTGAAGGAGAAGAACCCATGGAAGACAACGACACCGTCGACGTCGAGGTCGACGTCATCGACACCTCGAGCCTCGGGGACCGCAGTTACCTGATCAGCGCTGGCGACACTGCGGTGGTGATCGATCCGCAACGAGACGTCGACCGCGTCCTCGATGCGGCCAGGCGGCGCGGCGTGCACATCACCCACGTGCTGGAAACCCACATCCACAACGACTACGTGACCGGCGGCCTCGAATTGTCGCGCAGCGTGGGGGCGGAGTACGTGGTGCCCGCCGGCGACGACGTCGACTACGAGCGCCGCCCCGCTCGCGACGGGGACCTGATCACCGCGGGCCGCATGCAGCTGCAGGTGATGCACACACCCGGCCACACACACCACCACGTCAGCTACGTGCTGCGCGACGCCACCGGCGACGTCGTGGGCGTGTTCACCGGAGGGTCGATGCTGCACGGCACCACCGGACGCACCGATCTACTCGGCCCCCAACACACCCAGGAGTTGACCCACGCTCAATACCGCTCGGTGCGTCGTCTGGCCGAGACGCTGCCCGACTCCACGCGGGTCTATCCCACCCACGGGTTCGGCAGTTTCTGCTCAGCCACTCCCGCCACCGGTGATGCATCCACGATCGCCGAGCAGCGCACCAACAACCCGGCGCTGACTCACGACGAACAGGCCTACGTCACTGAACTTCTCGAAGGGCTCTCGGCGTACCCCGCCTACTACGCCCACATGGGAGTGATCAATCAGGCCGGGCCCGCCCCCGTTAATCTGTCACTACCCGAACCGGTCGACCCAACCGAGCTGCGGCGGCGCATCGACGCCGGGCAGTGGGTGGTCGACCTGCGCCACCGCACCGCGTTCGCCGCCGGGCACCTCGATGGAACATTCGGATTCGAACTCTCCGGCAGCTTCGTCACCTACCTGGGCTGGCTCCACCGATGGGGTGAACCACTGACGCTGATCGGCGACACCGTCGAGCAGATCGCCGACGCACGACGGGAACTGGTCCGCATCGGCATCGACGACCTCCACGGCGCAGCCACCGGCAAGATCGCCGACCTGCGCGCCGGCACCGAATTGCGCCGCTACCGGGTCGCCGACTTCACCGACCTCGCTGACATCCTCGGCAACCACGACGACGTCGTCGTGCTCGATGTGCGGCAACGCCAAGAATTCGCGGCCAGCCGCATCCCCGGCGCGGTCAACATCCCGCTGCACGAACTGCCCGACCGCATCGACGAACTGCCCGACGGACAGGTCTGGGTGCACTGCGCCTCGGGCTACCGGTCCTCGATCGCTGCCTCGCTCCTCGACCGGGCCAGTCGCAGCGTCGTGCTCGTCGACGACGACTACAGCACCGCAGACCGACTCCACCTCACCACCACGTGAACCACCCATCACCGACCCCGCGGGGTCCCCGCACAGGTGACCGGGGTCGGGACGATCAGCTCGCCTTTCACGCCGCACATTGCTCGACCCCGCCACGATATGAGAGGAGCTACCTGCCATGACCTCGACCAGCGTCACGCCCCTGCCCGGATCGCTACTGTGGTGCCATCACCCTGGCCGGCGACACGAATGGGGCCTTCTATGACTCTGACCATCGGGCACACCGCCCCTGATTTCCACGCCCAGACCACCGACGGCCCGATCAACTTCCACGAGTGGATCGGTGACAGCTGGGCAGTGCTGTTCTCACACCCACGCGACTTCACCCCGGTGTGCACGACAGAACTGGGATACATGGCTCGGATAAAACCCGAGTTCGACCGCCGCAACGTCAAGATCGTGGGTCTGTCGGTCGACCCGTTGGACAACCACACCGCATGGGCGAGCGACATCGCCGAGACGCAAGGAACCGCGCCCAACTTCCCGATGATCTCCGACAGCGACTACACCATCTCGAAGGCCTACGGGATGCTCCCAGCTGGAATCACCGGGGATCCGACCGAGCACAGCCCCGCCGAGATGGCGACCTTGCGCAACGTCTTCGTCATCGGACCGGACAAGAAGATCAAACTCGTTCTGGTCTACCCGATGACGACGGGACGCAATTTCGACGAGATCCTGCGTGTCATCGACTCGCTGCAGCTCACCGCCGAGCACAAGGTGGCCACCCCTGCGCAATGGCGCCCAGGCGAAGACGTCATCATCTCCGGATCCGTCACCGACGACGAGGCCCGCCAGATCTATCCGGACGGATGGGACGCCCCGCGCCCCTACCTGCGAATCGTCCCCAACCCGACCCCACGCTGACGGCGCATGTGAGCCGCATGCATTGAACCGGGGCCCACAGTGCGCCCGGTATCGCCGCCAGCGCCCAGCAGGAACAGCAGCATCAACGCTGCCCGGGCATCGGGCCAAGAGACCGCTTTCACAGGCAGAGTGCGGGCGGAGCGATCATCAGCCCGGCCGTGAGGGCTGGCCAGAGGAGGACCGCACCCATCACCAGGGCCAGACCCGTGCGGGCGGATGTCCGGTCGGGCGGGAAGAGGAGCCGCTCGATCCGCTGCGTCACGGCCAGCCCGGCGGCGCCCAGCGCCGCGACGGGGGTGGCTAGGGGCGCATGGGGAGGTGATGAGGTCGGGGAGGGCAGGATCAGGGCGAGCAGAGCATCGACCACGGTGCCGGCACTGTGGCGGCGGGCGGCTGCGTCGTCGGCGCACATTTCCAGGAGACGGGCGATCTCGGCCGCGCCAGCGGTGAACAGCCGCACGCGAGGCAAGATCTCGCTCACTGCGCCGGTCAGGGCCAGGACCAGGTGATGATGTCCGATCAAGTGGGCGCGTTCATGGGAGATCACCGCGGCTTGCTGGGCGTCGTCGAGGACGTCGAGGGCTGCCCGGGTCATGACGATGGTGTGGGGGCGACTGGCCAGGCAGTACACCCCGCGCCGGTCGCTATCGATGACGAGCGCCCCGCCGGGCCCGGGTGCAGTGTCTCCGGCAGCGATTCTGACGGCCCGGACGTGGTCGGCGCCGCCCCGATGGGCCCGGTGTAGAACGTTCACGGCGCGAGCGGCGAGCACCAGCACCGCGACAGAGCCCATCACCGCCAAGACCACAAATGTGACCTGCAGCAGATCGCCGTACCCGCCGCGGGCGATCAATCCAAGACCGGCCACGCAGCCCGTCAGCACGGAACCGATCTGACCCCAAGAAACGACGATCTGATAGGAGAACAACGCCAAAGCGCCCACCCAGGCCGCCACGACGGTGGCCATCACCGCGAGCCAAGCGCACACACCAAGGCGGGGTGCGGCACCGTTGCGAGTGGCGCGCGAGAGCAGTCCCGGTCCCAGCACCGTTAGGGACACGGCGTAGACGAGCAGACACACGGCAATGTTCACGTCGTCGTCATACCCTGCCGCGACGACGAAGGACGTCTTCGAGTCCCGCCAATTCCTCCGGGCTCATCTCTCCCACGAAGTGCGTCAGCACAGCTGCTGTTTCGTGTTCGCCGTCACTGAGGGCTTCGCGCATCAGCCCGGCGATGTGTTCGGCGTGGCTCAATACGGTGCGGTAGCGAAACGCCTTGCCCTCACGCTCGCGATGCAAATGACCCTTGCGGTGAAGATTCTCCATCGTCGACAGCACCGTGGTGTACACGATCGCACGGTCGGTGCGTAACAGTTCGAAAACCTCCCTGACCGTGCCCTGCCCGCCCACCGACCACAACCGCGCCATCACCACGGTCTCGAGTTCGCCGAACACCCGCACACCATCACCTACCTAATTGCCTACTGCGACTGAGACATCCCCTTGAAGCGGGTGGCGAAGAACGGTGCGCTTTCCCTGTCACCGCTCGCCGCAAAGGGACACCGGTTACATCTCCCCGGTGCAACACGGGCACGGTTCCTTCATGTCCATGTCGGCGCAACACGTGCAGTTGTCCATCGGCATCGCCATCATGGCGTCGTCGCAACACCACATCAGTGGCTTCGCGCCGCCAGCGGTGTAGGTGACCGCCATGGGGTCGCCGCCTGTGACATCGAAGTAGATCTTGCCTGTGGCGGTCTGGCCTTGTGCCAGCGTTGCGCCGGAAATGCCCTGCGCGCTTGCCACTTGCCAGAGCACCGGGTAGCTGCCGCGGTCATTGGTTGCGTTGAAGTTGGGGATGATCGGTGTAGCGGTCCCAGAGATCGCCGTGACCGTCGCGGTGGCCTCCCATAGTTGCCCGGTCAACGGATAGCCAGGTGCCGTGTCTCCGCTCTTCTTGAGGTCGGTTACCGACCAGTCCAGCACGCCGCCGCCATCGCCGACCTGCTGGTGAGACCCAAAGCGGTGCATACAAGGGTCTGCCGCCGCCGCGACTCCTGGAAAGCCGAAGCCAACCATCACCATTACCGCCGCCAGCACCGTCATCAAACCAAATCTCCGCACACCTGCTCCTTCAACTTTGCCGCAACAACCGCTCGACTGCGTAGCAGCCCAGGGCCCCTAAGCATCCATCTACTATCTCTGTACCGAGATAGTAGATGATGCGGTGGTGTTGGTTCATTTGCAGCCCTACGCGGGCGAAGAGAGAGCAACAGTCAAAGACCGATGACTATGACCGTGACATGGGATGTGGTCCATCCCCGGCGTGTGGCTGGGGCGGGCGCCAGGTGCCGGGAGCAGGGTCTGGACAGTTGTCCGCAGGCAGGGCTTGGGCCATGGTGAGCAGTTCGGCCCGTAGCGCGGTTAGTCGGGCGATCTCTTCGTCAAGATCAGTCAATCGGCGTTGCAGGAACGTGGCAGCGGGTTCGCAGGGGCACTGGCCGGTGTCGCGGATCGCCAACAGATCACCGATCTGATCAAGCCGAAGCCCCAACCGTTGGACGCCCTGGATGAATCGGAGCCGGTCCAGGGCGACCGGGTCGTAGCGACGATGAGCGCCACTGGTGCGACGCGGGGCCGGTAGCAGGCCGATGCGCTCGTAGTAGCGGAGGGTGTCGGGCTTCACCCCGGCTCGTGCGGCCAGCTCCGCGATCGTCCAGCCTTGCGCGGCCATGGTGGCGGCGGTGTCGGCCATATCGCACTTTCTTCCCAATTGCCTTGATATTGGAGTGCACTCCAAGTTTTACCCTACGAGTATGCGCCGTTGTCCGCACCTCCTTGGCGCGCTGAGAGGGAGTGCCCATGACGACTCAACCGCCCCCGGTGCCCGACGCCAGGGAAATCGGAGTCGCAACGGAGATGGCGTGTGGGTGCGGCAATAGCTGCACCATCAATTCATCGCCAACGGGGTCCGGGCGTTTCGGTCTCGCCCGCCCGGTGTTGACCCTGTTCGGTCTGGTCGTGGGCCTGGTGCTGCTGGTGGTCGTGGTCGGTGAGTGGCTGGGAGCATTCGAGCGTCTCACCGATCGGGTGCCGTTCTGGGTCGGTTTGGCCTTGGTGCTGGCCGGCGGGGCCCTGATCTTCCTCAACGTCGCCCGTGACGCGCTGCGCGGCAAGATCACCTCTCATACGTTGATGACGGTCGGGGTGGCCGCTGCGCTGGCGGTGGGTGAGTGGCCGGTGGCCGCAGTGGTGGTGCTGTTCATTCACGTGGCCAACTACGCCGAGAAATTCACTGCCGACAAGGCCCGAAGGGCCGTACGGGAACTGGCCGCGCTGGCCCCGACCACCGCGCGGGTGCACCGCGACGGCATCGAAGTCGAGGTACCCATCGAGCAGCTACGCCTCGGGGAGACGGTCATCGTGCGCCCTGGTGAGCAGATCCCCGTCGATGGCACCGTGACCGACGGCACGGCCACCGTGGATCAGGCCGCCATCACCGGGGAATCGATGCCAGTCGAGGTCGGGCCGGGCAGCCGGGTCTTCGCTGCCTCCTTCGCCGGGTTGGGGGCACTGCGCATACGGGTCACCGGAACCGGTGAGCAGACCACCTTCGGGCGGGTGGTCGCCATGGTCGAGCAGGCCGAAACCCATCGCGCCCCGGTGCAGCGCATCGCCGACAAGTTCGCGACCTACTACCTGCCCGTCGTGATCGCCGTCGCCGCACTGACCTGGCTGCTGTCCGGCAACGCGTTGTCCACCGCGGCGGTGCTGGTGGTCGCCTGCTCCTGCTCGTTCGCGATGGCCACCCCGGTCGCGGTGCTGGCCTCAGTGGGCGCCGCCGCCCAGCACGGCTTACTCATCAAGGGTGGCCGCTACCTGGAAGCGCTGGCCAAGGCCGACGTGCTGCTGATCGACAAGACCGGCACCCTGACCCTGGGGCGCCCGCAGATCACCACGATCCTCACTTTCGACCACCGCTCCGAACACGAGGTGCTGCGGCTGGCGGCCAGCGCCGAACGCTACTCCGAACACCCACTGGCCGAGGCGGTCCGCGCCACCGCCACCGTCCGCGGGATCGGCTTGGCCGAACCCGCCGACTTCCGGGCCATCCCAGGCCACGGCGTGCAAGCCAGCGTCGACGGTGCCCCCGTCGCCGTCGGTGGGCCGCGACTTCTCGGCGAGCACGCCCACGACCCGCGCGTGCGTGCACTCGCCGACGCCGGCAGCACCCTGCTCGCCGTCACCGTCGACGACTCCCTCATCGGCGTCCTGGGCGCCACCGACACCCCCCGCCCCGACATCCCCGCCGCCCTAGCCGAACTGCGCGGGTTGGGCTTCGAACGGATGGAGATGCTCACCGGTGATCACGAGAGCGCCGCAGCCGCCGTCGCCGGCCCGCTCGGTATCGGCTACCGGGCCGGGCTGTTGCCCGAGGACAAAATCGCCATCGTCAAGGAATACCAAGACCGCGGACATCGGGTGGTGATGGTCGGCGACGGCGTCAACGACGCTCCCGCCCTGGCACAATCCGACGTCGGAATAGCCATGGGTGCCGCTGGTAGCGACATCGCCATCGAGGCCGCCCACATTGCGATGATGCGCGAGGACTGGATGCTGGTCCCTCAAGCCGTGCGCATCGCTCGGCGCACCGCGCGGGCCATCCGACTCAACATCGGTTTCACCGCCGGCTACAACGCCTTGGGCCTGTCGCTGGCCGCGACCGGGCTACTGCCGATCATGCTCGCCGCGGCCGCCCAGTCCATTCCCGACCTGGGCATCCTGGTCAACTCCGCACGTCTGCTACGCCAGCGACCACCCACTGCCCCTGCTGCGGCGGCCGAACCGCAGAGGGTTTGAAGAACAACCCAACCCCAGGGCCCACTTTGGCGGATGCGCCCCCAACCGCACTAGGTAACCCCGCGCCGGAGCGCGTGCCATCAAGCGTGTCACCTCAGACCAGCGTCGGCGCCAAGAGTTACCCCGACTTGCATCCGCACCAGGGCGACGAACATGGCGACGCACCCGCCGCGACTTGTCTCGAATCTAGAGAACTGAGATCAATCAGTTCTTGTCTCAGCTGGACCAGGTTCAAGCGGTTGGGTCGGCGGCGAGGAGGCAGTCGGGTAGCGGGTGCGGGCGACTCTGCACATGGGCTGCTAAATTCGTAGCGTCCGCGCGGGAGTGCACACCTGAGTGCGCTGAGAGGACGGCTACTGGGCCGTCGACCGTATGAACCTGACCGGGTAATGCCGGCGTAGGGAGCTTTGAGATGTCCGTCGTGTCCGATCCCGTTTCCGTCACCACCGGCCCGATCACGGGCAGTTCGAAGGTTTACCGCGACCTACCCGGCGGCGCGCGGGTCCCATTCCGCCGGGTGCATTTGACCACCGGCGACCACCTCGACCTCTACGACACGTCCGGTCCGTACACCGACGACGCCACGGTGGTCGACCTCGCCGCCGGCCTACCGGCGCGCCCCGGTGTGGTGCGCGACCGCGGGACGCAGCTTCGACGCGCACGCAACGGTGAGATCACCTCCGAGATGGCGTTCATCGCCGAGCGGGAGGGACTGCCCGCCGAGCTGGTCCGCGACGAGGTCGCCCGCGGCCGGGCCGTGATCCCGGCTAACCACAATCATCCCGAGAGTGAGCCGATGATCATCGGCAAGGCATTCGCGGTGAAGGTCAACGCCAACATCGGTAACTCGGCCGTCACCTCCTCGGTGGCCGAGGAGGTCGACAAGATGGTGTGGGCCACCCGCTGGGGTGCCGACACGATCATGGATCTGTCCACCGGCCGCGACATCCACCTCACCCGCGAGTGGATCCTGCGCAATTCACCGGTCCCGGTGGGCACCGTACCGATGTATCAGGCATTGGAGAAGGTCGATGGCGACCCCACCCGCCTGACGTGGGATGTGTACCGCGACACGGTGATCGAGCAGTGCGAGCAGGGCGTGGACTACATGACCGTGCACGCCGGGGTGCTGCTGCGCTATATCCCGCTCACCATCGGCCGGGTCACCGGCATCGTGTCCCGCGGAGGGTCGATCATGGCCGCGTGGATGTTGGCACACCACACCGAGTCGTTCCTTTACACCCACTTCGCCGAACTGTGTGAGATCCTCGCCCGCTACGACGTGACCTTCTCCCTCGGCGACGGACTGCGGCCGGGATCGATCGCCGACGCCAACGACGAGGCGCAGTTCGCCGAGCTACGTACGCTGGGCGAACTCACCACCATCGCCAAAGCCCATGGCGTGCAGGTGATGATCGAAGGCCCGGGCCACGTCCCGATGCAGAAGATAATCGAGAACGTCCGCCTCGAGGAGGAGCTTTGCGAGGAGGCGCCGTTCTACACGCTAGGACCGCTGACCACCGACATTGCCCCGGCCTACGACCACATCACGTCTGCGATCGGGGCGGCGATCATCGCCCAGGCTGGCACCGCGATGCTCTGCTACGTCACGCCCAAGGAGCACCTCGGCCTGCCCGACCGGGCCGACGTCAAGACCGGCGTGATCACCTACAAGATCGCCGCGCATGCCGCCGATCTCGCCAAGGCCCACCCGCGCGCCCAGGAACGCGACGACGCGCTGTCCACCGCGCGCTTCGAGTTCCGCTGGCACGACCAGTTCGCGCTGTCCCTCGACCCCGACACCGCACGGGAGTTCCACGACGAGACCCTGCCCGCCGCACCGGCCAAAACCGCGCACTTCTGCTCCATGTGCGGACCCAAGTTCTGCTCAATGCGCATCAGCCACGACGTTCGCGACGCCTACTCGAAGGATGCAAAGAAGGGGATGGCGGCCAAATCCCAGGAATTCGCCGACCACGGCAACCGCGTCTACCTACCGCTCGCGTAGTCCGCGTCTTCGTGCAAAAGATCGTGTCGTGACTTCTCGTGAACGGAGAGGATGAGCCGCGGTGTCTCGCTTCTAGAGAAAAGAGACAGCGCCCAGCGCGTTTCGAGCGGGCCGCATCGTCCCAGTTCGCGGTGTCTCATTTCCTGTCTCACACCGCGTGTCTCAAATCGACGTTGATCGTCGCGCTGAGACTGACATCCGGCGCAGGCGAGACCGTCTGCGTTTGCAGTGCAGTACCGCTTCGCTTCTGTCCTGTTGACAAGTGCAGAGAAGCACGTCGTATCCACGCGATCTGCCGGCCCCGCATCGAAGGCTCCAGCAAGAGACCGCCGCTTTTCACAAACATCGGCAGCTCATCCTTGCGGATCCCACTCGGAGGAAAGATTCGCGCGGTGTCGATGCTCACCTCTCGGCAGACCCGGAACAGCGTCGGGTAGTCCGCCGAATCCTCCCAGCCATCGAACATGGCGATCGTGGGGAACATATGTTCGATAATGCCAGAACCGTGCTGCAGGCCTGGTGGTTCAGAAGATGACGGTGCCCTCGTCGTCATCAGGTGGGGGAGTGGCAGTCGTGAGGCCGCTGTCATCCCCGTCCTCCTCTGCCAGGGTCGCATGCAGGGCATCCCATCCTCGATCAGACAGTTGCCCGCGCCCGTTGCCGACCACCAGCATCGCCGCGGCGACGTCGGCGAGGGTGTCCCGATCCTCTGTGAACCGGTAATACAGGTTGGGCTCTGCGACGCAGACCTGATCCGGCGGCCCGCCGGCCAAGATGTCGTGCACCAGCGCGACCAGCTCCGCGTCACCGCCAAGGATCCCGCCGGCGACCACGCCGCCCTCCTCGGCGACCGGCCGCTCCAACTGGGTGTAGGCGATCACCCCGCGGTCGGTGGTGAACGTAAACGTCGCTAGCGCCATCACCGCCCACCCCCAGAAGGGGACAAGGAAACCGCACGCCACATCCCTTGCTGCGACATGCCCAGGGTGGCCAAGCGCGCTGCGGTCACCAACAGTAGATCCCGTGCCGGCACGCTGAGCCTGGCGACATCGACGTCGCGGATGCTCAACGTGACTGACCCGGCAGAGCCGAAGTCGAAGGTGCCTGTCCACGTCAGGCTGCCCGCACCCTCGGCCACCCGCGCCAGCAGCCCGCCCAGCACGCCGACATTGCCAGACGCGCCGACGACAACTGGGGGACTACCAGCGATCTCGGCGGGCTGCGGATTCATGGCGTTCAGGGTATCGCCGAAGGACCGCGGGCGTACTCATCCCGGCAGGGGACACGGAAAACGCAGATCAATGCTAGTTTCCAGGGGTGTGCCGGGCCATCGCCGAAGGGGGACGCCGCTGCCCGTGCACCCGCGGCGACCGACGCCGCGCCTACCAGCGACTGCGCTACGCCGTCGGCAAAGCCGCCACGGCCGCCGAGTCCACCACCGGACACGACACCGCCGACACAGCGGGCACCGGCACCGCGCTGCAGGAGCTACAACAGCGCCGCGTCGCCACCACCCGCGCCGTCAACGACGCGCTGGCACTCATCCGCGAGCCCAACCGGACACTGACCGCCGAGGACCGCGCTACCTACACCTCAGCGGTTGTCGACCACGGCACCGTCCTACGCGACATCGCCACCCACAAGATCGAGCAAGCCTTCATCGACCACGGCGTCGACGACGCATCGGTGGTCGCTGAAGCGCACGACGTGGCCCAGCGCCTGGCGTCCATCGACGCCGACTACGACCAGATCCGCGCCCGCACCGACCGCTACCTGACCGCCGACGGCAAATCGTTCATCAGCGACGAGGCCGCCGCCGAGATCGATGCCACCCGCAACGCCTACATCGCCGCCAAGCGCGACGTCCTCCAGCAGGCTGCGAATCGCTCCGCCGAGATCAACGAACTACGCGCCACCATCACCAAAAACGCCTACTACCAAGAACTATCGCAGGAACGCAGCTTCGGCGGCGCCCAGTTCACCCCCACCAACCACAGCAAAATGACCAAAGCCGACCGGGAAATGTTCACCACCAGCACAGCCCTATACCCCGACGAAATGGTCGAGCGCTCCGCCGCCCTGGGCGGCATGCTCGCCAAACGCTCGAAGGCCCGCGCGCACTACAGCGCCGCCAAGCGCCAAACCACGCGCCGAACCCGCGTCGAAGTCCTCGACCTGCGCCGCTCCCTTCAACAAGACCGACTCACCTCGATAACCAGCTACTACGTCGACTCACCGGAGGCCATGGCAACCGGGACCGGCACACTCACCGACACCTATGCGCGTCCCTACGCCACCGTGGAACGCACCCCCGAAAACGAACGCCGCATCACCGAGCTACTGGCACAGTTCAACGCCACTCGCAAGAAACCGGCCACCATGCACTTCGCCACCCACACCGACGCCGCCGGCCAGGCCCAAGAGGTGATCTACGTGCGCGGCGCCGGCAAGCGCGCCACCGTGCAACACGCCGGCACATCCGCCGAGATCACCTACAACGACCCATCCTCGATGACCCACGAGCTAGCCCACCGAATGGAAGACCGCAACCCCGAAATCAGCATCGCCACAAAGCATTTCCTGAACCGCCGCACCGAGGGACTGCCCAAAGAGCGCTACCACCGCAAAGAACTGGTAGTGCCAGACGGCTTCGCTCACCGCTACATGGGCAAGGACTATCCCGGCAGCAACTACACCGAACTGTTCTCGTGCGGCATGGAAGCCGTCGCCCACGGCCGCTTCGGTGGGCTACGCGGCCACACCAAAGTCGACCTGACCGCACCGAGTGCAACGAGCAACCTCGACCAAGTCAACCCGCCGCGCGCCGACCCCGAGCATCTCGCGCTTGTGCTGGGTCTGCTGGCCACCGCGAACAAACGGCTCAACTGAACGCCGCCCCACCTCGAACGCCGGCCCACCTCGCCCGGCGAGGAATCGCCCTACCCGGATTTTGCTGGACTATCGATCCACTGTCCCAGGGCGGAACTACCCTAGCGATCGTCACAAGGGATGCGCAGACAACGCTGACGGGAGGTAGTGATGGACGGTGCGACCCGAGGCAATGACATCACAGCGCTGACGGCACAACGCGACGCCCTTAAAAAGGAGCTGGCCGACCTGCAACACCAGATCGAGGTTGCCGAACGCGCAGCGGTCGACCGCAAGGTGCTAGCCGCCGCGATCGAGCAGGCGCAGCGCGACCGAGACGCATTGACCAGCCCCACGGTGGAGGACCTGCGAGAAACCGCCGAGAACCTGTGCGATGCGATCGAGCGCGCGTGGACAGGTCTGATCGACACCGTCGGCGCCTGCGAAACCATGGCCGCTAAGGCTCCCGAGGTACCTCCTCCGCCGGCGCTGCCCGCAGCCCTCAGCGCCACCGGTGCCGCCCGTACCCAGCTGATCGAACAGCTCCACGCGGCAGACATCGCTTACCTGACGCTGCCCGAGATACCTCCGTTCACCACCGTGGTTACCAGGAGCGCCGATGGCCCGCGGTAAGTACTCCCATCGCAAGGCCAACCGCGACCACAAGTCGCTGGAGGCCGAGATCGACAGCCTCACAACACAAATCAGCGACGCACGTAAGCGACTGGGGGCAGCGCAGACCGCGGCCCGCGACCGGTCGGAACTGGACGCCAGACTACGCAGCTGCCTCAATGAGCGTGACACCGCGGTCGCCGACGAACGACAACGCCTTACCGCTGATATCGAAGTGCTGCGCAACGTGTTGGCGCGCAGCCAAGAGGTGTCTGAACCCGTGAACACCGCATGGGTCACCTACCTAGAGACCTACATCGAGCAACGAAAGGCCGGGTCGGCAGAACCCGTCGAGGCTATCGAGTCGGTAATGGGCCTGCTCAACGAGGGGATGGCGGGAGTCATCGACTTCGACGGCTGGGCCGTACGACGAAAGCTCGGAGCAGAGGCCACCGTCCGAATCGACCAAGCGCGCGGCGCCCGTTCAGCGAACTACAAAATGCCGCGCCGCGAGACGGTCGTCGACGCGTCCGCGCTGGCGGCACGCGCTCTGCGGCCGCAGTGGAAGGCCTGGCTGGCGTCACACACCGACAACGACCGCGCCCCGCAACCGCCTGAGCGCGTCAAGGAACTGATCGATCAATGGCAGCGGGCCACTCCGTATACCCTCACCCCGACCGCCGCACTCGCCGGCCACCCGCATCCGCGCGTCGACGCCACCATCGACACCGAGCACCCAGTGGCACGACTGCTAGGACTTGACCTCACCGGCCCCGAAACCGCATCACCTCGCCAACAACCACCGACCATCGACCCGCTGCTATCAGACCGCGCGTTCTACGCGCTGCGCGACCCCTGGGAGGTAGCCGACCGGCTCCTGCCGCTGTGGCGCCTGGGCCGCAACACGATTGGCGACACCGGTCGCCTGCCGACACCTCTGCACCCGCCGCCGCGCCACCCATCACCAGCCGACGCGGTCGCACTGCGCCACTGGTACAGCCTGGCCGCAGCCGGCGCATGGGCGCGCAGCGATGGCACCGAATCATCCCGTGGCTACGGGGAAACCGCCGTAGCACTGGCCGCGGCATCGAACTTCTGGATGCCGCCAGGACAAGTTCACGGCTACCTCGACTCCGATCCCATCACCAACGACGACCGCGCTCGAATCCGACTGGCCTACCCGAACGTGTTTCTGGCACTAGGCAAACCGATCGTGCTCGAAGCCAACCCTGCCGCCGAACCCGTCGACACCGAACGGCTCGAAGCCATCACCCTGCGTCTTGTTCAGGCCCGAAAATTCACCAATTCGAGCAACTGGGTTCTGTCGAACCTAACCGCAGTCAACCAAATCAACGTGCTGGACCTCATCGCGGCCCGCGGCGCCCTGATCGAGGGCGTCCTGCTACTCAGCGACTACCAGGGCATTCCCAACGGCCGACTTGCCTGGTGCGTCGCTGTGCCGGCGCGCACCGGTGTCCTGGGACGGTGGGCGCTGCCAGCGCAGCGCGACCGCACGGCCTACGCAGATCAGGTCGATGCGCTTCTCGCCGTTGCGGCCTGGGCCGACTGGCATGAACCCGCCGACCCGGAGGCCACCACCACGAGTCACCGGCGTAGCGCCGCTCTGCAGCACGCCGCCGCCGCAGGCAAGGTGCATGTCCTTAACGCCACCCGCGCAGCGTCGACTGCAGCGCGGCCCAATCCGACGGGCCGCACCGTGACGGCACACATCCGGCGCGGGCACTGGCGGCGCCAGCACGTCGGCGTCGGGCGCAGCCAGATCCGCATGGTCCGCGTGTCGCCGGCCATCGTCGGGGCTGGGAATCGGCCGCTCAGCACGCCGATCTATCGACTTCCGTCCAACCCTGCGGTGCCCGGATGACCGCAGGCTATGACGTCACCGAAATAGGACGTTAGAACTCTGAGGGCGCGACCCCCTGCCGCCCGGCCTGCACACCGATGTGGCACAAACCGGATACCATGTGCTACATGCAGAGGATCGGTGTCCGCGAGCTGCGCCAATACGCCACCCGCTACCTCGAACGCGTGAGCGCCGGCGAAATCATCGAAGTCACCAACCAAGGCCGACCGGTCGCACGCCTGATGCCGATCGCCACCGACCCTGCCTGGGTCGAGCTGATCAACGCCGGCGAAGTAACCCCGGCCCAGCGGCCCCGCACCGACCTGCTCACCGCTGCGCCCATTCCATGATCTACCTCGACACCACCGCTGTAGCCAAACTCATTGCCGCGAAACCGGAAACAGAACCGCTGCGCGACTACCTCAGCCAACACTGCGACGTCCGCTGGTTTACCTGCGCGCTGACCCGCGTCGAGCTCGCCCACGACCTACCCGACGCCGGCGAGGCCATCCACACCGCCACCACCGCCCTGGACACCGTCAAAGTCAGCGACCGTCTACTCGACGCCGCAACTCGAGTTCGAGCCACCGCGACCGTCGTCGACGCCCTACATATCGCCGCAGCCCAGACCGCCGCCACCCTGACCGCATTCATCACCTACGACCCCGACCGGGCCGCCGCCGCCCGCGCCGCAGGACTGCCCGTCGCCCATCCCGGATCAACGGAGGTGCCATGAAACGTCGATACCGACGCAAACTCGTCACCCTCAGCGCCGCGGCCCTGGCCGCGGGCGCGCTGGCCATCGGCGCCGCAGACCACACCCAATGGCCACTATCGCCGGCGCCGCCGGCCGCCCCCGCACCACCACCCACTGCGGCCGCCGGCGACATCGCCCGGCTGCTCGCACAGATCCCCACAGCGACAACGATCACGCCGGTGGCCGGCTACGACCGAAGCTGCAAGAAAGGCCACGGACCGTTGACTGAACTAACTGCCCAGTTTGCCCAGGTCTAGGTGGGTGTGTCGTAGTGGTGCTGGAAGCTCATCTCCATGAACAACGGGCAGGGCGAACGCGACCTCGCCGCCTTATCGGTCCGGCTCGTCGGCCAGCTGGCGGAGACGGGCGAGCCGACCGCGCCGTACGTGCTAATCGACCCGGCCGGCGCTCCCGTTCTGCCGGTATCGGAGTTCTTCCGGGATCTACTGGCGGCCGGCCGCCCAGCCGCGACGCTGCGTTCCTACGGAATGGACCTTCTGCGCTGGTGGAGGTTTTTGCACGCCGTCGGCGTGCGCTGGGATCAGGCCACCCGAGTCGATGCCCGGGACTTCAGCTGCTGGATCCAGTTGACGTCAAAACCTCGTCGCGGGAAAGCCTACGAGGTCGGCGCACAAGGAGCGGACTCAGCTGCGCCACCACCGAATCCGATCACAGGGAAGCCAGCCCTCAGCCGGGGATATGCGGCGACGACGATCGCCCACAGCGAGACAGTGCTGCGGAGCTTCTACGACTTCCACCGCGACGCCGGCACCGGCCCCATCCTGAACCCGTTCCCCCTCGACGTCTCACGGCGATCGAGGCGCGCGCACGCTCATCACAACCCGATGGACAACTGGAGCCGCGAACGAATAGGCCGCTACCGGCCTCGGATTCCACAGCGCATTCCCAAGGCGATCCCCGACGAGAAGTTCAACGCACTGTTCGCCGCGCTGCGGTCGAACCGAGACCGGGCGCTGGTCGCGTTGTGGGTGTCGTCGGGCGTCCGCGCCTCGGAACTGCTGGGAATGAGGCACTGCGACGTCGATCCTGGCCAACAGCTGATCACCGTGGTGCGCAAGGGAACCCGAATACGGCAGCAGGTGCCGGCATCGGCCGACTCCTTCGTGTGGCTACGGCTGTACCAGGAACAACTCAGAGAACAGGTGGCGGCCGGGCGGACGCAGCCTGTGTGGTGGACGCTGCGCAGACCGTACCGCCCACTGACCTATCACGCCGCTCATCGGATGTTCGAGCGCGCCAACAAGTCGCTGGGATCAGACTGGACGCTGCACGACCTACGACACAGTGCGGCCAAGCGGATGGCGAACGACCCCAAGCTGGCCCTGACCGATGTGCAACAGGTCATGGGGCATGCGCGACTGACAACCACGGAAGTCTATTTGACCCCAGACAGCGACGAAGTGATCGCCGCAGTGCTTGCACACCATGCCCGCAACGCCGACCAGGCGAATCGCACACCTCCGCCACCACCGGCACCGGGTTACGACCCGCACACGTTGGACGTCCTGTTCGGGCGGCAACGATGAGCGGCGCCGTCAAGCACGTTACACGCCAGAGATCAGCAGACGATCAGACTGCAACTGGCACGACATCTCGAATCACACAGCTACACAGGAAGTTTCCGCCGCGTCCGCCCGAGATGTGGTGGCAGCACACCGCCGATTCGGCTGCCGAAGTGGTCGATCGGCTCAACGTGCCAGTGTTGACTTCCGCGCCAGCTGCAACGCAATCCGGCCGGCGGCTGGGGATCGTCAAGGTGCTCGACTGGCTCGCGACGTTCCCAGGCGGCACCTGGCAAGACCGATGGCTGGTTAGCGGAGCCGAAGACCGCGGCGGCCCACGCTACGGCGCTCGAACCTCGTGGGCGGACCTGCCGGCACAGTGGCTCAAGGATCAGTCCCGTGCTCAGGCCCACGATCGCGGGCACCTGGCTTCTGGGCTATTGATGCTGCTGAGCCTCGACGTGATCCGGCCGAACATCACGTGGATGCTCACTCGCGCACACCCATACCTCGCGCCGATGATGGCCGATTTACGCGACCCAGAGGGATTCGCCCGCCTAGATGAACTGGCGGCGGTTGAACCGGTCACCTCGCGTGCCGACGCTCGAGTCGCTGCGACACGCATCGCCATGCTGCTGGCCGCCAAAGGCGGTGTCATCGCCGACATCACCGTAGGTGACTGCGTCGAACTGATCGAAGCGATGCGCAGCACTCACGCCCGAGGTGGACAAAAGAAGATCGACTTCTACCTCAGACTTCGCGCACTCGGCATCTTCCCCGACAATGCGCCACACAGCATCCGCGCGTTCGGCGCGCCCGTCGGGCAACTCACCATCGAGGAACTCGTCGACCGATACCCCATCCGCAACCAGCGCGTCCGCGGACTGCTCATCGACTATCTCCGCGAACGCCAGCCCGCACTGGACTACACCAGCCTCAACTCCAGAGCAAAGACTCTGGCCGGCCTGTTCTGGTCCCGCGTGGAAGCCCTCGCACCCGAGCTGGACTCGCTGCACCTCCCCAATGACATCGCACGAGCCTGGAAGGACGATCTCGCGGTTGTCCGGCGGCGCACCGTGAACGCCGTGGGCGAGCGGGTCGAAGTGGCGCGGCCGCGTACGAACTTCAAAGACGAGCTGATCCAGGTCCGCGGGTTCTACCTCGACCTCGCTCACTGGGCGATCGAGGATCCTGCTCGATGGGCGCCATGGGTGGCGCCCTGCCCGATCACCGACGCCGAGATTCAGCTGGCCAAGGAACGCAAACACCGCAAGGCCCGCATGGATCAACGGACCCGCGAACGGTTGCCGGTCCTACCGACGCTGACGCGCTTCGTCAACGACCGCCGGAGGGCCGCTGCCGAACTACTGGCCCGCGCCGAGGCCACACCGGCAGGGCAGGTCATCACCGGCACCGATGGCGCGCTACGCCGAGTGATTCCCACACGGGCCGTTGGCCGAGTGGTCTGGGCCGAGGACACCAGCACCAGTACTCGCCGCAATCTGTCCTACGAGGACGAGGAAGCGTTCTGGGCTTGCGCCACAGTCGAAGTCCTCCGGCTCACCGGTATCCGCCACGAAGAACTGCTCGAACTGAGCCACCACAGCATCACCGAGTACCGACTTCCCAGCACCGGTGAGCTGGTACCACTGCTGCAGATCGCGCCATCCAAGATCGACAGCGAACGACTGGTCCTCGTCAGTCCCGAGCTGGCCGACGTCCTCAGCGCCATCGTGCAACGCTCCCGCACCAAAGATGGGTCCATCCCACTCGTCGAGTCCTACGACCCTCACGAAAAGCTCTGGAACCCGCCCATGCCGCTGCTGTTTCAACGCGGGATCGGCAATGAACGCCGCGCAGTCACACCGAGTTTCATTCGCAAATTGCTCATCACGACGATCGGCGCCGCGGGCCTGACCGACATCGACGGAAATCCCCTGGTGTTCCAGCCCCATGACTTCCGCCGCATCTTCGTCACCGACGCGATCATGAACGGACTCCCGCCCCACATCGCCCAAGTGGTATGCGGACACAAGAGCATTGACACCACCATGGGCTACAAGGCCGTATATCCCGCCGAAACGATCGAAGCCCATCGCGCCTTTATCGCCCGCCGTCGCGCCGCACGTCCCAGTGAGGAATACCGCACACCGACCGACGAGGAATGGGACGCGTTCCTGGCGCACTTCGAGAAACGCAAGGTCTCCGTCGGCACCTGTGCCCGCGCATTCGCAACACCGTGTATCCACGAACACGCCTGTGTCAGGTGCTCGCTTCTCCGGCCGGACCCCGCCCAAAGGGGAAGACTCGAAGAGATCCGAGACAACCTCGAAGCGCGCATCATCGAGGCCAAACGCGAAGGCTGGCTCGGCGAGGTGGAGGGACTCCAGGTCAGCTACGCCGGTGTCAAAGACAAGCTCGCACAACTGGATACAGCTGCCAAGCACGCCGCAGCGCCGACCTCACTCGGCCTGCCCAGCTTCGGCGAGGTAGCGGGAAGAGGGCCAACCCCATGACAAGCTGGTCGGCAACGTCACATGTGGCACGCCCCCTGGCAGGGACCAAGACACCCGCCGGCCCCATAGCTCTCGCCGAATGTGGCCGTGAAGTCATCGTATGGGACGTATGGTGCGCCGAATCATCCGATGGCATATGGCATCTGGATGGGGAATGCGGAAACACCCCAGCGCCGCACCTTGTTCGCGAGCACTGCGATCACTGTACGCATCTGCGCGTCAACTACTGGTGCGCGGAGTGCGTCGCCGCCTACCGCCACGAAATCGACCAGCAGAAGCGCACTCGTGCAGACGAATACCTTTGGTGCCACCACTGCAACAAGTTCACGCTGACGTGGACAGCAGACGAAAACAGCCCAACATAGGCAAGTCTCGACCAACGTGCGCGGCGCAGAACGGAGGAGAAGAAATGACGACTACCCGGCACGAATCAGATCGAAGTCAATGCTCGACATGCGGTGAGGACATCCCTGAAGGTCATGCCGCGTTTGACCTCGAAGGAGCCCACATCGGACTGCCGCAGCACCCCACGTGTCGTTCCATGCCTGAAACGCTGAAAGCAAGCATCTCGCGCTGCCCCATCTGCGGACACATGGAAGGGCGACACCTTGAGGTGCTGAACTTCGATGAATCCAGCGGAAGGCTACGGGTCCAGCCATCCAAATGTTCCTGCGGCTGCACCTATTACCTCAGCACGCCTGGGGTCGGCTGATGATCGACAAATGCCCGGGCAGCCGCAACCAACCCGAAGCTGTCTGCCTCGACAACACCTGGTACCCCAATCCCCGAGGCATATGCCCCGACTGCCGCCGCGATATCGCCATCCTCGGCGACGGCACCCTACGCAACCACAAGTTCTTCCCCGAGATCGCCGCGCTGGGCGCCGTACCGAGGAAAGTCTGATGTCCGAGCTAGTTGACCGCGCACGACGGCTCGCGGAGAAACACCTGGAATCCGAGCTCCCCCGCCGATTTCGACACACGGTCGCGGTGGCCGAGCGGGCGCAGCAGCTGTCAACGCGTCTGCTTCCGCCGCAGCGCGCCGAGGCCGTGGTGGCCTCAGCATGGCTGCACGATATCGGCTACGCAACAGAATTGGTGGACACCGGGTTTCACCCAATCGACGGCGCACGCTTCCTGACCAAAGACGAAGCACTTGAGTCGCTGGTTGGCTTGGTCGCACACCACACTGGCGCAGTGTTTGAAGCACGTGAGCGCGGCCTGGACGACCAGTTGGAGACCTACCCCGTGCCCAACGCTGCGGAGCTAGCCATCTTGAACTCCGCTGACCTGTGTAGCGGACCCGACGGCGGGACCCTTGAACCGGGCGATCGGATCAAGGAGGTACTTGCGCGCTACGCCTCGGATCACCCGGTACATCGAGCCATCAACCAATCGGCGGCGCTCCTCATCCCACAAGCACATCTCATTCTCGCCGCAGCCGAAGCGACGAACGCTGCACCACAGATCTTTCCGCTACCGGAGTGGGCCGAGCACGAGCCGTTCGCACCGGCTTGGGATGCGATCTGGAGCCGGGACCGCCACCGCATCACCGCGACAAGTCTGGAGGACGCGTATCGAGACCAGGGCGTCGAGATCACGCTTACCGACCCGATGGATCCACTAGACCCCAGCGCGGCCACCACGATGGCCGACGATCTAGGAGCCGCCGCCGCGGCAGCAGCGGGGAGACAATTGTATTGGAACCAATACCGAGCATTTGCAACACATGTCGGTGTGCCGCCGTCAGAGCGCCGCAGCCGAATGGTGCTGCAGGGACCATGGGTGTCTGCCACCTTCCGCCTTGAGGAGATCCTCGAGTTCCAGTGGGAGATGGCATCAGATGGCTGCCTGGCGACTGTGGACCAGCGAACATTCATAACACTTCGCGACGTCACCGAATGGACATCGCTCACCAGAGGTGGCCAATGCGTGTGATGAAAGACGGGTTCAAACGCGGCACTAACTACTGCCACCGGCAGCGGATGGCTGGCGGATATGGCTGCGGTCCAGCTGACGGAGATCGCCGCATCGATGGCCCATTCGGCGACCGTGATTACCTAGGCGAATGCCGTGGGGCCAGGTGCGGTCGCGTTGCGTCGGAACACGACCTGGAGCGGACCACACTTCAACCCGGTCAACACGCCAGCGGTGAAGGCTGCCTACACGACTGGACCGCGAACTCCGAGAGCTGCACCTGGAAAGCATTCGAGCCCAAACCTGGCGTAGACGGCGCCCGAAAGCCGAACACCAATAGGGACAAGGAGAGTCAAATATGACCGCTCAGCAGGCCGAAGCGCCAGGGCTGTTGTTCTCGGAGGTTCTGACGCTGATTGCACATCATGCGACGGCGGCTTCAGAGCTGGCGATGCGCTTCCAGGAGGAAGGGTCCGATTTCAATCACCACATGGAGCGCATAGGCGTGTTGAACGCGGCCATTGCTGCCCATCTTGACCGTTCGGAGTCCTGGCAGGCGAGCGAGAACGGCGGTCGGCAACATCAACGCATCACAACGGTTGAGCAGCTCGACGCGCTGCCAGGGGCCTCCTACGACGAACTCAACGACGCCGCTGACATCGATGGGACTGTCATCAAGGACGCGGCCGGTGCCCTCTACGAGAAGAACGCTGACGGCACCTGGGCTACCGACGGCGAGCCCGCCGCGCCGAGCAGCAAGATCGGGCTGCCAGCCCTACTCCTGTGGCATCCGGGTCAGGAGGGCTCTGGGTCGGGACGAGATGGAGTGTGCGCATGAAGCGCCGCTACCCGGCGATGGTGGCATCCATCGCGGCGGCAATGGCCACTGGCTGGATGATGCTGAGCCCCGGCGACGATCCGACTGTGAGCGCCAGCCCCGCTCCAGTGGTCAGTGCCAACATAAGCGAGCTGCTCTCGAAGGTGACGGTGGTAGACGCGATACCGCAAGTTCCCGGTTATGAGCGAGGGTGCGGGATAGATAAGAAGACCAAGTTCAGAGAAAGCTGCGTGTTTGGCCCGGCGTGGAACGATCCACTGGACCACTCCGGCTGCGATACGAGATCGAGAGTCCTCGCCGCTCAACTGCACGACGTGCAATTCAAACCAGGCACCCGCACCTGCAAGGTCACCGCAGGATGGGTCCACGACCCCTACACCGGACAGCGAATCACCCTGGAGGACATCGCCGTTGACCACGTGGTCGCCTTACGCTACGCATGGGACGCCGGCGCCTGGCAGTGGACACCACAGCAGCGGGCCATCTTCGCCAACGACACCGATAACCTGCTGGCGGTCGACACACGGGAGAATTCCGCCAAGGGCGACTCCGGCCCCTCCGAATGGCTGCCCGCCACCGGCCAGTGCTCATATGTGATCCGGTTCCTCAGCGTCGCCGCGAAGTACCAACTCGCGATCGCGGACGCCGATCGCCACGCGGCCATGATCGCTTGCCCCGCCGGGGCCGCCTCCTAACCCCGCTCGGCGCAAATCAGTGAAACGGCGACCCCTCCCACCGAGATACACTCCGCAAGAAATGTGCTACATCGCCTGAGGGGTGGCATGAACACCAGATCTGATTGGCTCTGCGAGCGCGACGTCGCACAGCGGTCCGGACTTCCCGGCCCCCTGGTCGCCGATCTGCTACCGCGCCTGCCCACCCCGATCGACGTCGACTACACCGACACCGCCCAGGTGTACGACGAGGACAGCGCATACCGTGCACGCCTGGCAGTCCACATGCTGCACAACGGGATTCGACTGCGCTTCATCCGCCTCGCCGTTCGTGAACCCATGACACTCGCTGAACTCAAGCGCGCTTGCCAGCAATGGGCAACGATGCCAACCAAAGCCCACCAACCGGTGCAACCGCTCGGTGCCCTGCCGCGCTGGGCGCCCTGGCACGTGACCGTCCTCGTCGTCGCGGTACTGCTGTGTGCCGCGGCCGCCATCACCATCGGCTCGATACTCCCACTGAAACCATGACCAGAACTGACCTCGCCGGCGCGATCAGGCTCCCCGGACTCCGAGACCGCGATCGCCCCCACTGAGCCGACCCGCAGTGACCAGACCGCAATACCAAACGCAGAAGGGAAACCCCGTTGACAGAGAACCGGCCCTACACCTTCCAGCTCGCAACGTTCCTGCTCGACGCCGACGGCAACGCCGAGCACACAGCCAACGTCCGAGAAACCGCTGCCCGCAACGGTGTTGACCTCGGCCAGCTCGACCGCGCGGCCGCGTTCATCAGACACCTGACGGCCGACGGCGAGGACGTCGACGAATTCGTGCGCCGCGAATACCTCATCGACGCATGTCTGCATGGCTACCTACCGCCCGACACATCGCCCACCGACCCCACGCTGACGACCTGGGCACTGGCCCAGTTCGCCGAGGACTACTACCGCCGCGCACAGGAGAACCGGTGAGCCAGGACACGCCTGCCGGGGCCAGAACGAGGGAAGACCGGTTAGCGGGCCTAGCGGCGCTCGGCGCGGCCGAACTGGCTGACCGGCTCGATCACACGATGACCGTCGCCATGGTCCTGGGCGGCCACCTCGCAGATATCGCCGAGCTCGTCGGGCTCGATCGCGACGTCGAAGACCTGGCGATCACACCACGTGTGCGCGAGCTGGTCAGCGATCCGCGTGTCCGCCAAGTGCTCGATGAGTTCGAGGAGGCCCGACGACATGCACACCACATCCGGTAACGGCGGTGTCCCAGACGGAAGGTCCCATAGTGCCGGGGCCACGTCGTTCACGCACAAAGCCGTCCTATGACGGCATCACAGAAGGGGACAAGAGTGGTGACTGAGACACAGCAGTTCCGCGTCAAGCCGACCCTCGTCGAGGTCGTGCAGTGGACACACCCGGACCAGGGCCACGCGATCGCCGAATGGGCCGGCGGTGACTACGACCCGCGCACCGCCGGCGGCGTCGGCCCCGCCGGCGAGGACTGGGGCGACCTGACCATCGACACCCGCGAAGGCACAGTGACGGTCTCACCGTACGACTACGTGACCGCCGACCCCCACACAGGATTTCGCCCCATCAGCCCGGCGGCGTTCTCCCTAACCCACGAACCGGCCCCAGCACCACCAACCACTACGACGACCACAGAATAGGGACAGACCGCAATGAGAAATCCACATGCAACGCGGTTCCGTGCCGCTAATCTAAGGTGAGATCGTGGCTGCACAAACACAGTATTTGGCCGCCGATACAATCCCGTCCCTTCGCGACTGGGTGCACTCAGCCGGATTCGGCGGAACCGCCGCGGTCCT
This sequence comes from Mycolicibacterium sp. 120270, assembly GCA_033741175.1. Classification (GTDB taxonomy): domain Bacteria; phylum Actinomycetota; class Actinomycetes; order Mycobacteriales; family Mycobacteriaceae; genus Mycobacterium. Next base: position 17,524 of record JAWQNE010000024.1, on the reverse strand, counting down.
GGCCGCGCTGATCGTCCTGCTGGGCCTGCTGGCAACATCGCGCCGATCCGACAAACGCCGACAAAGCGAAATGGACCAGCGCGACCGCCACCACCAAGAAACCCACGAAGCACAACAACGCGCGGCAGCGATCAACCGATGCTGGGATCGCCTGACCTGGATAGTGCAGACAGCCGACATGGAGCTTGCCGCAACGGATCCAGCCAGCGCGAACATGGGACTGGGACCCGAACTTGCCGAAGAACTCTTACGCGGGCTCAAGCGCGACGCCGAAGAACTCGGCGACGAGACCCTAGCCAACGCCACCGCGGTGTACCTGACCCAGCTGGGCCTGGTCCTCACCCAGCAGACAGACCGCTTCGCCGAGGTGGCCGCAGCCCAGGCGACGCCAGCCGACGACAAGCCGGCAACCGCACGCTCGCCGTCATCAACAGGCGACGAAAACAACTCCACCCCAACAACTCCGGCCGCCGACGACAAGCCAGCGAAAGCCACCGACGGCGAAGGGCGCCGACGCCGATGACGCTGCAGGAACGCATCGCCGAACTCACCCCCGAAGCGTGGGCCACAATGACCCAGCGCATCGCCGCCGATGCAGTAGCAGCCGCACGACAAGCCGGACGACAGCCGCACCCCCAACTGGCAGCCGCCGCGGCCATGACCGTCCAGCAGCTCATCGAACACCGCCGACACTCCGCCCCGGCACCCCAACGGCCAACAGTGCGCCAGAAAATCGCCGAAGCCGACCGCCTACGCGCACGGGCAGACCGCGCAGCCCACGCCGCCCGCCAGGACATGCAAGACGCCACAACGGCAGCCGCAATCGCGCGCGCCGAGGCAACCCAACACGCCCAAGCCGCCCAAGCAGCGCACGCCGAAACCCTGGCCGCACAAGCAGAGATCGAGCGGCTGAACTCAGAAATCAACCGCCTCCGCGCCAATGCCGACGCCCAGATCGCAAAAGTGCGCACCGACGCCGCCGCCGAGATCGCAGCCGCGCGTGAACAAGTCACTGAAACGCCCTGGGTTTCCCGGAGGCTCGGGCTATTGGATTCCGATCAAGGGTTGGTCGGTCCGGTATGCATCGTAGAACGCGGCTTCGAACTCGGTGGGTGGGATGTCGCCGAGGTAGCTGTGCAGTCTGCTGGTGTTGTGCCAGTAGACCCAGCTGAGGGTGGCGAGTTCGACGTCTTCGACGGTCTTCCACGGCCCGCTGCGAGCCGGCCCGTAGATGAGCTCGGCCTTGTAGTAGCCGTTCACCGTCTCCGCCAGAGCGTTATCGAAACTATCCCCAACGGTCCCGATTGACGGGACTGCGCCGATCTCAGCGAGCCTTTCCCCGTAGCGAATGGAGGTGAATTGCGACCCGGAATCGGAGTGACATCTCAAGCCTGGCAACGTATTTCCGCGTGACCACCGCGCCATCTCCACCGCGTCGAGGACCATCGAGGTGCGCATATGGCTGGCTACCCGCCACCCCACGATCATCCGCGAATATGCATCGATGATGAAGCACACATACGCCACCCCGGCCCAGGTCGGCACGAACGTCAGGTCCGTCACCCAGAGCTGGTTCGGGGCCGTCGCGGTGAAATTTCGCTTCACCAGATCCGGATGCCGCGCGGCGGCCGGATCAGGCTTGGTGGTGCGGACCCGTTTGCCGCGCCGGACTCCTTCGATGCCGGCAGCCCGCATCAGCCGGGCCACCTGATCGCGGCCGACGTCGTAGCCGTCGCGGCGGGCGGTTTTCCAGAGCTTGCGGGCCCCGTAGACGCAGTAATTGTCTTTCCAGAGCTGACACAACGCCGGCCCCAGGACGGCGTCACGCAGGGCCCGCGCTGACGGGACCCGGGCTTTGGCGTCGTAGTAGGTGCTCAGGGCCACCTGCAGGCCTGCGCTGCGCAGAACCGTGCAGATGGGCTCGACCCCGAATTCCTCGCGATTGCCGTCGATGAACTCGACTATTTCTTGTGTTGGCGGTCGAGCTCCGCCCCGAAGAAACTCGCCGCTCGCTTCAGAATCTCGTTGGCGCGCTTGAGTTCTCGAATTTCCTGTTCTAGTTCCCGGACCTTCTTCGACTCCGTAGTCGTCACTCCTGGAGCGAGGCCTTCGTCGATGTCAGCCTGGCGGACCCAGGTGCGCACCGATTCCACGCCGTAGCCGAGCTGGCGAGCGACGCGCTGCACTGTGCCCTGCTCGGTGCCCAGCTCCGCCCGCAAGGTGCGGACCATCCGTACCGCGGCGGCCTTCTCCTCAGCGCTGTACCTGCGTGTCGTCGGCTTCCCGGGCGACTGTTCCTTCGGCATACCTGCATCCTCGTTTCCAAGGTCAGGAGCCTCCGGCATTTCCAGGGCGTTTCACACCGCTGCGCAGGCCCAAGCCGACGAGCGCGCCGCCGAACGCACAGCCCAGCGCGCAGAAGCGCAAACAGAGATCGAGCAGCTGCGCGCCGAGATCGCCCGAGTCCGCTCCGACGCCGACGTCGAGATCGCAGCCGCGCGTGAACAAGTCACCGCTGCGCAGGCCCAGGCCGACGAGCGCGCCGCCGAACGCACAGCCGAGCGCGCGGCCGCACAGACAGAGATCGAGCGTGCACGCGCCGAGATGGCCAAGGTACGCTCCGACGCCGCCGCCGAGATCGCCGCAGCCCATCGGCACGCCGACGGCCGGGTCGCAGAGGTCCGCCGCGCAGCCGATGCCGAAGTAGCGCGCAGCCGCGCCGCCGCCGAGCGCTACATCGCCGAAGCCCACCAGTACGTCGACGACGCCAACCAGCGCTTCATGGAACTCCTCGGCGACGATGCGCACTCGCGCTTCCAACCACCGACAGCCAGCGATGACGACGTGACTGAAGTGACGCGCCGCCCACCACCCAGCTTCGCCCCAGACTGGGACAGATAGGCAAGCTACCTCTATGCGGCGCCCGGAGCGGTCGATGATCTTCAATTCGGCGCGCCGGGCGACGCCTAAGCCAACGCCCGCTCGCAAAGATCGGTAACGGCACAATGATTGTGCTGTGAGAGAGCTGCTCTATGTCCTCAGTGCCATGTGTATCACGTTGTGGGGAAGAGGATTCGCAGTCCACATGTAACCGATCCGCGTTCGTGCTCTACGCCGCGTGACATGGATGGATCAGGTCGGGGCATTGAGCCAGCCACCAACCTCAGTGAGATCCGCTTCGGTCAACCCCGACATCGGATCGACACGATGAAGCAAAGCCGCCCCTGCGTGATGTGCGCCCACCCATGCACGATCAATGGCGGAGATCTCGTCGTCGACCCAGACGAAGCGACGCCCAGCGGCAACTGCGACCAGCGCCTCCGTCTTCCAGTGCAGCGTGCCGACCGGATCCTCCAACGGGGCTTCGGGCAGATCAGCCACCGGCAACGGTGGAAGCCCGAGCAGCGGGGCAATCACCTCGTTGGCGTCGTGCATCCACGCCGTGGCCCAGACCAGGTCGCACGCAAGCGCCAGCAGGCGTCGACCATGCATGCGGTCCATCCGCGCCAGCCGCGGGTTGCGATGACTCTGCCATTCCTGCCAATCAACAAGCGTCGCATCGAGCTTCGCTCCATCGCTGGGCAACAAGGTGCCGTCCACGTCCAGGAACAACAACGCACGGCCGCCCACCACGGCAACCTACCAAGCTCCGCCAGCCCACCTCGCCTCTTCACGCGATGAGCGAGTCGACCCTCCCTGTCGGGCGCACCAAGCGGCGGGTCTATGCGAAGGCGCTAGCGATCGACCTTGCCACCTTAAGCTAGCTGCCGGACCGCGGGGCCGGCCCCGCTACGACTAGGACGCCGGGCGAAATAGGGACATCATCACTGCGAGGGGATGTCGGTGTGCCAGCGAAAGCCCGCTGCTGGGTCGTCGAGCCGGCGAATCAGGGTGGGGTAGCGGCGGGACTTGAGCTGTTTGGCTAGCTGCTGGTAGCGGACGTCGGACTGCACCGCGAGCCTGTACGGGCCGCCGACGGGACTGGCCGCATCGTCGGCGAGGATTGTGGCGGCAGCGGCGAGGCCGTCAGGCCCGGCGCCGCTGTACCCGGCCTCGTGGGGGTCTTCCCCAGGCATCGGCCACGCGTAACCGTCGGTGTCGGTCCACCATGCGGAGAAATCGCCGACCACCACGCCGTCATCCTGTGTGATGTCGAGCTGCTGAAGTTCCCCCCTGGCAGTGGAGATCGACTGCGGCACAGTGATATACACTGTGTTCCCGAACTGGGCGATCCACAGATCCTTGTTCAGCTCATGCTCAAGGCGCTGCGGCCGTGTCATAGACAACGGTTGGGTGATCCGCTGATCATCGCGGCCGAACGCACACACATGCAGGTAGCCGAGTTCATCGACGGGCGCATCCGATTCCGACAGCTTGCTCAAGAACCGGCGCGCCAGCGGATTGGCGGTGCCGACCCTGATCGCAACGACTCGCTCGATCAGCGGAGACCAAATCGTGAAACCGTGGGCGAGCATGCACACCACGTCGTCGAAGGCTTCCGGATCGACCCGCGTATGTAGAACTCGGGCGGTCTGCTCGGGCGTAGGACGGCCCCGCTCTGCGGCGACGTCCGCGCTCAGCGCGCTACCCGTCCCAGGAGCAACGGCCTTCACCGGAACACAGATCCCGGGAACCGTCTGGGCCGGGTGCGTGTCGGGTGGGCAGAACCCGCACGCCGCGCGCTCTGCCCACCACCAGAAGAACCGAGCCACCTCCTCCGTTTCGCGATCGTCATCGACCTGCACTGTGGAACCCAGCCGCAGCAGCGCATGCGGATCGCCGAACACTGAGCTGCGTGGCACCACCGCATACGGCGCATCGCCGGGCTGCCAACGCAGCATGGCCTGGGCATCACGCAAGTAATGAGGCCACCACGGCAGGTCCACCTGCAACAGGTAGGCGACGTCAAACCAGGTGGCGTGTACCCACCCGTCGTTCATCGGGCTGGTGTCGGCATAGTCGATCTCCGGTGGCTCGATCACCCCGTCGGGGGCCACACCACTGGATCCTGAGGGGATGACCACCGCCCCCACATCAGTGTGCCCGGCCTCGTGCAGCTCGGTGAGCAGCTCGCGCGCTGGGCGATGCCAGCCAGGGGAGTGCAGCTTGTACACGAGCGCCACCAGCGGCCCGCCGTCGCTGGGCTGCCACATGTGTGCGATGTACTCACGGTGGGTTTCCCCCGACCGCGCCTTGGACATGAATAGCCGCGATCCGCAGAACAACGCCGGAATCGGCCGGTCGACCCGGGGAAACAGCCGCGGCACCCGTTCGATCTGCTGGCGGCGCTGCTCGATCATGAAGCGCAGCACCGTGTCCAGCATCCAAATCTTGTCCCGCCCCTGCACCTGTCCCTCTGGAAACGCGTCGCGCAGAACGAGCTGGTACAGCGAGGTCGGCTTGATGCCCAGGAGTTGCGCGACCTCGTCGGTCCTGATTACACGGCTACCCCAATCGGTCGCCGAGTAGGGAACGTGGGGCGCGTCATCTGGTGCCGGCTGCATGGGCTCGAACCTACCTCATCACGTAGAACAAAACATCTCTACTCCGACCGATGTCGGACAACCCACCCACGCCAGCCCACAGGCGGTCGACGACATCGGGGACTAGAAAACACCTGTAGAAACGCCATAAATCACTCAGGCCGAACACAGACCGCAACCGCGCTGTACACATCCGCGCGGCAAGCGCGTAGGTTGGGGGGGTGGCTGAACTCTGGACCACCGACCAAGCCGCCCGCTACTGGGGCGTCACCCCAGCACGCGCCCGCGGCATCCTGTCCGCGCGCCACATCCACCGCATCGCCGGCTACCCCGCCGAAGACATCTGGGCCGTCGACCGCCACCAGGGCGCCCGCACCGACCTCACCACACCCACCGCCGCACTCACCCTCGCCACCACCGCCGCCGCCCTCACCGACACCGCCGACGACCGCACCCGCTGGCGCCTATTCCTGGAATTCAACCGCGGCGCAGACGAAGCCGGCCGCGCCGCCCTCACCCTGATCCGCGACGAACCACCAACCACCGGCCAACCACGCTACGACGCGCTCCTCGCCGCGATCGCCGAACACATCGCCGCCCGCTACGCCCTGCCCGGCCCGCTATGGAGCATCACCACCGACCGATTCCTCGACACACCATGGTGGACCAGCGACCTGCCCTCAGCGCGCGCCTACGCCATGCTGTCCAGCCCCGCAGCGTTTCGCCGGCGCGGCATCTACCTCGACCGCCACGACCTCACCCACGACGGAGCCACCCCCATGCCCGAACCGCTGTTCGACCGCGCCGAGATCCACCGCGCGCTCACCGCCCTGGCCGCCGAACTCCAACGCCGCGGCGTCATCGGCCACGTCCACGTCATCGGCGGCGCCGCCATGCTCCTCGCCTACGACGAAACACGAGTAGCCACACGCGATATCGACGCCCTGTTCTCACCCGACGGCCCCATGGTTGACGCGATCCGCAAGGTCGCCACCGACAACGGCTGGCCTTCCACGTGGCTCAACAGCCAAGCCGCAAGCTATGTCTCCCGAACCCCTGGCACCGGCAGCCTCGTCTTCGACCATCCCTACCTGCAAGTGGCCGCCACACCACCGCGACATCTGCTCGCGATGAAAGTCCTGGCCGCCCGGCCCACCACCGACCGCCAAGACCTCGAATTCCTCCTCGACTACCTCAACATCACCTCAGAAATAGAAGTCTGGGCCATTGTGCAACGCTACTTCCCGGACTCGCCGATCCCCGAGCGGTCACGCCTGCTCATCGCAGACCTCCTGCGCTAGGACGGCTCCACAGTGAGTTGCCCGTGCCGGAAGAGGCCGACACCGTCATCGACGGTTCCCTTTTCTCGTGGGGCCAGGGATTGAGAGCGAAAAGGGCGGTCCCTCGTTGCCGCGGGGGATCGCCCGTCGTCTGTGACGGGCGGCGAATCGCAACTTGCGTTCCCGCACACAACAATTGCCCGACCCGATCCAACGTGGTACTCGACCGCTGAAACCCTCGCCCTTCTCTGTCGCCGGGCTCGACAATGCGGCCATCTGCGTCGGGACTGCGCCCGGCAGTAGACGGGTCAAGGGAACAGGGCCACCTAGAATCAGGGTTGTGGTCGACGATAGGCTCTCGGTCCACGGTGTCGGCGCAGCACGCCCGCCCTGGAAACGCACCGGAGACAAGCACTTTCCTTTCGCCGCGATGCAGGCGTGCCGTTGGTGGGTGTTGCGGTTGAACCACGACTTTCCCGAGCACGACCTGTACACCCTCTTCGTCGACGGGCGCGCCGTCGTCGACGTCACCGGCGCGCCAGATAGTGAGATTCCGTTGGTCGCGAGCATCGGTGCACTCTCGCTGGCAGGGGAGCAGGAGCTGTCCGGAGACGTCGTCAGGGAGGCCATCGGCGGTCTAGCCGGGTTTGTGGACTACGGCAGCGAGCACGGGTAGCCGGCGAGCGGCCACGCCGGTCCCTCCCAATCGCGCCGCCTCAGGTCAGGTTTCGGCCCGACAGGCGCAAAGGCCAAACAGCGCCCCGTACAACCGATTACGCCGTACACGATGCTACAGATGGTAGCCCTGACTCAGATAATGGGGCGACGAATCGCAACGGCATCGCCGAGGCTGCTGATCCGGATCGAGGCCCCAGAGTACGGAGCCTCCACAACCTGGCCGTTACCGATGTACATCTGCACATGGCCACGATTGGGAAACACCAGATCCCCGACCGCGATCATCGACCGCGGCACCGGAGCACCATCATGAATCTGCGTCCACGTCGTCCGTGAAATATCAACCCCGGCTTGACGATAGGCCCACTGCACCAACCCTGAGCAGTCAAACGCATTCGGCCCCGTCGCTCCCCACACGTACGGCCTCCCCAACTTCGACAACGCCGCCCGCACCGCCATCGCCGCCCGCGGATTCGGAGCCCCCGCCAACCGCGCCATATCAACCCGCCCATAGCGAAGCGCCCGAATCAACGCCAGCCGCCGCAGCGCGCGCAGCCTCGCACCCGACACGGTGCGATGCTGGGCGCGCAGCCGCGCCACACGCCGGCGTAAGAACTCCCGTTGGCCCATCGGCGTATCGGCCGCCGGCGCCGAATCCGCCCGGGCCGCATCCAAGATCACCCGTGTCTGCTGCCGGGCCGCGGCGTGCTCATCGGCCGCGCCGCGCAAGATCGTCGACAGCTGCGCATCGGTGGCCCCACTGGCGCGCAGATCACTGCGGCCCTGCGCCGCCCGCTGGTGGTAGCGCTCGAACGCCGCACCGCTCAACGACTGGCCGCCACGTAGCGACCGCTCAGCGTCGACAGCAGGCCCACCAGCAGCCGCAACCGCGGGACTGCCGGCAAAGAGGTCGTGCGCCCTCTGCAGCACCGTGATCTCATCCACCGTCAGCACCACCCTCGCAGCATGGCGCTGCAGTCGAGCATCAACCGGCGAATCACAAACCGAAATATACGGCCAACCGGCCTGCCGCCGTTTCGACCAGCAACGCACGCCCGCCCGACGAGCCAGGCCGGGCGGCCAGAAGCGTCCTCACCCGACACCGGTGGCCGCCGAATGACTGGTGTGCAAACACTGCCTGACTGTGCGCCGAAGCCGATCGCCGATGTCAACGGTGTCATGACACACCGTGCTATTTTGTCGAGACATTTTGGCGGTTGCAGGAACCCACGCCATCGCCGCCGACGACCACTCACGGAGGCCCCGTATGGAAATCGCCCCCCCGCTCCTACCTGACAACCACGATGGCGCTGACCGCCGCCGGCGCGATCGCCCTAACGCCGCTGACGATCCCCAGCACCGCACCGGCCAACATCGCCGTTCCCCACGCCGCAGCGCCGCCCACGATCGAACTCGCCGCCGCCATCTCACCGGCCGACATCAAGGCCCTGATCAACAACCTCAACAGCGCCATGAACGCCGTCTCGGCCACAGTCACCACAGCGATCGGCGCACCGGGACAAACTCTTGCCGACGCGCTCAACTCCGCCGTCACACTGAACACCACCCTGTGGGACACGCTGATCACCGCCACCGACAACCCCACCCTGGGCGACGTGCTGAAGGCACTCAAAGCCACATCCAACAGCGGACTTACACGACTGGCCACCACAGCCGGATCGGCCAACACCACCTTCACCCTGGCCACAGGGCAGGTCACCGACCTATTGACCTCGACGCTGACCGGCTCACTGAGCGCCGCACTGCAAGCCGTAGCCGGCATCCTCAACAACCCTCTGTCTGCCGCCGCCTACACCGCCCTACTGACCGTCCCCCTCGACATCGCCGGCCTCACCATCAACAACGCGCTCACCACGGCCGGCCATGACCTCGCCCCGGCCGCCCTGAGGCTCGGCACCACGTTCGTCACCGGAATCACCGCACAGATCACCAACGCGCTGTCCGGATTCAACGATCTACTCGACGCCGTAGGGGACAACAGCGGAAACCGTCTCATCGACGGCGCCCTGACCGCGGTACAAGGCATCGTGTCCGCCCCAGTGACCGCAACCATCGCCGGCATCAACGGCGGCACCTCAGCACTGTCGAACGCTGCCACCACCGCGCTCACCCGGCTCACCACCCGGGCCTCCGCCGCGGTCACCACCTGGATCGGCAACGGCACCACCCCCGGAGCGCTGCAGGCGGCCATCGAAAGAATCGGCACAGCCCCCCTCGCCCCGGCCTCCTACGCCGACGCCCTCTCGATACTCGTCGGCGCCGGGTCCACCACACTCACAATCGCTGCCGGCACAGCCGGCACCCTGGCATCGATCCCGTTCTCAACCGCGGCAAAACTCACCACGACCGGCGCAGACGTCATCACCGCATTCACCAGCAGCGCGGCCACCGCCGCCAGCGGCATCCTGCAAATGGCAGGACAACCAGTGTTCGTCACCGGCCTGCCCCACGTCATCGCTGCCGGCGTCAACACCGCCGTGAATCTAGCCGCCTTCGCAACCGCGACGTCGCTGAACGCAGTCGCGCTCGCCCTCGACATCGGCTCAGCCATCAGCAATCTCACCACCCGGTCCGCGGCCGCACTGCCGCCGGCCGCGAGCATTCCCGACACATCGGCACTTTCAGCCCCCCGCACCGTGTCCCTCAGCATCACACCGACATCGACACCCGATGCCGCCGGAACCGACGCCGAAACCGGCACCGCCATCGTCGAGCCCACCCCACAAGACCCCGCCGCAGACGACCCGCAGGCGCCGCCGACAGCGCAGCCCACCGAAACGCCGGCAGCCGAGCACCTCACCGAGTCGCCACAGCCGCAGACGCAGCCCACCGATCCGGTCCTCGACCCCGACGCATCGACGGTCACCGCCCCGGACCCAACCCCGACAACCGAGACCACGACCGGCGCCGCGGACACGGAAGAGGGCACCACCACGACCCCGGCGACCGAGACAGACGAGCCGCGCACGACACGGCTGACAAAACCGACAGCCACCAAGAACGCATCTGAAACCGCCGCGGACACAGGCGAATCCACAAATGACGACGACGCCCGCGCCACCACCCGACCCTCGAGCCCCCGGCACGCACAAGGCACCAAAAAGAACGGCATCTCGGTCAACGACATCAAATCCAGGATCGACAACGACAAACCAACGGCCGGCGATACGGGCGCCTCAGACTCGTCGAGCCCCGCCGCAGCCTGACAAAACAGCTGAATCCGCAGCGGGCGCACAGAGCAAGCGCTGTGGATTCGCACGAGAACTGCGACATCCAGCCAGGCCGCCGATCGACGCGTCTACGGCGGTCTCACGGTCTCACGACCACGGTCTATCTCGGGAGCTGCTCTGGTGGGGCCGTCAAAATCACTTCGATTCTTCACAACTCTGCGTGTCGGGCTGGAAATCGGGGCCGATCGACAGATCGCTTTCCGAAACGGGATCCGATTTTGGCGTAAAGCCCTGCGGCCACTTGGTTGAAGACGTGTAAACGACTCCGTCGAACTTCGTTGCGCTGCTTATTATTGCGTGTGAGAAATCGGCCCCAGCTACTATTGCATCACTGAAGTCCGCCCCCGAAAGGTCGGCGCTCCAAAAACTCGCGTCCGTTAGCACTGCGTTTCGGAAGTTTACGCCATTTACAAAGGTTGCGTGATCGAAGTCGGCTCCCGCTCCATACGAATAGCTCATATCAGTGCCGTCGAACCAGGCCCGTCCGAACCACCCACCAGAAAGAGTAGTGGCACGCAAGGACGCATGTGTGAAATTTGCGAAGAACATAATAGAGTTGGTCAAATTGGCTCCGCACAGGTCTGCGCCATAAAAGTTCGCAGGGCCGAACTTGCTACTCGAAGAAACATCGATTTGCGTCAAGTCAGCAAGCTGCAGATTCGATTCGATGAAAGAGGCTCCAGTAAGGTTCAGCCCAATCATATTTTGATGAGCCAGGTCTAGCCCGCCGAAAGGGCGAACCACCGAATCATCGATCGACGAGCGATCTCGGACAAAGCGAAGATTCTCTAATCGCGCGCTCTGCCTCTCCTGCTGCGCCGCGAGCGAGCTTTCCCGCAACATTCTTTCGTCATCAATATCTTGTTGCGCGCGAACAGATCCCCACGCCACGACCCCACCCACAACGAGGGCGACTACAACGTCACGCAGAATCCATGGAGGATCCTTCATATGTCGTTTAATCCGCGCCGCCCGGGACAACTTTGGCCTCCGCGCCCAACTCGGAAGCGACGTCGGTACCGGCATCAACGGTGGCCGTGTCGGTGGCCTCCCGCGAAGGCAGGCGACGGCGTCACGTACGCGGTCAGCCACCTCACACGAGGCCCACCGATGCGACATCAAACCCCCGTGTGATGAGCGAAATTGTCGAGGCTGCAGTTTCGTTCTGAGCGCGGTTAACCGATTCGAGATCTGTATACAGCAAAAGCGCCAAATCCTAGCGAGATTCTTCGTGCGCTGTCACTGCATGAAGCGCTCGGGCTGATCCAGACGCAGCAGGTCAAACAACGGAAACGCCGGCACACCGAGAACGGCCGACAGCCGCTGCGCGTAACCGCGAGCGATACACAGACCTTGGTGTCCTTCATCGAACGTGCCCACGAGCTCCACGGCGATCCGGCACCCAAACGTGTCACCAATAAAGCGATCGTCGACAACGACATCAACCACTTCGTCTGGAACGGGCACAGCGGCCACCGCGGCGCGCACATCGGCCGCGCTGGCAGCCATATCGACGTAAACGGAGACGAACGCATCCACCACAACATGATCTCGCCATCCCCCTGGGAGTGCGGAACGCGATCCCCGGAGCTACGCAAAGTTCACAACCGCGCTACACGCCAGCGACACCGCGGCCGCATTGTCCGTACCCCGACGAGCGGCCTCACTGCCCAGAACGAGGGCGCGTGCGCTGGCGACCCGCCGGCCGATACCCGGAGACGGTTCGCTCCTCCAGAACCCACCGCCGCGCCGGGTACAGCCGCCGCACATCCTCATATGCGCCAACAATGTTCGTCACAGCATCGAAACGATCGTCTTTAGGTGTGGCCCGGTACTCAACCTCCGCGTCACCACCACCTTCGAGGGCATATCGGGCAAGCGCGCGACGAATGACAGCGGTAATCGTTTCTCCCGCGGCCGAGGCCGCAGCGACTGCAGGATCCCAAATCTCATCAGGCACCCGAACGCTGCGCCGCGGCGTATGGGCGTCGTCCCAACCGTCATCAGCCGAGCGCATACGCACCGCCGCGACGCACCCGCTCGGGGCCGGCAGCGACCCGCGCGGCCGCAAAGCTCACAAACCGCCCGCAGACACAACGTCCACGCAGGCTAACCCAGATTTTTCGCGCAATGTTGTGAGTTTCGGGGTGTAGATACGCGAAAGTGCCTGTCCTGCAAGGAATAATTGGACTTGTCTACGGTTCAATCGTTCCAGGGGAAGGCACCTCGCAGGTGAAGAATATCGCGGTCGGGTCGCGGGTGAAAGTGTCGGCCGACGGTCATGGTGTCGTGTCGCATGCCGGGATGGGCATGCTGCGCGAGCTCGCCGACCGGACCGGGTTATCAGCGCAGGTCACCGCGACGTTGGCCGACACCTACCGCGGCCCGTGGGTGTATGCCCCCGGTGAGGTGTTCGCTGATCTGGCGGCTGCGGTCGCTGACGGCGCGGACTGCATCGACGGGGTCGGACAGCTGTGCGGTGACCGTGAGCACGTGTTCGGCGCGAAGGCTTCCACGACCACGATGTGGCGGCTGGTCGATGAACGCATCGATGCTGCCCACCTGCCGGGGATCCGCGCCGCCCGCAGTGTCGCCAGAGCCGCGGCGTGGGCCGCCGGAGCCGCGCCCACTGTCGGGCAGTGGTTGCACATCGACATCGACGCGACCCTGGTAATCGATCACTCCGATGCCAAGGAACTGGCGACGCCGACGTGGAAGAGGTCGTTCGGCCTGCACCCGCTGCTGGCGTTCCTGGACCGCCCTGAGATCGCCGGTGGTGAAGCGTTGGCCGGGCTCCTGCGCACCGGGCGTGCCGGCTCCAACACCGCTGCTGACCACATCACCGTCTTGGACCAGGCGCTGGCAGCACTGCCGGCGGCATGGCGCCCCGACCCGAAGCGAGATGGTGATGATTCGGATGCGCCGAAGGTATTGGTGCGCTGCGACACCGCCGGGGCCACCCACGACTTCGCCCAGACCTGCCGCACCGCCGGGGTCGGGTTCTCCTTCGGGTTCCCCGTGGATTGGCGGGTCCAAGACGCCGTGGACACCCTCAACATCGGTAACGCCTGGTATCCGGCGATCGACACCGACGGCGGTATCCGTGACGGCGCCTGGGTGGCCGAAGCCACCGACCTGGTCAACCTGTCCACCTGGCCGCCGGGCACCCGGTTGATTCTGCGCAAAGAAAGACCCCACCCCGGAGCCCAGTTACGGTTCACCGATGCCGACGGTCTACGAGTGACCGCGTTCATCACCGACACCCCCACAGGGGTGGTGCCCGGACAAGTCGCCGGCCTGGAACTACGGCATCGCCAACACGCCCGCGTCGAAGACCGCATCCGCGAACTCAAGAACACCGGCCTGCGCAACCTGCCGTGCCACGCGTTCGACGCCAACGCCGCCTGGCTCGAAATCACCCTCGCCGCCGTCGACCTGGTCACCTGGGCCCGACTGATCGGATTCATCAACCATCCCGAACTCGGCCGCGCCGAGATCGCCACCTTCCGCTACCGGGTCCTGCACGTGGCCGCCCGCGTCACCCGCGGCGCCCGCCAACTGCGACTACGCATCGACGCCACCTGGCGCTGGGCGGCGATCATCGCGACCGCCTGGCAGACCATCCGCACTGCCTTCGACTGACCGAAAGCCCATCCGACCAACCACGAAAGACCCACTGGCCCTGGGAAAGCCCGCCCACCCGGCGACACGGGACCACCAAGCACGCCCACAACCCTCCCAGCCCAGTCCCAGCTCAGTTCCCACGCCCGAGTTCGCCCGCATCACCCTGGGCGAAAAATCGAGGCTAACGCCGCCGCAAACATGCTGCACCATCTGTTACCTCCCCAGGTGGTGCACACTGTAGACGCGAGGGCGCCGCCGACCGGCCAAGCCCTCGTGCGCCGCGCTGGCGACTTCGTCAACGGTTCCGCCGGCGCCGGCGCTCGGCGTCCAGATCGATCGCCTGATGCCGTGCGACCTCTTCGGCGATCCGCTGCGCCATCGCCTCGATCACCTCATCGGTGACATAGAACTTCGCAGCCTGCCGACCAACCCTCATGACCGTGGCCACGTGGTCGACATGATCGGAGATGTCCTGGCGCGCGGTGCCCTCGTCGACGACCAGGCCGTAGCGCTGCTGAAGCAGTCGCACAAGCAGCTCGGCTCGATCGTTCATCCACGGTGATCGGCGCGCCTTCGTCACGACGGCCGAGAGTACGCCGGCCACCCCGCAGGCCAGCACGCATTCGAGCGTGGTGTCGCATCCGCGTCGTATCGTGACCATCCATGGGAACAGTCTGGGTAGCAGTAGGGCTGGTATGTGCCGCGACAGCACTCATCATGCTGCACTGGCGAGGCCGCTGGCCCGAGTCATCGATCGGGGCCGCGATCACCGGAGCCACCGCGATCAGCGCGTCGTTCTTCATCGTCGGCAGCTGCATCGACGTGTCAGTGCGCAGACCCGAATGGTTTCAAGACCCGATGGCACTGTGGTCATCGATCATCACCGCGCTCGCACTGTTCATCATCGGCGCATTGATCGCCGGCCCGTGGTTCGTCACCCGAATGCTGGCCGACGCCCACCGCGACCACCCCGCCCACCAGACACCGACCCAACGTGACTGAGGAACCCCGCGAACATCGGCGCCCCAAACGCGACCGCGCCAGCCTCGCCGAACTGACGCTGCTCGTGCGCGTCCCCAGCCAACCCGGAGCCATCCGTGCGTTCACCAATGCCGAACGCGACGCCGCCGAGCATTACGCCAGCCGCTTTGACGACGCAATGATCGAGCCGCTGCCCTGACGACCTCGCCCGCTGCTGCCGCATTCGCCTATGACGACGTTCAAATAGGGACATTGCAGGCGCGCCGCTCGCCACTGCAACAGGGACCACCGCTGTGAGGCAAGAATAGGAGGGTGGATTCCATCTCGCTGGCCGACTTCACACGCGACCTCGACGCCTACACGCCAGCGACCAACGAGGGGGACACGCTCGAATTCGTCGCGCCGCGACTGCATTACGCCAGCCAGGATTCCAACCGCCAGTTGAGCTGCTGCCTGGACTGGCGCGCCGACGTCCAGCTCGCTGTGGCCGAAGCCCACGCCACCGCCCCCGACATCTCAGTGGGCTATGTCGACTTTCTGATCCTTCAGCTCGGCCAACAGCCCGCCGCCCAGGTCCTCGACGAGTACCCCGGTGCCGCGCGATTCGGCCAGCTGTTCGACGGTGAATGGCTGGCGCCCGACATCGACGAGCAGGGACCGTTCGCTGCGGCCGGCTCGATCGACGTGGTGCTCATCGTTGTCGATGTCTGCATTGATAGCGCGGCCCGCGGCCACAACATCGGCGCGTGGGCGGTGTCGGAAGTCATCGCCACCATGCTGCCCACCTCTGCCGGTATGGCCGTGATGAGCCCCGACGTCTCAAGGTCCACGGCCGAGACGGTCGAACGCGTGAACCGTTACTGGCGCCTGGCTGGCCTGCAACCCATCGACGGCCATCCCGGATTCCTCGGCCAGGCCACGGCATTCACCCACCTCGACGCCGCGCGACGCGCTCTCGCTGACGTACGAGACACGACTTTCCGGGTACCCGTGGCCGAGCTGCGGGCACGCGTGGAGCGAAACGACGTGCGGCGATGAAACTACTGCTGATCGCCGACACCGCCCCCGAAATGTCATCACCGCTGCCGCAGTACGTCTTGGACAACGGCATCGACGCAATCGTCACAGCCGGCGACCTGTACGCCCGAACCCTCACCGGCATCGACGGCTGCCACATTCCCGCCATGGGCGTGTACGGAAACCACTGCGACGGAACCTATCTCGACGAGCTGCACATGTGGAATCTGCACCTCAGCCACATTGAGGTGGACGGGATCTCGTTCGTCGGGATCGAAGGGTGCGTGCGTTACAAGGACAGCGCCCGCTCCATCGGTGCGGCCCGAGGGGACCGGCGGCTTGAGCCGTCGGGGGAATCGGGCCAGGTGAACAGTGTGTGATGGTGAGTTTTTGTCGGTGTCGTTTCGTAAGGTGTGTGGTATGTCTCAGCGCCGGTTTCGCGGCACCCCGGGTGGGGTGTGCTCGCTGGGCCTGCATCTGGTGTGGTGCCCGAAGTACCGGCGCCGGGTGCTTGGCGGCCGCGTAGCGGCGCGCTGCGGCGAGCTGCTGACCGAGGTCGCCGCCGAACGCGGATGGGAGATCGTGGCCTCCGAGGTGATGCCCGATCACGTGCACCTGTTCGTGCGGGTTGGCCCGACCGACGCGCCAGCGGCGGTGGTGCGGGCGTTCAAGGGCCGCACCGCGCGCGTGCTGCGCGCCGAGTTTCCCTACCTGCGGAGGTTCGCGAGGGTGTTGTGGTCGCCGTCGTATTTCGCCGCCTCGGTCGGGTATGTGTCGGAGTCGACGGTGCGCCGCTACATCGAGCACCAGTGGGACGCGGTGGCTTGATGCGGCGCGCGTATGTGTTTCGCCTGCGTCCGACTGCCCGCCAGCACGTCGCGTTGGCGCAGTGTCTGGACGCGCACCGTGAGCTCTACAACGCCGCCCTGCAGGAACGCCGGAATGCCTGGTCACACAACAAGACCCGCATCTACTACGGGGATCAATCCGCCCAACTGTCAGAGATCCGGGCGATACGGCCGGATCAGGCGGTGTGGTCGTTCTCCAGCCAGCAGGCCACCCTGCGCCGGTTGAGCAAGGCGTTCGATGGATTCTTCCGCCGGGTCAAACGCGGAGACAAGCCCGGCTATCCGCGGTTTAAGGGTAAGACCCGCTTCGACAGCGTGGAGTGGCCCAAAGACGGCGACGGGGCACGCTGGCTACCCGAGAC
>JAWQNE010000023.1:0-95022 GCA_033741175.1 Mycolicibacterium sp. 120270 | reverse complement strand
TGGGCGAATCAGATTGCGGCAATGGAACTCTCCTGTCCGGTGGTCAGCCACCACCATTCAGGCCCAACCCCTTACACAGTCAATAAGACACGCCCGCCTTCGCGGCTGATACCGCCGTCGCGGCGCTTGTGCGCGGATTCGTATTGCATCGGCGAGAGCCCCGACGCACGATAGATCTGTCGCGGGCCCGGCCACCGCTGCGGATCACCAATGGCAGCAGCATAATTGGACACTCTCACCACGCCCCAACCCGGCACCGAGGTCAACGTCGCGAAGGGGCTGCGCGGCAGCAGCGAGCCTAGCGCGGCCTCGGTGGCCTGGATCTGGTGATCGAGATTGGCCAACAACACCAGATCCGCCGCCAGGATCTGGCGCGCGATTCCCGCGTCGCGCGTTGGTAGCGCCTCGCGGGCCGCGGTGACCAAGCGCTCGGCGACTGGACGCCGTAGTTGCAAGTCGCGGGTGGCGGCGAAGCGGATCAGCCGGCTCACTCCCAGTGCGGCCAACCGGGCTGGGTCGGCGAACTCGGCGACAACCAGCCGGCCGATCTTGGTTCCCAATACGTCAGGCAGGGCCAACGTCAGTCCGGGAAACGCTCGGTCCAGCTGGCCCAGAAGCTGGTTGCGCGTTGCGGTCCGCGTGGCGACCCGCCGGCGCCGATGTGAAGCCCAGGCAGTGATCTCGCCGATCACCACATCGCGATCGGTGATCGGGTGTCCGTGCCCGGCCAACACCAATTCGGTGATCGCCTCCAAGTCGATCACGTCGGTCTTGACCCGCCGCCGGCCCTGCACTCGCCGCTGCTCGGCGACGTGGGCGGGATTGAGCTCCAACACTTCCCAGCCCGGCGGCCAGCGATGATCGAGCACCGGTCGGTGATAGTGGCCCGCGGCTTCCACACCGACCTTGACTTGACCCGACGCAGGAACCGCGCCCAACGCGCCACTGGCAGCACCGGTCAGGCCCGAGCGGTTCATCGCGAACTCCAACGGCCCGACCAACCGATGACGCGACGCGTCGGTTACCAACAAAACAGCCGAGGTCTTGCCGACATCGACAGCGACGACGATCGTGGATGACGTGACTGGAGCTACATGCACAGACACAACAAACACCTCCGGTGCGTGTCAGGAAGCCCACGTGCACCAACACGCGGACCCCAAAGGAATCAGCTACAGATCCCTTCCTGACACCTCCGGAGGCATTTGAGAAGGACTAACTCGATCTATATCAGCGGGGAAGCCCCAGCAGACGTTCACCGGCCATCGTGAGCAGGATCTGCTCGGTGCCGCCCGCGATCGTCAGGCAGCGCACGTTGAGGAAGTCCAGCACGGGCTTGTTCTCCACCAGGCCCGCACCGTCGGAGAGTTCCATCCGGAACTCCGAAAGCGCCTGCCGGTACCGCACCCCGATCAGCTTGCGCGCGCTGGCCTGCGGGCCGGGGTCGGCGCCGCCGACCGCCAACTCCGCGATGCGCTGATCGAGCAGCGAGCCCACCTGGGCGGCGACGATCAGACGGCCGAGGGTGTCCTGCACGGCCGGGTCGAGGTCGCGCTCGGAGACCGTGCGCAACACCTCTTCCATCGGATTGCCGAGCGCGGTGCCGTGCGCCATCGCGACGCGCTCGTTGGCCAGCGTGGTGCGGGCCAGCCGCCACCCGTCGTTGACCTCACCCACGACCATCTCGTCGGGCACGAACACGTCGTCGAAGAACACCTCGTTGAAGAGGTCGTCGCCGGTGATCTCCCGCAGCGGCCGGATGTCGATACCCGGCGTGGACATGTCGACGAGGAAGTACGTGATGCCCTTGTGCTTGGGCGCGTCGGGATCGGTGCGGGCCAGGCAGACGCCCCACTGCGCCCAGTTGGCCCGCGAGGTCCACACCTTCTGCCCGGTGAGCCGCCAACCGCCATCGGCACGAACGGCTTTCATCCGCAGCGACGCGAGATCCGAGCCTGCGCCCGGCTCGCTGAACAGCTGGCACCAGAACAGCTCACCGCTCAGCGTCGGCGGGACGAACCGCTCGATCTGCTCCTTGCTCCCGTGCTCGAGGATCGTCGGCGCCGCCCACCACCCGATCACCAGGTCGGGCCGCTCGACGCCGGCCCTTGCCAACTCGCGGTCGATCAGCAGTTGCTCGGCAGGCGACGCGTCACGCCCGTACGGCTTGGGCCAGTGCGGGGCCTGAAGGCCCGCCTCGGCGAGCGCCAACTGCCGCTTCTCCACCGGTTGCGCGGCGACATCGGCCACCGCAGCGGCGATTTCGGATTGCAGGTGCTCGACGGACGCCAAGTCGATGTGCAGCTCCCGCCGCACGCCGCTCTGGGTGAGCGTCGCCACCCGGCGCAGCCAGCGCGGCGGGCCGCCGAGGAACTGCGAAATCCCGTATGCCCGACGCAGATACAGATGCGCGTCGTGCTCCCACGTGATGCCGATCCCGCCGAGGACCTGGATGCAGTCCTTGGAGTTGGCCTTCGCCAGTTCGCAGCCCGCAGCCGCGGCGACCGCCGCGGCGATCGACAGCTGAGCATCGTCGGAGCCGTCGGCCGCGCGGGCGGCGTCGCTCGCCGCCACCGAAACCTGTTCGGACCGCAGCAGCATCTCGGCACACATGTGCTTGACCGCCTGGAAGCTGCCGATCGGCTTGCCGAACTGCTCGCGCACCTTCGCGTACTCGGTGGCGGTCCGCAGCGTCCAGCGCGCGACACCGGCGGCCTCGGCAGCCAGCACGGTCGCGGCGAGGTCCTCGACGCGTTGCCGGGAGACCGGCAGCACCTCCGCCGGCGCGCCGGACAGCACGACACGGGCCAGCGGCCGGGAGAAATCGGTCGGCTTCAGCGGCTCGATGGTCACTCCGTCGGCGCCGGCGTCGACGAGAACGAAATCGTCGCCCGCGGGCAGCAGCAGTACACCGCCTGCATCGGCGCCGAGTGCGTACTCCGCGGTGCCCGAGGCCTTATTGCCGTCGAGTCGCACGTCGGCCGCGAGCGCGAGTCCGGCGGTGCGCTCGCCGGACGCCAGCGCTTCCAGCAATTCGGCCCGCGAACCGGGGATGACGAGCGTGGCGATTGCAGTGGTCGCGACCGGACCAGGTACCAGCGCCGCGGCGGCCTCATCGACCATCGCGCAGAGGTCGGCCACGGTGCCGTCGGCTCCCCCCGATTCCTCCGGCAGGGCCACGCCGAAGATGCCCAGCTGCGCCAGGCTGGCGTAGGTCGCCCGCCAGGCGTCGGGATCGCCCTTCTCGATGTTTCGGGCCGCTTCGACGGCCGCGGAGCCCGCCGCCCAGCTACGGACCAGTTCGCGCGCGGCAAACTGGTCGTCGGTGGCGGTCGCTGACGCCTGCGACATTTGAGGACTCCTATGCCATCGTGTGAGAAGGGCGTGGTTCTCACTAGAACGTGTTCTAATAGTGCCAGCGATCGAACGTCAAGTCGAACGCCATTACAGCAGGACACGTCGGTGCCGAGCAGGCATTGAGGTGAGAAAACACGGATTGGGATGCGTATCGTTTCTAACGAAGACGCATGATGAAGGAGCGTTCCGCACCGATGTCTGGGACTACACCAGCGCAAGCCAACCCGCCGTCGGGTTCTGAGACGCGGCCACCGCAGGTGATGCCGGTGTCTGTCCTCGCCGAATCCGAGCTCGGCTCCGAGGCGCAGCGCGAGCGCCGCAAGCGCATCCTCGACGCCACCCTTGCCATCGCCTCCAAGGGCGGCTACGAAGCCGTCCAGATGCGCGCCGTCGCCGAACGGGCCGACGTCGCCGTCGGCACCCTGTACCGCTACTTCCCGTCCAAGGTGCACCTGCTGGTTTCGGCCCTGGGCCGGGAGTTCGAACGCATCGACGCCAAGACCGACCGAGCGGCGCTGGCCGGGGGCACTCCGTATCAGCGGCTCAACCTGATGGTAGGCAAGCTGAACCGGGCCATGCAGCGCAACCCGCTGCTGACCGAGGCGATGACCCGCGCGTTCGTCTTCGCCGACGCATCGGCCGCAGGCGAGGTCGACCACGTCGGCAAGCTGATGGACTCGATGTTCGCGCGCGCGATGAGCGAGGGCGAGCCCACCGAGGACCAGTACCACATCGCGCGGGTGATCTCCGATGTCTGGCTGTCGAACCTGCTGGCCTGGCTGACGCGGCGGGCATCGGCGACGGATGTCAGCAAGCGACTCGACCTTGCGGTTCGGCTGCTCATCGGCGACGGGGAGCACCCTAAGATCTAGCGGGTGACGCAGGAGTTACCGGCCGAGCTGAAGCGCGCCCTCTCGACGGTCGCGCGGGTGCCCCGGCTCCTCATCGCCTGCGACTACGACGGCACCATGGCGCCGATCGTCAACAACCCCGACGACGCGCGTCCGCTGACCGAATCCGCCGCGGCGATGCGGGAGTTGGCTGCGCTGCCCGCGACCGTTGCGGCCCTGATCTCCGGTCGTGCGCTGCGCGACCTGGCCACGCTGTCGCGGATGCCCGCCGAGGTCCATCTCGTCGGCAGCCACGGCTCGGAGTTCGACACCGGCTTCGTACACGCGATCGACGACGACGCAAAAGCGTTGTTACGCAAGATCAAAGACGCCCTCGGGGCCATCGCCGCGGAGTATCCGGGGGTCACGGTCGAGATCAAACCCGCCAGCATTGCGCTGCACGTGCGCAATGCCGACCCCGCGGACGCCGACGAGGCGCTGAAGCGAGCAAAGGCCGCCGCGGAGGGGTGGGACGCTCAGGTCACCGCGGGTAAGGCCGTCCTCGAGTTCGCGGTCATCCAGACCGACAAGGGGCAGGCCCTCGACATCCTGCGCCACCAGCAAGGCGCTTCCGCCGCGGTGTTCTTCGGCGACGACGTCACCGACGAAAAGGCGTTCCGCCGGTTGCACGGCCCGGACGTCGGCGTCAAGGTCGGTGACGGCGAGACGCTGGCCGACTACCGGGTGGACTCTCCCGAGGACGTGGCGCTGGCGCTGAAGTTCCTGTTGGAGTGCCGCCGCACATGGCTTCTCGGCGGCCACTCGACGCCCATCGAGCGGTTGACGATGCTGTCCAACGGCAGGACGGTCGCGCTGCTGACCCCCGACGCCGACGTGGTGTGGATGTGTCACCCGCAGGCCGATTCGGCGGCGGTGTTCTCCCGGTTGCTCGGCGATGCCAACGCGGGCCATTTCTCGATCGGCCCGGAGCGGGAGGCGCTGCCGCTGAGCCAGCGCTACGTCGACGGCACCATGACCGTCGAAACCCGATGGGCCAGCCTGCTTGTCACCGATTACCTGTCCCACGACGTCGGCGCGGGCCGCACCGACCTCATCCGGGTGATCAGCGGAGCCGCCAAGGCCGTGGTGTCGTTCGCCCCGCGTCCCGAGTTCGCACAGGCGCCCGTGCATCTGCGCGTGGACGACGGCGGACTTCGGGTCTTCGCGACCAATGAGCCGATGGTGCTGCGCGCTCCCGGCGTCACGTGGGAGATCGTCGCCGACGGTGTGCACGAGACCGCCCGCGCAGTGATCGACCCGTCGCAGGGTCCGGTGGTGCTCGAATTGCGGTGCGGCACCGAGGATCTGTCCGAGAGCCCGGTCGACGACGCCAGCCGTCGCGAACGCGCCGAGAGTTACTGGCGGGATTGGGCCGAGACGCTGACGCTGCCCGAGTTGAACCGGAACCTGATGAAGCGTTCGGCGTTGACGCTGCGCGGCCTCGTACACACCGACACCGGAGCGATCATGGCGGCGGCGACCACGTCGCTGCCGGAGGAGATCGGCGGCGTCCGCAACTGGGACTATCGCTACTGCTGGATCCGCGACGCCGCGATGACGGCATCGGCGCTGGTGTCGCTCGGGTCGACCGACGAGGCGGAAGGCTACCTCAACTGGTTGCACGGTGTGATCGAGACGATGCACGGGCCGGAGCGGCTTCACCCGCTCTACGCGCTGTCCGGCGCGATCCTCGGACCGGAGGCGGTGATCGATTCGCTGCCCGGGTATGCGGGCTCGCGGCCGGTGCGCGTCGGCAACGCCGCGAATGTGCAAGTGCAGCTTGACGTTTTCGGCCCGGTCGTGAAGCTGATATACGACCTGGTGCACAAGAGGGTCGCCAACGGCAGGGCCGATGCGCTCACCGACGCCGACTGGAACCTCGTCAGCGAGATGGTGTTCGCAGTCGAAAGCCGCTGGACCGAACCGGATCACGGCATCTGGGAGATCCGGGGCGCGCCGCGGCATCACGTCTACTCGAAGGTGATGTGCTGGCTCACCGTCGATCTGGCGCTCAAGCTGGCTCAGGAGTTCGGCCGTGCGGCGCCACCCGGGTGGGCCACCTTGCGCGACGTCATCGCCGAACAGGTGAAGGAGCGGGGCTGGAACGACGAGGTGCAGTCCTACACGGCGGCATACGACGGCACCGATCTCGACGCAGCGACCCTGCACATCGGGCTGTCGGGCCTCATCGAACCGTCAGACCCGAGATTCATCAAGACCGTCATCGCCACCGAGGCCGAACTACGCAGCGGGGCAACCGTTTATCGATACCGCAGTGACGACGGGCTGCCGGGCACCGAGGGCGGCTTCCACCTGTGCGCGGCGTGGCTTGTCGAGGCGTACCTGCTGACCGATCAGCGGTCCCAGGCAGAGGCGCTGTTCGACCGCCTCGTCACCGCCGCAGGACCGACCGGTCTGCTGTCGGAGGAGTACGACCCGGTCGCCGAACGGGCGCTCGGTAACCATCCGCAGGCCTACAGCCACCTCGGACTACTGCGCTGCGCGCAACTACTCGGCGCCTGATCACACCGGCGGGCCGGACGTGCGGCCGCGGACGAGTTCGGTGTCGAGGACGTCGATCACCGGCAGCCCGGATCGCGGTGGCTTGTGCAGCAGCCTGCCTGCCCGCAGTCCCTTCTCCAGGCTGGGCTGTTCGACCGTGGTCAGGCCGCGTCGAAGCGCGTCGGGCACGCCGTCGAAGCCCGTCACGGTCATCTGGCCGGGCACGTAGATGCCGCGGGCCCGCAGATGGTCGATCGCCGAGAGCGCCAACACGTCGGCAGTGCAGATGAGCGCCGTGATGCGCGGGTTCGCCTCGAGCGCCACGTCGGCCGCCGCGCCACCCGAAGTCGGTTGGTGCTCATAGCTTTCCACCACGATCAGCGATACCGGATCCAGGCCCGCATCCATCATGGCGCCGTACACGCCGTGGATCCGCTCGCGCTGCACGTGGAAGTGCGGCATCTGCAATCGTTCGGGGTTCGCCACCACCGGCCGTCCGTCGCCCGGCGGGCGGTCCCTGCCGAGGCGCATCGTCAGCAACCCGATCTCGCGGTGGCCGAGTTCGATGACATAGCGCGCGAGTTCGGCCATGGCGGCCCGGTCGTCGATGCAGACCCGCGACGTTCCCGGTACGTCCTTCGGCTGATCGACGACAACGACGGGAAGATGCCGCTGCAGCACGACCTGGAGGTACGGGTCGTCGTCGGAGGCCGAGTACACCACGAAGCCGTCGACACCGGCGGCGAGGATCGCCGCCGACCCGTCGCTGACGCTGCGGTTCGGTCCGACGGCGACGAGCAGGAGGCCCTGCCCCACGTCCTCGCACGACTCCGCGAGCCCGGCGACGAAGTCCAGCGCGGCCGGGTCTCGGAACGAATAGTTCAGCGGCTCGGTCATCACAAGGCCGACCGCACCGGCCTTGCGGGTGCGCAGCGAGCGGGCCACCGGGTCCGGACCCGGGTAGCCGAGGCGCTTGGCCGTGGCGAGCACCCGTTCCCGCAGATCGGCCGACAGCTGGTCAGGCCGGTTGTACGCGTTCGAGATCGTGGTTCGCGAGACCTTCAGTTCCGCGGCCAGCGAAGCCAATGTCGCCCGCCGCCGCGGCGTCGGGCTTCTGGGCATGGTGTGACGGTAGCTGACATCCGCGTTCGCACAGGGGCAGCGCGTGCGTTAGAGTTATTGGAAACGGTTTTCATTTGTATTAGGAGGATGTCAGTGGGCAGGACCGCGATCGGGCTGGCTGCCGGGCTCGCGGCGTTCGCGCTCGCCGTCGCGGGGTGCAGCAGCGAGCACGGCTCGGGCCACGGGGCGGTCCCGGTGGTCGCGACCACCGCCGCGTGGGGCAGCGTGGCCAGCGCGGTCGCCGGGGAGCATGCGTCGGTCACGTCGATCGAGAAGGGCGCCAACGCCGACCCGCATTCATTCGAGGCCACCCCCGCCGATATCGCGGCGATCACGGACGCGTCGCTCGTCGTGGTCAACGGCGGAGGCTACGACCACTGGGTCGACGATGTACTCGCCGGCGATCCCGAGATCAACGCGGTCGACGCGTATTCGCTGCGCAACCCGGCAAAGCCAGCGAACGAACATGTCTTCTACGACGTCCTGGTGGCCAAGGCCGTCGCGGCGGAGATCGCCAAGCGCCTCGGCGAGATCGACTCCGCCAACGCAGACGAATACCGCGCCAACGCAACGAAGTTCGGCCAACAAGCCGACGAGATAGCGGCCAGGGAGCGCGCGATCGGGCAGGCGCACCCGTCCGGTGCCGTCGTTGCGACCGAACCGGTGGCCTACTACCTGCTTCGCACCGCGGGCATCGCCGACCGCACCCCGCCCGGCTTCGCGAACGCGGTGGAGGAAGGCGACGACCCCGCGCCCGCGGATGTCGCCGCGATGCTCGACCTGATCGACAGCAGGCAGGTTTCGGTGCTGCTGTTCAACCCGCAGACCGAGACCGCGGCCACCAAGCAGATCGAAGACGCTGCGCGGCGCGTCGGGCTGCCGGTGGTCAGCGTCTCCGAAACGCTGCCCGAGGGTGTCGATTACCTGACGTGGCAGCGCGACACCGCCGAGGAACTCGCGCGGCAATTCGACAAAGCGGCACAGACGAACCGATAGTTGCGTGGTGGCAGCTGCGGACGTCGTCGACTTGAAGGGTGGCCGCCTTGCCTTCGGCGACCGGGTGCTCTGGGACGAACTCAACCTCGCGGTGCGCGCAGGCGAGTTCATCGCCGTGCTCGGGCCCAACGGCTCGGGTAAGACGTCCCTGCTCAAGGTTCTGCTCGGCCAGTTGCCGCTGTCGGCGGGCACCGTCACAGTTGCGGGCAAACCGGTCACCAGGGGCAGCAAGCTCATCGGCTATGTGCCGCAGCACCGCGCCCTCGATCCCGGCCTGACGCTGCGCGGAAGCGATCTCGTCGGCCTCGGGGTCGACGGCCATCGGTGGGGCGTGACGAGCATGCGGCGCGCCGAGCGGGCGCAGCGCAGGGCTGCAGTGCAGACTGCGCTGCAACAGGTGAAGGCCGAGGGACTCGCCTCGGTGCCCGTCGGCGTCATGTCCGGCGGCGAGCTGCAAAGGGTGCGTGTCGCGCAGGCGCTGGCAACCGATCCGGTGCTGCTGCTGTGCGACGAGCCGCTGCTCAATCTCGACCCGGCCAACGCGCGGCTGGTATCCGCACTCATCGACCGGCGCAGGCACGATGCCGGCACCGCGGTGCTGTTCGTCACCCACGAGGTGAATCCCGTTCTGCCCTACGTGGATCGGTTACTGATTCTGGTCGACGGGCGGTTCCGGATCGGCACCGTCGACGAGGTGATGACGTCCGACGTCCTATCGGCGCTCTACCGCGCCGACATTCAGGTGGTGAAGGTGCACGGCCGCTACGTCGTCGTCGGCGAGCACATCGATCATTCCGGCCACACGACTGGACACCACCATGAATGACCGTCTCGCCGACCTGCTCCACGACATGTTCGCCTTCGACGTGACCGCTGACCTACTGGGCCGCGACTTCGTCCAGCAGGCGTTGATCGCCGCCGCGCTGCTCGCGCTCGTCGCAGGTCTGATCGGTCCGTTCATCGTGATGCGCCAGATGTCGTTCGCCGTGCACGGCTCGAGCGAATTGTCTTTGACTGGAGCGGCTTTCGCGTTGCTGACGGGGCTGAATGTGGGCGTGGGCGCGCTGGTCGGCAGTGCGCTGGCCGCCGTGCTGTTCGGCATCCTCGGTCAGCGCGCCCGCGAGCGCGATTCCGCAATCGGGGTGGTGCTGGCGTTCGGCCTCGGCCTGGCGGTGCTGTTCATCCACCTGTACCCCGGCCGTACCGGCACCAGCTTCGCGCTGTTGACCGGTCAAATCGTCGGCGTCGGCTATTCGGGGCTGACGCTGCTGGCGGTGGTCACCGTCGTGGTGACGGTCGTATTGGCGGTGTGTTACCGACCGCTGCTGTTCGCCACCGTCGATCACGAGGTGGCCGCGGCGCGCGGCGTGCCGGTGCGCGCGATGGGCATCGTGTTCGCCGCGCTGGTCGGGGTGGTGGCCGCCCAGGGTGTGCAGATCGTCGGTGCGCTGCTGGTGATGTCGCTGTTGATCACCCCGGCGGCCGCGGCCGCGCGCGTGTTCGTCTCCCCCGCCGCCGCGATCGTCGCGTCTGTGGTGTTCGCCGAGATCGCTGCCGTCGGCGGCATCGTGTTGTCGCTCGCGCCCGGCGTGCCCGTGTCGGTGTTCGTCACGACGATCTCGTTCGCGATCTTCCTGGTCTGCTGGCTGATCGGCAGCCGGATGCGCACGCCCGCTTGAATCGGCTAGTCGCCGGTGGCGACCGGACGCGCTGAATCCGACGACCATTCCGACCACGAGCCGGGATACAGCGCGGCGTCGACGCCGAGCGTCGCCAGGGCGACGACGAGTACCGACGCGGTGACGCCCGAACCGCAATACGCGCCGACGTTGGCGGCACCGCCCAACACGTCCGCGAGTTCGACCTCGGTGAGAAACGTTCCGTCGTCCGCCAACAGGCCGGTGCTCGGCACATTGCGGGCACCGGGAATGTGTCCCGCGACGGGGTCGATCGGCTCGACGTCGCCGCGGAACCGTTCTGGCGCACGCGCGTCCAGCAGTGTCTCCACCGCGATCGCCTCCTCGGCCGTCAGCGTGGGAAGCGCGCCGGAATACAGATCGGAGTGCGCCACCGTGACGTCTCCCGGCTCGGGAACCACCGCACCGCTTTCGATGCCCCCGGTCCACGCCGCAAGGCCACCGTCGAGGACGCGGACATCGGGGATGCCCGCCGCGGTGAGCACCCACCATGCGCGCGCGGATCCGGCGCGGTTCCAGTCGTCGTAGACGACGACGGGCCTGCCCGCGCGGACGCCCCACCGGCGCGCGACTGCTTCGACGGCGCGACCCGCAGGCAGCGGGTGCCGCCCGTGGCCGGTGATCGAATGGTCGCTGAGTTCGTCCTCGAGCGAGACGTACACGGCGCCGGGGATATGGCCGCGTTCGTACGCCTGGCGTCCGTCGGGCTCGGCCAGCTGCCATCGCACGTCGAGAATCGTGACCGGCTCGCCCGCTGCCAGCAGCGCGGCCAGTTCGATCGCGGTGATCAACACCTCGTCACGCCGTCGTCGCTCCACCCGACCAGCCTGCCATCTACGCTTGGTGCATGGCCTCCGTCGACCTCAATGCCGACTTGGGCGAAAGCTTCGGGACATGGCAGCTCGGTGACGACGACGCGATGCTCGAACTGGTCACCAGCGCCAACGTCGCGTGCGGGTTCCATGCCGGCGACCCGGCCACCCTGCGTCACAGCTGTGAGGAAGCGGTGAAGCAGAGCGTGCGGATCGGCGCGCAAGTCGGCTATCCGGACCGGGCGGGATTCGGCCGACGCTTCATCGATGTCACGCCGACGGACCTCGTCGCCGACATCATCTACCAGATCGGCGCGCTTCAGGCGTTGGCGAAGGCCGCCGGGTCGCGCGTCGCATACGTCAAACCCCATGGCGCGCTGTACAACGCGATCGTCAGCCATCGCGACCAGGCGCGCGCCGTAGCGGAGGCGGTGCGCGACGTCGATCCGAACCTTCCTGTCCTGGGCCTTGCCGGGTCGGTGTTCTTCGAGGAGGCGGAGCGGCTCGGCCTGCGCACGGTCTCCGAGGCGTTCGCGGATCGCGCGTATCGTCCCGACGGACAACTCGTTTCGCGCAGGGAGCGCAACGCGGTGCTGCACGACCCGGCGGATATCGCCGACCGGGTTGCGTCGATGGTGCAGTCGGGACGGGTGGTGGCCGTTGACGGATCGACGATCCCGGTCTCGGTGGAATCCATTTGCGTGCATGGAGATTCGCCTGGCGCGGTGGAGATCGCCAAGGCGGTACGCGACCGACTGGTCAGCGAAGGCGTCGACCTGGCGGCGTTCGTCTGATGCGCCTGCGGCCCGGCAGACCTGATCTGCGGGACTACACAAGGTATTTCGATACGCCCGAGGCGCCTGCCGATGCACCGTTGACGGTGACCTGGGCGGGTGTGACGACGTTGCTCGTCGACGACGGCTCCTCGGCCGTGATGACCGACGGGTTCTTCTCCCGGCCCGGCCTTGCGACCGTGGGGCTCCGGGAGATTGCGCCGTCGGCGCCGCGGATCGACGGCAGCCTGGCACGGTTGGGCGTCGATCGGCTGGAGGCCGTGCTGCCGGTGCACACCCATTTCGACCACGCGATGGACTCGGCCGTCGTCGCGGAGCGCACAGGGGCCCGGATCGTCGGCGGGAAGTCGGCGGCGCAGGTCGGTATCGGCGGCGGCCTTCCACAAGACCGTGTTGTCGTCGCAAAGCCGGGTGAGCCGCTCACGTTGGGCGCCTATGACGTGACGCTCGTGGAGGGCGAACACTGTCCGCCCGACCGCTTTCCGGGTGTCATCGCCGAACCCGTCACGCCGCCTGTGAAGGCCTCGGCGTACAAGTGCGGCGAGGCGTGGTCGACGCTCGTGCACCATCGGCCGACCCGCCGCAGGATGCTGATCGTCGGCAGCGCGGGATTCGTGCCGGGCGCACTGGCCGGACACCGCGCCGAGGTGGTGTACCTGGGTGTCGGTCAACTCGGTGTGCAGCCGGAGCGCTATCTCGTCGACTACTGGACGGAGACGGTGCGGACGGTCGGCGCGCGTCGCGTCGTGCTGATTCACTGGGACGACTTCTTCCGGCCGTTGACGAAGCCGTTGCGCGCGCTGCCCTATGCCGCCGACGATCTGGACGTGTCGATGCGGGTGCTGTCCGCGCTGGCCGCCGAAGACGGCATCCCGCTGCATCTTCCGACGCTGTGGCAGCGCGCTGACCCGTGGAGCTGACGCTTGCGCTGGTGGCGCTGGTCGTTGTGCTGGCATTCGCGATGGTCAAGCCGCGGGGTTGGCCGGAGGCGGTCGCCGCGCTGCCTGCCGCCGGGCTCCTGATCGCCTTCGGCGTGGTGCCGTGGCGCTCGGCGGTCCACGAGGTCGGGCAGCTGCTTCCGGTGGTGCTGTTTCTCGCCGCGGTGCTCGTGCTTGCGCAACTGTGCGACGACGAGGGCCTGTTCCGGGCGGCCGGTGCGGCGATGGCTCGATCTGCCAATGGGAACACCGGCCCGCTGCTCGCCAAGGTGTTCGTCCTCGGCGCGGTGACGACGGCGATCCTGAGCCTCGACGCGACCGTCGTGTTGCTGACCCCTGTGGTGCTGGCGACGACGCGCGCGCTGCAGGTACCTGCGAAACCGCACGCCTATGCGACCGCGCACCTTGCCAATACCGCGTCGCTCCTACTGCCGGTGTCGAACCTGACCAATCTCCTGGCGTTCAGTGCCGCGGGTCTGTCGTTCGTTCATTTCACGGCGGTGATGACGCCCTCGTGGTTGGCGGCGGTGTTTGTCGAATTCCTTTTGCTGCGTTGGATTTTCGCGCGGGATATCGCGGTGCGGCCCGATCCTGTCCCGGCTGCAGAGCCGGTGCGGATCCCGGTGTTCGTGCTGGTGGTGCTCGCGCTGACACTGGCCGGGTTCGCGATGACCTCGCTGCTCGGCTTCTCACCGGCGTGGGCTGCGTTGGCGGGAGTGATCGTTTTGGGCGGGCGCGCATTTGTGCGGCGGGACACCTCGCTGACGCGCATCGCGCGGGCGGCCGATGTGCCGTTCCTGGTGTTCGTGCTGTGCCTCGGCGTGGTCGTCAATGGATTGATGCTGCACGGCCTGGACGACGCGATGCGGCGCGTGCTGCCGTCGGGCACGTCGCTGCTCGCGCTGCTCGGTATCGCGGCCGTCGCGGCGGTGCTGTCGAACGTCGTGAACAATCTGCCTGCGACGTTGGTGCTGCTGCCGCTTGTCGCGACATCCGGACCCGCGGCGGTGTTGGCGATGCTGGTCGGCGTGAACATCGGCCCGAACCTGACCTATGTCGGCTCGTTGGCAAATCTGTTGTGGCGCAGCGTTGTTCGCCACGATATTCCGGCAGGGTTCGGCGAGTTCAGCCGCGTCGGCTTGATCACCACCCCGATCACGTTGTTGGTTGGCGTACTCGGTTTGTGGGTCGGCATCGTAGCGTTCGGCGTCTAGTGGCTTCGAAAGTGTGCCGTCTTCACCATCTGCTCAGTGTTCGCAAGACTGCGGACAAATTCTGCGCCACTACCTAATTCGCTGGAGCGAATGTAACTATCGGATTGACTGAACCCACCTGACGGGCTGGAGGCGGTTCGGGCTGGAATGTGTGAATGGGCCCGTTTCCCGGCTGGTGCGCGGAGTTGTTGGCAGGAGGAGCCACGCACCCTTCGCCGAGCGAGGTTTGACCCCACACTCCCCCCGACCGGTCGCAGCAGAAGCGCAGATCGTCAAGGTAACGCTGGCCATCTGCCGCTGTTTGCTTGCTTTGCTCGTACCTCACGCGAGCCGCATGGATGCAGCTGTCGTAGTCCGCAACGTCCCACTCTCGGGGTTCAGCGCAGGCGGTGGCCGTCTCTCCGATGGCGCTGCCGCTCACCGTCGCGGCGGCGGCGAACAGACCGGCAGCGGCAAGGTGACGCAAACGTAGCGTAGAGATTGCCATGATTGCCCTCGATTCGAATGAACTCTGATGTGGTCGAAGTGATGAGTGAAATCGTCGTGGATCAAGTAGCTGTTCGTAATCGCTGACAAGCCAGATTCCGCTCCTGAAGGGATATGGACTTGCTATCCGCCGGGTAAGCGCCGACCACCGTCGCCTTCTGGGACGGCGCGACCGGATGGCGGGACCGCCAACTGGGGCGACTCGCTAGCCGCGCCGTTGCCTGGCGATCTCGGCGAGCACCACACCCGCCGCCACCGACGCGTTCAGCGACTCCGTCGGACCCGCCATTGGAATCGACACCACCGCGTCGCAGTTCTCCCGCACCAGCCGCGACAGGCCCTTCCCTTCCGAACCGACGACGAGGACTGTCGGCTCCGTGCCGTCCAACTCGTCGAGGGTGGTGTCGCTGTCGGCATCCAGCCCAACGACCTGCAGGCCGGCGTCATGCCAATTCTTCAGTGTGCGATTGAGATTCGTCGCCCGCGCCACCGGAAGCCTGGCTGCGGCGCCCGCACTCGTCCGCCAAGCCACCGCCGTGACCGACGCCGACCGCCGCTGCGGAATCAGTACCCCGTGCCCGCCGAACCCAGCCACCGAACGCACGATCGCGCCGAGGTTGCGCGGGTCGGAGATGTTGTCCAGCGCGACCAGCAGCGCAGGCACGCTGTCGCTCGTCGCGGTCGCCAACAGGTCGTCGGGATGCGCGTACCGATACGGCGGCACCTGCAACCCGATCCCCTGATGCAGACCGTTCCCGCTGATCCGGTCCAGGTCACTGCGCGGCACCTCGAGAATCGAAATCCCGGCATCGGCTGCGCGCCTTACCGATTCGGTCAACCGCTCGTCGTTGTCGGCGCCCAGCGCCACATACAGCGCCGTGGCAGGCACACCTGCCCGCAAACACTCCAGCACCGGATTACGCCCGAGCACGATCTCCGTGTCGTCGGTGCGCTTCTGCTGACTGCGCTGCTGCTGTGCCGCCTTCTTGGCGCGCTTGGCCGCCGGGTGGTTGGGCCGCATGTGCGCGGGTGGCGTCGCGCCCTTGCCTTCGAGTCCGCGGCGCCTGACCCCGCCCGACCCGACCTTGGGACCCTTCTTGGTGCCTGCCTTGCGAACCGCGCCACGCCGTCGAGAATTGCCTGCCATCTACTTCGAGTACCCGTCCAGCAGCGTCCACTGCGGCCCGTCGGCGGTATCGGTGACTTCGATGCCCGCCTTCTTCAGCCGATCCCTGATCGCATCGGCCTCGGCCCAGTCCCGGCGCTCACGGGCCTCCTCGCGCCGCTGGATCTCCGCGTGCACCAGGACATCGACAGCGGCAAGCGCGGCCGACGTCTCGTCGCGGGACTCCCAGCGCTCATTGAGCGGATCGCAGCCGAGGATGTCCATCATCGCGCGGATCGACTCCGCGCGGGCCATCGCCGTCTCGTGGTCACCCGCCTCCAGTGCCCTGTTGCCTTCGGCGCGCGCCGCATGCACCTCCGCCAGCGCGATCGGCACCGACAGGTCGTCGTCGAGTGCGGCCGCGAACGCAGGCGTCCACCGACCGATTTGCACCGCACCCACCCGGTTGCGGACGCGGTGCAGGAAGTCCTCGATACCGCTGTAGGCCTTCGCCGCGTCCTGCAGCGCGGTCTCGGAGAACTCCAACATCGACCTGTAGTGCGCGCTGCCCAGGTAGTAGCGCAGCTCCGCGGGTCGAACCCGTTGCAGCACAGAAGGTATCGCCAGCACATTGCCCAGCGACTTGCTCATCTTCTCGCCACCCATGGTGACCCAGCCGTTGTGCAGCCAGTAGCGGGCGAACCTGTCACCCGCGGCTTCGGCCTGTGCGATCTCGTTCTCGTGGTGCGGGAAGATCAGATCCATTCCGCCGGCGTGGATGTCGAACTCGGGGCCCAGGTACGCCTCGCACATCGCGACGCACTCGGTGTGCCACCCCGGTCTCCCCCGGCCCCACGGCGTCGGCCATGACGGCTCACCGGGCTTCTCGCCCTTCCACAGCGTGAAGTCGCGTTGGTCGCGCTTACCTGTCGCGACGCCCTCGCCCTGATGGACGTCGTCGATCTTGTGGCCCGACAGCTTGCCGTAGCCCGGCAGGCTCAGCACGTCGAAGTACACGTCGCCGCCGGACGCGTAGGCGTGCTTGCCTTCGATCAGCCGCTCGATCAACTCGATGATCTGCGTGATGTGGCCCGTCGCCCGCGGCTCAGCCGACGGCGGCAGTACCCCCAGCGCGTCGTAGGCGGCCGAGAACGCCCGCTCGTATGTGGCTGCCCACTCCCACCACGGCCTGCCCGCGTCGGCGGCCTTGTTCAGGATCTTGTCGTCGATGTCGGTGACGTTGCGGATGAACGCGACGTCATAGCCCTTGGCCATCAGCCAGCGGCGCAGCACATCGAAAGCAACCCCGCTGCGGACGTGGCCGATGTGCGGCAGGCCCTGCACGGTCGCGCCGCACAGGTAGATGGAGACGTGGCCCTCGCGCACCGGCACGAAGTCACGGACGGCGCCCGCCATCGTGTCGTACAGCCGCAGTGGCTCATACGCTCCTCGCGTGCGCGGTCCGGTCACGACGGGCCAGCTTACCGGCCTATTCACCGGCCATGAGCAAAGCGGTCGCGATGGCGGCCAAACCTTCACCGCGCCCGGTCAGTCCCAGGCCGTCTGTGGTCGTCGCAGACACCGAGACGGGGGCATCCAGCAGCTCCGAGAGCACCCGCTGCGCCTCGTCCCGCCGAGGGCCCACTTTGGGCCGGTTGCCGATGACCTGGACGGCCGCGTTGCCGACCCGGTAGCCCTCTGCGCGCAGCAGCCCGTGCACGTGCCGAAGCATGTCCGCGCCGCTCACACCGGCCCACCGCGGGTCGTCGGTGCCGAACACGCCGCCGATGTCGCCGAGCCCTGCCGCGCTCAACAGCGCGTCACACAGGGCATGCGCCGCCACGTCGCCGTCGGAATGCCCCGAGCAGCCGTCCGCGCCTTCGAAAAGGAGCCCCAGAAGCCAGCACGGCCTGCCCGCCTCGATCGGGTGCACGTCGGTGCCGATGCCGACCCGCGGCGTGCTCATGCGGGCGATCCCAGAATGGCCTCGGCGAGCAGCAGGTCGTTGGGCGTCGTGATCTTGAACGCCAGCGGGTCGCCGTCGACGATCTGCACCTGCGCGCCGGTCGACTCGACCACCGACGCGTCGTCGGTGAACCCGCCGGCGCCGGCCCGCTCATACGCACGCCGCAGTAGGTCCATGCGGAAGCCCTGCGGCGTCTGCACGGCACGCAGACCCGATCGTTCCGGCGTGCCGAGCACGACGCCGTTGGCGTCGACGGCCTTGATCGTGTCGGTGACCGGCAGCCCGGGCACCACCGCCGAATGGCCGGCCTGCAGGGCCTGCACCACGCGCACGATCAACGAGGCAGGCGTCAGCGCCCGTGCCGCATCGTGGACGAGGACGTACTCCGCATCCTCGACGGCGGCCAGCGCGAGCCGGACGGACTCGGTGCGATCCGATCCGCCGGCGACGATGATCGCGTCCCCGCCGAACACCAATTTGGCTTGATCGGTACGGTTCGGCGGCACGGCGACCACGACGCTGTCGACGACGCCCGAGTTCCGCAGCCCGTCGAGTGCATGCTCGAGCATCGGGCGACCGCCCAGGTGTACGAAGGCCTTCGGCCGGCCGGCCGCCAACCGCTCC
The DNA here is from genome assembly GCA_033741175.1 of Mycolicibacterium sp. 120270. Lineage (GTDB taxonomy): Bacteria > Actinomycetota > Actinomycetes > Mycobacteriales > Mycobacteriaceae > Mycobacterium. The sequence continues at coordinate 76,519 of JAWQNE010000023.1, read as the reverse complement.
CCGGACCCTGCGGCCGGGACAACGGCGACCGTGCTCATGCGCTAGGAAGCGGCGGCGAGAACCTCGTCGAGGATGGTCTCGGCCTTGGCGTCGTCGGTGTTCTCGGCAAGCGCCAGTTCGCCGACGAGAATCTGACGGGCCTTGGCCAGCATCCGCTTCTCACCCGCCGACAGACCGCGTTCCTGATCGCGGCGCCACAGGTCGCGGACGACCTCGGCAACCTTGTTGACGTCGCCGGATGCCAGCTTCTCGAGGTTCGCCTTGTAGCGGCGCGACCAGTTGGTCGGCTCCTCGGTGTGCGGCGCCCGCAGCACCTGGAACACCTTGTCGAGGCCCTCCTGCCCGACCACGTCACGCACGCCGACATACTCTGCATTCTCTGCGGGGACTCGGACTGTGAGGTCTCCCTGGGCGACCTTCAAGACGAGATATTCCTTTTGCTCGCCTTTGATGGTCCGGGTTTCGATCGCCTCGATCAACGCAGCACCGTGGTGTGGATAGACAACGGTGTCTCCGACCTTGAAAATCATCTGTTTCGAGCCCCTTTCGATACTCCATGCTAACACGGCGCTCAGACACGCGTCGCACAACGGTGCAGGTCAGGGGCACCGCAGGTGAACGGTAGGGGTTGACATGGTGACAAATACATGCAAGGCACCGTCAGGTCAGCGACGCCTCCGCGACCCCTCTCACGTGCCTTCCGACGGTCCGCGGCAAACCCGAATCGACCATCGCGGCACCTCAGCTACCGCCGTGAACAGCCACCTACTACTCTGCATAGTCGAACTGGTCGGCCGAGCAGGAGGCTTCGTGGTGAACCGCATCAAATCCCGCAGTACCGCCGTCACCGTGGCGCTCGCGGCGTGCGGGCTGGCGCTGGCTGCCACCCTGTCCGGCTGCAGCGCAGGCCAGGTCTCGCAGACCGCCACGCAGGAGGCGGCGGTCAACGGCGCCTCGAAGACGGCAGGCGACATCACGCTCCGCAACGTCCACCTGAGGGCGGAGCAGACCAGTGACTTCGTGCAGCCCGGTAGCGAGGTGGAGTTGCTGTTCGTGGCGGCCAACGAGTCGCCGGACACCAACGACAAGCTGAAGGCGATCACCTCCGACGTCGGCACGGTCGCCCTGACCGGTGACACGTCGCTGCCTGCCTCGGATGTTCTCATCGTCGGCGAGCCCGACGGCCAGATCGCCGCTCTGGAAGCGGCGGAGACCGCGGACGCCGCCAAGGCCACGGTCTCGCTCAGCAAGCCGATCACCAACGGCCTGACCTACACGTTCACCTTCGACTTCGAGAAGGCCGGCCAGGTGGACGTGCAGGTGCCGATCTCGGCGGGTGAGTCGCCGCGCCGGGATGAGGGCGTCGCAGCTTCTCACGAAGGCGGCGACACGGGCGGTCACAACTAAGGATCTGTCGGTGGCGGCGGTTACCGTCACCTCGTGGCAAAAGCGCGTTCGCAGTATCGCTGCTCTGAATGCCACCACGTCACCGCGAAATGGGTCGGACGCTGCCCCGACTGCGGCACCTGGGGCACCGTCGACGAGGTAGCTGTGCTCTCCGCGGTGAACGGCTCCTCGGTCCGCCGCGCGGTGGCCCCGGCAACGCCCGCGGTACCGATCAGCTCGATCGATCCCGGCACCACCAAACACCACCGCACCGGCGTCAGCGAGCTGGACCGCGTGCTCGGCGGCGGCATCGTGCCCGGCTCGGTGACGCTGCTGGCAGGGGATCCCGGCGTCGGCAAGTCGACGCTTCTGCTCGAGGTCGCCCACCGCTGGGCGGAGGCCGGACGCCGCGCGCTGTACCTGTCCGGTGAGGAATCCGCGGGCCAGATCCGGATGCGGGCCGAACGCACGGGCTGCAGCCACGACGAGGTCTTCCTGGCCGCGGAATCCGATCTGCAGACCGCCCTCGGCCACATCGACGAGGTGAAGCCGACGCTGGTGATCGTCGACTCGGTGCAGACGATGTCGACGACCGAGGCCGACGGCGTGACGGGCGGCGTCACCCAGGTGCGGGCCGTGACGACTGCGCTGACGATGGCGGCCAAGTCCACAGGCGTGGCGATCATCCTCGTGGGACATGTGACCAAGGACGGCGCGATCGCGGGCCCCCGCTCGCTGGAGCACCTCGTCGACGTCGTGCTGCACTTCGAGGGCGACAAGACCTCGGCGCTGCGGATGGTCCGCGGCGTCAAGAACCGGTTCGGCGCCGCTGATGAGGTCGGCTGTTTCCTGTTGCACGACAACGGAATCGAATGTGTCGCCGATGCATCCGGGCTCTTCCTCGACCAGCGGCCGGCACCGGTATCCGGCACCGCGGTCACCGTGTCGCTCGACGGTAAACGCCCCCTCATCGGCGAAGTGCAAGCCCTGATCGCGCGCCCCACCACCGCATCCCCGCGGCGTGCGGTCAGCGGGATCGACTCGGCGCGGGCGGCGATGATCACCGCGGTGTTGGAGAAGCGGGCCAACCTCAAGGTCGCCCAGTGCGACATCTACCTGTCCACTGTCGGTGGCATGCGGCTGACGGATCCGTCGTCCGACCTGGCCGTCGCGGTGGCGATCGCATCGGCGTACGCCGACCTTCCGATGCCGACGACGGCCGTCGCGATCGGAGAGGTCGGCCTCGCCGGCGACCTCCGCCGGGTCAGCGGGATGGAGCGACGGCTGACCGAGGCCGCCAGGCTCGGGTTCACGTGTGCGGTAGTTCCGCCCGGGGTGAAAACGGTCCCGATAGGCTTGACGGCGATAGCGGCCGACAACATCACCGCTGCTATGCGGGTGTTGAAGGAGATCGCGGTGAAGAACGGCCGCTCCGAGGAGGGGCAATGGCCGTGAAGACCAGGCGCCGAAACGTGGTGCAACTGGCCCGTCCGACACTGCGGGAAACCATCGGCAGACTCGCCCCTGGCACCGCTCTGCGCGACGGCCTGGAACGAATCCTGCGCGGTCGCACCGGCGCGCTGATCGTGCTCGGATACGACGACAGCGTCGAGTCCATATGTGATGGCGGCTTCTCACTGGACGTGGCGTATGCGCCCACCCGTCTTCGTGAGCTGTCGAAGATGGACGGCGCCGTCGTGCTGTCCAGCGACGGCACCAGGATCCTGAGGGCCAACGTCCAGCTTGTGCCGGACCCGTCCATCCCGACCGACGAATCGGGCACCCGGCACCGGTCCGCCGAACGCACCGCCGTGCAAACCGGTTATCCCGTTATCTCCGTTAGCCATTCGATGAGCATCGTGACGGTCTACGTCGCCGGCGAGCGGCACGTGGTGCCCGACTCGGCGACGATCCTGCAGCGAGCCAACCAGACGATCGACACGTTGGAACGGTACAAGTCGCGCCTCGACGAGGTCAGCAGGCAGCTGTCGACCGCCGAGATCGAGGACTTCGTCACGCTTCGCGACGTGATGACGGTTGTGCAGCGGCTGGAGATGGTGCGCCGCATCAGCCTCGAAATCGACTCCGACGTCGTGGAACTCGGCACCGACGGGCGCCAGCTGAAACTTCAGCTCGAGGAGTTGGTCGGCGACAACGACACCGCCCGCGAGCTGATCGTGCGGGACTACCACGCCAACCCCGACCCGCCGACCGCCGCACAGGTGACCGCGACGCTCGAGGAGCTGGACGGCCTCACCGACACCGAGTTGCTCGACTTCACCACACTGGCAAGGGTTTTCGGCTATCCGTCGACGGCCGAGGCGCAGGATTCGGCGATGAGCTCACGGGGCTACCGGGCGATGGCGGGCATTCCGCGCCTTCAGTTCGCGCACGTCGACCTGCTGGTCCGGTCGTTCGGATCGCTGCAGGGGTTGCTCGCCGCAAGCGCCAACGACCTGCAGAACGTCGAAGGCATCGGGTCGATGTGGGCGCGCCACATCCGCGAGGGTCTGTCGCAGCTTGCCGAGTCGACGATCGCCGACCGGCTGGCCTAACCGACGGGTGCGGGCGCCTGCTCGGGCGCCGGAGCGCCCTCGACCGGCGGCGCGGGCGCTTCCGCCTGTGCGGGCTCGGCGAGGACGAACGGCACGGTCGCAGATCGCAGATTGCCCAGTTGGACGAGCAGGTTGTAGGTGCCCGGTCCGATCGGCTGACGAGGCAGCGGGCAGCCTGGGGCGGAACCCATGCCCGTCCAGGTCACCTCGGTGGTCACCTGCTCGCCCGGGTTGAACGTCTTGACCAGCGTCTCGTTGGACGGCGCACAGTCGAGGTTGGACCACAGCCTGGTGTTGTCCAGGCCGTAGACGTAGGCCGCGAGCACCGCGGCGCCGACGTCGCGCTTGCACGCCACCAGCCCGATGTTCGTGACGACCATCGTGAACTTGGGCTGGTCGCCGACCACGTATTCGGGCTGGCTGGTGATGCCCTTGACGGCCAGGGTGGAGTCCGGGCAGTCGTCGCCCTCCTGCAGTACCGGCGGTGGGGTGACGGCGGCGGTCGGTGTCGGCGTGGGCGCGGGCGCTGCCGCGGGCGGCGGTACGACCGGGGACTTGACCTCGGGGTTCTCCCCGGGCAGCGGGGTGGGAGCCGCGGCGGGCGACGGTGCGGGCTTGTCGGCGTTCTTCGCCTCACCGCCGGTGTTCACCACGAACATGACCACAACTGCGGCGATCACCCCGATGACGAGCACCGCAATGCCTATCGCGAGGGCTCTGCGGCGCCAGTAGATCTGGGTGGGAAGCGGGCCATGCGGCTCTAGATCCAACACAGATTCACGGTAAGGCCAGGTCACGCACAATCGTCCGAGGTAGCCCGGCGTGTCGGCCTCAGCCTTCGCCGATGTCGCCCAGGTGATCGCGCAGCACCGCCCTGCCGTCGGCCAGGTGGTAGGTCAGGCCGACGATCGCGAGGCTGCCGGAAGCGACCCGTTCGGAGATGGCCGTCGACCGGGTCAGCAGCTGCGCACCGGTTTCGGTGACGTGTCGGGCCTCGAACTCGTCCACCCTGCTCAACCCGTCGCGCCGGCCGAGAAGGATCGACGGCGTGACCCGCTCGACGATGTCGCGCACATAGCCGCCGGGCACCACGCCGTCGTCGAGCGCCGCAAGAGTCGCCTTCACCGCCCCGCAGCTGTCGTGGCCGAGCACCACGATCAACGGCACGTTGAGCACGGTCACCGCGAACTCGATCGAGCCGAGTACCGCCGAGTCGATGACATGGCCGGCCGTCCGCACCACGAACATGTCGCCGAGGCCCTGATCGAAGATGATCTCGGCGGCCACCCTGCTGTCGCCGCAGCCGAACACGACCGCGGTCGGCTTCTGCCCTTCAGCCAGCGCGGTGCGGTGATCGATGCCTTGGCTGGGGTGTAAGGGCTTCCCGGCCACGAAGCGCTCGTTACCCTCCTTGAGTGCTTTCCATGCGGCCGCGGGATTCGTATGAGGCATGGCCGTCATTGTGCCCGAGCCCGACATGATCGACGCAGCCGAGCTTTTCCTGTGGTACGAGCGCGAGCAGCGCGACCTGCCGTGGCGGCGGCCGGGTGTGACGCCATGGCAGGTTCTGGTCAGCGAGTTCATGCTGCAGCAGACGCCGGTCGCGCGGGTCGAACCGGTATGGCGGGATTGGGTTGCGCGTTGGCCGACCCCGTCGTCGACCGCCGCCGCCAGCGCCGCCGACGTGCTGCGGGCATGGGGCAAGCTGGGCTACCCGCGCCGGGCCAAGCGGCTGCACGAGTGTGCGATCGCGATCGCAGGCGAGCACGATGACGAAGTTCCCTCCGACGTCGAAACCCTGCTGTCGCTGCCGGGAATCGGCGCCTACACCGCCCGGGCGGTTGCCTGCTTCGCGTACCGGCAGCGGGTGCCCGTCGTCGACACCAATGTGCGGCGGGTGGTCGCGCGGGCGGTGCACGGCAGGGCGGACGCGTCGGCGTCGTCGTCGCCGCGCGATCTCGCCGACGTCGAGGCGCTGCTGCCGAACGACAATGACGCGCCGCGCTTTTCGGTGGCGCTGATGGAACTCGGTGCGACGGTGTGCACCGCGCGGTCGCCCCGCTGCGGCGTCTGCCCGCTGTCGGTGTGCGCGTGGCGGACCGCAGGCTTTCCCGCATCCAAGGAACCGGCCCGCCGGGTCCAACGGTATGCGGGCACCGACCGGCAGGTGCGCGGGCGGTTGCTGGATGTGTTGCGCGGCAACGCTTCTCCGGTCACCCGCGCCGAGTTGGACGTCGCGTGGCTGTCCGACACCGCACAACGCGACCGCGCGCTCGACTCGCTGCTCGTCGACGGGCTTGTCGAGCAGACGGCCGACGGCCGGTTCGCCCTCGCGGGTGAGGGTGAATCGCTAGCCTAAGGCGGTGGCGCAGGCTCCGCGAACCCGCTACGCAAAGTGCGGCGACCTGGACATCGCCTACCAGGTGCTTGGCGACGGGCCGGACGATCTCGTCGTGCTTCCCGGCGCGCTGGTGGCATTCGACTGGATCGAGAGCGAACCCGCGCTGTACCGCTTCCACAATCGTCTCGCATCGTTCGCCAGGGTGATTCGGCTCGATCAGCGCGGCATGGGATCGTCGTCGCGCCCGCGGTCGAACGACCTTCTCGGGCCGCGGTTCTGGGCTGAGGACGCTGTCGCGGTGATGGACGCGGCAGGGTGCGAGCAGGCGACCATCTTCGGGTCAGGCTGGTCGGCGATGACCGCGTTGGTGCTCGCAGCCGACTATCCCGACAGGGTGAAAAAGCTGGTACTCGTCAACGGGGCGGCACGAGTGACCTGGGCACCCGACTATCCGATCGGTGCGCAGATCAGCGGGAGCGACCCGTGGAAGAGCGTCGCCCTGGATCCCGATGCTTTTGAACAGGGCTTTGACGTACTGCGGATCATCGGTCCGAGTGTCGCCGATGACGCCAACTTCCGCCGCTGGTGGGATCTCGCGGGAAACCGGTCGCAGTCGCCGAGCGAAGCCAGTGCCCTCGTCGACATACTCCTCACCGCCGACGTCCGCGACACCTTCACCCGGATCACCGCGCCGACGCTGATCATGCATCGCAAAGATGCCGTGATGATTCCGGCGGATCGCGGTCACTACATTGCCGAACACATCCCGCACGCGCGCTACATCGAACTGCCCGGCGCCGACACCTTGCACTGGACCGGCGATGCCGCACCGATTCTCGACGAGATCGAGGAGTTCGTCACCGGAGCCCGTTCCGGCTCGGAGACCGAACGCATGCTGACCACAATCCTTTTCACCGACATCGTCGGCTCCACCGTGCGCGCGGCCGAGCTAGGCGACCTACGGTGGCACGACCTCCTCGACAACCATGACCGCATCGTCCGGAGCCAGCTTCAGCGCTTCTCCGGCCGCGAAGTCAACACCGCAGGCGACGGGTTCGTCGCGACGTTCACCAGCCCGAGCGTGGCGATCGCCTGCGCCGAGGCGATCGTCGAGGCGGTACGACCGCTGGGGATAGAGATACGGGCCGGGATTCACGCAGGAGAGGTCGAGCTGCGTGGTGCGGACATCGCAGGCATGGCTGTGCACATCTGTGCCCGCGTCGGCGCCCTCGCCGGCGCTGGTGAGGTCCTCGTCTCCTCGACGGTGCGCGAGATCGTCACCGGCTCACGGCGGACATTCAGCGACAGGGGCGAACACGATTTGAAGGGTGTGCCCGGGCGGTGGCGAATCTATGCCGTCTGAGCGCAGGCCGGATCGCCGTTGCAGGCGAAGCGTCGCCGGTAATCCGATGGCGTCACACCGATGATGCGACGGAAGTGGTGCCGCAGCAGCGTTGCGGTGCCGAAGCCCGAGCGGTCGGCGATCTGGTCGATGTCCATGTCGCTCTCTTCCAGCAGCCGCCTGGCGTAGAGCACGCGCTGGTCGGTGACCCACTGCATCGGTGTCGTGCCGGTCTCCTCGACGAACCGGCGCGCGAAGGTGCGCGCCGACATATTCGCACGCCGCGCCAGCGTCGCAACGGTGTGCGGCTGGTGGAGATTCGCCAGAATCCAATCCAGATGCGGCGCAAAGCGTTCCGAACATCGCACCGGGATGGGCTGATCGATGTATTGACGCTGGCCGCCGTCGCGCTGCGGTGGCACCACCATCCGCCGCGCGATCTTGTTGGTGACCTCGCTGCCGAGTTCGCGGCGGACCAGATGCAGGCACGCGTCGATGCCCGCCGCGGTACCCGCGCTGGTGATCAGGTCGCCGTCGTCGACGTAGAGCACGTTGCGGTCCACCCGCGCCGTCGGGAACCGGCGGGCCAACTCGTCGGCGTGCATCCAGTGCGTCGTACACGGGCGCCCGTCGAGCAGACCTGCCTCGCCCGCTACGAAGGCGCCGGAGCAGACGGTCAGCACTATCGCGCCCGCGGCGTGGGCGGCCTTGACCGCCTCCAGCGCCTCGGGCAGGTAGTCCGATCCCCCGATCGCCGGGATCGCGACGAGGTCGGCGCCGATGAGCGCGTCGAAGCCATGGTCGGGGATCAGTGATGCGCCCACCGACGTCCTGATCGGCTTGCCGGGTTCCGGTCCGCACACCTTGAAGTCGAAGTTCGGCACGCCTTCGGCGGAGCGGTCGATTCCGAAGACCTCGCAGATCACTCCGAACTCGAACACCGCCAAGCGGTCCAGCACCAGGGCCGACACTTTCTCGATCGCCATGGCAGTATCTTATCGCACGCTGTCACTGCTGCCACTGTTGGCGGGATATTTGTTGGCGGAGCATTACTGCCATGAATACCGCACTGATCTTCCTGATCCTGATCGCTCCGTTCGCGATCGCCGCGGCGCTCAGTTGGGCCGCGCACCGCTCCGACGCACTTCGCATCAACTTCAACCAGTTCCGGTGGTCGGCCCCGATGGTCGGTCGTCTCTTCGAGGACGACCGCGACGGGTTCCGCGTCGCACACGACGTCGACGCCATCCGCACCCGGTTCGAGAAGCAGCCGGTCTGGCCGGCATCAGGCGCGACCGGCGAGCGTCGTTAAGAACGACTCCACCGCGTCGCGGTACACCTGCGGCGCATCGTCGTGGACCAGATGACCGGCGCCGGGCACGTGCAAATACGTTGTCCGGTCGCCGGTCTCGTTCATTTCGCGCATCTGTCCCGGCGGCGTCACCGAGTTGCCCGCCTCGATGAGCAGCGTCGGCGCCCGCACAGCGCGCCACTGCGCCCAGTAGGCACGGGTGCCCCACTCCGCGGCGATCTCGATCCAGATCTTCGTGTGCCCGTGCAGCCGCCAGCCCGTCTCGGTGCGGTCGAACGCCTCGAGGAAGTATTGCCCCGCCACCGGCCCGAAATCGGCGTAAACCGCTTCGGCAGAGCTGAATTCGACCGGCAGGGCGTGCAACCACGGCTCCCACGGGCCGGTCGTGCGGCCCCTGAAGTCCGGCGCCATGTCCTCGACGACGAGCGCGTCGACCAGGTCCGGTTCGGCGGCCGCAAGGCACCACGAGTGCAGCCCGCCCATCGAGTGCCCGATCAGGGTCACCGGCCCGCCCAGCGTCGTCACCGCCGCACCGAGGTCCTCGACGAAGCGCTCGGTGCTGATCGGGTACGGGTCGGCGACGTCGCGACCGCGGTGCCAGGGGGCGTCGTAGGTGTAGACCCGTCCGTGCCGGGTCAGCCACGGCAGTTGGCGCGACCACGTCGATCCCCTGCCCATCAGTCCGTGCACCGCAACGATCGGCTTGCCTTCGCCGCCCCGGTGCGTGAGAAGATCCTCGCTCACCGTCACATACCGATCAGCGACTCGATCCAGCCGCGCGCGAAGTAGACGGCGAAGCCAGCGGCCACGATCCACAGCAGCGGGCTGATCTCACGCCATTTCCCTGCCGCGGACCGCACGACGACCCAGGCGATGAAGCCGACCCCGATGCCGTTGGCGATCGAGTAGCTGAACGGCATGGTCGCGACCGTCATGATCACCGGCAGCGCGACGGAGAACTCGGACAGTTCGATGTGGCGTAGCTGCGACACCATCATCACCCCGACGATCACCAGGGCGGCCGCCGCGACCTCGGTCGGCACGATCGACGCCAGCGGCGTCACGAACATCGCGGCCAGAAACAGCGCACCGGTGACGAGGTTCGCCAGCCCCGTGCGGGCGCCCTCCTCGATGCCTGCCGCCGATTCGATGAACACCGTGTTCGACGACGCCGACGACGCACCACCTACCGCTGCGCCCGCGCCCTCGACGATCAGCGCCGACCGCAGCCGTGGGAAGTTGCCCTGCTCGTCGGAGAGCCCGGCTTCCCTGGCGAGTCCGGTGAACGTGCCCATCGCGTCGAAGAAGTTCGCGAACACCAGCGTGAACACGAGCATGACGGCCGCGATCAGGCCGATCCGGCCGAAGTCGAAGCTGAACGCGCCGATGAGCGACAGGTCCGGCAGCGCGAACGGCGATCCGGACAGCGTGGGCACCGAAAGGCTCCATCCGCCCGGCTGCTCGATGGCCGGGCCGAGATGCCAGATCGCTTCGATCGCCATCGCGAGCAGAGTGCCGGCGATGAGCCCGATCAGTATGCCGCCCCGCACTTTTCGCACCACGAGGATGCCGGTCACAAGCAGCGTGACAACGAACACCACGGTCGGCACGGTGCTGATCGAACCCGAGCCGGTGACGCCGAGCCCGACCGGCGGCGACGGCAGCCCCGTCGAGCCGATGAAGCCCGCGTCGACCAGGCCGATGAAGAGGATGAACAGCCCGATGCCCGCGGTGATCGCCAGTTTGAGCTCCATCGGCACCGCGTCGAACACCAGCCGGCGCAGGCCCGTCGCCGCCAGCACCACGATGATCAACCCGTCGATCACCACCAAACCCATGGCCTCCGGCCAGGTCACCGAGCCCACCACGGTGGTCGCAAGGAACGAGTTGATACCGAGGCCCGCCGCGAACGCGAACGGCAGCCGGGCGATCACGCCGAACAGGATGGTCATCACACCCGCGGCCAGCGACGTCACCGCGGACACCTGGGCGAAGTCGAGCTTCTGTCCCGACACATCGGCTGATCCGGACAGGATGATCGGGTTCAACACGATGATGTAGGCCATCGCGATGAACGTCACGAGCCCGCCGCGGACCTCGGCGGCGATCGTCGACTGACGCGCCGACAGCTCGAAGAAGTCGTCGAGACGCTGTTTCATTTCTCGAACCCTAGGTGCCTCGGCCCGTTTTCGCGCAGGCGGTAGCCTTGCCGCATGCCCGTGGTGAAGATCAACGCAATCGAGGTCCCGCCGGACGCCGGTCCGGAGTTGGAGAAGCGGTTCGCGCATCGTGCACACGCCGTCGACAACCAGCCCGGTTTCCTGGGCTTTCAGCTGCTGAGGCCGGTGAAGGGGGAAGACCGCTACTTCGTCGTCACCCAGTGGGAGTCCGAAGAGGCGTTCCAGGCGTGGGCCAACGGACCCGCCATCGAGGCGCACGCCGGTCAGCGGGCCAATCCCGTCGCGACGGGCGCTTCGCTGCTGGAGTTCGAGGTTGTGCTGGACGTTGCGGGGACTGACACCAAAGCCTGACGCGAGCAGGGCACGCCGCTGGGCGACCTCCATGACGGTCGCCGTCGCATTGGTCGTCGCCCTGGCTTGCGGATGTGCTGACGCGGGACCTGCCGGACCTGCCGGCGCCGCGCAGAGCGTCCAGATCGACACCAACACACCGCAGGGTCTGCGCGCCAAGCAGATCATGGACATGCTCAACTCCGACTGGCCGATCGGGCCGACCGGCATTCGCACGCTGGCCGCGCCGGAAATCATGGACGACGTCGGCGTCACCATGGACAAGATCTGGTGGGATCGCCCATTCACGTTGACGGACTTGGAGATCGGTGCGGGACACGCGACGCTTCACACGCTGACGTCGTATTCGGTGCCGCAGACGATCGAACTGCGCACCAACGAGGCGGGCCTGGTCGACCGGTTCAAGGTGTCGCTGGTGCCGCCGGTCATCAAGTCGTGGAAGGACATCGACGCCGAGATCGCCAAGACCGGTGCGCGGTACTCGTATCAGGTGTCGAAGGTCGACAACGGGAAATGCTCGCTGGTCGCGGGCACCAACACCGATCTGTCGCTTCCGCTCGCGTCGATCTTCAAACTCTATGTGCTGCTTGCGGTTTCAGAAGCCGTCAAAGCCGGCACCATCAGCTGGGATGATCAGCTCCTCGTCACCAAGGAGGGCAAACTGGTCGGGGCGGCGGGGCTGGACGAGGTCCCCGACGGCAGCACGGTCTCGGTCCGCACCGCTGCCCAGCAGATGATCTCCGCCAGCGACAACATGGCCACCGACCTGCTGATCGAACGCCTCGGGCCGGGTGCGGTGGAGCGGGCGCTGGTCACGGCGGGCCATCACGACCCTGCGGGTATGACGCCGTTCCCGACGACACACGAGCTGTTCTCCATCGGCTGGGGAAGGCCGAACCTGCGTGACCAGTGGGAGAAGGTGTCGTCGACGTCGACTGGGCGCGCGCAGCTGTTCAAGCAGACGAATTCCCGTCCGTACGACCCGGATCCGGAGCGCACGCACACACCGGCATCGGACATCGGAGCAGAGTGGTACGGCTCCGCGGAGGACATCTGCCGCGTGCATGCGGCGCTACAGAAGTCGGCGGTGGGCGCGGCGGCGCCGGTGAAGCAGATCCTTTCGGCCATTCCCGGGATCGAGTTGGACCGCGCCAAGTGGCCCTACATCGGCGCGAAGGGCGGCAACCTGCCCGGCGACCTGACGTTCAGCTGGTATGCCGTGGACCGCAGCGGACAACCGTATGTGGTGAGCTTCCAACTGAATTGGCCGAAGTTCCGCAGTCAGACCGCTGCGGGTTGGCTGCTGTCCATCGTGCAGCAGACGTTCGGCCTGATACCTGCGCGTTAGTCGGTGAAGTGCAGATTCCAGGCGTGACCGCGGAAATGCATGACCGTCCGGCTCACCGGGGCGACGTCGATGCGCCAGAACGACTTCGCAGGGGCGTCCAGCGCCACCAGGATCGCCGCCCGGACCACCGCCGGGTGTGTGACGGCGACCAGCCTGCTGCGCCGGGTCGTCAACGTGTCCATCCAGTCGCGGACCCGGTCGATCAGTTCCACGACGGACTCACCGCCGTGCGGTGCCCGTGTCGGGTCGGTCAGCCAGATGGCCAGATCGGCGGGCCGCACGCCGCCGAGCACGTTTCCGCGCCACCGCCCGCAATCCAGATCGGCCAGCCGCTGCTCGATGTTGGCCTGCAGCCCAAGGAGTTCCGCGGTCTGCCGGGTGCGCTTCTCCGGACCGCAATACGCCGAGTCGACGATGCCGAGGTCGATCGAGGCGTCGACCTGACGGTGCCCGACCGAGTTCAGCGGCTCGTCAGTGGGAAACCGTCCGGCCGACATCGCGTCGGTCATGGCGTGCGACACCAGTGTCAGCCGGACGACCTCACTCACGCGGGAATATGCACCTCTTGGCGCGGACTCTCGTCGAGCAGCCGTTGCACCGTCGAGCCGAAAACCACCGCGATGACCGCCCACAGGACGAGTTGGGTGCCGAGCGAGTACAGCCGGAACTCGTAGAGCAACTGCGCGGGGAAGCCCTCGGGCATCTCGTCGAAGGACGGCAGCGCAACCATCACGACCGCGATGCCGACGATGTAAGCAGCCGCCGCGATGAGCGACGCGCTCCACGGACCGAATCGCTCGAGCAGGTTACGGCCCAGCCACACCGCCCCGGCCAGCAGCACCACCGAGAGCACCACCATCATCAGATACAGCAGCGTGCGCTGCCTGATCGTCTCGTCGAGGCTGACCGCAGGCGGGCTCGCCGGGTACTTCAGGAACGGAATCACGTACAGCGACAGGAACATTCCGCCTGCCAGCAATACCGACAGCAGCCGCGGTGACAAGTTCCCGACGCGGCCGTAGACCACGCAGTAGGCGACGGCGAACAGCCCGCCCATCGCGACCCCGAACGCGAGCACGCCGAAGCCCATGCCGATGTTGGCCTGTACGCCGCGGCTGAACAGCTCGACGCCGTGATCGTGTCCGCCCGCATGGGCTTCCTCGAATTCGATCGCCTTGCCGATCGCAGGTTCGACGAACGTGCGGGCGAAGACGAATGCGGCCACGCTTGCAACGGCGCCCGCCAGCAGGCCGCGCGCGATTATTCGTTTTTCCATTGTGGGGTCTTCCCGCTGGGTCAGTGGCAGGGGAAGCCGAGCAGATGGCGAGCGTCGTGCACGAACTCGTGCACCGCGGTGTTGCTGCCGAAGACCGAGGTCGCACCCTGATCGAGGCCGACGAAGTAGAGCACCAGAAGGGCGAGGAAGGCGGTCACGGACAGCCACACCACCGCTTTGACAGCCGAGATGTCCAGTGCGGGCGCTGCGCTCTTGCGTGCCTCGGGAGACGTCATTAGATGTTTCCTTTCCGGGATTTCGCGTCCCAGTCCAAGGTCGACGGCGGCCGTCGGGTCTGACTGTCACAGTGGCGCGACCGTTCTGGATTCTCACCAGATTCCTTCGCCCGCCTGATTACATCGCACATCCTAAACAACCGGGAAGCGAATGGCTCCTGCGCATAACAAAAGCCCCCGAAATCTTTTCGATTCGGGGGCTTTTGCGTTCGCCGTTAATTTATTCGGTCGTCGTCGCCGCGGGCTGGCCTGCCGCGCCGGCGTTGGCGAGGTCGGCTTCCTCCACCGGCTTGGCCGGCTTCTTGGTTCCGGTGAACGTGAACTTCGCGTCCTCGCCGGTGCCTTCGCCGTCCCAGTTCTCGACGTCGACGGTGACGAGCTGGCCGGGGCCGACCTCCTCGAAGAGGATCTTCTCCGACAGCTGGTCCTCGATCTCGCGCTGGATGGTGCGCCGCAGCGGACGCGCACCCAACACCGGATCGAAGCCGCGCTTGGCCAGCAGGGACTTCGCCTTGTCGGTCAGCTCGAGCGCCATGTCCTTGGCCTTGAGCTGCTTTTCCACCCGACCGATCATCAGGTCGACCATCCGGATGATCTCGTCGCGTGTCAGCTGGTGGAAGACGATGATGTCGTCGATGCGGTTGAGGAACTCGGGCCGGAAGTGCTTCTTCAGCTCGTCGTTGACCTTCTGCTTCATCCGCTCGTAGTTGTTCTCCCCGCCGCCCTGGGTGAAGCCCAGCCCGACAGCCTTGCTGATGTCGGAGGTACCCAGGTTGGACGTGAAGATCAGCACTGTGTTCTTGAAGTCCACCGTGCGACCCTGGCCGTCGGTGAGACGGCCGTCCTCGAGGACCTGCAACAGGCTGTTGTAGATCTCCTGGTGGGCCTTCTCGATCTCGTCGAACAGCACGACGCTGAACGGCTTGCGCCGCACCTTCTCGGTGAGCTGGCCGCCCTCCTCGTAGCCGACGTACCCCGGAGGGGCACCGAACAGCCGGGACGCGGTGAAGCGGTCGTGGAACTCGCCCATGTCGATCTGGATGAGTGCGTCGTCCTCGCCGAACAGGAAGTTCGCCAGCGCCTTGGACAGCTCGGTCTTACCCACACCGGACGGGCCGGCGAAGATGAACGAGCCCGACGGGCGCTTGGGGTCCTTCAGGCCCGCGCGAGTGCGGCGGATCGCCTTGGAGACGGCCTTGACGGCATCCTCCTGGCCGATGATCCGCTTGTGCAGCTCGTCCTCCATGCGCAGCAGCCGAGTGGTCTCCTCCTCGGTCAGCTTGAACACAGGGATGCCGGTCCAGTTGCCCAGCACCTCGGCGATCTGCTCATCGTCGACCTCTGCGACGACGTCCAGATCACCCGAGCGCCACTGCTTCTCGCGCTCGGCGCGCTGCGCGACCAGTTGCTTCTCGCGGTCCCGCAGGCTGGCGGCCTTCTCGAAGTCCTGCGCGTCGATCGCCGACTCCTTCTCCCTACGCGCATCGGCGATCTTCTCGTCGAATTCGCGCAGGTCTGGCGGAGCGGTCATCCGGCGGATCCGCATCCGGGCGCCCGCCTCGTCGATCAGGTCGATCGCCTTGTCGGGCAGGAACCGGTCGTTGATGTAGCGGTCGGCCAGCGTCGCCGCGGCCACCATCGCGCTGTCAGTGATCGAGACGCGATGGTGTGCCTCGTACCGGTCGCGCAGACCCTTGAGGATCTCGATGGTGTGCTCGACGGTCGGCTCGCCCACCTGCACCGGCTGGAAGCGGCGCTCCAGCGCGGCGTCCTTCTCGATGTACTTGCGGTACTCGTCGAGCGTGGTGGCACCGATGGTCTGCAGCTCGCCGCGGGCCAGCTTCGGCTTGAGGATGCTGGCGGCGTCGATGGCGCCCTCGGCGGCACCCGCGCCGACGAGCGTGTGCAGCTCGTCGATGAACAGGATGATGTCGCCGCGGGTGTTGATCTCCTTGAGGACCTTCTTCAGGCGCTCCTCGAAGTCACCGCGGTAGCGGCTGCCTGCGACCAGTGAACCCAGGTCCAGCGTGTAGAGCTGCTTGTCCTTCAGCGTCTCCGGCACCTCGCCGTGCACGATCGCCTGCGCGAGGCCCTCAACCACGGCGGTCTTGCCGACGCCGGGCTCGCCGATCAGCACCGGGTTGTTCTTGGTGCGCCGGCTCAGCACCTGCATGACCCGCTCGATCTCTTTCTCGCGGCCGATGACGGGATCGAGCTTGCCCTCCATCGCGGCCGCGGTCAGGTTGCGACCGAACTGGTCCAGCACCAGCGAGGTGGACGGGTTGCCCGCCTCGCCGCCGCGGCCACCGGTACCGGCTTCCGCGGTCTCCTTGCCCTGATAGCCGCTCAGCAGCTGGATGACCTGCTGGCGCACCCGAGTCAGCTCGGCGCCCAGCTTGACGAGGACCTGGGCGGCCACGCCCTCGCCCTCACGAATCAGGCCGAGAAGAATGTGCTCGGTGCCGATGTAGTTGTGGCCCAGCTGCAGCGCCTCGCGAAGGCTCAACTCGAGAACCTTCTTGGCGCGCGGCGTGAACGGGATGTGACCCGACGGCGCCTGCTGGCCCTGGCCGATGATCTCCTCGACCTGGCTGCGCACTCCTTCCAGCGAGATGCCCAGCGACTCCAGCGACTTGGCTGCTACGCCTTCACCCTCGTGAATGAGGCCAAGCAGGATGTGCTCGGTGCCGATGTAGTTGTGGTTGAGCATCCGGGCTTCTTCCTGAGCCAGGACGACGACCCTGCGGGCGCGGTCGGTGAATCTCTCAAACATCGGTGCTTACCTGCTCTCCATGAAAATCTCGGTGGGTACGTTTCGCGGCTCTCACACCGCGTGGCGTACCTGCCGTCCACTGTAATGGGCGGCCGCCCCCGGTGCCCCGGTTGCCGGTGCTCTGAACAACAACAATCGGATGCCTCTTGAAACGACATCCGCCCTGTACCCGGGCTACGTATGTGAGCAACGTCCGGTTCGAAGGATTCGTTTCCGCACCGCCGCCCCGCACAGTTCGCCGCTAGCGAAAGGACGCCGGCGCCAGGTCACCGGAGATGTGACCCTGGCAACGGCGAACTACGTTGCCGAATCAACTTGCCGCGTGAAAGGCGTCGATGACGTCGGCGGGGATGCGGCCCCGGGTGGAGACGTTGTGGCCGTTACGCCTCGCCCACTCCCGGATCGCTGCACTCTGCTCACGATCGATGGCCGCGCGACCGCGGCCCGACCCGGCCGAACGCCCACGGCGACGGCCGCCGACGCGTCGACCTGCCTCGACCCACTGCTTCAGATCAGCGCGCAGTTTCGCGGCATTCTTCGATGAAAGGTCGATCTCATACGTCACGCCGTCGAGGCCGAATTCCACAGTTTCATCGGCAGCTCCCTCACCGTCGAAATCGTCGACGAGGGTGACTGTTACTTTCTTTGCCATTTGCCCACACAAACCCTTCTGGCGGGCACATTGTGCCCAGCTCACTGCTTGAACCTTGCACCAATCTGCCACACGGCCGCAAGCCATTCAACAAAGGGGTGGCACAACCGCCGATCAGTTGCTCTGCCTGCGCACAATCGGGAACAAAACCGTTTCCCGAATTGACAGCCCGGTCAGCGCCATCAACAGCCGGTCGACGCCCATTCCGGTGCCGGTCGTCGGCGGCATGCCGTACTCGAGAGCGGCCAGGAAATCCTCGTCGAGCACCATTGCCTCGTCGTCGCCGGCGGCCGCCGCGCGGGCCTGGGCGGCGAACCTTTCACGCTGGACGATCGGATCGATGAGTTCGGAATATCCGGTGGCCAATTCGAATCCCCGGATATACAGATCCCACTTCTCGGTCACGCCGGGAATTGTGCGGTGAGCACGGGTTAGCGGCGTCGTCTCCACGGGGAAATCGCGGACGAAGGTGGGCGCCCAGAGCTTGTCGCCGACGGTGTGCTCCCACAGCTCCTCGACCAACTTGCCGTGGCCGTAGCCGCGATCCTGCGGGATCTCGACACCTAGCCGGTCAGCGAACTCGGTCAGCCGGGCAAGCGAGGTCTCCGGAGTGACTTCTTCGCCCAGCGCTTCGGACAAGGACGGATACATTTGAATCGACGCCCATTCGCCGTCCAGATCGTAGGTGGTGCCATCCGGCAATGGCACAACTCTGGTGCCAATCGCCTCGTCTGCGACTTCCTGAATAACCTCGCGGGTCATCCTCTGCGAATCGTCATATGTCCCGTACGCCTCGTAAGTCTCCAACATTGCAAATTCGGGTGAATGTGTGGAATCCGCACCTTCGTTTCGGAACACGCGATTCAGCTCGAAAACCTTCTCCAATCCGCCGACCACGCAGCGCTTCAGGAAGAGTTCCGGCGCGATACGCAGGTACAGGTCGGCATCGAGCGCATTGGAACGGGTAACGAACGGGCGCGCGGCGGCGCCGCCGGCCAGCGTCTGCAGCATGGGTGTCTCGACCTCGAGGAAGCCGCGTCGTTCCAAGGCCGACCGCAGCGCCCGCACGACGGCCACCCGCTGGCGGGCGATGGTTCTGGCCTCCGGCCGGACGATGAGATCGACATAACGCTGCCGGACGCGCGACTCCTCGCTCATCTCCTTGTGGGCCACCGGCAGGGGCCTAAGCGCTTTGGAGATTATTTGCCAGGACTCCGCAAGCACAGACAACTCGCCCCGCCGCGAGCTGATCACCTCGCCGCGGACGAACACGATGTCGCCGAGGTCGACGTCGGTCTTCCAGTGGTCCAGGGATTCCTCGCCGACGCTGGCCAGGCTGATCATCGCCTGAAGCTTCGTTCCGTCGCCCTCCTGCAGGGTGGCGAAGCAGAGCTTCCCGGAGTTGCGGGCGAAGACGACGCGGCCGGCAACGCCGACGATGTCGCCGGTCTGGCTGTCGACGGGGAGGTCGGGATAGGCGGCGCGGATCTCGGCGAGGGTGTGGGTGCGGGGCACCTCGACCGGGTAGGGATCGCGGCCCTCGGCGAGCAGCCGCTCGCGCTTGGCCTGACGAATCCGGAACTGCTCGGGGATGTCGGCGTCGCGGGTATCGGGCTGCTCAGGTGATGTCACGACGTGCCAGCTTAAATGAACAGATGATCGCGGCGATCGACGCAGCCCGCGTCGCCGCTTTGGCAGACGAACCACTGGACTGGCGCTACAAGGGCCTGCCCGCGTCGTGGTCGGGCCGGACACCGGCGCAGATCTGCGCGGACCGCGCCGCGCTTTTCGACGGCGTCGTCGGCCCGATATGCGTCCTGAAGGCCGACGCGCTGGCACACAATCTCGCGACGATGGCCCATTGGTGCCGCACGCGGGGCGTCGAACTCGCACCGCACGGTAAGACCCACATGGCGCCGCAACTGCTCGCCCGCCAGCTCGAGGCGGGTGCGTGTGCGGTCACCGTGGCGACCGTCAGCCAGGCACGCGTCTACCGCGCGTTCGGCGTCACCGACATCGTGCTGGCCAACGAGCTGGTCGACGGTGCAGGCCTGCGCTGGCTGGCCGCCGTACTCGACGCCGATCCGAGCTTCGGGCTCACCTGCTGGGTGGATTCGGTTCGGGGCATCGAGGCGATGACGTCGGCCCTCGAGGGCGCCGGCCGACCCGTCGACGTCTGCGTCGAGGTGGGGATGCCGGGCGGGCGAACGGGCTGCCGCGGGCGGGACAGCATCGATGTGGTGGCCCGCGCCGCGGCCGCGTCGCCCCGGCTTCGGCTGGTCGGGGTGGCCGGCTACGAGGCCGCGCTCGGACACGATGTCGGCGCCGACGCGCTCGCCGCTGTCCGGACCTACCTCGCGGAGGTGCGCGCTGCGATGGTGCGGCTGGCGCCGTTGTTCGAGACCGACCGCCCGATCGCCACCGCGGGCGGCAGCACGTATTTCGACGCCGTCGCCGAGGAGTTGGCCGGTGACTGGCGCACGATCCTGCGCAGCGGCTGCTATCTCACCCACGACGACGGGCTGTACCAGCGGACGTCGCCGCTGCGGGACGGACTTCGGACGGCGCTTTCGGTGTGGGCGTCGGTGCTGTCGCGGCCTGAGGAGGGCCTGGCGCTGGTCGCAATGGGCCGACGCGACGTGTCGTTCGACCAGGACATGCCCATCCCCTACGGGCTGACCGCGAGCCGTGCCGTCAGGCTCAACGACCAGCACGCCTACCTCGCCGTCGGAGAAGACGACGTGGTCGACGTCGGCGACTGGATCGAGTTCGGCATCAGCCATCCCTGCACGACGTTCGACAAATGGCAGATGATCCCTGTGATCGACGACGACAACCGCGTCGTCGATCTCATCCGCACATTCTTTTAGTGATTTCGGCGTGAAAACCTGCGCTGAGCGATGGAAATCACGCCGAAACCGCCAAATCAGCGCGCTTGTTTCAGCCGTCCGCGTTGGCTGTCGCGGTTGCGCTCGAAGACGAGCCGAAGCCCGTCCAGCGTCAGGTGGCGGTCGTAGTCGTGCACGGTGTGCAGGTCCGGAAGCAGAAGCGGCGCGGTGTGGCCGGTCGCGACGACCGCGACTTTGTCGCCGCCGAATCCGTCGATGTCCTCGCGTATCCGCGACACCAGGCCGTCGACCAATCCGGCGAATCCGAAGACCGCGCCTGCCTGCATGCACTCCACGGTGTTCTTGCCGACCACCGATCGCGGGCGAGTGAGCTCGACGCGCCGCAGCGCCGCCGAGCGCGCGGCGGCCGCATCCGACGACACCTGCACACCGGGGGCGATCGCGCCTCCGAGGAACTCCCCCTTGGCCGACACCACGTCCACACAGATCGAAGAGCCGAAGTCGACGACGATCGCGGCGGTGCCGTACTTGTGAAATGCCGCAAGGCAGTTGACGATCCGGTCCGCGCCCACTTCCTTCGGATTGTCGACGAGCAGCGGTATGCCGGTCCGCACTCCGGGCTCGATCAGCACATGGGGCACCGACGGCCAGTACTGGTCGAGCATTTCGCGCACCTCGTGCAGCACCGACGGAACCGTCGACAACCCCGCGGCGCCGGTGAGCCGCTCGGAGTCGTCACCGATCAGGCCATCGATCGTCAGCGCCAGTTCATCGGAGGTGACCTCGGTTTCGGTGCGAATCCGCCAGTGCTGGGCCACTTTCGCGTGATCGCCGGATCCCGATATCAGGCCGACCACGGTGTGGGTGTTGCGGACGTCGATGGCTAACAGCACGAGATCACCGCGGCGAGGTGAGTTCGGCGGCGTCGGCGGGCACGTGTGCCGGGTCGTCGCCGAGGTCGATCGGGCGGTTGTCGGCGTCGACGAACACGATGCGCGGACGATACGCCCGGGCCTCGGCGTCCTCCATCGTGCCGTAGGCGATCAGGATGACGAGGTCGCCGGGATGCACCAGATGCGCTGCCGCACCGTTGATACCGATGACACCGCTGCCGCGCTCACCGGTGATGGCGTAGGTGACGAGGCGCGCGCCGTTGTCGATGTCGACGATGGTGACCTGTTCGCCTTCGAGCAGATCGGCAGCATCCATCAGGTCGGCGTCGATCGTCACCGATCCGACGTAGTGCAGATCGGCCTGCGTCACCGTCGCGCGGTGAATCTTCGACTTCAGCATTGTCCGTAACATCAATTCCTCCAGGGCAGTTCATGCTCGTCGTACTCGACATTCGGACCGGGCCCCGACGGCACTCCGATGTCGATGGCGATGTTGTCCAATAGCCGTGTGTTGCCGAGGCGGGCGGCGACGAGCATTCGGCCGGGGCCGACCTCGGGCGCGGGCCCGAGCATTGGATCGCGCACCTCCAGGTAGTCGACCTCGATCGCCGGCACTTCGTCGAGCACGGCGCGCGCGGCATCCAGTGCGGCCGCGGTCCCTTCGCCTGCGGCGTACATGCCCGCCAGCAGGGCGGCCGACAGCGCGCCGGCCTGCTCACGTTCGACGTCGCTGAGATAGCGGTTGCGCGAAGACATCGCCAGCCCGTCCGGCTCGCGCACCGTCGGCACCCCGACGATCGCGGTGTCGAGGTTGAAGTCGGCGACCATCTGCCGGATCAGCACCAGCTGCTGGTAGTCCTTCTCCCCAAAGAACGCCCTGTCCGGCCGCACGATTTCGAAGAGCTTCAGCACCACGGTCAACATGCCCGCGAAATGCGTTGGCCGGATGGCACCTTCGAGTTCGAATCCCAACGGGCCAGGCTGCACGGACGTGCGCGGGCCATCCGGGTACATCTGCGCCGCCGTCGGGGTGAAGGCGATGTCGACGCCTGCGGCGCGCAGCTGCGCGAGGTCGTCGTCGAGCGTCTTCGGGTACTTGTCGAGATCCTCGTTGGCGCCGAACTGCATCGGGTTGACGAATATCGACACCACGACGACTGCGCCCTGCACGCGCTTGGCGTGCCGCACGAGCGCCATGTGTCCCTCGTGCAGGGCGCCCATCGTCGGCACGAGCATCACCCGTCGCCCGGTCTGGCGGAGCGCGCGCGTCACATCGGACACCTCGCGCGGTGAGCTGTAGACGTTCAGCTCTCCCGGTACGAACTTCGGCGGCTTGTGAATGGTCACGCCTGACCCGCTTCCTCTAGCACCGTGAACACCTCAGCCGGAGCGTGGGCGCGCTGCGCGGTGCGCAAGGAGTTCGCCCGATAGGCCTGCGCCAGTTCGGGATTCACTTCTGCCAACGCACGCAGATG
The DNA here is from genome assembly GCA_033741175.1 of Mycolicibacterium sp. 120270. Classification (GTDB taxonomy): domain Bacteria; phylum Actinomycetota; class Actinomycetes; order Mycobacteriales; family Mycobacteriaceae; genus Mycobacterium. The sequence goes on along the minus strand of JAWQNE010000023.1, from coordinate 53,550 downwards.
ATCGGCGACCGCAGCCGCGTCGCCGCGGGCCACCGGTCCGGTCAGCGCCGCCTGACCCCGTTGCAGCGCATTCTCCAGCGATGCCCGCGCAAGCGGGCCGACCACGCGCTCGGCGATGCCGCCGGGATCGTCGCCGACCAACTCCTGTCCGAGGAGTTCCTGGCCCCACAGCGCCGCGCGCAGCGCTTCGACGGCGTCGAGCACCACGGTGACCACGTGGTTGCTCGCATGCGCGAGCGCGGCGTGATAGAGCGTGCGGGCGTCCTCGCGCACCCGGAACGGCTCGCCGCCGATCTCGAGCACCAATGACTGCGCGATCGCATAGCCGATGTCGTCGGCGGCGGTGATCCCGAAGCAGGTGTCGGGTAGCCGGGAGATGTCCTCGTCGGAGCCGGTGAACGTCATCGCCGGGTGGATGGCGAGCGGTATGCAGCCCTGCTCGGTGAGCGGGGCGAGCACCGCGATGCCGTTCGCACCGGAGGTGTGGGCCACGATCGTGCCGGGCCGGACCGCGCGGGTAGCGGCGAGACCGGACACCACGGACGCCAATTCGGAATCGGGGACCGCGAGCAGCAGCAGCTCAGCGCGGCCCGGGACCTCGTGCACCGGCAGCACGGCGGTGTCGGGCAGCCTGCGCTGCGCCCGCTGCCTGGAGGCATCCGATACCGCGCTGCAGGCGGCAACCACGTGTTCGGCCCGCTCCAGGGCCACGCCGAGCGCAGTACCCACCCTGCCTGCGGAGATGATGCCGACCGAGAGTCGGGCCGGGCGCAGCGGTCCCTCATGGGGACCCCACGCATGCGGTGGGGACTGCTCCATTGCAGAAGGCCTCGCAAGATGATCAGTGTCGTTCCAGTCCCGCGTTGCAGGTACCGGACGGTCGCTAAGAGATTAACTCAATCCGCGCGACGCCGACGACCGCCGCCCCCCGAGGAGTTCGCCTGCAGACGGGCCAGCAACTCGGCGACCGAATGCCCTCCCGTCGATTCCGCCTGGTCGGGGCTGCGATGGCGGGGCGCGCTGTCGTCGGCCGACCCGGCGGGCGTCGCGGGTGTGGACGTGACCGGCGGCGGGGCGGCAAGGGTGGGCTCGTGGTCCGGATGCTTCGGCCGGCCCGGATCGGTGGCCTCGGGCGGGGCGGAGTGCCGTCCGCGCGGGGGATCGGCGGGTGGCGTCGTCATCGCGGGTTCGGGTGCACGGCGCCTGCCGACGTATTCGCCCGACGACCCGTTCTCCGTGGCCGACGGCGTCCAGTTGCTGCCGGGCATGCCCGCCGGAATCCATTCGCCTTCGGCGGGGGCGGGCTGCCAGTGAGCGGCAGCGGCCTGTCTGGCGGCCTCCTCTTCGGCTGCGCGCTGCGCTGCTGCGCGCTGCTCGGCGATGGCCCGCTCTTCGGCGGCACGCTGTTCGGCGGCACGCCGTTCCTCTTCCGCCCTCTCTTCGGCCGCGCGCTTCTCGGCGGCGCGACGCTCCTCTTCAGCCCGCATCTCGGCCGCCCGCTTCTCGGCTTCGCGGCGCTCCTCTTCGGCGGCGCGGAGTTCGGCTGCCCGCTTCTCGGCGGCGGCGCGCTGCTCGGCCGCGCGCTGTTCGGCGGCGGCACGCTGTTCGGCTGCGGCACGCTCCTCGGCGGCGCGGTGTTCTGCCGCGCGCTGCTCGGCCGCCCACGCCAGCCGCTCCTCGGGGGTGGGTTCGGCCTCCGAAGGCCTGCGATGGGCGCCGCCGAAGAGCGGCGTCGGCGACCACTCGTGCTCGGGCGGTTGCGGCTCTTCGGGAACATCGATGATCGGGTTCTCTTCGGTCCGCAGAGTGGGACCCTCGATGTCGATCCGGCTGCTGGCGACCCGACCGGGCCGGACAGGTCCGTGTTCGGTTTCGATGGCGGGCCGGTGGCTCAGGTCGGCGTCGAAGAGGTATTCGAGGTTGGCGCGCAAGGCGGCCAATTCAGCGCGCAGCGCGGCCACCTCGTCGGCGGCCTGGGCCCGAATCTCGCTGGAGAGCTCACGGCGCAGTTCGGTCTCGACGGTCAGCTCGTATTCGCGTCGCGCCGAGATCTCGCGATCGAGTTGCAGGTCGTACACGAGTTTGAGATCACGGGCCTTGGCCCGGTCGACGTCGGCCTGTCGGCGGTAGATGACCGAGACGAATGCGGCTACCACCGCGGCCCACAACGCGAGGATCACCGCGAGCTTCAGCAACTCCACCCGGTTGGTGAACACCAGCGCCGAACTCGCCAGGATGGCGAGCACCAGCAACACCGTTAACAGCAGCCAACCCGGCCTGCGACCGCTGCGCCGCGGCCGGGCACCACGGGTCAGACTGGTCATGGGCCGACTGTACCCGCCACAGGTCACTGCGCGTGTCGCGCACTCCGGCGATTCGCAATCCGCTATTGTCCTGCGATTACTCCGCGGCCCCTTCACCGTTTTCCGGCGGTTCCTGCGGAGACTTGCAGCAATGCTGCAACCACAGCGCGGCCACCAGCAGGGCCAGCGCGCTGGCCGCGGCCACCGCCGCGCCCGCGGTGTCCTCGCCGGCGACCCGCAACGACTCGCGCCGCGGCAGCAGGTAGACCAGCACGCCGACCCACCAGCCCAACACCAGCGCGCCGACCCAGGCCGAGGCCTTGGCGATCGTCACCGACCTGGCGACCGCGAGCGGATGCAGCCAACCCGGGCCGTCGCCGATTTCGCCGTTGTTGATCTTCGTCCGGACGTAGAAGGCCCAGCCGCCCTCGGCGATGGCGACCGCGAGTAGGGAAAGGCCGGTCCACACCGTGATCGGCGGGAAGTAACGGTAGAGAATCGTCACCAGCACGTAGCCGACCACGGCCACGATCACCGTCGCGGCCGTCAGGTCACGCTTGCGGGTGGGGCCCATCAGATCAGCACCAGGCCGGTCGGGCGCACCCCGTCGCGTTCGGCCGGGTCGAGTTCGGCGAGCAGCTTGTCGACGGGCCGTCGCTCCTCGTCGACGGTCAACGCGGCGTCGGGGTCGACGTCCAGCCACGGGACGAGCACGAACGCGCGCTGGTGCGCGTACGGGTGCGGCAGGGTCAGATCCTCGTCGCGCATGATCACCTCGGCGTCGCCGTCATGACAGGTGACCAGATCGACGTCGAGAGTGCGTGGACCCCAACGCTGTGTCCTCACCCGTTCGGCGGCCCGTTCGAATTCCTGTGCGCGGTCCAACCATCCGTGCGCATCGAGCCGTGGGTCGTCGGCGATCACCACGGCGTTGAGGAATGCGCCCTGTTCGACGCCGCCCCACGCGTCCGTCTCGTAGACGGCCGACACCGCGCGCACGGCGTCGCCGAGCCCGTCGACCACAGAGCGCAGATGGGCCTGCCGGTCGCCGAGGTTGGACCCGATCGACAGCACGACTGAAGTCACCGCCCGCGACCCCCGCGACGGGACCGCCGTGCCACCACCGCCACATCGGCGAACCGCTGCGGAATCGGGGCGGCGGGCTTGTGCACGACGACCTCGACGGCGTGGACCCGCTCGTCTTTCATCACGTCCTCGGCGATCTCGCCGGCCACCGTCTCGATCAGATTCCGCGGCGGTCCGGCGACGATCTCGGCTGCGCGGTTGGCGAGGGTGCCGTAGTCGAACGTGTCCGCAAGGTCGTCGCTGGCGGCCGCGGCCGCAAGGTCGATCCACACCGTGACGTCGACGATGAAGTCCTGGCCGTCGCGGCGCTCGTGCTCGTACACGCCGTGGTTGCCGCGAACCACCAAGCCGCGCAACTCTATTCGGTCAGCCATTGCGCTCCGAACTCGTCCATGCCTCGACGACCTTCAGCGCGTCGACCGATGCGCGCACGTCGTGCACGCGCACCCCCCACACGCCGTGTTGTGCGGCGAGTGCGGAGATCACCGCGGTGGCCGTCTCGCGCCCGTCCGGCGGACGCGGCGTGCCGTCGGCGTCGGCGAGCAGGCTGCCGAGAAAGCGTTTCCGTGAGGCGCCGACGAGCACCGGGATTCCGGTGTCGACGAACTCGGGCAGTGCGCGCAGCAGCGCCCAGTTGTGCTCGCCGGTCTTCGCGAACCCCAGGCCGGGATCGATGATCAGGTTGGCCGGGTCGACGCCGGCCTGAACCGCCGCGTCGACGGCGGCGAGCAGTTCTGCGCGCACCTCGGCCACCACGTCCCCATATTCCGGTACCTCGTGCGGATGCTCGGCGCTGACCGAGCGCCAATGCATGAGAATCCATGGAACCTCCGCATCGGCTACGACTTTCGCCATGTTGGCGTCGGCCCGCCCGCCCGACACGTCGTTGACGATCCGCGCACCGTTCTCCAGCGCCGCACGCGCGACATCGGCGTGCATCGTGTCGATGCTGACGGTAAGTCCCTGTCCGGCAAGCTCTTTGATGACCGGCAGCACGCGCGCGGACTCTACGCGGGCGTCGATGCGGGTGGCACCGGGACGCGTGGACTCGCCGCCGACATCGATGATCGCCGCACCGTCGGCGGCGAGTTCCATCCCGTGTTCGACGGCGCGGTCGCGATCGAGGAACAGCCCCCCGTCGGAGAAGGAGTCATCGGTGACGTTGACGACGCCCATGACCCGCACGCACGTTCCCGACGGGACCATCATGGGCTGGTTCACTTTCGCAGGATCAGGTCCAACGCTTCGGACCGCGACGCCTTGTCGGTCTTGAACTGACCGCGCACCGCAGAGGTCGTGGTGATGGCACCGGGCTTGCGGATCCCGCGCATCGACATGCACAGGTGTTCCGCCTCGATGACGACGATCGCGCCGCGCGGCTGCAGCTTTCGCATCAGCGCGTCGGCGATCTGGGCGGTCAACCGCTCCTGGACCTGGGGTCGTTTGGCGTAGAGATCGACGACGCGCGCGAGTTTCGACAATCCGGTGACCCGGCCGTCCTCGCCGGGAATGTACCCGACGTGGGCCACGCCGTGGAACGCCACGAGGTGATGCTCGCAGGTAGAGTACATCGGAATGTCCTTGACCAGGACCATTTCGTCGTGGCCCTCGTCGAATGTCTTGTCCAGCACGTGATCCGGGTCGGTGTAGAGGCCCGCGAACATCTCCTTGAGGGCACGCGCCACCCGTGCGGGCGTCTCCTCCAAACCGTGCCGGTCGGGGTCCTCGCCGACGGCGATGAGCAGTTCCCGAACCGCGGCCTCCGCGCGCTTCTTGTCGAACTGCGCAAGCGTCGCAGAGTTGTTGTGCGGCCGCGTCATTGAGCCTCCGTTAGGTAAGTGTCAGCCGTGGGATGGCGGGTTGGGCCTGCGGCTTTCCTGGCCGGCGTCCTCGTTGTTTCCAGGTGCACCGGCAGGTCCGCCCTGCGGCGGTTGCTGCGGCCCGGGGTAAGGGTAGGGCTGGTACGGCGGGTAGGGCGGCTGCCAACCGGTCGGCGGCTGGGGTGGCGGATACCAGCCCGGCGGCTGATACGGGGGCGGCTGGTTCTGCGGCGGCCAACCCGGCGCGTGCCAGCCCGCGGGAGCGCCGTAGTCCGGCTGCGTCGGCCCGTTGGGCGGAGTTCCGTTGGTGGGCGCGCCATTTGAGCCGTTGGATCCCGACGCCTCCGCTGCGGCCTTCGTCGCCTGCGCGATCGCTGCCTTGAATGCGGGCTCCGGCACCGGCTTCGGCCACTCTTCGCCGCGCTCGATCGCCAGTTCGCCCGGCGTCTTGATCGGCGGCTTGTCGGACGGGATGCGCCCGCCGAAGTCGTCGAACATCGTCAACCGCGGACGCTTCTTCACGTCGGAGAAGATCGCCTCGAGTTCGGCGCGGTGCAGCGTCTCCTTCTCCAGCAACTCGCCGGCCAACGTGTCGAGCACGTCGCGGTACTCGGTGAGCACCTCCCACGCCTCGGTGTGCGCGGCCTCGATGAGCTTGCGCACCTCGTCGTCGATGATCTGCGCGACCTCGTGGGAGTAGTCGGCCTGGGTGCCCATCGTGCGGCCGAGGAAAGGGTCGCCGTGTTCGGTGCCGTAGCGCACAGCGCCGAGCTTGGAGCTCATGCCGTACTCGGTCACCATCGCGCGGGCGATCTTGGTGGCCTGCTCGATGTCGGACACGGCGCCGGTGGTCGGCTCGCGGAACACGAGTTCCTCCGCGGCCCGGCCGCCCATGGCGAACACCAGCCGGGCGATCATCTCCGAGCGGGTCATCAAACCCTTGTCGTCCTCGGGGACAGCGACGGCGTGGCCGCCGGTGCGACCGCGGGCCAGGATGGTCACCTTGTAGATCGGTTCGATGTCGGGCATCGCCCATGCCGCCAGCGTGTGACCGCCTTCGTGATAGGCGGTGATCTTCTTCTCGTGCTCGCTGATGATGCGGCTCTTGCGGCGCGGGCCGCCGACGACGCGGTCGACGGCCTCTTCGAGTGCGGGGCCGGTGATGACGGTGCCGTTCTCGCGGGCGGTCAGCAGCGCGGCCTCGTTGATGACGTTGGCCAGGTCGGCGCCGGACATGCCGACCGTGCGCTTGGCCAGGCCGTCGAGGTCGGCGTCGGGTGCGATGGGCTTGCCCTGCGAGTGCACCCGAAGGACGGCCTTGCGGCCGGCCAGGTCCGGGTTGGACACCGGGATCTGGCGGTCGAAGCGGCCCGGCCGCAGCAGGGCCGGGTCGAGGATGTCGGGCCGGTTGGTGGCGGCGATCAGGATGACGCCCTGGCGGTCGCCGAAGCCGTCCATCTCGACCAGCAGCTGGTTCAGGGTCTGCTCGCGCTCGTCGTGCCCGCCACCGAGGCCGGCGCCGCGCTGGCGGCCGACGGCGTCGATCTCGTCGACGAAGATGATGCACGGGCTGTTCTGTTTGGCCTGCTCGAACAGGTCGCGGACGCGGGATGCGCCGACGCCGACGAACATCTCGACGAAGTCGGAGCCCGAGATCGTGAAGAACGGCACGCCCGCCTCGCCTGCGACTGCGCGGGCCAGCAGCGTCTTACCGGTGCCCGGCGGGCCGTAGAGCAGCACGCCCTTGGGGATCTTGGCGCCGAGCGCCTGATACCGGCTGGGGTTCTGCAGGAAGTCCTTGATCTCGTAGAGCTCCTCGACGGCCTCGTCGACGCCCGCGACGTCGGCGAACGTCGTCTTCGGCATGTCCTTGGAGAGCTGCTTGGCGCGCGACTTGCCGAACCCGAAGCCCATCCGGCCACCGGTCTGCATGCGGGAGAACATCACGAACAGGCCGACGAGCAGCAGCAGCGGCAAGAGATAGATGAGCAGCGACCCGAGGATGTTGCCCTGGTTCACCACGGTGTTGACCTTGGCGTTCTTGGCGGTCAGCGCGTTGAACAGGTCGACCCCGAAGCCGGTCGGGTACTTGGTGATGATCTTGTCGCTATCGGCGGTGTCGCTGTTGCCGCTCTTCAGGTCGAGGCGGACCTGCTGCTCGCGGTCGTCGATCTGAGCGCTCTTGACGTTGTCGCTGTTGATCTGGGCCATCGCCACCGAGGTGTCGACGGGCTTGTAACCGCGGGTGCTGTCACTGAAGTAGAAGAACGACCAGCCCAGCAGGAGCACCACCGCGATGATGGTGAGCGTGCGGATCACATTTTTACGGTTCATCAGTATCTGCTCGGGCTTCGTCTTTCTCGGCCGACTGCGGCCGGTGTCCTTCCATACGTGCAGCTGGAATAGTCAAGGCTACCGCTAGACCAACGTCCGGCGGTTCCCGACGGTTCTCCATCGCCGTTCGCTGCGGGAAGAAAAATTTGGTGCGGACAGGCCTTAACGGGCTCGGTTAGCGTCTTTCTATGTCATCCATAGAAGGTCACGTCGACGGCCTCGAGGCGCTTGCCGCTTTCCTGGCCGCCAAGGGCAACACGTTGGCGGTGGCACCTCCGAACGTCGCGTCCGCCCCGACGTACCAGCCCTCAGCGTCGGCGGTATCGGCGATTCATGAGTGTGTGACATCGGCCCAAGGCAGGATGGCCGACCGGATGGCCGCGACAACGGCACGAGTGGAAAGCGCGGCGCAGGACTACTCCGAAACCGAGCACTCGTCGGCGGCAGCGCTGAAGTCGCTTGGCCGCGCTGCTGGGCCCTGATGGCCGATGCCGCGTCGGCCGGTGGAGTGAACTTGCCGACTTTGTCCCAAATCCACGGCTGGCGCACGACGCATCTGGTCGCAGCGGCCGAGCATTGGACCGCCGCCGCGACAAGGTGGGAAAGCACTTTCACAGCCGCCTTTCAAGCGGTTCAGCTGCCTGGCGGTGAGACATGGGAGGGTCAGGCCGCAGAAGCTGCGCTGAAGCGTGCACATTCGGACCGCACCCGCGTCCTACGAGCAGCCGACAACTTGACCTTCGCAGCGACAACCGCGCGAAACGGCGCGGCCGACATCGAGGCGGCGCGCGCTCGTGTGGTGTCGGCAGTCAATGCGGCGCGCGCCGCCAGCTTCGAGGTGGACGACGACCTGACCGTAAGCGACACACGCGACTACCGATCCGCATCCGAACGATCCGCCCGCGTCACGCAGGCTCGCGTCGTCGCTCATGGCATCTGGTCCAGCGCACAGGATCTGGCGTTGACCGATCGTGCTGTGGCCGACCGGCTGAGGTCCACCGCCGCGGGGTTCACGCAGCTCGATTTCCGGGAGTCACCCATCACGGGTCCGCCGCCGGCCGAGCCGCCACCACCACCGGTTCCGACGCCCCAGTATCAGCCGAAGGTATGGGGTGCGTGCGCGACACGGGGTGCCGATCCGGCCAAGGTCGTTCGAACCTTCAATCGCGCCCCCCTGTCGGCAGGATTTCGAACGCTGCCCGGTGGAGACAGCCAGCTGTATTGCGGCAATGAGAATTACGGCTTCCTTCACATCGCCAACCGCCATGGCGACGATTGGACGCGTAAGGGATTCCCTCTGTTCACCGGGAATTGGCGCTACCTGGCTGATTACGGCATTGCCGCTGCCCTGGCATACCCGGAGACCGTGGAATACCGGCAGTCGAACGACACGTTCACGGTGACTCGCGCTATTGCCCTGACAGACGGCGACGGGAACGTGATCGGTCCTCTCCTGTGGCGATCGGTGGTTGTGGTTTCCGCGAGTGACGGCAAGATCATCACCGCGTACCCCGAGAACATCAAGTGACAAGATCAGGCGCCAGGAGACGCGATGACATCCGAGCTCACGACCTACACGCAGCGGCGCGCAGCCATTGCGGCCATCCTGGAATCTCGCGTGCGTGTCAGCGAGATGGCCGATACCACAGGGGGCAACACGAATCCCCTGGAGTACGACAACGGTTTGCATTGCAGTTGGGGTGATCCCGAGCTTGGAACGATATGGATTTCTGTGAGCGTGAAAGCGCTCGCCGATGTCGCCGAAGCCGTCGCGCGTCATCGAGAACATGTCGGCGAATACGCATTGCGAGGTGAGGACACCTACGATCCCTCGACAGCACGCGAAGAGCCCAGTGACCGCGACGGTGAGTACATCTTCGTCTTCGGGTACGTGGACAGCGTCCGAGTTGTCGTGGGCTCATGCGAGGTCAACATCGGGACTTCCGTCATCGACGTCGCCCTAGCTGACCTCGTCCAACCGGCCTTGGAGATCGGCCGCACAGTCGGCTGCTCGCCCTACGAGGACGATTACGTGCCGCCCGAGATACCCGAGAAGTGGCGCAGCTGGACCTGGGGCTCGCCGCCGTTTCCGCCGATGCAACGGTAAAGCCGTGGTCACCACCTCCGAGCGGATGGTCGACGTCAACGGCGTGCGATTGCGGGTTTACGAGGCAGGCGACCCGGCAGCACCCGTGATCGTGCTGGCGCACGGTTTTCCCGAACTGGCCTACTCGTGGCGACACCAGATCCCCGTGCTCGCCGACGCCGGCTACCACGTCATCGCGCCCGACCAGCGCGGCTACGGCGGCTCAAGCAGGCCCGAAGCCGTCGAGGACTACGACATCCACGCGCTGACCGGCGACCTCGTCGCGCTGCTCGACCGCGTCGGTGCACAGCAGGCGGTCTTCATCGGGCACGACTGGGGCGCCCTGGTCGTCTGGCAGACCGCGCTGCTGCATCCCGACCGGGTGCGCGCCGTCGCGGGCCTTTCCGTGCCGCCGATCCCCCGCGCCCGCTCGCGTCCCACCGCGCGCTGGCGGGAGAAGTTCGGCGACGACTTCTACATGCTGCGCTTTCAGGAGCCCGGGGTCGCCGACGCTGAGATGGCCGCCGACGTCGCCGCGACGATGCGCGGAATGTTCGCCGGTCTCGTCGCGGGTGACGCACCGCTGCCCGACTGGATCAGCGACGACGAGTTCGAGTATTACGTCGCCGAGTTCAGCAGGACCGGGTTCACCGGGGCGTTGAACTGGTACCGCAACTACGACCGCAACTGGGAGTCCACGCCACACCTCGCCGATGCGACGATCAGCGTGCCCGCGTTGTTCGTCGGCGGCACAGCCGACCCGATCGGGCCCACGATGAACCCCGCCCGCGCACGCGAAGTCGCCGCGGGCCGCTACACCGAGCGCTGGGTCGACGGCGCCGGGCACTGGCTGCAGCAGCAGCGGCCCGACGAAGTCAACCGGATACTGCTGACGTTCCTCGCCGAAGTCGAGGGGCAGTGATGCGTGCGGCGGTGCTGCGCGACGGCCGCATGGTGCAGCGCGACGACGTCGCCGAGCCTGTGCCCGAGACGGGTCAAGTGCTCGTCGCCGTCAAGGCATGCGGAATCTGCGGTTCGGACCTGCATTTCGCCGCGCACGGCGAGCAGATGGTCAGGCTCACCCGCGAGCTGAAGGGCATGCCGATCGAAGGCGGCCTTCGCGTCGACCTCGCGAAGGATGTCTTCATGGGCCACGAGTTCAGCGCCGAGGTCCTCGAACCCGGGCCGGACACCGACGCGCCGCCCCCGGGAACGATGGTCACCTCTCTTCCGGTGTTGTTGTCGCCCAACGGCTTCGAACCGATCCTGACAAGCAACACGACGATCGGCGGCTTCGCCGAGCGAATGCTTCTATCCGCGCCGCTGCTGCTGACGATCCCCAACGGCCTCGACCCCAAACTCGCCTCGCTGACCGAGCCGATGGCCGTCGGCCTGCACGCGGTGAACAAGTCCGCGATCGAACCTGGTGACGTCGCCCTGGTGGTCGGATGCGGACCCATCGGCCTGGCCATCGTCGCGGCGCTGCGCCGACGCGGGGTGGAACACATTGCGGCAGCGGACTATTCGGCCAAGCGGCGCGACCTGGCGATCACGATGGGGGCACACCAGGTGCTGGATCCGGCGCAGGGATCACCGTTCGACGGCGTCGCGCCCACGGTGGTGTTCGAGGCGGTCGGTGTGCCCGGCATCGTCAACGACATGATGCGGCGGGCGCCGCTGGGTGCCCGATTGGTTATCGCCGGGGTGTGCATGGAAGCCGACCCGATCCAGCCGTTGTTCGGCGTCGCCAAGGAGATCAGCGTGCAATTCGTGAACGCCTACGACGCGGAGGAGTTCGCGGATTCCCTGCGCGCGATCGCCGAGGGCGAAGTCGACGTCGCCCCACTGATCACCGCCGAGGTCGGACTGGACGGCGTCGGTGCGGCATTCGACGACCTCGCCGACCCCGACGCACACTGCAAAATACTGGTAACTCCCGCGACATCCCCCACATCGGGCGGTCGCTGATCAGGAAGTACGTGTCCGACCTTCATCGCCTCGAACTCCTCTGACCGCGGGGTGCTCTAGGCTGCACGGCATGCCGATCGCAGCGAGAGCACGCCTTGCGAACCGTTTGATCGTCCTCGCCGCGGCGGGATTGGTTGTCGCCGGCCTTGCGGCGTGCGACGCGAAGTCTTCGTCGTCGCCGTCAGGCCCGTCGATCCTCCCGACCGCCGACCCGAGCACCCGCCAGGTCACGGTGGTCGGCACCGGCGAGGTGCAGGGCAGGCCGGACACGTTGAACGCGCAGGTCTCGATCGAGGCCACCGCGCCCGACGTCACCGCGGCGATGAACCAGACCAGCGACCGGATGCAGGCCATGATCAACGCGCTGGTGGGCTCCGGCATCGATCGCAACGACATCGCCACCACCAACGTGACCCTGCAGCCGCAGTACGGCGGCGGCGTGAACAACCCGACGATCGTCGCCTATCAGGCGAGCAACTCGATCAACGTCAAGATCCGCAATCTGAACAACGCGTCGCAGACGCTGGGGCTCATCGGCACCACCGGCGGCGAGGCCACCCGGATCAACTCGGTCAGCTTTGCGATCGACGACGACTCTCAGCTGGTCAAGGATGCCCGCACCCGGGCGTTCGACGACGCCAAGGACCGCGCCGAGCAGTACGCGCAGTTGGCCGGGCTCACGCTGGGCGACGTCATCTCGATCTCCGAGTCGGAGGGCACCACGCCGAGCCCGCCGCCGGCCCCGATGCCGAGGGCCGCGATGGAGGCCGTGCCGCTTGAGCCCGGTCAGCAGACCGTCGGCTTCTCGGTGACGGTGATCTGGGAGCTGACCTAGTCGGCAGGCGCGATGTCGACGGGGATTCCGTTGAGCACCGCGGTGCCCGACAGCGGGTCCAGACGGAGGCCGTCGTTCAGTTGGTTGGCGTTGACGCCGGGCTGACCGGCCGCCACCTCCAGCCTGGTGCCGTCGCGGCCATGGCCCCACCCGTGCGGGAGCGACACCACCCCGCGCCGCATCCCCGGCAGCGGCTCGATGGGCGCGAGCACCTCCCCGCCCGGCCCCTTCACCTTCGCGGTGTCGGCCAGCCCGAGTTCGGCGACGTCGTCGGGGTTCATCTGCAGTGTGCAGCGGTTCGTGCCACCCGCCAGCGCGGGCACGTTATGCATCCAGCTGTTGTTGGAGCGCAGATGCCGCCTGCCGATCAGCACGAACCGGTCGAGGTCGCGATCCAACGCCGCACGCAGCCGCGCGGCGTCCTCGACAAACGGTTCGGGCGCGAGTTCGACTCGGCCGCTTGACGTCCGGAGCACCTCGGGCAGCCGTGGTTGCAGCGGGCCGAGATCGATACCGTGGGGCGCCGCCTTGAGGCGCGCCAGCGTCAACCCGTCGGGTTTCGCGCCGAACGCGTCGCCGTACGGCCCGAGCCGCAGCATCATGTCGAGGCGCCGTTCGTAGCCAGGGCCCGGCGGCAGCATCGCCGTCAACTCGTCGACGGAACGCCCGGCCACCGGCGAGTCGGGGTCGGAGGTCTCCTTGGCCAACGTCATCGCGATGACCTGGTCGTCGACGAGTGCGGGGTCGGCGTCGACGCCGAGGCCGTAGAGAGCCAGCGCGATGCGGGCCAGGATCTCCGCCTCTCCCGGCCTGCCGTCATGCGGCAGCACCGGCGGCGAATACCGGACGTTGTTGCGCACGGCGAGGTTGTTGAGCGCGAAGTCGAAGTGCGGGCTCTGCGACGGCGGTGGTGGCGGAAGGATCACATCGGCGTGCCGGGTGGTCTCGTTGAGGTAGGGGTCGATCGAGAGCATGAACTCGAGGCTGGCGAACGCGCGCTCGAGCCGGTTCCCGTCGGGCGCCGACAGTACGGGGTTGCCCGCGATCGTGATCATCGCCTTGATCTGCCCGTCGCCGGGGGTGTCGATCTCCTCCGCCATTGCGGCGGTGGGCAATTCGGACAACACCTCCGGATGACCCGAGACCCTGCTACGCCAGCGACCGGTGCGGAAGCCGCGGCCCCGTTTGGCCGGCCGAGGCGCGGGCGCGGCAGCGCCGAGCGGGAACATCGCCCCGCCGGGGCGGTCGAGGTTGCCCGTCAGGACGTTGATGACGTCGACGAGCCAACTGACCAACGTGCCGAATTCCACTGTGGACGTTCCGATTCGGCCGTACACCGCGGCCGTCGGCGCCGCCGCGAGCTCACGGGCGAGCGTCCTGATCTCGTCCGCAGGCACGCCGCAGTACTCGCTGACTGCTTCCGGCGAGAAGTCCTCCGCGAGCCGGCGGACGTCGTCGACGCCGTTGACATGTTCGGCGATGCCGCCGAGATCGCTTGCGACAAGCCCCTCTTCGAACAGTACGTGCACCACGGCGAAGAGCAGTGCGCCGTCGGTGCCGGGTCGGGGCGCCACGTGCCGGTCGGCCAGTTCCGCCGTGCGGGTGCGGGCGGGGTCGATGACGGTCAGCCGGCCGCCCCGCTTGCGCAGGGCGCGCAGCTTGCCGGGGAAGTCGGCGGCCGTGGCGAGGCTGCCGTTGGAGACGACGGGGTTGGCGCCGATGATCACCAGGTAGTCGGTGCGGTCCAGATCCGGCACGGTGAATGCGACGGGGCTGCCGAACATGTGGCCCAGCGCAACGTGTTTGGGCATCTGGTCGAGCGTGCTGGCGGAATACGTCTGATGTGTGCCGAGGCCCTTGATTATCAGCGGCGGGTACAGGCTGCCTGCGACGGTGTGGGCGTTCGGGTTACCGAGGTACACGCCGACCGACCCCCCGCCGTGCTCGCCGACGACCGCGCCGAGCCGGTCCGCGACTTCTGCGAACGCCTCGTCCCATGTCGCCTCGGTCAGCACGCCGTCGCGCCGGATCATCGGTCGTGGCAGGCGATCCGGGTCGTTGTCGAGTTCGGCGAAGCTCGCTCCTTTCGGGCAGATGAAGCCCGCGCTGAACACGTCGTCGCGGTCGCCGCGCGCCCCGGTAACCCGGCCGTCGGAGATCGTCAGCGTCAGGCCGCACGTGGCCTCACACAGCGGGCAGATCCGTAGGGCTGTACGGCTCATGTCGCCACCTTCGAGTTAGAACTCCTGGTACACCTTCGGGTCCAGCGTGCCGATGTAGGGCAGGTCCCGGTAGCGCTCGGCATAGTCCAGTCCGTACCCGACGACGAACTCGTTGGGGATGTCGAAACCGACGTAGGTGATGTCGACGTCGTCGCGCACCGCATCCGGCTTACGCATCAGCGTGCACACCTTCAGCGACCGCGGGCGTCGGGTCGCGAGGTTGCGCAGCAGCCACGACAGCGTCAGCCCGGAGTCGACGATGTCCTCGACGATCAGCACGTCGCGGTCGTTGATGTCACGGTCGAGGTCCTTGAGGATCCGCACCACACCCGACGACGACGTAGACGAGCCGTAGGAGCTGACCGCCATGAACTCCAGCTGTGTGGGCAACGGGATCGCGCGGGCCAGGTCCGTGACGAAGAACACCGCACCCTTGAGCACGGTGACCAGCAGCAGATCCTGGTTGCTGGCGGTGATCGCGTCGCGGTAGTCCTCGCCGAGCTGGGCGCCCAATTCGGCGACCCGCGTCTGGACCTGTTCCGAGGAGAGCAACACCGATTTGATGTCGCCGGGGTACGGCTCCTGCGATGGCACGTCCACAGCGTGCCATGTGTGCCTGTGCTGAACCAACGTGAGCTCGTCCTAACTGTCTTCAGACCGGTTCCCGGTACATGGTCAACACCCCGTCGCGACGCCCGGCGAACAGCCGTTCGCTGCGCAACGGCGAGCTCACGGCCACCCCGCCCTGGCCGCGCCACCGGGTCACGAGCGCGTCGACGCCGCGGATCTGCTTGTCGGTGAGTTCACCCGCTCCGCCGGTCAGCAGCCAGCGGCGGATCACCCGGCGCCTGACGGCGTCGGGCAGGTCGATCAGCGCCGCGGTGTCGAGGTCGTCGCCGGCCCGTGCGGCGGTCAGCGCAGCGTCGGCCAGCGCATCCAGCGCGTCGTTGTCCTCGCGCAGCGCGGCCCCGGTGCGGGCCAGCGCCTCGGCGACACCGCCGCCGAGGACGTCCTCGAGCTGCGGAAGCACCTCGGTGCGCAGTCGGGTGCGGGTGTAGCGCCGGTCGGCGTTGTGCGGGTCGTGCCACGGTTGGAGCCCGAGTTCGTCGCAAGCCTGATGCGTCACCGACCGTCGGACGCCGAGCAGTGGACGACACCACGGCGGGTCGTACGGCCGCATGCCCGCGATCGAGCGCGCACCCGATCCTCGGCCGAGGCCAAGCAGCACGGTCTCGGCCTGGTCGTCCAGGGTGTGGGCCAGAAGCACGTCAGCGCCGGCGCGCGCCTCGTCCAGCGCCCGATAGCGTGCGGTGCGCGCGGCGGCCTCCGGTCCGCCCGCCGTCCCGACTTCGACGCAAAGAACCTGCGCGGCAACGCATCCCACTGCGATGGCTTGTTCGCGCGCTGTCGCGGCGACGCGGTCCGACCCGTCCTGCAGTTGGTGGTCGACGATCAGCGCCGTCGTCGGCTTCAGTCCCGCGGCGACGGCCGTCAGCGCCAACGAGTCCGGGCCACCGGAAAGGGCGACGCACCAGTGGTCCTCCGCAGCGAGGTATCGAGCGGCGAACGCCGACACCGCGGTCCGCAGCGTGCTTACAGCACCCTGTCGATCCATCGCTGCGGTTCCTCGATCTCGTTTGGCAGCGGCAGAGTTTCGGGCCCCGTCCAGATGGTGTTGAACCGGGCCATTCCGACACGCTCGACGACGTGGTCGACGAAGGCCTTGCCGCGCGTGTACTGGCTCATCTTGGCGTCGACACCTAAAAGGATGCGCAGTAGCCGCTGCAGCGGCGGTTGCTTGCGCTTGCGCCGTTCCTCGAACCGTCGGCGGATCGTCGTCACCGACGGCACGACGGCGGGACCGACGGCATCCATCACATGGTCGGCGTGCCCCTCCAACAGCGTTCCGAGCACGAGCAGTTGGTCGAGTGCGTGCTGCTGCGGTTCGGATTGGACGGCGCGCAGCAGGCCGAGGATGCCAGTCGAACCCGGTTCGGCCGGAACACCATCGCGGCGATCCTTGACGAACCCGGCCAGCCTGCCGATGACCTCGGTGACGTCGTCGCCGGATTCCTCGGTCAGCACCGCCAGCGAGGTGGACATGTGATCTGCCAGCCAGGGGTTGGCGCGGAACTGCACGCGGTGGGTCACCTCGTGCAGGCACACCCACAGCCGGAAGTCGGCTGGCACGACGCGCAACTGCCGTTCGACGGCAATCACGTTGGGGTACACCAGGAGAAGCTCGCCGCCGTTGTCGGCGAACGGGTCGTACTGGCCGAGGATGCCGGAGGAGATGAAGGCCAGCACGGCGCCCGTCTGCGCGCCGGTGACGCGGCCGGTGATGAAGTGCGGCTTGTCGCCGTTCTCGCTTCCGCCGGTCATCGTCCGCATGGATTGCGATGCGGCCCTTATCCATTCGGGGCGGTCGATGATGCGCGCGTCGGAGACCACGCCGCCTTCGTTGAGCCCCGTCACTTCCCGCACCGGCAGTTCGGCGCGCCGCGAGGAGTCGGCGAGCTGGTCGATCGCCTGGCGTCGGGTGTATTCGGTGGCCGGCGGAGCGGGCCTGGCCAGTTTCGCGCCGAACGTCGCGGCGAAGTTCCAGTCGACCGTGCGGCCGACGGTCACCTTGCCTGCCGGGCTCATGCGCTGCACCCGCATGAGCGCAGCGTCGCGGCGAACGCGTCGATGGCGGTGCGGCCGGTGGGGCCTGCATTGTTGGACAGCAGCGCGAAGGTCAGCACCCGCCCGCTGGCGTCGGTGACGATGCCCACCAGCGAATTCGTGCCGGTCAGCGACCCCGTCTTGGCGCGCAACCAGCCCGCCGACGCGCGGCCTGCGTCGGTGTCGAGGAACCGGTTCGACAATGTGCCGCTGCCCCCGGCAATCGGCAGCAGGTCGACCAGCGGCCGCAGCGTCGGGTGGTCGGGTCCCGTGGCGGCGCTGACGGTCTCGTCGAGCGTGTCCGCGGTGAGCCGGTCGTCGACGGACAACCCGCTGCAATCCATCAGGTTGGCGTCGCCGGTGTCGATCCCGACGTCCTCCAGCTCGCTGAGCACCGCGCGCACCGATCCCGCGAAGCTCTGCGGCTTTCCTTGTGCGGCAGCCACTTCACGGCCGATGGACTCGGCCATCACGTTGTCGGAGTTGTTCATCATCTCCCGCAACCGCTCGATCAGCGGCGGCGACTGGACGCTCGCGATCTCGTCGCCGTCGAACGCCGACGGCATCACGGTGACCGTGGCCGGGTCGACGCGAAGGGCCACGGCGAGCGCGCGACCCGCGTCCAGCGCGGGCGTGGTCGACCGCCGCGATTCGACGCTGACGGGCTGGGTCCGCCCGCCGTCGAGCATCACCGCTTCCATCGGCGCGATGTCCCCGCCGTCGATGTCGAGCGGATCCCAGCCGGGCGCCATCGTCGGGCCGCTGTAGGCGCTGACGTCGACGGCCACCGAGGTCACCTTCCTGCCGCTGCTGCGCACTTGATCGGCGAGGTCGCTGATGCGGGCCGCGTCGCGGTACCAGGTGTCCTGGCCCTTGGGCGCGGCCGACAACGTGGGATCGCCGCCGCCTTTGAGCACGACGAGGCCGGGGCGCCGGTCCGAGGCCAGCACGGTCGTGGTGAGGCGGTGGTCGCGGTCGAGGCCGAGCAAGGCCGCCGCGGTGGTCAACACCTTGGTCACCGATGCGGGTTGCATCGGCACGTCGGAGCCCTGCGCCCACAGTTGGTCTCCGGTGGCGGCGTCGGCGATGCGGCCGGTGAATGCGCCCAGGTTCGGATCCGCCAACGCCGTGGCGATGGCCTGGGCCAGCTTGTCAGGTTTCGGCTTTGCCGCGGACTCGGACACCGGTTCGATTCCCGGGTCCGCCGTCACGGGCGCGGGCGCCACGGGGATGGCAGACGCATCGCTCGAGTCGGTCCGCATCAGTGCGGCAGCCACTACGACGGCGACAACCACCAGCACCACGGCCACCCCGATTGCGATGTGGGTGGACCGTCGCCACGTGGTGGGACGCATGGTTCTATTCGCTCCTCGCGTGCGCGGGTTCTCCTGACTCCTGCCTGCCCCAGCAGGGTATCCGCTGCGGGGAAGCACCAGGTCATCTGCGGCGCCGCTCAGGCCGTCCATTAGGGTGACCTCGTCCGCAAACCGAGCACAGGGCAAGGAGCCGCGACGGTGGAGTTTGACGTTGTCATCGAGATCCCGAAGGGCTCGCGCAACAAATACGAGGTCGACCACGACTCCGGGCGGGTCAAGCTCGACCGCTACCTCTACACGGCGTTCGGCTACCCGGCCGATTACGGCTTCATCGAGAACACCCTCGGCGAGGACGGTGACCCGCTGGACGCGCTGGTGCTGTTGCCGGAGTCGGTGTTCCCCGGCTGCATCGTCGAGGCGCGGCCCGTCGCCATGTTCAACATGACCGACGAGGCGGGCGGCGACGACAAGGTGCTGTGCGTGCCCGCGGGCGACGGGCGCTGGGACCACATTCAGGACGTGGGCGACGTGCCGTCCTACGAGCTCGAGGCCATCAAGCACTTCTTCGTCCACTACAAGGACCTGGAGCCGGGCAAGTACGTCAAGGCCGCTGACTGGTCCAGCCGCGCCGAGGCCGAGGCCGAGGTGACCAGGTCCATCGAGCGATTCAAGACCCAGGGCCACTAGCCCCTCGAGGAGTTTTCCTCGCTGTAACACGACGTAACGCCTGCGTGCTTTGCCGCTCCGATCATTGTTGTGTGTTGCTGCATCAGGGCATTGGGCTCGACGCCTTCAACAAGATGCCGATGCGCCGCGCCGTGCATGCGCTCTACGAGTGCTGTTACAGCGTGCCGATGGCGGCCGAGCTGGCCCGCGCACGCCCCTACGCCGACCGCGACGCGCTGTTCCGGCATGCCGACGAGTTGCTGTTCGCGTTGGCCGAGCCGTCGATCGATTCGATCCTGCAGGCCTACCCCGACATCGGCCGTCGACCCGGCAGCGAGAAATCGGCGGCCGAGCAGTGCGCGATCTGCGACGAGCGGCCCGAGGTGATGGAGCAGTTGGCGGCGGCTTCGAAGGCTTACCTGGAACAGTTCGGGTTCGGCTTCGTGATGTTCGTCAACGGCTACACCGCCCAGGATGTGCTGGCGGCTGCCGCCGACCGCATGCAGAACGAGGTCGACACCGAGCGCAAAGTGGTCCGCAACGAGTTGGCCCGCATCAACCGCACCCGGTTGGACCGGATGCTGGGACCCGAAGGCGGCTACGACAACTGGTGGTGACGGCCTGACGCGGGCAGCGTAGGTTCCACCGCATGACCGCTGCCGTGCACGGACACGTAACCGCCCCGTTCGACAAAGTCGCCAAGGCCCTTGCCGAGGAAATCGACAGCGGTAACGAAGTCGGCGCGTCGATCGCCGTGGACATCGACGGCGAAACCGTCCTCGACATCTGGGGCGGCCATGCCGACGAGGCGAAGTCCGTCGAGTGGGGCGAGGACACGATCATCAACGTCTGGTCGAGCACCAAGACCGTGACGAGCCTCGCCGCACTGATCCTCGCCGACCGCGGGCTGTTGGACCTCGATGCGCCGGTGGCCACGTACTGGCCGGAGTTCGCGACCAACGGCAAGCATGACGTCAGGGTGCGCCATCTGCTGTCGCACACATCGGGCGTCGCCGGCTGGCAGGAGCCGGTCGAGATGGCCGACCTCTACGACTGGGACAAGGCCACGTCGTTGCTCGCGGCGCAGGCGCCGTGGTGGGAACCGGGCACCGCATCGGGGTATCAGGCGCTCAATTTCGGGTTCCTGATCGGTGAGCTGGTCCGCCGCACCGCGGGGATGTCGTTGAAGGACTTCGTGCGCGACGAGATCGCCGGCCCGCTGGAGGCCGATTTCCAGATCGGCGCCCGCCCCGAGGACGCGGGACGCATCGCCGAGCTGATCCCCCCGCCGCCGTTCGACATCCCCTTCGATCAGCTGCCCGAGGACAACCCGACGCGCAAGACGCTGACCAATCCCGCGCCCGAGGCGGAGGTCGCGCACACCGCTGCCTGGCGGGAATCGGAACTCGGGGCGGTCAACGGCCACGGCAACGCGCGCTCGTTGGCGCGCATGCTGTCACCGATATCGCTCGGCGGAACGGCCAACAATGTGCGGCTGCTGACGCAGCCGACCATTGAGCGGATCTTCGATGTGCAATCGCACGGTCCCGATCTGGTGTTGATGGTTCCGCTCAAGATGGGGATCGGGCTCGCCATCGGCACACCGGAGGTGCTCCCGTTCATGCCACCGGAGGAGAAGGTCTGCTTCTGGGGCGGTTGGGGCGGCTCGATGGTGCTCATGAACCCCGAGCGCCGCACGACGGTGGCCTATGTGATGAACAAGATGGGCCAGGGCACCCTCGGCAACGAGCGCACCGCACGCTATGGCGCGCTGATCTACGAGGCGCTTTCGTGACGGTGGCATGCTGGGTCGCGTGGAACATGTCTTCCACTTCTGGTGGCTGATTTTTCCGCTGGCGGGCACCATCGGCGGCGCCGTCCGCGTAGTAGTTGCGGCCAACGAGCGGCGCGCCGAACGACGGTTGGAGCGCTACCGGATCAAGCAGCAGACCAAGATCGCCGTCGCCGAGGCGGCAAGTCGCACCCGCAGCGACAAGGCCAAATACCGGCGCGAGCTGAAACGGGTCATGGAGGCGCACGGGCAGACCGATGCGCGGTGGCTCGAGTACGAGATCGACGTCGCCAAGCTTCTCGATTTTCCGCTCATGACCGACATGAGCAACCCGCTGACGATCGCCTTTCACAAGGCGCGACGACGGGCTGACCTGCTGCGACCGGCCAGCCCCGACGATCTCGAGGGCGACCGCGAGGCGCAGTTGGAGTACCGCGACGCGGTCCATGATTACGTGACGGCGTTCGACGTCGCCGAGGCCGAGGCGATCCGGCTGAGGCGCAGCACCTTCTCCGACGAGGACCAGCAGCGCATCGCGCGCGCCCAGAATCTGCTCAAGCTGGCCGAGGACGAGGCCGCCACACCGCAGGAGCGGCAGAACGCCTACAACAGGGCGAAGGGCGAACTCGACGGGATCATCGCGCTGCCCGCAGCCACACGGGCGAGCATCGAGCGCAAGCTGGTCGGCGAGCTGGAGGCGTGACCGTCAGGCCGCGCCTGCGAGCGGAAGACGGCGCGCGATTCGATCCAACGCGGCATCGGCCACCTTCTGCATGTCCTGCTCCGGCGAAGCGGGGATGAAGGTGACACCGTCGGCCACATCGGCCATGAAGATGTCGGCGACCAGGCCGGCCAGCCCGTCGATGGTTCCCGCATAGTGCAGGGTGGTGCAGTCGATCCTGGGCATCGCGTTGCGCGCGCTGCGGAAGTCGGCGGCGACCGCGACCGTGATGTCGAGGATGACCGCGACGTCGTCGGTGATGCGTCCGCGCGCACGTCGAGCCTGTTGCAGATCGGGAGCCGCGATGCGCACCGCGGTCGTCTCACCCGCGGTGAGCTCGTTCCAGTGATCGCCTGCGGCATCGGCGACGAACAGCCGCAGCCCGCGGTGGTGTTGGGTTGGCACGCCGACACGCTAGGCGCGCCATCGCGGCCCGACAATGGTTGTGCTCAGCCAGAATTTGAGACATGGCTGACACCCAGCTGCCTGGCGCGGCCGAGCCTGCGCAGGCGCTTAGTACGTTGTAGGCGTGGCGATGCCGGAGATTCCCGAGCAGTACCTGCTATCGCCGTTCGCACCCGAGCCGCGCACGTTGATCGACATTCTGTACGACACCGCTGCGCGCTACCCCGATGCCCCCGCGATCGACGACGGCTCTGTGCAACTGACCTACAGCGAGCTGGTCACCGACATCGAGGACAGCGTCGACTGGCTGGCCGCGCGCGGTATCGGGCGCGGCGACCGCATCGGCATCCGGATGCCGTCGGGAAGCTATGCGCTCTACGTCGCGATCCTCGCCACGCTCGCCACCGGCGCGGCCTACGTGCCGGTCGACGCCGACGATCCCGACGAGCGGGCCGCGCTGGTGTTCGGCGAGGCGGGCGTCGTCGGCGTCATCACCGAGAAGGGCCTGATCCGCGGCGCACGCGACTCCCGCGGCTGGCGCGCCGCCTCCCCGTTGGGCCGAGACGACGCGTGGATCATCTTCACCTCCGGCTCGACCGGCACCCCGAAGGGCGTCGCGGTCACCCATCGCAGCGCCGCCGCGTTCGTCGACGCCGAAGCGCAGATGTTCTTGCAGGACAACCCGATCGGGCCCGGCGACAGGGTGCTGGCCGGGCTGTCGGTTGCCTTCGACGCCTCCTGCGAGGAGATGTGGCTGGCGTGGCGCAACGGCGCATGCCTGGTGCCCGCGCCGAGGTCGCTGGTGCGCAGCGGAATGGATCTCGGACCGTGGCTGGTGTCCAAGGACATCACGGTGGTGTCGACGGTGCCGACGCTGGCCGCGCTGTGGCCCGCCGAGGCGCTGGAGGCGGTGCGGCTGCTGATCTTCGGTGGCGAGGCGTGCCCGCCCGAACTGGCGGAGCGGTTGGCCGCCGGGCCCGACTCCGCGGGGCGCGAGGTGTGGAACACCTACGGGCCCACCGAAGCCACCGTCGTGGCGTGCGCTTCCCGGCTGGACGGCATCTCGCCGGTCAGCATCGGGTTGCCGTTGCCGGGCTGGGACCTGGCCGTCGTCGACAAGGACGGCGCCCCGGTGGAGGTCGGCCAGGTCGGCGAACTCGTGATCGGCGGCGTCGGCCTTGCCCGCTACCTCGACCCGGAGAAGGAGGCCGAGAAGTACGCCCCGATGCCGTCGCTGGGCTGGAATCGCGCGTACCGCAGCGGTGACCTGGTGCGGCTGGAGCAGGACGGCCTGATGTTCGTCGGCCGCGCCGACGACCAGGTCAAGGTCGGTGGGCGCCGCATCGAACTCGGTGAGGTCGATACCGCGCTGGTGAACCTGCCCGGTGTCAGCGGCGGCGCGGCGGCCGTGCGGCGAACCGCGAGCGGAACACCGCTGCTGGTCGGTTACATCGCCAGCGCCGACCCAGCCTTTGACGTGGCCGCCGCGCGCGCATCGCTGGCCGAATCGCTGCCCGCCGCGCTGGTGCCGCGGCTGGTGCTCGTCGACGAACTGCCGACCCGCACGTCGGGCAAGGTCGACCGCGACGCGCTGCCGTGGCCGCCGTCGGGCGAACCCGAGGAGGAGGCGCCCGATCTGGGCGGCACGATGGGCTGGCTGGCCGGGTTGTGGCGCAACGTCCTTGCCGCACCGGTCGACGGCCCCGAGGCGGACTTCTTCGCACTCGGCGGCGGCTCGCTGTCGGCGGCGCAGTTGGTGGCTGCGCTGCGGCAGCGCTATCCGCAGGTGACCGTTGCCGACCTCTACGACCACCCTCGGCTGGGCTCGCTGGCCGGGTTCCTCGACGAGCTCGCCCCTCCCCCGCGAGTCGAAACACGCGTCGTGCGGCCAATGCCATTACTGTCGCAGGCTTTTCAGGTCGTGATGTCGCTGCCGCTGGCCACGCTGGCGGGACTGCAGTGGGTGGTGTGGCTGGCCCTGATCAACAACGTCGCCGCGACGGTGAGCGACGTGCCGTGGTTGGTTCCCCTCGACTGGTGGGTGGTGCTCGCCGGTTTCGTGCTGTTCGTCACGCCGCTCGGCCGTATGGGCATCGCCGTGCTGTGCGCGCGGATGCTGGTCGGATTCCTCAAACCGGGCACCTACCGGCGCGGCGGTTCGGTGCACATGAGAGTCTGGCTCGCCGAACGGTTGGCCGATGCCAGCGGGGCCGAGAACCTCGCTGGCGCACCGTGGATGGTGTACTACGCGCGGGCGCTGGGTAACAAGGTCGGCAAGGGCGTCGACCTGCATTCGGCTCCTCCGGTGACCGGTTTGCTCACCCTGGGCCATCGCAGTTCGATTGAGCCGGAGGTCGATCTGAGCGGGCACTGGATCGACGGCGACCACTTCCACGTCGGCACCATCACCATCGGCAACGACGCGACCATCGGCGCGCGCACCACGCTGCTGCCTGGTGCCGCCGTCGGCAAGAACGCCGATGTCGCGCCGGGATCGAGTGTGGTCGGTCGGGTGAAGAAGGGCCAGTACTGGAAGGGCTCCCCCGCGGTGAAATCGGGGAAGGCCCGCCATCCGTGGCCCGAGGAGCGCCCGGGCCCGGCACCGGTCTGGGTGCTGGTATACGGGATCACGTCAATACTCTTGGGAGCGTTGCCTCTTACGGCTTTGGGATGTGGTCTCGCGGTGATCGGCTGGGCCATCCGGGATGCCGCCTCGGTGACCGACGCCATCGTGCCCGCCCTGATGTGGACGCCGGTGGCGACGTTGGTGGCGCTGGCGGTGTACGCGACGCTTACGGTGGTGGTGGTGCGTCTGTTGTCGCTACGGCTGCGCGAGGGTTATCACCCGGTCCGCAGCCGCGTGGGATGGCAGATATGGGCAACCGAGCGGCTGATGGATGCCGCACGTCACTATCTTTTCCCGTTGTACGCCAGCCTTCTCACGCCCACGTGGCTGCGCGTGCTGGGGGCGAAGGTCGGCCGCGGCACCGAGATCTCCACAGCGCTGCTGACGCCGAAGTTCACGGTGATCGAGGACAGCGCGTTTTTGGCCGACGACACCATGGTGGCGTCCTATGAGCTGGGCGGCGGCTGGATTCACGTCGCGAAGGCGACGATCGGCAAGCGGGCGTTCCTGGGTAACTCCGGAATCACGCAACCGGGCCGCAAGGTGCCCGACGACGGGTTGGTCGCGGTGCTGTCGGCGGCGCCGCACAAGTCCAAGGCCGGCTCGTCGTGGCTTGGCAGCCCGCCGATCCGGTTGCGGCGCAAGCCGACCGCGGCTGATGCTCTGCGGACGTTCAACCCCCCGCCGCGGCTGAAAGTCATGCGCGGCTTCGTCGAGACATGCCGCCTGGTGCCGGTGATGATCACGTTCGCGATCGGGGTCGCCGTGCTGCTGGCACTGCAATACCTCGTCGTCGAGTTCGGGTACCTGTGGGCGGCGCTGGGCAGCGGGATCGTGCTGGTGGCCGCGGGAGCCGTCGCCGGCGCCATCGCGGTCATCGCGAAATGGGTTCTCCTGGGCCGTATCCGCGCGGTCGAGCATCCACTGTGGTCGCCGTTCGTATGGCGCAACGAGGTCTCCGACACGTTCGTCGAGACGGTCGCGGCACCGTGGTTCGCGCGCGCTGCGACGGGGACGCCGGTGATGAACCTGTGGCTGCGGGCGCTGGGCGCGAAGATCGGCCGCGGCGTCTGGTGTGAGTCTTATTGGCTGCCCGAGGCGGACCTCGTCACGTTGGAGGAGGGGGCCACCGTCAACCGGGGCTGCGTCGTGCAGACGCACCTGTTCCACGACCGCATCATGCGGATGGACACGGTGGTGCTCGAACAGGGCTCGACGTTGGGGCCGCATTGCGTCGCGTTGCCCGCGGCGCGCCTCGGCGCGGGTGCCACTGTCGGCCCCGCGTCGTTGGTGATGCGCGGCGACGAGGTGCCGCCGTCGACGCGGTGGCAGGGAAACCCGATCGCGCCGTGGAATGTGTTCCGCAAGAAGCGCGATGACGTCCAACCGGACCGCGGCGAGGAAGCCGCCGCGTGACCCGGTCAAAGAAGGCGGCGAAGAAGATTCCGGTCATCGACCCCTACCTGCCGCACGCGGGCAACTTCGGCTACCGGGTTTCGCGATACGAACTCGACCTCGAGTACAAGGTCGCCATCAATCGGCTTTCTGGATCGGCGACGATCACCGCCGTCACGCTTGCCGCTTTGCGGACCTTCACGCTGGACCTGTCCGATGCGCTGACGGTGACCAAGGTGTCGGTGAACGGACGGCGCCCGGCGGGATTTCGATCTTCAGGGGGCAAGCTGCACATCGCGCTCTCGTCATCACTGCCCGCGGGCGCGGCGATGACGATCTCGGTCCGCTACAACGGGACGCCGCGGCCGGTGCGGTCGCTGTGGGGCGAGGTCGGGTTCGAGGAACTGACCGAAGGCGCGCTGGTGGCCGGGCAGCCCAACGGCGCGTCGTCGTGGTTCCCGTGCGACGACCACCCCAGCTCGAAGGCCTCCTATCGCATCCAGATCACCACCGAGAACCCGTATCTCGCAATTGCCAACGGCGAGTTGAAGTCTCGGCGCACGCGGGCCGCCATGACGACGTGGACCTACGAGTTGGCTGAGCCGACGTCGACCTATCTGGTCACGTTACAGATCGGCATGTACGAGTCGCATCGGCTGCAGAAGACACCGGTGCAGATGCATGCGGCGTTGCCTGCCCGGCTGAAGCGCAACTTCGACCACGACTTCGCCAGGCAGCCGGAGATGATGAAGCTGTTCGTGAAGCGGTTCGGGCCGTACCCGCTGTCGACTGGGTACACGGTCGTCGTGACCGACGATGAACTGGAGATACCGCTTGAGGCGCAGGGCATTTCGATTTTTGGCGTCAACCACTGCGACGGCACCCGCAGCTCGGAGCGGCTGATCGCCCACGAGTTGGCACACCAGTGGTTCGGCAACTCGGTGACGGCTCGGCGCTGGCGCGACATCTGGCTGCACGAAGGCTTCGCGTGCTATGCGGAGTGGTTGTGGTCGGAGGAGTCCGGTGGGAAGACCGCCGACGAATGGGCGCACCACTACCACCAGCGGCTGGTTGATTCGCCACACGACTTGTTGTTGTCCGACCCTGGTCCGCGCGACATGTTCGACGACCGGGTGTACAAGCGCGGAGCGCTGACGCTGCACGTGCTGCGCGGGACTATCGGCGACGAGAATTTCTTTGCGCTGCTGCGGGATTGGACTGAGCGGCACCGCCACTCGACGGCGGTGACCGACGACTTCACCGGCCTGGCCGCCAACTACGCAGATGTGTCGCTGCGTCCGCTGTGGGATGCGTGGCTGTACTCCAAGGACGTGCCACCGCTGTGACCGACGCGGCCACCCCCACCGGCCCGGTGACCCGCGGCAGCGTCGCCCGCGTCGGCACTGCCACCGTGCTGACGGCGTTGTGCGGGTATGCGGTGCTCTACCTCGCGGCACGCGATCTCGAGCCCGCGGGTTTCTCGGTGTTCGGGGTGTTCTGGGGTGCGTTCGGGTTGGTGACGGGTGCGGCCAACGGTCTGCTGCAAGAGGCGACGCGCGAAGTGCGATCGATGGGCTACGTGGAGGTGGCGTCGGGCCCGCGCACGCATCCGATGAGGGTGGCGGCGGTGGTCGGCGTCGTTGCGGCGTTGGTCATCGCGGTCAGTTCGCCGCTGTGGTCGGCGCACGTGTTCGTCGAATGGCAGTGGCTGAGCGTCGCATTGTTGAGCGTGGGCCTGGCGGGCTTCTGCCTGCACGCGACGCTGCTGGGGATGTTGGCGGGCGTCGGCAAGTGGACGCAGTATGGCGCGCTGATGGTGACCGACGCGGGGATCCGGGTCGCGGTGGCGGCGGCGACGTTCGTCCTTGGGTGGGGGCTGGTCGGATTCCTGTGGGCGACGGTCGCCGGGGCGGTGGCGTGGCTTCTGCTGTTGATGGCCTCACCGTCGACGCGCGCGGCGGCGGCGCTGATGACGCCGGGCGGGACGGCGACGTTTTTGCGGGGTGCGGCGCATTCGATCGCCGCCGCGGGGGCGAGCGCGATTCTGGTGATGGGGTTCCCGGTGCTGCTGAAGGCGACGTCAGGGGATCTCGGGGCGACCGGCGGTGTGGTGATCCTGGCGGTGACGCTGACGCGGGCTCCGCTGCTGGTGCCGTTGACGGCGATGCAGGGAAACCTGATCGCCCATTTCGTGGACAAGCGCACCTCGCGGCTGCAGGCGCTGGTTGCGCCTGCGCTGGTCGTCGCGGGTTTAGGCGCGGTCGGGGTGGTGGCGGCGGGGGTTTTCGGGCCGTGGCTGCTGCGGGTGGCGTTCGGTGAGGAGTACCGCGCCGGCGGGGGTCTGCTGGCGTGGCTGACGGGGGCGGCGATCGCGATCGCGCTGTTGACGTTGACCGGAGCGGCAACGGTGGCGGCGGCGCTGCACCGCGCGTATGCGGCGGGTTGGATCGGAGCGACGGTGGCGGCGATGTTGTTGCTGCTGCTGCCGGTCGGGTTGGAGACCCGCACCGTGATTGCACTGCTGTGCGGCCCGATTGTGGGAATCGCCGTGCACCTGTGGGCACTAGCCAAGGGATCGCCGGGCTGAGCGTGTATTTTGGTGCCCATCGACATGCGCTACCAGGATGTTTGGATCGTCGTACCCGCCTATAACGAGGCGAGCGTCATCGGCGACGTCATCAAAGAAATCCGGACCGTCTTCGACAATGTGGTCTGCGTCGACGACGGCAGCAAGGACGGCACGGCTGACCTCGCGCTGCGGGCGGGGGCGCACGTGGTGCCGCATCCGGTGAACCTGGGGCAGGGCGCGGCGATCCAGACCGGTGTGGAGTACGCGCGCAGCAGGCCGGGTGCGCAGGTGTTCGCGACGTTCGACGCGGATGGCCAGCATCGGCTGAAGGATGTCGTGGCGATGATCGACCGGTTGTCCGTCGATGACGTCGACATGGTGGTGGGCACGCGGTTCGCGGAAACGTCGGCGAGCAAGCCGCCGCTGCTGAAGCGGATCATTCTGCGCGCGGCGGCGTTGTTGAGCTCGAGCAGCAGAGAGTTGGGGCTGACCGATGCGCACAACGGGCTTCGGGTGTTCAACAAGAAGGTCGCCGACGAGCTGAACATCACGATGAACGGGATGAGCCATGCCAGCGAGATCATCACGCTGGCGGTCGAAAAGCGTTGGCGGGTGGCAGAAGAGCCGGTCGAGATTCTCTACACCGACTACTCGAAGTCGAAGGGCCAGCCGTTGCTCAACGGGGTGAACATCGTGTTCGACGGGCTGTTGCGAGGAAGGCTGTCGCGATGAATTGGATTCAGGCGCTGTTGATCCTGTCGATCGTCGCGCTGCTGGTGTACCTGCTGAAATCACGCACGAGCGCGCGCACGAAGGCGTGGGTCAAGGTGGGTGGCGTGTTGTTCGTCATCGCGGCGATCTATGCGGTGCTGCGACCGGACGACACGACCGTCGTCGCGAATTGGCTTGGGGTGGCCCGCGGTGCGGATCTGATCGGCTATGTGTTGATCATCGCGTTCGTGTTCACGACGTTGAGCACGTACATGCGATTCAAGGACATGGAGCTGCGCCAGGCTCGTTTGGCGAGGGCGATAGCGCTGCAGAACGCGCGCGCGCCCGAAGACGCTCGTTGAGACTGCACTGACGGCGTCGCCTACTCGCACTTTGTCGCCACCAGTGCAGTCTCAAATTGGCGCGAAGGGTAGTTCTAGACGCTCATACGCTTGATGGGTGACCGTGGACGTCGATACCGACACGTATTACGCGGTCGGCAATCGGTTGTTCGAGTTGGCCGGTGAGGTCTACGACGCGTTCGCGGTCAATGTGCAGATCCTCGGCGGCACAGGCGCAATGGCCGGTAGCGACGACGCCGGCACCGCGTGGGCGAGGTCCTATGACGACCGGGCGCGCGAAGTATTGGGGGCGGTCAACGATCTGACCACGGCGCTTCAGAACTACGGCGGCGTCGTCATCCAGGCCGGCTACAACCACGCCGTCGCCGAATACAACGCCACCGCCGGGAGCCGAGGTGCGCCGCCCCAACGCCCACCCGAACCCGTCCGGGCGGCGGGTGTGTTGTCGACGCCGCCGTCGGCGGGCGGCCCTGGCAAGGGACTGTTCGACAACGCGCTAGGGCTCGTGGAACAGATCGGTGTCCCGGTGCCCGACGGGGACACAGTCAAGGTCGACACCGCGGCGCAGGCGTGGGACCGGTTGGCAACGGTGTATCAGACGGTCACGGTCGTCGAGGCGCTGGATGTCAATGCGCGAGCGTTCAGCGACACCAAGTCGCCAGAGGTCGAGTACATCGTCAGGGACCTGCACGAGTTGCGGGATGCCACTGCTGCGGTGTTGGCGGGCTGTCGCGAGTTGGCGCAGTCGTGCAAGGACTACCGGTCAGCGCTGGAGGACCTGCGCGATGAACTCGCCGAAATCCTGAGTGAGCTCGGCATGGAGCTGGCGGTCGAGGCGACGATCCTCATCTTCGCCGCATCGTGAGCTTTGGTACAGGAGCGGTAGCCGCGGCCGCCAAGACCGCACACACGATCAGCAAGTTCGCCAAGATCATCCGCTCCGCAGTTAGCACCTGGAAGATCTCGAAGCGGATCAGCGAAGGCGTCAAGAAGGCCCACGACATCGGCGGGGTGCGTAAACGCCTGGAGCGCATCAAAAACCTGGGGCGAAAAGGTAAGGGATCTGAGACGCCAGCTCAAATCAAGGTGGAGATTCCAAGCGGTGCACCCGAGAGTATTACGCGATACACCCGGCACGCGGAAGAACGTATCGCCGACCGCGATGCCGGTCGAGGCGTGCGCCGAGAAGCCCTGGAAGACGCTTTCCGCGATCCCGTGCGAGACGTCGAACGTTTACCGATGCGCAAGGACGGGTCAGTTACCGTTATACGGGCGAGAATGCGACCGTGGTCGTCAATTCCAAGGGAGACGTTATAACGGGCTGGGCGAACAACAGTCGAAGCTTAGGAGCAGCCGGTGGCTAGTACGTTCGAGTTTCTTCCTAGTACCGATCTTCAGCTTCTCACTGAGATTCTGAACAGGCGGAATCCAAAGCTTCTTCGCAGGATTCAACAGCCGAGTTCAGTCTCGCGCCTCGATGCCGAAGAGCTTCTCGCGACACTTAGTGAGGAATTCACCGATCATCTTGATGATGACTGGGAACCGACTGCATATGCAAAGAGGGTCGATAGGTTACTCGACCAGGTAAACACGGCGCGTCTCAACACTTGGCCTTCGTAATCTTGTGACGCGGAAACGATTACGTATTCTGCTCCGCGCGGAAGAACTCGACAGTTCTGGCGATGCCCTCGTCGAGTTTGACCTTGGGCGTCCAGCCGAGCACTTTCTCGGCGCGGCTGATGTCGAGGCAGGAGCGCCGCAGATCGCCGAGCCGCGGTGGGTGCATCTCGGGCTCATCGGGCTTACCCGCTGAAGCGGCAATGGCCGAATGTAGTTGGCGGGTAGACGTTTCCACACCTGTGCCGATGTTGAAGCGCATGCCGCCACCCTCTTCACCGGATGCGCGCACGAAGGCGTCAACGACATCGTCGACGTAAACGTAGTCGCGAGTGTCGGTGCCGTCGCCGAAGATCTTCGTCGGCTTCCCGGCGAGCAGCGCGCGCGAGAAGATCGCGACGACACCTGCCTCACCGTGTGGATCTTGGCGTGGCCCATAGACATTCGCCGGTGCGATGTGAGAGCACTCGAGACCGTAGAGGTTGCGGAAGGTGTTGAGGTAGACCTCGCCGGCCACCTTGCTGGCGGCGTACGGCGACGCGGGATTGCTCGGCGCGTCCTCGCTCGTCGGGTAGCTCGGTGGGGTGCCGTACACGGATCCGCCCGACGAAGTGTGGACGATCTTGCGGACCTCGGCGCGGCGTGCGGCCTCCGCGAGGCGCACGGTGCCGACGACATTCACTTCGGCATCGAAGGACGGGTCCTGGACAGATTGGCTCACGGATATCTGCGCGGCCAGGTGGAAGATCACCTCGGGCCGAACGTCTGCGAGCAGCCCAATCAGGTCGGCGTCGACGATGTCGGCCTTCACGAACTCGAAGTCGGAGGACCGGTCGGCGTTGCCGAGGTTGAGACTGTTTCCAGAGCTGAGGTCATCGACGCCGATCACGGCGTGTCCGTCCGCGAGGAGGCGATCAACCAGCGTGGATCCGATGAATCCCGCAGCCCCCGTCACCAGTGTGCGCACCGGGCCACAATACAGACGGCCGCTGTGTGATTAGAGCGCTGTGGTGCCGTACTGCTGCGGTACCTGAGTCTGAATCTCGGTGATCGCGGCGGCGTTCGACTCTTCCTCCGTCTGCAATGCCGAGACGGCCCTTAAAGCAGTGGCATTGTGCTCGGCTCCGCGCTTGGAGAGGGCGGCGGATGAGGCTTCGGCCTTCTCCGCGGCTGCGAGGACGACAGTGTTCAGAGCGGCGTCGATCGGGCTTGCGGCGGGCGCAGGCGGCGGTACGGGGCCGGGCACCGACACCTCGGCCATCGTTGCGGCGATCTTGCCGACGTGGCCGAGCGTTTCCTCGGCGTTCAGCTTTATGTTCTTAGCGGCCACAGCTGCCCCTCCTTCGTGACCTGCTCGGTTGCATAAACGATATCGGCAAAATCGGGGTTGTCACCACGCCAAAGTGAAAGCGCCTCGACGGCGCGGTCCAGATTGTGGTGCGCCCGGTACAGAACGGTGGTGTTCGGGTCGCCGGACGGCTCGACCTCGATGAAGCCAGGCCGCATGAACAAGGACTTGCCGTAGAGGCGCACTTCTTCGAGGGCCGCCCACTGCTCGTCGGTTATCAGCGAGCCGCTGGCGAGGCCGCCGAGGATTTCGCGGATGACGGGAGCGACTTCGATGTGGAGGATTTCGGCGCTCGCGAGGGCGGCGGCGACGGCGCCGGCTGTGGCCTTCCAAGCATCGGATTGCCGTTCGGTGGGAGGCAGGCTGACGTCATTGAGTTGGTCGTAGCTCTGCGGGGACGTGACCGCGAGGCGGTGCAGCCTGCTCTCGTCGAGTTCGGGAGGCGGTGTCGAGGCGTCGATGGGTGAGCGGGTGGAGTCGCAGTCCTGGTAGTGAGGCACGCCGGCGCGGCGGGCGGGCAAGACGGTGGCGCCGCCGGGATCGGTGGTGGCAGCGACCGCGTGTAGCACGACATTCGGATCGTGAGCCGCGCGCTCGGCGGCGTAAGCCACCATGGTGGCCGACGGGTTGACCCAGCCGAAGTACTTGGCCTGGAAGCTGGCGCCGAGGGTTGGATCGGCGAAAAGCACTCGGGCCGAACGGGGTACGTACACGCCGGGTGGGATGTAGCTCGCGCCGTCGTTGCTGACGATGACGGTTTCGATGCCGGTGGCGACTTTGAAAATGCCGACGCACCAATGCAAGCCGGGATACATACGGGATGCGTGCAACAACTCGTAGGCGAGTTGGATGGCGTCGTCGAGGTGTTGGTCCTGAGTTTCTGAGCTGACGAGCGCAGCGCCGGTGCCCGTGGCGGCGACGCCGGATGCGGCGAGGACGCTCGGCGGCATGCCTGTTGTCGAGATGCCTGCGGCCGAGGCAGGCGGAGCAAGCGAGGCAGGTCCGCCCGCGCCGCTGGCAGGAGCGGTCGGCGTTGACGGGGTGCCCCTGGGGATGTCGGAGCCGTATGAGGCGAGGCTTCCAGGTGGAGGCGCCCCGCCGGCGATCATCGGCCCGGGAGTGCCCGTCGATGCGGGGGGAGCTGGCGCTGGAGCGTGGCTTGCGACGGGTGCGGTCGGGGCGGCGGGCGGCGGAGCAGAAGCTGAGGCGGGGGTGACGCTGGTAGCGGCCTGCGGCGGTGCTGGGGCTTGGGGCGGCGTTGGGACAACAGGCGGCATAGCGCCGCCACCCGAGGCCAGACCCTTGGTGAACCCCTGCGTGAGGTCGTTGGCCGCAGTGGTTGGGGCGGGGAGGCCACCGGGTGCGGTGGGAGCGCTGGGCATGCTCGGTGCGCTGGGCATTGACGGCGTGCTCGGCATGGATGTCGATGGCATCGACGGCGGCTTTATCCCCCCGCCTCCACCCAGGCCGCCCAGCGGGCTTATCGGCGGGATCGTTCCGGCGGGCTGGGTGGGTTGAGGCGCGGGTGATGGGGCGGGCACGGGTAGCCCGCCAGCGTGTTCGAGGGTCGGCTTCCCCGGGGTTGGAGCATCAACTGCTCCGTCGCCCGTTGGCCCAGGCGTGCCCCCTGCAGTTTCGGTCAGCGGCTTATCAAGGATCCCCTCTTCACCTGCCGTTGCGTCGGTGGGTGGCTTTGGAGGGGGTGTGCCTCCAAGGTCCTCGGAGGTGGGGTTTTCCTTAATAACCGGCGGCGGCGCGTCAGGCTTAGGGCCAAACCCAACGGACAAACCGTAGCTATTCCGACTCCCGCTCGGATGCGGACCGCGTTCAAGATCTGCAAGAGACGGTCCGGCACTTAGCGGAGGGGATGGGGCGTCTGCAGCGAGGATTCGCGCAGCCTGCTGCGCGATCGCTCGTACCGCGTCGGTGGTCGCAGCGATCGCTTCCCCGCGAGCACGCGCAACGATTGCCCAGATCGCTGAGACCATCGCAAGGGTCCCGAACCATCCGCCTTTACTGTCTATGACTTTCCGGATCTCGTCATGAGCTCGCTGATCTATAGCGTCCAGCTTGGTTTTCGCGCCCTGAATTTGCTGACCGCACTCACGAACCGCTTCGGCCATTATTCCGTAAAGGTCAGCCTGGACCTGAACCGCTCGGCTGTCCTGCAAGTAAGTCACGTGCATTGCATCGATCATTTCACCGGAATTTTGTACGAGCAGATCATGGCCCGACCGGCCTATTTCTGAAGCACCAGCGCTCGAATGCAGAGAAAACGCTTGGAATTCCCTGGCCGCTGTATAATACACGTCCGCAGGCGCAGCTGGCCATAGTCCGCCAACGATCGCCGCTGAGAATTTGCGATGCGGCATCAAGTCTACGTCAGCTAGCACCAAACGCCCCATTTAGGCCGATGGACGGGTGCTCGGCAGCTACTTCCACCACTTTGCGTCAACCTCGCTACACCTTCCGATCAAACCCGCGAGATCGATTGTCCCAAATTCGTAGAGTTGATTTTCGTAAATGCTCGCGTCGCGGTTTGGTGATAATTGCTCGGCATATAACAGCGCATCATCGATGAAGCGCTGGTAATTACGAGCAAGAAAGCGTGGCGGCTCGAGATGCTTATTTAACTCTTCTTGTGCCCTCCGCGCCCAATCATAAGTATCTGAGACAAACTTCGGTATCGCCGCTTTTCTTTCCGGCGAGTTTTGGAGTCCCGTTGCGATGAAAGCCTTGCGCGCTTCTAGCTGCTCGTTCATTAGCGAACCCATGCCGATGCACGCGTCCCGGTCAGCTTCATCTACAAACACCTCAACCGGCCCCGTGTTGGAGGTCGTGGGTCGGTCTGGGGATGATGCTGGCTGCCCATCTCCCTTCACTAGTGAAACCACGAGGGCTGCGCTCGAAAGCAGAACCGCGAGGCCAACTCCCAGCGGCACCCAGAGCCTACGACGCGGCCGCCCTGCGACCGGCGGCTGCCAGGGCGGAGACTGGGGCGGCCCAAAACTCTGAGGTACCTGCGGTTGGGCGGTACTCGGGGGAGATGGAGGATTTTGTCTCCCCCATGGCGCGTTTCCGTCCATTCGCCCAGCCTAAATGGTCGGTACTCCTCTCACCCGCGGCGATTCAGCAGGTCCCCGTTGAAGTCCCGCGTTAAGCGGTTCGGCTGTGGCCGCTTACCACTTGATTCCAAGCTTGTAACACGTGGCAAGCGGTCCACCGTAGTAGACAGCCTTCGAATCCCATACGGCGTTGTCATAAGAGTCTGGGGCGCGGCCTGGATATAGGTTCTCGCTATACAGCAGCTCGCCGTCTACGTAGTCCTGCAATGTCCGGGTCAGGTATCGCTCGGGTTCGGCGTGCTGGCTAAGGATCTCCTGCATGCGTGATGCCCAGTCCAACGTGTCGCTCTTGTAGTTGGGGATTGCACCGGAGCGTCCAGCTGAGCCCGGCTCCCCGGAACTGGTAAGTGCATGGTTTCGCTCGTCACTTTCCTTCATCAGTGGAGCGATCGCCTCGCACAACGAACGATCTGCGTCTTCGTCGAATAACTCTGTGCTAACCCTGGCTACAGGTTCCGTGGGCTCTGGTGTCGGCGGGTGATCGTGCCGTACAACCACAAGCGCGACCACCGCCACCACCAACGCAGCCGCCGCCAGCACGCACGCGATCGAACCGAGCCAGACGCCCGCCCGGCTCGGCTCCGAAGACGGCGGCGGGTACACAGGCCCGTAAGCCGGCGGGACAGGACCCCCAACAGGAAAGTTTCCAGTCATCCGCCGAGCCTAAGGCGGACTACGACCACTCCGACGCAGCTATTTACCACCTCAACCGGCCGCCCCGTACAGTCGAAGGGTCCCGCCGACCAGCAGAAAGGACGTATGGCAGTCCGGCTGACCCGCACCAACTGGGTTGCTTTGACCGCCATCGCCCTGATCGCGGTCCAACTCGTCATCCGAGGCGTCCTGGCCTTCAAGGGCTACTTCTACTGGGACGACCTCATCCTCATCGGCCGCGCCGGCACCCAACCCCTCTTCTCGCCCGCCTACCTCTTCGACGACCATGACGGGCACGTCATGCCCGCCGCGTTCCTCGTCGCCGGCATCATCACCCACCTCGCCCCGCTGAACTGGACCCTGCCCGCCATCAGCCTCATCGTCCTGCAACTGCTCGCCTCGCTCGCACTCCTACGCGCCCTCCACGTCATCCTCGGCTGGCGCCCCGTCCTGCTCATCCCCCTCGTCTTCGCCCTC
Organism: Mycolicibacterium sp. 120270; assembly: GCA_033741175.1. Classification (GTDB taxonomy): domain Bacteria; phylum Actinomycetota; class Actinomycetes; order Mycobacteriales; family Mycobacteriaceae; genus Mycobacterium. The sequence goes on along the minus strand of JAWQNE010000023.1, from coordinate 16,448 downwards.
TTCACCCCGCTGGGCATTCCTGGATTCGCTTGGTGGGCAGCTGCATTGAACTCCCTGCCGATGCTCGCCGCCATGGCCTGGGTCTGCGCCGACGCCATCCTGCTCGTCCGCACCGGCAACCAGCGCTACGCCGTCACCGGCATCCTCGTCTTCTTCGGCGGACTGCTCTTCTTCGAAAAGGCCGCCGTCATCCCCTTCGTCGCCTTCACCATCACCGCACTCCTCGCCCACGTCACCGGCGAAGACTCCGCCCTAAAAACCGTCTGGCGAAAAGGTCAAAAGCTCTGGGTCGGATCGCTGGCCCTCACCGCCGCCTGGATTGTCCTCTACCTCGTCGTCGTCGACCAGGAGCGCTGGAGCCGGGACCTGCCGATGACGCGAGACCTGTTGAGCCGCTCCATCACTCACGGCATCGTGCCCGGACTCGTCGGCGGCCCGTGGGAATGGCAGCGCTGGGCACCCGCATCGCCCTGGGCCACGCCGCCCGTCACCGTCATGGTGCTCGGTTGGGTCGCCCTCGCCGCGGTCGTCGCCGTCTCTTTTCTCCGCAAGCAACGCATCGGTCTGCTGTGGGTCTTCGCCGTCGGCTATGCCGTCGCGTGCCAGATCCCCATCTACCTCATGCGTTCCTCGAAGTTCACCGCCCTGGAACTGGCCCAGACACTGCGCTACTTCCCCGACCTCGTCGTCGTCCTGGCACTGCTGGCCGCCGTCGGCTTCTGCGCGCCCAACCGCGACAGATTCCGGTGGCTCGACTCCTCACCCGCACGCACCGCCGTAACCGTCACCACCGCAGTGGCTTTCGTAGTCAGCAGCCTCTACTCGACAGCCACCTTCACCACCATCTGGCAGGACAACCCCGCACAGCCCTACCTCCAGAATGCCGCAGCCGGGCTCGCCCGCGTGCACCAAACGTCCAGCGCCCCGATGCTCGACCAGGAAGTCGACCCCTTCGTCCTCCAACGCGTCGCGGCGCCCGAGAACCTCGCCAGCCACATGTTCGCGATGCTGCGCGGCCGACCCGAATTCGCCGACACCACAACCGAACTACGCATGCTCGACAACCACGGCAACGTGAATGACGCCCACGTCACCTGGGTCCGCGCCATCGTCCCGGGCCCAGACCCCAAGTGCGGCTACCTCGTCCAGCCGGACTTCCCCGTCCGCATGCCGCTCGACGGACCGCTGCTGCCAGCGGACTGGACCGCCGAAATCAACTACCTCGCCAACAGTGAGGGCTCGATGACGATGTCGCTCAGCGACGGTCGCGAAACCAAGGTTCCGGTACATCCCGGACTCAACCGCGTCTTCGTCCGGCTACCGGGCGCAGGTGACGCGATCAACTTCAGCGCCAACACCGCCGCGCTGTCGGTCTGCATCGCAGCCGGACCAGTGGGCTACCTCGCGCCGCTGTGATGCGAAGGTGGGGGCATGACTGATGTGCGCGAAACAGGGTTGACCGTCTTCCGCGAGCTAATGCCCGGCCTTCTCCCCGACGACAAAGAAATCCCTCGCGGCGGATTCGCCGACGAACTACTCGAGATCGGCCTCGACAACGTCTTCGGCCGGTTGTGGGGGCGTGACGGCCTCAGCCGCCGCGACCGCAGCCTCGTCACGCTCGGCATCCTCATCGCTCTGCGGGCGACCGACGAACTGGCCATCCACTTCCAGATCGCGCGCACCAACGGCCTGACCGACGACGAGATCGCCGAGGTCATCTACCACGCGACCGGCTATGCCGGCTTCCCCGCCGCCGCGACCGCGAACCGGATCGCCGGAGAGGCCCTGGGCGGATAGGCACCTACACAAAGATATGGAGCCACCTGGGGGAATCGAACCCCCGACCTATTCATTACGAGTGAATCGCTCTGCCGACTGAGCTAAGGTGGCGCACCCGGTGCGTGCCGGGCGGGACGAGTCTACGGCAGGCCGCCTCGCCCGCCCAAGTCAGTTGCGCAGCGCCCGGCCCACCGTCGCGACCATCGCATCGACGGCGAACTTCGGCTTCACGTTGACCGCGAGCGCCTCCCGGCATTCCAGCACCGCCTCGATGCAACGCAACAGCCGGTCCGGTGGCACCACCGCGGCCATCGCCGCCACCTTGTCAGCCATGTCCGGATGGTTCGGCTGGATCTCGCCCGCCTGCGCCGACACCAGCAGCGCATCCCGGAAGTACGTCGCCAGGTCGATCAGCGCCCGATCCAACGCATCGCGCGACGCCCGCGTCTGGCGTGACTTCTGCCGCTTCTCAAGGTCTTTGATCGCCCCCGTGGCACCGCGCATGGTGCCCGCAGTGCCCTTACCGGTGCCGCCGGCACCCAGCGCCGTGCGCAGTTCCTCCGACTCGACCTCGTTGCGGTCGGCGGTCAGCGCCAACGCCTCCGCCTCCGCGGCGGCCACCAACTCCTCTGCGGCCCCGTAGGCCCGCGACGGCGTCGCGGCGTCCCGCGCCAGCCCCAGTGCCCGCTCACGCCGACGCCGCGCCTCCCCGTCGGTGGCCAGCCGCCGCGCCCGCCCGACGTGTCCGCCGCTGACCGACGCCGCCCACGCCGCGTCCTCGGCGGGCAGACCGTCGGAGTCGATCAGCACCTGCGCGATCGCGTCCACCTGCGGCGTCACCAGCGCCACATGCCGGCACCTCGACCGCAGCGTGATCGCGATGTCCTCCGGGTCCACCGACGGCGCACACAACAGAAACACCGTCGACGGTGGCGGCTCCTCGACCACCTTGAGCAGCGCGTTCGCCGCGCCCTCGGTGAGCCGGTCGGCGTCCTCGATCAGCACGATCTGCCACTTGCCCGTGCTGGGGCGCCGCGACGCGATCTGCACGATCGTGCGCATCTCGGTCACGCCGATCGACAGTCCCTCGGGAATTATCCTGCGCACGTCGGCGTGAGTTCCGGCCATCGTCGTGGTGCACGCGCGGCACTCCCCGCAGCCCGGCACCCCGTCCGACTCGCACTGCAACGCGGCCGCGAAGCACAGCGCCGCGACCGAACGCCCTGATCCCGGCGGACCAGTGATCAGCCAGGCATGTGTCATGGTCCCCGTGGCGTTGGCATTGTGAGCAGGGTCACGGCGCGCAGCCTCCGCGGCGGCCACCAACTCCGCCTCAATGGCGCTTTGACCCACCAGACGCGAAAAAACACCGGCCATCAGAGGTAACAGTAGTGCTGCGAACCGACACGTCCGTCCCAGAGCACCCTTTCCCGTCTTGCGCGACCGATACGGTAATTGAGTGACCACCCAGGCCGAGCCGATCGGGCGAATCAGTGCATTCGTCCGCTGGGTCGCGCGTACGCCCTGGCCGGTGTTCACGCTGGGCATGTTGCAGGCCGACATCATCGGCGCCCTGTTCGTCCTCGGTTTTCTGCGGTTCGGGCTGCCGCCTGAGGACCGTGTCCAGTTGCAGGACCTGCCCCCCTTCAACCTGGCCATCTTCTTGGGCTACCTGTTCCTGTCCTTCAGCGTGGGCGCCTACGTCAGCCTGCGCCTGCTGATCCCGGTGATGCGCTGGCAGCGCCGCGACAGCCTGCTCGTCGACACCGACCCCGCGGGCACCGAACTGGCCCGCGCCCGCGCGCTGAAGATGCCGTTCTACCGGACCCTGATCAGCGTCACGAACTGGTGCCTCGGCTCCATCGTGTTCATCGTCGCCAGCTGGCCGGTGGCCAGCCACGCGGCACCGGTCGTGGCCGTCGCCACCGCCCTCGGCGCGACCGCCACCGCGATCATCGGCTACCTGCAGTCCGAGCGGGTGCTGCGCCCGGTCGCCGTGGCCGCCCTGCGCGGCGGTGTGCCCGAGAACTACCGGGCCGCCGGGGTCATCCTGCGCCAGGTCCTGACCTGGGTGCTGTCCACCGGCGTGCCCGTGCTGGCGATCGTGCTGGCCCTGGTGGCCAGCAAGTTTCAGATCCTCTCCGCCTCCGCCGACCGGCTGATCACGCCGATCCTGATCATGGCGATCGCCGCCCTGCTGGTGGGCCTGGCCGGCACCATCCTGGTCGCGATGGCGATCGCCGATCCGCTGCGTCAATTACGTTGGGCCCTCGGCGAAGTCCAGCGGGGTAACTACAACGCCCACATGCAGATCTACGACGCCAGCGAATTGGGCTTGCTACAAGCCGGATTCAACGACATGGTTCGCGACCTCGCCGAGCGGCAACGGCTGCGTGACCTCTTCGGCCGCTACGTCGGCGAGGACGTCGCCCGTCGCGCACTCGAACGCGGCGCCGAGCTCGGCGGCCAGGAACGCGATGTGGCCGTACTTTTCGTCGACTTGGTGGGTTCCACACAGCTGGCCTCCACCCGGCCCGCCGCCGACGTCGTCAGCCTGCTCAACGAGTTCTTCCGCGTCGTCGTCGACACCGTCAACCGGCACGGCGGGTTCGTCAACAAATTCCAGGGCGACGCCGCACTGGCCATCTTCGGCGCGCCGATCGAGCACCCCGACGCGTCCGGCGCCGCCCTGGCGGCTTCGCGTGAACTGCACGACGAGTTGGTCAACGTTCTCGGCTCGGACATGGAGTTCGGCATCGGGGTGTCCGCAGGACGCGCGGTCGCAGGCCATATCGGCGCCCAGGCGCGCTTCGAGTACACCGTGATCGGCGATCCGGTCAACGAAGCCGCCCGGCTCACCGAACTCGCCAAGCTCGAGGAGGGCCACGTGCTGGCATCGGCCATCGCGGTCAGCGGGGCGTTGGACGCCGAGGCCTTGTGCTGGGACGTCGGCGAGATCGTCGAACTGCGCGGACGGACCGCGCCGACCCAGCTCGCCAGGCCACTGAACCTCGCCGAGATGAACCCGGAACCGGCCGACGAAGAGGTATCGAGCGACGCCTCCCGCTAGCGGGCCTACGCCTTCTTGGCGGCCTTCTTCGCGGGAGCCTTCTTCGCCGCCTTCTTGGCGGTCTTCTTGGCCGTGCGCTTCACCGGCCCGCGCGCACGCCGGTCGGCGAGCAGTTCGGCCGCGCGCTCATCGGTGATCGACAGCACGTCGTCGCCCTTGCGCAGGCTGGCGTTGGTTTCGCCGTCGGTCACATACGGTCCGAAACGGCCGTCCTTGATGACCATCGGCTTGCCGGTCGCCGGATCCTCGCCGAGCTCGCGCAGCGGCGGCGCCGACGCGCGTTGTCCCGCACGGCGTTTTGGCTCCGAATAGATCCTCAGCGCCTCTTCGAGCGTGATGTCGAACATCTGCTCTTCGGTCTCGAGCGAGCGAGAGTCGGTGCCGCGCTTCAGATACGGCCCGTAGCGGCCGTTCTGCGCGGTGATCTCCTCACCGGTGTTCGGGTCGACGCCGACGACACGGGGCAGCGACAGCAGTCGCAGCGCGTCCTCGAGCATCACCGTCTCCAGATCCATCGACCGCAGCAGCGATGCGGTTCGCGGCTTGGGGCCGGTCGGTTTCTTGCCCTTCTTCGCGGGCGCACCGTCTTCGGGTTCGTCCGGCTCGGGAAGGATCTCGGTGACGTAGGGCCCGTAGCGTCCGTCCTTGGCGACGATCATGTGCCCGGTCTCCGGGTCGATACCGAGCTGTCGGCCCTCTTGCGGTGTGGCGAAAGCCTTTTCGGCCAGCTCCAATGTCAACTCGTCGGGTGTCAGCTCGTCCTTGAGGTTCGCACGCTGCGGCGTGGGCTCGCCGTCCTCGCCGATGATGGTGCGTTCCAGGTACGGGCCGTTCTTGCCGACGCGCACATAGATCGGGCGGCCCTGGTCATCGTCGAACAGCTTGATGGAGTTGACTTCTCGGGCGTCGATGCCTTCGAGGTTGACGCCAACGAGTTTCTTCAGGCCACCGGAACGGGCAATCGACTCCGGCACACCGTGATCACCGCCGAAGTAGAAATTACTCAGCCACACCGTGCGCTGTTCATTGCCGGAGGCGATCTCGTCGAGTTCGTCCTCCATCGCCGCGGTGAAGTCGTAGTCCACCAAGCGCCCGAAGTGCTGTTCGAGCAGACCGGTGACGGCGAACGCCACCCACGACGGCACCAGTGCGCTGCCCTTCTTGTGGACGTAGCCGCGGTCCTGGATGGTCTTGATGATCGACGAATACGTCGACGGCCTGCCGATGCCCAGGTCCTCGAGCGCCTTGATCAAGGACGCCTCGGTGTAGCGGGCGGGCGGCGAGGTGTTGTGCCCGTCGGCCGTCAGGTCCTTGGCGTCGACGCGCTGACCCTGCTGCAGGTTCGGCAGCCGGCTCTCGGCGTCGTCGGACTCGCCGCCGGCCAACTCGTCGATGCTCTCGACGTAGGCCTTCAGGAAACCGGGGAACGTGATCGTGCGGCCGCTGGCGTTGAATACGACCTGCTGGCCGTCGGCGGCTCCGGAGATCCGCAGCGACAGCGTCGTGCCGCGCGCGTCGGCCATCTGCGAGGCCACCGTGCGCTGCCAGATCAGCTCGTATAGCCGGAACTCGTCGGTGTCGAGCTGGCTGTGCAGCTGACCCGGCGTCTGGAACACGTCGCCGGCGGGCCGGATCGCCTCGTGGGCCTCCTGCGCGTTCTTCACCTTGCGCGTGTACTGGCGCGGCGTCGGGTGCACGTACTCCTCGCCGTAGAGCTGGCGGGCCTGATTCCGCGCGGCTCTGATCGCCGACTCCGACAGCGTCGTGGAGTCGGTACGCATATAGGTGATGTAGCCGTTCTCGTACAGCCGCTGCGCGATGCTCATCGTGCGCTCCGAGGAGAACCGCAGCTTGCGGCCCGCCTCCTGCTGCAGCGTCGACGTCATGAACGGCGCGTAAGGCCTACGGGTGTAAGGCTTTTGCTCAACGGAGGTGACCTCGAGCTGCGCCCCGCGCAGCCCCGTCGCCAACGCGGTGGCGCTCGACTCGTCCAGAACGAGAACCTCGTCGGGCTTCTTCACCTGGCCCAGCGAGTCGAAATCGCGGCCGCTGGCCACCCGCTTACCGTCGACCAGGTTGAGCTTCGCGGTGAACGTCGGCGGTGACGCCTGGGCGTCGGACACGCTGGCGTCCAGTTCCGCCGTCACATCCCAATAGCCGGCGCTGCGGAACGCCATCCGCTCGCGTTCGCGCTGAACGATGATGCGGGTCGCCACGGACTGCACGCGGCCCGCCGACAGCTTCGGCGCGACCTTCTTCCACAGCACCGGGCTGACCTCGTAGCCGTAGAGCCGGTCCAGGATGCGGCGGGTCTCCTGTGCGTCGACCAGGTCGTTGTCCAGGTCGCGCGGGTGCTCGGCGGCGTTTCGGATCGCCGGTTCGGTGATCTCGTGGAACACCATGCGCTTGACCGGGATGCGCGGTTTCAGCGTCTCGAGCAGGTGCCAGGCGATGGCCTCGCCCTCGCGGTCGCCGTCCGTGGCCAGGTAGAGCTCGTCGACGTCCTTGAGCAGGCCCTTGAGCTCGGTGACGGTGCTCTTCTTCTCGGGGCTGATGATGTAGAGCGGCTCGAAGTTGTGGTCGACGTCCACGCCGAGCCGGGCCCACGGCTCCGACTTGTACTTGGCGGGCACGTCGGCGGCGTTGCGCGGCAGATCCCGGATGTGCCCGCGCGACGACTCGACGATGTAGTCGGAGCCCAGGTAACTGGCAATTTTGCGTGCTTTGGTGGGCGACTCGACTATGACGAGTCGCCGCACGTTACCGTTGCGGCCGCTGCCGCGGTCCTCGTCAGCCAACTGTGCCTACGCTCCACTTCTATATTTGCCGTCGGGCGCCCGATTCATGCGTGTTTCGCTATCTGTCGCCGTTGGCAACTGACAATTTCGCACCCCGAACGAGCCGACGCAAACTGACCCCCCGGCGCCATGGCGTCAGAGCCGGGGCCAGAGCGAGAACGCCTCGACGTCCGCAGGGGGTTCCCCCACGTTCTCTACCAGGCGTGATAGCCGCCGACGGCCGCTGATTCGCAGCGCTGGACGGGCACCCCTGGTGCCGATGAGTGTGGGAGCTATCCCAATCCGCATCATGGCCGACGCGAGCGGCGAATACGTGTCGGGGGCGTGCGGGTCGAGGCCTAATAGATATCGGTCCGCCTCAGGCATGCCCGCGGCCAGGGTCCAGGCCCGTAGCTCGCGGGGCCCGGGTAGCCACTGCGGCGGAACCATCTTGACCGCCCCTCGGGTCCACTCGCCGGCGATCCCCATCAGCCGGGAGTCCACCGCGGTCCGGACGAGCGGGGTGTTCTCGTCGGTGCGGGCGATCTCGGGTTCCAGACCCGCCCCGACGATCATTTCCGCGATCGCCGTCGCCCGCCACAGCTGATCCACCACAACGGACAGCCGCGCTCCCCCGCCCACCACCACCACCTGACCCGGTGCGGCGAGCAGCCCAGTGAGATCGGCGACCGCGGGCGGTACCGACTCAGCCGAGAAGAACGACAGCTGACTCACGCTGACGACAGTAGGCCAGGAGCGCTGTCACGTGCTGTCGGCGGGCCGCAGATGGGCCCAAAAACGAAAACCCCCCGCCCGTCCTGTCGTGGACTGTGCGGGGGGAACTCGTCAGGTGCGATTGCTCAGATGGACCGAACGCCGGTTGCCTGCGGGCCCTTGGGGCTCTGACCGACCTCGAACTCAACCTTCTGATTCTCCTCAAGAGTCCGGAAGCCGGATCCCTGAATTTCCGTGTAGTGGACAAACACGTCGGCGGAGCCGTCCTCCGGGGCAATAAAGCCGAAGCCCTTTTCCGCGTTGAACCACTTCACAGTTCCCTGTGGCATCTTTCGTACTTTCCTTCTCTTCTTACCGGGTGCGGTCCACCGACTTCCGGCGTACCGGGCCCGTTCCGACCGCTTACCAACGCGTGTGTCGCCGGAACTTGACCCGACCTACAACCCTCGCAGGAACCGCGATCGCAACGTCGATCCTGCGAGTGCATATACACGAACACAGAAGCTGCGACCGCCCTTAGTCAATCATGTTCCAAGCCCCAGCGACAGTCTTGTAGCCGCAACTAGGGAACAATTCGTCTACAGGAGGGCAACGATGTCGGATTTCGGCCGTGAACTGCTCGCCTGTGCGGTCGACGGAACCGATCCGGAGGAGAAGCCGCTACGCCATGTCGCGGACCTACCGCCCCGACAGGCGCGACCGCAGGCATGGCCACGTTGGGCACACCCGGATGTGGTGCGGGCGTTCAATGATCACGGAATCACCGCGCCGTGGTCGCATCAACTCGAGGCGGCCGATCTCGCGCACGACGGCCGTCACGTCGTGCTCAGCACCGGCACCGCGTCGGGCAAGTCACTGGCCTACCAGCTGCCGATTCTCACCGCGTGCGCGACCGATCCGCGTGCGCGGGCCCTGTATCTGTCGCCGACGAAAGCGCTCGGCCACGACCAGCTGCGCGCCGCACAGACACTCACCGACGCCGTCGACTCGCTGAGCACCGTCGCACCGAGCGCCTATGACGGTGACAGCCCGAGTGAGGTAAGGCGTTTCGCCCGTGAGCGATCGCGCTGGATCTTCTCCAACCCCGACATGATCCATCTGTCGCTATTGCGCAACCATGCCAGGTGGGCGGTGTTCCTGCGCAACCTGCGCTACATCGTCGTCGACGAATGCCATTACTACCGTGGGGTTTTCGGCTCGAACGTGGCGATGGTGCTGCGACGTCTGCTGCGGCTGTGCACGCGCTATTCCTCATCACCGACGGTCATCTTCGCCAGCGCGACGACGGCTTCTCCCGCGGCCACGGCGTCGGAGTTGATCGGCCAGACCGTTCTGGAGGTCACCGAGGACGGTTCGCCGCAGGGCGCACGCACCGTCGCCTTGTGGGAGCCCGCGTTGCGCACCGATCTGGTCGGCGAACACGGTGCGCCGGTACGCCGTTCGGCCGGTGCCGAGGCGGCGCGGGTGATGGCCGACCTGATCGCCGAAGGCGCGCGCACGCTCACCTTCGTGCGTTCGCGCCGCGGTGCCGAACTCACCGCGTTGGGCGCGCGCGCCCGACTCGAGGACGTCGCACCGGAACTGGCCAACCGGGTGGCGTCCTACCGGGCCGGCTATCTGGCCGAGGACCGGCGTGAGCTCGAACGCGCGCTCGCAGCAGGTGATCTGCGCGGCCTGGCGAGCACCAACGCACTCGAACTCGGCGTCGACATCGCCGGCCTCGACGCCGTGGTACTGGCCGGCTTCCCGGGAACGGTGACGTCGTTCTGGCAGCAGGCGGGACGGTCCGGCCGACGCGGGCAGGGCGCGCTGATCGTGCTGATCGCGCGCGACGACCCGTTGGACACCTACTTGGTGCATCATCCGGAAGCGTTGTTGGACAAGCCGATCGAACGCGTCGTCATCGATCCCGGCAATCCGTATGTGCTCGGCCCGCAGCTGCTGTGCGCGGCGACCGAGCTTCCCCTGACCGACGCGGAGGTGCGCGCCTGGGACGCTGAAGCGGTCGCCGACACGCTCGTCGACGACGGTCTGCTGCGGCGCAGGCCCAGCGGCTACTTTCCGAGCCCGGGCGTCGACCCGCACCCGGCCGTCGACATCCGTGGCTCGTCTGGCGGGCAGATCGCGATCCTGGAGACCGAGACCGGCAGGCTGCTCGGCAGCGCCGACGTCGGCCGCGCGCCCGCCACCGTTCATCCCGGGGCGGTGTATCTGCACCAGGGTGAGTCGTTCATGGTGGACTCACTCGACTTCGAGGACGGCGTGGCGTTCGTGCACGCAGCCGATCCCGGCTACACGACGTTCGCGCGCGAGCTCACTGACATCGCCGTCACCGGGCCGGGTGAGCGTAAAACGTTCGGGCCGATCACCGTCGGCCTGGTCCCGGTGTCGGTGACCAACACGGTGATCGGCTTCCTGCGACGCGAGTTGTCGGGCGAGGTCATCGATTTCGTCGAACTGGACATGCCGACGCGCACGCTGGAAACCAAGGCGGTGATGTGCACGATCACCCCGGAAGCGTTGCACGACAACGGTGTCGAAGCGTTGCGCATCCCCGGCTCGCTGCACGCCGCCGAGCACGCCGCGATCGGCCTGCTGCCTCTGATCGCCAGCTGCGACCGCGGGGACATCGGCGGGCTGTCCACCGCGGTCGGTCCGGTGGCGGGCCTGCCGACGATATTCGTCTACGACGGCTACCCCGGCGGTGCGGGCTTCGCCGACCGCGGCTTCGAGCAGATCGCCAGGTGGTGGGCGGCGACGGCCGACGCGATCGAGGCGTGCGAATGCCCAGCCGGCTGCCCGTCGTGCGTGCAGTCGCCGAAATGCGGTAACAGCAACGACCCGCTGGACAAGGTGGGAGCGGTCCGAGTGCTGAAGCTGGTGCTGCGCGAATTGGGGCAGCGCCAGACAGGAAGCCACGACGACGGCCGACCCCTCGACGGCCGCCCCCGTGGACCAGCAATCGACGGTGCCGGATCGGGCACGCCGAGCGCCTGACAGTTGAGACGACACGGAATACAACGCATTCCGTATTTTGCCCCTGCTGCTTAGGCGCAGACGTAAATTACCTCGTCGGAGCACTTTTCGCAAATTCAGCGAAGATTTGCGAGGCCGTTAAATTCATGGTCTATACCATGGATCTGCGGATTTCGTTGCCTCCCTCGACTGAGGATTCTGGAAACCGCAGCCCGGTAAGATTGGCCAATGAGCCACGACTGGCTGCTCGTGGAGACACTTGGTAGCGAGCCGGTGGTGGTCGCCGACGGGCGTCAGACCAAGAATCTCATTCCGATCAGCGTCTTTCTGCGACGAAGTCCTGACCTGATGGCGATTCAGACCGCGATATCCGATACGGTCCGCGCCGCGGAGGCGATGAGCACGATCACGCCGAGGAACGACCGCGTAATCCGTACCGAGCCCGTGGTGATGTCCGACGGGCGGGTGCACGGGGTCCACGTCTGGATCGGGCCCTTGGGCACGGAGCCACCCGAGCGCGTCATCCCGGGCCCGCTGAAATGGGACCTGACCGCCGGTCTGGCCACCGATACCCCCGAGTCGATCTACAACAGCGGCCGCGACCCGTCCGCGGAGGCCACCCACGGCCGGACGTTCGCCGAGGACCTGCCGATGCGCGCGCTGAACGCCGACGAGGCCAAGGTTCTGGCGATGACGATCAAGGCCGAGCCGGGCATGAAGATGTGCGATACGTGGACGGTCACCGACTACAAGGGCGAGACGATTCACGTCGGGTTCGTCGCCCGCGCACGCATGGAGGAGCAGGACGACGGCAGCGAGCGGCTCATCTGCCGCGCGATGAACTGGCGCGCCGAACCCGAAGGGCCGTCCCTGCCACCCGATCACCTCGCACAAAAGATCGTCGACGGGCTCGCACGACCGGGTGTGCACCGTGCACTGGTCGACCCCGTCAACTGGACGCTGCTTAAGTGGCTCGACGAGCCCGCGCCGTTCTTCGACTGGCACGCACGAGGATCAGGAGAGCGGTCGGTCAATCCGGCCGACGCGGTGCACATGGCGCGGATGACGTTGGAATTCTCGAACGGCTCCACCAGTGGCGTGTTGCGGTTACGCGACAAGGACGGCGGATGGACGCCGGTGCACATGACCATCAATCGCATCGAGCTGGAGCCCGACACCTACGCCGCGCTGATGGCGTTCCGTCGGCCGACCGAAGCCGAGCTCGAGGTGGTGGAGTTCGCCGACGACGAGGACCTCGACGCGGACGGCGAGCGCTCTGCCGACTCGAAGCTGCGAAAAGCCAAGAAGCGCAAGAAGGACAAGAAAGAGAAGAAGAAAAAGAAGGGGAAGGACGACTGAGGGTCAGCGCCGCAACGGCACAGCGGCTTCGAACGCCGCCGCCTTACCCGCGGACTGCCATTCCAGCCAGGCCTCCCAGCGCCGCAGGTTGGCTTGCTGCCACCGACTGTCGACCGACGTCGACACTCGCCGCAGCAACTCCAGCGCAAGGATCAGCGGAGATCGCAACAGCAGCAACATGATTCCCGGGATCGCCGACGGCAGCCGGTATCTGCGGCGGTTCCACGGCAGCATGTACAGGCCGAGATAGCCTGCCTGCACACGGTAGTGGTACTGCGCGCGCAGTCGCGCCAAGCCGCGGTGCGACTGTGAGGGCGCGAATGCGGGAACGAAGGATTGCACGAGTTCGGCGCCGCTGTCGCCGCTGTCGTAGCTGCGCGCCGCGTCGGCCATGAACAGGATTCGCCAAGCGTCGGCGACGGTTTCGGGGAAATATCCGTCGCAGCGGACGCCGACGAGATGACCGCAGTAGCGGTTGAAGTGCAGCACGGCGCGCATTTCACGCGGCGACGTGAGATGTCCGAGGAGGAACAGGCCCAGCGCGGGTGCGACGCTGCCGCCGAGCAGGGTCAGCAGCATCGCCGACTGGCTGATCGGCAGGCCCCACCGCTCGGCGTCCCATTCCGGATGCTTGCGCACCCGGTCGCGGACGCTGACGTGCATGATCCGGACGTGAAGAGAGATGTTGCGTGCCGGAGATCCTGGCGTGAGGATCGCGCCCGGTCGACAGACCTCGATCCACCACCGCGACGTCTCCAGGTAGCGGTGCAGCGCCCGCTCGCCCGCGTAACCGCCGGACAGCGACAGCGGTACCGCGAGCCAGCCCTCGGTGTAGGTGTCGTTGGTGCCCGCGTTGCCGAGCGCGCCGAGCGCATAGGCCCAGCGGCGCCAGACGGCGGCGCCTTCCTCGACGAGTTGCGGATCGACCCAGTCGGGTAGTTGTTCGAACTCGTCGAACAACGCGCGCATCGACTCAGGAGCCTCGGGCACCGCGTCGATGCCGTCGCGCTGAGCCTTCTCGACGAGGTCGCGGGCACGCCGGGCGCCGAGGTCGCCGTGGTAGGTCTCGGCGACGAACCGCTCGGCGACGGGGTCGCCCACGTTGAGCCCGTCGATGAACGCCTGCGCGACGGCGTCGGACGGCATCAGATCGAATCCGGTCAGCCGCTTCACCAGCCGCTGCAGCCGGGCGCGCCTGCCGGTGGCGCCTGGATACCGGAACGCGGTCGGTGGCGCGGCAGGGCTGGCCATGGCTCAGTCATATCAGGCCGGCCCTGCCCGTGCGGCCGCCTGCGCCTTCCCGGCCTTGACGGTGATCACGACATCGAGGTCGTCGACGGCGCAGTCGGCGACGACGGTGCGCATCGCATCGGCGATCACCGCCGCCCGCCCGCACGCCGCCTCGGCGCCTTCCTGCAGACGCGCCGCACCGGCCAACGCGGCAAGGTCGGCGGCGGCCTGCGCACGATGGCGGGCAACAACGGCGGATCCGAGATGGAAACCGCCGACGGTGAACGCCAGCACCGCCGCCATCATCGCGACAGCGACCAGCGTCGCCGAGCCGCGGTCATCGCCCAACCGGTTCTGCGGCCGCCACCGCGCTGGCCCGAATGACGATGCCCGGCAACACGATCGACCGAACAGTGACGGTCGCGACGACCAGGTCTCCGTCGCGTCGGATGTCGACACCCGCGTCGGCGGGCGCGATCGCGCGGGCCGTCTGCGTCGCGGCACCGCTGTCGCCGCGCGCGGCCAGACGCGCGGCCTCCCGTGCGGCGTCGATCGAACGCACCTGCATCGACATCGCGGTGAGCCCGGCGACACACAACACCAGAACCGCCACCATGGCCGCGATGGCGAACGCCGCCTCGACGGTGACCGCGCCACGCTCACCCCTCAGACGTTGGTGTTCAGCGCCCTGTTGATGATGTTCGTCAACGCAGTGACGATCGAGTCGCCGGTGACGACCGTATACAGAATCGCGCCGAACGCCGCCGCCGCGATCGTGCCGATGGCGTACTCGACCGTCGACATCCCGCTGTCGTCGACCACCAACACCACCAATCGCGCTTTGGTCTCCCGAATCACCCTTGCCAGCATCCGTTTTCCTTTCCCTCGGTTCATCCGACAGTCGCCGCAATCTCACGCCAGCCCCGACCGGAGCACGTCGCCCGCCAGGCCCGCCACGATCGGCACGATGCCCAGGCATACGAACGCGGGCAGGTAACACAGCCCGAGCGGACCCGCGATCAGCACCGAGGCGCGCTGCGCCCTGGCGTCCGCCGCCGACGCCGCCTCGTGACGCGATTGGTCGGCCAGGTCGGCGACGCCCTGCGCCAGCGCGGCACCCGAGGTCGCCGACCGCCGGGCAAGCCGGAGCAGCGCCTCGCTGTGCTGATCGAGCGATAGATCCGGATTCGACCACGCCGCAGCGGGATTCGCGCCCAGCGCCAACATGTCGGCGGCACGACTGAGCACCTTCCCGAGTTCGCGAGGCGCCGAGGGCGCAGCCGCAGCGGCCGCGGACGACACCGCCATACCCGACGTCAGGCATGCCGCGAAGACGTCAAAGGTGGACGCGGCAGCCAGCGCATCCGAGTCACTCGACGGCGCGACCGGCTGCACCTTGGCGGCGCCGGCCCACCCACGCACCCGCGACCGCGATCCGCCGATCAACAGCGCGGCAGCCAGCATCGACACAGCCCAGATCACGTCAACGCCCGACCCGTGATGCGATCCGACCACAACAGCCCGCAACAACCCAGCACGACGCCTGCGACCAGCAGCCATCCGCCAACGCCGTCAGACAGCAGAAACCCCAGCGGATCCGCGCCGATCAGTTGGCCAAGCGCGATGCCGAGCATTGGCAGCCCGGCCAGCACCGCCGCCGTGGTCCTGGCGCCCGCCATACCGGCATCGACCCGCGCCGCGAAGCGTTCCCGCTCGACGATGTCCCGGTGCGCGGCGCGCATCAGCGTGGCGATCGCCAGGCCCTGAGACTGCGCCAGCCGCCAGAACAGCGCCAACCGCTCCCAGTGCCCGGGCAGCCGCGATGACGCGGCGAAACTGCGAAGCCCCGCCGCCACATCGGCGCCCAGCCTGGCGCGCGCCGCGACCGCGCGCAGGCTTCCCGCGACAGGCCCGTCGACTTCCCCCGCCGCGGTTTCGAACGCCGACACCGGGTGCGCACCGGTGCGCAACTCTCCGACGAGGACGTCGAGCGCACCCTGTAGCGCGATGGCCTCTGCTGCGCGGGCGCGCCGTGCGATCGCCCGCCGGCGGCGTAGTAGAACAGTGCAGGCGACAAAAGCCAGGGCAACGGTGGCCGCGGCGGGCAGCAAAATCGCTGCGACCGCTGCAAGCCCACCCATCACCACCGCACCGGGCAGGCGGCGAGTCGTCCGCGCAGGCGTCAGCCGATGACCGGTCGGTGCGATCACGACCGCCAGTGCCAACGCCAGACTGGCGGTCACCACGCCGGCTCCCGCTGCGCCAGCATCGCCTCCAAATCGTCTGCGCCGATGCCTGATCCGTTGTCGGCGTGCCATGCCGTCGCCACCTGCACCAGGCCGCTGACGTCTCGCCGCAGCACCGCTATCTCGCTGAGCCTGCGGTGACCGTCCCGGCTCCGGCCGACATGCAGCAGCACTTGCCTGCCTTATCTGTAACAAAGGGGGCCTAGCTGAGCTATCCGACTGTTCAGGACGAGTGTTACATGTGTACCTGGTCTAATCGGGCGCCGGATTGTCCTG